>NZ_PJNE01000001.1:0-1200000 GCF_002846495.1 Phycicoccus duodecadis
GAGTCGGGGTTGGCCGCGGTCATCGCGGCCAGGGCGGAGGCATGCTCGCCGGCGGGGGAGGAGGCGGGGTCCGGGGCGGCGGGGGTGTCGGTCATGGTCGATAGGCTGCCATGCGTGAAGCTCCTCCTCCTCGACGGACACTCGCTGGCCTACCGGGCCTTCTTCGCCCTCCCGGTCGAGAACTTCTCGACCAGCACCGGCCAGAACACCAACGCCGTCTACGGCTTCACGGCCATGCTCATCAACGTCCTGCGCGACGAGGCCCCCACCCACGTCGGCGTCGCCTTCGACGTCTCGCGACAGACCTTCCGGCTCGAGCAGTACGCCGAGTACAAGGCCGGCCGCGCCAAGACCCCCACCGAGTTCTCGGGCCAGCTGCCGCTCCTGCGCGAGGTGCTCGACGCCCTGCGCATCCGGCACGTCGGGGTCGAGGGCTTCGAGGCCGACGACGTCATCGCCACCCTCACGCGGCAGGCGGTCGAGGCCGGGGGCGAGGTCGTCGTCTGCACCGGCGACCGCGACGCCTTCCAGCTCGTCTCCGACAAGGTCACCCTGGTCTACCCGGTGCGCGGGTGTCCGAGGTGTGGCGGATGGACCCCGCCGCCGTCGAGGAGAAGTACCTCGTCCCCCCCGACCGCTACAGCGACCTCGCGGCCCTCGTGGGCGAGTCCAGCGACAACCTGCCCGGCGTCCCGGGAGTGGGGCCCAAGACCGCCGCGAAGTGGCTCGCCCAGTACGGCGACCTGCAGGGCGTGGTGGCCCACGTCGACGAGATCAAGGGCAAGGCCGGCGAGAACCTGCGGGCCCACCTCGACGACGTGCTGCGCAACCGCCGGCTCAACCGGCTGGTCGACGACCTCGAGCTGCCCCTCGATGTCGCCGACCTCGAGCGCACCTCGTGGGACCGCGAGGAGGTGCACCGGGTCTTCGACGGGCTCGAGTTCCGGGTGCTGCGCGACCGGCTCTTCCAGACCTTCGAGGTCGAGGCCGACGAGGTCGAGGGCGGCTTCGAGCTCGACGGCGAGGTCTTCACCGCCGACGACCTCACGGTGCGCTTCGGCGACGGCGGGGTGGGCCGCACGCTCCCCCACGGCGTCGTGGTGGCCGGCGAGTACCGGGCCGGGGCAGGCGACGCCGGCGCCATCTCGCTGGCGGGCACCGACGGCGCCACCGCCCACCTCGACCTCGGCACGCTCACCCCCGAGCAGGAGGCCGCCCTGGCCTCGTGGCTGGCCGACCCGTCCGCGCCCAAGGTCCTGCACGACGCCAAACCCCAGCTCCAGGCCCTCTCCACCCGCGGGCTCACCCTGGCCGGGGTCACCAGCGACACCGCGCTGGCGCCTACCTGGTGCGGCCGGACCAGCGCTCCTACGACCTCGAGGACCTCGTGGTGCGCCACCTGGGCCGCGAGCTCAGCGCCGACGCCCCCGCCACCGCCGACCAGGGCCGCCAGGGCACCCTCTCCTTCGACGTCGAGGAGGGTGACGACACCGCGGCCCGCGACGCCATGGTGCGGGCCCGGGCGGTGCTCGAGCTGTCCGAGGCGCTGGCCGTCAAGCTCGACGAGACCGGCGGCTCGGACCTCCTGCGCGACCTGGAGCTCCCGCTGGTCGACATCCTGGCCACGATGGAGCGCACCGGCATCGCCGTCGACGGCGACGCCCTCACCGCGCTCGAGGCCGACTTCGCCGCCAAGATGCGCCAGGCCCAGCAGGACGCCTACGACGCCATCGGGCGCGAGGACGTCAACCTCGGCAGCCCCAAGCAGCTGCAGGAGGTGCTCTTTCGAGCAGCTCGGGATGCCAAGACCAAGCGCACCAAGACCGGCTACACCACCGACGCCGACGCCCTGGCCGACCTGTTCGTGAAGACCCAGCACCCCTTCCTCGAGGCGCTGCTGCGCCACCGCGACACCAGCCGGCTGCGGGTCACCGTCGAGGGGCTGATCAAGTCGGTGGCCGACGACGGGCGCATCCACACCACGTACCTGCAGACCATCGCGGCCACCGGGCGGCTGTCGTCCACCGACCCCAACCTGCAGAACGTGCCCATCCGCACCGAGGAGGGGCGCCGCATCCGTGAGGTCTTCGTCGTCGGCGAGGGCTACGAGTCGCTGATGTCGGCCGACTACAGCCAGATCGAGATGCGGATCATGGCCCACCTCTCCGGCGACGAGGGGCTCATCGAGGCCTTCCGCACCGGCGAGGACCTGCACCGGTTCGTCGGTGCCCGGGTCTTCGGCGTCGCGCCCGAGGACGTCACCCCCGAGATGCGCAGCAAGGTCAAGGCGATGAGCTACGGCCTGGCCTACGGGCTGTCGGCCTTCGGCCTGTCCAAGCAGCTGACCATCGGTACCGGCGAGGCCCAGGGCCTGATGGACGAGTACTTCGCCCGCTTCGGCGGGGTGCGCGACTACCTCCGCGAGATCGTCGTCGAAGCCCGGGCCACCGGCTACACCGCCACCATGCTGGGCCGGCGCCGTTACCTGCCCGACCTGCTCAGCGACAACCGGCAGCGCCGCGAGGGCGCCGAGCGGATGGCGCTGAACGCGCCCATCCAGGGCTCGGCCGCCGACATCATCAAGCTCGCCATGAAGGGGGTCGACGCCGCACTGCGCGCCGAGGGCGCCCGCAGCCGGATGCTGCTCCAGGTGCACGACGAGCTCGTGCTCGAGGTCGCCGAGGGCGAGCGGGCCGACGTCGAGGCGCTGGTCCGCCGCGAGATGGGCGCCGCCATCGCCCTCGACGTGCCGCTCGACGTCAGCGTCGGTGTCGGCCGCTCCTGGCACGACGCCGCGCACTGAGCCCGGCGGCTCGGCTCACGGGCGCTCGCACACGAGGATGGCGGTACCGGGCAGGAGGCGGCCGCGCAGCGGTGACCAGCCGCCCCAGGACTGCCGGTTGCGCGCGGGCCACTCCGGCTCGACGAGGTCGACGAGGGTCAAGCCGGCCGCCACGACCTGGCGCACCAGGTCGCCCAGCGTGCGGTGGTGCTCGACGTAGGTCGGGACCCCGGCGGCGCTCTCGACGTAGGGGGTGCGGTCGAAGTAGGACGTGGTGGCCGTGAGCCCCTCGGGGCCCGGGACGTCGGGGAAGGCCCACCGCACCGGGTGCGAGGTCGAGAACACGAAGCGACCGCCCGGGCGCAGCACCCGGGCCGCCTCGCGCAGCACCGCCTCGCTGTCGGCCACGAAGGGGACGACGCCGTAGGCCGTGAAGACGCGGTCGACCGAGGCGTCGGCCAGCGGCAGACGCGTCCCGTCGCACTGGAGCAGGGGGACCGGCGCCGTGCCGTCGGCCCGGCCGGCGTCGATGCGACGGGAGGTGGCGAGCATCCCGCCCGAGAGGTCGCTGGCGACGACCCGCGCGCCCCGGTGGCGTGCGAGCCAGCGCGAGCACTGGGCCGCACCGGCGCCGATCTCGACGACGGTGTGGCCGGGCGTGACACCCAGGAGGTCCAGCTCGTCCTCGGTCCAGCCCTCGGGGCCCCACACGAAGCCCGCGTCGTCGAGGAACGAGCCGTGCTCGGCGTGGTAGTCCTCGGCCTCGGCGTCCCACCAGGCCCGGTTGGCGGCCACCGTCTCGCCGGCGCCCACCGGGCGGCGGCCGGCCTCCTGGGTCACCGTCGACCCCCGCTCGGCCGGCGGGCCTGGACCGTTTTGCCGGTGGTGTGCGGGCACGAGTAGGCTGTGCGAGCACCCGTGTGCCGTTCGCGACACCGGTGTGCGCCCGCTTCATCCACTCGAGTCCACCTGTCCACATCGGAGTTCCTACTACATGACTGCCAGCACGGTCGCCACGACCGCCCCTCAGATTGCCATCAACGACATCGGCTCTGAGGAAGACCTCCTCGCCGCGATCGACGCGACGATCAAGCACTTCAACGACGGCGACATCGTCGAGGGTCGCATCGTCAAGGTGGACCGCGACGAGGTCCTCCTCGACATCGGCTACAAGACCGAGGGTGTCATCCCCTCCCGCGAGCTGTCCATCAAGCACGACGTCGACCCCAACGACGTCGTCAAGGTCGGCGACGAGGTCGAGGCCCTGGTCCTCCAGAAGGAGGACAAGGAGGGTCGTCTGATCCTGTCCAAGAAGCGCGCCCAGTACGAGCGCGCCTGGGGCACGATCGAGAAGATCAAGGAGGAGGACGGCGTCGTCACCGGCACCGTCATCGAGGTCGTCAAGGGCGGCCTCATCCTCGACATCGGCCTGCGCGGGTTCCTCCCCGCCTCGCTCGTCGAGATGCGCCGGGTGCGCGACCTCCAGCCGTACGTCGGCAAGGAGATCGAGGCCAAGATCATCGAGCTCGACAAGAACCGCAACAACGTGGTCCTGTCGCGCCGTGCCTGGCTCGAGCAGACCCAGTCCGAGGTCCGCACGACGTTCCTCAAGGAGCTCGGCAAGGGCCAGGTCCGCACGGGTGTCGTGTCCTCCATCGTCAACTTCGGTGCGTTCGTCGACCTCGGCGGCGTCGACGGTCTCGTGCACGTCTCCGAGCTGTCCTGGAAGCACATCGACCACCCGTCCGAGGTCGTCGAGGTCGGCGACGAGGTCACCGTCGAGGTGCTCGACGTCGACATGGACCGCGAGCGCGTCTCGCTGTCGCTCAAGGCGACGCAGGAGGACCCCTGGCAGCACTTCGCCCGGACCCACGCGATCGGCCAGGTCGTCCCGGGCAAGGTCACCAAGCTCGTCCCGTTCGGTGCGTTCGTGCGCGTCGACGACGGCATCGAGGGCCTGGTGCACATCTCCGAGCTCGCCGAGCGTCACGTCGAGCTGCCCGAGCAGGTCGTCACCGTCGGCCAGGAGATCTTCGTCAAGGTCATCGACATCGACCTCGAGCGTCGCCGCATCTCGCTCAGCCTGAAGCAGGCCAACGAGGACGGCGCCGGCCAGGTCGAGTTCGACCCGACCCTGTACGGCATGGCCGCCGAGTACGACGAGAAGGGTGACTACAAGTACCCCGAGGGCTTCGACCCGGAGACCAACGAGTGGCTCGAGGGCTACGAGACCCAGCGCGAGGCCTGGGAGAAGCAGTACGCCGAGGCCCACGCCCGCTGGGAGGCCCACCGGGCCCAGGTCGAGGCGGCCGTCAAGGCCGACGCCGAGGCCGCCGGCGAGGCCGCGACCTCGTACTCGTCCGAGAGCACCGACGAGGCGCCCGCCGTGCGCCCGGCCGCTCCCGTCAACGAGGGCACCCTCGCCTCCGACGAGGCGCTCGCCGCGCTGCGCGAGAAGCTCACCGGCAACTGACGCCCGCGTCACCGCAGGGCCCCGGACCGTCACGGTCCGGGGCCCTGCGCGTTCCCGGAGCCGCGCAGGGGGCGTCCGGAGCCCGGGCCGAGCGTTGGCCCCCTCGACGAAAGTCGTTCACGCCGTGCACGCCGCCACGTAACTCTGCGGGCTAGGTTGTCGACGTGCAGTCGACGACCTCGGACCGAGACGTCGCGCCGGGGGAACGCTCAGGGCCACCTGAGCCGGTCGGGCCCCCGCCGCGGCGCTCCAGCGGGCGCGCCTGGGAGTGGAGCCTCGCCGGGCTCCTCCTGGCCCCCAACCTGGTCCTCCTCATCGTGTTCACCTACCGGCCGCTGCTCGACAACATCCGCCTCTCGTTCACCGACTGGAACATCTCGGCGCCGGTGGCCAACCCGGTGGGCTTCGCCAACTACGTCGAGTGGTTCGGGCGCGACGACACCCGCACGGTGCTGTCGAACACGCTGATCTTCACCGTCGCGACCGTCGGCATCTCGATGGGGCTGGGCCTGGCCCTGGCCATGCTGCTCGACCAGCGCCTGCGCGGCCGCAACGTCGTGCGCTCGGTGGTGTTCGCGCCGTTCGTCATCTCCGGCGCCGCGGTGGGCGTGGCCTTCCAGTTCGTCTTCGACCCCAGCTTCGGCCTGGTGCGCGACCTGCTGACCCGCGTCGGGGTCGCCGTGCCCGACTTCTACCAGCGCCCGGGATGGGCGCTGTTCATGGTGACCTTCACCTACATCTGGAAGACCCTCGGCTACAGCTTCGTCATCTACCTGGCGGCGCTGCAGGGCCGGCGGGCCGACCTCGACGAGGCGGCCGAGATCGACGGCGCCTCGCCCTGGACGCACTTCCGCAGGGTGCTGCTGCCCCAGCTGCGGCCGACGACGTTCTTCCTGTCCATCACGGTGCTGCTGAGCTCGGTGCAGGTGTTCGACATCATCAACGTGATGACCCGCGGCGGGCCGGTGGGCGACGGCACCATGACGCTCGTCTACCAGGTGTACCGCGAGACCTTCGTCAACCTGCGGGCCGGCTACGGCGCGACGGTGGCCACCGTCATGTTCCTCATCCTCCTGGTCGTCACGATCGTCCAGGTCCGCGTCATGGATCGGCCGCAGACATGAGCGCCACCACCACGCCCGTCGGCCGCGTCGACGAGGCACCCGAGCAGCCGTCGCGCCGTCGCCGGGGGCGCGGGGTCGCCCACGGCGCCGAGGCCGCCTCGCACCGCTCGCCCGCGATGACCGCCGCGGGCTACGTCGCGATGCTCCTCGTGGTCCTCGTCGTGGCCGTCCCGCTGTTCTGGATCGTGGTCACCTCGCTCAAGGAGCGCCAGGACATCTACGTCCAGCCCGCGCAGTGGCTGCCCGACCCGGGGACCACGAACAACTACCACGACGTCACCACGCGCATCCCGTTCCTGCGGTACATGCGCAACTCGGTGATCATCACGGTGGTGCTCTCGGTCTCGAAGATCGTGCTGGGCGTGCTGAGCGCCTACGCACTCTCGCTGCTGCGCTTCCCCGGCCGCGGCCTGGTGTTCCTCGTCGTCATCGCGGCCCTGATGGTGCCCAACCAGATCACGGTCATCAGCAACTACGCGCTGGTGGCCCAGCTCGGCTGGCGCAACACCTTCCAGGGGATCATCATCCCGCTGGCCGGCGTCGCCTTCGGCACCTTCCTGATGCGCAACCAGTTCCTCAGCCTGCCGAGCGAGATCATCGAGGCCGCGCGCCTCGACGGCGCCGGGCCGCTGAAGCTCCTCTGGCGCGTGGTGCTGCCGATGTCGTGGCCGACCCTGGTGGCGTTCTCGCTCATCACCGTGGTCAACGAGTGGAACGAGTACCTCTGGCCGTTCCTGATGTCCGACGACGAGCGCACCGCCCCGCTGCCGGTCGGGCTGACCCTGCTGCAGAACAACGACGGCGTCACGAACTGGGGGCCGGTGATGGCCGGCACGGTGCTGGCCATGCTGCCGGTCCTGGTGCTCTTCCTGGTCCTGCAGCGGCAGATGATCAAGGGCCTCACCGCCGGCGCCGTGAAGAGCTGACCGACCGAAGACCACCGACCACCGACCACCGACCGAGCACACCCCCTCACGAACCCCCACCCGGGCGACACCCGCCCGGGCGACACGGAAGGCACGACATGAACCAGCTCACCCGTCGCGGACTCCTCGGACTGGCCGGCACGGCCGGCATCGCAGGGCTCTCGGCCTGCGCCGGAACCGGTAGCAGCGCCAGCCCCGACAAGGCCAGTGGCGCCAGCAACACCATCGAGTTCTGGAGCAACCACCCCGGCAGCAGCAAGCCGGTCGAGCAGCAGATCATCGCGGCCTTCCAGAAGGAGAACCCGGGCCTGACTGTCAAGCTGGTCGACGCGGGCAAGAACTACGAGGAGGTGGCGCAGAAGTTCAACGCCTCCCTCGCGGGGGGCCAGCTGCCCGACCTGGTCGTCGTCTCCGACGTCACCTGGTTCAACTTCGCCCTCAACAAGCAGCTCTCGAAGCTCGACGACCTGCTCGGCACCGCCAAGGTCGAGACCGGCGACTACGTCGACGCGCTCTACAACGACTACACCTACGCCGACGGCCACTTCGCGCTGCCGTACGCGCGCTCCACGCCGCTCTTCTACTACAACAAGGAGCTCTGGGCCAAGGCCGGCCTCGAGGACCGCGGCCCCAAGGACTGGGACGAGTTCAAGGAGTGGTCGACCGCGCTCAAGGCCGCCGTCGGCTCGGGCAAGTTCGCCATGGAGCTCGCCGACGGCTCCAACTACCTCGACTGGTACTTCCAGAACATCGCCTGGGACTTCGGTGGCGCCTACTCCAAGGAGTGGCAGCCCACCTTCTCCGACCCCAACACGATCAAGGCCGGTCAGTACCTCCAGGACCTCACCAAGGCCGGGGTCGTCAAGTACAACGCCACCCCGGAGGCCGACTTCTCGGCCGGTCTGGCCGGCTGCATCCTGCAGTCCACCGGCTCCCTCGGCGGCATCACCAAGGACGCCAAGTTCGAGTTCGGGACCGCCTTCCTGCCCGGCACCGACAACTGCCCCACCGGCGGCGCCGGGGTGGCCGTGCCGGCCAACATCTCGGACGCCCGCAAGGCCAACGCCGTGAAGTTCGCCGAGTTCCTCACCAACGCGCAGAACACGGTCACCTTCACCCAGGCCACGGGGTACATGCCGGTGCGCAAGTCGGCCGTCGAGCTGCCCGAGGAGAAGACCTTCCTCGAGAAGAACCCCAACTCCAAGACCGCGATCGACCAGCTCGAGCACACCCGCAGCCAGGACAACGCGCGCGTGCTGCTGCCCGGCGGTGGCGCGCGCATCGGCAAGGCCCTCGACCAGGTCGCCCAGGGCCAGGACGTCGCGACGGTCTTCAAGGCCCTGGACGCGGAGTCCCAGCAGGTGTTCGAGAGCCAGATCAAGTCCAAGCTCTGAGGACGGAAGACGCCTGATGGCAACGGTCTACTTCGACGCGGCCACGCGCCGCTACGCCAAGGACGCCCCGCCGGCGGTCGACGCGGTGACGCTCGACATCGCCGACGGGGAGTTCCTGGTCCTCGTCGGCCCTTCGGGGTGTGGCAAGTCGACGAGCCTGCGGATGCTCGCGGGCCTGGAGCCCATCGACGACGGTCGCATCCTGGTCGACGGGCACGACCAGAAGGGTGTGCGCCCGCGTGACCGGGACATCGCGATGGTGTTCCAGAGCTACGCGCTCTACCCGAACATGACGGCCGCGCAGAACATGGCCTTCGCGCTCGACAACTCCAAGGTGCCCAAGTCCGAGACCAAGGAGCGGGTCGCCCGGGCCGCGAAGATCCTCGAGCTCGAGGACCTGCTCGACCGCAAGCCGGGGCAGATGTCCGGCGGCCAGCGCCAGCGGGTGGCCATGGGCCGCGCCATCGTGCGCCAGCCCAAGGTGTTCTGCATGGACGAGCCGCTCTCGAACCTTGACGCCAAGCTCCGGGTCTCGACCCGGAGCCAGATCGCGGGGCTGCAGCGCCGGCTCGGCATCACCACCGTGTACGTGACCCACGACCAGGTCGAGGCCATGACGATGGGGCACCGCGTCGCGGTGCTCAAGGACGGCTGCCTGCAGCAGGCGGCGGCCCCCGAGGAGCTCTACGACAAGCCCGTCAACACCTTCGTGGCCGCGTTCATCGGGTCACCGGCCATCACCCTCGTCGACGCCACCGTCACCGACGGACGGGCCGACGTGCACGGACTGCCGGTGGCCCTCGACCGGGAGGTGGCGGCGCAGGCCACGGGCGGTGTCGTCGTGGGGTTCCGCCCGGAGTCCTGGCGCATCGTGCCCGAGTCCGACGAGGGCGGCCTGCCGCTCACCGTCGAGCTGGTCGAGTCCCTCGGGTCGGAGTCGTTCGTCTACGGCCGCCGGCTCGGTGAGGACGCCGACGGGGCCGAGGGCGAGCGGGTCACCATCAAGACCGACAAGCGCGCCGGCGTCGCGGTCGGCGAGCGGATCCGGGTGCGCCCGGTCGAGGCCGAGGCGCACGTCTTCGACGCCGCCACCGGGAACCGGCTCGGCGCCTGACCCCTCGAGCCCGTCGCGTCCACCCGGGTGGACGCGACGGGCGCCCGGCGTGTCAGGCTGAGGGCATGGCACGCAGCATCGCGACGAACACGACGGTCGACCTCGACGGGCTCCTGGAGTTCGTCCGCCCCCGGCACCACATGGTGCTGATGACGACGCGCGGCTCCGACGGGCGCCCCCAGGCCTCGCCGGTCACCGGCGGGGTCGACGACTCCGGCCGCATCGTGGTGACCAGCTACCCCGAGCGGGCCAAGGTGCACAACGCGCGCCGCGACCCCCGCTGCAGCGTGGTGGTGCTCTCGGACGACTTCGGGGGCGCGTGGGTGCAGGTCGACGGCGACGCCGAGGTGGTCGACGCGGCCGACGACGTCGAGCCCTTCGTCGAGTACTTCCGCAACATCGCCGGCGAGCACTCCGACTGGGACGAGTACCGGCGCGCCATGGTCGAGCAGGGGAAGTCGCTGCTGCGCATCACCCCGACCCGCTGGTCGCCGGTGGCCACCGGCGGCTTCCCCGCCCGCCTGGCCGACGCCTGAGCCCCGCACGCCGCTAGGGTCGGGCGCATGCTGCGCGTCGGCCTCACCGGGGGCATCGGGTCGGGCAAGTCCACGGTCGCCGCCGCGATGGCGTCCTTCGGGGCCGTGGTGGTCGACGCCGACGCGGTGGCCCGGTCGGTGCTCGAGCCGGGGACACCGGCCCTGGCCGCCGTCGCCGAGCGGTTCGGCCCGGGTCTGGTCGACGCCCACGGGGTGCTCGACCGGGCGGCGCTGGGGCGCGTCGTGTTCGGCGATCCCGCCGCCCTGCGCGACCTCGAGGCCATCACGCATCCGGCCATCTGGGAGCGCACCGCCGCCCTGATGGCCGCGGTGCCCGAGGGCTCGGTGGTGGTGCACGACATGCCCCTCCTGGTCGAGAAGCGGATGGCGGGGGAGTACCACCTGGTCGTCGTCGTGGGCGCGTCGGAGGCCGAGCGCCGGCGCCGGCTGGTCGAGGACCGCGGGATGCCGGAGGCCGACGCGCGGGCGCGGATCGCCGCCCAGGCCGACGACGACGCTCGCAGGGCGGCCGCCGACGTGTGGCTCGACAACGACGGCCCGCGGGGCGCGCTCGACGGCGCCGTGCGCCGGCTGTGGCACGCGCGGGTCGAGCCCTTCGCCGAGAACCTGGCCGCCGGGGCCCGGAGCCGGCTGCCGGCGCTGGTGCTGAGCCCGCCCGACCCCACGTGGCCCGCTCAGGCCGGTCGGCTGCTCGCCCGCGTCCGCCACGCCGTCGGCGACGCCGCCATGACCCTCGACCACATCGGGTCCACGGCCGTCCCGGGCCTGCTCGCCAAGGACGTCGTCGACCTCCAGGTGGGCGTGCGCTCGCTGGCCGAGGCCGACGCCCCGGCCTTCGTGGCGGCGATGGCCGCGATGGGCTTCCCGCGACCGGCGGGCGACTGGGCCGACCACGGGAAGGACGGCCGGCCGTGGCCGAAGCGCTTCCACGGCAGCGCCGACCCGGGCCGGGTGGTGCACGTCCACGTGCGGGAGGTGGGGTCGCCCGGCTGGCGGTTCGCCCTGCTCTTCCGGGACTGGCTGCGCTCAGAGCCGGCCGAGCGCGACGCCTACGCCAGGGTCAAGACCGAGCTCGCGGCCCGGATGCCGCGACTCGACGCCTACGTCGAGGCCAAGGAGCCCTGGTTCGACGCCGCGTACGACCGGGCCCGGGCGTGGGCCGAGGCCACGGGGTGGGCTCCGCCGCCGGCGCCCTGACGCGGGTCCGGTGGCGCCGGGCCCGGCTGTCGGTGGCCGGGCCTACCGTAGAGGCATGCGTCCCACCACCGAGCTCAAGCGTCGCGTCGCGCCCTTCGAGGTCATCTCCGAGTTCTCCCCGGCCGGTGACCAGCCCAAGGCCATCGCCGAGCTCACCCGGCGCATCAACGCCGGCGAGCAGGACGTCGTGCTGCTCGGCGCCACCGGTACCGGCAAGTCGGCCACCACGGCCTGGCTCATCGAGCAGGTGCAGCGCCCCACGCTGGTCATGGCGCCCAACAAGACCCTCGCGGCGCAGCTCGCCAACGAGTTCCGCGAGCTGCTGCCCAACAACGCGGTCGAGTACTTCGTCAGCTACTACGACTACTACCAGCCCGAGGCCTACGTCCCCCAGACCGACACCTACATCGAGAAGGACTCCTCGATCAACGACGAGGTCGAGCGGCTGCGGCACTCCGCCACGCAGAGCCTGCTCACCCGCCGCGACGTCATCGTGGTGGCGTCGGTGTCGTGCATCTACGGCCTCGGCACCCCGCAGGAGTACGTCGACCGGATGGTGCCGCTGCGGGTCGGCGACGAGGTCAACCGTGACGACCTCATCCGGCGCTTCGTCCAGATGCAGTACACCCGCAACGACCTGGCCTTCACCCGGGGCACCTTCCGGGTGCGTGGCGACACCGTCGAGATCATCCCGGTCTACGAGGAGCACGCGCTGCGCATCGAGTTCTTCGGCGACGAGGTCGAGCGGCTCTACACCCTGCACCCCCTCACCGGCGAGGTGCTGCGCGAGGAGGACGAGATGTACGTCTTCCCCGCCACCCACTACGTCGCGGGGCCGGCCCGGATGGAGCGCGCCATCGCCGGTATCGAGAAGGAGCTCGAGGCCCAGCTCGAGCTGTTCGAGAAGCAGGGCAAGCTGCTCGAGGCCCAGCGGCTGCGGATGCGCACCACCTACGACATCGAGATGATGCGCCAGGTCGGCTCGTGCTCGGGCATCGAGAACTACTCGCTGCACATCGACGGCCGCGCGCCCGGCTCGGCGCCCAACTGTCTGCTCGACTACTTCCCCGAGGACTTCCTCCTGGTCCTCGACGAGTCGCACGTCACCGTGCCGCAGATCGGCGCGATGTACGAGGGCGACATGTCCCGCAAGCGCACCCTGGTCGAGCACGGCTTCCGGCTGCCGTCGGCCATGGACAACCGGCCGTTGAAGTGGGAGGAGTTCCTGGGCCGCATCGGCCAGACCGTCTACCTGTCGGCGACCCCGGGCTCCTACGAGCTGGCCAAGGGCGACGGCGTGGTCGAGCAGATCATCCGGCCCACCGGCCTGGTCGACCCCGAGGTCGTGCTCAAGCCGACCAAGGGCCAGATCGACGACCTCCTGCACGAGATCCGGCTGCGCACCGAGAAGAACGAGCGCGTGCTGGTCACCACCCTCACCAAGAAGATGGCCGAGGACCTCACCGACTACCTCCTCGACAAGGGGGTACGGGTCCGGTACCTGCACAGCGACATCGACACCCTGCGCCGGGTCGAGCTGCTGCGCGAGCTGCGGCTGGGGGAGTACGACGTGCTGGTCGGCATCAACCTGCTGCGCGAGGGTCTCGACCTGCCGGAGGTGTCGCTGGTCGCCATCCTCGACGCCGACAAGGAGGGGTTCCTGCGCAGCGCCCGCTCCCTCATCCAGACCATCGGCCGCGCCGCCCGCAACGTCTCGGGGCAGGTGCACATGTACGCCGACAAGATGACGCCCTCCATGGCCGAGGCCGTCGACGAGACCAGCCGTCGCCGGGCCCGGCAGGTCGCCTACAACCTCGAGCACGGCCTCGACCCCCAGCCGCTGCGCAAGCGGATCGCCGACATCACCGACATGCTCCAGCGCGAGGACGCCGACACCGAGGAGCTGCTGGGCTCCGGCCGGGCCCGTTCGCGCGGCAAGTCCGACGGCGGCCGGGGCGGGCGCGGGGCGGCCGCGGCCGACGCCTCCCTCGTCACGCGGCGGGTCGAGGGCGTGCCGGCCAGCGAGCTCGCCGACCTCATCCAGGAGCTCACCACGCAGATGCACCAGGCCGCCGGCGACCTGCACTTCGAGCTCGCCGCCCGCCTGCGCGACGAGATCGGCGACCTGAAGAAGGAGCTGCGGCAGATGAGTGCCGCCACGGGCTGACCTCCGGGCGCCGCGGTCCGGCGGCGGGCCGCCGACGCGAACCCCCGGCGGCCGCCGCATAGACTCACGCGGTGCTCCCTGCGACCCTTCCTGCCGCAACGCCGTCCCTCGACCTGGCGCCCTGGGTGTGGTGGGTCACCCTCGGGGTCGCCGCCGCCGTCCTCGCCCTCGACATCGTCGTCATCTCGCGGCGGCCGCACCGGCCCTCGACCCGCGAGCTCACCGTGGCCCTCGGCATCTACGTGGGCGCCGCCGTGGTCTTCGGGCTGGGGCTGTGGTGGCTGGCCGGCGGCCGGCTGGCCGGGGAGTTCTTCGCGGGCTGGCTCACCGAGTACTCGCTCTCGGTCGACAACCTCTTCATCTTCATCCTCATCATGGCGAGCTTCTCGGTGCCCGAGAAGTACCAGCAGTTCGCGCTCATGGTCGGCATCGTCATCGCCATCGTGCTCCGCGGCCTCTTCATCGCCGTCGGCGCGGCCGCCATCAACAACTTCAGCTGGATCTTCTACCTCTTCGGCGCCTTCCTCGTCTACACCGCCGTCAAGCTCGCCAAGGGCGGCGAGACCGACGACGACGAGTACGAGGAGAACCGGTTCATGCGCCTCATGGAGAAGCGCTTCCCGGCCACCAAGGAGTACGCCGGGACCCGGCTCTTCACCCACGAGAACGGCGCCCGGGTCGCGACCCCGCTGTTCTTCGTCATCCTGGCGCTCGGCACCACCGACCTGCTCTTCGCGCTCGACTCCATCCCGGCCATCTACGGCCTCACCAGCGAGCCGTACATCGTGCTGGCCACGAACCTGTTCGCGCTGATGGGCCTGCGCCAGCTGTACTTCCTCATCGGCGGCCTGCTGAAGAAGCTCATCTACCTCAGCTACGGGCTGGCCGTCCTGCTGGCGTTCATCGGGGTCAAGCTCGTCCTGCACGCGCTGCACGAGAACGACCTGGCGTTCCTCAACGGGGGCGAGGGCTTCCCGGTGCCGGAGGTGCCCATCGGTGTGTCGCTGGGCGCCATCGTCGTCATCCTGGGCGTCACCACCGTGCTCAGCCTCTGGCGCACCGGGCGGCACCCGGAGCTGATGCACGACACCCCCGAGGCGTAGGGCTCAGGTCGCGGCGGTCTCGGCCGGGTCGCGCCGGGCGCCCAGGCCCAGCACCAGCGCGGACGCCGCCACCACCAGCGCCATCCCCACCAGCTGGGTCGCGCGGAGATGCTGCCCGAGCACCAGCAGCCCCGCGAGGGCGGCGAAGGCCGGCTCGAGGCTGAGCAGGATCCCGAAGACCTGGGCCTTCAGCCGGCGCAGCGCCAGCAGCTCGAGCGAGTACGGCAGCACCGACGACATCACCGCGATCCCCAGACCCTTCGCCAGGACGGCCGGGGTCCAGCCGGGGATGCTCGCCACGCCGAAGGGCAGCGTGACGACGGTGGCCACCACCATGGCGAGGGCCAGCCCCTCGAGCTGCGGGAACTCGGCGCCGGTGCGCCCCGACAGCACGATGTAGGCGGCCCAGAAGGCGCCGGCGGTCAGGGCCAGCCCGATGCCGGTCCACTCGAGGTCGGCGAACGGCACGTGCAGCGCCTCCGAGATCAGGACCACGCCCCCCGCGGCGGCCAGGACCGCGAGCCCGTCGAGCAGCCGGCGCGACAGGGCCGCAGCCAGCGCCAGGGGGCCGATGAACTCGATGGTGACGGCCACCCCGATCGGCAGGTGGGCCAGTGAGCCGTAGAACGCGAAGTTCATCAGGCCCAGGGCCACCCCGAACGCGACCACGGTGGCCCACGCCCGCCGCGAGTGCCCTCGCCAGCGGGGCCGCGCGATCACGAGCAGCAGGAGGGTGGCGAACAGCAGGCGCACCGTGACCGAGCCACCGGCGCCGATCACCGGCACCAGGGTCTGTGCCAGGGCCCCGCCGAACTGCACCGAGACGATGCCGCAGAGGACCAGGACCGGCGCGGGGATGCGGTCGGCGGTCGTCACCGGCCCAGGCTAGCCAGCCCGGCGCGGCACGGCCGGAGGGGTCCACGGCGGCCGTCCGGCCGCAATCACCAGCCGCGCTCGCGCCACTCCGGCAGGTGCGGGCGCTCGGCGCCGACGGTCGAGTCGCCGCCGTGGCCGGGGTAGAACCAGGTGTCGTCGGGGTAGACGTCGAAGACCCGCTCGACCACGTCGCCGTAGAGGGCGTCGAAGCTCTGGCCCGGCTGCTTGGTGTTGCCGACCCCGCCGGGGAAGAGCGAGTCGCCGGTGAACAGGTGGGTGGTGCCCTCCGGGTCGCGCCACGAGAGCGCCACCGAGCCGGGAGTGTGCCCGCGCAGGTGCACGACGTCGAGCACGAGGTCGCCGACCGTGATCGTGTCGCCCTGGACCAGGCGGACGTCGGGCGCCAGGGGCAGGGCGTCGGCGTCCTCGGCCCCGGCGTAGGTCCGCGCCCCGGTGGCCCGGGCCACCTCCTCGAGCGCCCGGACGTGGTCCCAGTGCTGGTGGGTGGTCACCAGATGGTCGAGCCGGCCCGTGCCCTCGGCCACGAGGGCCAGGCAGCGCTCGGCGTCGTCCGCCGCGTCGACCAGCAGCTGCCGGCCGGTGGCGGTGCAGGTGAGCAGGTAGACGTTGTTGTGCATGTCGGAGACCGACATCTTGCGGATGGTGGCGGCGCCGAGCTCGCGCACGTCGCTCGGGCCGCCGGGGGTCACGTCGCCGGAGTAGGTCATGGGGGTCACCGTCCGTCGGGGAGGCGGGGGAGGGGATGGCCGGCCACACCGGCGGTGAGGCCGCGGGCGAGCCAGCCGAGCAGGGCCGCCGGGCTGCCGGAGACCGCCGTGGTCCCGACGCCGACGGTCCACTGGGAGCCGTCGGAGGCGCGGAGGGTGAGGTCGGGCGGGTCGTCGACGGCGCGCAGCCGGGTGACCTCCTCGTCGAGCAGGAAGCCGACCAGCTCGGGCTCGACGTCGCCGAGGTCGAAGCCGGCGTCGAGGTCGAGGTGGTGGAGGACCACTTCGCGCAGCCGCATCGCGCCGAGGCGACCCGCCGGGACCAGGCGGCCGCCGGGCGTGCGCTCGACCGGCCGCTCGGCGTGCTCGGGGCCGAGCCGGGCCAGGGCGGCGGCGACGGCGTGGTCGGTGGCGCGGACGTCGGCGGCCTGGGTGGCGGCGTCGCGCCCGGCCCCGGCGTCGATGTCGGCGTCGCGGGCCTGGTCGGACGGGTACATGGCCTCACCGGTGTCGTCGACGGCGGCGCCCACCATCCGGGCGATGGCCTCGGCGTTGCGCGCCAGGTGGGTGAGGACGTGGCCGCGCGTCCAGCCGGCGCAGAGGCTGGGGCCCGTGACGTCGTCGAGCGCGTCGGCGGTGGCCTCGAGGCGGGCCGTGTGGCGCTCGAGGAGGGCGAGGACGTCGACGTCGGTGGCCATGGGGCGACGCTACTCCGGGACCCGGGTGCCTTCGGCCTCGGCGATCGCGCAGGCCGCCTGGACCAGCGCCAGGTGCGAGAACGCCTGAGGGAAGTTGCCGACCAGCCGCCCCGTGCGGGGGTCGTACTCCTCCGAGAGCAGCCCGAGGTCGTTGCGCACCGCCAGGAGCCGCTGCATGAGGGCGTGGGCGTCCGCGAGGCGGCCGGTCCGGGCGTAGACCTCGGCCAGCCAGAACGAGCACGCCAGGAACGGGTTCTCGTCACCGGCGAGGCCGTCGACGCCGCTCTGGGTGCGGTAGCGCAGGACGAAGCCGTCGCGCAGGAGGTCCTCCTCGACGGCCCGCACGGTGCCGAGCACCCGCTCGTCGTCGGCCGGCAGGAAGCCCACCACGGGGATGAGCAGGAGGGCCGCGTCGACCTCGCGGGTGTCGTAGTGCTGGGTGAACGTGTTGCGCTGCGCGTCGTAGCCGCGCTCGCACACCTCGGCGTGCACCCGGTCGCGTAGGTCGCGCCAGCGCTCGACGTCGCCCTCGTGCCCGTTCTCCTCGACGGCCCGCACCGCCCGGTCGAAAGCGGCCCACACCATCACCCGCGAGTGCGTGAAGTGCTGCGCCGGGCCCCGGATCTCCCAGAGGCCGTGGTCGCTCTGGTCCCAGTGGTCGGCCAGGTCGTCGACCATCGCCCGCTGTACCGCCCACGACTCGCTCGACTCCGTCACGCCCAGCCGCCGGGCGGCGTCGAGCGAGATCATCACCTCGCCCAGGACGTCGCTCTGGCGCTGGTCGACCGCGCCGTTGCCGATCCGCACCGGGCGCGACCCGGCATATCCGGGGAGGTGGTCGAGCTCGCGCTCGGGCAGCTCACGGCCCCCGTCGACGGCGTACATGATCTGGAGGTCGGCAGGCGTGCCCGCCACCGCGCGGACCAGCCAGTCACGCCAGAGCCGGGTCTCGTCGACGTAGCCGCAGGAGAGCAGCGCCTCGAGGGTCAGCGAGGCGTCGCGTAGCCAGCAGTAGCGGTAGTCCCAGTTGCGCTCGCCGCCGATGTTCTCCGGCAGGCTGGTCGTGGGGGCGGCCACGATCCCGCCGCGCAGCTCGTCGGTGAGCAGGCGCAGGACCAGCAGCGAGCGCGTCACCGCCTCGCGGTACTGCCCCCGGTGGGTGTGCCGTGAGGCCCACTCGTCGAAGTGCGCCACCGTGTCCTCGACCCGTCGGTCGACGTCGAGGGCGGGTGGGACGTCGCACCACGACGGCACCCAGGTCATCGAGAACGTCAGGCGGTCGCCGGCGGCCACGGTGAACCGGTCGCGGTGATGGTGGTCCTCGGGGTCGGGCAGCCGGTCGCCGCGCAGCACCAGCATGTCGGGGCCGGCCACGGCCCGGATGACGGTGGTGCCGGCGTCGTCGGTGATGCGGGACACCCAGGGCACGACCTTGCCGTACTGCGTGCGGACGACCCACTCGTGCAGCATCTCGACCTCGCCGTCGAGACCCTCGACGACCCGGACCAGGTCGGCGCGTCCGTCGCCGAAGGGCATGAGGTCGGTCACCCGGACGCGGCCGGTGTCGGTCTCGTGCACGGTGTCGAGGACGAAGCTCTGCTCGCGGTAGGAGCGCGTCGAGCGGGCCTCACCGGCCGGGCCGAGCAGCCAGCGGCCGTGCTCGTCGTCACCGAGGATGGCGGCGAAGCAGGCCGGGGCGTCGAAGCGGGGGAGGCACAGCCAGTCGACCGAGCCGGAGCGGCTGACGAGGGCGGCGCGCTCGGTGTCACCGAGCAGGGCGTAGTCGGCGATGGGGGTGCTCACGGGGCGACCCTAGACGGCCAACCTGCGATGAAGGCCCTGTCGGTGGGTCCACCTAGAGTGAAGCCCGTGAGTCATGACCACCTCGTCGTCCGCGGTGCCCGCGAGCACAACCTCAAGGACGTCAGCGTCGAGCTGCCGCGCGACGCCCTCGTCGTCTTCACCGGCCTGTCCGGTTCCGGCAAGTCCAGCCTGGCCTTCGACACGATCTTCGCCGAGGGCCAGCGCCGCTACGTCGAGTCGCTGTCGGCCTACGCCCGCCAGTTCCTCGGCCAGATGGACAAGCCCGACGTCGACTTCATCGAGGGGCTCTCGCCGGCGGTCTCGATCGACCAGAAGTCCACCAACCGCAACCCGCGCTCGACCGTCGGCACCATCACCGAGGTCTACGACTACCTGCGCCTGCTGTTCGCCCGCGCGGGCCGCCCGCACTGCCCCGTCTGCGGCGAGCCGATCACCCGGCAGAGCCCGCAGCAGATCGTCGACCGCCTCCTCGAGCTGCCCGACCGGACCCGCTTCCAGCTGCTGGCCCCCGTCGTGCGCGCCCGCAAGGGCGAGTACGTCGACCTCTTCGCCGAGCTCCAGGCCAAGGGCTTCTCCCGGGCCCGGGTCGACGGCGAGATCGTCACCCTCGCCGAGCCGCCCACCCTCGAGAAGCAGGTCAAGCACACCATCGACGTCATCGTCGACCGCCTCGTCGCGAAGGGCTCGGCCGACACCTCGGCCAAGCGGCGCCTCACCGACTCCGTCGAGACCGCACTCGGGCTGGCCGGCGGCGTCGTGGTCGTCGACTTCGTCGACCGTGAGGAGGGCGACCCCGAGCGCGAACGCCGCTTCTCCGAGAAGATGGCGTGCCCCAACGACCACGCCCTCGCGATGGACGAGATCGAGCCCCGCTCCTTCTCGTTCAACAGCCCGTTCGGCGCGTGCCCGGCGTGCACCGGCATCGGCACCGAGCTCGAGGTCGACCCCGAGCTCATCGTCCCCGACGACGACCTCAGCCTGTCCGAGGGCGCCATCGCTCCGTGGGCCACCGCCTCCGGGGCCTCCGAGTACTTCCAGCGCGTCATGACCGCCCTGGCCTCCGAGATGAAGTTCTCGATGGACGCGCCGTGGCGGGCGCTGCCCAAGCGGGCCCAGGACGCCCTGCTGCACGGGCGCAACCACAAAGTGCACGTCCGCTACCGCAACCGCTTCGGCCGCGAGCGCTCCTACTCCACGGGGTTCGAGGGGGCGGTGCCGTTCGTCAAGCGCCGCCACTCCGAGACCGACTCCGAGTGGAGCCGTGAGCGCTACGAGGGCTACATGCGCGAGGTGCCCTGCCCCACCTGCAAGGGCGCCCGCCTCAAGCCCGAGTCCCTCGCGGTGCTCATCGGTGGCCGGTCCATCTCCGAGGTCGCGGGTCTGGCCATCGCCGACGCCGCGCGCTTCTTCTCCACCGTCGAGTTCACCGAGCGCGAGCGGCAGATCGCGGCCCGCGTCATCAAGGAGATCGACGCCCGCCTCGGGTTCCTGCTCGACGTCGGGCTCGACTACCTCAGCCTCGACCGGCCCGCCGGCACCCTCTCGGGCGGCGAGGCCCAGCGCATCCGGCTCGCCACCCAGATCGGCTCCGGCCTGGTCGGCGTGCTCTACGTCCTCGACGAGCCGAGCATCGGGCTGCACCAGCGCGACAACCACCGCCTCATCGAGACCCTCACCCGGCTGCGCGACCTCGGCAACACCCTGATCGTGGTCGAGCACGACGAGGACACCATCGCCACCGCCGACTGGGTCGTCGACATCGGCCCCGGCGCCGGTGAGCACGGGGGCGAGGTGGTGCACGCCGGTACCGTGGCCGACCTGCTCACCCACCCCGACTCGATCACCGGCAAGTACCTCTCCGGGCGGCGCGAGATCCCGATGCCCACCGTGCGACGGCCGCAGGAGAAGGGCCGCGAGGTCACGGTGGTCAAGGCCACCGAGCACAACCTCGACGACGTCACGGTCTCGTTCCCGCTGGGCAACCTCGTCGCGGTCACCGGCGTCTCGGGCTCGGGCAAGTCCACGCTGGTCAACGACATCCTCTACACGGTGCTGGCCAACAAGCTCAACGGTGCCCGCCAGGTGCCGGGGCGGCACAAGTCGGTCACCGGCCTCGAGCACCTCGACAAGGTCGTCCACGTCGACCAGGGCCCGATCGGGCGCACCCCCCGCTCGAACCCCGCGACCTACACCGGGGTCTTCGACGCCATCCGCAAGCTCTTCGCCACCACCGAGGAGGCGAAGGTCCGCGGCTACCAGCCCGGTCGCTTCTCGTTCAACGTCAAGGGCGGCCGCTGCGACGCGTGCTCGGGCGACGGCACCATCAAGATCGAGATGAACTTCCTGCCCGACGTCTACGTGCCGTGCGAGGTCTGCCACGGGGCCCGGTACAACCGCGAGACGCTCGAGGTGCACTTCAAGGGCAAGTCCATCGCCGACGTCCTCGACATGCCGATCGAGGAGGCCGCCGACTTCTTCGCGGCGGTCCCCGGCATCGCCCGGCACATGCGCACCCTCAACGACGTCGGCCTCGGCTACGTCCGCCTCGGCCAGCCCGCTCCCACGCTCTCGGGGGGTGAGGCCCAGCGGGTCAAGCTCGCCACCGAGCTGCAGAAGCGGTCCACCGGGCGCACCGTCTACGTGCTCGACGAGCCGACGACGGGGCTGCACTTCGAGGACATCCGCAAGCTGCTCGGCGTGCTGCAGGGCCTGGTCGAGAAGGGCAACACGGTCATCGTCATCGAGCACAACCTCGACGTCATCAAGAGCGCCGACTGGCTCATCGACCTCGGCCCCGAGGGCGGCAGCGGCGGCGGCCGGGTCATCGCCGAGGGCACCCCCGAGCACGTCGCCACGCTCGAGCACTCGCACACCGGCCGCTTCCTCGCCCCGGTGCTGGCCAAGACGGCCCGCACCGCCACCCGTGACCGAGGCGCCCGTGCCACCACGGCCCCCACTGCGGCCAAGGGTGCCCCCGCCCGGGGTGCGGCCGCGAAGACGGCGACCAAGCGGGCGACCAAGTCGACCGGGACGCGCCGGGCCAGCTGAGCCCGGCGGCCCGCCCCCACCGGGGGTGGGCCGCCGCGACGTCAGCCCTTGCGCCGGGTCCCGGGCAGCCAGCCGGTGTCGATGACGGCCTTGACGAAGGGCCGGGCGGCGGTGAGCAGCCCGGCGGCGTCGTCGACGCCCACCCAGACCGTCGCGGAGACGGCGTCCGTCGTGCTCTCGATGCCGTCGCGCAGCCGTCGTCCCTCGGGGGTGAGCGCCGCGCCGGCCTCGCCGCGCGAGGGGAAGGCCAGCAGCCCGGCGCCGGTCAGCGCCACGGTCGCGGCATCCCACTCGTCGTCGGTCCACTTGCGGCTCGGCTGCAGGAACGGGCGCCCGCGCGTGCCGGCGGTGGCCGGGCTGGTCTCGCGGACCCACGCGTCGTAGAGGACCAGGGCCTCCAGGGGACGCAGGCCGGCGGCGACCAGGGCGGCGTTGTGCCCGTCGCCGCGCCACTCCCGCCACAGGGTGGCGGCGTGCCACAGCGCCAGGTGGGGCTCGTCGGGCCAGGGGAGGGCGGCGTACGCGGCGCTCAGCACCCGGCCCCCGTGGTCGGCGCCGTCGAGGACCGAGCGCAGGCCGTCGGCGACGCGCGCCAGCTCGGGCGAGGAGGCCGCGTCGCCCAGGGCCTCGCGCAGGCCGGCGTCGACGCATCGGGTGCGGAGCGCGTCGAGGTCGGCGGGCGAGCGACCCTGCCGGGCGAGCCCCCACGCCTTCTCGACCGCCGGGGGGCGGAAGCCGAAGAACGCGGCCGCGACGACGGGGCCGGGGACGGCGCCCAGCGGGGCGGCCCGCATCCCGGTGTACGACCCGAGCCAGCCGATGCCGAGCTCCTCACGCACCGCATCGACGTGCGGGCCGAAGTACGCCGTCAGGTGGTACGGCTCGAGGGTGCGGTAGGCCAGGGCGGCCGCGGCCACCGCCTCGTCATCGCGGGACGTCGTCGTCATCGGCTCAGGCTACGGGCTGCCCGAGGCCACCCCCTGCATCCGGTCTCAGTCCTCGCCGAGGTAGGCCTTGCGGACGTCGTCGCTCGCGAGCAGCTCACGCCCGGTGCCGGACAGCACGATCCGCCCGACCTCGAGCACGTACCCCTTGGTCGCCCGCTTCAGCGCCGCCTGGGCGTTCTGCTCGACGAGCAGGATCGTCGTGCCCTGCGACTGCAGCGTCGACACCGTGGTCATGATGCGCTTCATCATGAGCGGGGACAGGCCCATCGACGGCTCGTCGAGCATCAGCATCTTGGGGCGGCTCATCATGGCCCGGCCCATCGCGAGCATCTGCTGCTCACCGCCCGAGAAGGTGCCGGCCGGCTGCGTGCGCCGCTCCTGGAGGATCGGGAACAGCGCGTAGGCCGCCTCGAGGTCGCTCCTGATGCCCTTGTCCTTGCGGGCGAACGCGCCGAGGAGCAGGTTCTCCTCGACCGTGAGCTTGGGGAAGATGCGCCGGCCCTCGGGGGAGTGCGCCAGCCCGAGCTGCACGATGTCGTGGGCCGCCACGGTGGTGAGGTCGGTGCCCTTGAAGGTGATCGACCCCGACACCGGGCGCAGCAGCCCCGAGATGGTGCGCAGGGTGGTCGTCTTGCCAGCGCCGTTGGTGCCGATGAGCGAGACGACCTCGCCCTCGTCGACCGAGAAGCTGATCCCCTTGACGGCCTTGATCTTGCCGTAGGACACCACGAGGTCCTTGACCTCCAGCATGGCGCTCACTGGTCCTCCTCCTCGTCGTCGTCGCCACCGATGTAGGCCTCGATGACCCGGGGGTCGGACTGCACCTCACCGGGGGAGCCCTCGATGAGGACGGTCCCGCGGACCAGGCAGAGCACCCGGTCGCAGAGGTTGAAGATGAACCGCATGTCGTGCTCGATGACGACGACCGCGAGCCCGCTGTCCCTGATCTTGAAGATCAGGTGCATCGTCTCCTCGGTCTCCTTGGGGTTCATCCCCGCGGTGGGCTCGTCGAGCAGCAGGATCTGCGGGTCGGTGGCGAGCGCCCGGGCGATCTCGAGCCGGCGCTGGTCACCGTAGGGGAGGTTGCGCGCCAGGATCTCGGCGGACTCGGCGAGCCCGACGTACGCGAGCAGCTCCTGGGCCCGCTCGCGGGTGGCGGCCTCCTCGCGGCGGAACTTCGGCCCGCGCAGGATCGAGGTGAGCGCCATCGACGAGGTGCGGCAGTACCGCCCGACCATGACGTTCTCGAGGGCCGTCATGTTCGCGAACAGCCGGATGTTCTGGAAGGTACGGGCCATCCCGGCCCGCACCACCTTGAGCGGCTTCGGCGGCAGCGTCTCGCCGTTGAGGGTGACGCGCCCCTCGGTGGGGATGTACATCCCGGTGAGGCAGTTGAAGAACGTGGTCTTGCCGGCACCGTTGGGGCCGATCAGACCGACGATCTCGCCCTCGCGGACCTGCATGCTGACGTCGTCGACGGCGGTCAGGCCGCCGAAGCGCATCGTGACGCCCGCGGCCTCGAGGACGATGCGGTGCCCCGCCTCGGTGGCGGGAGCGGTGGGCTCGGTGACGGTCACTTCGCCTCCAGGTGTTCGGTCTGGGCGAGCTCGACGAGCTCCTCGTCGTCCTCGTGGAACTCGAGCTGGCGCCGCTTGCTCGGCACGATGCCCTCGGGCCGGAAGCGCATCATGATGACGAGCAGCAGCCCGAAGATCAGCAGCCGGTAGTCGTTGACCACGCGGGCCTTCTCGGGGAGCAGCTTCAGGATGGTGGCGCCGACCAGGACACCGGCGACGGTGCCCATGCCGCCGAGGACGACGGCGGCCAGCAGGAACGCGGACTCCAGGAAGATGTACTGGTCCGGGGTCACCGACGTGTCCTGGTGCGCCTTGATGGTCCCGGCGAGGCCGGCCAGCGAGGCGCCGACCGCGAACGCGAGCAGCTTGAGCCCGAACACGTTGACTCCCATGGCCTCGGCCGCCCGCTCGTCCTCGCGGATGGCGACCCAGCCGCGCCCGATCCGGCTGTCGTTGAGCCGGGTGAACACGAGGATGACGAACGCGATGAGCACCAGCAGCAGGAAGTAGTAGTTGCTGAAGCGCCCGAGGGGGATGCCGGCCAGGGTGTGCGTGGCCCCGAAGTCGAACCCGAAGAAGTTCAGGTCGGGGATGGCCGGGATGCCGTTGGGCCCGTTCGTGAGCTCGGGGCCGTTGTTGCCGTCGAGGTTGAACATGGCCAGGCGGAAGATCTCCCCGAAGCCCAGGGTGACGATCGCCAGGTAGTCACCGGAGACCCGCAGGGTCGGGGTGCCGATGATGAGGCCGAAGATCGAGGCGACCATCATCCCGAGGAGCATGACGACCAGGAACGGCGGCTTCCAGCCGATGGTCGCGAAGGCCGACTGCGACAGCATCGCCCCGACGTAGGCGCCGGTGCCGAGGAAGGCGATGTAGCCGAGGTCCAGCAGGCCGGCGAGCCCGACGACGATGTTCAGCCCGAGTGCGGTCGCCGCGAAGATGAGGATCTGGGTGGCGATCGACATGTTCGCGTCGGAGCCGTCCTGGGTGAACGGGAAGAGGAACGCCACGAGGAACGCGGCCAGCAGCAGCGGTCGCCGGTTGTTCTGCCCGATGAAGCCGACGTACCCGCCGAAGCCGGAGCCCAGCAGGGAGATCGCGACGGTCAGGATGACGATCAGGAGGCAGCCGAAGGTGGCGGCGTCGTCGATGTTCAGCGTGTACGCCGTGGTGAAGAGCAGCACGGCGAGGAGCACGACGATGATCGAGATCTCCTGCCAGCTCGCGAGCCGCGGCCAGGCGTGCACGTCCAGGTGCCGCGCGGGGGAGAGCAGCCCCGCGGCCAGGAGCAGCGCGGCGCCGACCAGGCCGACCCATCCGCCCTCGTTGACGTTGACCAGGCCGCCGGCCTGGTAGGCGATGGAGATGAGGGCCGCGAGGACGAAGGCGAGCGAGCCGTACCCGAGGGCGCGCAGCCCGCGGCCCGGGTCGAGCCAGGCCGGCCGGCGCAGGAGCAGCAGCCCCAGCACGAGGCCCACGACGCCGACCACCATGGCGTAGATCTGGATGCCGGCCGGGTAGAAGCGGATGCTGAGGTCGCCCAGGACGCGGTCGTCGAAGGACCACGACAGCAGGCCGCTGAGGAGCAGCAGCGCGCCGCCCGCGATGCCCAGCAGGGCCGCCCGGGAGCCGAAGCGGGTCTGCATCCGCTCGGTGCTCGACACGGGGGTCTCGCCCTCGGTCCTGTCGACGGTGCTCATGCCCGGTCCACCACCTTCGCGCCGAGGAGTCCTTGCGGTCGGAAGACCAGGACGAGGATGAGGATGGCGAAGGCCCAGACGTCCTTCCACGGGCTGCCACCGAAGGTGCCCGGGATGAACTGGACGGCCATCGACTCGACCAGCCCGAGGGTGAGGCCGCCGAGGACGGCACCCCAGACGTTGCCGATGCCGCCGAGCACGGCGGCGGTGAACGCCTTGAGGCCGGCCAGGAAGCCCATCTTGAAGTTGATGTTCGTGACCTGGAGCCCCTGGGCGACACCGGCCACGGCGGCCAGCGTGGCGCCGATGACGAAGGCGACGACGATGATCCGGTCGACGTTGATGCCCATGAGGCGCGCGGTGTCCGGGTCCTGCGAGACGGCCTGCATGGCGCGGCCGGTACGGGTGCGGGACACGAAGTAGAAGAGCCCGGCGGCGCAGACGATCAGGGCGCCGATGGTGAAGATCGTCGAGCGCTGGATGGTGACACCGCCGAGGTTGAAGGCCGCGCCGGTGACCACGTCGATCTGCGGGAACGGCACCTTCTGCTTGGCGCTGGGGAAGTTGAAGGGGTTCCAGGTGCTGATGAAGAGCAGCGGGTTGTTGTACCCGAGGCGCACGAGCTCCTGGAGGAAGACCGAGATGCCGATGGCGGTGATGAGCGGGGCGAGCCGGGGCGCGTTGCGCAGCGGCCGGTACGCGACCCGCTCCATCAGGACGGCCACGATCACCGAGGCTGCGATGGCGCCGATGATCATGATCGGCAGCACCCAGACGGAGGTGTTGCCGTCGAAGAACACGAGCCAGGTCGAGAGGGCGCCGAACGCACCGATCATGAAGATCTCGCCGTGGGCGAAGTTGATCAGCTGGATGATCCCGTAGACCACGGTGTAACCGACCGCGATCAAGGCGTACAGCGATCCCAGGGTCAGCCCGTTGACGAGCTGCTGGGCGAATTCCACCACCGACCTCCTAGGGTGACGTGCTGGTGGGCTGGGGGGAGAGTAGCGGCTGCGTGACCTCACGGGAACAGGCCTCGGTCCGGGCGGCCTCGTGCGGGTGCTGCCGCCGGCCGACGCCGGGGCGTGAACGCCCGACGGCGGGGGCGGTCGGGTGGACCGTCCCCGCCGTCGGGGTGCTCATGACCCGAGGGTCACGAGCGGTTTACTTGAACTCCTCCGTGTTGACCGGCTTCCACGCGTCGCCGGTCACCTGGTAGACGGTGAGGACGCGGGAGGTCGTGTCGCCGTACTCGTCGAAGGCGACTTTGCCGGTGACACCGTCGAACGAGACGTCGCTCATCGCCTTGACGGTCGCCTCACGGGCGGCGTCGGCCGAGGTGGCGTCCTTCAGCGAGACCTTGAGCGCGTTGATGATCGCGTTCGCGGCGTCGAAGGCGTAGGCACCGTAGGCCTCGTACGGCTCGGCGTAGCCGGCCTTCCCGTAGGAGGCCACGAAGTCCTTGGCCGAGGGCAGGGTGTCGGTCGGAGCGCCGATCGCGGTGGCGAGGTCGCCGTTGGCGGTGGCGCCGGCGAGCTTGATGAACTCGCCGGAGTAGACGCCGTCGCCGCCCATGAGCGGGACGTTGAGCCCGGCGGCCTTCATCTGCTGCGAGAAGGGAGCGCCCTGCGGGTACTCACCGCCGTAGTAGACGGCCTTGGGGTTGCTGGGCTTGATCTTGCTGATGACGGCGTCGTACTTGTCGTCGTCGGGGTTGATCGTCTCGGCGGCGACGATCTTGCCGCCGAGCTTGGTGTACTCCTTGGTGAAGGCCTCGACCAGGCCCTGGCCGTAGGTCTTCTTGTCGTGGACCGTCGCGACCTCCTTGATGCCGGCCTTGTCGAACAGGTAGCGCGCCGCGAAGGGGCCCTGGATCGAGTCGGTCGTGCAGGTACGGAAGTAGTTCGGGTACGAGCGCTTCGGAGCGGTCGCGAAGTCGGCGCCCTGGGTGAGCGACGGGTTGGTGTTGGCCGGCGAGACCATGGTGATGTTCGCCGAGGCGAGCACCGGCTGGACGCTCTGGGCGACCGAGCTGTTGAGGGTGCCGACGACACCCACGACGTCCTTGTCGGACGCCAGCTTCGTCGCGGCGTTCTTGCCGACGTCGGGGGTGGCCTGGTCGTCCTCGGCGGCGAGCTCGAGCTTCCAGCCCGGGATGGCGTTGGACTCGTTGGCCTGCTTGATGGCGAGGTCGACAGAGTGCTCGATGCCCTTGCCGAGAGCGGCGAGGTCACCGGAGAGGGGCGCGATGACGCCGATCTTGGCGGTCTTGGTGTCGCCGGAACCGCCACCACTGCCGCCGTCGCTGCTGCTTCCGCCGCGCGTGCCACAACCGGCGAGCGCGAGCGAGGCCACGAGCAACGAGGCGCCAACGGCGACCACGGAACGCTGAGGCACGTTTCCTCCTGTAGGGATCTGTTCTGTGAGCACACGTGCTCGGGCCCGCGATGGCGGACACGGGGAATGTATCCATCAGATCCTCCGGAGCCCAGCATTGGACGGACAACGGTGTCGAGTTGTTACCTGGCGCGCCCCGGCCCGGGCCCGCCGGGCGGTGTCCGGTGGCCCACAGCCGGCTCCCAGCCACGCTCGGGATACTGGTGCGGACCCAGGACCGGACGAGAGGCCAGAGCGATGAGCAGCGAGCACGGCACCCCCCGCGAGCGCGAGTGCGCCTGCCTCAGCCGGCGACAGACCTTCCGGGCAGCCGGTGCCGTGGGGGCCGCGGTCGCGGGCGTCGGGATGCTGAGCGCCTGCGGGGAGGGCGGCCAAGTCGGCGCCGCGGCGGGCTCGGTGGCATCCGCCGCGGGCTCGGCGGCGTCCCAGGCGATCAGGGCCGCCGAGATCCCGGTGGGCGGCGGCAAGGTCTTCGAGTCCATCCAGGCCGTGGTCACCCAGCCGACCGCGGGGGAGTTCAAGGCGTTCTCCTCGGTGTGCACCCACGCGGGCTGTCAGGTGGGCTCGGTGCAGGACAACGTCATCACCTGCCCGTGCCACGGCAGCCAGTTCGACGCGGCCACCGGCGCCGTCAAGCAGGGCCCCGCTTCAGCGCCCCTGCCCGCGAAGTCCGTCAAGGTCAGCGGCGACGGCATCACCGTCACCTGACCCCGACCTCCCACCCCCGATTCCCACCCCCGATTCCCACCCCCAACCTCGTCCCGAGCCCCACCGTCCCCGGCTTTTCGGGGTGACCCCGAAAAGCTCACCAGGCAAGACCTGGCAGGTCTTGTCCGGACGGCGAGGTCTTGTCTCGGCACGCGAGAGCCGGCGACCTCGCCGGTCGTCCACAGGCCATGGTCGCGGGGCGCTTCGTCCACAGGTCGCCGCACGGCTCTGGATGCAGCGGAAGGACCCGTCCAGAGTGACGGCATGGATGATCTGAGCCTCCTCGCACACTTGCACGACGGCGTGTTCACGACCGCCGAGGCCACTCGGCTCGGGGTCTGCGGCGAGGTGCTGCAGCGTGCCGTGCGTGCGGGGAGCATCCGGCGTCTCGCCCGTGGGCTCTACGCCGCGGGGGAGCGCCCGGACTCGTCCGAGGGCCGGCATCTGGAGCTGTGTCGGGCGCTGAGGCTCGAGTACCCGGACGCCGTCCTGGGAGGTCGGTCCGCGGTGGTCGCCCACGGGCTCCCGGTGTGGGGCGTCCCGCTCGCCTCGGCCCTGTTGCTGCGGCCTGTCGAGCGGCAGGTCCGCCGGAGCGGCGCGACCGTCCGCCCTTTGTCGCCGGTGGTCGGCACCGTCGACACGGCGGTGGGGCCGGCGACGACGCCGGCGTCCGCCGTCGTGCAGGTGGCGCTCGACCACGGATGCCCCGCCGCCGTCGTGTGCGCCGACGCGGCCCTGCATCGCGGTCTGCTGTCGAGGGAGGCTCTCGTGGCAGAGGTCTCCGAACGTGGCGGCCACCGCCACATCCAGCGCGCGCTGGCGATGATGGCGTTCGCCGACGGGACGTCCGAGAGCCCGGGGGAGAGTCGTCTGCGGGTGACGCTGAGCGCGGCGGGCTTCGAGCTCGAGCCGCAGTTCGCCGTGTGGGATGTCGACGGCGAGCTCGTCGGTCGCGCCGACTTCCGCGTCGCCGGGACCCGGGTGCTGATCGAGTTCGACGGGGTCGTGAAGTACATCGACGGCGGCGTCGACGCCCTCGTGCGGGAGAAGCGGCGGGAGGACCGGCTGCGGGCTCTCGGATGGGTCGTCGTGCGGGTCACCTGGGCGGAGCTGGCCGACCCGGCGCGGCTCTTCGCGATCGTACGCCGAGCCCTGGCACTGGCTGCGGCGTCGGCGGCGTGACGCAGAACCGCGAGGCGCGGGCCGGGGAGTGGCGCCGCCGGTCGGCGGTGCGAGCCGGCTGAGGTCGAGACAAGAGCTCCTGCAGGAGACCCCGGCTGCCAGGTCTTGTCTCGTGGCCTTTTCGGGGTGACCCCGAAAAGCTGAGGCGGGGGAGGGGGTGTCGGGGGCGCGGCATAGGCTCGGGTGCGTGGCAGATCCGTCGACGTACCGTCCCCGTCCGGGTGAGATCCCGACGGACCCGGGCGTCTACCGCTTCCGCGACAAGGACGGGCGCGTCATCTACGTCGGCAAGGCCAAGAACCTGCGCCAGCGGCTGTCGTCGTACTTCCAGGACATCTCGGCCCTGCACCACCGCACGGCCCGGATGGTGCGCACCGGGGCCAGCGTCGAGTGGACCGTGGTCACCACCGAGGTCGAGGCCCTCCAGCTCGAGTACGCGTGGATCAAGGAGTTCGACCCGCGGTTCAACGTCAAGTACCGCGACGACAAGTCCTACCCCTACCTCGCCGTCACCATGGCCGACGAGTTCCCCCGGGCCATGGTCATGCGCGGGGCCAAGAAGAAGGGCACCCGCTACTTCGGGCCCTACGCGCACGCGTGGGCCATCCGCGAGACCCTCGACCTCGCCATGCGGGTCTTCCCGATGCGCACCTGCACCACGGGTGTCTTCAAGCGCGCCGGGCAGGTGGGGCGCCCCTGCCTGCTGGGCTACATCGACAAGTGCAGCGCGCCCTGCGTCGGCCGGGTCGACGCCGCCCACCACCGCGACATCGCCGAGGACTTCTGCGACTTCATGGCGGGCAACAGCGGCCGCTTCCTGGGCCGGCTCACCACCGACATGCGCCAGGCCGCGGCCGAGCTCGACTTCGAGCGCGCCGCCCGGCTCCGCGACGACATCGGCGCCCTCGAGCGCGTGCTCGAGAAGTCGGCCGTGGTCCTGCCCGACGCCACCGATGCGGACGTGTTCGGCCTGGCCGAGGACGAGCTCGAGGTCGCGGTCCAGCTCTTCCACGTGCGGGGCGGCCGGGTGCGCGGCCAGCGCGGATGGGTCGCGGAGCGCGACGCCGAGACCACCCCCGACGTCGTCGAGCACCTCCTCCTGCAGGTCTACGGCGACGAGTCCGGCGAGGGCGTGCCGCGCGAGGTGCTCGTGCCCGTCCTGCCGGACGACGAGGAGGCCGTCTCGGGCTGGCTCAGCGGGCTCAAGGGCAGCCGCGTCCAGGTTCGCGTCCCGCAGCGCGGCGACAAGCGGACCCTGATGGAGACCGTGGCGCGCAACGCCTCCCAGAGCCTCGCCCGCCACAAGGTCACCCGCGCCGGCGACCTCACCACCCGCAGCCAGGCCCTCCAGCAGCTCCAGGAGACCCTCGGCCTCGAGGACGCCCCGCTGCGCATCGAGTGCTTCGACATCAGCCACGTGCAGGGCACCCAGGTCGTCGGCTCGATGGTGGTCTTCGAGGACGGCCTGCCCCGCAAGTCCGAGTACCGACGCTTCATCGTGCGCGGCGACGAGAACGGCGTCAGCGACGACACGGCGGCGATGCACGAGGTCCTCACCCGCCGCTTCCGCCGCGGCCGCAAGGAGGCCGAGGAGCACGAGCGCGACGTCGCCGAGGGCCGTGAGCGCCCCACCCGCTTCGCCTACCAGCCCAACCTCGTCGTCGTCGACGGCGGCCTGCCGCAGGTCAACGCGGCCGCCCGCGCCCTCGAGGAGGTCGGGGTCGTCGACGTCGCGGTCGTCGGGCTCGCCAAGCGCCTCGAGGAGGTCTGGGTCCCCGGCGAGGACTACCCCCTGGTGCTGCCGCGCACCAGCGAGGGCCTCTACCTGCTGCAGCGCCTGCGCGACGAGGCGCACCGCTTCGCCATCACCTTCCACCGCCAGCGCCGCTCGAAGGCGATGACGGCCAGCGCCCTCGACGGCGTGCCCGGGCTGGGCGAGAAGCGGCGCCAGGCGCTGCTCAAGCGGTTCGGCTCGGTCAAGCGCATCCGCGAGGCGACCGTCGACGAGCTCGCCGACGTTCCGGGCATCGGGCCTGCGCTGGCGGCGGTCGTTGCGGCAGAGTTGGGGTCGGCCGACCCGGGCACCCCGGCGGTCGACCCCGCGACCGGCGAGGTCATCGGCGACTGAAGGAGCACCCTCGTGGACCAGGCACCGGCGGCGCCGGCGGACCGGGCGGACTTCCTGGTGGTCACGGGGATGAGCGGAGCGGGTCGCTCGACCGCCGCCAACGTCCTCGAGGACCACGGCTGGTACGTGGTCGACAACCTCCCGCCGCAGCTGATCCCGGCGATGGGGGTGCTGGCGTCGCAGGCCCGTGACGCCGGGCGCAGCGACCTGCGGATCGCCGCGGTCGTCGACGTCCGCGCCCGCCCGTTCAGCGGTGAGCTGCGCGACGGCCTGGCCGCCATCCGTGAGCACGGCTGGCGCCCGCAGCTGATGTTCCTCGACGCCACCGACGAGGCGCTGGTGCGGCGCTTCGAGAGTGTCCGGCGGCCCCATCCCCTGCAGGGCGAGGGGCGCCTGCTCGACGGCATCCAGGCCGAACGCGAGCTGCTCGGCGACCTGCGGGCCGAGGCGCAGGTCGTCATCGACACCTCCGGGCTCAACGTGCACCAGCTCGGCCGCAAGCTGACGCCCATCGTCGGCGTCATCGGCGGCCCCAGCCTGCGCCTCGCCGTGATGTCGTTCGGCTTCAAGTACGGCGTCCCGCTCGACGCCGACTTCGTCTTCGACATGCGCTTCCTGCCCAACCCCTTCTGGGTCCCCGAGCTGCGCCCCCTGACCGGCGTCGACGCGCCCGTCGCGGAGTGGGTGATGGGCCAGGAGGGCGCGGTGCCGTTCGTCGACCGCGTCGTCGAGCTCATGACGCCGGTGACCGAGGGCTACCTGCGCGAGGGGCGCCGCTACGCCACCGTCGCCGTCGGCTGCACCGGCGGCAAGCACCGCTCGGTGGCGGTGGCCGAGGCGCTGTCGGCGCGGCTGGGCGGTGACCAGGTCGCCACCTTCGTGGTGCACCGCGACCTGGGGCGCGAGTGAGCGGCCCCGCCGTCGCCGCGCTCGGCGGCGGCCACGGCCTCGCGGCCACCCTGACGGCCCTGCGCTTCGTCACCGACGACATCACCGCGGTGGTCACCGTCGCCGACGACGGCGGCTCCAGCGGCCGGCTGCGCGAGGAGTTCGGGGTCCTCCCGCCGGGCGACCTGCGGATGGCGCTGGCCGCGCTCTGCAGCGACAGCGAGTGGGGCCACACCTGGCGCGACGTGCTGCAGCACCGCTTCGCGGGCGACGGCCCGCTCGGCGGGCACGCGCTGGGCAACCTGCTCATCGTCGCGCTCTGGGAGCTGCACGAGGACCCGGTGGCCGGCCTCGACCTCGTGGGGCGGCTGCTGCAGGCCCAGGGCCGGGTGCTGCCTGCCGCCGCCGTGCCCCTGGCGATCGAGGCCGACGTCAGCGGGCTGGTCGAGGGCGACCCCGAGGCCCGCACCGTCGTGCGCGGCCAGGCGCAGGTCGCCGCCACCCCGGGCCGGGTCGAGCACGTCCGCCTCGTCCCGGCCGACCCGCCCGCCTACCCCGAGTCGGTGGCCGCCATCCGCGCCGCCGACTGGGTGCTGCTGGGCCCCGGCTCGTGGTTCACGTCGGTCACCACCCACCTGCTGGTGCCGGAGGTCCGCGAGGCCCTCCAGGTCACCCGGGCCCGCCGCCTGCTGGTGCTCAACCTCGACCCCGGGTCGGGCGAGACGGCGGGCTTCAGCGCCGCCCGCCACCTGGAGTCCTTCGCCGCGATGGCGCCCGGCCTCCGCCTCGACGGCGTGCTGGCCGACCCCGGCGCGGTCGACGACGAGCCGGCCCTCGTCGAGACCGCAGCCCGGCTGGGCGCGGTGCTCCACGTGATGCCGGTGGCGGGCCGCCACGCCCACGGCGAGCACGACCCGCTGCGCTACGCCGCGGCCCTTCGGGACATCCTGTACAGCCCACGACCCACCTCCTGACGCGTGGCAGGATGACGCGCATGGCGATGACGGCGAAGGTGAAGGACGAGCTGAGCAGGCACGTCGTGACCAAGCCCTGCTGCCGCAAGGCCGAGGTCGCGTCGATGCTGCGGTTCGCGGGCGGGCTGCACATCATCGGGGGGCGCATCGTCGTCGAGGCCGAGCTCGACACCGCCAGTGCCGCGCGCCGGCTGCGCCGCGAGCTGGCCGAGGTCTACGGGCACACGCCCGAGGTGCTGGTCCTGGCCGCCGGCGGGCTGCGCAAGGGCAGCCGCTACGTCGTGCGCGTCGTGCAGGACGGCGAGGCGCTGGCGCGCCAGACCGGCCTCATCGACAGCCGCGGCCGCCCCGTACGGGGCCTCCCGGCCAAGGTCGTCAGCGGGTCGGTGTGCGACGCCGAGGCCGCCTGGCGCGGGGCGTTCCTGGCCCACGGCAGCCTCACCGAGCCCGGCCGCTCGTCGGCCCTCGAGGTCACCTGCCCGGGCCCCGAGGCCGCCCTCGCGCTGGTCGGCGCGGCCCGGCGGCTCGGCATCCAGTCCAAGGCCCGCGAGGTCCGCGGCGTCGACCGCGTGGTCATCCGCGACGGCGATGCCATCGGCGCGATGCTCACCCGCCTCGGCGCGCACGACGCCGTCCTGGCCTGGGAGGAGCGGCGCATCCGCCGCGAGGTTCGCGCGACCGCCAACCGCCTGGCCAACTTCGACGACGCCAACCTGCGCCGCTCGGCCCGCGCCGCCGTCGCCGCCGGGGCCCGCGTCGAACGCGCCCTCGAGATCCTCGGCGACGAGGTCCCCGACCACCTGCAGGAGGCCGGCCAACTGCGGCTCACCCACAAGCAGGCCTCCCTCGAGGAGCTCGGCCAGCTCGCCGAGCCGCCGATGACCAAGGACGCCGTCGCGGGCCGCATCCGCCGGCTCCTCGCCATGGCCGACAAGAAGGCCCAGGACGAGGGCATCCCCAACACCGAGGCCGGCCTGTCGGCCGACATGCTCGACGGCTGAGCCGGCCCCTCCGGAGCCGCGAACGGCCCCTCCGGGCCCCCGCTGCCCGCAGACCGGACGGTTGGGCCCGTCATCGGCGCGGGGTCTAGGGTGTGAGGTGGACCACGTTGCCGCGCAGCGTCGCGCGGCCTTCTCCCCATCATCGGAAGGCAACGTCACAGTGACTGTTCGCGTAGGCATCAACGGCTTCGGCCGCATCGGGCGCAACTTCTACCGCGCCGTCGCGGCCTCGGGCGCCGACATCGAGATCGTGGGGGTCAACGACCTCACCGACAACGCCTCGCTGGCGCACCTGCTCAAGTACGACTCGATCCTCGGCCGCTTCCCGGGTGAGGTCTCCTCGACCGAGACCGAGATCACCGTCGACGGCAAGTCCTTCAAGGCCTTCGCCGAGCGCGACCCGGGCGCACTGCCCTGGGGCGAGATCGGCGCCGACGTCGTCATCGAGTCCACCGGGATCTTCACCGACGCCACCAAGGCCAAGGTGCATGTCGACGGCGGGGCCAAGAAGGTCATCATCTCGGCGCCGGCCTCCAACGAGGACATCACCATCGTGATGGGCGTCAACGACGGCGACTACGACCCCGCGAAGCACACGGTCATCTCGAACGCCTCCTGTACCACCAACTGCCTCGGCCCGATGGCCAAGGCGCTCAACGACTCGGTCGGCATCGTCAAGGGCCTGATGACGACGATCCACGCCTACACCCAGGACCAGAACCTCCAGGACGGCCCGCACAAGGACCTGCGTCGCGCCCGCGCCGCGGCCCTGAACATCGTGCCGACCTCCACCGGCGCCGCGAAGGCCATCGGCCTGGTCCTGCCCGAGCTCAAGGGCAAGCTCGACGGGTTCGCCCTCCGCGTGCCCATCCCCACCGGCTCGGCCACCGACCTCACCTTCGAGGCCTCCCGCGAGACCTCGGTCGAGGAGGTGAACGCCGCGGTCAAGGCCGCCGCCGAGAAGCTCCCCGGCATCCTGAAGTACACCGAGGACCCGATCGTGTCGGCCGACATCGTGACCGACCCGCACTCGTGCATCTTCGACGCCGGCCTGACCAAGGTCATCGGCAACCAGGTCAAGGTCATCGGCTGGTACGACAACGAGTGGGGCTACTCCAACCGCCTCGTCGACCTCGTCGTGCGCGTCGGCGAGAGCCTCTGAGGACCGGAGACCGGTTCCCTGATGGCTGACATCTCCTCGCTGGGCGACCTGCGCGGCAAGCGCGTCCTCGTCCGGTCCGACCTCAACGTGCCCCTCGACGGGACCACGATCACGGACGACGGCCGGATCCGCGCGTCGGTGCCGACCATCACCGCGCTGTCCGAGGCGGGCGCACGCGTCGTCGTGTGCGCCCACCTCGGGCGGCCGAAGGGCGAGCCGGAGGCGAAGTACTCGCTGCGGCCCGTCTCCACCCGGCTGGCCGAGCTGCTCGGCCGCCCGGTCACCTTCGCCGACGACACGGTGGGCCCCTCGGCGCGCGCCGCGGTCCAGGCCATGGCCGACGGCGACGTCGTCCTCCTCGAGAACCTGCGGTTCAACGCCGGTGAGACGGCCAAGGCCGACGAGGACCGCGCCGCCTTCGCCGACGACCTCGCGTCGCTGGCCGACGCCTTCGTCTCCGACGGCTTCGGGGTCGTCCACCGCAAGCAGGCCTCGGTCTACGACGTCGCCACCCGGCTGCCGTCGGCCATGGGTGGTCTCGTGCACGACGAGGTCGAGGTGCTCAAGCGCCTCACCGAGAACCCCGAGCGCCCCTACGTGGTCGTGCTTGGTGGCGCCAAGGTGGCCGACAAGCTGGCCGTCATCGACAACCTCATGGGCACGGCCGACCGCCTCCTCATCGGCGGCGGGATGCTCTTCACGTTCCTCGCGGCCCAGGGCCACGAGATCGGCACCAGCCTCTTCGACGCCGACAGCGTCGAGGCGTGCAAGGGCTACCTGGCCCGCGCGCAGGAGTCCGGCGTCGAGATCGTGCTCCCCGTCGACATCGTCGTGGGCAAGGAGTTCTCGGCCGACACCGCGACCGACGTCGTCGACGCCGACGCGATCCCGGCCGACGCCATGGGCCTCGACATCGGGCCGCGCTCGGCCGAGCTCTACGCGAGCCGGCTGGCCGACGCCCGCACCGTCTTCTGGAACGGCCCGATGGGCGCCTTCGAGATGGAGCCCTTCGCCGCGGGTACCGAGGCGCTGGCCCGGGCCCTCGTCGCGGCCACCGAGGCCGGGGCGCTCACCGTCGTGGGTGGGGGCGACTCCGCCGCCGCCGTCCGGCAGCTGGGGTTCCGCGACGAGCAGTTCGGCCACATCTCCACCGGCGGCGGGGCGTCCCTCGAGTACCTCGAGGGCAAGAGCCTCCCCGGCATCACGATCCTCTCCGACTGACCCGACGAAGGAGTCATCCCATGGCCTCCGGCCGCACCCCGCTCATGGCGGGGAACTGGAAGATGAACCTGGACCACCTCCAGGCCACCCACCTCGTGCAGAAGCTCGACTGGACCCTGCGCGACGGCAAGCACGACTTCGCCGCCGTCGAGGTCGCGGTCCTGCCGCCGTTCACCGACATCCGCAGCGTCCAGACGCTCATCGACGGTGACCGCCTCGAGCTCAAGCACGGCGCGCAGGACCTGTCGGTCCACGCCTCGGGCGCCTACACCGGCGAGATCAGCGGGGCCTTCCTCGCGAAGCTCGGCTGCACCTACGTCGCGGTGGGGCACAGCGAGCGGCGCGAGTACCACCACGAGGGCGACGACGTCGTCAACGCGAAGCTGAAGGCGGCCTACACCCACGGGCTCACCCCCATCTTCTGCGTCGGCGAGGGCCTCGAGATCCGCCAGGCGGGCACCCACGTCGAGCATGTGCTGGCCCAGGTCCGTGCCGGCCTCGACGGCATCACCGCCGAGCAGGCCCGCAGCATCGTCATCGCCTACGAGCCCGTCTGGGCCATCGGCACCGGCGAGGTCGCCACGCCCGAGGACGCCCAGGAGGTGTGCGCGGCCATCCGTACCGAGCTCGCCGAGCTCTACAGCGGGGACGTCGCCGACGGCGTCCGCATCCTCTACGGCGGCTCGGTCAAGTCCGGCAACGTCGCGGCCATCATGGCCAAGGAGGACGTCGACGGCGCCCTGGTCGGCGGGGCCTCCATCGACCCCGCGGAGTTCGCGGCGATCTGTCGCTTCCGCGACCACCTCGCCACGTCCTGACCCCGCCACCGGTCGCCGCGCCCCGGCGCGTCCGTCGACCGGTGCACCGACCGGTTATCCTGTACCGGTTGTCCCCGACCCCCACACGAAGGATCCACCCGTGGATGCGGTGCGTATCGGCCTCCAGGTCCTCCTGGTCCTCGGCGGCCTGTTCCTGACCTTCCTCATCCTGCTGCACAAGGGCAAGGGTGGGGGTCTCTCCGACATGTTCGGCGGCGGGATGTCGAGCTCGCTCGGCGGGTCCTCGGTCGCCGAGCGCAACCTCGACCGCATCACGGTCGGTGTCGCCCTCGTCTGGTTCACGTGCGTCGTCGGTCTCGGCGTCCTCGAGCGCTTCAGCTGATCGGAGGATGACTCATGGCTGGTGGTAACGCGATCCGTGGCTCGCGCGTCGGTGCGGGCCCCATGGGCGAGGCCGAGCGTGGTGACGCGGCCCCGCGCCGTTTCGTCTCGTTCTACTGCTCCAACGGGCACGAGACCCGTCCGAGCTTCGCCGAGGAGGCCGGCCTGGTCGTCCCCGAGACGTGGGACTGTCCGCGGTGCGGGCTCCCCGCCGGGCAGGACGCCGACAACCCCCCGGCGCCCCCCAAGGTCGAGCCGTACAAGACCCACCTCGCGTACGTCAAGGAGCGCCGCTCCGACGAGGACGGCGCCGCCATCCTCGACGAGGCCCTCGAGAGCTTGCGCGGGCGCGGCCTCATCCAGTGAGGCCTTGAGGCAGCACACAGCAGGACCCCGGCCACCCGGTCGGGGTCCTGCTGTGCGTCGGGCCGGGATGCCGTGGGGTCAGCGCCGGGCGGAACGCGCCAGGTGGCCCGCGACACCCTCGACCCACCCGGCTTCGCGCTTCATCCAGCGGACGGCGACCAGGGTGCGCACCACCACCGGAACCCCGCGCCGGGGCGGCTCGACGGCCAGGTCGGTGCCGAAGGGGTCGGTGCTCATCACCCAGCGGTAGCCGGCACCGACGAGGTGGTCGCCGATGGCGGTGGCGATGACCGTGACGACCTCGGAGGCCTCGGCCTCGTCGCCGTGGGCGACGGCGGCGTCCCACGCGGCGGCGATGCTGGCGAGGTCGGCGGGGTCGATGCCGCGGCCCGCGTACCGGAGCCGGTAGGCCTCGAGCCGTGACTCCTCGGCGGCGTTCAGCGGCCGGCTGGCCACCTCGTCGACGGGCTCGGGCTCGAGGACGTCGTCGGGCTCGGGGGCCGCGGCGGTCGTGTCGCGGCGCCGGAAGCGGTCGAGGACGCCCACGTCAGCCCAGGTCCGCGGCGGCGTCGTGGTCGACGAGCCAGAGGGTGCGCTCCTGGCCGCGCACGTGGGCGGCGGGGGTCTCGGCGAACGGGGACCCCTGCACGCCGCGGCGCACGGCGTCGGCCTTGTCGGCCCCGCTGACGAGGAACCAGACCTCGCGGGAGCGCTCGAGGCACTCGAGCGTGAGCGAGACGCGGTCGGGCGGGGGCTTGGGGGAGTCGTGCACGGCGACGGCGATCTCGCCCTGCGTGCCCGCGGCCGGGTGGTGGGGGAACAGCGAGGCGATGTGGCCGTCGGGCCCGACCCCCAGGACCATGACGTCGAAGGCCCCGGTACCGGTGGAGCGCACGGTGTGCGCGTAGGTGGCGGCGGCCTCCTCGGCCGAGCCGGTGGCGTCGGGGCCGGGCACCCGGTGGACGTTCGCCGGGTCGAGGCACAAGGTGCTCAGGCCGGCCGCGTCGTTCTGGGTGTCGTTGCGGTCGGGGTCACCCGCCGGCAGGTAGCGCTCGTCGCCCCACCAGACGTGCACCCGGCCCCAGTCGACGGCGTCGCGGGCCGGCAGCGCCACCAGCGACCGCACGATCTCGGAGCCCATCGAGCCCCCGGTCATCGACACGTGCGCCACCTCGCGCACCGCGAGGGCGTCGACCAGCGCCACGACCAGGCGAGCCGCGGCGGCGTCGGCCAGGGCCTGGCGGGTGGGGTGGACGACGACGGTGGCGTCGGGACAGGCGTGGGGACCGGTCACGAGCGGCGCTCCTTGGCCTCGGCGAGCTGGGTGGCCGAGGCCTTCTTGACCGTCTCGGTGCTGGCCCCCTCGTCGGGCATCGCCATGCTCTCGACGGTGGCGCTGCTGGCGGCGGCCCGGGCGGAGCGGCGCAGTCGCGCCGCAGCCTTCTCGGCCTCGGCGGCCGAGGGCGCGTCCCCGGCGCGGACGGCCTCGCTGGCGGTGCGCTTGGAGATGCGCACCGCGGCGAGCCCCTTGATGAGCGCGTCCTCGTAGACCTCGTCGGGGTCGAGCCGGCGCAGCTCGTCGGCCAGGCACTCGGCGTCACCCCGGTGCGGCAGCGCGACGGTGCGGTCGGGCTGCCCGGGCTGGCGCAGCACCGAGGTGTCGCCGTCCTCGGGGCGGACGAGGTCGACGGTCCCGCTCTTGCGGGCCAGCCGCACCGAGATGATGCCGGTGCCACGGCGCGAGTGGGCCATCTGCACCGGGCAGCGCAGCCGGACGGCCAGCCACCCGGCCAGGAGCTCGCCCGAGGGGGAGTCGGGGGCGGCCACGACGGTGGCCTCGGTGACCGGCTCGAAGGGAGCCTGGTCGAGCGCGGCGGCCAGCAGCCCGCGCCACAGGGTGACGCGCGACCACGCGAGGTCGGTGTCGCCGGGGGCGTAGGCCCCGGCGAGGCGCTTGAGCAGCGTGCGCGGCTGGCCGTGGGCTCGCGCGGCGTCGGTGATACGCCGCTGGCCCATGGCGCCGACGGGGTCGGCGGCGGGGTCCTTGGGCGCGTCGACCGGCCACCACACCACGATGGGGGAGTCGGCGAGCAGCAGGGGCGTGACGACGGCGCGGCCGTGGCCGGCCAGCGGGCCGTAGAGCCGCAGCACCACGACCTCGGAGGCCCCCGCGTCACCGCCGACCCGGATCTGGCCGTCGAGGCGGGCGGCACCGCGGCGGTTGCCGGTGACCACGACGATGATCCGGCAGGGGTGCTGCCGGCTCGCGTCGTTGGCGGTGTCGATGGCGGCCTCGGCCTCCTCGTCGTCGACCACGACGACGAGCGTGAGGACGCGGGAGAGCGCCATCGCCCCGGTGTCGGAGCGCAGCTTGACCAGCCGCTTGCTGACCGCGGCGGTCGAGGTGTTGGGCAGGTCGACGATCACCGGGGTCCCCGATCAGTATCGGAGCCGGGTCCCACGCTCCGCGTGGGCGGGACGAGCGCGGGTCCCACGCTCCGCGTGGGCGAACTTGTCGGGGTGGTGATCACGGGAGCCTCCACTCGCGGCCGTCGCGGCGCATGAGCTCGTCGGCGGCGGCCGGGCCCCAGCCGCCGGCCTCGTACTGGTCGGGCTTGCGGCCCTTGGTGGCCCAGAAGTGCTCGATGGGGTCGAGGATCCGCCAGGAGAGCTCGACCTCCTCGTGCCGCGGGAACAGCGGCGGCTCGCCCAGCAGCACGTCGAGGATGAGGCGCTCGTAGGCCTCGGGGGAGGACTCGGTGAAGGAGCGGCCGTAGCCGAAGTCCATGGTCACGTCGCGCACCTCCATCTGGGCGCCGGGGACCTTGGCCCCGAACCGCAGCGTGACGCCCTCGTCGGGCTGCACGCGGATGACGACGGCGTTCTGGCCGAGCTCCTCGGTGGCGGTGTCCGTGAACGGCAGGTGCGGTGCCTTCTTGAACACGACCGCGATCTCGGTGACCCGCTTGCCCAGCCGCTTGCCGGTGCGCAGGTAGAACGGCACCCCGGCCCAGCGCCGGGTGTCGACGTCGAGGCGCACGGCGGCGTAGGTCTCGGTGTTCGAGCCGCGCGCGACGCCGTCCTCCTCGAGGTAGCCGACCACCTCCTCGCCGCCCTGCCAGCCCTTGGCGTACTGGCCGCGGGCGGTGCCGGTGGCCAGGTCGGCGGGGATGCGGACGGCCGAGAGGACCTTCTCCTTCTCGAGCCGGAGGCCGTGCGCGTCGAAGGAGACCGGCTCCTCCATCGCGGTCAGCGCGAGCAGCTGGAGCAGGTGGTTCTGGATGACGTCGCGGGCGGCGCCGATGCCGTCGTAGTAGCCGGCGCGGCCGCCGATGCCGATGTCCTCGGCCATCGTGATCTGCACGTGGTCGACGTAGTTGGCGTTCCACACCGGCTCGAACATCTGGTTGGCGAAGCGCAGCGCCAGCAGGTTCTGCACCGTCTCCTTGCCCAGGTAGTGGTCGATGCGGAAGACCGAGTCGGCCGGGAAGACGCCCTCGACGATGTCGTTCAGCTCGCGGGCCGAGGTCAGGTCGTGCCCGAACGGCTTCTCGATGACGACCCGGCGCCACGACCCCGGACGGGACGTTGACAGCCCCGAACGCTCCAGCTGCTGGCACACCGTGGCGAACAGCCCCGGGGGGATGGAGAGGTAGAACGCGTGGTTGCCGCCGGTGCCGCGCTGCTCGTCGAGCTGGGCCACGGTCTCGGACAGCAGGTCGAAGGCGGCGTCGTCGTCGAAGGTGCCCGGTACGAACCGGATGCCCTCGGCGAGGGTGCGCCAGACCTCCTCGCGGAACGGGGTGCGGGCGCGCTCCTTGACCGCCTCGTAGACGATCTTGCCGAAGTCCTGGTCGGCCCAGTCGCGGCGGGCGAAACCCACGAGCGAGAACCCGGGCGGCAGCAGACCGCGGTTGGCGAGGTCGTAGATGGCAGGCATCAGCTTCTTGCGGGCGAGGTCACCGGTGACGCCGAACAGGACCATCGAGCACGGCCCCGCGATCCGGGGCAGCCGCTTGTCACGGGGGTCGCGCAGCGGGTTGACGCCGGCGGCGACGCGGGCGGGGCTCATGCGCCGCCCTGGCCGAGGAGCGAGCGGACCTGCGCCAGGCCCTCGTCGTGCGAGGTCAGGTGCAGGCGCAGCACGGGCCGGCCGTGCTCGGCCAGGACCTGCGCGTCACCCGCGGCCTGGGAGGCGATGAACTGCCCCAGCGTGAAGTCGCGCCCCGGGACCTGGAGGTCCTCGGTCGGGGTGGCCGTGACCTGCACGTAGACCCCGGTGCCCGGACCGCCCTTGTGGTACTGCCCGGTCGAGTGCAGGAACCGCGGGCCCCAGCCGAAGGTGACCGGGCGGCCGGTGCGGTCGTACAGGTCGCGGGCGACGTTCTCGAGGTCGGCGTCGGCCTCGCGGTCGAGGTACGCCATCACGGCGACGTAGCCGTGCTCGGGGTCGAGCCGGGCCAGGAGGTCGTCGAGGGCGGTGGCCAGGGTGGCGGTGCCGGTGAGCCAGTCGCCCCCGAGCGCGCGGACCTCGACGGCCCCGTCGGTGAACGCCGGCTCGTCGCCGGCGCCGATGCCCTGCTCGAGCAGCTCGCGGGCCGCGGCCTTGGCGCTCTCGACGTCGGGCTGGTCGAACGGGTTGATGCCGAGCAGGCGCCCCGCGACGGCGGTGGCGACCTCCCACAGCAGGAACTGGGCGCCGAGGGGACCGGCCACGGTGACCACGGACTCGCCGCTCGACTCCGGGCCGCCGTCGTCGTCGGCGTCGGTGGCCACCAGCCGGGCCACGGTGCCGTCGGCGTAGAGCCGGCCGGGCTCGGCGCCGATGGCCACCACGGGCAGGATGCCGGTGCCGTCCTTGCCGGTGGACTCGGCGATGAGCTGCTCGGCCCAGGCCGGGAAACCGGCGTTCTCGGTGCCGGCGTCGACCAGGACGAGCTTGTCGCGCAGCGGCTCGGTGCCGGCCATGGCCGCCCCCAGGCGCAGGGCGGGGTTGGCGTCGTCGTCGGCCGCCAGGAGGTCGGCGACGGCCTCGGCGTCGTCGAGCAGCGCCTCGATGTCGGCGCCGGCGAGCCCGCTCGGGACCAGCCCGAAGGCGGTGAGCGCCGAGTAGCGGCCGCCGACGGCGGGGTCGGCGACGACGACGTGGTAGCCGTCGCCGCGGGCCGCCTGCTCGAGGGGGCTGCCGGGGTCGGTGACCACGACGATGCGCTGGGCGGGGTCGAGCCCCGCGTCGCGGAACGCCTGCTCGAAGACGCGGCGCTGGCTGTCGGTCTCGACGGTGGAGCCGGACTTGCTCGACACGACCACGACGGTGCGCGCGAGGTCGGTGACGGCCCCGCGGACGACGTCGGGGTCGGAGGAGTCGAGGATGACGATCGGCACGCCGGCGGTGGCGCAGATGACCTCGGGCGCCAGCGACGACCCGCCCATCCCGCAGAGCACGACCCGGTCGTAGCCGACCTCCTCGAGCTCGGCCCTCAGGGCCGCGATCTCACCGACGAGCGGACGCGAGCTGCGCGCCAGCCCGGTCCACGAGAGGCGCTTGGACGCCTCGTCCTCGGCGGCCGCGCCCCACAGGGTGGGGTCCTGCGCGAAGATCCGGCCGGCGACCTCGTCGGCCACCAGGGTGGGGACGTGCCGGGCGACGGCGTCGGCCGCCGCCCCGGTGGCTGTGACGGAGAGGGTGCTCACGCGGAGGCCTTGCCCAGCTCGTCCTGCACGCCCTGGAGCAGCTCGCCCCAGGCCTTCTCGAACTTGTCGACGCCCTCACGCTCGAGCTGGTCGACGACCTCGGAGTACGAGATGCCGAGCCGCTCGAGGGTGTCGAGCACGTCGGCGGCCTCGGCGTAGGCGCCGGTGACGGCGTCGCCGTGGATCTCGCCGTGGTCGGCGGTGGCCTCGAGGGTCTTCTCGGGCATGGTGTTGACGGTGCCCGGGGCCACGAGCTCGGTGACGTACATGGTGTCGGGGTAGGCCGGGTCCTTGACGCCGGTGGAGGCCCACAGCGGACGCTGCTTGTGGGCGCCGGCCGCCTCGAGCGAGGACCAGCGAGGGGTCGAGAAGACCTCCTCGTAGGCCTGGTAGGCGAGCCGGGCGTTGGCCAGCCCGGCCCGGCCGCGCACGGCCGACGCGTCGTCGGTGCCGATGGCGTCGAGCCGCTTGTCGACCTCGGCGTCGACGCGGGAGACGAAGAACGACGCCACGGAACGGATCGTGGAGAGGTCCCTGCCGGCCTCCCGCGCCTGCTCGAGGCCGGTGAGGAAGGCGTTCATGACGGCGCGGTAGCGGTCGAGCGAGAAGATCAGCGTGACGTTGACCGAGATACCCTCGGCCAGGACCTGCGAGATGGCCGGCAGGCCCTCGACGGTGGCCGGGATCTTGATGAAGACGTTGGGCTGGTCGACCGCCGCCCGCAGCTCCTTGGCCTCGGCCACGGTGCGCGCGGTGTCGTGGGCGAGCCGCGGGTCGACCTCGATCGACACCCGGCCGTCCTCACCGCCGGTGCGCTCGAAGACCGGCTTCATGATCTCGCACGCGTCGTGGACGTCGCGGGTGGTCAGGGCGAAGACGGCCTCGTCGACGGTCCTGCCCTTCGACGCGAGCTCGGCGACCTGCTCGTCGTAGGCGTGGCCCTCGGAGAGCGCGGCCTGGAAGATCGACGGGTTGGTGGTGACGCCGACGACGCCGCGGTCGTCGATGAGCTCCTGGAGGTTGCCCGAGCAGATGCGGTCACGCGAGAGGTCGTCGAGCCAGATCGACACCCCCTGCGCGGCGAGGTCCTGGAGGGGCTGCGGAGTGGTCATGCGGGTCTCACTTCCCGGTCGAGGCCGCGGACTTGCGGCTCGGCGCGATCGAGGCCCCACCCGAGCGGGACTGCTTGGCCCGGGGGGACGTGTCGTTGACGGCAGGGACACCGGTGGCGGAGCGGGCGGACTTGAGCGAGTCCTTGGCGGCCTTGACGACGGCCTCGGGGGTGAACCCGAACTCGCGGAAGAGCGTCGCACCGTCGGCGGAGGCCCCGAAGTGCTCGAGGCTGACGCAGCGGCCGGCATCCCCGACGAGGTCGTGCCATCCCATGGACACCCCCGCCTCGACGCTGACGCGGGCCTTGACCTCGGGAGGCAGGACCTTGCTCTGGTAGGAGCGCGGCTGCTCCTCGAACCATTCCCGGCACGGCATCGAGACCACCCGGGTGCGGACCCGGGCCTGCTCGAGCTTCTCGCGGGCGGCCAGTGCGAGGGTCACCTCGGAGCCCGTGGCGATGAGGATGACCTCGGGCGCCTCGTCGCCGTTCCTGCCGCCGTCGACCAGGACGTAGGCGCCCTTGCGGACCCCGCTGGCCTTGGCGTGGGTGGTGCGGTCGATGGTGGGGAGCGCCTGGCGCGACAGGGCCAGCCCGGCGGTGCGGCGGCGGCGCAGGATCTCGGCCCAGGCCTCGGCGGTCTCGTTGGCGTCGGCCGGGCGGACCATGTCGAGCTGGGGGATGGCGCGCAGGCTCGCCACCTGCTCGACCGGCTGGTGGGTGGGGCCGTCCTCGCCGAGACCGATGGAGTCGTGGGTCCAGACGAACGTGACCGGCAGCTGCTGCAGTGCGGCGAGCCGGACGGCCGGGCGCATGTAGTCGGAGAACACCAGGAAGGTGCCGCCGTAGGGGCGCGTCAGGCCTTCGAGCGCGATCCCGTTGAGGATCATGCCCATCCCGTTCTCGCGGATGCCGAAGTGCAGGGTGCGCCCGTACGGGCCGCCCTTCCACTCGGCGGTCTGCTTGCTGGTGGGGATGAAGGAGGACTGGCCCTCCATGGTGGTGTTGTTGGACTCGGCCAGGTCGGCCGAGCCGCCCCACAGCTCGGGGACGACCCGGCCGAGGGCGCTCAGCACCTTGCCGGACGCGGCGCGGGTGGCGATGCCCTTGGGGTCGGCCTCGAAGACGGGGAGGGCCTTGGCGAAGTCCTTCGGCAGCTCACCGGCCACGAGGCGGTCGAGCAGCGCGGCGGTCTCGGGGTTGCCCTTGCGCCAGGCCTTGTAGCCCTTGTCCCACTCGCGGTGGGCGGCCTTGCCGCGCTTCTTCACCTCGCGGGTGTGGGCGAGCACGGCCCGGTCGACCTGGAAGGTCTTCTTCGGGTCGAAGCCGAGGAGCTCCTTGGTGGCCGCGACCTCGGCGTCGCCGAGCGCGGAGCCGTGGGCCTTGCCCGTGCCGCGGGCCGACGGGGCGGGCCAGGCGATGACGGTGTGCAGGCGCACCAGGGTGGGGCGCTTCCCCGGGCGTCGGCTCTTCTCGAGCGCGGCCAGCAGGCTGTCGATGTCCTCGGTGTAGTCGGGGGTCCCCGCAGGGTCGTTCGACTGGCGCCAGTCGACGTCGACCACGTCCCAGCCGTACGCCTGGAAGCGCAGCGCGACGTCCTCGCTGAAGGAGATGTCGGTGTCGTCCTCGATGGAGATCTGGTTCGCGTCGTAGACGACGGTGAGGTTGCCGAGCTCCTGGTGGCCCGCGAGGGAGCAGGCCTCGGAGGAGACGCCCTCCATCAGGTCGCCGTCGGAGGCCAGGACCCACACGTGGTGGTCGAACGGGCTCTCGCCGGCCTTGGCGTCGGGGTCGAGCATGCCGCGCTGGCGGCGCTGGGCCATCGCCATCCCGACCGCGGAGGCCAGGCCCGAGCCGAGCGGACCCGTGGTGATCTCGATGCCCTTGGTGTGGTGGACCTCGGGGTGGCCGGGGGTGAGCGAGCCCCACGTGCGCAGCGCCTTGAGGTCGTCGAGCTCGAGGCCGTAGCCCGAGAGGTAGAGCTGGACGTACTGGGTGAGCGAGGAGTGCCCGCACGACAGCACGAACCGGTCGCGGCCGAGCCACGCCGGGTCGGCCGGGTCGTGGCGCATGACGTTCTGGTAGAGCAGGTACGCCACCGGCGCCAGGCTCATCGCGGTGCCGGGGTGGCCGTTGCCGGTGCGCTGCACGGCGTCGGCGGCCAGCACCCGCGCGGTGTCGACGGCGCGCACGTCCAGGTCGCTCCAGCCGGCCTTCTTGGCGATGGGGCGGCTGAGCTCGGCGGACCGGCCGGCCAGGAGGGAGTCGGAGCGCTTGCGGGTGGTGGTGGTCAAGATGGACCTCTCTCGCGGGGACGTGCTCTGGACGTCGCCACCGGCGGTGAGGGCGCCGCGTGACGCTTCTGTGACCCACCCTAGTCCCGCCCCGCGCACGCACGGCGGGGGCGGGCGGAGGGTGTTCTGCCGCGGGCGGTTAGACTCGCCGGGCACCCCTGAGGCCGAGCGTGAAGGACGACGTGGCCACCACTCCCATCACCACCGCGGCGACCGCCGCCGCCATGCCGGGTGCCCGCGGCCGGCTGGCCGCCTTCGTCGCCCTCACCAAGCCGCGCATCATCGAGCTGCTGCTGGTCACCACGGTGCCGGTGATGTTCCTCGCGCAGCGCGGGGTGCCGTCGCTGTGGCTGGTCCTCGAGACCCTGGTCGGCGGCATCCTCAGCGCCGGCGCGGCCAACACCTTCAACTCGGTCTACGACCGCGACATCGACCGGCTGATGCACCGCACGAGCAGCCGCCCGATGGTCACCGGCGAAGTGGGGGTCCGCGAGGCGCTCGTCTTCGGCGGTGCCCTCACGGTCGCGTCCACCGTGTGGTTCGCGCTGGTCGTCAACGTCCTCTCGGCGGTGCTGTCGCTGCTGGCGATCGCGCTCTACGCCGTCGGCTACACGGTGCTGCTGAAGCGGCGCACGTCGCAGAACATCGTCTGGGGCGGCATCGCGGGCTGCATGCCCACCCTCATCGGCTGGTCGGCCGTCACCGGCACGGTGCAGTGGCCCGCACTGGTGCTGTTCCTCGTCATCTTCTTCTGGACGCCGCCGCACTACTGGCCGCTCTCGATGGCCTTCCGCGACGACTACGCCACCGCCGAGGTCCCGATGCTGCCGGTCGAGCGCGGCCCCGTCGCCGTCGGCCGCCAGGTCGTCGCGTACTCGTGGGTGATGGTGGCGACCTCGCTGGTGCTGGTGCCGGTGGCCGGCATGGGCTGGCTGTACACCGCCACCGCGGTGGTCGCCGGGGCGCTGTTCGTGGCCGAGGCCCACCGCCTGCTACGGGCCGCCCGCTCCGGCCTCACCGGCCCCGGGCTGCGGCCGATGCGCCTGTTCCACTACTCGATCACCTACGTGACGGTGGTCTTCCTGGCCGTGGCGGTCGACCCGCTCGCGCACCTGCCCCTGCGCTGAGCGGCGGCGGGGGCGGCCGGTGCGGACCGAGCCGTCGACCGGCCAGAACACCCCGAAGGACGAGCCCTCCGCTCTGCGTGTCCTGGCCTCCCGACCGACCCGGTCGGCCGTCCCGCCAGCCCGCGGCGCGAGGCCTCAGCGCTGGGCGGGAGCCTCGGCCGGTTCGGCGCGGCGCGCGGCCGGGCTGCCTGCGACCCGCGCGGGCCGGGCGACGAGGAACAGCCAGGTGGCCGACGCCACCAGCGCGGCCGCCCCGACCAGGTGCAGGGCCACCAGCGGCACGGGCAGCCCGGTGAAGTACTGGGCGAACCCGACGGCACCCTGGGCCAGCTCGACGCCCAGCAGCACGGCGGCCGGGCGCAGCAGCGAGGTGCCGCGCGCCACCCAGGTGACGACGACCGTGAGGGCCACGAGGGCGTACACCACGGCGGCGTGCACGTGGCTCCAGAGCGCGGGGTCCAGGCCGTTGCGCGGGGCGTTCGCGTCGCCCGCGTGCGGCCCGCTGCCGGTGACGACGGTGCCGAGGTAGACGACCACGGCCGCCAGTGCCAGCACGCCCACGGCCGCGCCGCGCACCCACGGCGCGACGGCGGTGACCGGCTCGTCGTGCACCCGCACCAGCAGGAGCACCGACAGCCCGACCAGCGCCATCGAGAGCACGAGGTGCAGCGCCACCACCCAGGGGTTCAGCCGGGTGAGGACGGTGATGCCGCCGACCACGCCCTGGAAGGGCACCCCGAGGGCGATGAGCACGGCCAGCCGGCGGACCGGCCGGGTGCTCGAGGTCCAGCGCCAGACGGCGACCACGGTGGCGAGCACGACGGCGATCAGTACGTACGTGAGCAGCCGGTTGCCGAACTCGATGAGACCGTGCACCCCGAGCTCGCGGTGCGGCACGAAGGACCCGGACGTGCAGCGGGGCCAGGTGGGGCAGCCCAGCCCCGAGCTGGTCAGCCGCACCAGCCCACCGGTCAGGATGATGACGACGTTCGCGACCAGCGTGGCCCACGCCCACCGGCGGACGGTGCGGGTGGAGACCGCGCGGGGCAGGATCGACAGCTGGCTCACGAGCGAAGTTTACGGCCGGGCCTCGGGGCACCCGACGCGAGCCCCGTCGGCGCTCAGCCCGACCAGCGGAACCAGCGCACGGCGCCGAGGCCGGCGGCGACGGCCCACGCCAGCAGGACGGCCCACGCGACCCACGGCCATCCGCCCTGCACCAGGGAGGTGCGCAGCGCGTCGCCCAGCGCGCCCGACGGCAGCGCGCGCGCGACGGCGCCGAGGCCCCGGGGCAGCTCGCCGGTGGGGACCAGCACCCCCAGCCCCAGCAGCAGCACCCACGCGAGGTTGGCCAGGGCCAGCACGGCCTCGGCGCGCACCGTGCCGGCCAGCAGCAGCGCGAGGGCCACGAAGGCCGCGGCGCCGAGGACGACCGAGACCAGGCCGGGCACCCATCCGGACGCGACCGGATGCCAGCCGAGGGCCAGGCCGAGCGCACCCAGCGCCACCACCTGCACGGCCAACACCGCCAGCACGGCCAGCGCCTTGCCGGCGACGAGCCCGGAGCGGCCGAGGGGGGTGGTGCCCAGCAGCCGGAGCACCCCGGCCCTCCGGTCGAAGCCGGTGGCGATGGCCTGCCCGGTGAAGGCGGTCGAGACCACGGCCAGGGCCAGCACGCCGGCGGTGGCGAGGTCGGCGCGGCGGCCGGGGCCGAGCGAGGGCACCCGGCTCAGCGCCAGCCCCACCAGGGCCAGGGCCGGGAGGACCACCGAGACGAGGAGCTGCTCGCCGTTCGAGAGCAGGGTGCGCCACTCGTAGGCCGCCTGGGCCAGGATGCGGCGGCCGGTGGGGGCGGGGGCGCTCACCGGGGCGCCCGCTCGGTCAGCTCGAAGTAGACGTCCTCGAGGGGGCGGTCGCCGCGGACCTCGGCGAGGGTGCCGTCGGCGACCACCGCCCCGGCGGCCAGCACGACGACCCGGTCGGCCAGCCGCTCGGCCTCCTCGAAGGAGTGGGTGGTGAGGACCACGCAGGTGCCGGCGGCGGCCTCCTCGCGCACCAGGTCCCAGACCTCCCGGCGGGCGTGCGGGTCGAGCCCGGCGGTCGGTTCGTCGAGGAGCGCGACGTCCGGCGCACCGACCAGCGCCGCGGCCAGGGCCACGCGCTGGCGCTGGCCGCCGGACATCCGGCGGACGGTGGTGCGGGCGAAGCCGGCGATGCCGAGCCGGGTGGCCAGCGTGCCCACGTCGCGGGGCTGCTCGTACAACGACGCGAGGTGGGCCAGCAGGCGGAGCGGCCGCGCGGTGGTGGGCAGGCCGCCGTCCTGGAGCATCACCCCGACCCGGCCCCGGTGGGCCGCGGAGGAGCGCCACGGGTCGGCCCCCAGGACCCGCACGGTGCCGGCGTCGGGCCGCTGCAGCCCGACGACGCACTCGACCGTGGTGGTCTTGCCCGCCCCGTTCGGCCCGAGCACGGCGGTGACGGCGCCGGAGGGCGCCGACCAGGTGGCTCCCGCGACCGCGACGACCGGGCCGAACGCGCGATGCAGCCCCTGCACCGACACGGCGTCGCCCATGACTGTTCATCCTAGGGTGGGGGTCATGCCACGTATCGACCGGGAGGCCGGACCCGCCACCGCGGTCGCCGCCGTCCCCGCCGCCCTCGCGCTCCTCGGGCGCCGCCCCCGGGTCGCTCTGGCCCTCGCCGCCCTGCCCCTCGCCGTCGCCGCGTTCTTCCGCGACCCCGACCGCACCCCTGACGGGCGCACCGTCCCCGCGGACGACGTCCTCTCGCCGGCCGACGGCAAGGTGATGTACGCGGGGCCGGGCCAGGAGAAGGTGGCGCCCGCGGGGGAGTGGCAGCAGGTCAGCATCTTCCTGTCGGCCTTCGACGTGCACATGAACCGCGCGCCCTACGGCGGCCGGGTCACCGAGGTCGTGCAGCGCCCCGGCCGGTGGCTGGCGGCGTACACGCACGAGAGCGCCCACCTCAACGAGCGTGCCGACATCACCGTCGAGCGCGAGGTCGACGGTGAGCTGCGTCGCGTGCACTTCCGCCAGATCGTCGGCCTGATGGCGCGCCGGGTCGTCACCCGCGTCGCGGTCGGCGACGAGGTCGCCACCGGCCAGCGCGTGGGTCTGATGAAGTTCGGCTCGCGGATGGACGTGTTCGTCCCGCTCGAGTGCGACCTGCTGGTCGCGGCCGGTGAGCGGGTCGTGGCCGGCGAGACCGTCATCGCCCGCTGGCCCGTGGTGGGGGGAGCGCGATGACGACGCCACCCACCCCGGGCCGTCGCCGCATCCTCGACCGCTGGCGGCTCGTCTCGCCCAGCGGCGCCGCCGTGGTGTCGCTGCGGCAGCTGCCCAAGCGCGAGCGGGCGCGCCTGCTGGCGCCGAGCGTGTTCACGACGCTGAACATGATCAGCGGGTTCGCCTCGGTGCTGCTCGCGTTCCGCGGCCACTTCACCCTGGCCGCCGTGCTCATCGCCTTCTCGATCGTCATGGACATCGCCGACGGCTTCGTCGCGCGGCTGGTGGGCGCCACGTCGCCGTTCGGGCTCCAGCTCGACTCGCTGGCCGACCTCATCTCGTTCGGGGTGGCCCCGGCGGTGCTCGTGCACACCTGGGCGCTCGACGAGTGGCCGCTGCTCGCCTATCTCGTGGCGTTCTTCTGGCTCGCCTGCGCCGCCTTCCGGCTGGCGCGCTTCAACGTGACCATCGACCCGGCCGCCGACAAGCGCTACTTCGTGGGGCTGCCGTCGCCCGGCGCCGCCGTGGTCGTCGTGGCCACGATCTTCGCGCTCGACTCCCCGATGTGGGGCCCCGGCTCCGGCCCCTGGCGGGCCTGGTTCCCGATGCTGGTCAGCATCGTCCCGGCGCTGCTGATGGTGATGACCATCCGGTTCCGCTCGTTCCGCAACCTGCTGGCGCCCGGCACGCCGCGGGCGCGGCTGGGCACCGCGGTCGTCGCGGTCCTGGTGCTGCTGGGCTTCGCGGTGGCGCCGGGGCTCACCGGCCTCGTCCTGGCCTACGGCTACGTGCTCACCGCCCCCCTCGGCGTGCTCACCGCGCCGGTGCGCGCCCGGTTGTTCGGCCCCGACTCGGTGGCGCCGCCCCGCAGCCGGATGCCGTCGGTCTTCCTCAGCATCGAGGACGACGACGAGGTCGACGTCATCGACGTCTTCGACCTCGAAGGCGCCTGCGCCAGGGAGCCCGACGAGCCCCGCGGTTGAGGGTTAGGCGACCCTTCCTTGGACGTGGTCCTCGCAATTACCTAACATGGGTGTGTGGTTAATACCGACGTCCGCACCGACGAGTCGCGCACCCGCGACCGGGTGCTGCGCGTCGTGAGCCAGGAGGGGCCGGTCAACATCACCGCCCTGGTCGACCGGGTGGGCCTCACCGAGACCGCCGTACGCCGCCACGTCGAGAACCTCCACGCCGACGGCCTCGTCGAGGCCCGCGAGGCCGGCGGCCCCCGTCGCCGCGGGCGGCCGGCCAAGGTGTGGGTCCTCACCGCCGCCGGGCACCGCGCGCTGGCCTCCGACTACGACGACCTGGCCGGCGAGGCCCTGCGCTTCCTGCGCCGCACGGGCGGCGAGAGCGCCGTGCAGGCCTTCGCCGAGGAGCGCGTCGCCGGGCTCGAGGAGCGCATCGCCGAGCACCTCGACGCCGTGGGCGACGACCCCGGCGACCGCACCGACGCCCTGGTGCGAGCGCTCACCGTCGAGGGCTACGCCGCCTCGGCCCGCCCCGTGGGAACACCGGGCGCCCCGAATGCGCTGACCGGGGTGCAGCTCTGCCAGGGCCACTGCCCCGTGCAGCACGTCGCATCCGAGTTCCCCGAGCTGTGCGAGGCCGAGACCGAGGCGTTCTCGCGCCTGCTCGGCGTCCACGTCCAACGCCTGGCGACCCTCGCCCACGGCGACCACGTCTGCACCACCTTCGTACCGACCCCCACCACCGAGAGGCCATCGCGATGACGAGCCACATCGAAGAGCTCAACCCGGGTCTGAAGGACCTCGGCCGCTACGAGTACGGCTGGGCCGACAGCGACACCGCCGGCTCCACCGCCCGGCGCGGGCTGTCCGACGAGGTCGTCACCGACATCTCCGACCGCAAGGGCGAGCCCGCGTGGATGCGCGAGCTGCGGCTGAAGTCCCTGCGGCTGTTCGAGAAGAAGCCGATGCCGACCTGGGGCAGCGACCTCACGGGGATCGACTTCCAGAACATCAAGTACTTCGTGAAGTCCACCGAGCAGCAGGCCACCTCCTGGGAGGACCTGCCCGAGGACATCAAGAACACCTACGACCGGCTCGGCATCCCCGAGGCGGAGAAGCAGCGCCTCGTCGCCGGCGTCGCCGCCCAGTACGAGTCCGAGGTCGTCTACCACCAGATCCGCGAGGACCTGGAGGAGAAGGGCGTCATCTTCGTCGACACCGACTCCGGCCTGCGCGAGCACGAGGACCTCTTCCGCGAGTACTTCTGCTCGGTGATCCCCGCCGGCGACAACAAGTTCGCCGCGCTCAACACCGCGGTGTGGTCGGGTGGCTCGTTCATCTACGTGCCGCCGGGCGTGCACGTCGACATCCCGCTGCAGGCCTACTTCCGGATCAACACCGAGAACATGGGCCAGTTCGAGCGGACGCTGATCATCGCCGACGAGGGCTCCTCGGTGCACTACGTCGAGGGCTGCACCGCGCCGATCTACAAGAGCGACTCGCTGCACTCCGCGGTCGTCGAGATCATCGTCAAGAAGAACGCCCGCGTGCGCTACACGACCATCCAGAACTGGTCCAACAACGTCTACAACCTCGTCACCAAGCGCGCCACCTGCGCCGAGGGCGCGACGATGGAGTGGATCGACGGCAACATCGGGTCCAAGGTCACCATGAAGTACCCGGCCGTCTTCCTGCTCGGCGAGCACGCCCGCGGCGAGACCCTGTCCATCGCCTTCGCCGGCGAGGGCCAGCACCAGGACGCCGGCTCCAAGATGGTGCACGCGGCGCCCAACACCAGCAGCTCGATCGTCTCCAAGTCGGTCGCGCGCGGTGGCGGCCGCACGTCCTACCGCGGGCTGGTGCAGATCATGGAGGGCGCCCACGGCTCGCGCAGCTCGGTCGTCTGCGACGCGCTCCTGGTCGACACCATCAGCCGCTCCGACACCTACCCCTACGTCGACATCCGCGAGGACGACGTGCAGATGGGGCACGAGGCCACGGTCTCGAAGGTCTCGGCTGACCAGCTCTTCTACCTCCAGTCCCGCGGGATGTCCGAGGAGGAGGCCATGGCGATGATCGTGCGCGGCTTCGTCGAGCCCATCGCCAAGGAGCTCCCCATGGAGTACGCCCTCGAGCTGAACCGCCTCATCGAGCTCCAGATGGAAGGCGCCGTCGGCTGATGCCGTTGCGCCGACCCACCATCCCGACCCCCTGCGAGGACGTTGCATGAGCCTGCTGACCCCCCAGCGCCCCGGCGGGGGCGCCCACACCGACAGCGTCGCGACCATGGTCCCCGACCAGTCGCGCGCCGAGCGCACGGCGTCCTTCGACGTCAGCGCCTTCCCCGTGCCCCACGGGCGCGAGGAGGAGTGGCGCTTCACCCCGGTCGACCGCCTCGGGGCGTTCTTCCGCGACGAGGCCACCGGCGCCAGCCTGACCTGGGCCGACGAGCTGCCGGGGGGTGTCACCCTCTCGACCGTCTCGGTCGAGGAGTGGCGCGCCCTCGGCGTGCCGGCCCCTCAGGACCGGGCCGCGGCCGTGGCCGCCGCGCACAGCGGCGGCGTGGCACTGGTCGACGTCCCGGCCGAGGCCGAGCTCACCGAGCCGGTGCGCATCCGGCTCGACGGCACCGACCAGGGGCTGGTCCACGGCCACCTGCTCGTGCGCGTCGGCCGGTTCGCCAAGGCGACCGTCGTCCTCGAGCACACCGGGGTCGCCGACTACTCCGAGATGCTCACCGTGATCGCGGGCGACGGCAGCGACGTCACCCTGGTCACCGTGCAGGAGTGGGACGACCGCAGCCACCACCTGGCCCAGCACGACGTGGTCGTGGGCCGCGACGCCACCGCCCGCCACATCGCCGTCACCCTCGGCGGCGGGGTCGTGCGGCTCAACACCAATGCGACCTACCGCGGGCCCGGCGGCTCCTTCGAGGGCCTGGGCGTCTACTTCTCGGACGCCGGCCAGCACCTCGAGCACCGGCTCTTCGTCGACCACGAGGCGCCGCACTGCCGCAGCAACGTCGAGTACAAGGGCGCGCTGCAGGGCGACACCGCCCGCACGGTGTGGATCGGCGACGTCCTCATCCGGGCCGCCGCCGAGGGCACCGACACCTACGAGCTCAACCGCAACCTGCTGCTCACCGAGGGCGCCCGCGCCGACTCGGTGCCCAACCTCGAGATCGAGACCGGCGAGATCGAGGGGGCGGGGCACGCCTCGGCCACCGGCCGGTTCGACGACGAGCAGCTGTTCTACCTGATGGCCCGCGGCATCCCCGAGCCCGAGGCCCGTCGTCTCGTCGTGCGCGGCTTCTTCGCCAGCGTGGTCGGGCGCATCCACGTGCCCGAGGTCCAGGAGCACCTCATGCTGGCCATCGAGCGTGAGCTCGCGGCGGGTGCCGCATGAGCGAGCAGCAGACCGAGCCCGACACCGCACAGCGCTTCGTGCGGGTCTGCCGCCTCGACGAGCTCCCCGCCGTGGGGGCCGCGGCCGCCGAGATCGAGGGCCGCCGGGTCGCCCTGGTGCACACCGCCGAGGGCGAGGTGCACTGCGTCGACGACACCTGCAGCCACGCCAACGTCGCGCTGTCCGAGGGCGAGCTCGACGGCTGCACCCTCGAGTGCTGGCTGCACGGGTCGCGCTTCGACCTGCGCACCGGCACCCCCACCGGCCCGCCGGCCATCACCCCCATCGCCGTCCACACCGTCCGTATCGAGGGTGACGACGTCCACGTCGCCCTGTCCGAGGAGAGCTGAGCCACCATGTCCACCCTTGAGATCAAGGACCTCCACGTCACCGTCGAGACCGAGCAGGGCACCAAGGAGATCCTCCGCGGTGTCACCCTGACCATCGAGTCCGGCCAGACGCACGCGATCATGGGCCCCAACGGGTCCGGCAAGTCCACCCTCGCGTACTCGATCGCGGGCCACCCCAAGTACACCGTCACCTCGGGGTCCATCACCCTCGACGGCGAGGACGTCCTCGCGATGAGCGTCGACGAGCGGGCCCGTGCGGGCCTGTTCCTCGCCATGCAGTACCCGGTCGAGGTCCCCGGCGTCACCGTCTCCAACTTCCTGCGCACGGCCAAGACCGCCGTGACCGGCGAGGCGCCGAAGCTGCGTACCTGGGTCAAGGACGTCAAGGGCGCCATGGAGAACCTGCGGATGGACCCGGTCTTCGCCGAGCGCAACGTCAACGAGGGCTTCTCCGGCGGCGAGAAGAAGCGCCACGAGATCCTCCAGATGGAGCTCCTCGAGCCCAAGATGGCCATCCTCGACGAGACCGACTCCGGTCTCGACGTCGACGCGCTGCGCGTGGTGTCCGAGGGCGTCAACCGGGCCAAGGAGAAGACCGGCGCCGGTGTCCTCCTCATCACGCACTACACCCGCATCCTGCGCTACATCGAGCCCGACTTCGTGCACGTCTTCGTCGACGGCCGGATCGCCGAGCAGGGCGGCCCCGAGCTCGCCGACCGCCTCGAGTCCGAGGGCTACGACCGCTTCCTCGCCCCGAGCCCCACGGTCTGATGAGCGCCGCCCCCTTCACCGACGAGGAGCTGGCCCGGCTGCGGGCCGACTTCCCGATCCTGTCGCGCACCGTTCGCGGGGGGCACCCGCTCGTCTACCTCGACTCCGGGGCCACCTCGCACAAGCCGCGGGTCGTCCTCGACGCCGAGCGGCACTTCTACGAGCACACCAACGCCGCCGTGCACCGCGGCGCGCACCAGCTCTCCGAGGAGGGCACCGAGGCCTACGAGAACGCCCGCGAGACCATCGCGCGCTTCATCGGGGCCTCGGCGTCCGAGATCGTGTTCACCCGCAACGCCACCGAGGCGCTCAACCTGGTCGCCTACGCGTTCAGCAACGGCGCCCACGGTGGGGGCGGGGGCCACGGCGACCGGTTCACCCTCGGGCCGAACGACGAGGTGCTCATCACCGAGATGGAGCACCACGCCAACCTCGTGCCGTGGCAGGAGGTCTGCCGGCGCACCGGCGCCACGCTGCGCTGGGTGCCCGTCACGCCCGACGGCCGGCTCGACCTCACCGACCTCGACGCCCTCCTCACCGAGCGCACCGCGGTCTTCGCCTTCACGCACGTCTCGAACGTGCTCGGCACGCTCAACCCGGTGCGCGAGCTCGCCGAGCGGGCCCACGCCGTGGGTGCGCTGGCCGTCCTCGACGCCTGCCAGTCCGTGCCGCACCTGCCGGTCGACGTGCACGAGCTGGGTGTCGACGTCGTCGCGTACTCGGGTCACAAGATGTTCGGCCCGCTCGGGGTCGGTGTCCTCTGGGCCCGCGCCGAGCTGCTCGACGAGATGCCGGTCTTCCTCACCGGGGGCTCGATGATCGAGACCGTGACGATGGAGGCCTCCACCTACGCGCCGGCCCCGCAGAAGTTCGAGGCCGGGGTGCCGGTGGCGGCCCAGGCCGTCGGCCTCGCCGCCGCCTGCGACTACCTCAGCGCCCTCGGCATGGACCGTGTGCACGCCCACGAGCAGATGCTCACTGAGCGCCTGCTGCGCGGCCTCGCCGAGCGCCCCTGGGTCACCGTCCTCGGGCCCGACGACCTGCGCGAGCGTGGCGGGGCCGTGGCCTTCGTCGTCGACGGCGTCCATGCCCACGACGTCGGCCAGGTGCTCGACGACAGCGGCGTCGAGGTGCGCGTCGGCCACCACTGCGCGTGGCCCCTGCACCGCACGCTGAAGGTCGCCGCCAGCACCCGCGCCTCGTTCGCTGCCTACACCACGCCCGGCGAGGTCGACGCCCTGCTCGAGGCCCTCGACCGCGTCCCGGCCATGTTCGGGCTGGAGGTGTCCGCCTGATGGACCTCTACCAGGAGCTCATCCTCGAGCACTACAAGCGCCCCGTGCGGGCCGGCCTGCGCGAGCCGTTCGACGCCGAGACCCACCACGTCAACCCCACCTGCGGCGACGAGGTGACGCTGCGCGTGCACGTCACGGGCACCGGCGACGACGCCGTGGTCGAGGACATCTCGTACGACTCGATGGGCTGCTCGATCAGCGTCGCGTCCGCGTCGATCCTGGCCGAGGAGGTCACCGGCGGCACCGTCGCGCACGCCCGCGAGACCGTCGAGGCGATGCGCTCGATGCTCACCAGCAAGGGCGAGGACCCCGGCGACGAGGAGCAGATCGGCGACGGCGTGGCCCTCGCCGGCGTCGCCCAGTACCCCGCCCGTGTGAAGTGCGCCCTCCTGTCGTGGATGGCGTTCACCGATGCCCTGCACCAGGCCGAAGGAGCCCAGCAGTGACCCAGACCAGCACCCCCAGCAACGTCGCGGACCTCGAGGAGGCCCTGCGCGACGTCGTCGACCCCGAGCTCGGGATCAACGTCGTCGACCTCGGCCTCGTCTACGGCATCACCGTCGACCCGCAGAACCACGCCGTCATCGACATGACGCTCACCTCGGCGGCCTGCCCGCTCACCGACGTCATCGAGGACCAGGTGCAGCAGAGCCTCGAGGGCCTGGTCACCGGCCACCGCATCAACTGGGTGTGGATGCCGCCGTGGGGCCCCGACAAGATCACCGACGACGGCCGCGAGCAGCTGCGCGCCCTCGGCTTCAACATCTGAGCCGCGCCCCTTCCTGTGAGCACGCGCGTCGTGGAGGTCGGCCCCGACCGCTACGACCGCTGGCGTGAGCGCTTCGACGCCAACAACGAAGGCGGCCCTCAGCGGGTCGTCGGGGTCACGCGTTTCCCGCACGACCCGCTGGCCCTCCTGCTGGTGCGCCGCGGCGGCTACGCGGTCGGCACGGCGACCGGGAGCGGGCTGACCACGCACAAGAGCGGCACCCGCTACGTGCAGTCGCGCACCGCGGCCGGCGGCTGGTCGCAGCAGCGGTTCGCGCGGCGCCGGGGCAACCAGGCCGACGAGCTGGTCGGGGCCGTCACCGAGCACGCCGTGCGGCTGCTGCGGGGGAGCGGGGCGCGGGGGCTGGTGCTCGGGGGCGACCGCACCCTGGCCGAGGCCGTGCTCGACGACGACCGGCTGGCGGGGCTGCGCGACCTGCCGCGCCGCGAGCTCTACGACCTGCCCGACCCTCGGCTGGCCGTGCTCGAGCAGGCCCTGGCGCGGGCCCGGGCCGTACGGGTGACCATCGAGGAGTGAGGCCGGCTCAGAGGAACTGGGCCGGGTCGAACTCGTCGATCGGGATGATGCGCACCCGGGGGAGCCGCTCGTTGAAGGCCGCCACGTCGTACTCGAGGTCGAACGTCTCGAGCCCGCGCTCGACCAGCGGGGCGAAGAGGTGGTTGCGGAACTCGGTGAAGCCCGCGACCCCGACCCGGCGCCCGTCGAGCAGGGCCTCGACCTCGCCGACGAAGTCGCCGTCGTTGCTGACCAGCAGGGCGTCGGCGTCACGGTCCTTCAGCGCGGTGAGGGTGCGCTGGATGGCGATGTCGACGACCTTCTCGCCGGGCCCGCCCGACAGCGGCACCGGCCGGTAGCCGATCGCCAGCAGGGCCTGCACGAAGGTCATCGGCAGCTCGCTGTTGGCGGCCAGGAAGAACAGGCCGACCGCGGGCTGCCCCCAGCGGTCCTGCGCGAACTGGAGCAGGCGCTCCCAGCGCGGGCGCTCCTCGGGGCGGGGCCGGCGGCCGAGGATGGACGTGCCCAGCGTGGCGTCGATGTTCTCGCCGTCGACGAGGACGTAGGTGGAGCGCGGGGCGTCGGCCATGGCTGCAGCGTACGACCCGGTGGCTGCCGACGCGCTCAGCCGCGAGGGGTGATGCGCAGGATGACGCGGTCGGTGTGCCCGCGCCGCATCACCCGCTCGATGCCCATGACGAGGCGGAACTGGAGCTTGTACTTCGCGGCCAGGATGCGGTGGGCGTGCGCCTCGGTCTCGGCCGACTCCTCGACCACGGCGCGGCCCAGGACGACGGGCGCGCCCTCGGGGACGGTGCCGCGGCGCGAGCACGGGCGCAGCTCGACCTCGGGGTTGTGCCGCAGCCGCTTGACCTTGCCGCTACCGGTGGGGGTGGTGACGACCAGCGACCCGTCGCCGGAGTGGGCGACCCAGACCGGCGTCGCCACCGGGATGCCGTTGCGGCGGAAGGTGGTCAGCGACACGAAGTCCTCGTCGCCGACCCGGGTCCAGGTGTCGTCCATGGGCCCACTCTGTCACCCCTGGCGGCGGGCGACGGCCACGACGGTCCCGCCGGGGTCGGTCAGGACCGGAGAAGCGAGGCGAGCCGCAGCGCGGCACCATGGGACGGGAACGCACCGACGACCGGGAGGACGACCGTGAGCCCCACGAAGAAGAGGACCAGCACCCGCAGCAGCGAGGTGCTGAGCGACGCCGAGAAGGCCGCCATGAAGGAGACCGTGGCCGAGCGGCGCGCGCGGGCCAAGGGCGCCAAGGCTGAGGACGACGTCGCGGCCGTGCTGGCCGCCATCGCGAAGATGGCCGACGACGACCGTGCCCTGTGCGCCCGCCTGCACGAGGTCATCACCGGCGCCGCACCCGACCTCGCGCCGCGCACCTGGTACGGCATGCCTGCCTACGCCAAGGACGGCAAGGTGCTGCTGGCCGTGAAGAACTCCGGCAAGTTCGGGATGCGCTACACGAGCCTGGAGTTCCAGGACGTCGCGCGGCTCGACGACGGCTCGATGTGGCCGGTGTCGTGGGCGGTGCAGGAGCTCACCACGGCCGGCGAGAAGCAGGTCGCCGACCTCGTGCGGCGCGCCGTGGGCTGACCGCCCGCGCGATCAGCTCTCGACGGAGGGCACCGAGAAGGTGTCGCAGCGGTTGAGGTCGCCGCTCTTGTACCCGGTGAGGAACCAGGTCTGGCGGGACTTCGACGAGCCGTGCGTCCACGACTCGGGCGTGACCCGGCCGGTGGCGGCCTTCTGGATGGTGTCGTCTCCGACCGCCGCCGCCGCCGACAGGGCCGACTGGATGTCGGTGTCGGTCAGCGGCTTGAGGAACGGTGTGCCGCCGGCGTCGGGGACGGTGGAGGCGTGCTGCGCCCAGACCCCGGCGAGGCAGTCGGCCATCAGCTCGGTGCGCACCGAGCCCGACTCCGCGCCCTGCGGGTCCTGCTGGGCCCTGTTGAGCAGCCCCAGCTGGTCCTGCAGCGCGTGGCCGTACTCGTGGGCCACGACGTACTCCTGGGCCAGCGCGCCGTCGTCGGCCCCGAAGCGCGAGGTCAACAGGTCGAAGAAGCTGGCGTCGATGTAGACCTTCTTGTCGAGGGGGCAGTAGAACGGGCCGACCTCGTTGCTGGCCGTGCCGCAGGCCGACTGCGTCTGCCCGCTGTAGAGCACCGTCCGGGTCTCCTGCCACTGGTACTTCGAGCTCTTGAGCTCACCGGCCCAGAAGGCCTGCACCGAGTTGACGGTGCCGACCACGCGGCACTCGACGCGGGCGTTGGCGTCGGCGCCGGTCCTGCAGTCGGAGAACGCGGAGGAGTCGGTCGAGCCGCCGGCCTGCACCTGACCGGGATCCGACGTGCCGCCCCCGGTGGGGATGGACGAGGGGTCGATGCCGAACACCAGGAGCAGGATGGTGATGATGATGCCGCCGAGGCCGCCGCCCACGACCAGGCCACCGGGCGCGCCTCCACCGCCGCCACCCCCGCTGACCTGCGAGGTGTCGAGACGCGCGTTCTCGTTGAAGCTCATCGGGGGCCTCCGTCGTCACCGTGCCGGAGTCGTCCCCGGCCCGCCTTAGACTAGGGGTGACCACGCGCTGCTGGGCACCACCGTCGCTCCCGTCCGCGCGCGTCGCCCCCGACCGAAGGACCTCTTGTGATCACCGCTGCCGCCGTCGAGCTGCGAGCGGGCTCCCGCCTGCTCCTCGACGGTGCCACCTTCCGGGTCGCACCGGGCGACCGCATCGGCCTCGTCGGCCGCAACGGCGCCGGCAAGACCACGCTCACCAAGACCCTCGCGGGGGTCACCCAGCCGGCCGCGGGCACCGTCACCCGCTCCGGCGAGGTGGGCTACCTGCCCCAGGACCCGCGCACCGGCGACCTGCACATGACGGCGCGCGACCGCGTGCTGTCGGCTCGCGGCCTCGACACCATCGTGCGCGACCTGCGCGCGGCCGAGCACTCGATGGCCGTCGAGACCGGCGAGAAGCAGGAGCGGGCGATGCGCCGCTACGGCCGCCTCGACGCCGAGTTCACCGCCGCGGGCGGCTACGCCGCCGAGTCCGAGGCCGCGCAGATCGCCGCCGCCCTGGGTCTCGAGGAGCGTCACCTCGACCAGGAGATCGGCACGCTCTCGGGTGGCCAGCGGCGCCGGGTCGAGCTCACCCGCATCCTGTTCTCCGGGGCCGAGACGCTGCTGCTCGACGAGCCGACCAACCACCTCGACGCCGACTCGGTGGCCTGGCTGCGCGACCACCTCAAGGGGTACCGGGGCGGCCTCGTGGTCATCAGCCACGACGTCGACCTGCTCGGCGTGGTCGTCAACAAGGTCTTCCACCTCGACGCAAACCGCGGGGAGCTCGACCAGTACAACCTGGGCTGGAAGGCCTACCTCCAGCAGCGCGAGACCGACGAGCGGCGCCGCAAGCGCGAGCGCGCCAACGCCGAGAAGAAGGCCGGCGCGCTGATGGCGCAGGCCGACAAGATGCGCGCCAAGGCCACCAAGACCGTCGCCGCCCAGAACATGGCGCGGCGCGCCGAGCGTCTGCTCGAGGGGCTCGAGGCCGACCGCGCCCACGACAAGGTGGCCAAGCTGCGCTTCCCGAAGCCGTCGCCCTGCGGCAAGACCCCGCTGCGGGCCTCGGGACTGTCGCGGTCCTACGGCTCGTCCGAGGTGTTCACCGACGTCGACCTCGCCATCGACCGCGGGTCACGCGTGGTGGTCCTGGGCCTGAACGGCGCCGGCAAGACCACCCTGCTGCGGCTGCTCGCGGGCGTCGACACCCCCGACACCGGGCAGGTCGAGCCCGGGCACGGGCTCAAGCTCGGCTACTACGCCCAGGAGCACGAGAACCTCGACGTCGGGCGCACCGTCCTCGAGAACATGAAGTCCGCGGCGCCCGAGCTGGGCGAGACCGAGGTCCGCAAGGTGCTCGGCTCGTTCCTGTTCAGCGGTGACGACGTGCTCAAGCCCGCCGGGGTCCTGTCCGGTGGCGAGAAGACCCGCCTGTCTCTGGCCCTGCTCGTGGTCTCGTCGGCCAACGTGCTGCTCCTCGACGAGCCCACCAACAACCTCGACCCGGCCTCGCGTGACGAGATCCTCGGGGCGCTCAGCACCTACGAGGGCGCCGTCGTGCTCGTCACGCACGACGAGGGAGCCGTCGACGCGCTCGAGCCCGAGCGCATCCTGCTGCTGCCGGACGGCGTCGAGGACCTCTTCAACGCCGACTACCGCGAGCTCGTCACCCTCGCCTGACGCCGGCCCCGAGCGTGCGCAGCACGTGCCGGGTGATGTCGGCCCGGCCCCTGGCGCCCTCCGGCGTGGGCAGCAGCGGGTAGTCGTGCGGCGACCCCGGCTCGACGTGCACGACGAGGTCGGCGTCGGCCGGGGCCAGCTCGCGCAGCCGGTCGCAGTCGGCGCGGCAGATGTCGTGCGACCCGACCAGCACCAGGGTCGGCGGCAGGTCCCCGAGCGGGCCGAAGAGCGGGCTGACGGACGGGTCGGCCGGGTCGAGGCCACCGGCCCACTGCCGGGCGATGGGCCGCATCCCGGCCGGCGTGAGCCACGGGTCCTGGCGCGCGAGGCGCTCGACCTCGGGGTTCCCCAGCGACAGGTCCAGCCAGGGCGCGACCAGGGTGAGCCCGGCGACCAGCCCGTCACCGCGGTGCCGCTGGGCCATGAGCAGGGCGAGGGTGCCCCCGGCCGAGTCGCCGACCAGGTACAGCGGCGCCTCCTCGCCCAGCCGCGCCGTCGCCGCGTCCAGGAAGCGCCACGCGTCGGTGTGCACGGCCGCCGGCGCGAGCGGGTAGCGCGGCACGTGGACCGTGCGCCCGGTCGACTCCACCAGGTGCTCGACGAGCCCCCAGTGCTGGGCCTGGATGCCGTTGATGAAGGCTCCGCCGTGCAGCAGCACCAGCGCGCCAGGGCCCTCGCCGGACCCGGAGACCGTCACCAGCTCGCCCCCGTCGAACGACGCCGTGGTGGCGCGGGCGGCGAGCCCTTCGGGCACGGGCGCCGCCGGGTAGCCGTGGGCCATGCTGTGCCGCCCGGCCTCGACGGTGCGGTAACGATGCTTGCGGGTGGCCCGGAGCCGCGCCCGGGCCACCAGCGTCTGCCAGCTGGTCATGCGTGGCCCCCGGTCATCCCGGGATGCTCGGCAGCCTGGTCAGCGCCCGCGCCACCGACTCCTGCAGCTCGTCGTCGTCCCACGTGTGGTCGACGAGGTCGCCGCGCAGGTAGGCGTCGTACGCGGGGAGGTCGAGGTGGCCGTGGCCGCACAGGGCCGTGAGGATGACCTTCTCCTCGCCGGTCTCGACGCAGCGGATGGCCTCCTCGACCGCGGCCGCCAGCGCGTGCGTCGGCTCGGGCGCGGGGACGATGCCCTCGGTCCGGGCGAAGAGGACCCCGGCGGCGAAGCAGTCCTTCTGGGTACGGGCCTCGGCCTCGATGAGCCCCTGGTCGTAGAGGTGGCTGATCAGCGGGCTCATCCCGTGGTAGCGCAGGCCGCCGGCGTGGATCGGGTCCGGGATGAAGTCGTGCCCGAGCGTGTGCATCTTGAGCAGCGGGGTGAGCCCGGCGACGTCGCCGAAGTCGTACGCGTACGTGCCCTGGGTGAGCGAGGGGCACGAGGCGGGCTCGACGGCGCGGATGACCGGGCCGGCGCCGCCCGCGGCGAGCTTCTCGCGGAGGAACGGGAAGGTCAGGCCGCCGAAGTTCGAGCCGCCGCCGGTGCAGCCGACGATGAGGTCGACGACCTCGCCGATCTTGGCCAGCTGGAGCAACGCCTCCTCGCCGATGATCGTCTGGTGCAGCAGCACGTGGTTGAGCACCGACCCGAGCGCGTAGTTGACGGTCGGGTCCTGGGCGGCCACCTCGACGGCCTCGCTGATGGCCAGGCCGAGCGAGCCGGGGGAGTCGGGGTCGCTCGCCAGCATCGCGCGCCCGGCCTCGGTGAGGTCGGACGGGCTGGGGTGCACCGTGCCGCCGAAGGTCTCCATCATGATCTTGCGGTACGGCTTGGCGTCGTACGAGGCGCGCACCTGCCAGATCTCGCACTCGAGGTCGAACTGGGCGCACGCGAAGGCCAGGGAGGTGCCCCACTGCCCGGCGCCGGTCTCGGTCGTGAGCTTCCGGATGCCGGCCTTGGCGTTGTAGTACGCCTGTGGGACGGCGGTGTTGGGCTTGTGCGAGCCGGCCGGCGAGACGCCTTCGTACTTGTAGTAGATGCGGGCGGGCGTGCCGAGCGCCTTCTCGAGCCGGTGGGCCCGGAACAGGGGCGAGGGCCGCCACAGCTTGTAGACGTCGAGCACCTCGGCCGGGATGTCGATGTACTGCTCGGTCGAGACCTCCTGCGCGATGAGGTCCATCGGGAAGAGCGCCGACAGGTCGTCGGGCCCCACCGGCTGTCCGGTGCCGGGGTGCAGCGGCGGCGGGGGCGGGGTGGGCAGGTCGTGCAGGATGTTGTACCAGCGCGTGGGCATCTCGTCCTCGTCGAGCAGGACCTTGTGGCGCAGGGCGTCGGGCACGGAAGCCTCCGGGGCGTCGATGGCGGTGGGTGCCGTCATCGTCGGCGCTGGGCGGGCGGGGCACAAGGGGGTGCCCACGGCCGTGGAACACCTGTCGGCGCGCGGTGGTTGACTCACGGGACCGACGACGAGGAGCACACACCGGTGAGCATGCAAGGGTGGCAGGCGCTGCACAGCCTGAGCAGGGACGCGAGCGTCAAGGAGCGTCGCCTGACCCCCGGCACGACCCGGCGGGTCCTCGGGTACGCGCGCCCCTACAAGACCGCCATCGCGTGGTTCCTCGGCCTGGTCGTCGTCGAGTCGGTGCTGGTCGTGGCCACGCCGCTGCTGCTGAAGTCGCTCATCGACGACGGCATCTACCCCAAGGACTCCGCGGTCGTCGTGCGGCTGTCACTGCTGGTCGCCGGTATCGCGGTGCTGGGCGGGGTGCTCACCCTGGTCGAGCGCTGGTTCTCGGCGCGCATCGGTGAGGGCCTCATCTACGACCTGCGCACCCAGGTCTTCTCGCACGTCCTGCGCCAGCCCGTCGCCTTCTTCACCCGCGCCCAGACCGGCGCCCTGGTCACCCGCCTCGGCAACGACGTCATCGGCGCCCAGCAGGCCTTCACCTCGGTGCTCTCCAGCGTGGTCAGCAACGCCATCACGCTGGTGCTCATCGTGGTGGCGATGGCCTCGCTGTCGTGGCAGCTCACCCTCGCCGCCCTGGCACTGGTCCCGTTCTTCCTGGTGCCGGCCCGTTTCATGGGCCGTCGCCTCGCGAGCCTGGCCCACGAGCAGATGGTCACCAACGCCGACCTCGGCACCCGGATGACCGAGCGCTTCAACGTCGCCGGGGCGCTGCTGGTCAAGCTCTTCGGGCGCCCGGTCGTCGAGGACGACGAGTACGCCGTGCGCGCCGCCCGCGTGCGCGACATCGGGGTACGCATCGCGGTCAACCGGTCCGTCTTCTTCGTCGCGCTCACCCTGGTCGCCTCGCTGGCCACGGCCATGGTCTACGGAGCGGGCGGCCTGATGGCCGTCGGCGGCACCCTGACCGTGGGCACCCTCATCGCCCTCACCGCGCTCCTGGCCCGCCTCTACGGCCCCCTCACGGCCATCTCCAACGTGCGCGTCGACATCATGACCGCCCTGGTGTCCTTCGAGCGGGTCTTCGAGGTCCTCGACCTCCGGCCGCTGGTCGCCGAGGCCCTCGACGCCCGCCCGGTTCCGCCGGGCCCGGTGCGGGTCGAGGTCGACGACGTCGCGTTCTCCTACCCCTCGGCCGACGAGGTGTCGCTGGCCTCCCTCGAGAGCACCGCCTCCGGCGACCGCCGGGGGAGCGGTCCCGTCCTGCGCGAGGTCTCGTTCACCGTCGAGCCGGGCAGCCTGGTCGCGCTCGTCGGGCCCAGTGGCGCCGGCAAGACCACGATCACCTCGCTGGTCGCGCGCCTCTACGACCCGACCTCGGGGTCCATCCGTATCAACGGCCTCGACCTGCGCGAGGCCCGCACCGAGTCGCTGCACGACGCGGTCGGGGTCGTCACCCAGGACGCCCACCTGTTCCACGACACCATCCGCGCCAACCTGGCCTACGCCGCCCCGGACGCCACGGAGGCCGACATGGTCGCGGCGTTGAAGGCGGCCCAGGTGTGGCCCCTGGTCGACTCCCTGCCGTCCGGGCTCGAGACCGTGGTCGGCGACCGGGGCCACCGGCTCTCCGGCGGCGAGAAGCAGCGCCTGGCCATCGCGCGGCTGCTGCTCAAGGGGCCCGGCCTCATCGTGCTCGACGAGGCCACCGCCCACCTCGACAGCGAGTCCGAGCAGGCGCTGCAGCGGGCCCTCGACGAGGCCCTGCGCGACCGCTCGGCCCTCGTCATCGCCCACCGGCTGTCGACCGTGCGTCACGCCGACCAGATCCTGGTCGTCGACGACGGCCGCATCGTCGAGCGCGGCACCCACGCCGAGCTGGTCGCGGCCGACGGTCTCTACGCCGAGCTCTACCGCACCCAGTTCGACGACGAGCTGGGCGAGGTCCTCGACCAGACCCACGCCTGACGTCCGGCCGCGGGTCGTCCTAGGCCCGTGACGAGGACCGCAGCCGGCGCCGCACGCGGCTCGCCGTCCTGCGCCACGCCGGCAGGGCATCCCACCGCTCGCGGGCCAGTCGCTCCCGCTCGGCCTTCGCGGCGGCCGCGGCGGCCGCCTTCTCGGCCCCGGCACGTCGGGCCTGCTCCGCGTAGGCCTCCTCCTCGTCCCGGCGGATCCGGGCGTGCGAGGCCGGGACCCGCTCACCGCGGTCGAGATAGGCCTGCCGGAACGGCTCGATCACCCGGGCGCGCTGGGCGCGGTCCTCGGGCGGCAGGTCGTCGGAGATGTTCGCGCTGTGCCGGCGGTAGAGCCAGGTCGGCTCCGCGATCGTCGTGGCGCGGATGTCGCCGCTCATCAGGGTCAGCCACACCGGCAGGATGACGACCTGGTCGAGGGTGGGGTCCCAGGGGCCCCGCTGGAACAGGTCGGTCCGCACCAGGGCGCCGTCGTTGATCGTGACCCGGCCGTCGAGGAGGTCCCCGACGATGGGCTGGGGCAGGGTGGCGGTGCTGACGTGGCGCAGGGCGGCGTCGGTCACGTGGAAGCTGCCCGTGCACAGGTCGTAGCCCTGCTCGACGACCTCGAGATGGGCGACGAGGTGGCGGGGCAGCATGATGTCGTCGTCGCCGAACAGCATCACGAACCGGGAGCGGGCGCGGGAGACCCCCAGCACGATGGCCGAGGCCGGGTTGTTGCGCCCGTCGTGGACCTCGATGCGGACGCACTCGGCACCCGCCGCTGCGCAGACCTCCTGCGTCGAGGCGTCGTCGGAACAGTCGTCGACCACGAGGATGTGGGTGCTCCAGCCCGCGCGGCGCGCCTCGTCGACGGCCACCTGGATCGAGTGCAGGGTCGTCCGGAGCAGGTCGGCGCGGTTGCGGGTGGGGATGACCACCGTCACGTCGGGGATGGCGGCCACGGTCACGGCCTCGTCCGCAGCACCCGGGCGGGTACGCCGGCGGCCACGCAGTGGTCGGGCAGGTCGTGGGCCACGACGGCCCCGGCCGCCACCTGCACCCCGCGCCCGATGCGCACCCCCGGCAGGATCGTGCTCGACACGCCCAGGTCGGAGTCGTCGCCGATCTCGACGGCCGCGTACCGGAGCGCCGAGTGCAGGATGGGCACGTCGCGCCCCTGCTCGGTGTGGCTCGAGGTGATGACGCGCACGCCGATGCCGATGCCGACGTTCCGGCCGATCCGCAGGCCGCCGGCCGAGTTGAGGTAGGTCTGCTCCCCGACCCACGTCCCGTCGCCGATCTCGAGTGCACCGTCGGGGTAGGCCTTGGCGATGACGTGGTGGGCCAGGTAGACGCCGTCGCCGAGGCTGATGTGCTCGGGACGGAAGACCAGCGCCGTGGCCTCCACGAACGAGCCCGCACCGAAGCGGGCGAACGCCGCGGTCGTCCAGCGCCCGTCGCCGTGCGAGGTGCGCGCTCGGGCGGGCGACGTGCTCACAGCAGCCCGACGACGGTCGACACCACGGTCTCCTGCTGCTCGCGGGTGATCCCGGGGTAGAGGGGCAGCGAGAGATGACGCCCCACCCAGGCCTCGGTGACCGGGAAGCGCCCCGGCCCGAACCCGTACTTGTCGCGGTAGTAGGAGGAGGAGGGGATGTCCACGGTCCCGATCTGGATCTGGACCCCGCGCTCGGCCGCGGCGGGGATCAGCGCGGCCCGGTCGACCCCCTCGGGCAGCACGGCGACGTACGACTGGTGCACGGGCTCGCTGGACGCGATGACCGCCGGGGCGGCCAGGGGGGTGCCGGCCAGGAGCTCGGCGTAGACGTCGGCGGCCGCGCGGCGGGCCCCCACGACGCGCTCCAGCTTGGCCATCTGCGTCACGCCCAGCGCGCCCTGCATGTCCGTGAGGCGGTAGTTCAGCCCCGGCAGCACGAAGTCACTGCCGCCCGGGGTGAGGTGGATGCCGTGGTTGCGCCAGCGGCGCAGGGCCACGTCGAGCTCGGCGGAGGAGGTCGTGACCATCCCGCCCTCACCGGTCGTGACGGCCTTGCGCGGGTGGAAGGAGAAGCACCCCATGGTCCCCACCGAGCCGGCGGCGCGACCGTCGCGGCCGGCCCCGAGCGCACACGCGGCGTCCTCGACCACGGGCACCCCGGGCGCGGCCGCCGCCAGGGCGGCCAGGTCGGCCATGACCCCGAAGGGGTGCACGGGCAGGACGGCCGCGAGGGGCACGTCGACCTCGGCGAGACGCGCGGGCGACATCGCCCACGACCCCTCCTCGATGTCGACGAAGACGCAGTCGGCGCCCACCGCCTCGACCACGTTGGCGGTCGCGGGCCACGAGTAGGTGGGGACGGCGACCGCGTCACCGGGCCCCACCCCCAGGGCCAGCAACGCCAGGTGGAGGGCGGCCGTGCCGTTGGCCACGGCCACCGCGTGGGGGACACCCACCTGCGCGGCCACCGCGGCCTCGAAGGCGGCCACGTTGCGCCCCTGGACGAGGTTGCCGGAGCGCAGTACCTCCGCCACGACCGCCAGGTCGTCGTCCTCGATCAGGGGGACCGTCAGCGGGATCACGGAGCGGCCGTCCGGTAGAACTCGCCGGTGCGGCGGATGCCCTCCTCGAGGTCGATCTCGGCCTCGAACCCGAGCATGTCGCGGGCCTTGCCGACCGCCGGCACCCGCAGCTCGATGTCGGCGTAGCCCTTGCGCGCGAAGGTGATCTCGGAGGACGACCCGAGCACCCGGACGATGGTGTTGGCCAGCCCGTAGATGGTGACCACGGCCCGCTGGTTGCCGATGTTGAACGACTCCCCGACGGCCGCCGGGTGGGTGAGGGCGAGGTGGACTCCCCGGATCATGTCGTCGACGTAGCACCAGGCGCGGATCTGGGTGCCGTCACCGTGGATCTCGATGGGCTCGCCCCGCAGCGCCCGCTGGACGAAGGTGCGGATGGCGCCCTCGCCGACCTGGCCGGGCCCGTAGACGTTGAACGGGCGCACGACCACCACCGGGAGCCCGTCCTGCTGGTGGTGGGCCAGCGCCAGGTGCTCCTCGGCGAGCTTGCCGACCGCGTAGGTCCAGCGCGCCTCGCCGACGGCCCCGGTGACGGTGTTGTCGGTCTCGGCGGAGCGGAACCCGTGCTGGCCGAACACCTCGGAGGTCGAGAAGCACACCACCCGGCCGGACACCCCGTGGTCGGCGGCGGCCTGCAGCACGTTCGCCGACCCGAGGACGTTCACGCGCATGGTGTCGACAGGTCGCTTGATGACGGTGTCGATGCCCGCGATGGCGGCGCAGTGCACCACGTGGGTGGCCCCCGTCATGGCCTCGTGCACGGCGGCGGCGTCGCACACGTCGCCCTGCACCAGGGTGAGGTTGGGGTGGTGCGCGAACGGCTGATGGGTCAGCGCGTTGCGCGTGAGGTTGTCGAAGACGACCACCTCGTTGTCGTCGAGGAGGGTGCCGGCGAGCGTGGAGCCGATGAAACCCGCTCCGCCGGTGAGGAAGATCTTCTGGCCAGTGAGCACCGGCACAGCATAGGTGCCCGCGAGGACCCGCCGCTCGGCCCGGGCCGGTACGGCGCCTACTCGTCCTCCTCGTCCCAGACCCGCACCTTCTTGGGCTTGGGCGGGTACTTGGCGGGGTCCGACAGCCGTTCCTCGCGCCGCACCCCGAAGCCGACCAGGACGAAGCCGAGCACCGTCGAGGCCCACCACTGGTAGGCGTACGCGAGGTGCGGGCCGAGGCTGCGGTCCGGGGGCAGCAGGGCGTCGGGGCGCGGGGGGGTGGAGCCGTCCGGCAGTGTCTCGCGCTCGAGCAGGACGTAGGCGGGCAGCAGCCGGTCGTCGAAGGCGCGCTCCGCGTCGGTTACCGACACGTTGGCGATCTGGCCCGGCGAGGGGGCCTTGTCGCGGGAGGCCTCGGAGGGGCGGACCCAGCCGACCATCGTCACCGGCCCCGACGGCGCGGGCGGCACGGTGGGCAGGACGCTGGCACCGCGTGCGGAGGCCGGCACCCAGCCCCGGTCGACCAGCACGTCCGGGCCGCCGTCGTCGGGCCGCAGCACCCAGAGCACCTCGAGCCCGACGGCCCCGTCGTTGGGGCGTCCGCGGACGAAGAGCGGCCCGTCGACGTAGGTGCCGGTCGCGGTCACCCGCGTCCAGTCGTCGCCCCGGTCGAAGCCGGCCGGGGTGAGAACCTTCGACACCGGGACGGGGTCGGCGCGGTAGTGGGCGTCCAGGAGCGCGTTGCGCTCGACCTTGGCCTCGTGCCGGTGGTACTGCCAGAAACCCAGGTGGTAGGCAGCCACCGAGAACAGTGCCGCCAGGACCAGCGCACCGAGCCATCGGGGAGTGAGAAGCCGGCGCAGCACTCCGTGCACGCTACCCGTCGTAGGCTGGACCCCGATGACCGACCTCCCAGTGCCCAGACTCCTCGACCGCTTCGGCCGCGTCGGGCGAGACCTCCGTGTGTCGGTGACCGACCGGTGCAACCTGCGGTGCACGTACTGCATGCCGGCCGAGGGCCTCGACTGGCTGCCCAAGCCCGAGATGCTCACCGACGACGAGCTCGTGCGGCTGGTCGGCGTGATGGTCGGCCTGGGGGTCACCAACGTCCGGCTCACCGGGGGCGAGCCGCTCCTGCGCCGCAGCCTGGTCGACGTCGTCGGGCGGATCGCGGCCCTCGAGCCCCGGCCCCGCATCGCGATGACCAGCAACGGCATCGGCCTCGACCGCCTGGCGGCGCCGCTGGCCGCTGCCGGCCTCGACCGGGTCAACGTCAGCCTCGACACCATCAGCCCGCAGCAGTTCCGCGACCTCACCCGGCGCGACCGCTTCGAGGACGTCGAGCGCGGGCTCAAGGCCGCCGCCGATGCCGGCCTGGTGCCGGTGAAGGTCAACGCGGTGGCCATGCGCGGCATCAACGACGACGGCGTCGCCGACCTGCTGCAGTGGTGCCTCGACCGCGGCTACGCGCTGCGCTTCATCGAGCAGATGCCGCTCGACGCCCAGCACGCCTGGGACCGCACCCAGATGGTGTCGCAGACCGAGATCCTCGAGCGGCTCGGCGAGCGCTTCCGGCTCACGCCCGTCGAGGGCCGCGGCAGCGCCCCCGCCGAGCTGTTCCACGTCGACGGTGGCCCGCAGACCGTCGGGGTCATCGCCAGCGTCACCGCCCCGTTCTGCGCCGCCTGCGACCGGGCCCGGCTCACCGCCGACGGCCAGCTGCGCAACTGCCTGTTCTCGCGCACCGAGGTCGACCTGCGCGGCCCCCTGCGCGACGGCGCCAGCGACGCCGAGATCACCGATCTCATCGTGGGTGAGATGTGGGCCAAGAAGGCCGGGCACGGCATCGACCGCCCCGACTTCGTGCAGCCCGACCGGCCCATGTCGGCCATCGGGGGCTGAGGCCCGCCGGCCCCGAGGCCGGTCAGCCGTCGTCGCGCTCGTCGGGACGGTAGGGCACCGGCGTGTGCACGTAGGAACGGTCGGTGAGCGACGGGGTGGCGTCCCGCACCGGGACCACCGGCCGCACCCGGCCGTACACGCGGGGGGCGACGGCGTTGGCCGCGACGACCGCGAAGAACGGCAGCAGGATGGCGCCGGCCGCGAAGACCCAGCGCAGCCAGCCGTCGGTGACGATGGCCAGCACGAAGCAGAGGGTGCGCACCGACATCGTCGCCAGGTACTGGCGCAGCCGGTGGACCTGGTCCTCGGACCGCGACTGCGCGGCGGTGGTCACCGACTGCGGGTCGGCGGGGTTCGAGCGGGTCCGTGGCACCCCTCCACTGTACGTCGCGGGCCCCGGCGAGCCCCGGCCGCGGGCACCGACCTTCGACACCTCGGGGCGCGGGCCCGGGCCCGGCTACCGCCGGGTAGTCCACTAGGTTCGACGGCATGAGCGATCCCCGCACCGTTCTGGTCACCGGTGGTAACCGCGGCATCGGCCTGGCCATCGCCCGCGCGTTCGCGGAGGCCGGTGACAAGGTCGTCGTCACCCACCGCAGCGGCGAGCCCCCCGAGGGCCTCGACGGCGTGCGCTGCGACGTCACCGACTCCGCCTCGGTCGACGCCGCGTTCACCGAGGCCGAGGAGAAGCTCGGCGGCCCGGTCGAGATCCTGGTCGCCAACGCGGGCATCACCAAGGACGGCCTGCTCATGCGGATGAGCGACGAGGACTGGGACGAGGTCCTCGACACCAACCTCACCGGCACCTTCCGCTGCGTGCGCCGCGCCAGCAAGGGGATGATCCGCCTGCGCCGCGGCCGGATCATCCTCATCTCCAGCGTGGTGGGCCTCTACGGCGGCCCCGGGCAGGTCAACTACTCCTCGAGCAAGGCCGGCCTGGTCGGTCTGGCCCGCTCGGTCACCCGCGAGCTGGGCGGGCGCGGCATCACCGCCAACGTCGTGGCGCCCGGCTTCATCGAGACCGACATGACGGCCGCCCTCCCCGAGGACACCCAGAAGAGCTACAAGGCGGCCATCCCCGCCGGGCGTTTCGCCACCACCGACGAGGTCGCCGGCGTGGTCCGCTTCCTCGCGAGCCCGGAGGCCGCCTACGTCTCGGGGGCCGTCATCCCCGTCGACGGCGGCCTCGGCATGGGCCACTGACCGACCGACGCACCGACGCCCACCGACCTCCTCCCACCGAAAGGCCGCTCATGTTGCTCGAGGGCAAGAAGCTGCTCGTCACGGGGGTCCTCATGGACTCCTCCATCGCCTTCCACGTAGCGAAGATCGCCCAGGAGCAGGGGGCCGAGGTCGTGCTCACCTCGTTCGGGCGCACGATGAAGATCACGAGCGCCATCGCGCGCCGGCTGCCGCAGACCCCGCCGATCGTCGAGCTCGACGTCACGAGCCCCGACGACCTGGCCGCGCTCCCGGACCGGGTGCGCGAGCACGTCCCGCACCTCGACGGCGTCCTGCACTCGATCGGGTTCGCCCCGCCCGGTGCGTTCAACTTCATGGAGGCCACCTGGGAGGACGTCGCGACGGCCGTGCACGTGTCGGCGTACTCGCTGGCCGCCCTCGCCAAGGCCGCCCTACCGCTGATGTCCGCGGGCGGCAGCGTCGTCGGTCTCACCTTCGACGCCCGGTTCGCCTGGCCCGTCTACGACTGGATGGGTGTGGCCAAGGCCGCGTTCGAGTCGACCAACCGCTACCTGGCGCGCGACCTCGGTCCGAAGGGCATCCGCTGCAACATCGTCGCGGCCGGCCCCATCCGCACGACCGCCGCCAAGTCGATCCCCGGCTTCGAGCGCTTCGAGCAGGAGTGGGGGACCCGGGCTCCGCTCGGCTGGGACGTGAACGACGCCCTCCCCACCGCCCGTGCCTGCGCGGCGCTGCTGTCGGACTGGTTCCCGGCGACCACCGGCGAGATGGTGCACGTCGACGGCGGCTTCCACGCGATGGGCGTCTGACCGCCCGGTTCGTCCCGCGCGCCGGTCGTGCCTCCGGGGCGCACTAGGCTCCCGGGGTGACCAGCCACGACGCCGGGCCCGACGGGCCGGTCCTGACCCGCGAGGTACGCCTCCTCGAGGGTCCGAACCTCTACTTCCCGCGGCCCGCGGTCAAGGTGACCCTGGCCCTGCCGGGGTACCTCGCGGCGTCCGAGGCCACCGTCGCCGCGGTCTGCGAGGCCGTGGGGATGCGGCGCGGGCGGCCCGGGGCGCCGGGGTCCGAGCAGCGTCAGCAGGTGCTCGTGCGCCTGGTCGAGCGGATGGCGCGAGCCCTGGCCACGGCGGCCGGCACCCGGAGGCTCGGGGTACGCACCCGCGCGGCCGCCGACACCGACGTCGTGGTGTGCGCGTTCGTGTGGCGCCACCGCGGGCGGGCCGAGGCCCTGGGGGCGGCCATCGGGCCCGCCCTGGCCGACCTGCTGGCCGGCCTGTCACCGGCCGAGGCGGTCGGGGAGCGGGCGGCGGCCGTGGCCGCGGCCCCGGTCGGCGACGCCCCGCGCGTGGTCAGCCCGCGCATCCCGGTCGCGTCGGTCACCGGGACCAACGGCAAGACCACCACCACCCGCCTGCTCGCCCACATCTGCATGACGTCGGGGCGCACCACGGCCTGGAGCTCGACCGACGGCGTCGTCGTGCAGGGGGAGACCGTCGAGCCCGGTGACTACTCGGGTCCGGCCGGGGCCCGGGCCGTGCTCGAGACCCCTGGGGTCCAGGTCGGCATCCTCGAGACGGCGCGCGGCGGCATGCTGCTGCGCGGGATGGGGGTCAGCCACAACGACGTCTCGGTCGTCACCAACGTCTCGGCCGACCATCTCGGGCTCCAGGGCATCGACACCGTCGACCAGCTCGCCGAGGTCAAGGCCATCGTCACCCGGGTCACCCGGCCGTCGGGCTGGGTGGTGCTCAACGGTGAGGACCCGCGGGTGTGGGCCATGCGCTCGGGGTCCAGGGCCCGCCCGTGGGTCTTCGCCTCCGACCCCACGGCCCCGGCCGTGCGGGAGGCACTCACGGCCGGCGGCCGGGCCACGACCGTCCTCGACGGGCACGTGACGGTGCTGGGCGGCCCCGGCTCGCCCGACCGGCTGCTGCCCGTGCTCGACCTGCCGATGGCGCTCTCGGGGCTGTCGCATCACAACGTGCTCAACGCCCTGGCGGGCGCCTCGGCGGCGCTCGGGCTCGGCATCGCCCGCGACGACGTGGTCGAGGGGCTGCGCACCTTCGCGCCCGACGACGTGCTGAACCCCGGGCGGATGAACACCTACTCGGTGCCGGTCGAGGGCGGATCGGCGACGGTCGTGGTCGACCTGGCGCACAACGAGGCGGGGCTGGAGGCGCTGCTCGACGTCGCCCGCGGCCTGACCGCACCGGGCGGATGCCTGCACCTGGCGCTGGGCACGGCCGGTGACCGCACCGACGACATCCTCCAGGCACTGGGCGAGATCGCCGGCCTGCGGGCCGACCACGTGGTCGCCGCCCACAAGGACCGGTACCTGCGAGGGCGGACCGTCGAGGACCTGGAGGCGCAGCTGCGGCTGGGCCTGGCTCGTGCGGGCGTCGCCGACATCGCCTCGTACCCCACCGAGCTCGGCGGCCTGCAGGCGTGCGTGGCCGACGCCGAGGACGGCGACGTCGTGGCCCTGATGTGCCACGCCGAGCGCGACGAGGTCGTGGCCTGGCTGCGCTCGGTCGGGGCGAGCGCCGACGACGCCGCGGCCATCCGGCGCAAGGTCGTCGCCGCCCGCGGCGAGCACGAGGCCGAGGGTGACATCGCCCGGCTGTGGGAGCTCGACGACGCGCAGGCCCGGGTCGAGCGCGGTGCGGCGCTCTACGCCGCCCACCCCGGCGACGCCCGGATCGCGTACGAGTACGGCGGCACCCACGACAGCGCCGGGCACGAGACCGAGGCGGTGCCCCTCTACGAGGAGGCGCTGCGGCTGGGCCTGCGCGAGCCGCTGCGGCACCGGGCCCAGCTGCAGCTCGCATCCAGCCTGCGCAACCTCGGGCGGTCGGCGGAAGCCCTGGCGGTCGTCGACGAGGTGGCGGCACGGCATCCCGAGAGCGTCGGGGTGGCGGCCTTCCACGCGCTGGTGGCCCACGACGCCGGCGACCCGACGGGGGCGCTGCGCGGGCTGCTGGCCGTCGTGGCCGCCACGAGCACCGACCCCGATGTCGAGCGCTACCGCCGCGCGCTCACGGCGTACGCGGAGCAGCTCGGCCGCTGACGCCACCCCCAGCCGGCGGCACACGGCCTGGGACGCGTGGTTCCGGAGGCATTGCCTGCCCGTGCGACCGACCCCGCAGCAGCACTCGACCCGGGCGGGCGGGCCTCAGGCGGTGGGGGCGGGGCTGTCGACGTCGCGGGCGGCGCTGTCGCCGGCCTCGCGGGCCTCCTCGACCAGCGCACCCGGGTCGAGGTCGGGGTCGCCGACCGAGTCCTGGGTGTGCGTGCCGGGCTGGGCCTGCTTGGTCATCGACTCGAGCTCAGCCATGACGGCGGCGTGCTGGTCGACCGAGAGCACCACGATGTCGCCGGGGTTGGCTCGCGCCATGACGTGCCGCACGGCCGCGGTCTCGTCCAGGACGACCTCGACCTGCCGGCAGCGCACGCCCTCCTCACCCATTCGCGAGCGCACCCCGGCAGCGACGTGCTCCGCGGTGAAGCCACGCTCGCGCCCGCGCAGCCGCTCGTCCTCGCGCACGACGACGACGTCGAAGTGCTCGGCGGCCACGGCCCCGAGCTCGTGCATGTCCTCCTCGCGCCGGTCGCCGGCGGTGGAGACGACGCCGATGCGCGAGATCTTGCCGAGGTCGTGCTGCCCGGCCTTCATGGCCGCGTAGCGCTCGAGGAACTCGCCCAGCACGCGCATCCCGGGGGCGTTGTGGCAGTAGTCGACGATGACGTCGACGTTGTGCACGTTGATCTGGTTCATCCGGCCGGGGGAGAGGTAGTACGAGGTCGTGAAGGTGCGCAGGCCCTGGCGGATCTCGTGCAGCCCGGCGCCGCTGGCGAAGGCCGCGCCGGCGGCGGCCATGGCGTTGGCGACGTTGAACAGGGCGGTGCCACCGAAGGTCGAGGGCAGCAGGTGGGTCCACGCCAGCTGCATCGAGCGTCGGCCGTGGCGGATGACGATCATGTCGCCGCGCTCGGTGCGGTCGAGCACCACGGCCCGTCCCCCGCGCCGGCAGTGGTCCTCGACGAAGTCGCGCACCGTGCTGCCGGGCTCGGCCAGGCTGAACCACACCACGGAGCCGGAGCAGCGCCGCCGCATCCGGCGCACGAGGGCGTCGTCGGCGTTGAGGACGGCGAAGCCGTCGCGTGGGACGGCCTCGACGACCACGGCCTTGACGTCGGCCAGCTGCTCGAGGGTGTTGATGCCCCGCATCCCGAGGTGGTCGGGCGCGACGTTGGTGACGACGGCGACGTCGTTGCGGTCGTAGCCCAGACCCTCGCGGAGGATGCCGCCGCGGGCGACCTCCATCACGGCGAAGTCGACGCGCGGGTTCTGCAGGACCATCCGCGCCGAGCGCGGGCCGGAGGCGTCGGCCTTCACGACCAGCCGCTCGTCGATGACGATGCCGTCGGTCGAGGTCATCCCCACCTGGCGGCCGAGGCCCTTCATGATGTGCGCGATCATCCGCGACGTCGTGGTCTTGCCGTTGGTGCCGGTGACGGCCACGATCGGCACCCGCGACGGCGCCCCCGGGGGGAAGAGCAGGTCGACCACGGGCTTGGCGATGTACTGCGGCTCGCCGACGGTCGGGTGGGTGTGCATCCGGAACCCGGGGGCGGCGTTGACCTCGCAGATCGCGCCGCCGGTCTCGCGGACCGGGGAGGCGATGTCCGGGCAGATGAAGTCGATGCCGGCGACGTCGAGGCCGATCACGCGCGCGGCCTCCTCGGCGATCTCGACGTTGTCGGGGTGCGCGTCGAAGGTGCGGTCGATGGAGATGCCGCCGGTCGACATGTTGCCCGTCAGCGCGAGCTTGACCATGGTGTCGGCGGGCGGCACGTCGTCCATCCCGAAGCCCTGCTCGAGCACCAGCGCCTCGGCCGCGGCGTCGACCTTGATCTTGGTCAGCACCTTCTCGTGCCCCACCCCGCGTCGCGGGTCGGCGTTGGTGGTCTCGACGAGCTCGCGCACGGTGTGCACACCGTCGCCCAGGACGTGCGCCGGCACCCGCTCGGCGATGGCCTGCATCCGGCCGCCCACGATGAGGCAGCGGTAGTCGCGCCCCACCACCAGGGACTCCACGATCACGTAGCCGCGCCGCGACTCGCCCTCGGCCACGACGAACGCGTCGCGCACCTCCTGCTCGTCCGTGAGGTTCAGGCAGACGCCGCGGCCGTGGTTGCCGTCGAGGGGCTTGACCACGACCGGGAACCCGATGCGGCGCGCGGCCGCCGCCGCGCCGTCGGCCGAGCGCACCGTCTCCTGCTTCGGCACCGGCAGGCCGGCCGAGGCCAGCAGGCGCGTCGTCATGTCCTTGTCGCCGGCGATGTCGACGGCCAGCGCGCCCGTCTTCGACGTCATGGTGGCCCGGATGCGCTGCTGGTGCACGCCCTGGCCCAGCTGCACGAGGCTGCCGCTGTTGAGGCGGATGTAGGGGATGTCGCGGCTCACGGCCTCCTCGAGGATGGCCGAGGTCGACGGGCCGAACGCGGTGCGCTCGGCGCGGGTGAGGAACAGCTCGAGCTCGGCGGCGAAGTCGAGCTCGGGGTCCTCCTGGACGAGGTGGTTGACCAGCCGGACGGCCAGCTGCCCGGCCGCCAGCCCCACGCCCTCGTCGCTGTAGCCGTAGATGACGTTGTAGACGCCGGGGCGACCCTTGACGCCGCGGGTCTTGCCGCGGCGCTGGTCGTGCCCGGCCTCCTGCTGCAGCTGCAGGGCCACGTGCTCGGCGACGTGCCCGAGCCAGGTGCCGGTGCGCATCCGCTCGATGAACCCGCCCTTGACCCCCTTCGAGCAGGTGTGGTTCTCGAGGCGGGGGAGGAGCTCGACGAGCCGGTCGGTGAAGCCCGGGAGGGTGTCGGTGGGGTACGCCTCCAGCACGCCGAGGTCGACGACGAGGTGGATGGAGGGGTCGTAGGACCAGATGTTGCCGCCGCGGTAGACCCGGGACTCCAGGATGGTCAGGTCGGGGGCGGCGGGTCCGGTGGGGACGGGGCGGTCCATCGGCGCTTCTCCTCTGGTCGGGCGGCGGTCGGCGGGTCGAGGGGGTGGTGGAGCGTCAGGCCTTGGCGGTGGCCAGGGCCACGAGGACGTCGGGGTGGTGCTCGACGAAGCCGGTCAGACGGCGCTCGACCAGGTCGAACGTCGCCCCGGCCGGCAGGCTGTGGACCGTGGCGCCGGACACCAGCACCGGTGCGCCGGCCCGGGCCTCGGGGGCGTCGGTGCGCGCCGCCCGGCAGTCGACGACGAACACCGCGCCGGCCCCCCGCACGGTGAACTCGCGGCGGTCGCTGACGATGATGGCGGTGTTCTCGTCGATGCCGACGCCCAGCAGGTGCGGCGACGGGGCGATCACCGACATCAGCCGCCCGTAGCGGGCCCGCTGGTCGAAGTGCTGGTCGACGACCACGCCCGGCAGCAACCCCAGGCCCGCCGAGAGCTGGCTGGCCCGCTGGCGGGGCGTGACCCCCTCCTCGCCCATCGAGATCATGAAGTCGGACATGATCGACGCCCCGGCCGAGGTGCCCCCGACGACGCAGCCGCGGTCGTGGGCCCGGTGGATGGCGTCGCCCAGCGGCGTGCCGGGGAACACCTGGGACAGGCGCAGCTGGCTGCCCCCGCTGATGAAGACCCCGGTGGCGTCGTCGACCCGGGCGACCGCGGCGGCGTCGCGCGCCTCCTCGCGGTCGGCGGGGTTGACGACCTCGACGCGCGCGACGCCGATCCGGCCGAACACCTGGGTGTAGGCGGCGGCCACGTCGTCCTGGTAGGACGACGCGGTCGGGATGACGACCAGGCGAGCCTTCTTCCCGCCGGCGAGCTTCACGAACTGGCGCAGCAGGGAAGCCTTCCCGACCCGGTCCTCGGCCCCTCCGACGATGAAGAGGGTCGGGGTGGTCGAGGGTCGGCGTGGCACCTGGTCAGCCTAATGGTGCTCGTCGGCGGTCTCGGCGTCCTCGATCTCCTCGCGGCTGACCCCGAGCAGGAACAGCACCGTGTCGAGGTACGGCACCGAGACGGAGGTGTCGGCCTGCTCGCGCACCATCGGCTTGGCGTTGAACGCGACCCCCAGCCCCGCCACCCCGAGCATGTCGAGGTCGTTGGCCCCGTCGCCGATGGCCACCGTCCGCGAGAGCGGCAGGCCCTCGAGGGCCGCGAACTCGCGCAGCGCGGCCGCCTTGCCGGCCCGGTCGACGACCGCACCGACGACCCGGCCGGTGAGGTGGCCGTCGACCACCTCGAGCCGGTTGGCGCGCACGTGGTCGACCCCGAGCTCGGCCCCCACCGGCTCGACGACCTCGGCGAACCCGCCCGAGACCAGCGCCACGGTGAAGCCGAGCGCCTTGAGGGTCCGGACCAGCGTGCGTGCCCCCGGCGTCAGCCGCACCGCCGCCCGCACGTCGTCGAGCACCGACACCGGCAGCCCGGCCAGCGTGGCGACCCGCGCGTGCAGGCTCTCGGCGAAGTCGAGCTCGCCGCGCATGGCCCGCTCGGTGACGGCGGCCACCTCGGCCTCGGTGCCGGCGTGCGCGGCGATGAGCTCGATGACCTCGTCCTGGATCAGGGTGGAGTCGACGTCCATCACGACCAGCCGCGCCCCGCGGCGCGCGAGCCCGGCCGGTGCCACCGCGATGTCGCAGCCGGTGGCGGCCGAGACCAGACCCAGCGCCCGGCGCAGCCCCGGGACGTCCGCCCCGGACACGTCGAGCTCGACCGTGGTCACGGGCCAGCGCGACAGGCGGCGGATGCGGTCGATGTTGGCGCCGTGCTCGGCGATGCTGGCGGCGACGGCGGCGACGTGCCGGGTCTCGAGCGGGGCGCCCATGACCACCACGGCGGCCCGGCCCGTGCGCCGGGAGGCGTTGTCGCCCCGGCCGGCGACCAGCCGCACCGTCATCCCGAGGCTCTCACCGGCCCGGGTGAGGCGGTCGGTGAGGACGTTCTCGTCGTGGCCCGGCGAGAGCAGTACCGACAGGGCCAGGTGGCCGCGCACCACGACCTGCTCGAGGTCGAGCACGTCGGCGCCCACCGTGGACGCGGCCGCGAAGACCGCACTGGTGACGCCGGGGCGGTCGGGGCCGCTCAGCGAGAGCAGGAGGGTCCGGGCCTCCGGGTCGGGCTGCGGGGGGAGGGGTGGCTCGGCGGAGGGCACGCCCAGCAGGCTAGCCGCGCATCCCGTCACGCCAGGCGACGAGGTCACGCAGCGGACCGGGGTCGTAGTCGGGGCCGTTGAGCCCGACGGTGAACAGCCGGGTGCCGACGTCGTACAGGTCCTGCGCCCCGGCGGCGTAGTCGTCGACGTCCTCGGGCAGGCGGCCCGGCTTGGGCGACACCCCGGCCGAGCGCTCGATCTCGCCCGGGTCGCGCCCGAGCCGGGCGCACCACTCGTCGAGGACGGCGTGCTTGTGCGCGACGGTCTCGGGGTCGCCGAAGCCGTGCCAGATGTCGGCGTGGCGGGCGACGATGCGCAGCGTCTTCTTCTCGCCGCCCCCACCGATGAGCACGGGGATGTCGCGGGTGGGGGCGGGGTTGAGCTTCGCCCAGCGCTCCTCGATGACCGGGAGGTCGCGCTCGAGCGCGTCGAGCCGGCCACCGGCGGTACCGAACTCGAAGCCGTACTCGTCGTAGTCGCGCTCGAACCATCCCGAACCGATGCCCAGGATGAGCCGGCCCTCGCCGCCGTCGCGGGCGCTGATGTGGTCGACGGTGCGGGCCATGTCGGCCAGCAGCTGCGGGTTGCGGTAGCTGTTGCAGGTGACGAGCGCGCCGATCTCGAGGCGCTCGGTGGCCTCGGCCCAGGCGGCCAGCATCGTCCAGCACTCGAAGTGCGCGCCGTCGGGCTCGCCGTAGAGCGGGTAGAAGTGGTCCCAGTTGAAGACGACGTCGACGCCGATCTCCTCGAGCTGGGCCACCGCCCGCCGCAGGTCGGCGTACGACGCGTGCTGGGGCTGGAGCTGGGCGCCGATCCGCACGCGGCGGTCGGTGCTCACAGGACGACCTCCTGGCCCTTCCCGACGACGACGATGCCCGACTCGGTGACCGAGAAGCCCCGCGCGCGGTCGTGGTCGTGGTCGACGCCGATGGACGCGCCCTCGGGCACCACGACGTTCTTGTCGATGATCGCCTTCTGGATGCGGCAGTTCCGCCCGATCTGCACGCCGTCGAGGATCACGCTGTCCTCGACCTCGGTGTAGCTGTGCACGTGCACGTCGGGCGAGATGACCGAGCCGTTGATCCGCGCGCCCGAGATGACGACGCCGGGGGAGACGGCCGAGTTCAGGGCCTCCCCGAACCGGCCGTGGGCCCCGTGGACGAACTTGGCCGGCGGGAAGTAGCCGTACGAGGTGTACAGCGGCCAGTCGTAGTTGTAGAGGTTGAACACCGGGTGGATGGAGACGAGGTCCATGTGGGCGTCGTAGTAGCTGTCCATGGTGCCGACGTCGCGCCAGTAGCCCATGTCGCGCTCGGTGCCGCCGGGCACGACGTTGTTCTTGAAGTCGTAGGCGTAGGCCGAGCTCTGCTCGACCATGGCCGGCACGATGTCGCCGCCCATGTCGTGCTTGCTGCCCTCGCGGGTGGCGTCGGCGGTGACGGCGTCGACCAGCGCGTCGGCGCTGAAGACGTAGTTGCCCATGCTCGCCAGCACCTCGTCGGGGGAGTCCGGCAGGCCCTCGGGGTCGGTGGGCTTCTCGAGGAAGGCCCGGATCTTCTGCGGGTCGTCGGGGTGGACGTCGATGACGCCGAACTGGTCGGACGTCGACTTCGGCTGGCGGATGGCCGCCACGGTGACACCGGCGCCACTCGCGAGGTGCTGGTCGACCATCTGCGAGAAGTCCATGCGGTAGACGTGGTCGGCGCCCACGACCACCACGATGTCGGGGCGCTCGTCGGTGATGGTGTTCAGGCTCTGGAAGATGGCGTCGGCGCTGCCCTGGTACCAGTCCTTCCCGATGCGCTGCTGGGCCGGGATGGGCGCCACGTAGTTGCCGAGCATCGTGCTCATCCGCCACGTCTTGGTCACGTGCCGGTCGAGGCTGTGCGACTTGTACTGGGTCAGCACGACGACCTTGAGGTAGCCCGAGTTCACGACGTTCGACAGGGCGAAGTCGATGAGGCGGTAGATGCCCCCGAACGGCACCGCGGGCTTGGCCCGGTCGGCGGTGAGCGGCATCAGCCGCTTGCCTTCACCGCCGGCGAGGACGATGGCCAGGACCTTGGGACCTCCGCTGCGGTACGCCATGGACCCAACCTATGGGCTCAGCGCCCTCGCCGGGAGTCCCGGTTCACCACTACGGTGAAAACTGTGCGTATCGACATCCTGACCAAGGAGTACCCACCCTCGATCTACGGCGGTGCGGGGGTCCACGTCGCCGAGCTGACCCGGGCCCTGCGGGCCCGAGGTGACAGCGACGTGCGGGTCCACGCGTTCGGCGGCCCGCGTGACGAGGACGGCACCACCAGCCACCCCGACCTGCCCGAGCTCGACGGTGCCAACGCCGCGCTCACCACCCTGGGCGTCGACCTCACGATGGCCGCCGCCTGCGCCGGGGCCGACCTCGTGCACTCGCACACCTGGTACGCGAACTTCGCCGGCCACGTCGCGAGCCTGCTCGAGGGCGTCCCGCACGTGCTGTCGGCCCACAGCCTCGAGCCGATGCGGCCGTGGAAGGCCGAGCAGCTGGGCGGCGGCTACCGTCTCTCGTCCTGGGTCGAGCGCACCGCCTACGAGAGCGCCGCGGCCGTCATCGCCGTCAGCGCCGGGATGCGCGAGGACATCCTGCGCAGCTACCCCGCGGTCGACCCCGCGCGGGTCCGCGTCGTGCACAACGGCATCGACTCCGCCCTGTGGCAGAAGCACGAGGACCCCGACGTCCTGCGCCGCCTCGGCATCGACGAGGGCCGCCCGAGTGCGGTCTTCGTCGGCCGGATCACCCGCCAGAAGGGCCTGCCCTACCTGCTGCGGGCCGCGGCCGAGCTGCCGCCGGAGGTCCAGCTCGTCCTGCTGGCCGGTGCGCCCGACACCCCCGAGATCAAGGCCGAGGTCGAGAGCCTCGTCGAGGGCCTGCGGCAGCAGCGCGACGGCGTGGTGTGGATCTCCGAGATGCTGCCGCGCGACCAGGTCGTCGCCGTCCTCAGCAGTGCCTCGGTGTTCCTCTGCCCGTCGGTCTACGAGCCGCTCGGCATCGTCAACCTCGAGGCCATGGCCTGCGAGCTGCCCGTCGTCGCCACCGCCACCGGGGGGATCCCCGAGGTGGTCGTCGACGGCGAGACCGGGTGGCTGGTGCCCATCGAGCAGGTCCAGGACGGCACCGGCATCCCCGTCGACGAGGACCGCTTCGTCGCGGACCTGGCCGCCGCGATGAACGAGGCCGTCTCCGACCTCGACCGGGCCGCGCGCTTCGGCCGCGCCGGGCGGCAGCGGGCCGTCGAGTCCTTCTCCTGGGACACCATCGGCGACCGCACCATGGAGGTCTACCGCGACGTGCTCGGCCGATGAGCGACACCCGTCATGACCCGGTGCGCGGCAGCGGGGCCGAGCCCGTCGCCGGCCCGCTCGGCCACCTGGTCGTCGTCTTCGACAACCACATCGCGCGCTCGCTCACGGCCATCGCGGCCGCGACGGGCTGGGAGGTCACCGTCCTCGACGAGGCCCCCGACGCCGAGACCGCGGGTCGGCTCGGGCACGTCGACGCCCTGGTCGTCTGCAACCACGACGGCGACGGCGCCGTCGACGCCCTGCGGGGCGCGCTCGGCACGGGGGTCCGCTACGTCGCGATGATGGCGAGCCGGCACCGCTCCGCCGGGCTGCTCGAGCAGCTGCGCGGCGAGGGCCTCGACGACGCGACCCTCACCCGGCTGCACGTGCCCGCCGGCCTCTCCATCGGCGGCGGCTCCGCCGGCGAGATCGCGCTGTCCGTCATGGCGGAGGTCGTCGCCGACGCCCACGGCCGCCCCGGGACCCCGATGCGGGCCTCCTGAGGGCGCGCCGCCGGACGCGGCCCCTCGGGGTCAACTAGGGTCAGGGCCATGAGCGACGTGCTGGCCCTGGCAGGCGTCAGCGTCGTGCGCGGCGACACCACCATCCTCGACGATGTGTCGTGGGAGGTCGAGGAGGGGCAGCGCTGGGTCGTCCTGGGCCCCAACGGAGCCGGCAAGACCACCCTGCTCCAGCTCGCGTCGGCGCGCATCCACCCCACCACCGGCGTCGCAGGGGTCCTCGGCGAGGTGCTCGGCGCGGTCGACGTCTTCGAGCTCCGGCCGCGCATCGGGCTGTCCAGCGCGTCGCTGGCCGAGCGCATCCCCCCGCGTGAGCGCGTGCGCGACGTCGTCGTCACCGCCTCCTACGGCGTCGTCGGGCGCTGGCGCGAGGAGTACGACCGGATGGACGAGGCGCGGGCGGCCGAGCTGCTCGAGGCGCTCGGGGCCAGCCACTTGGCCGACCGCAGCTACGGCACCCTCTCGGAGGGCGAGCGCAAGCGGGTCCAGATCGCCCGCGCGCTGATGACCGACCCCGAGCTGATGCTGCTCGACGAGCCCGCCGCGGGGCTCGACCTCGGCGGCCGCGAGGACCTGGTGCGCCGGCTCGGGGTGCTGGCCGCCGACCTCGCCGCTCCGGCCCTGGTGCTCGTCACCCACCACGTCGAGGAGATCCCGCCGCACTTCACCGACGTGCTGCTGCTGCGCGAGGGGCGGGTCGTCGCGCAGGGGCCCATCGAGATCACGCTGACGGCCGAGAACCTCGAGCGCACCTTCGGGATGCCGCTCGAGCTCGAGGCCCGCGGCGACCGCTTCGCCGCCCGGGCCCGCTGAGGGCCGCAGGAACCGGGGGACGGGCGCGTGCGTCACAGCCCTGACCCCCGTGGGGGCAGACCGACAGGAAGGGCCGACCGATGGAGTGGCTGACCGACAACGCCTGGCTGGGCTGGCTGGGTGTCACGCTCGTGCTGGCGGCCATCGAGGCCGCCACCGTCGACTTCGTGTTCCTGATGTTCGCGGGCGGCGCGCTGTGCGCCACCGTCGCGGCCGCCCTCGGCGCACCGTTCTTCTTCCAGGTCGTGGTGGCCGTGATCGGCGCCACGGTCCTCCTGCTCGTCGTGCGCCCGATGCTCAAGCGCAAGTTCACCGACTCGGAGGTCGAGCACCGCATCGGGGCCGCCGGCCTCGTCGGGCGCGAGGCCTGGGTGCTCCAGGCCGTCACCGACACCGACGGCCGGGTCAAGCTCGCCGGCGAGACCTGGTCGGCCCGGCTGGCCGAGGGCGGCGTCCCGGTCGAGCCCGGTGACCAGGTGCGCGTCATCGCCATCCACGGCGCCACCGCGATCGTCGCGCCGGCCCCCACGACCACCCCCACCCCCTGACCCGCGTCCCCACCGGGGCGCCCACGAAAGAGGCACCACCATGGACGGAATCGGTCCGCTCATCGTCATCCTGCTGCTCGCGCTCTTCGCGATCATCGTGCTCGTGCGCACGGTGCGCGTCGTGCCGCAGCAGACGGCCCTCATCATCGAGCGGCTCGGCCGCTACTCGCGCACCCTCGAGGGCGGCCTGCACTTCCTGGTCCCGTTCGTCGACATCGTGCGGGCCAACATCGACCAGCGCGAGCAGGTCGTCTCGTTCCCGCCGCAGCCGGTGATCACCAGCGACAACCTCGTCGTGTCGATCGACACCGTCATCTACTACCAGGTCATCGACCCCAAGTCGGCGGTCTACGAGATCGCCAACTTCATCGCCGGCATCGAGCAGCTCACCGTCACCACCCTGCGCAACGTCATCGGCTCGCTCGACCTCGAGCAGACCCTGACCAGCCGCGACCAGATCAACGGCCAGCTGCGCGGGGTCCTCGACGAGGCGACCGGCAAGTGGGGCATCCGCGTCAACCGCGTCGAGCTCAAGGCCATCGACCCGCCGGCCTCCATCCAGGAGTCGATGGAGAAGCAGATGAAGGCCGAGCGCGAGCGGCGCGCCATCATCCTGACCGCCGAGGGCTCCAAGGCCAGCCAGATCCTCACCGCCGAGGGCGAGAAGCAGAGCCAGATCCTGCGCGCCGAGGGCTCGGCCCAGGCCCGCATCCTCGAGGCGCAGGGCCAGGCCCGCGCCATCCAGCAGGTCTTCGACGCCATCCACCGCGGCAAGCCCACCCAGAAGCTGCTGGCCTACCAGTACCTCCAGGTGCTGCCGCAGATCGCCCGCGGTGACTCCAACAAGATGTGGATCATCCCGAGCGAGCTCACCGACGCGCTGCGCGGCATCGGGGGCGCCCTGGGCGCCACCAAGCCCGGGCCCGACGAGGACGACGGGTGGGTCGAGCCCGAGCAGGCCATCTCGAACGCCTTCGAGGAGACCACCCTCGAGGACCCGGCCGCGGCCCTGGCCGCCGCCCGTGGCTCGGCCGCGCAGTCGAGCAAGGAGGCCGAGGAGCACGCCCAGCCGGCCTCCCGGGTGCAGCCGCCCATCACGCCCGGCCCCGACACCGTGCCGCCGCGGCAGGCACCGCCCGCCGCTCCGGCGCCTCCGGCCACCGCGCCGCCCGCCGGTGCACCGCCGGCCGACCCGGCGGCGCCGCCGGCTCCCGGCGGTGGCACGGGGGGCTCCGGCGGCCCGGCCCCCTCGGGCTACGGCTCCGGGGTGCGTCAGGAGCCCTGACCACCCCTCGACACCACGACACCGGACGCCCGGGCACCCGAACTAGGGTGTCCGGGTGTCCGTCGGTGAAGCGCTCCTCGTCGTCCTCGCCGGCATCGGGGCCGGCACCATCAACACCATCGTCGGCTCCGGCACCCTGATCACCTTCCCCACGCTGCTGCTCCTCGGCGTCCCGCCCGTCACGGCGAACGTCTCGAACAACATCGGCCTGGTGTCCGGCAGCATCACCGGCTCGATCGGCTACCGGCGCGAGCTGCAGGGGATGGGCCCCGAGCTGCGCCGCTACGTGCCGATGTCGCTGCTCGGCGCGGTGCTGGGGGCGGTGCTGCTGCTGGTCCTCGACCCCGACCTGTTCCGCGCCATCGTGCCGGTGCTGATCCTGCTCGGGATCGCACTGGTCGTGCTGGGCCCGCGCATCAACGCCCACACCGCCCGGCGGCGCGAGGAGGGGCGGGCGCGCTCGGAGTCCACCGACCGGCGCCTCATGCAGGGCGGGGTGTTCGGCGCCGGGGTGTACGGCGGCTACTTCGGGGCGGCCCAGGGGATCATCCTGATGGGGGTGCTCGGCGCGCTGTCGGGGCGGCCGCTGCAGCGCCTCAACGGGCTGAAGAACGTGCTGGCCGCGGTGGTCAACGCGGTGGCGGCGGTCGTGTTCGTCGTGGTGGCGCCCGACCGGATCGACTGGCTGGTGGTGGTGCTCATCGCCGTCGGGTCGACCATCGGGGGCGTGGTGGGCGCCACCGTCGGGCGGCGGCTGCCGTCGCCGGTGCTGCGGGGGATCATCGTGGTGGTGGGTGTGGTCGCGGTCGTCAAGCTGGTGTTCTTCCCGTGAGCGTCGTGCGCGTCACCGACGCCGCCGACCCCCGGCTGGCCGACTACGTCTCGCTCACGGACGTCGCGCTGCGGCGGCGGTTCGAGCCCGAGGGCGGGCTGTACGTCGCGGAGTCCGAGAAGGTCATCCGCCGGGCGCTGGCCGCCGGGCACCGCCCGCGGTCGTACCTGATGGCGCAGCGCTGGCTCACCGACCTCGCCGACGTGGTGGCCGACGCCGAGCGCGACGGGGTACCGGTCTTCGTGGGGGAGCACGACGTCATCGAGGCGCTCACCGGGTTCCACCTGCACCGGGGGGCGCTGGCGGCGATGCACCGGCCGCCGCTGCCGCCGCTCGAGGAGGTGCTCGACGGGGCTCGGCGGGTGCTCGTCCTCGAGGACGTCGTCGACCACACCAACGTCGGAGCCGTCTTCCGGTCGGCGGCCGCGCTCGGCATCGACGCCGTGCTGGTCACGCCCCGCTGCGCCGACCCGCTGTACCGGCGCTCGGTGCGGGTCTCGATGGGCACGGTGTTCCAGGTCCCCTGGACGCGCATCGACCCGTGGCCCGGGGGAGTGGACGCGCTGCGGGCGCTGGGCTTCACGACCGCGGCCCTCGCGCTCGAGGACGACTCGGTGGGTCTCGACGAGCTCGCGGCCGACCCGCCGGAGCGCCTCGCCCTGGTGCTGGGCACCGAGGGTGACGGCCTGTCGCGGCGCACGCTGGCGACCGTCGACATCACGGTCCGCATCCCGATGCTGGGTGGGGTCGACTCGCTGAACGTGGCCGCGGCCGGGGCGGTGGCCGCCTGGGCCCTGCGCGTGCCCGGCTGACGTCGTACCTGGGGCGACCTACAGGTCAGCGCACCAGGCGCTCGAGCAGTCGGTGGACCTCGGCCTCGGGGTCGTCGACCGCGCCGCCGTGCACCGGCCCCGGCTGGAGCACCGTCGAGCGCGGGGCGCTGAGCCAGCCGAAGCGCTTGCCCTGGGTGGTGAGGGCCGCGTCGACCCCCTCCGGCGGCGCGTGGCACACGTCGGCCACCGCCTCGAGGGCAGCCCGCAGCGCGGCGAGGTCGGTGTCGGGGGCGAAGGCGGCCACCCGGTCGTCGTCGACGTGCCAGGCGCACAGCAGCACGTTGGCCGCCTGCGAGTGCAGCACGACGCCGACGTTGAGGCACTCGCCCCGGTCGACGCGGGGGACGAAGCGCAGGACGACGTACTGGTAGGGCCGGCTCATGCCGCACCGCCCAACCACGCGTCGGGCCGGGCGAGCCGCTGGCCGAGGTGCTCGAGGTAGGCGCTGCGGACCGCGTCGAGGTCGGGCAGTGCGTGCGTGGTCTCGAGCCACTGGTCGGGGACCTCGGCGACGACGGCGCGCAGCACGTCGTCGGTGAGGAGACCGGCCAGGCGCCCGTGCGTGGCGGCCAGGGGCTCGGCCACCCCGGCCAGCACGTGCTTGCTGCCGTCGAACGGCTGCTGCACGAAGCGCCCGACGTCCGGCGGCCGACTCGGCCACGAGTGGTGGAACCAGAGCGCGGCCCCGTGGTCGATGGCCCAGGTGCGACCGTGCCAGACCAGCAGGTTCGGGTTGGCCCAGGTGCGGTCGACGTTGGCGGTGTAGGCGTCGAGCCAGAGGATGGCGCCGGCGTCCTGGGCCGAGGGCGGCCGCGAGCCGTCGTAGCCGAAGGCCCCGGGCAGGAAGTCGACGCCGAGGTTGTGGCCCGGGCTCGCCGTCAGCAGGTCCTGGACCTCCTCGTCGGCCTCGTACCGCGCGATGGCGGTCGGCAGGTCGACGACGGCCAGGCGCGGGGTGGGGATGCCGAGGTGCCGGGCGATCTCGCCCACCAGCACCTCGGCGACCAGCACCTTGCGCCCCTGGCCGGCCCCGGTGAACTTCACGACGTAGGTGCCGAGGTCGTCGGCCTCGACCAGCCCGGGCAGCGACCCGCCCTCCCGCAGGGGGCAGACGTAGCGCTGGGCGGTCACGGTCTCGAGCACGCCTCCACAGTAGCCAGCCGGCAGCTCGCGGCCCTCCCGCGTTTCGGCCGGGGTCGCCCGCCCTCGTTAGGCTGGGCCGGATGAGCAGCGATCAGCGACGCCTGGCCGACCGCTACGTCCTCGACGCCCCCATCGGACGGGGTGGGATGGGCGAGGTCTGGCGCGCCACCGACACCGTGCTGGGCCGGCAGGTCGCGGTGAAGACGATCGACCTCGGCCGCGTCACCGACGAGTCGGCCGCCGCCCGCTTCGAGCGCGAAGCCCGGGTGACCGCCGCGCTGAGCCATCCCAACGTGGTCACCGTGCACGACACCGGCGTCGAGGGCGACACCGCCTACCTCGTGATGGAGCTGCTACCGGGCCCCAGCCTGGCCGACCGGCTGCAGGAGGGCCCGTTGCCGGTCGAGGACGTCGTCGAGGTCGGCCGCCAGGTGGCCAGCGCCCTCGACGCCGCCCACGCCCGCGGCCTCGTGCACCGCGACATCAAGCCCGGCAACATCGTGGCGGCCGCCGACGGGCGCGTCCGGGTGGTCGACTTCGGCATCACCCAGCTCGGCGAGGCCGGCGCCGAGCAGGCCCTCACCGCCACCCACACCGTGATGGGCACGGCCGAGTACCTCGCGCCCGAGCAGGCCACCGGCGGCCGGGTCGACGGGCGGGCCGACCTCTACGCCCTCGGCTGCGTCCTGTTCGCGCTGCTCACGGGGGAGCCGCCCTTCCGCGGCGCCACCCCCGTGGCCACGATGATGCAGCACGCCCACGACCCGGTGCCCGACGTGCGCACCCTGCGCCCCGACACCCCCGCGTGGCTGGCCGCCCTGGTCACCTCGTTGCTCGCCAAGGACCCCGACGACCGGCCCGCCGGCGCCGCCGGGGTGCTCGAGTCGCTCGAGAGCCGCACCGCCCCCGGCGGGGTCGCCGGTGCCGCGGCGGCCGCCGGCGCCGGTGCCACCGCCGTGCTGCAGGCCTCGGGCGCCGAGCCCACCCAGCGCCTCGCCGTCGGCGCGCCACCCCCGTACGTCCCCGCCCCGGTCGCCACGCCTCCGCCCGCCGGCCCGGGGCGCCCACCCGAGCGACGCCGCGGCTCGTCCGGCCCGCTGTGGGTACTGGTGCTCGTCGCGCTGCTGGCCCTGGGCCTGCTCGCCTGGAAGCTCTTCGGCGACACCGCGACCCCGGTCGCCACTCCGTCCTCGACGCCGTCGAGCTCCGCCCCCGCCACGTCCTCGGCCCCCGCACCCACGACCCAGGCCCCGCCGCCCTCGTCGACACCGACCCCGACGCCCACGCCGTCGGCGACCGCCGACCCCGGCCAGGCCGTCACCGACGCCCGGGCCGCGCTGCTGGACGAGGTCCGCGCGCTGCAGCAGGAGGGCACGCTCGACAAGGACGCGCAGAAGACCTTCGACGCCGCCGGTCGTGACATCGACAAGGCCCTGCGCGACCGGGACGCCGGCGCGCTGCGCACCGCCCGCGACAAGCTCGTGCAGGACTACACCAAGGCCGTCCAGGACGGGAAGATCCCCCAGGACGCCGCCTCCCGGCTCGACCCGCTCGTGCAGTCGCTGAGCGACGCCGTCGACGCCTACCAGGGCTGAGCCGACGGGCCGGGCCCCGGGCACGACGAAGGCCCCGAACCGTGCTGGTTCGGGGCCTTGGTGTCGGTGTCCGAGGGGGGACTTGAACCCCCATGCCCTATACGGGCACTAGCACCTCAAGCTAGCGCGTCTGCCAATTCCGCCACCCGGACGAGTGGTGCGGGGCCGGCCCTTGGGGAGGCCGTCCTGCGACCCGGAACATTACACGCTCCCCGCACCGGACCGAAATCAGTCCGAGCCGGCGCTCCGCCCATCGCGCCGAGCTCTCGGTCTACGGTGGAAGACATGAGCGACACACTGCGCCCCGAGGACGAGGTCGTGCGGATCTGCCAGGAGCTGATCCGCATCGACACCAGCAACTACGGCGACGGCAGCGGGCCCGGGGAGGCCGCGGCCGCCGAGTACGTCGTCGCCCAGCTGCGCGAGGTGGGCCTCGAGCCGCAGACCTACGAGGCCGAGCCCGGCCGGGTCACGGTGGCCGTGCGCATCCCCGGCGCCGACCGCGACCGGGGCGCGCTCTGCGTGCACGGACACCTCGACGTCGTGCCCGCCAACGCCGCGGACTGGTCCGTCGACCCGTTCGGTGGCGTGGAGCGCGACGGCTGCGTGTGGGGCCGCGGTGCGGTCGACATGAAGGACATGGACGCGATGATGCTCGCCTGCGTGCGCGACATCGGCCGCCGTGGCATCGTGCCCCCGCGCGACCTCGTGGTCGTGTTCTTCGCCGACGAGGAGGCCGGCGGCGTGCAGGGCTCGCACTTCATGGTCGACAACCACCCCGAGGTCTTCGAGGGGGTCACCGAGGCCATCAGCGAGGTCGGCGGCTACAGCGTCACCGTCACCGACCGGCACGGCGACGAGAAGCGCACCTACCTGCTGCAGACCGCCGAGAAGGGCATCGCCTGGCTGCGCCTGACCGCCAACGGGCGCGCGGGGCACGGATCGGTGCCCAACGACGAGAACGCCATCGTGCGCCTGGCCGAGGCGATCTCGCGCATCGCCGAGCACAAGTGGCCGCGCGAGTACATCCCGTCGGTGCGCACCCTGCTCGACGGCCTCTCGGAGCTCACCGGCACCGGCTGGTCCGACGAGGACCTCGAGGAGCTCCTCCAGCACCTCGGCGGCGCCCAGGGCTTCGTGCGCGGCACCCTCCAGGACACCAGCAACGTGACGATGCTCGACGGCGGCTACAAGCACAACGTCATCCCGCAGCAGGCCTCGGCCAACGTCGACTGCCGCTTCCTGCCGGGCCACGAGGAGGACCTCATCGCCACCATCCGGGAGCTGGCGGGCGAGCACGTCGAGGTGTCGGTGCTGCACCGGGACATCGCGCTGTCGGCGCCGTTCGAGGGCGCCCTGGTCGACCGGATGGTCGAGGCGCTGCGGACCGAGGACCCGGACGCCGAGGTGCTGCCGTACTGCCTCTCGGGCGGCACCGACAACAAGGCGCTGTCGCTGCTCGGCATCACCGGCTACGGCTTCGCGCCGCTGCGGCTGCCGGCCGACCTCGACTTCGCGCCCATGTTCCACGGCATCGACGAGCGGGTCCCCACCGACTCGCTGCGGTTCGGCGCGCGGGTGCTCGGCCGGCTGCTCGAGACCTGCTGACGCGGCCCGCTACACCCCGGACGTGGCGTAGGTGCGTCGTGCGCGGATGATGCGGCGCCGCAGCCACGTCTTGGTCAGACCGCCCACGTACGTCCGGGTACGGGCGAGCTCCCAGTGCCCGTACTCGGCGTGGTCGGTCAGGGTGCGACGGATGTCGGAGCGCTGCACCTCGCGTCCGAAGTTCAGGACGAGGTACTCGTAGTCGGCCACTGACACATTCTGCGTCAGGACCGGTACGGTTCGGGACATGACCACGGATCCGCGTGCCGCTCTGGCGCAGCTCGTCTCGGCCTTCGAGCGCCATCTCGAGGTGAGCAGTACGCGACGTGGTGAGGACGACCCGAGCGTCATCGCCGCCTACGACGACCTCGCCGACGCCTTCGAGGAGTACGACAGTGCCCTGTACGACGCCTACGGCGAGATGACGCCGTTGGACATCTACGGGGCCGACGACGACTCGGACGACGAGGACGACGACGAGGACGACGACGATGAGGACGGCGACGACTCCGACGACGAGGTCGACGGCCACGACGACGAGGACGGCGACGACGCCCGCACCTACGTCGGGCTGGACGACGACGAGGTCGACTTCGAGGACACCGACCGCTGAGCGGCCGCTTCCGAGCCAGCCCCACGGGCCGGTCGGAAGGGCTCAGGCGTGGTCGGCCGAGACCTCGTCGAGCGCGTCGACGATCTGGTCGGGCAGCTCGACGTCCTCGGACTGCAGCAGCACGGCCAGCTGGCCCGGGGTGCGCGGGCCGATGACCGGCGCGGTGACGCCCGGACGGTCGCGGACCCACGCCAGGGCGACGACCGCCGGCGGAACCCCGAGGCCCTCGGCCGCGGTGCGCACGGCCTCGACGACCCCGCGGGTGTGGTCGCCGGCGTGCCGGCCGGTGAAGCGGGAGAACTCCTCGGACGCCAGCCGCGAGTCGGCGGGCACGCCGGTGCGGTAACGCCCCCCGAGCACCCCACGCCCCAGCGGAGACCAGGGGAGCAGACCGAAGCCGAGGGCCTGGCCGGCGGCGACGAGCTCGCGCTCGGGGCGGCGCTCGACGAGGCTGTACTCGACCGAGTCGGCCGCCAGCGGCACGCCCTCGGCAGCCAGGAGCGACATGGTGCGGGCGGCCTGCCATCCGATGTGGTTCGACACCCCGACGTAGCGGACCCGCCCGGTACGCCACGCGTGCACCAGGGCGCTCACCGTCTCCTCGAGCGGGGTCTGCGGGTCCCAGGTGTGGGCCAGCCAGACGTCGACGTGGTCGGTGCGCAGCCGCCGCAGTGACAGGTCGAGCTGGTGCAGCAGGGTGCGGCGGGAGCAGTCGACCACCCGCTCGCCGCCGGCCCGGCTGATGCCCGACTTCGTGACGAGGACGACCTCCTCGCGGTCGGGCCCGTCGAGCAGGTCGCCCAACAGGTCCTCGGCCGCCCCCCCGGCGTACCCGTGCGCGGTGTCGACCAGCGTGCCGCCCGCGGCGCGGAACGTGGTGAGCAGGTCGCGCGCGTCCTCGGGCGAGGTCCGGGTGCCCCACGCCATCGTCCCGAGCGCCAGACGCGAGACGCTGAGCCCGGTGGCTCCGAGACGGCGGGTCTGCATGGCGCCGACCCTATCGCCGGGCCGGTGGCCGGGCGCGCAGGCCGGGACGGGGCGGGTCGCCGGTGCGATGAGGCCCACGTCACCGGTGCGGGGCGCAGGGGCCGCCCACCGCTAGCCTGCGGTCATGCGTCTAGGACTGGCCGGTGGCTACGCGGGAATGGGCATGGGGGAGGACCTCCTCGACCTCGTGCAGGAGGCCGACCGGCTGGGGTACGCCTCGGTCTGGGTGGCGGAGGCGTACGGCTCCGACACCGTCACGGTGCTGTCGTGGCTCGCGGCCCAGACCCAGAACATCGGGCTCGGCGCCGGCGTGATGCAGATCCCGGCGCGCACGCCGGCGATGACCGCGATGACCGCCGCGACCCTCGACACCCTCTCGAAGGGCCGCTTCCTCCTCGGCCTCGGGGTCTCCGGCCCGCAGGTCAGCGAGGGCTGGCACGGGGTGCGGTTCGCCCAGCCGCTGGCCCGCACCCGCGAGTACGTCGACATCGTGCGGATGGCCCTCGCCCGCCAGCCGGTCGCCTACGACGGCGACCACTTCACCCTGCCGTTGCCCGACGGGCCGGGCAAGAGCCTGCGGCTGACGATCCACCCGCCGCGCCCCGACCTGCCGATCTACCTCGCCGCGGTCGGGCCCAGGAACCTGGCCCTGGCCGGGGAGGTCGCCGACGGCTGGCTCGGCATCTTCGTCTCGCCCGAGCACTCGGCCGAGCAGTTCTCGCTGCTGCGCGACGCCCGCGCCGCCGCCGGCAAGGGCACGCCCGAGGACCCGATGGCGGGCTTCGACGTCGTGGCGTCGGTGCCGGTGGTCGTGAGCGACGACCTCGAGGCGGCCCGAGCCGCGGTCGCGCCCTACACCGCTCTCTACATCGGCGGGATGGGCAGCCGCGAGCAGAACTTCTACAACCGGCTGGCGCGCTCGATGGGCTTCGACGAGGCGGCCGACACCATCCAGGACCTCTACCTGGCGGGGCGGCCGCGCGACGCCGCCGACGCCGTGCCGATGGAGCTGGCCGACGCCACCTCCCTGCTGGGGCCCCCGGAGCGCATCGCCGAGCGGGTCGGGCGCTACGCCGATGCCGGCGTCACCACGCTCTCGGTGGCGCCCTACGCCCGGACGACGCAGGAGCGGCTCGACATCCTGCGCCTGATGGCGCGGGCGGTCAGCGGCTGACGGGTGCCCTGAGAGGCGCCTGACGGACACGCCGGGGTGGCGGGGCTGCGCGCCGCGCCACCACCTCTAGGCTCGGCGCGTGCCCGTCGAGCTCTCCTACGTCCAAGCCGTGATCCTCGGGATCGTCGAGGGGCTCACCGAGTTCCTGCCGATCTCGTCCACCGGCCACCTCACCATCGCCGAGCAGCTGCTCGGGCTGCCGGTGCAGGCGCCGGCCGTCACGGCCTACACCGCCATCATCCAGATCGGCGCCATCGCGGCCACCTTCATCTACTTCGCGCGCACCATCGCGCGGCTGGCGGTCGCCTGGTTCCGCGGGCTCACGACCCCGACCGCGCGCCAGGAGCACGACTACCGGCTGGCGTGGGCCGTCATCGTCGGGTCCATCCCGGTGGGCATCGTCGGGTTCCTGCTCAAGGACGTGATCTCGGGGCCGCTGCGCAGCCTCTGGGTCGTCGCCGGGGCGCTGGTGCTGTGGAGCGCGGTCATCTGGGTCGCCGAGCAGCGCCACGACGTGCTGGTGAAGCAGGGGACCCAGCGGGGCGAGGGCCAGGTCACCGTCGTCGACGGCCTGGTCATCGGGCTGGTGCAGTGCTTCAGCCTCATCCCCGGGGTGTCGCGCTCGGGCGCCACCATCTCGGCCGGGCTGCTGCGCGGCATCGACCGCGTCACCGCCACCCGGCTGTCGTTCTTCATGGCCATCCCGGCCCTGACCGCGGCGGGCCTGTTCGAGCTGGTCGACGCCCGCCACGACCTCGGGGCGCTGGGCGTCGGGCAGATGCTGGTCGGCATCCTCGTCGCCTTCGTGACGGCCTACGCCTCCATCGCGTGGCTGCTGCGGTTCGTCGCCACCAACTCGCTGCGCCCCTTCGTCTGGTACCGGGTGGCCCTGGGCGTGCTGCTGGTCGTGGCCCTCGCCGCGGGCTGGGTCAGCGCCACCTGAGGCCCCGGTGGGTCAGAGCCAGCCGCTGCGCTTGAAGGCGCGGTACATCGCCAGGCAGGCGGCGGCCATCACGGCCAGCACCACGAAGTAGCCGTACTCGAACTGGCCGCCGCCGACCGCCACGCTGGCGCTCAGCTCGGGCATGTTGTCGAAGTTCATCCCGTAGATGCCGGCGATCATCGTGGGGACCGCCGCGATGGCCACCCACGCCGAGATGCGGCGCATGTCGTTGTTCTGCTGCACCGTGACCTGGGCCAGGTGCGCGCCGAGGACGTCGGTGAGCAGCCGGTCGTACGACTCGATGTGCTCGATGACCCCGTGCAGGTGGTCGCTGACGTCGCGCAGCCGCAGCCGGACCTCGCCCTCGGGGACCGGGGAGCGGGGCGAGAAGTGCAGCATCCGCAGCGGCTCCTCCAGCGGCGAGGCGGCCCGCTTGAACTCCAGGACCTCGCGCTTGAGCCGGTAGATGGTGGCGGTGTTGGTGTGGTCGCCGGAGAAGACCGCCGTCTCGATCTCCTCCAGGTCGCGGGCCACCTCGGCGTCGATCTCGACGTAGCCGTCGACGACCCGGTCGAGCACGCGGTGCAGGACGGCGAGGGGGCCCAGCCGCAGCGCCTCGGGATCGGCCTCGAGCTCCTTGCGGATGCCGGTGAGGGGGGTCAGCTCGCCCCGGCGGACCGTGACGACGAACCGGTCGCCGACGAAGACCATCACCTCACCGGTCTCGATGTCGGAGGTGCGGTCGATGTAGCGCAGGGGCTTCAGCACCACGAACACGGTGTCGTCGTAGAGCTCGACCTTGGTGCGCTGGCGGCCGTTGACCGCGTCCTCGACGGCGAGGGGATGCAGCGCCAGCTCGGTGTTGACCTCGTCGAACTCCTCCTGGGTGGGGTCCTTGAGCCCGATCCAGAGGAAGCCGGTGAGGTCGCTCGAGGCCCGCAGGCCCGCGAGCTCGTCGGACAGGTCGCCGCAGCGGCGGCGGTGCCCGTCCTCGTAGATGGCGCGGTCGACGATCACGCTGGCCATTGTGGGTGACGCCGGCGTCGGCGCGCTCACGACCCGCCCCTACGATGTCCTCTCGTGGCCATCGTCCTGCTCCTGCGGCACGGGCACTCCACCGCCAACGCCGCGGGGGTGCTCGCCGGCTGGTCCGAGGGCGTCGGGCTCACCGACACCGGCCGCACCCAGGCCGAGCGGGTCGCGGGCCGCCTGGCGCCCCTCTCGGTCGTCCGCGCGGTGTCGAGCCCGCTGCAGCGCTGCCGCGAGACGGTGGCCGTCGCGCTGCCCGGCCTCGAGGCCGTGACCGACGAGCGCATCGGCGAGTGCCACTACGGCGCCTGGACCGGGCGCGCGCTCTCCGAGGCGGCCAAAGACCCGCTGTGGCGCACCATCCAGGACGACCCCGGGGCCGCCACCTTCCCGCCGTCGCCCGACTACGCGGCCGAGTCCCTGGGCCAGATGGCCGACCGGGTGGTCGCCGGCCTGCGGGCGCTCGACGCCGAGGTCGAGGCCGAGCACGGCGCAGCGGCGGTCTGGGTCGCCGTGAGCCACGGCGACCCCATCAAGGCCGTCGTGGCCGAGGCGGTGGGCGCCGGGGTGGCGGGGCTGCAGCGGGTGCGCGTCGACCCGGGCACCGTCACCGCCGTGCACATCACGCCGACGCGCATGGTGCTGCTGGCCAGCAACACCGTCGAGGGGGACCTGGCACCACTGGTCGCCGTCCCGACGGCGCACGCCGCGGGCGACTCGACCGTCGGCGGCGGCGAAGGCTGAGCCCTCGCACCCGTGGGCCGGGGCCGCCGGCCGCTTGTTGCGAAGGATGTGCAATAGTCGCTCCCGTAGGTGTCGCGGTGCGCGGCGGCGACCCCGGCCCCCGGGCCGGGCGGCAGGACGGATGGAGGCGAGCATGCACGTACCCGACGGGTTCCTCGACGCGCCGACCTCCGTGGCCACGATGGTCGTGGCCGGCGGGGTGGTCGCGGCGTCACTGGTGCGCGCCTCCCGCCGCGAGCTCGACGAGCGCACCGCGCCCCTGGCCGGCCTCGTCGCGGTCTTCGTCTTCGCCGCGCAGATGGTCAACTTCCCGGTCGGCGCCGGCACCTCGGGGCACCTGATCGGGGCCGCGCTGGCCGCGGTGCTGGTCGGCCCGGCGACGGCCACGCTGTGCCTCACCGTGGTGCTGGCCGTGCAGGCCTTCCTCTTCGCCGACGGCGGGGTGACGGCGCTGGGCACGAACGTGGTGCTGATGGGCGTCGTCGCCGTGTGGGTCGGCTACGGCGTCGCCCGCGCCGTGCTGGCCGTGCTGCCGCGGCGGATGTCGAGCGTGCCCCTCGCGGCGGCCGCCAGCTCGTTCGTCAGCGTCCCCGCCGCGGCCCTGGTCTTCACCGGCCTGTTCGCCGTCGGCGGGGTGGCGCCCATCCCGCTGGGGCCGCTCGTCGCCACGATGCTCGGCTGGCACCTCCTCATCGGCGTGGGCGAGGCGCTCATCACCTTCCTGGCGGTCTCGAGCATCGTGGCGGCCCGCCCCGACCTGGTGCACGCCGCCCGCGGCCGGATGCCCGCCCTGCAGCTGCGGACGCCGGAGCCGGTGGCGTGAACGCCGACGTCAGGCCCGACGCGCCCCGGCCGCGGGTCAGCACCCGCCGGCTCGTGCTGGTCGGGGCGGCCGTCTGCCTCGTCATCGCCGGCGTCGTCTCCTCCTTCGCCTCGCGTCACCCCGACGGGCTGCAGCACGTCGCGCACAGCCTCGGCTTCGCCGGCGCGGCCCGCGAGTCGGCCGCCGCGGGGTCGCCCCTGGCCGGCTACGGGGTCGACGGCGTCCCGAACGGGTTCCTGTCCGGCGGCCTCGCCGGAGTCGTCGGGCTGGTCGTCGTCGCCGTGGTGATGGGCGGCCTCGTGCTCCTGCTGCGCCGCCTCGGCCGTCGGCGCGGCTGAGGTGGGCTCCGGCCACGGCTCGCACCTGCACGTCGAGGGTGCCAGCCCGCTGCACCGGGTGCCGGCGCACGCCAAGCTCGTCGGCCTCGTCGCCTTCGTCCTGGCGGTCGTCAGCGTCCCCAACGAGGCCCACGCGGCGCTGGGGGCGCTCCTGCTGGTCGCGGTCGCCGTCCTGGTCTCCGCGCGCGTCGCGCCCCGCCACGTCCTGCCGCGCCTGGCCGTCGAGACCCCGTTCGCGGTCTTCGCGCTGGTCCTGCCCTTCGTGGCGGTGGGGCCACGGGTCGACATCGGCCCGCTCACGGTCTCGCAGACCGGGCTCACCGCGGCGCTGGCCCTGCTGCTGAAGGGCACCACCGGCGTCGTCGCGGCCATCGCCTTCGCGGTCACGACCCGCCCGCGTGACCTCGTCCGGGCCATGCAGCACCTCAAGGTGCCCGACCCGCTGGTGCTCATCGCGTCGTTCATGGTGCGCTACGTCGACGTCGTCGGTGACCAGCTCCGCCGGATGCGCGTGGCCCGGTTGTCGCGCGGGTTCAGCGCCCGCTCGGTGCGCTCGTGGCCGGTGCTGGCCGCCGGCACCGGGGCCCTGTTCATCCGCAGCTACGAGCGGGGGGAGCGCGTGCACCTCGCCATGGTCAGCCGGGGCTGGGCGGGCCGGATGCCGGTCACCGACCCGCTGGCCGCCGCCCCCGGTACCTGGGCGCTGGCCCTGCTGCCGGCCCTGGTGGCGGTCGTGGCGTCGGTGGGGGCGAGGATGGCCGCGTGACCACCCCCGTCCTCGACCTGCGCGGCGTCGCGTACGCCTACCCGGGCGGGCACCAGGCCCTCTTCGGGGTCGACCTGCACGTGCACCCGGGCGAGCGGGTGGCCCTGCTGGGCCCGAACGGCGCCGGCAAGACGACCTTGGTGCTGCACCTCAACGGCGTGCTGACCCCCGGCCACGGCAGCGTCCTGGTCTCGGGGATGCCGGTCACCGACGAGAACCTGCTCGAGATCCGGCGGCGGGTCGGCATCGTCTTCCAGGACCCCGACGACCAGCTCTTCATGCCCACGGTGCGCGACGACGTCGCGTTCGGCCCGGCCAACCTGGGGCTGCGCGGCGCCGAGCTCGACGCCCGGGTCGTCGAGGCCCTCCGGGCGGTCGGGGTCGCCGACCTCGCCGACCGGGCGCCGCACCACCTGTCGTTCGGGCAGCGACGCCGGGTCGCCATCGCCACCGTGCTGGCGATGCGGCCCCAGATCCTGGTCCTCGACGAGCCCAGCTCGAACCTCGACCCGGCCTCGCGCCGCGAGCTGGCCGACATCCTGCGCGGCCTCGACGTGACCATCCTCATGGTCACCCACGACCTGCCCTACGCGGTCGAGCTCTGCCCCCGGGCGGTCGTGCTCAGCGAGGGCACCGTGGTGGCCGATGGCGTCACCCGCGAGCTGCTCGCGGACGCCGACCTGATGGCCCGCCACCGCCTGGAGCTCCCGGTCGGCTTCTCGATCTAGGGTGGGTGCCATGCCTGCCTCCGTCTTCGACCCGCCCGAGCGCTTCGTCGCCGGCACCGTCGGCCCGCCCGGCGGGCGCACCTTCTTCCTCCAGGCCAGCGGAGCCGGCCGGGTGGTCTCGGTCTCGCTCGAGAAGATGCAGGTCAGCGTGCTCGCCGACCGCGTCAACGACCTGCTCGACGCGCACGCCGAGGGCACCGCCACCGAGCCGGTCGGCGACGGCGACACCGACCCGCTGACCACCCCCATCGAGGACGAGTTCCGGGTCGACACCCTCAGCCTGGCCTGGGACCTCGAGCGGTCCGTGCTGGTCATCGAGTGCCACGACCAGGACCCCGAGGAGGTCGGCGAGGGCGTGCTGCAGACCCTGCGCGTGGTGCTCCCCGCGGCCGCGGCCCGGGCCTTCGCGCGGCGCTGTGCCAAGGTCATCTCGGCGGGCCGCCCGGCCTGCCCGTTCTGCGGCCAGCCCCTGGACCCCTCCGGCCACATCTGCCCGCGTGCCAACGGGTACCGGCGCTGAGCTCGAGGAGCTCCTGACCCGGGGCGCCCTGACCCCCGTCGGCCGGATCTCGGGCTCCTCCAACGGCGCGCTGCTGTGCTTCGTCGGCGACCCCGCCGACGAGGTGCTGGTCATCCACAAGCCCGAGGCCACCGAGCGCCGGCTGTGGGACTACCCCGACGGCACCCTCGTGGCGCGCGAGCGGGCGGCGTACCTCATCAGCGAGGCGGGCGGCTTCGACGTCGTGCCGCCGACGGTGATCCGTTCCGGCCCCCTGGGGCCCGGGTCGGTGCAGCTCTGGGTCGGTGCCGTCGACGGCGAGGCGGAGCCGCTGGTCGACGTCCTCGAGCCGGTGGAGGTGCCCGAAGGCTGGCTGGTCGTCCTCGAAGGCGAGTCGAGCCTGGGCGAACCGGTGGTCGTGGCGCACAGCCCCGACGCGGCCCTGCGTACGGTGGCGGTGCTCGACGCCGCGCTCAACAACTCCGACCGCAAGGGCAGCCACGTGCTGCGCGACGGCGACCTCGTGCGCGGGTGCGACCACGGCGTCAGCCTCAGCGTCGAGCCCAAGCTGCGCACCGTGCTCTGGGGCTGGGCCGGCGAGGAGCTGGCGGACGCCGACGTGGCCCGGCTGGAGCGGCTCCAGGACGCCCTGGGGGGCGCGCTCGACGAGGCGCTGAGCCCGTTGCTGACCATCGACGAGGTCGAGGCACTGCGCCGCCGGGTGGCCCGGCTGCTGCGCCACCGCGTCCATCCCTCACCACGCGGGGGCTGGCCGGCCATCCCGTGGCCCGCCCTGTGACCGACGCACCGTAGGCTCGGCCCGTGAAGTCGTGGCCCATGCCGTCCGTCCCCGCCGTCCCCGGTCACGCAGAGCCGCTCCGGCTGCACGACACCGCGTCCGGGCAGGTCCGGGCCGTCGAGGCCGGTGACGTCGCCCGCCTCTACGTCTGCGGCATCACGCCCTACGACGCCACCCACCTCGGGCACGCGGCCACCTACGTGACCTTCGACCTCGTCGTCCGGGCCCTGCGCGACGGCGGGCACCGGGTCGAGTACGTGCAGAACGTCACCGATGTCGACGACCCGCTCCTCGAGCGGGCCGCGCGCGACGGCCGCGACTGGCGTGAGCTCGCCACCGCGGAGATCGACCTCTTCCGCGAGGACATGACGGCGCTGGCCGTCATCCCGCCGGACGTCTTCCGCGGGGTCGTCGAGTCGATGGACGAGATCACCGCCGCGGTACGCCGGCTCCTCGAGAGCGGCGCGGCCTACCGGCTGCCGGTCCCCGAGGGCGAGGGCGGCGCCGGGGGCGACGACGTCTACCTCGACCTGGGCCACGCCCCGTCGTTCGGCCAGGTGTCGCACTGGAGCCCGGAGCAGATGGACGCCGTGTTCGCCGAGCGCGGGGGCGACCCCGACCGGCCCGGCAAGCGCGGCCGCTTCGACCCGCTGCTGTGGCGCGGGGCGCGGGCCGGCGAGCCCTCCTGGGCCGACGACGTGCTCGGCGACGGCCGCCCCGGCTGGCACATCGAGTGCACCGCCATCGCCCTCGAGCACCTCGGTCACCCGCTCGACATCCAGGGCGGGGGCACCGACCTGGTGTTCCCGCACCACGAGATGAGCGCGGTGCAGTCGGTCGCGCTGACCGGCGACCCGACGTTCGCGCGGCTCTACGTCCACCAGGCGATGGTCGGCCTCGACGGCGAGAAGATGAGCAAGTCGCGCGGCAACCTCGTGCTGGTGTCGCGGCTGCGCGCCGACGGCGTCGACCCGATGGCGATCCGGCTCGTGCTGCTGGCCCAGCACTACCGCACCGACTGGGAGTACACCGACGACCTGCTGGCCACGGCCCAGGCGCGCCTCGACCGCTGGCGGGCGGCGCTCTCGGGCAACGGCGGGGCCGACGCCACCGAGACCGTCGCGGCCGTCCGGGCCGCCGTGGCCGACGACCTCGCCACGCCGCGGGCGCTCGAGGCGGTCGACGCCTGGTGCGAGCGCACGCTGGCGGGGGAGGGCCCGGGCAACGGGTTCGAGACCGGGGCGCCGGGCGTCCTGGCCCGCACCCTCGACGCCCTGCTCGGCATCCGTCTCTGAGGCGCGCCCACCGGCTCGTCCTCACACCGAGGCCCGGCGGCTGGCATGCTGACCGCCATGCTGCCGACGCTGGGGCCCTTCCCGACCCACGACCTGTTCGTGGCGCTGGGCGCGCTGGCCGCGGCGGTCGTCTTCGTGGTGGAGGCGCGCCGGCGGGGTCACACCGACGAGCGCCTCTACGCCGTGGTCACCGGGGCCCTGGTGGGCGGCGCCCTGTTCATGCGGCTCGGGACCTGGCTCCAGCACCTCGACCTGCGCGCCAACGCCTCGCTCGTCGAGCAGTGGGCCTACGGTAACCGCAGCATCCTGGGCGGCCTGGTGGGGGCCTGGCTCGGGGTCCACGTCGCCAAGCGGGTCAGCGGCTACCGGCTGCGCACCGGGGACCTCTTCGCGCCGGCGGTCGCCCTCGGGATGGCGGTGGGCCGGGTGGGGTGCCTGCTCACCGAACGGCCCGGGACGCCCACGACGCTGCCGTGGGGGATCCGCCTCGACGACGCGGCCTCGGCGCGGCTGGGGGTGGCCCCCGGCGCGGCCCTGCATCCCTCCTTCGCCTACGAGATCGTCTTCCACCTGGTGGTGTTCGCGCTGTTGTGGGGATGGCTGCGGCACCGCCCGGTACCGGCCGGTGAGCTGTTCGTCTGGTGGGTCGCGGCGTACGGGGTGATCCGGTTCGTCGTCGAGCTGGTGCGCGGCAACGAGGTGGTCTGGCACGGCCTGACCCGCCCGCAGCTGTTCCTCGCCGTCACGGTCCCGCTCGTCCTGCTCCGCATCGGGCTGCAGTGGCGCGCCGGCGCCTACGCCGGGGTGTTCGACCGACGGCCGGTCCCGCCCACCGTGGGGGCGGGGGCGGCCACGTGAGCCGGGCGACCCCGGGCGCCGGCATGCCGCTGCGCGGCGACCGGATCCACCGCTACGTCAACGCGTTCTGCCCGCTGTGCCACGAGGAGGACCCCGACCGGCCGCTGGCGGAGGTCGTGCGGCTCTCGGGCTGGCTCGTCGAGCGGGGCGGCCGCATCTGGCTCGAGCGCGGCTGCGCCCGGCACGGCCTGGTCCGCACGATGTACGACGAGTCGCCGGAGATCCTCTCCTACCTCGAGGAGTGGACGGCCCCGACCAAGGTGCACGTGCCCGACCGGGTGGGCAACTTCGCGCCGGTGCCGGCCGCCTACGCCGACGGGCTCCCCGAGATGCAGACCCAGCACACCTGCATCCTGCTCGAGGACCTGCTCGACCACTGCAACCTCAAGTGCCCCACGTGCTTCGCCGCCTCCGCCCCGGCGCTCGCCTCGGTCGCGCCGCTCGAGGAGGTGCTGGCCTCGGTCGACGCCCGGCTCGAGCGCGAGGGCGGCCGGATCGACGTGCTGATGCTCAGCGGAGGCGAGCCCACGCTCTATCCGTGGCTGGCCGAGCTGCTCGACGCGGTGACGCGGCGCCCGGTCGTGCGGGTCCTGGTGAACACCAACGGGCTGCGGATCGCGGACGACGACGCGCTGCTCGAGCTGCTGCGCCGGCACCGCGAGCGGGTCGAGGTGTACCTGCAGTACGACGGGGAGTCGGCGCGGGCGTCGGCCCACCACCGCGGCGGCGACCTGCGCCGCGTCAAGGACCGGGCCCTCGAGCGGCTCTCGGCCGCAGGCGTCTTCACGACGCTGACGATGACCGCCACGCTCGGGGTCAACGACCACGAGATCGGCGCCGTCGTCGACCGGGCCATGCGCACGCCGTACGTGGGCGGCGTCAGCATCCAGCCCGTGTTCGGGTCGGGGCGCTCGTCGGGCATCGACCCGATGGACCGGCTGACGCACACCGGCGTGCTGGCGCGGCTCGAGGGCCAGACCGGCGGCCGGGTGACCTGGCGCGACCTGACGGCGCTGCCGTGCTCGCACCCGCACTGCTGCTCGGTCGGCTACCTGCTGCGCGACGACTCCGACACCTGGGTGTCGCTGGTGTCGGTGATCGGGCACGACCGGCTCAAGCAGTGGCTCGACCTGGAGCCCGACCTCCTCGCGAACCGGATCGCCGACGACGGCCTGCCCCGCGAGCTGCGCGCGGTCGTGAAGTCCTCGCTGCTGGACCTGCTCTCGGAGCAGTCCTCGCTCTCGCACCCGAGCATGGCCGACATCTGGCGCGACCTGTGCACCGCGTGCGACCTCGGGCTGGGCACGCTGGCCACCCTGGCGTCGTCGCGACTGCCCGGGCGCCACGAGAGCCTGCGCCGGCTGCTGGGGGAGCGGGTGCTGCGGGTCACGGTCAAGCCGTTCATGGACATCGACACCATGATCGAGGAGCGCCTCACCCAGTGCTGCGTGCACGTCGGCACCGTCAACGACGACACCGGCGGCCACCAGTGTGCGCCGTTCTGCGCGGTGCAGGCCTGGGCCCCCCTCTCGCGCCGCCGGCTCTCGACGGCCACCGGCGCGCGCCTGCTCCCCGTGGTGTCCCGATGACCGACGGGCCCGCGGCCGACCCGCGCCAGGTGCACCCGCCGCACCGCGGCGCGACGTCGGTCGAGCGGGCCGCGCGGGTCGGGGAGGACCCGCTGCGGCTGTGCGTGATGGCCACCGTCGCCCTGCTCGGATGGCTGCTCGGGCCCGTCGCCGTGCTGGTCTTCGCCGGTGTGGGGGCGGCCGGGTACGTCTCGGCGCGCCGGGCCGGGCTGCTGCGGTCGCGGTGCAAGCTGGGCGACACCCGGCTGGTCATCGCCTACCTGGTGCTCCTCGCCGCGGTCGCGGCCGTGTTCGCCGTCCGCGCCCTGGCCGCCGTCGTCTCCGGCGGCCCCCATGCCTGAGCCCGAGTCGCGCCCCATCGACCAGGAGGTCCCATGAGCCAGCCGCCACCGCCGGGATGGACCAGACCGCCGGACCCGGAGGCCGACGGCCCGCAGCCGCCCGGCTCCGTCGTCCCCACGACCGCGGCGACCCCGTCGTCGCTGTCGCGCAAGGCCCGGTTCTGGATCGGGTTCGCCGTGGGTGTGCCCCTCGTCCCGGCGCTCCTGGTCGGCCTGCTGGTCGCAGTGGCCGCCCTGTCGGGCAGCGGCTCCGGCTCGACGTCCACGGTGCTGTCGGTCGTGGCGGGGGTGCTGGTGGTCGCCGTGGTGGTGGCGGGGCTCGTCGTGAGGGCGACCCGCTGGCTGACGCTCGGCGCCCTCGCCGGCGGTGCACTGGTGGTCATCGTGCTGGGCGGCGCCTGCGTCGCCATCCTCCGGGGCCTGAACGCCTGAACGGTCGCCCGTGACACCCGCGCTCCCGAACGCGCCTACGGAGCGCTGGTGGGGCCCGGGTCGTCGGTGCCGCGCCGGCGCAGGTACCGCTCGAACTCCTTGGCGATGGCGTCGCCGCTCGCCTCGGGCAGCTCGGCGGTGTCCTGGGCCTCCTCGAGGCTCTCGACGTACTCGGCGACCTCGGTGTCGGAGGCCGCGAGCTCGTTGATGCCGCGTTCCCAGGCGCGGGCGTCCTCGTCGAGGTCGCCGTGCTCGATGGGACCGTCGAGGAGCTCCTCGAGGCGGCCGACCAGCGCGGCGGTGGCCTTGGGCGAGGGGGAGTGGCCTGCGTAGTGGGGCACCGCGGCCCAGCAAGAGATCGACGGGATGCCGACCTGGGTGGCGGCGTCGGACAGCACGCCCACGATGCCGGTGGGGCCCTCGTAGCCGCTCATCTCGAGGCCGTGCCGGTGGCGGGTGTCCTCGCTGTCGGAGGTGGCGGTGACCGGGATGGGGCGCGAATGCGCGACGTCGGCCATGAGCGAGCCCAGGGTGACGACGGTGGAGACCTCGACCGACTCGGCGAGCTCCATCAGCTCGATGGCGAAGGCCCGCCAGCGGAACGACGGCTCGACGCCCTGCACCAGCACGACGTCGCGGCCGAGCGAGGTGTCGCGCGCGACCAGGACGCGGGTGGTGCGCCAGCTGATGCGGCGCTTGCCGCCCTCGGTGACCACGCGCGGGCGGTTGACCTGGAAGTCGTAGTAGTCCTCGGGGTCGAGCGCGGCGACGACCTCCGCCCCCCAGATCTCGGCGAGGTGCTCGACAACCGCGCTGGCGGCCTCGCCGGCGTCGTTCCAGCCCTCGAAGGCAGCGATCATCACCGGGTCGCGCAGGGCGCCGATGTCCTCGAGCTCGATCACGCTCGTCCTCCTCCGCCGGGGTCAGAAGACCACCCTACGGGTCGTTAGGCTGGTGTCCCATGAGCCTCCCCGCGGCCGTCCTCTGGGACATGGACGGCACCCTCGTCGACACCGAGCCCTACTGGATCGCCGCCGAGCACCAGATCGTCGAGGAGCACGGCGGCATCTGGTCCGACGAGTTCGCGCACCAGCTCGTCGGCAACGACCTGTTGGTCTCGGCCCGCTTCATCCAGGCGCACTCGCCGGTCACCTGGGAGCCCGAGCGCATCGTCGAGGAGCTGCTCGAGCGCGTCATCGCCCAGGTGCGCGGGCACGTGCCGTGGCGCCCGGGCGCCCGCGAGCTGCTCGACGCCCTCGCGGCCGAGGGCGTGCCGAGCGCGCTGGTGACGATGTCGTGGCGCTCGCTGGCCGACGCGGTGGTCTCGGCGCTGCCCGAGGGCACCTTCACCGTCGTGGTCACCGGCGACGAGGTCGAGCACGGCAAGCCCCACCCGGAGCCCTACGCCACCGCCGCCCGCCTGCTCGGCGTCGACGCGCGGCACTGCGTCGCCATCGAGGACAGCCCCACGGGGGTCCGCTCGGCCGTGGCCGCGGGCGTGCCGACCCTGGCGGTGCCGCACGTGGTGGCGGTCCCCGAGATGGCCGGGGCGGTGCAGGCCGACGGGCTGGTCGGCGTCACGCCGCAGCGGCTGGGCGAGATCGCCGCGTCACTCGTCGCTGGGTGAGGCCGCGCCCGAGCGGGCGGGGTCGAGCGCGATGAGGCCCGCGCCCTCGGGCAGCGGCGGCGGGGTGCCCCCGAACTCGGGGCAGAGCTGCTGGAAGTCGCACCAGCCGCACAGCTTGGACGTGCGCGGACGCCAGTCGCCGGTCTCCGCGGCCCGGACCACGGCGTCCCAGATGGCGCGCACGTTGCGCTCGACGGCCCGCAGGTCGCGCTCGTCGGGGACGTAGCGCACGACCTCGCCGTTGCCGAGGTAGACCAGCTGGAGCATCCGGGGCACCTCGCCGCGGGTGCGCCACAGCACCAGGGCGTAGAACTTCATCTGGAAGAGGGCCTTGGCCTCGAACAGCTCGCTGGGGGAGCGGCCGGTCTTGTAGTCGACCACCCGCATCGCGCCGTCGGGGGCGACGTCGAGGCGGTCGACGTAGCCGCGCAGCGTCAGCCCGTCGATCTCGGTCTCGACGTACAGCTCGCGGGCCTCGGGCTCGAGGCAGGTGGGGTCCTCGAGCTCGAACCACTGCTCGACCAGGGTGCGGGCGCCGGCGAACCACGACTCCTCGGTGAGCTGCTCGTCGTCGTCGATCATGGTGGCGAGCTCGGGGCGCTCGTCGACCAGCGCCCGCCAGCGGGGCTCGAGCAGGGACAGGGCCGCGGTGGGGGTGCGCTCGGGCGCCGGCAGCTCGAAGAGGTGCTCAAGCACGGCGTGGACCAGGGTGCCGCGGGCGGCGGCCGGCGACGGGGGACCCTCGAGCTTGTCGATCGTGCGGAAGCGGAACAGCAGCGGGCACTGCTTGAAGTCCGCGGCGCGGCTCGGGGACAGGGCGGGGGTCATGGCAGCCACCGTAGGCGGGGACGCCGACAGCCCCGCGCCGCCATGCCGCCGGGCGCCCATCCGCGCCCGGGGTCAGTCCTCGGGGGTGTAGCCCAGGTTCGGGCCCAGCCAGAGCTCGGCCGTGCGCAGGTCCCAGCCCTTGCGGGCCGCGTAGTCCTCGACCTGGTCGCGGCCGAGCCGCCCCACGACGAAGTACTGGCTGTCGGGGTGGCCGAAGTACCAGCCCGACACCGACGCTCCCGGCCACATCGCCATCGACTCGGTGAGCCTGATGCCGGTGCGCTCCTCGCCGCCGAGAAGCGCCATCAGCGTCTCCTTCTCGGTGTGCTCGGGGCACGCGGGGTAGCCCGGCGCCGGCCGGATGCCCCGGTACTGCTCGGAGATCAGCCCGGGGATGTCGAGCCGCTCGTCGGGCGCGTAGCCCCAGAGCGTGGTGCGCACCCGCTGGTGCAGGCGCTCGGCGAACGCCTCGGCCAGCCGGTCGGCCAGCGACTCGAGCAGGATGGCCGAGTAGTCGTCGAGCTCGTCGCGGAAGGCCTGGAGGCGCTCGTCGAGGCCCAGACCGGCGGTGACCGAGAAGGCGCCGACGTAGTCGCGCAGCCCGGTCTCCTTCGGGGCCACGAAGTCCGACAGGCACTTGTTCGAGACGCCCTCGCGGTGCTGGCCCTGCTGGCGCAGCCCGTGGAGCGTGGTCAGCACCGTGCCGCGGTCCTCGTCGGTGTAGACCTCGATGTCGTCGCCGACCGAGCTCGCGGGGAAGAACCCCACCACGCCGCGCGGGGTCACCCAGTGCTCGCGCTCCATGCGGTCGAGCATCGCCTGGGCGTCGGCGAAGAGCGCGCGTGCCTGCTCCGACGTCGTGGGGTTGTTGAGCACGTCGGGGTAGCGGCCGCGGATCTCCCAGGCGAGGAAGAACGGGGTCCAGTCGATGTACTCGCGCAGGTCGGCGAGCGGGTAGTCCTCCCAGACGCGGGTGTTCTGGTGCGCCACCCGGCGCCAGGGGCTGCCCTTGGGCGAGGACCACTGGTCGCCGTCCTGGCCCGCCAGCAGGTGGGGGCGCATCGGCCGGTACCCGGCCCAGTCGATGGCCGGCTTGTTGGCCCGCGCCTGCTCGAGCGGGACCAGCGGGCGCTCGCCGGACTTGGCCGCGTGCCGCTCGCGCAGCGCCCGGTACTCGTCGCGCACGCCGTCGACGAAGCCGTCGCGCGCGGTGGCCGACAGCAACTGGCTCACCACGGGCACCGACCGCGAGGCGTCCTTGACCCACACCACGGGCCCGGAGTACTTCCCGTCGACCTTGACCGCCGTGTGCGCCTTCGACGTCGTGGCGCCGCCGAGCAGCAGCGGGATGGTGAAGCCCTGCCGCTCCATCTCGGCCGCCACCTGCACCATCTGGTCGAGGCTCGGCGTGATCAGTCCCGAGAGCCCGATGACGTCGGCCTTCTCGGCCTTGGCGGTGTCGAGGATCTTCTGCAGCGGCACCATGACGCCGAGGTCGACGACGTCGTAGTTGTTGCACTGCAGCACCACGCCGACGATGTTCTTGCCGATGTCGTGCACGTCGCCCTTGACGGTGGCGGTGACGACCTTGCCCTTGGGCTTCTGCTTGGCCGCCTCGTCCTTCTCGGCCTCGATGTACGGGATGAGGTGCGCGACGGCCTTCTTCATGACCCGCGCCGACTTCACGACCTGCGGGAGGAACATCTTGCCGGCGCCGAAGAGGTCGCCGACGACGTTCATGCCGTCCATCAGCGGGCCCTCGATGACCTCGAGCGGGCGCCCGCCGGCCTGTTCGATCTCCTGGCGCAGCGCCTCGGTGTCGTCGACCACGTGGTCGTCGATGCCCTTGACCAGCGAGTGCGTGATGCGCTCGCGCAGCGGCAGCCCGCGCCACTCCTGGGTGGCCGCCTCGGCCTGCTGCCCGTCGGAGCGGAACTCCTCGGCCAGCTCGAGCAGTGCCTCGGTGGCCTCGGCCGGGTTCTCGCGACGGTTGAGGATGACGTCCTCGATGGCCTCGCGCAGCCGCGGGTCGAGGGTGTCGTAGGGCACCAGGGCCCCGGCGTTGACGATGCCCATGTCCATCCCCGCACCGATGGCGTGGTAGAGGAACACGGCGTGGATGGCCTCGCGCACCGCGTTGTTGCCGCGGAAGCTGAACGAGACGTTCGAGACCCCGCCCGAGACCAGCGCGTGCGGCAGGTTCTGGGAGATCCAGCGGGTGGCCTCGATGAAGTCGACGCCGTAGGTCGCGTGCTCGTCGATGCCGGTGGCCACCGCGAAGACGTTGGGGTCGAAGATGATGTCCTCGGCCGGGAAGCCCACGCGGTCGACCAGCAGCCGGTAGGCGCGCTCGCAGATCTCCTTGCGGCGCTCGAGGCTGTCGGCCTGCCCCTGCTCGTCGAAGGCCATGACGACGACGGCCGCACCGTACTTGCGGGCCAGCCGGGCCTGGTCGAGGAACTGCTCCTCGCCCTCCTTCATCGAGATCGAGTTGATGATCGGCTTGCCCTGGGTGACCTTCAGGCCGGCCTCGATGACCTCCCACTTGCTGGAGTCGACCATGACCGGCACCCGGCAGATGTCGGGCTCGGAGGCGACCAGCTTCAGGAAGCGGTCCATGGCCGCGACGCCGTCGATCATCCCCTCGTCCATGTTGACGTCGATGACCTGCGCGCCGGACTCGACCTGCTGGCGCGCCACCGAGAGGGCCGTGGGGTAGTCCTCGTCGCGGATGAGGCGGCGGAAGCGGGCCGACCCGGTGATGTTGGTGCGCTCGCCCACGTTGAGGAACAGGCTGTCCTCGTCGACCACGAGGGGCTCGAGGCCGCTGAGGCGCAGGGCCGGCGCCACCGTGGGGCGCTCGCGCGGGACACCGTCGGCGGCCGCCTTCGCGATGGCCGCGATGTGCTCGGGGGTGGTGCCGCAGCAGCCGCCCACGATGTTGACCAGCCCGGCGGTGGCGAACTCGCCCACGACGGCCGCCATCGCCCCGGGGGACTCGTCGTACTCGCCGAACGCGTTGGGCAGGCCCGCGTTCGGGTGGGCCGACACGAAGCAGCCCGCGATCCGCGACAGCTCGGCCACGTAGGGGCGCAGCTCGCCGGCGCCGAGGGCGCAGTTGAGCCCGATCGCCAGCGGCCGGGCGTGCCGCACCGAGTACCAGAAGGCCTCGGTGACCTGCCCCGACAGGGTGCGCCCGGAGGCGTCGGTGATGGTGCCCGAGATCATCACCGGCCAGCGGCGGTCGTGCTCCTCGAAGAGGGTCTCGAGGGCGAAGATCGCGGCCTTGGCGTTGAGGGTGTCGAAGATGGTCTCGACGAGGAGGACGTCGCTGCCGCCGTCGACCAGCCCGCGCGCCTGCTCGAGGTAGGCCTCGACCAGCTCGTCGAAGGTCACGTTGCGCGCGGCGGGGTCGTTGACGTCGGGGGAGATGGACGCGGTGCGGTTGGTCGGGCCGAGGGTGCCGAGCACCCAGCGGGGCCGCTCGGGGTCGCGCGCGGTGGCGGAGTCGCACGCCGCCCGGGCCAGCTCGGCGGCCGCCTTGTTCATCTCGTAGGCGAGCTCGGACATCCCGTAGTCGGCCAGCGAGATGCGCTGGGCGTTGAAGGTGTTGGTCTCGACCAGGTCGGCGCCCGCCTCGAGGTAGGCCTCGTGGATCTCGCGGATGACGTCGGGCTGGGTGAGCGAGAGCAGGTCGTTGTTGCCCATGAGGTCGCTCGGGTGGTCGGCGAAGCGCTCGCCCCGGTAGTCGGCCTCGGACAGCTGCCGCGCCTGGATCATGGTGCCCATCGCGCCGTCGAGCACGAGCACCCGCTCACGGAGTGCGCTGGTCAGGGTGTCGGTGGCGTCGGGCCGGTGTTGGGCGGTCACGGAGGTGCTCAGGTCCTCTCGGGGACGGGCGTGGGGGAGCCCTCAGTATGCCGTGGGCGCTCGCGTAGGGTCTTTGCATGTCCACCTCGCCGCCCGCCCCGAGGGGTGCGCTGCGGATCGGCTCGGTGGCTCGTGTCCCGATCTACCTCGACCGCACGTGGCTCATCCTGGCGGTCTTCATCGCCGTCACGGGCTACCAGTCGGCGAGCGGGTCGCTGTCGGCCGACGAGTACGGGCGCGGGTTCGAGGTCGCCTACGCGGCCTGGCTGGTGGTGGCCATCTTCGTCGCGGTCGTCGGCCACGAGGTGGGTCACGCCGTGGTCGCCCGCATCGTCGGCTTCCGCGTCCACCGCATCGTCGCCACCGTGTGGGGCGGGCACACCGCGTACGACGGGTCCACCGCGACGCCGGGGCGCACCGCGGTCGTGGCCCTCAGCGGGCCGGCCGTCAACGGGGCGTTCGCGGCCCTCGGAGGCGTCGCGTCCGCGACCTTCCCCGGCGTCGCCGGCACCTTCGCCTACTCCTTCGCGTTCCTCAACGGCCTGCTGGCGCTGTTCAACCTGCTGCCCGGGCTGCCCCTCGACGGCGGCGCGGCCGTGCAGTCGCTGGTGTGGGGCGTCACCCGGCGCCGCGACCTCGGCCTGCTCGTGGCCGGCTGGATGGGCCGGGTCGTGGCCGTCGGGATCGTGCTGTGGTTCCTCGTCCTGCCCTTCACCCACGGCGAGCGGCCCGACCTGGTCAACCTGGTGGTCTCGCTGGTCATGGCCTGGGTGCTGTGGAGCGGCGCCTCGGCCGCCATCCGCCGCGCCCCGGTCGAGCGCATCGTCGACCAGGTGCGGGTCGGCGAGGCCGCCGAGCCCGCCGTGGTCCTGCCGCGCGACACCCCCGTCTCGGTGGCGCGCGACCACCCCGACCTCGTGGTCTGCCTCGACGAGCACGAGCGGCCGACGCTGGTCCTGCTGCACTCGGCCGCCGACGACGCGGCACCCTCCACGCCCATCGGCGCGGTGGTCGCGCGCATCCCCGACGGCAACGTCGTCGAGGCTGGCCCCGACGACGGACTGGCCCCGGTGCTGCTCGCGATGAGCGCCGGCGGCACCCCCGTGGTCGTGCTCACCCGGGCCGGGGCGGTGTGGGGCATCGCGTCCGCCGCCACGGTCGACGCCGCCGCCCGGCGCGTCCGGGCGCGGTCCTAGACTCCCCGCCATGACCGCCACCGGAGCCGACCGCCGGCGCGGGCCCTTCACCGAGGGCGACCGCGTCCAGCTCACCGACCCCAAGGGGCGCCTGCACACCATCACGCTCGGTGCCGGCAAGCAGTTCCACACCCACCGCGGCCACCTCGCGCACGACGACCTCATCGGCGCGCCCGACGGCTCCACCCTCACGAACACCGCCGGGGTCCAGTACCTCGCGCTGCGCCCCCTGCTGTCGGACTGGGTGATGTCGATGCCGCGGGGCGCCGCCGTGGTCTACCCCAAGGACGCCGGGCAGATCGTGATGATGGCCGACGTCTTCCCCGGCGCCCGGGTCGTCGAGGCCGGCGTGGGGTCGGGCGCGCTGTCGATGTCGCTGCTGCGCGCCGTGGGCGACGACGGGCACGTCCACTCCTTCGAGCGGCGCGAGGACTTCGCCGACATCGCCCGCGCCAACGCCCGCGAGTTCTTCGGGGGCGACCACCCGGCGTGGACGGTCACCGTCGGCGACCTCGTCGAGACCCTGCCCGGGGCGGTCGAGGCCGGCTCGGTCGACCGCGTGGTCCTCGACATGCTCGCGCCCTGGGAGTGCCTCGACGTCGTGTCGGAGGCGCTCGTGCCCGGCGGCGTGCTCATCTGCTACGTCGCCACCGCCACCCAGCTGTCGAAGGTCGCCGAGGCCATGCGCGACCACGGCACCTTCACCGAGCCGCAGGCCTGGGAGTCCCTGGTGCGCGGCTGGCACCTCGAGGGCCTGGCCGTGCGGCCGCAGCACCGGATGCACGGGCACACCGGCTTCCTCATCACCACCCGCCGCCTGGCGCCGGGGGTCACGCCCCCACTGCGCAAGCGCCGCCCGGGCGGCGGGTACGTCGTGGCCGAGGAGGCCGACGAGGCCGACTGGACGCCCGAGAGCATCGGCGAGCGGGTGCCGTCGGACAAGAGGGTGCGCAAGGTGCGTCGTTCGGTCACCGGGACGTCCGCGCCATCGTGAACCGCGCGGGTTATCGTCGAGCATGAGCACCGACGAGCCCCGTGAGCAGGAGGGCGCCCGCGAGCGGCTCGAGGCCGAGCGCCGCTCCCTCGAGTCCGAGCTCGCCGCCGTGCGGGCCCGTGGCGGGGCCGACCCGACGCGGCTGCGCGCCCTCGAGCGCGACCTGGCGACCCTCCGTTCGCAGTCGGCCACGTTGTCGGCGCAGAACGAGCGCCTGGTGCGCACCCTGCGCGACGCGCGCGAGCAGATCGTCACGCTGAAGTCCGAGGTCGACCGGCTGGCCCAGCCGCCGGCGGCCTACGGCACCGTCATCGAGCTCTTCGACGACGGCACCGCCGACATCCTCACCAGCGGCCGCAAGATGCACGTGGCCGTCAGCCCGTCCCTGGAGCCCGGTGCCCTCGCCCCCGGCCGCGAGGTGATGCTCAACGAGGCGATGAACATCGTGGCCGCGCACGGCTACGAGACCGTCGGCGAGATCGTGATGTGCAAGGAGGTCCTCGAGGACGGTCGCGTGCTCGTGGTGGCGCAGGCCGACGAGGAACGGGTCTGCCGGATGGCCGCGTCGCTGGCCGGCGAGAAGGTGCGAGCCGGCGACGCCCTGCTGCTCGAGCCGCGCTCGGGGTTCGTCTACGAGCGCATCCCCAAGGCCGAGGTGGCCGACCTCGTCCTCGAGGAGGTGCCCGACATCGACTACAGCGACATCGGGGGGCTCAGCGGCCAGATCGAGGCCATCCGTGACGCCGTCGAGCTGCCGTACCTGCACCCCGACCTCTACACCGAGCACCAGCTCAAGCCCCCGAAGGGCGTCCTGCTCTACGGCCCGCCCGGCTGCGGCAAGACGATGATCGCCAAGGCCGTCGCGGCGTCGCTGGCCCGCAAGGTGGCCGAGAAGGAGGGCCGCGAGCCGGGCAAGTCCTACTTCCTGAACATCAAGGGTCCCGAGCTGCTCAACAAGTACGTCGGCGAGACCGAGCGCCACATCCGGCTCATCTTCCAGCGCGCCCGCGAGAAGTCCAACGAGGGCTACCCCGTGGTGGTGTTCTTCGACGAGATGGAGTCGCTCTTCCGCACCCGCGGCTCGGGCGTCAGCTCCGACGTCGAGACCACGATCGTGCCGCAGCTGCTGGCCGAGATCGACGGGGTCGAGGGGCTCGAGCACGTCATCGTCATCGGCGCCTCCAACCGCGAGGACATGATCGACCCCGCGATCCTGCGCCCTGGCCGGCTCGACGTGAAGATCAAGATCGAGCGCCCCGACGCCGAGGCCGCGCGCGACATCTTCGCCAAGTACCTCACCGCGAGCCTGCCGCTGCACCCCGACGACGTCGCGCAGAACGGCGGCTCCGAGGACCTGGCCGTGCAGGCGATGATCGACGCCACCGTGCTGCGGATGTACACCGAGGAGGAGGAGAACCGCTTCCTCGAGGTCACCTACGCCGGGGGCGACAAGGAGATCCTGTACTTCAAGGACTTCAACTCCGGCGCGATGATCCAGAACATCGTCGACCGCGCCAAGAAGATGGCGATCAAGGACCTGCTCGACACCGGCCAGCGCGGCCTGCGGGTCGAGCACCTGCTGCAGTCGTGCACCGACGAGTTCCGTGAGAACGAGGACCTGCCGAACACGACCAACCCCGACGACTGGGCGCGCATCTCGGGCAAGAAGGGCGAGCGGATCGTGTACATCCGCACGCTCATCAAGACCAAGGAGGGCACCGAGCCCGGCAAGTCCGTGGCGACCGTCGCCAACACCGGCCAGTACCTCTGACGCCCGCCCCTGAGCTCCCGGCCGCCGTCCGCCCGGGGGAGGATGGGGGCATGAAGCTCGGACTCCAGGTCAGCCGGTTCGCGTGGACCGGGGCGCCCGCCACGACCGGTGCCACGTGGCGCCGCATCGCGCAGAACGCCGACCGGGCGGGGCTGGCCTCGCTCTGGGTGATGGACCACCTCTTCCAGATCTCGATGATGGGGCCGCCCGAGGACGACATGCTCGAGGGCTACACCGCCCTGGCGCACGCGGCCGCCGTGACCGAGCAGATCGAGCTCGGGACGCTGGTCACCGGCGTCACCTACCGCCACCCGGGCGTGCTGCTCAAGACGGTGACGACCCTCGACGTCCTCTCGGGTGGCCGCGCCTGGCTCGGCATCGGCGCCGCCTGGTACGAGGAGGAGCACCGCGGTCTCGGGATCCCCTACCCGTCCACCCGGGACCGGTTCGAGCTGCTCGAGGACACCCTCCAGCTCGCCCACCGGATGTTCGCCGACGACGACCGGGCGTTCCAGGGCCGGCAGGTCTCGCTCGAGCGCCCGCTGAACCACCCGCAGCCGGTCCGCCGCCCGCCGATCATGGTCGGCGGGGGCGGCGAGAGGAAGACGCTCCGGCTGGTGGCGCAGTACGCCGACGCGTGCAACCTGTTCGACACTGGGCTCGGCCCCGAGGGCATCCCGCACAAGCTCGAGGTCCTGCGCGGGCACTGCGACGCCGTGGGACGGGACTACGGGGACATCTCGAAGACCTGCCTGGCGGCCCTGACCCTCGACACCGGCGCCTCGCTGCCCGACGGCGTGCGGCCGCACACCGTCGACCAGGCCGTCGAACGGCTGGGCCGCCTCGCCGAGGCGGGCATCGACCACGTGATCCTGAGCAGCGCGAACCCGACCGACGAGGCCGTCTACCCGCTGCTGGCCGAGGTCGTCCGCCAGGTCGCCTGAGCGAGGGGACGGCGGTCAGACGGGCAGCAGGCGGGCGACCAGGCGCCAGCCCAGCAGGAACACGCTCAGCACCACGGTCGCCACGACGACGAACGAGACCGCCACCCCCTGGGCCGCGACCGCCCGGAGGACCATCCCGACGGCGACCGTCGACAGCACGACGAGCGCGCCGAAGCCCAGCGTGCGCGGGCCGCCGTCGAGGACGATGCTCGCCAGCAGCCACCCGGCCGCCGTCCCCACCAGGAAGGGCAGGGCGGTGCGGGCGATACCGGCGAGGTCGAACCCCTCCGCGTGCGAACGCCGGCCGACGGCGGCGAAGACCAGCACCAGCACGACGTCGAGGAACGCGGGCAGGAGGCGGCTCATCCGCCGACCCGCTCGAAGAGCGAGCGCTGCCGCGGCGGGGCGTGGGTGGGGTCGACGCCGTCGAACAGGCTCGAGACCGACTCGCCCTCGTGGATGCGCTTGATGGCCTCGGCGAACAGCCCCGCGACCGAGCGCACCTTCAGGGCCGGCCAGCCGGGCGGCGGCGGCACGGTGTCGGTGGTGACGACCTCGGAGATCATCGGGTGGCCGCGCAGGCGCTCGACGGCGTTGCCGGCGAACAGCCCGTGGGTGCAGGCCACCGCGGCCTCCGTGACCCCGTGGTCGGCCAGCCGGTCGAGCAGCTCGACGATGCTGCCGCCGGTCGCGATCTCGTCGTCGAGCACGATGGCGCGCTTGCCCTCGACATCACCGACGATCGAGTCGATGACGACGCGGTCGTCGGCCAGGCGGCGCTTGGAGCCGGCAGCCACCGGCAGGCCCAGGAGCCGGGAGAACTGGGTGGCGTCCTTGGCGTTGCCGAGGTCGGGGGAGACCACGACGCTGCCGGTGAGGTCGCCCTCGCGGAAGTGCGCCGCCAGCTCGCCGAGCGAGGTGAGGTGGTCGACGGGCACCGAGAAGAACCCGTGCACCTGAGGGGCGTGCAGGTTCATCGTGATGACCCGGTCGACCCCGGCCGTCGCGATGAGGTCGGCCACCAGCCTGCCCCCGAGCGAGATGCGGGAGGCGTCCTTCTTGTCGGAGCGGGCGTAGGCGAAGTGGGGGATGACCGCCGTGACCATGGCCGCGGAGGCGCCGCGGGCGGCGTCCACCATCAGCAGGAGCTCCATCAGCGAGTCCTGGGTCGGCGGCACCAGCGGCTGGACGATGTAGACGTCGCGCTGGCGGCAGTTCGCCAGCAGCTGGGCCTGGAGGCAGTCGTTGCTGAACCGGCTGGTCACCGACTCCGACAGCGGCACCCCGAGCGCGTCGCAGATGTCGTGCGCGAGCTCGCGGTGCGCCGACCCGGAGAAGACGACGATCTCGCGCATGGCGTCAGGCTACTGGGCGCCCGAGGGGCGCAGGGCCCGGGACAGCTCGGTGACGAGCTCGAGCCGGTGCTGGCGCCCGATGGCCGTCGCCCCGGGGAACGAGGCGAAGCCGTGCGGCACCCCGAGGTAGTTGGTGAGCCGCACGGGGACCCCCGCCTCCTCCAGCGCGGCGGCGTAGCGGACGCCGTCGTCGCGGATGGGGTCGAGGTCGGCGGTCTGCACCAGGGCCGGCGGCAGCCCGTGGAGGTCGCCGAACAGCGGCGAGACCAGCGGGTCTCGGGGGTCCTCGCCGGCCGGCAGGTAGTGGTCGCGGAAGGCGTCGACCGAGCGGCGGCTGAGGATCGGGGCGTCGGCGTGCTCGGCGAGGCTGGGGGAGGCCATGGTCAGGTCGGTGGCCGGGTAGACCAGAGCCTGGTGGCGCAGGTTGGCCATCCCGGCGTCGCGCATCACCTGGGCCACCACGGCCGCCAGGTTGCCGCCGGCGGAGTCGCCCGCCACGGCCATCCGCGACATGTCGGCCCGCAGCACGTCGCCCGAGGCGGCCACCCAGGTCGTGGCGTCGACGCAGTCGTGGGCCGCGGTCGGCGCGCGGTGCTCGGGCGCCATCCGGTAGTCGACCGACACCACGACCGCGCCCACCTCGGCGGCCAGGTACGTGCAGATCGGGTCGTAGTCGACGACGTTGCCCCACACCCAGCCGCCGCCGTGGAACCACATGATGACGGGCACGTCGGTGCGGGCATCGCGCAGCGCCCGCGGCCGGTAGATGCGCAGCGGGATCTCGTGCTCGTCGCGCGCCGGGGCGGTGCCGAAGGTGATGCCGACCGCCGGGTCGACGGGGCCGGTGACCAGCTGCGCCAGCCGGCCCGTCGGGAGGACCTTGGTCCGCACCTGCTGGATGCCGTCGAGGTCGAGGCGCTCGACGGGCGTGCCGAGCCGGTCGACGGCCAGGGTCAGCAGGGTCGTGAGCGGGGGCATGCCCCGGTAGCTGCGCATCGGCTCAGTATGGTCGAGCCATGACCGTGCACCGGGTGATGGGGATCGAGACCGAGTACGGCATCGTCGTCCCCGGCGACCCGCAGGCCAACCCCATGGTCGCCTCCGGCGACGTCGTCACCGCCTACGCCCGCTCGCGCGGCATCCGGCCGGCCCGCGCCAGCTGGGACTACGCCGACGAGGCCCCCCTGCGCGACGCCCGCGGCTTCGACATGGGCCGGGCCCAGGCCCACCCCACCCAGCTCACCGACGAGCTCGAGGACCCCACGATGGCCAACGTGGTGCTGACCAACGGCGCCCGCCTCTACGTCGACCACGCCCACCCCGAGTACAGCTCGCCCGAGGTCACCACCCCGCGGGCCGCCGTCACCTGGGACCGCGCCGGCGAGCTGGTGATGCGCGAGGCCGTCGAGCGCCTCGCCACGGTGCCGCCGGGGGTCAACCTCTACAAGAACAACGCCGACGGCAAGGGCGTCTCGTACGGCACCCACGAGAACTACCTGATGTCGCGGGCCACGCCGTTCGCCGCGATCGTGCGGCACCTGACGCCGTTCTTCGTCGCACGCCAGGTGATGTGCGGCAGCGGGCGGGTCGGCATCGGCGTCGACTCGCGCACCGCCGGCTACCAGATCGCCCAGCGCAGCGACTTCTTCGAGGTCGAGGTGGGCCTGGAGACCACCCTGAAGCGCCCCATCATCAACACCCGCGACGAGCCGCACGCGGTGGCCGACAAGTACCGGCGGCTGCACGTCATCCTCGGCGACTGCAACCACGCCGACGTCGCGAACCTGCTGAAGATGGGCACCACCTCGCTGGTGCTCGCGATGATCGAGGCCGACGCCATGGGGCCTGACCTCACCGTGCGCCGGCCCGTCGGCACGCTGCACGAAGTGTCGCACGACCCCACCCTGAAGGCCACCCTCGAGCTGGCCGACGGGCGCCGGCTCACCGCGGTCGAGCTGCTCTGGGAGTACCACGACCGGGCGGCCGCCTTCGTCGACGAGCGCTCCGGCGGAGCGCCCGACCCCGACACCGCCGAGGTCCTGCACTGGTGGTCGGTGGTCCTCGACAAGCTCGGGCGCGACCCGATGGAGGCCCGCCGCGAGGTCGACTGGGTGGCCAAGCTGGCCGTCCTCGAGGGCTACCGCGAGCGCGACGGCCTGGGCTGGGCCGACCCCCGCCTGAAGGCCGTCGACCTGCAGTGGTCCGACGTGCGGGCCGACCGCGGCATCGCCCACCGGCTGGCGGCCACGGGGCGCCTCGAGGTGCTCGTCGACGAGGCCGAGGTGCGGCGCGCGGTCACCGAGCCCCCGGCCGACACCCGCGCCTGGTTCCGCGGCACCTGCCTCGCGCGCTTCCCCGACGACGTCGTCGCGGCGTCCTGGGACTCGGTCATCTTCGACGTCGCCGGCCAGCGGATGCTGCAGCGGGTCCCGATGCTCGAGCCGCTGCGCGGGACCGAGGCCGCGGTGGGCGAGATCGTCCGCTCGGCGCCCGACGCCGCCTCGCTGCTGCGGGCACTCGCCGCGTCGGCCGACAGCGGCACTGCCGCCGACGGCGGGAACGCGTCTCTCGAGCCCTGATCCGGCATGACGCGCTCGACGAGCGCCCGGCGCCGGTCCGTGGTCTGCTGGTCACCCCTCGTCCTCGCGTCCCGGCCCTGCCGGTGCCGTGTACCTCTGGGCAGCGCTCGTCGGGGACGGGCGCGGGGGCGCGGGCCCCCGGGTGCCCTGCGCTCACCCGGGGCGCCGGGCCACGCCGGTGGGACGCCACCGCTGCCCCGCGCCGGTGTCCGACTAGGCTCGGGACACGTCCCCACCTCAAGGAGCGGTCAGCATGCCCGGTCAGGAGCAGATCAAGCCGCAGCGGCGCGACGACGGCCCCGACGACGTCGACGTCCCGGTCCCCGTCGCGGCCTCCGCCTCGGCGCAGACGAGCGACATCGACGACATCCTCGACGAGATCGACGGTGTCCTGGAGTCCAACGCCGAGGAGTTCGTCCGCGGGTTCGTCCAGAAGGGTGGCCAGTGACCCCCGGAGCCGGGTCCGGGCGCCTGCCCGACGCCTTCCTCGCCCCGGGGTCGTCCTCGTTCGCCGAGTTCCTGTCGGCGCAGGCCCCGAGCCTGCTGCCGTCGCGGCGCACCCTGCCCGCGGGCACCACCCTGGAGGCGCCGCACGGCACGACCATCGTCACGGTGACCTTCGACGGCGGGGTCGCGATGGCCGGTGACCGGCGCGCCACGATGGGCAACATCATCGCCAACCGCGACATGGAGAAGGTGTTCGCCACCGACGAGTACAGCCTCGTCGGCATCGCGGGCACGGCCGGCCTCGCCATCGAGCTCGTGCGCCTGTTCCAGGTCGAGCTCGAGCACTACGAGAAGATCGAGGGCGCGCTGATGTCGCTCGAGGGCAAGGCCAACCGCCTGGCCTCGATGATCCGCGGCAACCTCGGGATGGCGATGCAGGGCCTCTCGGTCGTGCCGGTGTTCGCCGGCTACGACCTCGAGCAGTCCCGCGGCCGGATCTTCTCCTACGACGTCACCGGCGGCTGCTACGAGGAGCACGACCACCACAGCGTCGGGTCGGGCTCGCTCTTCGCCCGGGGCTCGCTGAAGAAGCGGTTCCGGCGGGGGCAGAGCCTCGACGAGGCCGTCGCCATCGCCGTCGAGGCGCTCTACGACGCCGCTGACGACGACTCCGCCACCGGTGGGCCGGACGTCGGGCGCCGCATCTGGCCCACGGTCGGCGTGGTCGACGTCGAGGGCACCCGTTTCGTCGCCGAGGACGACGTCGCCGTCGTGGTCGACACCTTGCTCGCGTCGCGCGTCGACGACCCGGGGGGTGCCCGATGAGTGCCGGCATGCCGTTCTACGTCTCGCCCGAGCAGCTGATGAAGGACCGGGCCGACTTCGCCCGCAAGGGCATCGCCCGCGGCCGTGCGGTCGTCGTGCTCCAGTTCGACGGCGGCATCGCGTTCGTGGCCGAGAACCCCAGCCGCGCGCTGCACAAGATCTCCGAGATCTACGACCGCATCGCGTTCGCCGCGGTCGGCAAGTACCCCGAGTTCGAGAACCTGCGGGTCGCGGGCGTGCGCTACGCCGACCTGCGGGGGTACTCCTACGACCGCTCCGACGTCACGGCTCGCGGCCTCGCCAACGCCTACGCCCAGACGCTCGGCACCGTGTTCACCCAGGAGTCCAAGCCCTACGAGGTCGAGCTGGTGGTGGCCGAGGTCGGCGCGAGCGTCGAGCACGACCAGATCTACCGACTCACCTACGACGGCTCGGTGGCCGACGAGCAGGGCTTCGTCGCGATGGGCGGCGGCGCCGAGCAGATCGACACCGGGCTGCGCGCGGCCTGGAGACCCGGGATGAACCTGGCCGAGGCCCTCGTGCTGGCCGTGGGGCTGCTGGGCGCCGACCCCGCCGGCGGGGAGACCCGCACCCTCTCGCCCGAGCAGCTCGAGGTCGCCGTCCTCGACCGCTACCGCCCGCGCCGGCGCTTCCGCCGGGTCTCCGGCGAGCTGCTGTCGCGCCTGCTGAGCAGTGACGACCCGACCGCCGACGTGCCCGAGGGCGACGAGGGCGACTCGCTGCGCAGTGCCACCACCAACCCGCAGACCCAGCGCCCCGAGCACGACGGCCCGGCCGAGTGAGTACCCGGGGCACCCGCCGCATCTTCGGCATCGAGAACGAGTACGGCATCACCTGCTCCACCGCGGGGCAGCGCACCCTCACCCCCGACGAGGTCGCGCGCTACCTGTTCCGCAAGGTCGTGGCCTGGGGCCGGTCGAGCAACGTGTTCCTGACCAACGGCTCGCGGCTCTACCTCGACGTCGGCTCCCACCCCGAGTACGCCACCGCCGAGTGCGACTCCGTGCGCCAGGTCGTGACCCACGACAAGGCCGGGGAACGGATCATCGAGGGCCTCGTCGCCGACGCCCAGGTGCGCCTGCGCGAGGACGGCGTCGCCGGCGACATCTACGTCTTCAAGAACAACACCGACTCGGCCGGCAACTCCTACGGCTGTCACGAGAACTTCCTGGTCACCCGCTCGGGCGAGTTCCAGGCCCTCAGCGAGACCCTGCTGCCGTTCCTCATCAGCCGCCAGCTGACCTGCGGGGCGGGCAAGCTCGTGACCACCACCAAGGGTGCGTCCTACGCGCTCAGCCAGCGCGCCGACCACATCTGGGAGGGCGTGTCGTCGGCCACGACCCGCAGCCGGCCGATCATCAACACCCGCGACGAGCCGCACGCCGACGCCGAGCACTACCGGCGCCTGCACGTCATCGTCGGCGACTCCAACATGGCCGAGACCACCACCATGCTCAAGGTCGGCTCGGCCGACCTGGTCCTGCGGATGATCGAGGCCGGCGTCGTCATGCGCGACCTCACCCTCGAGAACCCGATCCGGGCCATCCGCGAGATCTCGCACGACCTCACCGGCCGGCGCACGGTGCGGCTGGCCAACGGTCGCGAGCTCTCGGCCCTGGACCTCCAGCGCCAGTACCACGAGAAGGCCGTCGAGTTCGTCGCGCGCGAGGGGGCCACCGACAGCCTCCACCACCGCGTCCTCGACCTCTGGGACCGCACCCTCACCGCCGTCGAGACCGGGAACCTCGCCCTGGTGGGCAGCGAGATCGACTGGGTCGTCAAGTACCGGCTCATCGAGGACTACGCCACCCGGCACGGGCTCGACCTCGACCACCCGCGGCTCGCCCAGATCGACCTGGCCTACCACGACATCGACCGCAACCGGGGGCTGTTCTACCTGCTCCAGCGCCGCGGCCGGATCGCCCGGGTCGTCTCCGACCCCGAGGTCTTCGAGGCCAAGGTGCGGCCGCCGCAGACCACCCGGGCCAAGCTGCGCGGCGACTTCATCCGCGCCGCCCAGGAGCACCGCCGCGACTTCACCGTCGACTGGGTGCACCTGAAGCTCAACGACCAGGCGCAGCGCACCGTGCTCTGCAAGGACCCGTTCCTGGCGCAGGACGCCCGCGTCGACCGATTGGTCGAGGGGATGTCGGCCACCTGAGCCGGGCTCCCCGGCGGCCACGGCAGCCTGGACGGACCGGCGTCCTCCCAGGTGGCGATGAGGGAGTTCGCAAGAGCCGCGGTTATCGTGGATGGCTGTTGTCCGCTTCCCGGCAGCGCCCCCGACCGAAGGTCCGTTCTCGTGCCACGTCGCTTGACCACCGTCCTGTCCACCGCTGCCCTCGCCGGCGCGCTCGTGCTCACCGGCTGCGGTGAGGAGACCGGTTCGACTCCGTCGTCCACGCTCACGGGCGTCACCGTCACCGGGTCGGACCCCAAGGCCGAGCCCACCGTCAAGGTCGCGGCCCCGCTGAAGCTCACCAAGACCGAGTCCAAGGTCGTCACCGAGGGCACCGGCGCGGCGGTCAAGAAGGACGACCTCGTCTCGCTGCAGGCGGTCCTGGTCAACGGCACCAGCGGCAAGGTCCTCACCAGCACCTGGAAGCAGGGGCCCGTGGGTCTCGACCTCGCGGCGGCCGACCTGTTCGCGTCCTTCAAGAGCGAGATCCCCGGCAAGAAGCTGGGCTCCCGGGTGGTCATCGCCTCCACCCCGGCCGACGCCTACGGCGCCACCGGCAACCAGACGCTCGGCGTCGGCAAGGACGACCCGGTCGTCTTCGTCGTCGACCTGCTGAGCACGGCCAAGGTCCTCAAGGAGGCCACCGGCACCGCCGTAGCCCCCAAGGCCGGGTTGCCCACCGTCGTGATGAACGCCGGCAAGCCCGCCGCCATCACCGCCCCGAAGGGCGTGAAGCCCCCCACCAAGACCGTGGTGCAGCCGCTCATCGAGGGCACCGGCCCGGCCGTCCAGAAGGGCCAGACGGTGCGGGTGGCCTACACCGGGGCGCTCTACCGCAACGGTGAGGTCTTCGACTCCAGCGCCAGCCGCCCCGAGCAGCCGTACTTCGAGTTCCCCATCGGCCAGGGCCAGGTCATCAAGGGCTGGGACAACGGCCTGCTGGGCCAGAAGGTCGGCAGCCGCGTGCTGCTCGTCATCCCCCCGGCGGACGGCTACGGCGCCGCCGGCAGCGGCGACAAGATCAAGGGCACCGACACCCTGATGTTCGTCGTCGACATCCTGGCCGCGTACTGACCGCCTCTGCACGCCCGCCCCACCCCCCGACAGGAGAGCACCATGAGCGAGCCCACCAAGCCCGAGGTCGACTTCCCCGGCGACCAGCCGCCCACCGACCTGGTGGTCGAGGACATCACCGTCGGTGACGGCGCCGAGGCCACCCCCGGCAGCACCGTCTCGGCCCACTACGTGGGGGTCACCCACTCCACCGGCGAGGAGTTCGACGCCTCCTGGAACCGCGGTGCCCCGCTGGAGTTCCGCCTCGGCGTCGGCATGGTCATCGCGGGCTGGGACGAGGGCATCGTCGGGATGAAGGTCGGCGGCCGCCGCAAGCTGACCATCCCGCCGCACAAGGCCTACGGCGACCGGGGCGCGGGCGGCCTCATCGGCCCCGGCGAGTCGCTGGTCTTCGTCGTCGACCTCATGGACGTGCGCTGAGCACCGGGTCGGCCGCCGCGGCGGCGTGAGCACCGGCGGCCGCGGCCGCGAGGAACGGGGTGGGGTCCGTATCCGGACCCCGCCCCATCGTCGTGAGGGGCACGGGGCTGGCGCCGAGGGCCTCGACCAGCCCGGCGCCGGCGACCTCGACCAGGGTGAGGCGGGCGCGGGCACCGGCGACGAGCTCGGCCGCCTGCTCGCGCACCCGGGCGTCGAGCGCCGGGTCGGGCAGGGGAGTCAGGGGGAGGTCGGCCGGGGTGAGCAGGGCCCGCCCGTAGGCGGTGCGGCTGTGGTGGCTGATGCCGAGGTGCCGCTCGCGCCGGTCACCGCCCGACACGCGCAGAGCGGCCACCGACCGGCCACCGAGGACGTCGGCGGCGTGCAGGGCCTCGGCCGCCGCCACGCCCGAGAAGCCCCAGCGCGTGCCGGTGCCGACGTTGCCCGGCCCCTGGGCCACCACGGCCACGTCGGCGCCCACCACGTGCCGCGCGGCCAGCAGCCCGGTGTGCACGGTGACGGCCTCGTGGTCGCCACCGAAGGCCTGGCCCACGGTCAGGCAGGCGGCCAGCCAGCCCGCCTCGCGCAGCCCGGCGACGGCCCGCGAGAACGCGGCCGGCAGGGCGCCACCGTCGGTCATGACGTAGGCGACCCGCGCGCCGGGCGCGACGGCCCGGATGCCCGCCAGCACCGCGGGCAGGGCCGAGTGCAGGTCGGCGGCCACCACCGGCATCCCGGCCAGGTCGTCGGCCGCCGCCAGGACGTCGTGGTGGGGGCTCTCCTGCTCGTCGACCGCCAGCAGCATCTGCTGGAGCGGCGTGTAGCGGGCCTTGACGATGTGCCCCGGGCCCGGCTCCGGGTCGGGCGGCAGCATGTCGGGGCGGGCCACCACGAAGGCCAGGCCCCCCGTGCCGAGCCCGCGCAGGAGGGCCGAGGCGTTGAGCAGCACCCGCTCGCCGGGGGCCGGCACCCCGGTGACGGCGGTGTACGCCAGGGCCCGGACCGGCTCCGAGGCCCCGTCGAGGACGACCACCAGCTCGGCCGCCCCGGCCCAGGCGCGGGCCTGCTCGACCACGGTCCCGGCACGCCACTGCATCACGCGGGGCAGCGTAGCCGTCGGGTAGCGTCTGCCCGGTGAGCAGCCAGCCCGGGAGTGGTGCGCCCAGTGCGGCCCAGACCAAGACCGAGCGCCTGCTCAACCTGGTCCTGGTGCTCCTCTACGCCCGCCGGCCCCTCGCCAAGGCCCAGATCCGCCAGCTGGTGCCGCAGTACGGCGCCAACGCCTCGCTCGAGGCCTTCGAGCGGATGTTCGAGCGCGACAAGGACGAGCTGCGCGAGCTCGGCATCCCGCTCGTCACCGAGGACATCGACGCGCTGTGGGAGGACGAGCCGGGCTACCGCATCCACCAGCGCGACTACGCCCTGCCCGACATCGCCTTCGAGTCCGACGAGCTCGCGGTGCTGGGGCTGGCCAGCCGCACCTGGGCCCAGGCTTCGCTGGCCGGGCCGGCCGCCCAGGCGCTGCGCAAGCTGCGGGCCGCCGGGGTCGAGCGTGACGTCGACGCCCTCATCGGCATCGAGCCGCGGCTGCGCACCACCGAGCCTGCCTTCGACGACGTGAAGGACGCCGTGCTGCGGCGGGTGCGCATCGCCTTCGACTACCGCCGGCCCGAGGCGACCGACGTGGTCGAGCGGCACGTGCAGCCCTGGTCGCTCGCCTCGTGGCACGGCCGCTGGTACCTCAACGCCTACGACGAGGACCGTGGCGCGCCGCGGGTCTTCCGGCTCTCGCGGATCACCGGCACGGTGCGCCGGCTCGGCCGGCCCGGCGCGTTCGAGGTGCCCGCCGACCACGAGCCCCAGGTCATGACCCGGTCCGCCGCCACGCCGCCGAGCTCGCCCAGCCCCGCGGTGGTGCGGGTGCGCCAGGGGGCCGGCCACGCCCTGCGCCGCCGGGCCCGCACCGTCGGCGAGGTCGACGACACCTGGTCGCTGGTCGACCTCGACTACGGCGACCTCGACGCCTTCGCCGAGGAGCTCGCGGGCTACGGCGCCGACGTCGTGGCCGAGCAGCCGCGCGAGCTGGTCGACGCGGTGGTCGAGCGGCTGCGGGGCGCCGCCGCCGCCCACGGGGGAGGGGAGGCCTGATGCCGCCCGCCGCGCCCGAGACCGCCACCGCCCGGCTGGCCCGCCTCCTGACGATGGTCCCCTGGCTGGTCAACCGCCAGGGCATCGACCTCGGCCGGGCCGCCGCCGACCTCGGGGTCAGCACCGAGCAGCTCGAGGCCGACCTGCGGCTGCTCTTCCTCTGCGGGTACGGGCAGATGCCCGACGAGCTCATCGAGGCCGACTGGGAGGGCGGCCGGGTCTTCGTCGGCAACGCCGACTCCATCGCCCGCCCGCTGCGCCTCGGCGTCGACGAGGCCGTCACCCTCATCGTGGGCCTGCGGGCCCTGCGCGAGGTACCCGGCCTCGACGAGCGCGACGCCGTCGACCGCGCCCTGGCCAAGCTCGAGTCGGCCGCCGGTGACGCCGCGGCCCCCGCCCACCGGGTGCGGGCGGAGGTCGCCGACGGGGGCTCGCCCGAGCTGCTGGCCCGGGCTCGCGCGGCGATCGCCGACCGCCGCCGCGTGCACCTGCGCTACGTGGTTCCCGCGCGCGACGAGGCCACCGAGCGCGACGTCGACCCGATGCGGGTCGTCGGCATCGACGGCCAGTGGTACCTCGAGGGCTGGTGCCACCGGGCCGAGGACACCCGGCTGTTCCGGATGGACCGCGTCGAGGAGCTCACCGTCCTCGACGTCGACGGCACGCCGCCGCCCGAGGCCACCGAGCGCGACCTCGCCGACGGCACCTTCCGTCCGGCCCCCGACGACGTCACCGTCACCCTGCGCCTGCTGCCGGGTGCGACGTGGGTGGCCGACTACTACGCCGTCGACTCCGTGCGCGACGTGCCGGCCGACGAGGGCGGCGGTCTCGTCGTCACCCTGCGCACGGCCGACACGGCCTGGCTGCGCCGCCTGCTGTGGCGTCTCGGAGGCCGCGGGGTCGTCCTGGAGCCCGCCGACGTCGCGGCCGAGGTCCGCGAGGGGGCCGAGCTGGCCCTCGCGGCCTACGCCGGGAGCACCTGAGACCCGCCCCCCGAGGCGTACGGCCTACAGCGCGCTCACAGACTCGCGGAGGACCATCGGCCCGGCACCCGGCCGCCGGCCGGTGCCCGCGTAGACTCACCACAGACCGCACACCACCAAAGGGGATGGACCCACATGGGCAGGCTCGGACCGACTGAGATCATCATCATCGCGGTGCTCGTCATCGTCATCTTCGGCTGGAAGCGGCTCCCCGACGCGGCCCGCAGCCTGGGCCGCTCGGCCCGGGTGTTCAAGTCTGAGGTCGACGAGATGAAGAAGGACAACGAGGCCAACAAGTCGGCCGCCTCGGCCGAGACCGTGCGCGGCGAGTCCCTCGCCAGCGAGCGGGCGGGCGACCCGGTGGTGCGCCCCCGGCCCGTCGACGACGCGGTGACCCCCGACCCCCACGGCAACGCGGTGCACGAGCGCACCCCGCGCACGGACAACCCGTCCGGCCCGCTCGCCTGACCCTGCGCGTACCCCTCCTCACCCCATGGCCCTGAAGCGTCGGCGCCCCCGCGACCCCGAGGGCCGGATGACGCTGTCCGAGCACTTCCGCGAGTTCCGGCGCCGGCTCTTCATCGCGGCGGCGACGGTGGCCGTGGCCTCGGTCGTGGCCGGGATCTACTACGACCAGGTCTTCGCGTTCCTGTCGGAGCCGTTCTACCGCTACGCACGGGCCAACCCCCAGAACGAGATCAGCCTCAACTTCGGTGAGGCCACCTCGGCCCTGTCGAACCTGATCAGCCTGTCGATCTTCGTCGGCGTGGTCGTCTCGAGCCCGGTGTGGCTCTACCAGATCTGGGCCTTCGTGGTCCCCGGCCTGACCCGCAAGGAGAAGCGGATCTCGCTGGCTTTCCTGGGCGCCACCATCCCGCTGTTCCTGCTGGGGTGCGGCCTTGCCTACGCGATCCTGCCGCAGAGCCTGCAGATCCTCTACGGCCTCAGCCCGGCGGGGACGTCGAACATCCAGCAGACGTCGATGTACTTCGCGTTCGTCACCCGCTTCATCCTGGTCTTCGGCATCGGCTTCCTCTTCCCCGTCGTGCTGGTGGGGCTGAACGCCATCGGTCTGATGCCGGCCTCCCGCCTCATCAAGGGCTGGCGCGTCTCGGTCGTGCTGATCTTCGTGTTCGCCGCCGTCGCCACCCCCACGGCCGACCCGTTCACGATGTTCGTGTTCGCGCTGCCGCTGACCGCGCTGTACTTCGGGGCGTGGTTCGTCTGCCGCGTCATCGACCGGCGCAAGGAGGCCAACCGGCCCGAGTGGCTCGACGTCGACGACACCGAGGCCTCGGAGCTGTGACCCGGCTCGGCCTGGTCGTCAACCCCACCTCGGGCAAGAACACTGGCCGGCGCATCGGGCTCGAGGCCCTCACCCTGCTGCGGGCGGCCGGGGCCGAGGTGCTCGACCTCTCGGCGGCCGACGCCGCCGGGGCCCTCGCGCGCGGCCGGGCGGCCGTCGCCGACCGGGCGGTCGATGCCGTGGTGGTCGCCGGGGGCGACGGGATGGTGCACCTGGGCACGCAGCTGTGCGCCGGTACCGACGTGCCGCTGGGGGTGGTCGCGGCCGGGACCGGGAACGACATCGCCCGCGAGCTCGGGCTGCCGGTGCGCGACGCGGCCGCGGCGGTCGAGCGGATCCTGGCGGGCCGCACGCGCGCGGTCGACGCCGCGCGCACCGTGACGGACGCCGGGGATGCGCGCTGGTTCGTGGGGGTGCTGGCCGCGGGCTTCGACGCCGTGGTCAACGAGCGCGCCAACGGCTGGCGCTGGCCCCGCGGCCCGATGCGCTACAACCTCGCCATCCTGCGCGAGCTGCCCGTGTTCCGGCCCATCCCGTACGTGCTGGTGCTCGACGGCGAGCGGGTCGAGACCGAGGCGATGCTGGTGGCGGTCGGCAACGGCCCGGCCTACGGCGGCGGGATGCGGGTCACGCCCGATGCGGCCTTCGACGACGGCCTGCTCGACGTGCTGGTGCTGCACCGCATCCCGGTGCCCGAGTTCCTGCGGGTCTTCCCGCGCGTGTTCTCGGGCACCCACGTCACGCATCCGGCCGTCGAGGTGCGGCGGGCCCGCACGGTGCGGCTCGAGGCCACCGGCATCGTGGCGTACGCCGACGGCGAGCGGTTCGGGCCGCTGCCCCTCGACCTCGAGGTCGTGCCCGGCGCGCTGTCGGTGCTCGCCTGAGCCCGCGGACCGCCCGCGACCGCCACAGCTCGGCACGTGCGGGGATGCGGCGGCGGAGTGGGTGCCCTGACGTAGCCTGAGGTCATGCCCAGTCCCGCCGAGCGGTACGCCGCTGCCGCGGCGCGAGCCCGCCGGGAACGCTCCGAGCTCGGCCGGTTCGCCGCCGGCCTGGAGTTCCCGCTCGACGACTTCCAGCTGCGCGCCTGCGAGGCGGTCGAGGCCGGCCGCGGCGTGCTGGTCGCGGCGCCCACCGGGGCCGGCAAGACCATCGTCGGCGAGTTCGCGGTGCACCTGGCTCTCGCCACCGGCCGCAAGGCGTTCTACACGACCCCGATCAAGGCCCTCTCGAACCAGAAGTACCACGACCTGGTGCGCGCCCACGGCGCCGAGAACGTCGGCCTGCTCACCGGCGACTCCTCGGTCAACGGCGAGGCGCCGGTCGTCGTGATGACCACCGAGGTCCTGCGCAACATGATGTACGCGGGCTCCTCGACCCTCACCGGGCTCGGCTTCGTCGTCATGGACGAGGTGCACTACCTGGCCGACCGGTTCCGCGGCGCCGTCTGGGAGGAGGTCATCATCCACCTGCCCGAGTCGGTGCAGGTGGTCTCGCTCTCGGCCACCGTGAGCAACGCCGAGGAGTTCGGCGCGTGGCTGGCGCAGGTGCGCGGCGACCACGAGGTCGTCGTCTCCGAGCACCGGCCGGTGCCGCTGTTCCAGCACATGATGGTCGGCACCACGATGTTCGACCTGTTCGCGGGCAACCGCGTCAACCCCGATCTCCTGCACGCCATCCGGGGCGCCGAGGAGCGCGGCCGCCACGTCGAGGACGCCCGGCGGCTGGGAGGGCCGGCGAGCGGGCGGGGCGGCAGGAACCGGCGCGACCACACGCCGCCGCGGGGCCCGGGGGGCGGCGCCGGCGGGCGGGGTTTCGCCCGGGGCAGCCGCCCGGGCGGGGGAGCGAGCCGAGCGGAGGTCATCGAGGACCTCGAGCGCGAGGGCCTGCTGCCCGCCATCACCTTCATCTTCAGCCGGGTCGGGTGCGAGGCCGCCGTCGGGCAGCTGCTGGCCGCCGGCACGCGGCTGGTGCCCGAGCGCGAGGGGGAGCGCATCCGCCGTCACGTCGAGGAGCGGGTCGAGTCGCTGGCCGACGAGGACCTCGGCGTCCTCGGGTACTGGGACTTCGCCGAGGGCCTGAGCCGCGGGTTCGCCGCGCACCACGCGGGGATGCTGCCGCTGTTCCGAGAGATCGTCGAGGAGCTGTTCACCGACGGCCGCATCCGGGCCGTGTTCGCCACCGAGACCCTGGCGCTCGGCATCAACATGCCCGCGCGCACCGTCGTGCTCGAGAAGCTGGTCAAGTACAACGGCGAGGCCCACGTCGACATCACGCCGGCCGAGTACACCCAGCTCACCGGGCGCGCCGGGCGGCGCGGCATCGACGTCGAGGGTCACGCGGTGGTGCAGTGGGCGCGCGGGGTGGACCCGATGGCCGTCGGCGGTCTGGCCACGACCCGCACGTACCCGCTGCGCTCCAGCTTCCGGCCCACCTACAACATGGCGGTCAACCTGGTCGCGCAGGTCGGGCGCGAGACCGCCCGCGAGGTGCTCGAGACCTCGTTCGCACAGTTCCAGGCCGACCGGGCCGTCGTCGGCATCGCCACCCAGATCCGCAGGAGCGAGGAGGGTCTCGACGGCTACGCCGAGGCCATGCACTGCGACTACGGCGACTTCCGCGAGTACGCGCGCATCCGCCGCGAGCTGGTCGACGCCGAGAAGGACGGCCGCAAGGCGCGCGCGGCCTCCCGGCGCGCCGAGGCCGCGATCTCGATGGAGAAGCTGCGCATCGGCGATGTCATCCGCATCCCGTCCGGGCGGCGGGCGGGGTGGGCCGTGGTCGTTCAGCCCGCGCGCACCGCCCGCGGCGCACCCACGGGGCCGGCCGTGGTCACCGAGGACAAGCAGTTCCGGCGGCTCACCCTGGTCGACGTGCCCGAGCCGGTGGAGGCCATGGCGCACGTCAAGGTCCCGCCGCACTTCAACCCCAAGTCGCCCAAGTCGCGCCGCGACCTGGCCACGTCACTGCGGATCGCGACACCCCGCGGCATCGAGGACGCCCCGTCGCAGCGGGGCCGGGCGAGCCGCGGCGAGGCGAACGACACCCAGCTGGTCGACCACCTGCGCCACCAGCTGCAGAGCCATCCCTGCCACGCCTGCCCGCGCCGCGAGGAGCACGCGCGCTGGGCCGAGCGCTGGTGGCGGCTCAAGCGCGAGACCACCGGCCTGCAGCGCCGGGTCGAGGGCCGCACCAACACGGTGGCGCGCACCTTCGACCGCATCTGCGAGGCGCTCGAGGAGCTCGGCTACGTCGAGGAGCGGGGCACCGTCGTGACCGAGCGCGGTGAGCGGCTGCGACGGCTGTACACCGAGAAGGACCTGCTGGCCGCCGAGTGCCTGCGCCACGACGTCTGGAAGCGCCTCGACGCCCCAGGGCTCGCGGCCGCGGTGTCGTCGCTGGTGCACGAGCCGCGGCACGAGGAGGCCGACGTCTCGCCGCGCATGCCCAACGACGAGGTGGCCGAGGCGGTGCGCGAGATGGAGCGGCTCTGGTCGCGCATCCAGGACCTCGAGACCGAGCACGACCTGCCCACCACCTCGATGCCCGACGGTGGGATGGCGTGGATGGTGCACCGGTGGGCCTCGGGCGGCCGGCTCGACGACGTGCTGCGGGGCCAGGACATGGCGGCCGGTGACTTCGTGCGCCGCTGCAAGCAGCTGGTCGACCTGCTCGGGCAGATCGGCCACGCCGCCCTCGACCCCGAGCTGCGGCGCACGGCCCGCAAGGCGGTCGACGCCGTGCTGCGCGGTGTGGTCGCCGCCGACCGGCTCGACTGACCGCTGGGGTCGACCCGGCGTCAGGCCAGACCGAGGGCCGTGAGCAGCCGGCCCACGGGGTTCTCGATGCCGTGCCGCGCGGCCAGCTCGTCGAGGGCGAGGCGGTCGGCGACCTCGGTGGGCAGGACGGGGTCGACGTCGGGCAGCGGCGCGTCAGGGACGACCCGCACGACGGTCGGGGCGACGTCCAGGTAGGCCGTGGCCGCTTCCAGGTTCGTGCGCCGGGCCCCCTTGATGGCGGGGTCGCCGGCGTCGACGGCGGCGCGCAGCCCGGCGAGGGAGCCGTACTGGGCGATGAGGGCGGCGGCGGTCTTGTCGCCGATGCCCTTGACCCCGGGCAGCCCGTCGCTGGTGTCGCCGCGCAGCACCGACATGTCGAGGTACGCGGCGCCGGTGTCGACGCCGTACTTCTCGCGCAGGAACGCCTGGGTCACGACGTCGGGGTCGCGCACCCCGCCCTTGCCCGTGTAGAGCACCCGGATGCCGTGGGCGTCGTCGACCAGCTGCAGCAGGTCGCGGTCGCCGGTGACGACATCCACCGCCCGCACACCCCGGTTGCGCGCGACGAAGGTGCCGATCACGTCGTCGGCCTCGTGGTGCGCGACCCCGAGGCGGGTGATGCCGACCGCGGCCAGCGCCTCGCGGATGAGCGGCACCTGCGGGGTGAGGTCGTCCGGGCTCTCCTCGGCGGTGGCGGAGCCGTCGGTGAGCCGATGCGTCTTGTAGGTCGGCACGAGGTCGACGCGCCACTGCGGCCGCCAGTCGTCGTCCCAGCACGCCACGAGATGGGTCGGCCGGTGGGCCGTGACCAGGGTGGCGATCATGTCGAGGAAGCCGCGCAGCGCGTTGGTCGGCGTCTCGGACTCGTCCTTGCGCTGGTCGGGCACGCCGTAGAACGCCCGGAAGTACAGCGAGGCGGAGTCGAGCAGGAGCAGCTTCTCGGGGCGGTGCGGGTCCAGCGGCATGGGCCGAGCCTAGGGGAGCCCGGCGACGACGATGGGCCTGCCGAGAGGTCCCGACGCCCGAGCGGCCCCGGCATTACGCTGACCCTCGTGGAAGACCTCGACCGGCGGATCGTCGACCTGCTCACCCAGGACGGGCGGATCAGCTACACCGACCTCGGGAAGGCTCTCGGGATGTCGACCTCGGCCGTGCACCAGCGGGTGCGGCGGCTCGAGGAGCGCGGCGTGGTCAGGGGCTACACCGCCAAGGTCGACCACCCCGCGCTCGGCCGGCAGCTGACGGCGTTCATGTCGGTGACGCCGCTCGACCCGGCCGCGCCCGACGACGTCCCGCAGCGGCTGCGCGACATCCCGCAGATCGAGGAGTGCCACTCGGTCGCCGGCGACGAGAACTACATCCTCAAGGTCCGGGTCGCCACCCCCACCGAGCTCGAGGAGCTCATCGCCCGCATCCGCGGGGCCGCGCACGTGTCGACCCGCACGACGGTGGTGCTGTCGACCCCGTGGGAGTGAGCCAGGCGGCGACTAGCGGCCGATGTCGGCCACGACCGCGCCGGTGACCCGCACCAGGTCAGCGGGGGAGAGGCCCAGGTCGAGCCCCCGGCGCCCGCCCGAGACGTACACGACGTCGTAGAGCTCAGCACTCTCGTCGACCACGGTCGGCAGGGCCCGCTTCTGGCCGACCGGCGAGATGCCGCCGACGACGTAGCCGGATGAGCGCTCGGCGGCGGCGGAGTCGGCCAGCGAGACGCGCTTGACCCGGAGCGCGGCGGCCATGGCCTTGAGGTCGAGCTGCCCCGCGACGGGCACGACCCCCACGGCCAGGCCGGCCCCGGTGTCGACGACGAGGGTCTTGAAGACCTGCTCGGCCGGCAGCCCCAGCACCGCGGCGGCCTCGAGCCCGTAGGACGGCGCCGCCGGGTCGTGCTCGTACGCGTGCTGGGTGAACGCGACGCCCGCCGCCGTGAGGGCCACGGTGGCGGGCGTCCCGGAGGCGGCGCGGCGAGCCATACCGCCGAGCCTAGGGGCGAGGGTCAGCCGAGGTCGGCCACCGACGCAGCGTGGCTGGCGCCCGCCCCGACCAGGGCGGCCTCGTGCACCGCGCCCATGTCGTGGTTGTCGCGCCACCAGCGCTGCCCGGCCTCGGGGAGGGTGTAGATCGGGTCGTAGTAGACGTACTCGCGCGACAGGGCCTCGGCGTCGTCACCTTCGATGGAGGTGCGGTAGTTCTTGCGCCAGAACGACATCCCCTTCTCGGTGTCGTAGCTGTCGACCTGGTGCACCCACCGCTTGCCGACGAACGGCACGTCGCACACGATGCGCGGGGTGGCGAAGCCGGGCAGGTAGCCCATGATCGCGTGCTGCAGGTGCTGCGCCTCGGCGAGCGAGAGCCGCCAGTGCTCGGAGAACGGGATCATGTCGCACATGTAGAAGTAGTACGGCGTGATGGAGGCCTCGTCCTGGAGGGCGAAACACAGGTCGAGGAGCTGCTCGGAGCTGTCGTTGACGCCCCGCATCAGGACGCCCTGGTTGCGCACGTCGCGGACCCCGGCCTCGAGCATGGTGCGAGCCGCCTGCGCCACCAGCGGCGTCACGGACTCGGCGTTGTTGACGTGGGTGTGGATGGCCAGGGAGACCCCGCGCGAGCGGGCCTTGGCCGCTACCCGGCCGACGCCCTCGACGACGTCGGGCTGCAGCCAGTGCTGCGGCAGGCCCATCAGGGCCTTGGTGGCGAGGCGGATGTCGCGGATGTTCTCGACGTCGAGGAGCTGGTCGAGGAAGCCTTCGAGGTTGCGCCACGGCATGTTCGCGACATCGCCGCCGGAGACCACGACGTCGCGGACGCCGGGGGTGCGCCGGAGGTAGTCGAGCATCGCGGCGTACCGGTCGACCGGCTTGCCGGCCAGCTTGAGCTTGGTGAACTGCGGGGTGGAGTTGCCGACCAGGTCCATCCGGGTGCAGTGCCCGCAGTACTGGGGGCAGGTCGGCAGCATCTCGGCCAGGACCTTGGTGGGGTAGCGGTGGGTGAGGCCCTCGACGGCCCACATGTCGTGCTCGTGCAGGCTGTCGCGGGTGGCGAAGGGGTGGCTCGACCAGTCGGTGCGGCGGTCGGAGAAGACCGGCAGCATGTAGCTGCGCACCGGGTCGGCGTAGAACGCCTCGGTGAACGCGGCGCCCGCGGCGGGCATCGGCTCGGAGGTGGCGGGGACCATCGTGTTGAGCATCTGCGGGGGGACGAGCATCGACATCGTCGCGCGCTCGGCCTGGTCGCGCTCGAGGTCGGCGTAGAACCGCTCCTGGAGCAGGTCGCCCATGAGGGCGCGCAGCTGCGCGACGTTCTTGACGCAGTGGGCTCGCTGCCACTGCGCGTTCTGCCACTCGGCCGGCGTGACGTCACGCCAGCCGGGGAGTCGGGTCCAGTCGGGTTCGATGAGGTCCCGACGCCGGTAGGCGTAGGGCTGCTCGATGCTCGGCGCCATGCGTGGCAGGATACGGGACGGATGACGTCCCCGACACCACCACGCCGTAAGAAGTGCGGCAGCGTGTCGCTCAGCAAGGAGAATCTTGTGCGATCGACCCCCAGCTCGGCCGTGGGCCTGCACCGCGTCGTCGACCCTGCGGGGGCCTCGCTGCCCCAGGCGGCCCGGGTCCTCGACGCCGGCCCGGAGCTGTGGCCCGACGAGGTGCGCGTCGACGTCGAGACCCTCAACCTGGATGCCGCGTCCTTCCGGCAGCTGTCCGAGAAGCACGCCGGCGACGGCGCCGCGGTGCGGGCCGAGGTGCTCGCCATCGTGGCCGAGCGGGGCAAGATGCAGAACCCGGTCACCGGCTCGGGCGGGATGCTCGTGGGCACCGTGGCCGAGGTCGGCCCGGAGTCGCCGCTGGGGCTGGCTGTGGGGGATCGGGTGGCCACGCTGGTGTCGCTGTCGCTGACGCCGCTGGTCATCACCGACGCCCTGGCCCGGTGGGACGGGCGCTCCGAGCGGGTGCCGGCCGAGGGGACGGCCGTCCTCTTCGGGCGCTCGATCGCCGCGAAGCTCCCCGAGGACCTCTCGGCCGACCTGTCGCTGATGGTCATGGACGTGTGCGGCGCGCCGGCGCTGGTCAGCCGCGTGGTGCGCGAGCACCTGGCGCGGGGGAGCGCACCCACGGTGGCGGTCCTCGGGGCAGCCGGCAAGTCGGGGTCGCTGTCGCTGGCGGCCGCGCGGGCCTCCGGGGCGGGGCGGCGCATCGGCGTCGTCCCGTTCGAGGCGGAGGCGGCCGTGCTGCGCACCACCGGGCTGGCCGACGAGGTCGTCATCGCCGACGCCCGCTCGCCGCTCGGGCTCTCGGAGGCGGTGGCCGCGGCCGGGGGACCGGCCGACGTCACCGTCGTCTGCGTCGACGTGCCCGGATGCGAGCAGCCGGCGGTGCTCGCGACGGCCCAGGGCGGCACCATCATCTACTTCTCGATGGCCACCAACTTCGCGGCGGCGGCGCTGGGGGCCGAGGGGCTGGCCGCCGACGTGCGGATGCTCGTGGGCAACGGCTACGTGCCCGGGCACGCCGAGTACGCGCTCGAGCTGCTGCGCGGCGACGACGCCGTGCGCGGGCTGTTCGAGGCGCGTCTCACGGAGGGCTGAGCCCCACCCCGTCCCGCCGCCCCCGCGGACCTAGAGTGGCGCCCGTGCCGACGACCCTCTTCCGCCGTGGACGCCTCTCGACCCCCGAGCACCAGGCGGCCACCGCCCTGGTCGTCGGCGACGACGGGCGGGTCGCGTGGATGGGCGACGAGGACGGGGCCGACCGGCACGCCGACGCGGTGGACGTCGTGCACGACCTGGGCGGGGCCCTGGTGCTGCCGGGGTTCGTCGACGCTCACGCGCACGTGTCCCACACCGGCCTCGGGATGCGCGGGGTCGACCTCGCCGGCACGCGCACCGTGACCGAGGCGCTCGACCTCATCGCTGCGGCCGTGCGGGCGTCCCGGGGCCGGCCGGTGTTCGCCCACGGCTGGCAGGAGCAGGACTGGACGCGCGAGCGAGCCATGACGGCACGGGAGCTCGACCGGGCCAGCGCGGGCGGGGTGGTCTACGCGTCGAGGATCGACGGGCACTCGGCCGTGGTGTCGTCGGCGCTGGCGGCGGCGTCGGGCGCGGCGGCGCTGGACGGGTGGAGCGCGTCGGGGTTCGTCGTCCGCGACGCCAAGAACGCGGCCCGCGCCGCCTTCGACGCGGCGCGTACCCCGGCCGGCCGGCGCGACGACATCGAGACCGCGCTGCGCGCCGCCGCCGCGGCCGGCATCGTCTCGGTGCACGAGTGCGGGGGGCCGCTGCTGACCTCGGCCGAGGACTTCGCCGACGTCCTCGACCTGGGGCGCCGCGGCGACCTGCCGGGCGTCATCGGGTACTGGGCCGAGGCGGTGACCGAGCCCGAGCAGGCGCGGGCGCTGATGGCGCTGCACGGCGCCCACGGCCTGGCCGGTGACCTCAACATCGACGGCTCGATCGGCTCGCACACCTGCCTCCTGCGCGACGACTTCGCCGACGCCCCGGGCGTGCGCGGCACCGCCTACCGTGACGTGGCCGGGGTGCGCGACCACGTGGCGGCCTGTGCTGCGGCCGGGATCACCAGCGGCTTCCACGTCATCGGGGACGCGGGGATGGACCTGGTCCTCGAGGGTTTCGTGCGGGCCGCCGAGCTGGTGGGGGATGCCGCGGTGCGCGCGTCACGGCCCCGGCTCGAGCACGCCGAGATGATCGACGACGCCGGCATCGCCACCATGGCGCGACTCGGCATCGGGGCCAGCGTGCAGCCCGCCTTCGACGCCTACTGGGGTGGCCGCGAGGGGATGTACGCCGAGCGGCTCGGCGCCGACCGGGGCGTGGCGACCAACCCGCTGCGCTCGTTCGCCTCGGCGGGGGTGCGCCTCGCGATGGGCTCGGACTCGCCCGTCACGCCGTTCGCCCCGTGGGCCGGGGTACGCGCCGCCGTCGAGCACCGCGACGAGTCCCAGCGGCTCGACCCGGCGACGGCTCTCGCGTCGCACACCGCCGGGGGCTGGGGCCTGGCTGGGGTCGAGGGCGCGGGAGTGCTGCGCGTCGGCGCGCCGGCCTCGTTCGCCGCGTGGTCGGTGGCCGAGCTCGGGCTCGCCGGCCTGCCCCGTCTCGGCGGCGGCCTGCCGCTGCCCGAGTGCTTGCTCACCGTCCGCGACGGCGTGACCCTTTTCGACAGCCGAGCCTGACCCCAGCAGTCGTTCGACCTGTCCCGATCACGTGGTGTGCAGGTGACAGGGCACCGAGGCCGGCAACCCGGCCTGGGTGCCGCCGGTCAGAACGGGGGAGGTGCTGCCGCGGCGGCGAGCGTTGGCTCAGCCGGCGTCGGCAGGAGGCGGTGGGTGGGTTCGGTGGCGCGGCGCGTGCCGGAGGGGCTGGTCCAGGTGAGGGTGCCGTCGGGGTCGAGGGTGGGGTGCCAGCGGCCCTGCTGCTTCAGCCGGTGGTGCCGTCGGCACAGGCACGCCAGGTCGGTCGGTGAGGTGGCGCCTTGGGGCCAGGGTTTGGTGTGGTCGAGGTCGGTGTACTCGGCGCGGCGGGTGCAGCCCCACATCCGGCAGGTCCCGTCCCGGGTGGCCACGAAGTCCCGCATCGCCTTGTTCGGTCGGTAGGCGCTGGTGGTCAGGGAGGCGAGGGTGCCGGTGTCGGCGTCGAGGACGGCCCGGGCCACGTCCATGGGGAGAACCTTGAGGAGGTTGGCGACGGTGGCGGCGTCGACCCAGCCGAGGCCGGGCAGCTGCGTCCCGGAGACCGCGAACCCCGGTGCGACTTGGGCCATGGGTGTCGGGGTGAGGTCCGGGTCCACGGTCATGGTCGTGGTCTCGAACAGCCGCTGCGCCTCCGGGGGGAGGTCGGCGAAGCGGGTCTCCTCGCCGGTGTAGGCGTCGATGACCGTGTCGTCGTCGGCCCAGGGCACCTCGATGGTCTCGACGAGCTCGGGTTCGGGCGCGGGGCGGTCGGTGACCACCGGCATGCCCAAGGTGACCGAGGCGGTGACGGTCACGTTGCGCAGCAGCAGGTCCCCGAACGCGTCGGCCCGCGCCTCGGACAGGGTCAGGGTGTCGTCGATCTGCCGGTACTCCCCGGCGAGCTGCTCGGTCGCCGCCCAGGCCGCGGCCACGGTCGCCGTCGGCAGGAGGGCGTACACGTCAGTCAGGCCGTCCGGGCCCGGTCGGACCTCGACGGTGCGGGAACGGCGGGTCTTCGAGACCTGCGCGGCGACCTGCTCGGCCGCGACCCGCGTCGCGACCCGGCGCACGTGCGCGGTCACCTGGGCCGGGTCCAGCTCCGCCAACCGGCCGGCGACCTCGGCATCGACCCGCCCGCACGCCTCGACGTCCAGCCCGGCACAGGCGTCGACCACCTTGTGCGCCGTCGCGGCCGCCACATCCCCCGCGAGGACCAGGTCACGCACCAGCGGGAACCGCTCACCCAACGCTGCCCCGAGGTGCACCTTCCTCCCCGCCAGCCCCTCCGTCAGACCGGCCTCCAGCGCGACGAGGCTCGCCGCCATCTGGTCCACGTACCCCACCGGGTGAACCCGCTCCACCGGCCCGTCACCGGAGAGCCGGACCTCGACCCGAGCCCCCAACGCGGCCGCGACACCCTGGGCGCCCTCGGCCGCGTTCACGACTCCCTGCAGCTCTCCGGCCAGCTCGTAACACTCCACCGCATCCAGCCCGCGGCCGTGCTCGGCCAGCGCACGCCCCAGCGCCGCGATCTCCGCGCGCGCGGCCGCGATACGGCTGCTGAGCTGCCCCCTGTCCATGGGGAAATGATACCCGAACACGCGTACGAAGACAAGGATGAATCCACAAGTGTTCGCCTACAGCAGAACCACATTCGTACCCTCGGCCACACCGCGACAACCCCGCTCGCGGCTCCGAGAACGACCCCTCACGCCCCCTCGGAGGCCCCTGGCGAACCCGCCGGACCCGCCACCGGACCGCTCCGCCGCGCCTCCCACTCCGAACGCAGCAGCGCGTGCGTGTACCCGTCGACCCACCCCAGCTCGGCGTGCCACGAGTCCTGCACGCCGTGCTGCTCGCGCCGCATCCCCACCTTCTCCATGAGCTTCCACGACGCGATGTTGTCGGCGAAGCAGCCGGCCGTCACCCGGTGCAACCCCAGCTCGCCGAAGGCCACCGCGAGCAGCTCGCGCGCGACCGCGGTGCCGTAGCCGCGGCCCCAGACCTCGGGTGACAGGTTCCACCCCAGCAGGCCCTCCGCCCTGCGGTGTGCACTCCCGCCGTCCTGGCCCATCCCGTCCGCGACCTCGAGGTAGCCCATCCCCACCGCCTCACCGGCGAGCAGCACGACGCACGAGTGGTCGTCCGGGTCGCGTTCGCCGCGCAGCCGGGTCCGCATGGCCTCCTCGTCGACGTCCGTCCGCAGCAGCCAGCGGGTCACCTCCGGCCGGCGGCGCCACCGCAGGACCCCGTCGACGTCCGACTCCACGGGCGGCCGCAGGACCAGGTCGCCGACCCGCCGCGGCCAGGTGACGGGGGAGGAGCCGGGGGAGGCGGCACGGGCGCCGGGCGGTGCGGTCACGCCGCCATCCAACCGTGTGCCATCGCGACGGGCGACCGGATGGCGACCGCCAAGCCATCCGACGCCCCGCCGGCACCTCACTGGCAGAGGATCTCCGGCCACACCCCGAGGATGCTGCAAGTCCTGCGGCTCCGTTGCTAGATTGACGCCGTGTCTACGCGCCGCCCCGCCCTCCTCGACCTCGACCCCGCCGTCGTCCGGCGCGCCCGACGGCTCGCCCGCACCGCCGGCAAGCCCGTCGTCGACCTCGCGAAGGCCCACACCACCGTCTCGGTCGAGCGCGCCACCCTGCGCCTGGCCGGCCTCGGCGGCGCCGACCACGAGGGCACGCCGTGGGTGAACCACCTCGTCGACGCCGTGCGCTCCGGCCCCGGGCTCGAGCACGGGGTCACCACGCCGGTCTGGGACGCCCTGCGCCGCGGCGAGGCCCCCGACCTGCTGACCCTCGCGCAGAAGGCCAGCAGCGGGGGAGTGGCCTTCCGCCTGCCCGAGGGTCGCGACCTCACCGCCAGCCGCAAGGCCGCCCGCAGCGCCGTCGCCAAGGGCATCCGCGCCGTCGACGCCCAGCGCCGCACCCGCGAGCGGATGGTCGCGAAGATCGGCGACGCCCCGCGCACCCCCTGGATCTACCTCATCGTCGCGACCGGCGACATCCACGAGGACATTCCGCAGGCCCAGGCCGCCGCGCGCGAGGGCGCCGACGTCATCGCCGTCATCCGCTCCACCGGCCAGAGCCTGCTCGACTTCGTCCCCGAGGGCGCGACCCGCGAGGGCTACGCCGGCACCTACGCCACCCAGGAGAACTTCCGGCTGATGCGGGCCGCGCTCGACGAGACGAGCAGGGAGCTCGGCCGCTACGTGCGCCTGACCAACTACGCCAGCGGCCTCTGCATGCCCGAGATCGCCGCCCTGGCCGGGCTCGAGCGGCTCGACATGATGCTCAACGACTCGATGTACGGCATCCTCTTCCGCGACATCAACCCCATCCGCACCTTCGTCGACCAGCGCTTCAGCCGCCAGGTCCACGCGCGCGCCGGCATCATCATCAACACCGGCGAGGACAACTACCTCACCACCGCCGACGCCGTCGAGTCCGCCAACACCGTCACCGTCAGCCAGCTCCTCAACGAGTACTTCGCCAAGGAGGCCGGCCTCGAGGACTGGCAGCTCGGCCTCGGGCACGCCTTCGAGATCAACCCCGACCTGCCCGACAGCTTCCGGATGGAGCTCGCCCACGCCCTCCTGGCGCGCCAGCTCTTCCCCGACGCGCCCCTGAAGTGGATGCCGCCGACCAAGCACATGACCGGTGACGTCTTCCGCGGCTACCTGCTCGACGGGTTCTTCAACCTCGTCGGCGCGATGACCGGGCAGGGCATCCTGCTGGTCGGGATGATGACCGAAGCGGTCGTCACCCCCTGGCTCTCGGACCGCGACCTGGCCCTGCAGAACGTGCGCTACGTGATGGAGGCCGCGGGCGGGCTCACCGAGGACTTCCACCCACCGCGCGACGGCTTCATCCAGACCCGGGCCCGCCAGGTGCTCTCGGAGGCCGTCGACCTGCTCGACGAGATCGTCTCGGACACCTCGACCCGCGGTACCGCCCACCCGCAGCCGCTGCTGGCCGCCATCGCCGACGGCACCTTCGGGGCGATGAAGCGCCCGCCCACCCAGGGCAAGGGGCTCGACGGCGTGGTGGTCAAGGCCGACGGCTACGACAACCCCGCCACGACCCTCCTCGAGGAAGGGGCCACCCGATGAGCGACACCGAGCGCGGCCCACTGGTGCGCCCGTACGGCGACACCACCGGCGACGGGATGGTGCAGGTCTCCTTCACCCTGCCGCTGCCGCACGACAAGCGGGCCGAGGGCGCCGCCCTCCAGCTGGCCGCGAAGATGGGGATGAGCCCGGCGCTGCTGGTGCACGCCAAGCCGATGGGCCCCGACTTCACGTTCTTCGTCGTCTACGGCTCCGTCACCCACCTGGTCGACCTGCGCGAGGTCCACGTCGTCGAGCGCGAGTTCCCGCTGCTGACCTCGGCCGAGGTCAACCAGGCGGTGCGCACCCACCTCAAGCGCAAGCTCGTCGTGGTCGGCGCCTGCATCGGCACCGACGCGCACACCGTCGGCATCGACGCCATCCTGAACATCAAGGGCTTCGCCGGCGAGAAGGGCCTGGAGTACTACCGCGAGCTCAAGGTGGTCAACCTCGGCGCCCAGGTCCTCGTCCCCGAGCTGGTCGCCAGCGCCCGCGAGGTCGGGGCCGACGCCGTCCTGGTCTCGCAGGTCGTCACCCAGAAGGACGCCCACATCCACAACACCACCGCGATGTCGGCCGCCTTCCGCGAGGCGTTCCCGGCCGGGCAGGTGCCGCTGCTGGTCGTCGGCGGCCCGCGCTTCGAGGAGGGCTCCGCCCAGGCGCTCGGGGTCGACCGGGTCTTCGGGCGCGGCACGACCCCCGGCGAGGTCGCGTCCTATCTCGTCCACGAGCTCGTGGCCTCCCGCACCAGCCCCGACCCCCGAGGAGAGCAGCGATGACCCGCGCCGAGGTCGGCACCACCGTCATCCACCGTTGGTACGTGCCGTACAGCCATGCCCACTACGCCGGCAACCTGGTCGACGGCGCCTACAGCCTCGCGGCCTTCGGCGACGTCGCCACCGAGCTGTGCATCCGCACCGACGGCGACGAGGGGCTCTTCGCGTCCTACTCCGACGTGCAGTTCGTCGCGCCGGTGCGGGCCGGCGACGTCATCGAGATCGAGGCCCGCCTCGTCCGGGTCGGCACCCGCTCGCGGGAGATGGCCTTCGAGGTGCGCGTCGTGGGCCGCGGGGCCCCCGAGCGGGGTGCATCGGCAGCCGACGTCCTCGACCCTCCGCTGGTCGCCACCACCGCCCGTGGGGTCGTGGTCGTCCCTCCAGCCGGGTGACCTACCGTGAGCGCGTGCACCACGCGCTCCGGTTCCCGTCCCGCCTGTTGACGGCGGTGGCCGCGGGGCTCTGTCTCTGGCTCGCGTTCCCCACCCACGACCTGTGGTGGCTCGCACCCGTGGGCGTGGCCCTCCTCGGCGCCGTGACGCTGCGGGCCGGCGGCCCCCAGGGGTTCCTGCTCGGCCTCGTCGCCGGCGTGGCGTTCTTCGTGCCCACCCTGTCCTGGTCGGGCGTGTACGTGGGTGAGGTGCCGTGGTTCGCCCTGGCGGGGCTCGAGGCCCTCTACGTCGGGCTCCAGGGCGCCGTCACGGGCTTCGCGGGACGCCGCCTGGCGGCCGCCGGCCACCTGCGGGCCGCGTACGCCCTGGTCCCGGTCGGCTGGGTCGTACAGGAGTGGGCCCGCTCCACCACGCCCTACGGCGGCTTCCCGTGGGCCCGCCTCGCCTTCAGCCAGGCCGACAGCCCGCTGCTGCCGGTGGCCCGCTGGCTCGGCGCCCCCGGCGTGACGTTCGCAGTGGCGCTCGTGGGGATGCTGCTCCTGGGCGCCGTGGTCGGGCTGGCGCACGGCCCCCGGCTCCTCGCCCCGGTGGCCCTGCTGCTGGCGGCCGCCGTGCTGCTCGCGCCCCTGGCCATCCACCTCCCCACCGACGGGCGCACCGAGGCCGTGGGCTTCGTGCAGGGCGACGTGCCGAAGGCCGGCCTCGACTTCAACTCCCAGCGCCGCGCCGTGCTCGACAACCACGTGGCGGGCACCGAACGCCTCGCCGAGACGGCACCCGACGACCTCACCCTCGTCGTCTGGCCCGAGAACGCCTCCGACATCGACCCGCTGCGCAACATCGACGCCGCCGAGCAGGTGCGCCGCGCCCTCGAGGCCGTCGGCACCCCGATCGTCGTGGGTGCCGTCCTGGCCGAGCCCGTGGGAGCCAACTCCAACGTCTCGCTGTTCTACACCGGCCCGGGCGACATGGACCCGCAGCGCTACACCAAGCTCCACCCGGTGCCGTTCGCCGAGTACATCCCGCACCGCGAGTTCTTCCGGATGTTCTCCTCGGCCGCCGACCTGGCGGGCAACTTCGTGGCCGGGACGACCATCGGGGTCTTCCGGGTGCCGGCCCCCGGCGGGGAGTACGCGGCGCTGCCGACCATCTGCTTCGAGGTGGCCTACGACGGCCTGATGCGCGACAGCGTGGCGGCAGCGGGCTCGACCGACTCGCTGATCATGGTGCAGACCAACAACGCCACCTTCGGCTACACCGCCGAGTCCGAGCAGCAGTTCGCCATCTCGCGGCTGCGGGCCGTCGAGCACGGGCGCAGCGTGGTGCACGTCTCGACGGTGGGGGTCTCGGGGTTCGTCGCCCCCGACGGCACCGTCACCCAGAAGACCGGGCTCTTCACCGCCGACCAGCGGGTGGGCCGCCCGGTGCTGCGCTCCGAGCGCACCCCGTCGGACCGGCTGGGGGAGAGCCCCCAGGTCCTGGCCGGCGCCGTGCTGCTCCTGCTCGTGCTGGCTGGGGTCCGGGACGGCCGCCGCGTTAGGGTGGCGCGAGAGCTTCGACCCACCGAGGACCACGACGTTGCCTGACACCACCCGACCGCCCCTGACGCGCGTCGCCGTACTGATCCCCACGTACAACGAGCACGACACGCTCCCCGCGGCCGTGCACGGTGTCCGTCGGCACGTGCCGGACGCCCACGTGGTGGTCCTCGACGACGCCTCGCCCGACGGCACCGGCGACGTCGCCGACGCCCTCGCCGCCGAGGACCCGCACGTGCACGTCATCCACCGGGCCGGCAAGGAGGGGCTGGGCGCCGCCTACCTCGCCGGCTTCCGCTGGGCCCTGGATGCCGGGTACGACGCGCTGGTCGAGATGGATGCCGACGGCTCCCACCGCCCCCAGGACCTGCCCGCCCTCATCGCCGCCGCGCGCGACGCCGACGTCGTCATCGGCTCGCGCTGGGTGCCCGGCGGCCGGGTCGTCAACTGGCCCGTGCACCGCAAGGCCCTCTCGGTCGGCGGCAACGTCTACGTGAAGATGCTGCTCGGGATGCCGGTCAACGACGCCACCGCGGGCTTCCGGGTCTACCGCGCCGACGCGTTGCGCGCGATGGGCCTCGAGGACGTCGCCTCGCAGGGCTACTGCTTCCAGGCCGACCTGACCTGGCGGGCCGTGCGCGCCGGGCTGCGGGTGGTCGAGGTGCCCATCACCTTCGTCGAGCGCGAGGTCGGCGACTCCAAGATGAGCGGCGACATCGTCGCCGAGTCGCTGCGCCGCATCACCGGCTGGGGCGTACGGCACCGGGCGCGCCAGCTGCGCGGCGTCCTCGACCGCCCGGAACGCTGGCAGGAGCTGTGAGCCACCCCGGCGCCACCCCGTCCGTGGCGCGCTGGCGGCGCGGCCGGGTCCTGCGCTGGGTCTTCGTGGCGCTGCTGCTGGTGCCGCTGCTCGAGGTCGTCGTCATCATCGCCGTGGGGCGGGCCATCGGGGGCTGGCCCACGTTCGGGCTCCTCCTGCTCGAGTCGCTGCTCGGGGCCGTCATCGTGCGGCGCGAGGGCGCCCGCACCTGGGCGGCGCTGCGCGACGCGCTGCGCAGCGGCCGGATGCCGAGCCGCCAGCTGGCCGACGCGGCCCTGGTGCTGGTCGGCGGCACGCTGCTCCTCGCCCCGGGGTTCATCACCGACGCCGTCGGGCTCTTCCTCATCCTGCCCGCCACCCGGCCCCTGACCCGGCGCTGGCTCGAGGCGCTGGTGGCGCGGCGACTGCTGGGGTCGTTCGGCGGCTGGCCGGGTGGGGGTCCGGGTGGGCCGCCGGAGGTCGTCCAGGGCGAGGTCGTCGACTGACACGACGACGCGCCGGCCCCCGATGGGTGACCGGCGCGTGCTGTCGCGGGGTGGACGCGTCAGGCGGTCTTCTTCTTGACCTTCTCGCCGCGGGACTCGCGCAGCAGCGTGAGCCGCTCCTCCAGGAGCTCCTCGAGCTCGGGGATGGAGCGCCGCTCGAGCAGCATGTCCCAGTGGGTGCGCTGCGGCTTGACGGGCTTGGACTCCGGCTGCGGGCCCCCGCCCTGGAGCTTGGCCTCGGCACCGCAGCGGCACTCCCACACCGCGGGCACGTCGGCCTCGACGGAGAAGGGAAGCTCGATGCTGTGGCCGTTGGGGCACAGGTAGGTCGTGATCTGGCGCTCCGAGGGGACGACGTTCTGGTCCGTCTCCATGCTGAGGGCGCCGAGGCGGCTACCGCGCAGGCTGCGTTCTGCCATGGGTGTCTCCCGAGATGGTGGATGTCCCGGACCGGAAGCTCTCGGTCGGGTCAGTACTGAGAGAACGTGCGCACGGGGTTCGTTGTTCCGACCCCGAACGGTTGGGTGCAGGGAGTGTGACTCGTGTCACACTCCGGACCCGAGGACCTCAGACGACCCGGGGCAGCTCGTTGCCGGCGTCCAGTATGCCCTGTCGCACGTCGACCCGGCGCAGCACCACGTATCCCAGCACGAAGAACACGATGAGCGCCACGATCGCCGGGCGGTAGGAGTCGGTGAGCTGGTGCACGAGGCCGAAGGTGAGCGCACCGAACCAGGACGTCCCGCGCTCCATCGCCTGGTAGAAGGCGAAGAACTCGGCCTCGCGGGCCCGGGGGACCAGCTGCGAGAACAGCGAACGGCTCAGGGCCTGGCTGCCGCCCAGGACGATGCCGATGAGCACGCCGAGCGCGACGAACGGCACGAACGCCTTCTCGGGGAGGAAGTAGGCGGCCACGACGATCACCGACCACCCGACCAGGCTGCGCAGGATGGTGCGCCAGGCACCCCACCGCCCGGCCAGCCACCCGAAGAGCAGGGCGCCCCCGAAGGCGACGAACTGCACCATCAGGATGAGGGCGATGAGCTGGCTCTGGCCGAACCGCAGCTGCTCGGCGCCGTAGAGGCTGCTCGAGGAGATGACGGTCTGGATGCCGTCGTTGAAGAACAGGTAGGCGAGCAGGAACAGCAGGGTGTTGGGGTAGGCCCGCAGGTCGCGGAAGGTGTGCCCGAGCTGGGTCAGGCTGCCGCGGACGATGCCGGCCTGCGGGGCGTCGGTGAGGGTCGTCGCCGCGGCGCCGCGCAGGTTCCACATCCCGATGACGGGGATGAGGGTGAACCCGGCCCACCAGAGGCCGGCCGACAGGAGGCTGATCCGGACGGCCATGCCGGTGTCGACTCCGATGAGGGAGGGTTTGCTGACGATGACGAGGTTCACGGCCAGCAGCAGGCCGCCGCCGAGGTAGCCCAGCGCCCAGCCGCGGCTCGAGACCTTGTCCCGGTCGTCGGGCCGTGCGATGCGGCACAGGATGGCGTCGTAGACGACCAGCGAGGCGCCCAGGCTGATCGAGGCGATGATCATCATCAGGGCGCCGTAGCGCCAGCCGCCGCCGGTGAGGAAGAACAGCCCGATCGCGGCCGCCGAGCCCACCCAGGCGAAGATCCCCAGCAGCCGGGCCGGGCGGGCGGTGCGGTCGGTGATGGCCCCGACGAACACCAGCAGGACGGCGGAGACGACCGTCGCGAGGGTGACGGTGTACGGCGCGACCGACCCGGGGTCGAGCGGAGCCGTGAGCACGAGGACCGCGGTGACCAGCGCCAGCGGCACCATCAGGGCCGACGGGCGGTAGGGGAGCGTGGTGTCGCGCGCGTAGGCGACCAGGGACACCACCAACGCCAGCAGCAGGACGACGACCGCGGCCATCGCGGTCCCCGGTACCCACCCCGGCAGCCCGGAGGCGGCGGGCACGACGTACAGGTCGGAGGTGCACCGGGCGTCGGAGGCCAGTCCCGGGCAGGCGGCCTCCTTGGCCACCGTGGTGAGGTAGGGGCCGAAGAGGACGGTGCCCACCGTGGTCACGAAGGCGGAGTTGGCCCAGTCGTACCAGTACCAGGGACGGTGATACCGAGCGGTGTCGGCGTAGACGTCCGTGGCGGACTGCGTCGTCATGGGCCGAAGCGTTCCACAGGAGGGCCCCGCGGCGCGCCAGGTCGTGGTACTCAGATCGCCCGCGTCACCGGTGGCCCGGGTGCGTGCGTCGGCGGGGCGGGCTCAGCCCGCGTACTCCCAGTGCCACGGCTCCGGCAGGCTGCCGCCGGCCTCGGCCCACGCAGGGTGGAACCAGCCGTAGAGGGGGGCGTTCTGCCGCATCCAGTGGTGGGCGGCCGAACCGAAGTCGTCGATGCCGCCGCACAGGTCGACCGCACGGCCGAGGCCGTGACGGCTGGTGCCCGGAGTGGCAGCGAACCGGCCGCGGGTGCCCTTGATGGAGACCTGCTCGGGCAGCGAGCGGTAGGAGTCGGTGATGCACAGCGGCGTGCCGGTCTGCGCGGCGTAGGCCTGGCTGAGGGCGCTGAACGACGCGGCGGCGGCGGGGGAGAGGCGCTCGCCGGGGGCCCCCCACACCGGGCACAGGGCGGTGGCCGGGAACATCCCGTTGGGGTACAGGCCGGTGTCGTCACTGCACGGCTTGCCCACGTGGGCACTCTCGACGACAGCGGCGCTCAGGGCGTTGCGCAGGCGCTCGGCAGCGGCCTGGGCGGCGCCCGACCGGGCTCCGACCAGGATGCTGGCCACCGGCCCGGCCTTCTCGACCTCGGCGACCTGGAGCTTGCGGAGCTCCCCGATCTTGGCGCCCTGCACGGTCATCAGGCCGTCGAGGCGGGCCTTGTCGGCCGCGATCTTGACCCGGGCGTCGTGCGCGGTCCGCTCGGCGGCCTCGGCGGCGGCGGTGAGGCGCACCTGCTCGGCGGTGAGGTAGCGGACCATCTGCAGTGCGCGGGTGCGCTGGTCGGTGAGGTACGAGAGGTCGCCCAGCGGGTCGCCGACGCGGTCGTCGTCGGACTCCATCGCGTCGAACATCCCGGTGATGTCGGCGTCATTGCCACCGCCGGAGTAGACGTCGAAGACCCAGTCCCGCACGATGGCCCGGGCCGCGGCCAGCCGGCCTTCGAGCGCGGTGAGGTCGGTGCGGGCGGTGTCGGCGTCCTGCTGCGCGACCCGCTCCCGGTCGGTGGCCGAGGCCAGCGACTCCAGCAGGGTGTTGGACTGGTCCGAGAGCGCGTCCATGGCCTTCGTCTCGACCGCGACCTGGGAGCTCGAGCCCTCGAGGAGGGCGGAGATGCGGTTGGCCTCGGCCACCTGAGCCTCGAGGTCGATGCCCGCGAGCGGCGCCGGGTGGTCGGGCTCGGCGTGGCCGCCGTCGGGACCCGGAGGGGGCGGCGTGATGGTGGTCGGCGAGGGGCTGGGGGAGGGGCTCGTCGGGGTCGCCGAGCTGCCCGTGGCGCTGGGGGTGGGGCTCGAGTACTCCTGCACGAGGCTGGGAGCCGGGGCCGGCAGCACTCCCGCGGTGGCGGGGCCGGCGGACAGGGCGGCGACGGCCCCGGTCGTCGCCAGGAAGGCGGCGCCCCGGAGGACCACGGCGTTCCGTTGGAACGGACGTACCACGAAGATCGAGTCCCATCTGTGTCGGACCAGCGGTCCGGAGGTGCTCCCTGCTGCGCACCCGCGTCCACCATAGGCACATGGGCCGGTGGTCCACGAGGGGTAGGAGGTCAGGGTCGGCCGATCGGATGGGTCAGAGCGTCCCATCGGCCACATCCGTCGCACCGGTGCGGTGTCGTCCACAGGGTCGCCGCGGCGGGTCGGTCGTCCACAGATCCGCCGGGGGAGGGGCGGGCGCCCACCGGGGTGCGCCACGGTGGGGACCGGACGAGACGAGAGGAGCGGTCGTGGACGCTGACGAGGTGGGCCCGGGCGACGAGAACGCCGTGCGGCTGGCGGGCCGGGTGACGGGGGTGGCCCCAATCAGGGTGCTGCCCAGCGGGGACGCGGTGCAGACGGTGCGGGTGACGGTGGGCCGGCCGGCGCGACGCGGTGAGGCCGGCCGGGCGGCGGTCGACGCGATCGACGTCGCCTGCTGGACGGCACAGACACGTCGGGTGGCGGGGCGGCTCGGGGTCGGTGACCGGGTCGAGGTGGAGGGAGCGCTGCGCCGCCGGTTCTTCCGCACCGGCGCGGGTGCGGCCAGCCGCTACGAGGTCGAGGCGGGGCGCATCCGCCGGACCCGGTCCGTCACGACCGCTCGCGCAGCATCCCCTCCATCAGGGTGATCTCTCTGGTCTGCGCCGTCGCGATGGCGCCGGCCAGGGTGCGCACCTCGCGGGTGCGGGCCTGGGCCAGGGCGGCGTCGGCCATCTCCACCCCGCCCTGGTGGTGCGCGATCATCAGGCGCAGGAAGATCCGGTCGGCGTCCACGCCGCGGGCCCCGCGCAGCGCGTCGAGCTGGGCCTCGGTGGCGAGGCCGGGCATCGGCGCTCCGGCCTCGACGTGGGCGGGGTGCTCGCCGCCGACCCAGGCCATGGGGGCGGCCGGGCCGGTCTGCGGCAGCCCCCACTGCACCAGCCACCCGTACATCTGACCCGCCTGCTGCTGCTGGCTGGTGGCGATGTCGTAGGCCAGGGTGCGCACGGCCGGGTCGGTGCTCTCGTCGCGGACGATGAAGGCCATCTCGACGGCTTGCCGGTGGTGGGTCTGCATGTCGCGCGCGAACCCGGCGTCGGCGCCGAAGTCGGTCACCGAGGTCTGCGATGTCGCGCGGACCACCAGCAGCGTCCCGGCGACCCCGGAGACCAGGGCCAGCAGCGCGACGAGCACCGTCACGCCCCACCGGGCCGAGCGGGCGGGTGGGGGCTCGACGTCGACGAGGTCGTCGGTCACGGGGAGGGGGTGGCGCCGGAGGTGGCCGCGGCGTCGGTGCCGTCGGTGCCGTCGGTGCAGGCGGCACCCGGCTCCGGGGTCTGCGGGCCCTGGCGGTACGCGCGGATGAACTGCTCCAGGCGGGGGTCGTCGACGCCGGTCAGCGTGAGCTGCTTGCCCCAGGCCGAGGCGACGACGGGCGCGGTCAGGCCCGGGTACGGCGAGACGACCATGTACTCGCCGGGGACGCTCTCGGTCAGCGTCCTCACCTGGTCGGCCGGAAGGTCGGGGCGGTAGGTGACCCAGACGGCGCCGTGCTCGAGGGCGTGCACGGCGTTCTCGTTGGGCACCGGCTTGGTGTAGATCCCGCAGTTGAGCCACACCGGGTCGTGGTCGCCACCGACCGGCGGGGTCTGCGCGTACGTCACCTGTGTCGTCACGTGGTTCGCGGTGACCTCGTAGCTCTTGACGGCGTCCAGGGTCGGGCGCGACGACACGTCGCGGGCGATGGTGACGCCGACGACGCCGGCGATGACCAGGACGACGGCCGCGGTCCCGGCCACGAAGGCGATCCTGGTGCGGCGTTCCTTGGCCTGCTGGGACTTCTTCAGCTCGTCGAGGGCGGCGCGGGACGGTCGCGATGACGGGGACACGGGGAGGCTCCTGGGGTGGGTCGGGGGCGTCGCCCCGACAGCGAACGAGGAACCGGAGGAGTTCCCGTCGTGGCAGACCGACACCGACACAGCCGCCCTGGACCGGCCTCCCGCAGAACGCCGATAATCGACATTATGTCATTATCCCCGAGCAGGGCCCGTCCCCCGGCTCACCAGGGGCTCGGCCGGAAGTCCTTGAGGAAGCAGCCGTACAGGTCCTCCCCGGCCTCGCCCCGCACCACCGGGTCGTAGACGCGCGCGGCGCCGTCGACCAGGTCCAGCGGTGCGTGCCAGCCCTCGTCCGCCAGACGCAGCTTCTCGTCGTGCGGTCGCTCGTCGGTGATCCACCCGGTGTCGACGGCCGTCATCAGGATGCGGTCGGTCTCGAACATCTCGCCGGCCGAGGTGCGGGTGAGCATGTTGAGCGCGGCCTTGCTCATGTTGGTGTGGGGGTGCCCGGGGCCCTTGTAGCGCCGTGAGAACTGCCCCTCCATCGCACTGACGTTGACGACGTAGGCCCGGCGGGCCCCGGCGCGCACCGCGGCCCGCATGGAGGCGCGCAGGCGGGAGACCAGCAGGAACGGCGCGGTCTGGTTGCACAGCTGCACCTCGAGCAGCTCCAGCGGGTCGACCTCGTCGACGTGCTGGGTCCAGGAGTTGGTCGCGGCCAGGTCGGGCAGCAGTCCCCCGGCGTCGACCGCCGTCCCGGCCCGGTGCCGCGCGACCGTCGCGCTGTCGGCGCTCAGGGCGACGGCGCTCAGCTGCGCGGCCGTCCGGGCGGCCAGGGCATGGGCGGGGCTCTCGCCGTCATGGTGCGCGACGGCGTGCTCGCGCAGGGCTCCGGCGATCGCGACCGGGTGGGCCTCGCTGACCCGGTCGAACGTCACCATCTCCGGAAGCCGCTCCCCGGTCGGCAGCGGCGCCGACTCGAGCTCGACGAGCTGCGCGTACGCCCCGGGACTGCGCCGCACCGTCTGGCACGCGTTGTTGACGAGGATGTCGAGCGGACCCGCCGCGGCGACCTCGTCGGCCAGCGACACCACCTGGGTGGGGTCGCGCAGATCGATGCCCACGACCTTCAGCCGGTCGATCCAGTCCGGGGCGTCCTCGAGCGCCGCGAACCGGCGCACCGCGTCGTGCGGGAACCGGGTGGTGATGGTCGTGTGCGCGCCGTCACGCAGCAGCCGCAGGGCGATGTACATCCCGATCTTGGCGCGGCCCCCGGTCAGCAGCGCTCGCCTGCCGGTGAGGTCGGTGCGCTGGTCGCGCTTGGCGTGCGACATGGCCGCGCACGAGGGGCAGAGCCAGTGGTAGAACGCATCCACCTGGTGGTAGTCGCTCTTGCAGATGTAGCAGCCCCGCGGCTTGAGCAGCGTGCCGGCCACCGCCCCGCGGGCGCTGGACACCAGCGGGATGCCGCGGGTCTCGTCGTCGATCCGCTGGCGCGCGCCGGTCGCCGTCGCCTCGGTCACCGCCCGGTCGTGGGCCACCTCGGCGGCCCGCGCCGCGGCCTTGCGGTCCTTGCGGACCGCCTTGTACATCGCGCCGGTGGCGCGCTTGACGGTCTGGATGTCCGGATGGTGCGGCGGCAGCTCGTGCAGGGACCCCAGCACCCGCAGCACGACCGCGAGGTCGTCCGCGGCGATGCCGTCGGCCCGCCGCTCCCAAGTCGCCTCGGAGGTGTCGTCGGGGCTCGGCGGGTCGGGCGTCGTCACCGGTCGAGCCTAGGCGCAGGCGCGTGGGGCCCGGACCATAGGCTGGCTGGGTGACCGCGACGAACCCCCACGGCCAGCCGGTCGGCGACCCCGTCGACTGGCACGGGGCCGAGGCCCCGGGCCCCGTCGTCCTCACCGGCCGGTTCGTGACCCTCCGGCCGCTGGTGGCTGACGACGCCGGCGCGGTCGCCAAGACCCTCGGCGCGCACCCCGAGCTCTGGACCTACCTGCCCTGGGAGCCCGCGACCACCCCGGCCGCCGCCCTGGCCACCATCGAGGCCGCGGCTCGGCCCCCGCTGGGCACGTCGTTCGCCGTCGACTCCCCCGCCGGCGCCTTCCTGGGCCGGGTCGACCTGATGCGGGCCGACCCCGCCCGCGGCACCATCGAGGTCGGCGCCGTCCTCTGGTCCCCCGCGCTGCAGCGCACCCGGGCCGCCACCGAGACCCAGCTGCTGCTGGCCGAACACGTGTTCGACACCCTGGGCTACCGCCGGTACGAGTGGAAGTGCGACAGCCTCAACGCCCCGTCCCGGGCCGCCGCGCTCCGCCTGGGCTTCACCGAGGAGGGCACCTGGCGCAACGCGCTCGTCACGAAGGGCCGCAACCGCGACACCACCTGGTTCTCGGTGACCGACACCGAGTGGCCGGCGGTCGGGGCCGCGCTGCGGGCGTGGCTGGCCGACGACAACATGGACGACGACGGGCGCCAGCGGCGTTCCCTCGCCGACATCCGCGCGGCCCTCGCGTGAGCGCCTCTCCCCTGCCGCTGGGCTACGAGAACCGCACCGGCCGGGGCCGCGGCGTGCTGACCCGCGCCCTCGGCAGCGTGCTGCCCGGGGTGCGCCGGGTCAACGACCAGGTCGAGCCGTACGCCCGCGCCTGGACCGCGCACAACACCGCCGCCCTGCGCACCCCCGGCCGCCGCTGGGTGGTGCTGGGCGACTCGATGTCGCAGGGCGTGGGTGCCTCGGCGTGGGACGCCGGCTGGGTCGACCAGCTCGCGGGCCTGCTGGCGGCCCGCGGGCATCCCCTCGTGGTGGTGAACCTGTCGGCCACCGGCGCCCGGACGCCCGACCTGCTCGAACAGCAGCTGCCGGTGCTGCGGGCCCTGCCGCCGGCCGTCGGCACCGACCGGCCCGACCTGGTGACCGTGATGATCGGCTCGAACGACCTGTTCGCCGGCCCCGCCTCCCGGCAGGGGCTGCCCGACGCCTTCGCCGCGATGGTGGCGGCCCTCCCCCGCGGGGCCGTGGTGGCCACGCTCCCCCAGCCCCGCGAGGCGGCGCGGCTGGCCAACCGACACCTCGAGGACGCCGCCCACCGCGGCGACCTCACCGTCGTCGACCTGCGCACCGACGGCCCCAGCAGCTGGCGGGGTCGGCTGGCCTCGGACTTCTTCCACCCCAACGACGCCGGGTACGCCGAGATGGCCAAGCCCTTCCTGCCGGTGGTGCTGCGTGCCCTCGAGTCGCCGGGGCGGACCCCAGCCAGCCCGCCGGGGTGAGCCTCAGAGCACCTTGGAGAGGAAGCTCCGGGTGCGCTCGTGCTGCGGGTCGGCGAGCACCTGCTTGGGGTCGCCCTCCTCGACGATGACCCCGCCGTCCATGAACACCAGGTTGTCGCCGACCTCGCGGGCGAAGCCCATCTCGTGCGTGACGACCATCATCGTCATGCCGTCGGAGGCCAGGTCCTTCATCACGTCGAGCACGTCGCCGACGAGCTCGGGGTCGAGGGCCGAGGTGGGCTCGTCGAAGAGCATCAGGTCGGGCGACATCGACAGCGCCCGCGCGATGGCGATGCGCTGCTGCTGGCCGCCGGAGAGGTGCGCCGGGTAGGCGTCCTCGCGCTCGGCCAGCCCGACCTTCGCGAGGTTGGCGCGCGCGATCTCGACGGCCTCGCTGCGGCTGCGCTTCTTGACCCGCATCTGGGCGATGGTCAGGTTGTCGAGGACCTTCAGGTGCGGGAACAGGTTGAACTGCTGGAACACCATCCCGATGCGGCTGCGCAGCGCGTCGAGGTGCACGTCGGGGTCGGTGACCTCGACGCCCTCGACGAAGATCTTGCCCGAGGTGGGCTCCTCGAGCCGGTTGACGCAGCGCAGGAGGGTGGACTTGCCCGAGCCCGACGGCCCGATGACGCAGGCCACCGAGCCGCGCGCCACGCGGAAGTCGATGCCCTTGAGCACCTGGTTGTCGCCGAAGTACTTGTGCAGGTCCTGCACGTCGATGGCGGGTGCGGTCTCGTCGACGGTGATCTCGGTCATCAGCGCGCCCTCTCGGCTCGGGCTTCCATGCGCCGGACGACGATGGAGAGCGGGACGGTGATGATGAGGTAGCAGAGTGCGGCCACCGTGAGCGGGGTCAGGTTGGCCTCGTCGTTCAGGCCCTCACGGCCGAACTTGGTCAGCTCGTAGGCCGACACCGACAGCCCCAGCACGTAGACCAGCGAGGAGTCCTTGGTCAGGAGGATCAGCTCGTTGGTCAGCGGCGGCAGGATGATGCGGAACGCCTGCGGGATGACGATCGAGACCATCGCCCGGCTCTGGGTCATGCCGAGCGAGCGGGCCGCCTCGACCTGGCCCTTGGGCACCGCCTGGATGCCCGCCCGGATCGTCTCCGCCATGTAGGCGGCGCCCACCAGGCCGAGCGCGATGGTGACCGTGCCGAACGTCCCGCCCGGGAGCTGGCGCCCCGGGAAGGCCGTCGGCAGACCGAAGTACAGGCCGATGAACACGATCAGGGCCGGCACCCCACGGAAGAACTCGATGAACCCGGTGGCCAGCCACCGGTACGGGCCCACCGACGACAGCCGCATCAGGGCCAGCACGAGCCCCAGCACCAGGCCGAACACGAACGCCCCCAGGGTGTAGAGGACGGTGTTCTTCAGCGCGAGCGTGATGACCTCGGGGAACTGCTTGGCGACCAGGGCCGGCTCGAGGAAGGCGGCCTTGAGCGTCGCCCAGTCGGCGGTGAACGCGAGAACGAGCACGAGCACCACCAGCACCGCGTACTGGATCGCGCGGCTGACCTGGGCACGCTTGCGCGGGGTCATCGCCATGTGTGGCTCCTGGGGTCGAGCGGGTCCGGGCGGGACGAGACGGATCAGCTCTTGGGCTCGGTGCCGAACCAGGTCTTGTAGGTGGCGTTGTAGCTGCCGTCGGCCTTGGAGTCCTTGAGGACCTTGTTGATGGAGGCCAGCAGCTCGGGGTTCTTGCCCTTCTGCACCGCGAAGCCGTACTGCTCACCGGTCTGGAACTCGGCCGTCACGAAGGTGTCGGGGTTCTTCTTGGCGAAGTCGAGCAGCGGGCCGTTGTCCTGGATGACGGCGTCGACCTGGCCGGTGGTGAGGGCGGTGGTCTGCAGGCCGAGGTCCTCGAAGGACTTCAGCTCGACGGTCTTGGGCGCCTTGTCCTTGGCGTAGAGCTCACCGGTGGTGCCCGACATCACCGCGAGGGACTTCCCGGCCAGCGCCTCGAGGGAGTTCAGGCTCTTGTCCTTGGTGAGCAGCGCCTGGGTGGCGTCGAAGTACGGGTCGGAGAAGTCGATGGCCTTCTGGCGCTCGGGGGTGATCGTCATGCCGGCGGCGGCGATGTCGCAGGTGCCGCTGTTGAGCGCCTGGCCCGACTGGATGCCCTCGAAGCCGGTGACCGTGACGGCCATCTTCAGGCCGTTGGCCTCGGCCACCTTCTTCATCAGGTCCATGTCGAACCCGACGACCTCGTTGCCCTTCTTGAACTCGAACGGCTCGTAGGGCAGGGAGGTGCAGACGGTGAGCTGCCCGTCCTTGATGACCTTCACCCCGCTCTTGGTCGTCGTGGTGTCCGTGGCACAGGCGGAGAGGCCCAGGGCGAGAGTGCCCACGGCGATGGCGGAGGTCATGAGGCGCGTGTTCATGACCTGCACCCTAGGGGCGTCGGCTCACCGGGTCACGCTCCTGCAGGTCTCGTCTCTACAACGTGTCGCACCTGCGGCCCCCGTAGGCTGTGGCTCGATGCAGTGCGACTACTACGACGCCGGTGCCTGCCGGTCGTGCTCCCTGATGGGGACTCCCTACGAGCGCCAGCTGGCCGACAAGCAGCGGCACGTCGAGGACGTCCTGCGCACGACGGCCGCCGAGGTGCAGTGGCTGCCCGCGATCCGGTCCCGCGAGAGCGCGTTCCGCAACAAGGCCAAGCTCGTGGTCGGCGGCCGCGCCGGGGCGCCGACACTGGGCATCCTGGATGCCGACGGGCGCGGCGTCGACCTGCGCGAGTGCGGGCTCTACGAGCCGGGACTGGCCGCGACCTTCGACGCGGTGCACCGCGTCGTCGCCGAGCTCGGCATCGCGCCCTATGACGTCCCCGGGCGCTCGGGCGAGCTGAAGTACGTGGTGCTCACCCACTCCCCCGACGGCGAGCAGCTGGTGCGCTTCGTCGTCCGCTCGCGTCAGGGGCTCGAGGCCGTGCGAGCCGGGCTCCCCCGGCTGCGGGCCGACCTGCCCACCGCCCGGGTCGTGACCGTCAACCTGCACCCGGAGCACAAGGCGGTGCTCGAGGGCGAGGAGGAGATCGTCCTCACCGACGAGCGCGAGCTCGCGATGCGCCTCGGCGCGGTGACGCTGCGGCTGGGTCCGCGCGCGTTCTTCCAGACCAACACGGCGGTGGCGCGGGCGCTCTACGCGCAGGCCAGCGAGTGGGCGGACGCCGCGGCGCCGCGCACCGTGTGGGACCTCTACTGCGGTGTCGGCGGGTTCGCCCTCCACCTGGCCGCCGAGGGCCGGCGGGTGGTCGGCGTTGAGACCGCCGCCGACGCCGTGGCCGCCGCGTCGGCCGCCGCGCTCGACGCGCCCGGCGATGTCACCTTCCACGTGGGTGACGCGACGAGCGTCACCCCACCGGGCCCCTCCCCCGACCTGGTCGTCGTCAACCCGCCGCGGCGCGGCATCGGGGCCGGCCTCGCCGGTTGGCTGGAGGCCGGCAGCGCGGGCCACGTCGTCTACTCGAGCTGCAACGTCGACACCCTGGCGCGTGACCTCGCGGCCATGCCGTCGCTGCGCCCGGTGGCCGCCCGGGTCGCCGACATGTTCCCGCAGACCCGGCACGTCGAGACCGTCCTCCTGCTCGCCCGGCGCGGGGTCGAGGTGCCTTAACGCGGGGTTGACGCCTCCTTGACGCGGCGCCCGGCCGACGCTCCCTATCCTCCCTCGTGGAGCGTGCTCAGTGTCCGGTGCGTGGAGGAGTCGCCGTGGCCGTCGTCACTCGTCCGGGTCGCCGTTCGCCCGGCGGCGGCGCCGCCCGACGCCGGATGGCTCCCACCCTCTGGGCGCTGCTGGTCGCCGCGGGGGTGGCGGTGCCCGTCTGGGCCCTGTGGCAGGCTCCGGACGGCGCCCACCGGGGGGTGTGGCGCGTCGTCTCGCTCGTCGCCGCCCTCGGGGCCGCCTCCCTCCTGGTCCTCACCTTCCTCCTCCCCAGCCGGTTCCGACCGCTCACCGGGTACCTCGGAGTCGAGCGCCTGCTGCGCAGCCACCGGGCCCTGGCCCTGGCCGCCGTGGGGCTCGTCGTCCTCCACGTCGTGACCGTCGTCGTCCGGCCGGGCCCGGGGCTCGGCATCCTGGACCTGCGGACGGCCCCGCCCCGGGTGTGGGCCGCCTCCGTCGCCACCGTGGCCCTGCTGGCCCTCGTCGGGCTCGGGGTCAGCCGGCGCCGCCGCCGCCCGCGCTACGAGGGCTGGCGCCTCGGGCACGTGATCCTCGCCAACGTCGCCCTCCTCGCCACGACCCTGCACGTGCTGTGGCTCGGCGACCTGACCCGGTTCGCCGTGGCCCGTGCCTGGTTCGTCGGGCTGGCGACCCTGATGGTCGGTGCGCTGGCGTTGCGGTGGGTGTGGCGGCCGCTGCGCTCGCTGCGGCACCGCTACGTCGTCGACGAGGTCCGCCGGGCGTCCCCCACCGCCGTGACGCTCGTCCTGCACGCCACCGGCCACGGTGGTCTCGAGTTCCGGCCGGGGCAGTTCGCCTGGCTCAAGATCGGCACCTCGCCGTTCGTCTTCGAGGAGCACCCGTTCACGATCGCCTCGGCCGCCACCGAGCCGTGGCGCAAGGAGTTCACCATCAAGGGGGTCGGCGACTTCAGCGAGCTGGTCGCGGGGCTGAAGCCCGGCCGTCACGTCTTCCTCGACGGGCCGCACGGGGCGTTCACCCTCGACGGACTCACCTCCGACCGATTCGTCCTCATCGCCGGCGGGGTCGGGATCACCCCGATGCTGAGCATGCTGCGGACCCTGGCCGCACGCCACGACCCCCGGCCGGTGCTGCTGTTCGTCGCCGGGCGCACCGCCGACGACCTGCTGCACCGCGCCGACGGAGAGCACCTCGAGGAGTCCCTCGACCTGCAGGTCGTCGAGATCCTCGAGGAACCCGACGACGGCTGGGAGGGGGAGGTGGGCCGTTTCACCCGCGAGACCCTGGAACGGTCGCTGCCGAGGATCCGGCGGCGCGAGCGCGTCGACGTGTTCGTGTGCGGCCCCGGGCCGATGGTCGCCGCCGCCACCCGCATCGTGAGCGACCGGGGCATACCCGGCTCCCGGATCCACACGGAGCTCTTCGACGTCGTGTGACCTTAGGGTCGCCCCATGACCTTCTCCATCGCCGCCCGTGACGCCGACGCCTGGGGCGTGGCGGTCGCGAGCAAGTTCCTGGCCGTCGGCAGCGTCGTCCCGCGGGTCGTCCTGGGCCACTGCGCCATCGCGACCCAGGCCATGGCCCGGGTCGCCTACCTCGACGAGCTCGAGGCCGCCCTCCGCGCCGGTACGCCCACCGCCGAGGCCCTGGCCGCGGCCCTCGCCGGTGACGACGGGGGCGCGCACCGCCAGGTCGGGGTGGTCGGCCCGGACGGGCCCGCGACCCACACCGGGGCGGAGTGCCTGCACTGGGCCGGTGGGCGCACCGGCGCCGAGGGCCGGAGCGCGTACGCGATCCAGGGCAACATCCTGGTCGGGCCGCAGGTCGTGGAGGCCATGGAGACGGCCTGGCACGAGCACGCCGGGGCGCCGCTCGACGAGCGGCTCGTCGCCGTCCTCCTGGCGGGTGACGCGGCGGGCGGCGACGCCCGCGGCCGCCAGAGCGCGGCCCTGCTCGTCCGCCGCCCCGGCGCCGGCTACGACGCCTCCGGGGTGCTGGCCGACCTGCGGGTCGACGACCATCCCGAGGCGCCCCACGAGCTCGCGCGGCTGCACCAGCTCTCGAGCCTGTACTTCGGGACCGCCCAGGACGTCCGGCCGCTCGAGGGGCCCCTGCGTGCAGAGGTGGCCGCCCTCCTGGCGGCCGTCGGCCACGCCCCGGTCTCCGACGACGTGGAGGCTGCGCTGGAGGCCTGGATGGGCGAGGCCAACCTCGAGAACCGGCATGCCTCGGGCGGCATCGACACGCGCGTGCTCGGCGTCCTGCGTGACGGGCTGCCCACCGGCCCGTGAAGCGCGCTCGCGGGCGTCAGCGGCTGGGCCAGCCGCCCGCTCCCGCGCGCACGACCTCGCCGGCGGGGTCGCCGGTGAAGTCGACCACCGTGGTGGGCTCGGTGCCGCACTCCCCCGAGTCCAGGACGACGTCGACGACGTGGTCGAGGGTCTCCTTGACCTCCCAGCCCTGCGTCATCGGCTCGGTCTCGCCGGGCAGGATCAGCGTCGAGGACAGCAGCGGCTCACCGAGGGCGGCCAGCAGCTCGCGGACGACCGGGTGCTCGGGGATCCGCACGCCCACGGTCTTCTTCTTCGCGTGCAGCAGCCGCCGCGGCACCTCCTGGGTGGCCGGCAGGATGAACGTGTAGGGCCCCGGGGTCGCGGCCTTCACCGCCCGGAAGACGTGGTTGTCGACGTGCACCAGCTGCCCGAGCTGGGCGAAGTCGCGGCACACCAGCGTGTAGTGGTGGCGGTCGTCGAGCCGGCGGATGGTGCGGATGCGGTCCTTGGCCTGCTGGTCGCCCATGAGCGCGCCGAGGGCGTAGCCCGAGTCGGTGGGGTAGGCGACGAGACCACCCGCACGCAGGATGTCGACGGTCTGCGCGATCGCGCGGGGCTGGGGGTCGACGGGGTGGACGTCGAGGTAGCGGGCCACCCCGCCAGCCTAGGACGCCGCCGTCCGGCCCGGCGCCCGTGCGGCTGCGCGACGGCGCAGACCGCGGTCCCAGAGCTCGGCGGTCTGCACCAGCCAGAAGGCGGCGAACAGCACGATGAGGACGACCTCGACCCACAGCACGACCTCGGAGGAGCCGGTGGCCAGGCTGACCACCACGGTGACCACGAGCGAGACCAGCATGAGCGTCGAGATGCCCCGGTATGCCGCGACGTAGCGCGAGGCCCGGGCGGGGGCGACGCCGGCGCGCATCGACGAACGGACGTCGCGCCCGTTGAGCCAGACGACCCCGACGATGCAGACGAACATCGGGACGGCGGCGAAGCCGTGTGCGTGGTCGAGGAAGGACCGGCGCGCGGCGTAGAACCAGACCGCTCCCCCGCCGAGCAGGACCGCCGTGCCGAGGATGCCGAGGCGGTCCCAGCGGCCGAGACCCCCCGACCCGGCGTCACGGCGCGCGATGACGGCCACGGTCACCCCGATGAGCGCCCCGGCGACGAAGAGGGCCTGCATGTTGTTCGCGACGCGGCTCGGCACGTCCATGGCCGCGAGGGGCACCGACCGACACGTGCCGGCCTCGGTCGTCGGCACGAAGGCGACGCCCGGCGCCAGCATCCCCGCCACGTTGAGCAGGACGTCCTCGACCTCGGTGTTCCCCTTCAGCGCCACGAGGCACACGCCCATGGTCACGAGGACGCCGACGAACACCGACTGCACGGGCGTGTAGTAGTACGCGCTGATGGAGCCCTGCAGGCAGCCGCGGCCGGTGGCCACCCACTCGAGGGTGACGGCGCTGAACAGGAGGACGACCAGGGCCACCAGGGCCAGGCGCAGGTAGCGGTAGGTCTTGACCGCACCCAGGGCGGGATCGGGCTGCACGGGGTCCTCCTCGGTGACGTCGCTGCCCTCAGGAGGCGCGAGGCGGCCTCCGCGATACGTCAGGCCTCGCGGTAGGTGACCGGGGCGCCGCGCTGGACGGTGCGCGACACCGTGCACAGCCGGTCACGGCTCTGGGCGATGGCGCGTGGGAGCCGCGCGCGGGCCCGGTCGCCGTCGGCGCCCTCGGGGAAGCGGACCCGGAAGGTGATCTCGATGTCGCCGAGGTGGTTCTCGCCGTCGTCCTTGAGCTTCTCGCCGGCGGACTCGACGTCGAACGCGACCGGCTCGGCCAGCCGGCTGGTGATGAAGTCGACGTCGGTGGCGCTGCACGCGGCCATCGCCACGAGGAGCAGCTCGACCGGGGTGAAGTCGTCGGTGTCGCCCCCTCCACCGGTGCGCAGGGTGCCGCCCCGGGCGTTCGTGACCTCGTAGAGCCCCTTCTCGAGACGGGTCATCGAGACGCTGCGGTGGCCGAGGCCGGTGCCGCCGGTCCCACCGGTGTCGTCGGGCTGCTGGACCTGCTCCGTCATCGTGCTCCCTCTTTCGGCGGCCTCGGCGGCCTCGGCGGCCTCGGCGGCCTCGGCGTCCATCCTGTCATCCGGGTGCGACGATGGCGCCCATGTCCGCTGACGCCCCCGGCCGGCTCGTGCTCGTACGCCACGGCGAGACCGCATGGTCCGCCGCGGGGCGGCACACCGGCCGTACCGACGTACCCCTGACCGAGCGCGGCGAGGCCGACGCCCGGGCGCTGGTGCCTCTCCTGGCACGGTTCGAGGTGGCGCTCACCCTGTGCTCGCCGCTGGAGCGGGCCCGGCGCACCGCCGAGCTCGCCGGGCTCGCGGCCGAGGTCGACGACGACCTGCTCGAGTGGGACTACGGCCGCTGGGAGGGGATGACGACGCCGGAGATCCGCGCCCGGCTCGGTGACCCGGGGTGGACCGTGCTCGACGACGGGGTCGAGCCGGGCGCGACCCCGGGCGAGACGGTCGAGGAGGTGGCCGCGCGGGCGGCGCGGGTGCTCCGGCGCGCCGAGGCCGCGCGCACCGGGGGTGACGTCGTGCTGGTGGCCCACGGTCACCTGCTGCGCGTCCTGACGGCCACCGCCCTGCGGCAGGAGCCGCGGTTCGCCGCGCACCTGGTGCTGCGCCCGGCCGCCGTCTGCGTCCTCGGGGCGGAGCACGGCGTTCCGGCCGTGCTGGCCTGGAACCTCGAGGGCCCGAGCCGCTAGGGCACCGGCCAGGTGTGCACCGGCTCGTTGCCGGCCATGTGCCCGGCGTAGCGCTCGACCATCAGGCGCAGCGCCTCGCGCCGCTCGTGACCCTCGCCCTCGAAGTGCGTCACGCACCGGGTCTGCCACTCGGCGCCGTTGAGCCCCGTGGTGGCCCGACCCTCCATGATGCCGAGGAACCGGTCGCGCACGGCGTCCGAGACCCCCCAGGCCTTGAGGCCCTCGTGTGCCAGGGGGAGCAGGTGGCGCAGCACGAGCTCGTCGGCCGAGACCTCGCCGAACCCGGGCCAGTAGAGCCTGGCCTCGATGCCGTCGCGAGCCGCCCGGCGGAAGTTCTCCTCGCACGCGGCGAAGCTCATCTTGGTCCAGACCGGGCGGTCGGCGGAGGCCAGCACCCGGATCGCGCCGTAGTAGAACGCGGCGTTGGCCAGCACGTCGGCGATGGTCGGGCCGGCGGGGAGCACCCGGTTCTCGACGCGCAGGTGCGGGGTGCCGTCGACGATGTCGTAGATGGGGCGGTTCCAGCGGTAGACGGTGCCGTTGTGCAGCCGCAGTTCGGCCAGGTCGGGGGCCACGCCGGCCTCGAGCTTGGCCATCGGGTCCTCGTCGGTGACCTCGGCCAGCAGGGTCGGGAAGTAGCGGACGTTCTCCTCGAAGAGGTCGAAGATCGAGGTGATCCAGCGCTCGCCGAAGAACACCCGGGGGCGCACGCCCTGGTTCTTCAGCTCGACCGGCCGGGTGTCGGTGGCCTGGGTGAAGAGCTCGATGCGGGTCTCGGCGTGCAGGCGCTTGCCGAAGAAGTACGGGCTGTTCGCGGCCAGCGCCAGCTGCACCGCCGAGATGGCCTGGGCGGCGTTCCAGTGGTTGGCGAACTCGTGGGGGGCCACCTGCAGGTGCAGCTGCACCGAGGTGCAGGCGCTCTCGGGCGCGATGGAGTCGCAGAAGGTGGCGACCCGCTCGCCGGTGGGGCCCTCGATGTCGAGGTAGACGTCCTCGCCGCGCGCCAGGAAGATCGAGTCGTTCAGGGCGGTGTAGCGGTTGTTGCGGCTGATCCAGTCGCCCTCGTAGTGCTCGGGCATGATCGTGGGGAGGATGCCGATGGCCAGGATCTTCGAGCCCACGCGGGCCGCGGCGGCGTCGGCGGCGTTGAGGCTGGCCCGCAGGTCGTTCTCGAGCTCGATGGCGGCGTCACCGGGCAGCGGGCGCGGGGGCACGTTGAGCTCGATGTTGTAGCGCGCGAGCTCGGTCTGGTAGCCGGGGTCGGCGATCGCCTCGAGCACCTCGGCGTTGTGGAAGTGCGGCTGGTGGTCGGCGTCGACGAGGTTGAGCTCGATCTCGAGACCGGTCATCGGCCGGTCGAACTCGAACGAGCTCTGGGTCAGCATCCGTTCGAAGACGTCGAGGTTCTGGCGCACCTTCTCGCGGTAGCGCTGACGCTGCTCGCGCGTGTAGCTCTGTGCGCTGACCTCGGCTCCCATGCGCTCAACCAACCACATCGGACGGGAGGGCGGTAGCCGGGATGGGCGTTTCGGTCACCGGGTCTGTCGGACCGGTCTCCTAGCGTGGGCGCCATGCGGTTGCTGCACACCTCCGACTGGCACCTGGGGCGCTCGTTCCACGGTGTCGGGCTGCTCGGGGCCCAGGCCGCCCACCTCGACCACCTGGTCGAGGTCGTGCGCACCGAGGCGGTCGACGCCGTGCTGGTCAGCGGCGACGTCTACGACCGTGCGCTGCCCTCCCCCGACACCGTGCAGCTGCTGTCCGAGACCCTCGAGCGCCTGGTCGACGCCGGCGCCCGGGTCGTCGTCTCCAGCGGCAACCACGACTCGGCCACGCGGCTCGGCTTCGCCTCGGGCCTGCTCGAGCGCGCCGGGGTCCACCTGCGCACCACCGTCGCCGACATCGGCCGCCCGGTGATGGTCGGCGACGTCGCGGTCCACCCTCTCCCCTACCTCGAGCCGGCTCTGGTCGCCGACGACCTCGGCGCCACCGAGCGCACCCACGCCGGGGTGCTGCGAGCCGCCATGGCCCGGGTGCGGGCCGACGCCGCCACGCGGGGCGGCCGCACGGTCGTCATGGCCCACGCGTTCGTCTCCGGGGGCGTCGCCAGCGACTCCGAGCGCGACATCTCGGTCGGCGGGGTGTCGGCGGTGCCGGTGGAGGTCTTCGACGGCGTCGACTACACCGCGCTGGGGCACCTGCACGGGCGGCAGCGGGTCTCCGAGGCCGTGCGCTACAGCGGCTCGCCGGTGGCGATGTCCTTCAGCGAGTGGCGCCACCGCAAGGGCGGCCTGCTGGTCGACCTCGGCGGCGCCGGTGCCGTCGTCGACGAGGTCGACGCCCCGGTCGGCCGCCGGCTGGCCGTGCTGCGCGGCACCCTCGACGACCTGCTGGCCGACCCCCGGCACGCCGCCGCCGAGGGCGCCTGGTGCCAGGTCACGCTCACCGACGCCTCCCGGCCCCTCGGCGCCATGGAGCGGCTGCGCCGGCGCTTCCCGCACACCCTCGAGCTCCGCTTCGAGCCCGAGGGTGCGGTCCGCCCGCTCCGGCCCTACGCGCAGCGGGTGCGGGCCGAGTCGCCCGTCGATGTCTGCTGCGACTTCCTCGACCACGTGCGCGCCGGCCAGGGCGCCGACGCCGACGAGCGGGCCCTGCTCGCGGAGGCCGTCGAGGCCTCCCGGGTGGCGCGCGGGCTCACCGACGACGAGGGCGTGGCGCGGCCGGGTCGCGCGGCGGGGGCGGCGTGAGGATCCACCGGCTCGAGGTCCAGGCCTTCGGTCCCTTCGCCGAGCGGGTCGTCGTCGACGTCGACGAGGTCTCGGCCGGCGGGCTGTTCCTGGTCCACGGCCCCACCGGGTCGGGCAAGACCAGCCTGCTCGACGCCGTCTGCTTCGCGCTCTACGCCGACGTCCCCGGGGCCCGCCGCAAGCAGGCCCTGCGCAGCGACCACGCCGCGCCCGAGACCGTGCCCCAGGTGGTGCTCGAGGCCACCGTGGGCGGCCGGCGGCTGCGCATCACCCGCTCCCCCGAGTGGTACCGCCCCAAGAAGCGCGGCGGCGGCACCACGAGGGTCCAGCCCTCGGTGGTCCTCGAGGAGCGCGGCGCTGCCGGGTGGGCGGCCGTCAGCACCCGCCACGACGAGGTCGCCGACGTCGTGCTCGACGTCCTCGGGATGGGGCTGCGGCAGTTCTCGTCCGTCGTGATGCTGCCGCAGGGCGACTTCGCGGCCTTCCTGCGGGCGACGCCCGAGGACCGTCGCGAGATCCTCGAGCGGCTCTTCGACATCGGGGTCTACTCCGACGTCGAGCAGTGGCTCGCGGACGCCCGGCGCGACGGTGCCGCCGCCCTCGACGGCGCACGGCTGGGCCTCCAGGGCGAGCTCGCCCGCCTCGACGACGTCCTCGGGGCCGTGGCCCCGCCGTCCGGCGGCCCGGCCCTCGAGCCGGAGTCCACCCTGGCCGAGACGCCGGTCGAGCGGCTGCCCGAGCGGCTGGCCGAGGTGGCCGCGTCCCTGACCGAGCGCCTCACCGTCTCGATGACCGCCCTGGACGCCGCCGAGACCGCCGAGGCCGCCGCCGCCCGCACCCTGGCCGAGGCCCGGGCCACCGCCGACCACCGCCGCCGGGGCGAGCAGGCCCGCGCCCGGCTCGCCGAGCTCGACCGCACCGGCGAGCAGCACCGCGACCGGGCCGCCGCCCTGGCCGCGGCCGACCGCGCCGCCGGGGTGCGGGGTCATCTCGCCGCCGCCGCTCGAGCCCGGGCCGAGCTGCAGGCCGCCGCCCACGAGGTCGGCACCCTGGAGCAGGTCGTGCACGCCCTCGGCGCCGACCCCGGCACCGCGCCCGTGGCCGAGCTCGCCCGACAGGCGCAGGCGCTCGACGACGTCTCGGCAGCGCTGCAGCGCGACACCGTGACCGCGCGCGAGCTGCGGGCCGGGCTCGAGCGGGGCGAGGACCACCGGGCCGGCCTCGAGGCGCGCCGCGTCGAGGCCGACGCCGCCCTGCCGGCCGCGCGGGAGGCGGTCGAGGTGGCCGCCACCGAGGTCGACCGACTGTCGGCGGACGGCGCGCGCGCCGTCGACCTCGCCGCCGCGGTGCGCGAGCACGAGCGCCGGCTGGCCCTGTGCGAGCGGGTCGAGGCCGACCGGGCCCGGCTGGCCGCTCTCGAGCCGCGTCTCCTGGCGGCGCGCGACGACCTGTCGGGCCGGCTCGCCGCGCTCATCGACCTGCAGCAGCGGCGCCTCGACGGGATGGCCGCCGAGCTCGCCGCCGCCCTCTCGGACGGTGACCCGTGCCCCGTGTGCGGCGCCCTCGAGCACCCGGCGGCCGCCGTGGCCGCCGACCCCGTCACCACCGAGCACCTGGCCGAGGCCGAGCAGGTCGTGGCCGCGGCCCGCAGCGCCCTGTCGGTCGTCGAGGTCGAGGTCGGCGAGCTCGGCGCGGCGGTCCGCACCCGCGAGAGCGTGCTCGACGGCGCCGGCCGCGACGACGTCGAGGCCGCGCTGGTCGCGGCGCGCACGGCGCACACCGAGGCGGTCGCCGCGGGCCACGCGCTGGCCGCGGCCACCACTGCCCTGCAGCGACGGCGGACCGAGGCCGAGCGCCTGGCCGGGGAGTACGAGTCGCTCACCGGCACCCTCTCCGCCCTCGACGAGCGGCTGGTCGAGGTGGCGGCCGAGGTCGAGGCCACGGCCGCCCGCCTCTCCGCCGGGCTCGGCGCCCACGCCGGCTGCCCCTGCGGCGGGGGCCCCGACGCGCAGCGCCACACCCGGGTCCGCCAGGCCCTCCTGGACCTGGCGGCCGCGCACGACGCCGCCGACGCGGCGCAGTCCCGGCTCACCGCGACCCTCGACGACCTCGGCTCGGCCCTGGCCGAGGCGGGTTTCGACACCGAGGCGGGGGCCGAGGCCGCTCTGCTACCGGTGGCCGAGGCCGACCGGCTTCGCGATGCCGTGCTGGCCCACGAGCGCGACCGCACCACCGCATCGGCGGCCCTGGCCGAGGCCGAGGTCACCGCCGCCCTGGCCGCCGAGCCGCCCGCGATCGGCGACCTCGAGGCCGCGGTCGCCGTCGCCCGTCGCACGGTGCTCGCCGCGGGCTCCGAGCACGACGCGCTCCGCCGGGCCGCCCGCACCCTCGAGCGCCTCCGCCCGGTCCTCGAGGAGGCCTGCGCGGCCGTCGGCGAGCAGGCCGGGCGGCAGGCACGCATCCGCGAGCTGGCCGACACCGCCGGCGGCATCGGCCCCGACAACACGCTGCGGATGCGGCTCAGCTCGTTCGTGCTCGCCGCGCGCCTCGAGAAGGTCGCCATCCTGGCCAACGAGCGGCTCGCCGTCATGGGCGCCGGCCGCTACCTGCTCGAGCACACCGACGACCGCGCGGCCCGCGGGGCGCGCTCGGGGCTGGGCCTGCGCGTCCTCGACCAGTGGACCGGGCGCGCCCGCGACACCGCGTCCCTCTCGGGGGGTGAGTCGTTCATGGCTTCCCTGGCCCTGGCCCTGGGCCTGGCCGACGCCGTCCGCGAGGAGGCCGGCGGTCTCGACCTCGGGACGCTCTTCATCGACGAAGGCTTCGGCAGCCTCGACGACGACAGCCTCGAGCAGGTCCTCACCGTGCTCGACGGGCTGCGCGAGGGCGGCCGGGCCGTCGGTGTCGTCAGCCACGTCGCCGACCTGCGGGCCCGCATCCCGCACCAGGTCGTCGTCACCAAGGGCCCGTCCGGCAGCGGTGTCAGCGTGCGGGCCGGGGCGACGGCGCCCGCCGCCTGAGCAGGCGACGGGCACCGGCAGAGCCGTCCGGCGCGGGGGCCGCTCAGTCCTCGAACGCCTCCGGCGGCGGGCACGAGCACACGAGGTGCCGGTCGCCGTAGGCCCCGTCGATGCGCCGCACCGGCGGCCAGTACTTCGCCGTGGCGTCGACGCCGACGGGGTAGGCCGCGCGCGACCGGTCGTACGGGTGGTCCCACTCGGTCGTCAGCGACCGCGCGGTGTGCGGCGCGTGCCGCAGCACACTGTCGGCCACGGCCACCGTGCCGGCGCCGACCTCGTCGATCTCGGCCTTGATCGCGATCATCGCGTCACAGAAGCGGTCGATCTCGCCGAGGTCCTCGCTCTCGGTGGGTTCGACCATGAGGGTCCCGGCCACCGGGAAGGACATCGTCGGGGCGTGGAAGCCGTAGTCGACCAGCCGCTTGGCGACGTCGTCGACGGTCACGCCCGTCTCCTTGGTGATGCCCCGCACGTCGAGGATGCACTCGTGCGCCACCAGCCCGTCGGTGCCCGAGTACAGCACCGGGTAGTGCTCCCGCAGCCGCGCCGCGACGTAGTTGGCGTTGAGCACGGCCACCTCCGTGGCGCGCCGCAGGCCGGCCCCACCCATGAGGCGCACGTACGCCCAGGAGATCGGCAGGATGCCGGCCGACCCGTAGGGTGCGGCCGAGACCGGACCCACCCCGGTCTCGGGGCCGGCGGCCGGGTCGAGCGGGTGGTTGGGCAGGAACGGCGCCAGGTGCTCGCGGCACGCGACCGGACCCACCCCGGGGCCGCCGCCGCCGTGCGGGATGCAGAAGGTCTTGTGCAGGTTCAGGTGCGAGACGTCGGCACCGAAGTGGCCGGGCCGCGCCACGCCGACGAGGGCGTTGAGGTTCGCCCCGTCGACGTACACCTGGCCGCCCGCGTCGTGCACCATCGCGCACAGGTCGGTGATGGTGTCCTCGAACACCCCGTGCGTGGAGGGGTAGGTGACCATGATCGCCGCGAGCTGCTCTCGGTGCTCCTCGACCTTGGCCTTGAGGTCGTCCAGGTCGACGTTGCCGCTGATCGGGTCGGTCCTGACCACGACCACCCGCATCCCGGCCATGACGGCGCTGGCGGCGTTGGTGCCGTGCGCGCTGGCCGGGATGAGGCACACCCGGCGCTCGTCGTCTCCGTTGGCCCGGTGGTAGGCGGCGATCGCCAGCAGCCCGGCGAGCTCACCCTGGGAGCCGGCGTTGGGCTGCAGCGAGACCGCGTCGTAGCCGGTGATCTCGCACAGCCAGGCCGACAGCTCGTCGACGAGGCCGCGGATGCCGCGGGTCTGCTCGTGGGGGGCGAACGGGTGCAGGTGGGCGAACTCGGGCCAGGTGACCGCGGCCATCTCGGTCGTCGCGTTGAGCTTCATGGTGCAGGAGCCGAGCGGGATCATCCCGCGGTCGAGGGCGAAGTCGCGGTCGGCGAGCCGGCGCAGGTAGCGCAGCATCGCGGTCTCGGAGCGGTGCGCCGAGAACACCGGGTGGGTCAGGTACTCGCTGCCGCGCACCAGCGCCTCGGGCCACGCCGGCGCGGCGAGCTCGACGGCGTCGGGCGCCGGGACGCCCAGCCCCCGGCAGACCTTGCCCAGGACCATCAGGTCGGTGGTCTCGTCCAGGCTCACCAGCACCGTGTCGTCGTCGTGCTGCCACAGGTTCACGCCCTGGGCCAGGGCCCCGGCGACCAGGTCGCCGGCGCGGCCCGGTGCGCGCACGGCGACGGTGTCGAACACCGGCCCGTCGAGCACCTCGAGGCCGCCGGCGCGCAGCGCCTCGGCCAGGGTCCGGGCGTGGGCGTGCACCCGGAGCGCGATCGCCCGGAGACCGTCGGCGCCGTGGTAGACGGCGTACATGCTGGCCATGACGGCCAGGAGCACCTGCGCGGTGCAGATGTTGGAGGTCGCCTTCTCACGGCGGATGTGCTGCTCACGGGTCTGCAGGGCGAGCCGGTAGGCCGGCGCACCGTCGGCGTCGACCGACACCCCGACCAGGCGGCCGGGCAGGGTCCGCTCGAGCCCGGGGCGCACGCTCATGTAACCGGCGTGCGGGCCGCCGAAGCCCATCGGCACCCCGAACCGCTGCGTCGTGCCCACCGCGATGTCGGCGCCCCACTCCCCCGGCGGCGTGGCGAGGGTCAGCGCGAGCAGGTCGGCCGCAGCGGTGACCAGGGCGCCGACCTCGTGGGCGGCCTCGGCCAGCGCGCGGTGGTCGTTCAGGCGCCCGTCGAGCGCGGGGTACTGCACCAGCACCCCGAACACCTCGCGGCCGCCGGCGGCGGCTCGCAGCGCGTCCGCGGTGGTCACCTCGCGCAGGTCGGCCACCACCAGGGGGAGGTCGAGCGGCACGGCGCGCGTGCGCACGACGGCCAGGGTCTGCGGGAAGACGGCCTCGTCGACCAGCAGCACCGCGTCGGCCGGGGCCTTGGAGCCTCGGCGCATCAGCGTCATCGCCTCGGCGGCGGCGGTCGCCTCGTCGAGCAGCGAGGCACCCGCGATGGGCAGGCCCGTGAGGTCCGAGACCATGGTCTGGAAGTTGAGCAGTGCCTCGAGGCGGCCCTGGGAGATCTCGGGCTGGTAGGGCGTGTAGGCGGTGTACCAGGCAGGGTTCTCGAGGACGCCCCGCTGGATGACGGCCGGTGTGAGCGTGCCGTAGTAGCCGAGGCCGATCAGCGAGGTGAGCACCCGGTTGCGGGCGGCGACCCCGCGCAGCTCGGCCAGGACCGCGGCCTCGGACGCGGCCGGCTCGATGTCGAGCTCGGTGACGGCGCGGATGCCGCCGGGCACCGCCGTCTCGACCAGATGCTCGAGGGAGTCGACACCGACCACCTTGAGCATGCCGGCGAGGTCGGACTCGCGCGGGCCGATGTGGCGACCGGCGAAGTCGGGAAGGATGGGCGTGCTCACGGGGACCTCCGGGCGGGGGCAGACGACGTCGACGTCCTCCCCCTCTGTCGAGCCGTACGGCCTCCAGAGGTGCCTGTCCCGAGCGGTCCCTTGCGCCTGAGAGGTTCTGGGGAGTGTTGCCCCTTCGGCGCCCCGGCCTGGCCGAGGACTCTCCCGCACGGTGTGAGCGGCGAGAGCCAATCTACACCGAGGGCCGTCCGCCGGCCGCGCTGCGAGGAGCGGCGCTCAGGCGAGGCGGGCGGTGCGACGGGCGCGCAGCTCGTCGCCGGGGTGCGCGGCGGGCTCGTCGTGCTCGGCGCGCTCGCTGGGCAGGGCCGAGAGCTCGCCCTCGACCTCGCGCCAGACCCGGCCGACGGCGATGCCGAACACGCCCTGGCCGCCCTGGAGCAGGTCGATGACCTCGTCGCTCGAGGTGCACTCGTAGACCGAGGCGCCGTCGCTCATCAGGGTGATGCCCGCGAGGTCCTCGACGCCACGCAGGCGCAGGACCTCGATGGCCCCGCGGATCTGCTGGAGCGAGACACCGGTGTCGAGGAGGCGCTTGACCACCTTGAGCACGAGGATGTCGCGGAAGCCGTAGAGGCGCTGGGTGCCGGAGCCCCCGGCCGGACGCACCGAGGGGACCACGAGACCGGTGCGGGCCCAGTAGTCGAGCTGGCGGTAGGTGATGCCGGCCGCCTTGCAGGCCGTGGGGCCGCGGTAGCCGACCTCCTCGTCGAGCTCGGGCAGGTCGTCGGAGAACAGCATCCCCTGGGCGACCACCGGAACCGTGCCGGTGTGCCGCGCCTCGCCGGTGGAGCCCACGCCTACCTCCAAATGATGAGCCGCCTGTGACGACGACTGTACGCCGGGAAATGACATCGACGTCACTTCCTCGGATACCTCTGTGACTGGTGTGACAGTAGGGGTGGATGAGTCGGCGGTCAACGACCGCGGGGCCCGCACGCTCACCGGCGTGTCGCGCAGGGGTCAGGAGCCCTCTTCGAGGTCGAAGTCGTCGGCGGAGACCTGGTCGAGGAACTCCTTGAACTTCTCGACCTCGTCCTCCTCCGGCTCGGCCATCTCGACCCCGGCCTCGGCCAGCAGCTCCTCGTCGGCGCAGATCTCGGCGCCGGCCCGCAGGGCGAGGGCGATCGCGTCGGAGGAGCGGGAGTCGACGTCGGTGCCGCCGGCCTCGGGGCCGCCGTCGATGACGAGCACGGCGTGGAAGACGCCGTCCTCGAGCGAGGTGATGCGGACGCGGGTCAGCGTGTGCCCGGTGTCCTCGATGACGGTGCGCAGGAGGTCGTGGGTGAGGGGCCGCGGGGGCACCACGCCCTGCTGGGCGTAGGCGATGGCGGTCGCCTCGGCCGCGCCGATCCAGATCGGGAGGTAGCGCACCCCGTCGCGCTCGCGCAGCAGCACGATCGGGTGGTTCGTCGGCATCTCGACCCGCACACCGAGGACGTCCAGGACCTTCACCACGCCACCGTACCCCGCCGGTTCAGCCCGGGCCGCCGGAGCCCGCGAAGCCGCCGCGGACGAGGGCCGCGTGCAGCGCCAGCGCGTGGTGGGCGGCGTCCGCCCGCGCCTGCTCGGCCGCGCCCGCCCGCAGCCCGGCGGTGGCCTGCTCGAGCAGCCCCGACTCGCGGTCGGCCGCCGCGCGGAAGACCCGCAGGTGCCGGGCCTCCAGGCCGTAGCGCGCCAGGCCCGCGGCGGCCGTGGCGGCGCGCAGGTCGTCCTCGCCGTGGCTGCCGTCCGGGGCCGGCCGGAGCAGCCCGTGCTCGACCAGCGACGCGACCTCGGGCGCGTCGAGCCCGCTGGCACGCACCAGCTCGGCGCGCGTCAGCCGGATGCGGCCGCGCGCGAGCAGGTCGTCGACGTCGGGCACGTCGGTGTCCGGAGACGGGGCCGGCAGGCGCGGCCCGTCACCGACGGGGCCGGGCTCGAACCCGCGGTCGGCGGCGGCCAGGGCCTCGCGGATGGTCGTGAGGGGCCAGAACCGGTCCCGCTGGGCCCGCAGCACCCATCGCAGCCGGTCGACGTCGGCCCCGGTGAACTGGCGGTACCCCGCCGCGGTGCGCGCCGGCGTCACGAGGCCCTCGGCCTCGAGGAAACGGACCTTGGAGATGGTGAGGTCGGGGAACTCGTCGCCGAGGGCACGCACGACCGCCCCGATGCTGAGGGGCTTGCCGGCCGGGGTCACGCCGCGGGGTCAGCCCTGGGCGGAGGCGTAGAAGACGAGCCGGAACTTGCCGATCTGGACCTCGTCGCCGGTGCGCAGGACGGCCTCGTCGACCAGGTCGCGGTTGACGTAGGTGCCGTTGAGCGACCCGACGTCGCGGACCACGAAGGTGTCGCCGGAGCGCCGGAAGACGGCGTGCTTGCGGGAGACCGTGACGTCGTCGAGGAAGATGTCGCTGTCGGGGTGGCGCCCGGAGAGGACCTCGTCGTCGTCCAGGAGGAAACGGGCCCCGGTGTTCGGGCCGCGGAGGACGACCAGCAGGGCCGTCCCGGCCCGGAGGGCCTCGACCGTCGCCAGGTCGGCCTTGGTGAGGACGTGCTCGCTCTCGGTGGCCTGCTCGACCCGGGCCCCCTCGACCGCGTGGAACCGCATGGTCGTGGGCTCGGGCACCGCCGAAGCGGCGCCCTGCTCGCGCTCGTCTGCTGCCATGTCGACCGTTCGCCTCCCTACGTCACGTCGCGGAGTGCCACCCTAGATCACCAGGGCGTCGAACTCCCAACGATCGGGTCGACGGCCGAGGCCCGGTGCGGCTCAGGAGAGCTGGGAGGTGTACCCGTCGACGTCGAGGAGCGCGTCGACATCGGCGGCGTCGGCGGGGCGCAGCTCGTACATCCAGCCGTCGCCGTAGGGGTCGGTGTTGACCAGCTCGGGGGTGGCGTCGAGCGCCGGGTTGACCGCCGTGACCTCGCCGCCCACCGGCGCGTAGAGGTCGCTGACGCTCTTGGTGGACTCGACCTCCCCGCAGGTGTCGCCCGCGGCCACGGTGTCGCCGACGGCCGGCAGGCTGACGTAGACCACGTCGCCGAGGGCCTCCTGCGCGAACGCCGTGATACCCACCCGCACGGTGTCGCCCTCGGCACGCAGCCACTCGTGCTCGGCGGTGTACCGGAGGCCGGCGGGGTACTCGAGGTCGCTCATGTCGCTCCTGTTCGCGGGCCCGGGTGGGCCGTCAGGGGGTGGTCGTGGGGACGGGTCGAGCGTACTGAGGGGTGGACACGCTCAGCAACGCGTCGACGACGACACGGGTGCGGATGTCGACCGTCGCCTCCCCGCCCACCCGTCGCACGGTGGCGGTGACACCGCCGGGGATCTGCATGGCGCCGGCCAGGGTGTTGGAGTCGCCGATGACCCGCAGGACGTAGGGCGGGCGGACCTCGACCCCCGACACCGAGATGCCGTCGCCGCCGTCGGCGAACCAGGTGTCGGCCACCACCCGCACGTCGCCGACCTGGATGGCCTCGGCGCCCGCGTCGCGCAGCTCCTGGACGGCGTCGAGCAGCACGGTCGAGGGCACCTTGCCCTCGGGGTCGTCGATCCGCAGCGTGATGCCCTGGCCCACCGCGGGCGCCGTGCCGGCCAGGATGCCGAGGGCGTCGACCCGCTCCTTGGCGGCGCGCTGGGCCTCCTCCTCGCCCGTCGAGCGGCTGTCGAGGAGCTGCAGCGAGGTCTGCAGGTCGCGGATCTCGGACGAGAGGCGGTCGCCGTCCTGGTCGACGTCGGCGAACAGGCGCACCAGCTCGTCCTCGCGCAGGGTCTCGAGGCCCTGTACGGAGGTCTGGCGCACCTGGGCGATGATCGCGAACCCCAGGGCGATGGCCAGCACCATCACGAGGATGTTGGACCGGCTCATCGACGGCGCCCCGGCCCGGCGCAGCCGCGCCCACGCGTGCCGGGCGTCCTCCGGGGGCTGTGGGGCGCGCACGGGCCGGTCGGGGTCGGTCATGCGTCGAACAGGTGCCGTCGGATCGAGGCGACGTTGGAGAAGATGCGCACCCCGAGGACGACGACGACGCCGGTGGAGAGCTGGCTCCCGACGCCGAGCTTGTCGCCGAGGAAGACGATGAACGCGGCGACGACGACGTTGGAGAGGAACGAGACGACGAAGACCTTGTCGCTGAAGATGCCGTCGAGGATGGCCCGCACCGCGCCGAAGACGGCGTCGAGGGCGGCGATGACCGCGATGGGCAGGTAGGGCTGGAGCCACACGGGGACCGCCGGCTGCAGGAGCAGCCCGACGACGATGCCGATGGCGAGGCCGATGGCGGGGATCACGACGCGCTGCCTCCCGTCTCGGTGCTGGTCGTGGCGGAGGGACTCGGCGTCCCCGGCGACCCAGTATCCATGGGTTGCGCGTAGCGGGTCGTCAGGCGGGACGCTGCGGGGACGGTCAGCCGCTGCGACACCTCGGTGTCGGCCCGGATGCCGAAGGTGCTGTGCAGCGTCGAGATGTAGGTGCCCCCGGGACCGTCGGCGAAGTCGCCGGGCAGGTCGCGGGGCGGCCCGAGCGCGGTGACCACGTACGGGCGGTTGAGCGCGCGGTGCCCGACGACGATGGCCGAGCCGGCGAACCGGATCTCCGAGAGCGAGGTCAGCCGCATCCCGTTGATGCTGATCGCCTCGGCCCCGGCCTGCCACAGCGCGTTCACCACGATCTGCACGTCGCGCGAGAACACCCGCTTCTCGCCCGCGTCGGTGCCGGTGGCCTGGTCGGCGTCGGGTGCGTCGTCCAGGGTCACCGTCATCCCGGGGCCCTCCATCGGGAGGGCGCCGACGGCGATGGCGAGACTGCGGCCCCGGGCCAGCTCGCCCTGGTCGCCGAGCCGGCTGGCCTCGCGCGCGGTGAGGTCGGCCTGGAGCGTCTGGGCCTGGGCCGAGAGCCGGTCGACCTGGGTGCGCCGGGCGGTGATCTGCTGGATGAGGTCGGCCCGGGCGGCGGCCCGCGGCGAGTCCGCGGCGGTCAGGTTGGAGGCGGCGACCCCCACGACGAGCCCGATGACGAGCACCGCGCCGGCCAGCAGCGGGGAGCGCAGGGTCGTGGCCCGCGGCAGCCCCGCGGCCTCGCGACGGTCGGCCGCCGCGGCGTAGCCGGGGTCGAGGGGGCGCTCGAGCATCGCCCGGATGAGCGTCATGGAGGCGTCCGGGCGCCCCGGGGTACGGCGCCCCGCGCGGGAGGGTGCGGGGTCCGGCAGATCGGTCATGCGGGCACCCGTCCGGCCGCGAGCAGCCGCCGCAGCTGCACCGCGTAGATGACGCCGGACAGCCAGTACAGGGCGATGCCCCACCACGCGAAGCCCCAGCCGATGGGCTGGGCGATGCGGGCCGCGGTGCCGTCGCCGTCCGCGAGCAGCAGGAACGGGAAGGCGTAGAGCAGGTTGAAGGTGGCGGCCTTGCCGGCGAAGTGCACCGGCAGGCCCACCCAGCCGTGCCGCTTGGCGACCAGCACGACCGCGCCGGCGAAGGCCTCACGGGCGAACAGCACGACCACGACCCACCAGGGCAGGATGTCGCGCCAGGCCAGGCCCAGCAGGGTGGAGGCGATGTAGAGCCGGTCGGCGACGGGGTCGAGCAGCTGGCCGAGCCGGGACTCCAGCCCGTAGGCCCGGGCGATCTTGCCGTCGAGGTAGTCGGTGAGGCCGCTGGCCATCAGCAGCACCAGGGCCAGGGCGTCGCGGCGGGTGAGGATCGCCCAGAGGAACAGCGGGACGGCGACCAGCCGCAGGGCCGACAGGGCGTTGGGGACGGTGAGGACGCGTGTGCTCACCGCCTGCTGCGACATCTCGCCCGCCATGGCCGCCACTGTAGGGGGTGGGCCGTACGGACCGCCCCGGCGCTCGGGCGCGCCTCCTAGGGTGGGACGGTGAGCACCCCCATCCTCGGCGCGACCGAGGCCGACCTGCGCCGAGACCGCACGAGCGTGAAGTGGCTCGCCTACGAGCCCGACGTGCTGCCCCTGTGGGTGGCCGAGATGGACGCCCTCCCCTGCCCCGCCGTGGTCGAGGCCGTCTCGGCCGCCCTGGCGCGCGGCGACACCGGCTACGGCTGGGGCCCGCGCTACGCCGGCGAGCTCGCCCGCTACGCCCGCGAGGCGTGGGCGTGGGAGCTCGACCCGGGCGACGCCGTGGTCGTGGCCGACGTGATGATCGGCGTCAGCGAGATGCTGCGGGTGCTGACCGACGAAGGCGGCCCGGTCGTGGTGTCCCCCCCGGTGTACGACTCCTTCTTCGGGTTCGTCGAGGCCGTCGGCCGGCGGCGGGTCGACGCACCGCTGACCGCGCAGGGCCGCCTCGACCCCGAGGCGCTGCGGGCGGCGTTCGCCACGGCCACGGCCGGCGGCGCCCGGGCGGTGTACCTGCTGTGCAACCCGCAGAACCCCACCGGGGTCGCGCACTCCGCCGCCGAGCTGGCCGCGCTCGCCGCCCTGGCGCGGGAGTACGGCGTCCGCGTCGTCAGCGACGAGATCCACGCCCCGCTGACGCATCCCGGGGCCCGCTTCACCCCGTACCTCACCGTCCCCGGCAGCGAGGACGCCGTCGCCGTCTTCTCGCCGAGCAAGGGCTGGAACCTCGCGGGGCTGAAGTCGGCGGCCGTGCTGGCCGGCGCCGAGGCGCGCCCCGACCTCGCGCGGCTGCACGAGGTGCACACCCACGGCTCGTCGCACCTGGGCGAGATCGCCCACGTCGCCGCGATGCGCGACGGCCGGGAGTGGCAGGCGCGCCTGCTCGACGAGATCGTCGCGAACCACGACCTGCTCGGGCGCCTGCTGGCCCAGCACCTCCCCGAGGTCGGCTGGGTGCGCCCCGACGCCACGTACCTGGCGTGGCTCGACTGCCGCGCCCTGGGGCTGGGTGACGACCCCGCGGCCGTGTTCCGGCAGCGGGGCCGGGTGGCGCTCGGCTCGGGCCCTCGGTACGACCCGACCTGCGGGCAGGGGTTCGTGCGGCTCAACCTCGCCACGTCGCCGGCCATCCTCGAGGATGCGGTGCGCCGCATGGCGTCGGTGCTCTGAGGCCACCGCCAACCCTCGACAACCGCGGCGTCCCCTCCTGCGACAGGGCGCATCATGGTCCCGGATCGAGCACGCAGGAGAAGGCGAGGAGCAGGGTGATGGAGACGGGGACGGCACCCCAGGTGACCGTGAACAGCGAGGTCCTCGATCTCGAGGGCACCGACCCGTGCACCAACGCCCTGGACTGGCTCCGCTCCCGCGGGCTCACCGGGGCCAAGGAGGGCTGCGCCGAGGGTGAGTGCGGCGCCTGCGCCGTGATGGTCGCGCGTCCCGACGGTGTCGGCGGCACGCACTGGGCGGCCGTCAACGCCTGCCTGGCACCCGCCGGTTCGCTGGCCGGGCGGGAGGTCGTCACCGCCGAGGGGCTGGGCGCTCCCGACCGCCTGCACCCCGTGCAGGCCGAGATGGCGGTGCGCGGGGGCTCGCAGTGCGGGTACTGCACGCCCGGGTTCGTCTGCTCGATGGCGGCCGAGTACTACCGCGCCGACCGCAGGGCCACCGCCGCCGGCCCGGGCACCGGCGCGGGCGACGCCGCCGCCCGGCCGCACGCGCACGAGGCGCCCGGGCCGAACGGCTTCGACCTGGTCGCGATCTCGGGCAACCTCTGCCGCTGCACGGGCTACCGCCCCATCCGCGACGCCGCCTTCGCCCTCGGGTTCCCGGCCGAGGACGACCCGCTCGCCACCCCGGCCGAGGACCGCCCCTCCACTCCGGCGCGAGCGCGGGTCGACGGCCCGGCCGGTTCCTACGTCCGCCCCGCCGACCTCGCCGAGGCGCTGCAGCTGGTCGGCCAGCACCCCGACGCCGTGCTCGTCGCGGGCTCGACCGACTGGGGCGTCGACGTCAACCTGCGCGGTTCCCGTGCCCCGTTCGTCATCGGCATCGACCGCCTCCCGGAGCTGCGGGCGCTGGAGCGCACCCCTGACCACCTCGAGATCGGTGCCGCCCTCACCCTCGCCGAACTCGAGCGGGGCCTCGCGGGCAGCGTCCCACTGCTCTCGGCGGTCTTCCCGCAGTTCGCCTCCCCCCTGGTCCGCAACACGGCCACCGTGGGCGGCAACCTGGCCACCGGGTCACCCATCGGCGACCTGGCTCCCGCCCTGCTCGCTCTCGAGGCCTCCGTCGTCCTCGAAGGCCCGGCCGGCTCCCGCGTGGTGCCACTGGACGCGTACTTCACCGGGTACCGGCGCAGCGTGCGGCGGCCCGACGAGCTCATCCGCTCGCTGCGGGTCCCCCTGCCGCTCGGTCGGGTCAGCGCGTTCCACAAGGTCGCCAAGCGGCGCTTCGACGACATCTCGAGCGTTGCGGTCGGCATCTCCCTGCACGTCGAGGACGGTGTCGTCGCGCGCGCCCGGATCGGGGTGGGAGGCGTCGCGGCGACCCCCCTGCGGGCGACCGCGACCGAGGCGGCGCTGCAGGGGCGGCCGTGGACCGAGCGGACCGTCCGGGCGGCGGCCGCGGTGCTGCGCGAGGAGGGGACCCCCATCGACGACCACCGGGCCAGTGCCGCGTACCGCCGGGCGATGCTCGCCGCGTCCCTCGTGCGCCTGTGGGCCGAGGGCGAGACGGCGGAGACGGTGCACGCATGAGCGGCGTCCCCACCCCCTCCGACGACCGCGTGGTCGGGCGGCCCCTCCCCCACGAGTCCGCGGCCCTGCACGTCACCGGCACGGCCCTCTACACCGACGACCTCGTGGCCCGGATGCCCGGGGCGCTGCACGCCCATCCCGTGCAGGCCCCGCACGCCCACGCCCTGGTGCGCCACCTCGACGTCACGCCGGCGCTCGCGGTGCCCGGCGTGGTGCGGGTGCTGACCGGCGGCGACGTCCCGGGGGTCGGCGACGCCGGGGTCAAGGGCGACGAGCCGCTGTTCCCCGCCGAGGTGATGTTCCACGGCCAGGCGGTCTGCTGGGTGCTCGGCGAGACGCTCGAGGCGGCCCGGCTCGGGGCGCTGGCCGTCGAGGTCGCCTACGAGCCGCTCCCGGCCGTGGTGACGGTGCGCGAGGCGATCGAGGCGCAGAGCTACCAGGGCGGGATGCCGCGGCTCGAGCGGGGCGACGTCGAGTCGGCCTTCGCCGGCGCCGCGCACGTCTACAGCGGTGTCACGGAGTCCGCCGGGCAGGAGCACTTCTACCTCGAGACGCACTGCGCGCTCGCCCACGTCGACGAGAACGGGCAGGTCGTGGTGCAGAGCAGCACCCAGCACCCGAGCGAGACCCAGGAGATCGTGGCCCACGTCCTCGGCGTGCCCAGTCACGCGGTCACCGTGCAGTGCCTGCGGATGGGCGGCGGGTTCGGCGGCAAGGAGATGCAGCCGCACGGGCTGGCGGCCGTGGCCGCCCTGGGGGCGACCCTCACCGGGCGCCCGGTGCGGCTGCGGCTGAGCCGGGCCCAGGACATGTCGATGACCGGCAAGCGGCACGCCTTCCACACCCGCTGGCGGGTGGCGTTCGACGGCGACGGCCACCTGCTGGCGCTCGACGCGACGCTCACCTCCGACGGCGGCTGGAGCCTGGACCTGTCCGAGCCGGTGATGACCCGCGCCCTGTGCCACGTCGACAACGCCTACTGGATCCCGGCCGTGCGGGTGAACGGGCGGGTCGCGCGCACCCACAAGACCTCGCAGACCGCCTTCCGCGGGTTCGGCGGCCCCCAGGGGATGCTCGTCATCGAGGACGTCCTCGGTCGCTGCGCGCCGCGCCTGGGGCTCGACCCCGCCGAGCTGCGCCGCCGCAACTTCTACCGCGAAGGCCAGTCCACCCCCTACGGGCAGGTCGTGCGCCACCCGGACCGGGCGGTGACGTGCTGGGAGCAGGTGCTCGAGACCGGCGAGGTCGCCCGCCGGCTCGAGGAGGTCGCGCAGTTCAACGCGACCCACGAGCACACCAAGCGCGCCATCGCGACGACCCCCGTGAAGTTCGGCATCGCCTTCAACTTCACCGCGTTCAACCAGGGCGGTGCCCTGGTGCACGTCTACAAGGACGGCTCGGTCCTGGTCAACCACGGGGGCACAGAGATGGGCCAGGGGCTGCACACCAAGATGCTCCAGGTGGCCGCCACGGCCCTCGGGGTGCCGCTCGACGTCGTGCGGCTCGCACCGACCCGCACCGACAAGGTGCCCAACACCTCGGCGACGGCGGCCAGCTCGGGCGCCGACCTCAACGGGGGCGCCGTCCTGAACGCGTGCACCCAGATCCTCGACCGGCTGCGGCCGGTCGCCGCGGGCCTGCTCGGCTGCGCCGCCGGGGACGTCGTGGTGCACGACGGCCGGGTCCGTGCCGATGGTGGTGCCGACGATGGCGCCGAGGACGCCTCGCTGACCTGGGCGGAGCTCGTCTCCGCCGCCTACGTGCAGCGGGTGCAGCTGTTCGCCGCCGGGTTCCACCGCACGGAGGGCCTGCACTGGGACTCGAGCACGATGCAGGGCTCGCCGTTCAAGTACTTCTCCTACGGCGCGGCCGCCGCCGAGGTCGAGGTCGACGGCTTCACCGGGGCCCACCGGGTGCTGCGCGTCGACATCGTCCACGACGTCGGCGACTCGCTCTCGCCGCTGGTCGACATCGGCCAGGTGGAAGGAGCGTTCGTGCAGGGCGCCGGCTGGCTCACCCTGGAGGACCTGCGGTGGGACGAGACCGACGGGCCGCAGCGGGGGCGTCTGACGACGGGGTCCGCCAGCACCTACAAGCTGCCCAGCCTCTCCGAGCTCCCGGACGACTTCCGGGTGGCCCTGCTCCAGCGGGCCCACGAGGACGGCGCGGTCTACGGGTCGAAGGCGGTCGGCGAGCCACCGCTCATGCTCGCGTTCTCGGTCCGCGAGGCCCTGCGGCAGGCCGCTGCCGCGTTCGGGCCGGAGGGCGTGGCGGTCGACCTGGCCTGCCCCGCCACCCCTGAGGCGGTCTACTGGGCGGTCGAGCAGGCGCGCGGCGGGAGCGTCCCTCCGGGCCTCGAGGCGGTCGTCGAGGGTGCGCCCGGGGTCGTGCCCGACCAGCCGGGCCCCGCCGCGCCGCCGATCGAGCCGGCCTCCGAGGAGCTCGTCCCCAGGCCCGGACCGGGGGCCTGAGGTGCACTGGCTCACCGCTACCCAGGAGCTCCGTGACCGGCGGGCGCCGGGCGTGCTGGTCACCCTCGTCTCGGTGCGCGGCCACGCCCCCCGCGACGCCGGCGCGAAGATGGTCGTGTCGGCCGAGGCCACGTGGGGCACCATCGGGGGCGGCAACCTCGAGCAGACGGCGATCGAGACGGCGCGGCGTCTCCTCGACCAGGGCGCCACGGCACCGCAACAGCTCGCCGTCACCCTGAGCGACAAGGCACGCACCGAGCACGGGCGGCAGTGCTGCGGCGGCGAGGTCGGCATCCTCCTCGAGCCCTTGACCGTCGTGCCGAGCGTCGCCGTGTTCGGTGCCGGGCACGTCGGGCAGGAGCTCGCCCGCATCCTGAGCCGCCACGACCTCGACCTGCACCTGGTCGACTCCCGCGAGGAGCAGCTCGCTCCGGGGCGGATGCCGTGGCTCACCGACGCCGTCGCGCGCGTGCACGTGCACCACTCACCGCTGCCGGAGATGGTGCTCGACCAGCTGCCGGCGGGGACCCACGTGCTCGTCATGACCCACGACCACGCCGAGGACCACGCCCTGTGCGACGCCGCGCTGCGCTGCTCGCACCTCGCGACGATCGGCCTCATCGGGTCGTCGGCCAAGTGGAGCCGCTTCGAGCGTGGGCTGCTCGCCGACGGGCACCGACCCGAGGCCGTGGCCAGGATCCGGACGCCGATCGGCCTGCCCGACCTCGCGGGCAAGGAGCCGGCGACCATCGCCGTGGCCGTCGCGGCCGACCTGCTGCGGGTGCTGTCCGTCGCCGGGGCGGTCAGCCCCGCGGAGGCGCCCACCGGTCGTTGAGCGCGGCGCGGGCCCGGTGGGGACCCGGCACCTCGCGCAGGGAGCCGCCCAGGGCGGCGGCGGCCGACGCCGCACCCCCTGCGCGAAGGAGGGACTCGACGGCGGCGCGGACCTGCTCCGCGGTCGTCGCGTTGGGGTCGAGACAGGTCCCCACCCCGCTGCGCTCGACCGCGGCCGCCCCGGCGAACTGGTCGGTCGAGAGCGGGAGCACGAGCAGCGGGACGCCCGCCGTGAGCGCCTCGGTGACGCTGTTGTTGCCGCCGTGCGTCACCGCGACCGCGCTGTCGCGTAGCAGGCGCACCTGCGGGAGGAACTCGCGCACCAGCCAGCCGGCCGGCAGCTCGCCCAGAGCGGTGCGTGGCGCCGAGCCGGTCGCCAGCGCCACCCGCACGTCGAGGGGCCGCAGCGCGGCGGCGACGACCGCGAGCACGTCGGCCCGGGCCGAGAGGAAGCTGCCGAGGCTGACGTAGACCACCGGCCGCTCGTCGCGGCCCAGCCACGCCTCGACCTCCGCGTCCGGCGCCTCCTCCCGCGGGGCCGACCCCAGGAACGTGTGCTCCGGCAGCAGCGCGGTGCGCTCCGGCTCGTGGAGCGCGCCCGGGTAGTTGAGCAGCAGCAGGTCGCCGGTCTCGGCGAACGCGTCGGTGCTCGGGGGCGCACTCGGGTCGAGCTCGGCGAGGGCGGCGTTCCACTGCGCGGTGAACCGGTCGCGGACCTCGACGCAGAGCCCGTGCAGCGCCGCGAGGGCGCCGCGGTCCGGGGCGAGGCACGACGGCCAGGCGGGCGGGTAGCCGTAGACCTCGTCCCCCACCGTCAGGGCCGAGGGATGCCCGAGGACGACGTCCGCGTGCGGGACCCCTCCGCTGACGAGCCCGAGCCGCGCGCCGAACGCCAGGTGGTCGACGAGGACCGCGTCGGGGCGCACCGCGCCGACGATCTCGTGCACCCGCCGGGCGACACCGACCGCGTTCCACAGCAGGTCGTCCCCACGGGCGCGGGCCTGGAAGGCCAGGGCGGCCACCGCACCCTGCCGCGTGGCGTCGAAGAACCCCCGCAGGGTGTCGTCCTCGCCGGGCGGCTGCTCCTCGGCGCGGATGACGCCGGGGTTGGAGCCGCGACCGAGCTGGAGCTGCACGCGCTCGTAGCCGAACGCCTGCACCACCCCCTCGGTGGCGGTCCCCGTGGCGACGACGACGCGCTCCCCCACGTCGCGCCAGGCCGTGGCCAGCGTGGCGAGCGGGTACAGGTGCGAGGCGTAGTCGGGGCTGATGACGAGGAGGGTCACGGCGTGGCGACCATCCGGCCGGGCCCCCGGTGCGCCGACGCCACCTCCGTGTAGACCTCGGCCACCGCGGCGGCCATCGTGTGGATGCCGAAACGCTCGCGCACGACGGCCCGCGAGCGGCGACGGCGCAGCCCGGCGCCGGGGGCCGCGGCGAGGTCGAGGGCCCGCCGCACGGCCCCGGACAGCGCGTCCTGTCGGGTGGTGTCGGTGCGGACCCCGGTGACGCCGTCGTCGACGTAGGTCGCGGGACCGCCCCCGTCCGGGGTGACGACGACGAGGCCCACGGTCATCGCCTCCAGGATCGCGATGCCGAACTCCTCCTTGAGGCTTGCGCACACGTAGACACCGCCGGGCCCGGCCGCGGCTGGGGTACCGCGCTGCGCGGCGGCGAGCCAGGCCGTCGCCGTGGCGTTGGGGCGGTGGCCGGCGAGGAGCACGCCGGCTCCGGCGGACGTGTCGGAGGCCAGCAGGTCGTGGATGCGGTCGAGCTCGGCGCGCTCCTCACGGCTGGGGTCGTCGAGCTCGCCGCCGATGAGCAGCAGGTTGCAGCGGTCACGCAGCGCCGGGTCGGCCAGCCAGGAGCCGACCAGGGTCGCCATCCCCTTGACGGGGGCCAGCCGGCCCACCGACACCGCCAGCGGCAGCGACCGGCGCTCCGGGGGGAGCCGGTCGAGCAGCGCGTCGAGCTCACCGAGCGCGGCGCCCGTGGCCGGGCTGCGCGGTGCGTCACCCCACACCTCGCGCGCGACCTGGTCGAGGGCCCCGACGTCGATCCCCTCCCCCACGACCAGGACGCGCTCCGGGTGGGCCGACAGGTCGACGCCGACGAGGCGCGCGATGCTGCCCTCGAGGTCCGGCCGGGGGAAGAGCACCAGGTGCTCGGCCTGCTCCGCGAGGCGGCGCACCAGCCGGTCGCGGAACCACAGGTGCTCCACGACGTCGGCCGCGCCGAACCCGGCCCGGGTCAGCGAGCCGTCCGCCTCCCGGGCCGCGACGAGCGCCTGCGGGTCGGGTGCCATGGTGAGGACGACGGGGATGCCGAGCTCGGTGGCGACCTCCGCAGCGACCATCGAGCCGACGTCGGCCATCCGCAGGTGCACGACGTCGACCGAGCCCGCCGCGCGCAGGATGCGGCGGAGGCCGCGGCGCGCCTCGACCCACCGGGACCAGGCCGCCGCCAGGCCGGTGGACGCCTCACGGAAGGGCACCTGCACGTAGTGGTGGCCCGGCCCACGGAGGTCGTCCGGGTGCCCGTCGGGCTCGGTCGGGTCGGGCGCCGCCGGCGTGGAGAGGTCGCCCCAGCCCCCCGAGACGGTGATGACCCGGCCCACCCGCGACTCCTGCCGCAGCAGGGCGTCGCCGAGCTGCACGAGCAGCGTGGCGATGCCGCCGGTGTCCCCCCGGCCGGAGTGCCGCAGGCTGCCGTCGACGGCACCGTGGAGGAAGAGCTGCACCACGGTGAGGCCGTCGGAACGTCCGGTGGCCCGGGGTCGCCGGTCGGCGGGTGGCTGGGCGTCGGCCCGGGCCCGGTCCGCGACCCTGGCCAGGGGGCCGCTCGTGGCCGCTACGGCGGCCAGGGCGGCACGGGCAGCGCGCACCGCCGGCGCCTCGGTCGTGCCGTGACCGCTCCGGTCGGCGAGGAGGTCGCCGAGGGCGGACAGGGCCGCGGCGCGGACGGCCGGCGTCTCGGCGTCGTCCAGGCTCGCTCGGGTCAGGATGGGAAGGCCGCCCGATTTCGGGAGCAGGCCCACCGTCTCGATGAGGCGGGCGCGCGCTCCGGGGTCGTGCTCCGCGGCCAGCTCGGCGACGAGCCCGTCCAGGACGGTCGACGGGGTGGCGGCCGCCCAGGTCTCGAGGGTGCGCTGCGCGAGCATCCCGGTGAACCCCCCTGCGGCACAGCGCTGCACCAGTGGCGCCACAGCGTCGCGCGGGGGGGCCACGCCGGCGAGGGCCTCGACGGCGTGCTCGGCCACGTCGGCTCGGGGGTCGTCCAGCAGTGCGACCAGGCGGGAGGCTGCGGCTGCGCTGCCCTGCGCGCCCAGGGCGCGCACCGCGGCGACGGCCGTGATCGCGTCGGGGTCGGAGGTGGCGGCCACCAGGAGGTCGACGGCGGCCGCGTCCCCCCGGCGGGCGAGCTCCTCGAGACGCTGGCCCGCGCGCAGCCCCTCGAGGATGCTCCCGGACGACCTCACCGCCGACAGAGCGGCTCCGACGTGCATGTCTCGACCCTAGGCGAGCCGCCGCCCCGGAGCACGGCCCGAGCGGGCCATCTCGACCATTCTGTCGAACCTTTGTCAGAGGTTCCGCACGGCCCTGCCCCTTCACGCCGTCGGGCTGACAAAACGCCGCGGGTCCTGCCTGCACCTTCGTCGCAGGCCGCAGCCCGCTCCCGGCATCTCGTCAGGCCCGACACAGGACGAAGGGCCGCTGGATCGACTCCGTCGATCCAGCGGCCCCTCGAGATGGTCGGGCTGACAGGATTTGAACCTGCGACCCCTTGACCCCCAGTGATGATCCATCCGTCATGCGTGGTCCCTGCCACTCTCTACCGCTGCTCAGTGAGCACGGCACAACGGCCGTGAACGTGGCCAGATCACATCCCATCCCCCGCCATCCCGTGCAGTGCGTGCACACACTGCACGCTCACAGACCCCGCTGTCACCAGGCAGCGCTACACAAGAAGAGCGGCCCCAGCCCGGTGCTGGAACACCGAGCCAGGGCCTCGACCGATCACCTGAGATAGAGGAGAACGACCGTGAACAACATCCTGCCCAACACCAACCGCCCCTGCCCCCTTTGGTGCACCCTGCCCGCCGGTCACGGCTGGGAGTCCCTCTTCGACTCACCCGGTGGCGACCTCGCTCAGAGGTACCACGTCCGGCCGGTGGCCAAGGTCCAGGTCGGCCGAGAGACGATCGACGTCGACATCATGGCGAGCGAGACCGCGCCGACCGGCAACGGGCTGGACCTGACCGACCCCGACCGGTACGTCCAAGCCGGCATCGAGGACGACCCCACGGTGGAGTCCTCGCTGACTCCGCCGACCGTGGCCGTGCAGTGGCCTGGTCAGGCCGCTGAGCTAACCGCGGCCTCGGCCGAGACCATCGCTCGTGAGCTGCTCTCCGCAGCCGTCCGTGCGGCAGCCGAGCTCGACAAGATCACGGGTCAGTCGTGAACCCGGCCTGGTCCGCGGCGGCCGCCGGCTGGCGGATGATGCTCGAGGACAGCGGCCGAGCCGCGGCCACAATCGAGGGCTACGCCAAGCACGTGACATGGCTCGCGGACGACCTCGGCGGCGACCCCTGGGAGGTCACCCCGGGCCAGCTGCGCGACTGGGTCGACGGGCACAACTGGTCGATGCACACGCGGCGCAAGGTGCTGGTGTCACTGCGGGCGTTCTACCGCCACGGCCTCGACATGGGCGAGCTCGCCCGGTCGCCCCTGGCGGGCCTGGAGGCGGTGCCCTCGCGCCGGCGCGGCCCTTCGCGCGTCCAGGTGGCCGAGCGGTGGGCCGAGCCCGTGACGGCGTTCCTGACGTGGATGGAGGCCGGCGCCCGCAAGGCCTCCACCATCGAGCAGCGCCGGTGGTGGCTGATCCGCCTGTCGGAGACGTTCGCCGACCCGTGGAAGGTCACCCCCGACGACCTGGGGCTGTGGCTCTCCCGCGGGGACTGGGCCCCGCAGACCAAGCGCCTCGGCCGCTCCACCGTGCAGCTGTTCTACACCTGGGCCGAGAACACCGGGCGCGTCGAGCGGTCACCGGCCCGGATGCTGCCCGCGGTGCTGATCCCGAGGGCCCTGCCGCGGCCGACGCCGGACGACGCCGTGCGCGCGGCGCTCGAGGTCGCTGACGACCGTCTCCGCCTGGCGCTGTACCTCGCGGTGTACGCGGGCCTGAGGCGGGCGGAGATCGCCGCCGTGCACACCCGGGACATCGAGGACCAGGTCCTGCACGTGCACGGCAAGGGCGGCCACGAGCGGCTCGTGCCCCTCCATCCCGAGCTCCGGACCGCGCTGCGTGCCGAGCTGCACCGGCGCCGTGAGGGCACCAGCGGCACCGGGTGGGGGTGCAGGCCGACGGCGCCCGGCGGCTGGCTGTTTCCGTCCGACATCCCGGACGAGCACCTGACCGCGCACCACCTGGGCAAGCTCATCGCGGCCGCCCTGCCGGCCGGGTGGACCACCCACACCCTGCGGCACCGGTTCGCCACGAAGGCCTACCTGACCGGGCGCGACCTGCGGGCCGTGCAGGAGCTCCTGGGGCACCAGAAGCCCGAGACCACGGCCATCTACGCCGCGGTCCCTGACGGGGCGCTCGAGGCCGCGGTGGCCGGGGTGGGCATCTGAGCGCGCAGCGGAGGAAAAGCGCGGTCACATCGACGTTGCACACGTTCGCGGGCTGCGCGGGCCACGTGCCTTCCTGGGCCGCCGTGGCTGAGGGAGCTGCCCTCAGGCGATGCGTCGAGCGATCTCTTGGAGCGTCTCCTCGAGCGTGGCGCCGGTGTCAGCCTCACGCATGACGAGGAGGTACCCGCACAGGTTGCTGAGGCCCAGGGAGAGATTCAACAGGGCGAAGCTCTCGTCGTCACTCTCTTGGAGGATCGACATCACCTGCTCAGACATGAACCGGGAGCCGTCTGGCGCGTCGGCCCACGCGGTCATCACGCGGATCGCGTCCCGGACGTTGTCGAGGCGTGGATCTGTCATTGGGCGAGGGTACGGCGCGCCTGATCCTCAGCATAGAAGCAGGAGCGCCGCGTCGATGTTGACGCCGTTACCGCTCACGGTGATCGAGCAGGGCCGTGACGACCCTCAGGGCTCCTCCGGGGTCGGAGAGTGGCCCTGCACATCGTTGGGTTCCGACGGTTCCTGACGGTCGTTCATCAGGGCAATCAGTTCGCGAGTCTGCGCCTCGTAGCCGGGCTTTCCGAAGGTGTCGAAGGGCTTCCGATCACCGCCAGGCGGGTTGAATCTGTACGCGGTGTTCGGCAGCACCTCACCGGGAACGCCTTGGAGGGAGAACGCGCGGATCTCCTCACGCCCGGCAGTCCCGTCGGAGGGGAACCACTCGTCCACGTCCTCTGGTGTGCTCGCAGGAATGCCCTCCGCGCGCCGGTCTTGCTCCTGACCTTCGATGTGCTCTCCGAGCCGAAGTTGCCACCCGATCTGGTGCACTCGGTTCAGCACCTCAAGGAGGCGCTCGGACTCCGTGAAGCGCGCCGGCGCGAGAGCCTCGCCAGTCCTTGAGAGCTCGACGTACAGGCCGGCCTTCTTCAAGTCGTCGTGCTTCCTGGTCCACCGGCGGAGAGTGCCTAGGACGGCTGCGTTCTCGCCGGGTTCCGGTGGGCCGGTCCCGAACCAGTAGTCCTCGTACTCCAGGAACTGGTGCACGATCTCGAGCTTGCGCTGGTGGCTCGACCACACCTCATCCAGCCACTCGCAACGGAACGTGGCACCGTCCTCTATGCGGCACATCTGCACCCGTCTCTGATGCACGGCGATCGCCTTCCCCGACTCCTCAAGGCCAAGGATCGCGAGAGACTGCGCCAGCGCGACACGACCGGCTTCGAGAAGCGCGAGCGCCGAGCTGAAGAGGGAGTCCGCGTTGTTCAGCAGCGCATCCTGCAGGCGGATGACCTGCTGAGGTGTCAGATCTGGGAGCTCTCGGATCGGCACATCGTCGACGTTACCTGTCCTCGAAGGCCACCGTGCTGGTCATCGGTAGCCACCTAGCGCGCGGTCGAGCCGGCCGGCGCTGATCTCGCCCCTGACGGTGACGCGGGCCACGGCGGCGCCGATGGCGGCGATGGTCGCGGAGTCGAGCGCGACAGGCTCCCGGCCCTGCGCGCCGCCCGCGTACCCGCGCGCGGCGTCACGGCTGACGTTCGGGTCGAGGGCTGCTCGCGCGGACAGCACCCGGGGCGGGGCGATCGGCGGGATCGTCGGGGGGGCGACGAGGTCGACCATGGCCGCGGAGACCTTCCCGGCGGTGGAGTTGATGCCCTCGACGACGCCGAGGGGGATCCACCGGGACAGGTCGGCCATGACCCGCGAGGGGGAGTTGATGCCGAGCGCCTTCTTGAACGGCTCCCGGATGAACGCCGGGACCTTGTCGAGGAAGAACCTGCCGAGGTTGGCGAGCATCGACCCGGCGCCGTCGATGAGGCCGGTGATGAGGTCCTTCCCCTTCTGCACGAGGACCCCGCCGATGTTGCCCAGGCCGGAGAGGATCTTGCCGGGCAGGCCCTTGACGAACGTCACGAGCTGCGTTGCCTTGCCGATGGCCGCGGCGTTGGCCCGCCCGAACCAGTCGGCGAACTTCCCCGGGAGGGTGCCGAACCAGGCGATGGCGCCCTTGACCCACGAGACGGCCGCGCCGATGTCGGCCTTGATCTGGCCCCAGTGGGAGATGACGATGCCGACCGGGGTGTAGCGCAGGAACGCGGAGACGATCCACTGCAGGACGGTGGCCACCGCGCCCTTCACCCAGGTGACGGCCGACCCGACGGCGCTGCTGACGGCGGCCCAGGCCTTGATCGTCCAGGCCTTGATGGTGTCCCAGTTGGCGATGACGATGGCGGCGATGCCGATGATCGCGGCGATCGCCCACCCGATCGGGCCGAGGGCGATGAACCAGGCGGCGGCCATCCGGCCCGCCTGGAGGAGGGACTGGACCCCCATCAGGACCCAGCCGCCGACGACACGGAGCACGGAGAGGGAGTGCGCGGCCGCGCCTGCGATGGCGGCGCCCTGCTGCATGACCCACCCCGCCGCGGCCTTGGTGCCGGCGATGACCGACTGGACCCCGAGCGCGATGAGGTGGGGGATGAACACCGCGGCGATGAGGCCGGCGATGACCATGATCGGGGTCTGGTTGTCGGAGATGAACTGCCCGAGCTGCTGGAGCGAGGGCAGGACCGGGTTCATGATCCAGTCACCAATGGACTTCAGCGCGGGCCCGAACTCGGAGGCGAGGGTAGCGGCGGCGGTGTTGACGATCGGCAGGACCCGCCCGCCGAGGGTCGTCACGAACGCCTGCTGCGCCTGGCGCTTGAAGGACTCGATGTTGCTCGACGCGGTGCCGCCCAGCGTCGAGGAGACGCCCTTCGCGGCGCCGTCCACCTTTCCCAGCCCAGTCGCGGCGGTGTCGAGGTCGAGGGCGAACAGCGAGTCCCCGAGGTCCTCGGCCTTCGTGCCGAACAGGGCCACAGCGGCGGCGTTGCGCTTGGCCGGGTCCTCGATCGCCCGCAGCCCGTCGAGGACCTTGTCCGTCGCGGCGCGCGCGGCCGGGCCGCCCTTGGCGAAGGCCGCGGTCATGCTGCTCGCGGACAGGCCGATGGCCTTGAAGCCGGCCGCGGAGGTCGTCGACCCGTCCTGCCCGCGGATCGCGAGCTCCTTGAGGGCGTCGCCGACGGTGTCGGCGTCGCGTGCGCCTGCCTTGAGGCCCTGCTGGAGCAGCCCGGTCGCGTCGACACCGCTGATGCCGATGTCCCGGAACACGGTCGAGTACTCGGTGAAGGTGTCGAGCAGGTCGCCGCTCTTGTCGGTGCCCTGCTGGAAGCCCCGGGTGATGATGTCGAGGGCCTGCGTGGCGTCCTTGGCCAGCCCGGTCTTCATGAGCTGACCGACCGCCGCCGTGGTGCCGCCAAGGTCCTGGTCGAACGCGGAGGACACGGACAGCACGTCGGCGGTCAGGTCCTGCATGGACTTGGACCCGATCGTGCCGGTGCCGGTGATGTTCTGGGCGACAGCGCGGACCGCGTCGTTGACCTGACCGAGGGAGTCCCCGTAGTTCTGGGAGTACAGGTCGCCGGCCATCTTCCCGGCCTGGGCAGACTCGGGAGCGCTGAGCGCGAGCTGGGCGGCCAGCTTGGCGTTGGCGTCCTGCACGTCCATGGCACCGGCCAGCGCGGCACCGATGGCCACGCCGATGGCCGCGCCGCCGGCCGCGGCGATCTTCGCGCCCTTGGGGCCAAGGTCCCGCAGCTTGTCCATGGCGGACCCGAGGCCTCTCTCGAAGGGCCCCGCCTCGAGGTCGAGGTAGCCGGTGAGCGTGCCTATGTTCAGCGCCATGGGTCAGCTCCTGCCGCTGATGGTGCGCAGGTACGCGTCCTGCTCGTCCTGGGGCACCTTCTCGAGGATGACGGCGGCCGCGGTCAGGGCCATCTGCGCCAGCAGTGAGTGACGCTCGGCCTTGCTCATGCCCGTGGTGGCCTCGTGGATGGCCCGCTTGAGGGGCGTGCCGTCGCCGGCCAGCGCGCAGGTGCGAGCGATCCGCACGAGGCGCTCGGCGACGATCCGGTTCCCCAGGTCGGCGGCGCGGGTCACGCGGCATCACCAGCATCGGCGTCGAGCTCGGTCATGATCTCCTCGGCGGACTTGGTCCGCGACTCCTCCGCTTGCCGGGAGAGCTCGGCCTCGACACCGGGGCGGGACTCCTCGGCGAGCTGGCGGGCCTCCTCGCGACGGGCCGCCCCGTTGGAGACGCGGTGCGCCATCAGCGGTTCGCCTCGATCTGCTCACGCTCGGCGCGCATCTCGTCGGCGCGCTTGAGGTCGGCGGCGCGCTCACTCACGGTCGACGCCGGCGCGGCGGCTCGGGCTCGGGCGCGGTCCTCGGCGGTGCGAAGCCGGTCGATCCGCTCGGCGCGCTGGGCCTGCACCCTCGCCCGCTTCCCCTCGACCACCGTGGCCCACCCGCCCGTCACGGTCAGTGCGTGCTCGGCGGCCCCCTTGGGCGCCTTCCCCTGGGCCTGTGCCGCCGCAAGCGCCACGGCGTCCCTGGGCGGCTCGACGAGCGCGAACACCGGACTGGCGGGCGACTCCGGGTCGAAGCCCAGCGCCTGCGAGCGGCCGAGCAGGTCGCCCCGCTTGCCGTGCCATGCCTCGATCAGGGACTGCAGCTTGGCGCCGTCGCGGACCAGGCCCTCGTACAGCTTGGCCATGGCGCCCAGGTCGGCCTCGTTGAGCGCGGCCACGTCCTCGCGCAGCTGGGCGACGAGCTCGTCGTGCTTGGTCTCCCGCACGGCGGCAGCCTTGCGGCGGGCGGCGTCCGCCCGCAGTCGGGCGAAGCGGGAGACCCCCCGCTGCGCCTCGATCTGGTCGGGGGTGACCGTGTCGTCGCCCTCACGCACGCGCTCCTCGAGCGCCTCGATCAGAGCGTCCGCCTCGGCCGCTTCCTGCTCGGCGTCGGACACCAGCTTGGTCGGGTCGTCGATCTTGGTCGTCATGATGCCCTCCCGAGCACGTTGCGGAGTGAGTCAACATCGATGAGCCAGTCGCGGCCGACCCTCCGGCAGCGGATCCGACCAGAGCGGGCCAGCTTGCGCACGTACTGCACACTGACCCCGGTCTGATCCGCTGCCTCGGGTGCCCGGGTCTCACTCATCAACACCGGACCCACTGTGCCCCTGCGGGTTTCGCTAGCGAACCTGTCGACGTCGACCCGCTCACCGCCAGCCCGCACCAACGCGTCCAAGAGGGCCGGCGCCCACGGCGGCACCGGCTGCCCGTTCCGCCGCTGCACCGTCAGGTCACGGATCAGGACCCGCGTCACGGCCAACGCGACAGGGCCCCGCAGCAGGTCGTCGAGGTCGCTCACCACAGGTCCCCCTTCTCGCGGCCCTTGGGCGAGGAGAAGCACCACGGCAAGTCCTGCGACGGCAACGGCCTGCGAGGCAGGACCACGCCGCCAGTGGTGCTCACCGACTCCACAGAACGGAACCGGCGCGGCGCCTGGACCCCGTCAGCCAGTATCCGCGGGTGCACCGTCGACACCGCCTGGAGCAGGGCCATGGCCAAGTCGTCGTGCCCCGACCGCTCCGGAACCGAGATCCGCATCTGCCCCGTCTGCGTCTGCTCGAACTCCAGCCCTCGCAGCTGCTTGAGCAGCTCGGGGTGGCGAGGGAGCACCAGCCGCCCCTGGCCGAGCAGGGACTTCACCATCCCGAACCCCGACTGCTTGCGGCGCACGTCCGTCCACACCTTCGCCACCGTCGTCGGCAGCCGGTGCTTCTCCCACAGCCGCTTGGCCAGGTCGTCGCTCGGGTACGCCCCCACACCATTGGCCTCCGAGGCGTAGACCCTCACGTCGTACCCCTTCGCGCCCTCGCACAGGTAGTCGATGAAGTCCGACCACTCCCACCGGTGCCGAGCCTCCAGCCACGGGACGAACAGCCGCCACTTCCGCTCCATGTTCAAGCCCAGGTCGTCGAGCACCCCGAGGTAGACCACCGCGTTCGCGTCCCGGGAGAAACCCCAGTCGATGCCACCACCAACCTGCATCCCCGGGAAGCCCAGCAGGGCCGCGGCCTCCGGGGAGGTCATCTCGTAGTCCGCCACCGACGCCATCAGCTCGGCCTCGGAGAAGTACGCCCCCGACTCGCCCGTCCACTCCGCCAGGTACTCCCGGCGGAAGTAGTCCAAGGCCGACCGCCCACGCACCGCCTCGAGCCACACCCGGTCCACCAACGGGCTGATGCTCGACGGCCAGTGCCACGACGCCACCTCCGTATCGGGATGGTCCATGCCCTGGCGCCACAGGTCGTGGAAGAAGTGCCCAGGACCCCGCCAAGGGCTGCTCGCGATCAGGACGCGCGCCCCCGGCCGGGCGCCCACCACCGGCTCCGCCGCCTCCCAGATGCCCTGGTCGACGAACCCCGCCTCGTCGACGATCAGCAGGTCAGCCTCGGCCGAGCGAACCGCCTTCATCGAGCTCGGCACACACTCGATGGTGGAGCCGTTGCTCAGCGTCAGCATGTGGGTGGTCTCGTCGTCCACCGACGACGCCAGACCCAGCGCCCCGGTGACCATGCCCAGCACGTCCGCGAACATGCGCTTGGCGGTGCGGTCCGACGCCGACACGATCAGCACCCGCGAGCGGGGCACCGCGAACGCCCGGTGCAGCGACAGCACCCCGAACACCCGGGTCTTGCCCGAGCGCCGGCCAGCGCACAGCACCCGGTACCGGGCCGAGGAGCGGACCACCTCCACCTGGTGGTCCCACAGCGGGTCCCCCAGCAGGAGGGCAGCGAACACCACCGGGTCCCGGCGGGCCTCGTCGTAGTCGGCAGCGGTCAGGGCCGCGGTCGTGGTCACGACCCCTCGCCCCCGGCGTTGCGCTCCAGCTCCTGCCGGTGCAGCTCGGCCATGATCGCCGCGGCATCCGCCTGCCGGCCCTGGGCCACGTCCTTGCCGAGGCGGGCGCGCGACAGCGGGTCCAGCCCGAGGCGCTCTGACGCCTTCGCCGCCGCCGTGTCGAACTCCCGCCACCGCCGCTCCAACGACTCGCACGTCTCGCAGCCCGCGACCTCCTCGCACGACTCCGAGTGCTCGAGCAGCCGGTCATGCATCAGGTCGGCCCGGGCCTGCCGCTGCGCGTACCTCCACACGCTGGCCCGGTACTCCGGCGCCGCCAGGTACCCCACCCCCGCCTGCTCGAGCAGCTGGTCCACCACGGTCTGGGCGCGCTCCCCGATCCGCCTCGGCGAGTACACCCCGTGCCGCAGCGACATGGTGTTGCCGGGGGCGAACGGCGGCCGCTGGTTGGGAAAGGCCGGGCTCCAGTCCACCTCGCTCACGACGCCACCCCCCACGTCTGCGCGCGCCACTCACGGTCCGTCGGTCCGCCGTCGAGCTCCTCGAGCAGGGCCAGGACAGCGGCACCAGCACGCCGTGAGGCCGGGCTCGAGGCGTCCCCGGAAGGCTTGGCGAGCTCGTCGGCGTCGTTGACGAACGCGCCCAGGCGGTGACGGGCCGCGAGGTCACGCAGCGCGACACGCTCTGCCTCGGTCATCGCTGTTGTGTCCGTGTCAAGAGGCCACGCCCTGACCTGCGACAACAGGTCGCGTGCGTGCAGTGTGCGTGCAGTAATCGGCCTCTTGCGCATGCGCGCGGGGATCCACGAGAACGCGCCGAGGACGCGCCGGCAAAGGTGGGCGGTCATGAGGCCTCCAAGTGGTTCTGCTCGCAGGTGCTGCAGGCGTCGGGTCTGGGCTTCTCGGGGTGCAGTGGGCATCTCGTCTCGGTCTCTGTCCACGCCACCCCTGTCTTATAGACAGGGGGCGGGGTGTGGACAGGTGTGGAATCCGGGCGTGGACTGGTGTGGACTGCCGTGGATTCGTGCTCAGCGTCAGCGTGGACGGGTGTGGAAGAGGTGGTGTGGACAGGTGTGGAATCGGGGGTCGGATTCCACGGCGATTCCACGGGGGTCCCAGGCAGGTAGAGGTACTGCGTCGCGCCCTTCTTCCGCGGGACAAGCTGACCGCTGGCCAGGAGCCGCCCGCGGGACTTGTAGGCGGTCGAGCGGGGGAGGTCGGTGACCTCGATCAGCTGGGTGATGCTCGCCCCGGTCTGCGCGAAGGTCTCTCGCATGGCGGTCATCATCTGGTCGTCGCTCTCGAAGTTCTCCACGGCCAGGAGGCCGGCGGTCTGCCCGGTGCGGGCGTACCTCGAGACGACGAGGGAGTCGAGAACGGGGCTCATCGTGAGCTCGATGCTCTCCCCGTCTGGGCCGTCCTTCATCTTGCGGTTGACCAGGTCGAGGCCCATGGGTGGCCCGTCCGTCGGGCGTCGGGCGTGCCAGACGATGTCGGCGTCATCCTCGATGCCGGAGAACCCGCGGGAGTCCTTGTCGTCCTTCGCGGTGTGTGCGAGGACGAGGATGCTGCCCTGGTCGGTGGCTCGGCGGAGCCGGTCGATGTTGTCGACGACGATGCCCATCTCGGAACCGTTGCCGTCGGCGCGACCGGAGACGCGGCGCAGGGTGTCGACCACGACCAGGCCGTAGTGGCCGTCGGTGATGCGCTGGAGCAGCTCGTCGAGTGCGGGGCCGCCAGCGTGAAGGTCGAGGGCGCGCGATCGGGTGACGAACATCTGCGGCGGGATCTTGTGCTTCCACGCGGCCTCCCACGCTTGCTTTCGCTGGTCGAGGCCGTACGCGCCTTCGCCGGCGATGTAGAGGACGGGGACGGGGTCCACGTCGCGTCCCTGCCAGGGCTTCCCGGTGGCGAGGCAGAACGCCCAGTCGAGGGCGACGAACGTCTTGAACGAGTGGTCCCGGCCGTTGAGGATCGCGTAGCTGTGCCGGTTGAGCACCTTGTCGATGAGCGGGTCCGCGGTGGGGAGCGTGTCCAGCTGGTCGGCGTCGAGGTACAGGCCGGCGTAGTCGGTCGGGGGGTGCCGCTCGAGGTCGAAGATCCGGCGAGCGTCCTCGCGGACCCGGAGGCGGTCGAGCTCATCGGAGACACGCCGGCGGTGATCGAGGTCGGCCTCGTAGTCGTCGTCGAGGGAGTCGTCGTCGGGCCACGGCGGCATGGGCTCGACCTGGTCCTCGGGGAGCTCGTCGGGGAAGGTGCTCATGCGGGGCGCGTCCCCCTCTGGCGGCTCGTGCTGGCAAGGCGGTCGAGTGCTCGCTGCCGCCCCTCCCGGCGCCGGTGCAGCTCGTCTGCGCTGATCGCTGGGATGTCGGCGAGCCGGCGGACGACAGCTCCAGCGACAGCCGAGCGTCGCTCCTGCTCGATCAGGACGCGCTCGTCACGACGACCGTGGGCGTGGCCGGCGTCGTAGCCGGAGGAGTAGGCCACTGCGATCGCGTCGAGGAGGTCGAGGTCTGTGGTCTGTCCGCTCATGCCGGCATCTCCCGCCGGTAGCAGTCCGGGCACAGCCCGAACGTGACGATGACGCCCTGCTCGTCGACGGCGACGGCGCGGGTCTTCGGATCCGGCGCGGAGCAGCGGTCGCAGGTCAGGTCGGCAGCCGCGGGGAGGCGGAGAGCGTCGACAGCGCACGACGTGCAGACCATGACCTCGGGCAGCCAGAGCGCGGTGATGAAGACGCCGCCGGGCTGGGTGAGGACGTGGCGGCAGGTCAGCATGCGGCCCGTGTTCCAGCGGCTGTGGAGGTCGACGAGGCGGGCTCGGAGCCAGAAGGAGGGCTCGTGGTTGTGGATGGGTGTCACGCCCTCCTGGTCGGCCAGGTGCGTCAGATACCCGACTGCGGGGTTCATCGGGCGCCCGCCGCCCCACGGTTGTCGTGTGGGTGTTCGCGCTCAGACGGCGCGCAGGGGAGAATGCTGGTCATGGCCGGGCTCCATCCGGTCGGTGGTGGTGGCGGTCGGCTCGGGTGTGGCGCCCGGGCCGTCGCTCATGTCTGGGGTCAAGCGGCGGGAGGGTTGGCGCCGGCGTCGTCGAGGAGCGGCCTGTCCTCTGCAGGGCCGGCGACGTGGTTCCGCCGGGTGATGCTGGGCTCGCTCGCCGGGCCTGGTGGCGCGTCGTCGCCGAGAAGAGCCAGGAGCTTCGGGACGGGGATGACGATCCGGTGGCCCAGTCGCAGCGATGGGATGGTGCCGTTGGCCACGGCGGCGTACGCCTGGTTGCGGCCGATCCCGAGTGCCGGGTACAGCTCGTCGACCGTGATGGTCAGTCGGCCTCGAAGGGCCTCGATGTTCGGTGCGGTGCTCATGTGCGCTGACTCCCTGGTGATCGTTCGCCGTCACGCAGAGTCTTGACCTGGCGTCACCTGTTGTGCAACGCTGTCACCGTGATAGCAACACTAGAGGCCGAGCTGGGCAGGCAACTCGCGGAACTCCGGAAGGCCCGAGGGCTGACGCAATCCCAACTCGGTGAACTGCTCCGGGACTTCTTGGGCGGCGCCGGCTGGACCCGTCAGGCCGTGTGGAAGGCCGAGGCCGGGGAGCGGAACTTCACTGCGGCTGAGCTGATCGGCCTCGCGGCCGCGCTCGATGCCACCGTCCCCCAGCTCTTCGACTTTCCCGACGCGGTGCGGATGCCGTCGGGGTTGCGAATGGAGGCGGCGACGGTCGACGCGCTGATGTCGGGCCGCAACTCCGAGCGTGACCGGACCATGCGGCTGCTCGGCAGCGCCCGCGCTCTCAACGCAGCCCGGGGAGAGTTGGCGGCCGTGGTCTCCGGGCTGACCCTCGAGGTCAGCGAGCTCGAGGCCGCGGTCCACGGCGCGCCGAGCCGGCTTGACCCGCCCGAGACCTCCCGTGGCCTGGTGAGGGACGCCATCGACGGACTGGCGCGGGCGATGTCTCACAAGTGGCGCCACCCGCGCCGTCATTCGAGCGCCGAGCGCTCTGACCTTCTGAACCGAGAGGACGACGACCAATGAGTGGAACCCTGTTCCGGCGCTGCGGCTGCCGGACCGCCGACGGCCGGCAGTACCCGGCCCTGGTGGAGCGGCCCACCGAGGCGCAGCGCGCCGCCGCATGCCCGGTGATGCTCGCCGATGCCAAGCACGGGCGCTGGTCGTTCCGTCTGGGCGCCGGAGTGGACCCGGTGACGAAGAAGCGCCGGCAGGTCAACGGCGGCACCTACGCGACTCGCCGGGAGGCCAGCGAGGCCCGCAACGCCGCCGCCGTCCGAGTGAACCGCGGCGCGGTCGTCGCACCCTCTCGGGAGGTCCTCGCGGACTACCTCCCGGTGTGGCTCTCACGGCACACCGTGAAGGGCCGGAGCCTGCGCCCGGCGACCCGGGAGAACTACGCCCGGTACATCGCCCAGGACATCGCCCCGTCGACCCTCGGAGGGATGCGGCTCGGGGACATCCGGCGGCACCACATCAACGCCTTCCTCGAGCAGCTCAGCGACGCCGGCCGCGGAGCCGTGACGGTCCGCCGGATAGCCGCCGTGGTCCAGGGCGCGATGCGCGCCGCGCAGGCCGAGGAGCAGATCGAGGACAACCCTGCGACCCGACTGCGGCTGCCCGCGGTCGACGTCGAGCCGTTCGCACCGTGGGAGCCGGCCCAGGTGGGCCACTTCCTCGACGTCGCCTCAACCCACCGCCTGGGCGCGTTCTTCGAGCTGGCGGTGTTCACGGGCCTGCGGCGCTCCGAGCTCGTCGGGCTCCGTTGGTCGGACATCGACACCGAGCGCGGCGTCCTGACCGTCCGGACCAGCAAGACGGACGCCGGCCGCCGCGTCGTCGACCTCGACGACCGGTCCACTGGGGCCCTGATGGCGTGGCGCCTGGCCCAGGAGGCCGAGCGGGCCGCCTGGGGGCCCGCGTGGGTCGAGACCGGGCACGTGTTCACCTACGAGAACGGCGAGCCGCTCAAGCTCCAGTACGCGACCCGCCTCTTCGACAAGCTGCGCGTGGCCGCGGGTCTGCCGTTGATGACCCTGCACGGCCTGCGGCACATGAGCGCGTCGCTGATGATCGCCTCGGGCGCCAACCTGGCCGTGGTGTCGAAGCGCCTCGGGCACTCGAGCGTGCAGGTGACGGGCGACATCTACGCCCACCTGATCGGCTCCGCCTCACGGGACGCGGCCAACGCCGCGGCGTCCCTCGTGCCGTCTGCACGCACAGTGCACGCACATCGCTCCCAGACAGCAGTAGAGGCGGCCTCGTCGTGATGACCGAGACCGCCTCTGACCTGCGACTTCCTACCGTCGGGCTGACAGGATTTGAACCTGCGACCCCTTGACCCCCAGTCAAGTGCGCTACCAAGCTGCGCCACAGCCCGTGGCTGCTCCCTCGCGGGAGCGTCGAAACCTTATCCCACCGGGCCCGGAGCGACCCAATCGCCCCGGCCCCCGGACATCGCGGCGGGGTCAGCGGCGGTCGCGGCGCTTCTCGCGCACCCGCACCGAGATCTCGATGGGCGTGCCCTCGAAGCCGAACTCCTCGCGCAACCGGCGCTCGACGAAGCGGCGGTAGCCGGCCTCGATGAACCCCGAGGCGAAGAGCACGAACCGCGGCGGGCGGGTCCCGGCCTGGGTGGCGAACAGGATGCGCGGCTGCTTGCCACCGCGCACCGGGTGCGGGTGGGCCGCCACGATCTCGCCCAGGAACGCGTTGAGGCGCCCGGTCGAGATGCGGGTCTCCCACGACTCCAGCGCGCGGTCGATGGCCGGCACGAGACGCTCGAGGTGGCGACCGGTGCGGGCCGAGACGTTGACCCGCGGCGCCCACGGCACCTGCACCAGGTCGCGCTCGATCTCGCGCTCGAGGAAGTGGCGGCGCTCCTCGTCGGTGAGGTCCCACTTGTTGTACGCGATGACCAGGGCGCGCCCCGCGTCGATGACCTGCTGGATGACGCGGACGTCCTGCTCGGCGATGCGGTCGCTGGCGTCGACCAGGACCACGGCGACCTCGGCCTTCTCGAGCGCCGTCTGGGTGCGCAGCGAGGCGTAGAAGTCGGCGCCCCGGGTCTGGTGCACGCGGCGCCGGATGCCGGCGGTGTCGACGAAGCGCCAGGTACGCCCGGCCAGCTCGACGACCTCGTCGACCGGGTCGCGCGTGGTGCCGGCCACGTCGTCGACCACGACGCGGTCGGTGCCGGTGAGCTTGTTGAGCATCGAGGACTTGCCGACGTTCGGCCGGCCCAGGAGGGCCACGCGCCGCGGCCCGCCGCGCTGGTACGCCGTGACCTGCGAGACGTCGGGCAGCACCTCGAGGAGGGCGTCGAGCACGTCGCCGCTCCCCCGCCCGTGCAGGGCCGAGACGGCCCAGGGCTGGCCCAGGCCGAGGTTCCAGAGGGCGGCGGCATCGGCCTCGGTGCGCTGGTCGTCGACCTTGTTGGCGACCAGGACGACCGGCTTGCCCGAGCGGCGCAGCAGCCGCACCACGGCCTCGTCGTCGTCGGTGGCACCCACGGTGGCGTCGACGACGAACATCACGGCGTCGGCGAGCTCGACCGCGATCTCGGCCTGCTCGGCCACCCGCAGGTGGATGCCGGTGGCGTCGACCGCCCAGCCACCGGTGTCGACCAGGGTGAAGCGGTGGCCGGTCCACTCGGCGTCGTAGGCCACGCGGTCGCGGGTGACGCCGGGGACGTCCTCGACGACGGCCTCGCGGCGGCCGAGGATGCGGTTGACGAAGGTCGACTTGCCGACGTTGGGGCGCCCCACGACGGCGACCACGGGGGCCGGGGCCATCGGCTGGCCGTCCTCGTCGAGGAGGCCCTCGGCGTCCAGGAGTGCGCGGTCCTCGTCGCTCAGCTCGAAGTCGTCGAGGCCGGCGCGCAGGGCCCGCTCGACGGCCGTGGGATCCTCGGTGTCGCCCACGGCGGTTGTCGGGTCGTCGGTGCTCATCCCCCCATTCTCCCGTACGCGCGGGGGTGCCGCGGTCACCCGGCGGTGGGCCTCAGGACTCGTCGCTCCCGGTGGCGCCCGCCACGACGTCGAGGACGGCCTCGATGCTCCCCTCGAGGGTGAGGTCGGAGGTGTCGACCAGCACCACGCCCTCGGCGGCGTCCTCGAACTGCGAGACGGTCGAGTCCTGGCGGTCGCGGCGCAGGACCTGGTCGCGGGTGGCCTCGACGGCGGCCGCATCGGCCGACCCGTGCAGCTCGGTGCTGCGTCGGCGCAGCCGGGCCTCCTCGGAGGCCGTGAGCAGGATGCGCACCCGCGCGTCGGGGGCGACGACGGTGGTGATGTCGCGCCCCTCTGCCACCACTCCCCCGGTGGCGTCGGAGATCCGCGCCATGAGGTCGCGCTGGAGGGCCTGGAGGACGGGGCGCACCTCGCGGTTGGTGGCGACCGCCGAGACGGCCGTCGAGACCTCGGAGGTGCGGATGGCCTCCGTGACGTCGGTGCCGCCCACGGAGACGGCCGGGCTGGAGGGGTCGGTGCTCTGCTCCAGCGGCAGCGACCGCGCGGCCTCGGCCACCGCTGCGGTGTCGGCCAGGTCGACACCGCGCTCGAGGCACCACCAGGTCACGGCGCGGTACATGGCCCCGGTGTCGAGGTACCCCACGCCGAGGCGCTGGGCCACGGCGCGGGCGACGCTGCTCTTGCCGGATCCCGAGGGCCCGTCGATGGCGATGGTGAGCGGCTCGGTCATGGGCGAGGAGCCTAGTCGCGCTCAGCCGTGCAGGCGCCAGCCGCGCTCGGCCAGCGCCTCGGCGAGCCCGGCGACCGCGGCCGGCGAGACGTCGACCTCGGCCAGCCCGAACTGCTGCCCCAGCCCGTGGTCGAGGTGGAACTCCTCGATGTTGGTGCCGATGGCCCCGATGTCGGCGAAGAGCCGCCCCAGCTGGCCCGGCTCGTCGGGGACGAGCACCCGCACCGTGGCGTAGGCGGTCGAGGCGCCACCGTGCTTGCCCGGGATGCGGGCCTGGCCGGCGTTGCCCGCGGCGATGGCGCGCGCGATGGTGCCGCGGGCCCCCGGGGCGTCGCCGCCGCCCTCGAGCGACTCCAGGGCCTCGCCCACGGCGCTCAGGTCGTCGACCAGGGCGCGCAGCACGGCCCGGACGGCCACGGCGTTGCCCGCGAGGATCTGGGTCCACAGGTGGGGGTCGCTGGCCGCGATACGGGTGACGTCGCGCAGGCCCTGCCCCGCCAGGGCCACGGCGCCGTCGTCGAGGTCCTGCAGCCGGGCCGCCACGAGGCTGGCCGCCAGCTGCGGCACGTGCGAGACGGCCGCCACGGCCCGGTCGTGCTCCTCCGGTGGCAGCTCGCGCACCGCGGCCCCGGCCGCCCGGGCCACGTCGGTGACGAGCGCGGTGACCTCGGGCAGGGTCTCGGCCGTCGGGGTGACGACCCAGGCGCGCCCGTCGAACAGGTCGTGCCGGCCCGAGACGGCGCCGGCCCGCTCGCGCCCGGCCATCGGGTGCGAGCCGCAGTAGCGCGCCAGTGGGGCGCCGGCCGACCGCACGGCCGCCAGCACCGAGCCCTTGACCGACGCCACGTCGGTGACGGCGGCGTGCGGCCAGCGTGCCAGGGCCGCGACGACGCAGCCCGCGGTGACGTCGGGCGGGGCTGCGACCACCACCAGGTCGGGCTCGAGGGACTCCTCCGCGGCCGGCAGGCGCCCGGCGCCGAGGTCGCGGGCCAGGGCGGCGTGCGTGGGCACGGCGTCCTCGAGCGTCACGTCGTCGCCGTGCCGCGTCAGGGCCAGCCCCAGGCTGGTCCCGATCAGCCCGGTGCCGACGACGTGGACGCGCATCAGAGCCCGGCGGCCTTGTAGAGCGCCGCGACCTCGGCCGAGGACAGCGAGCGGAACTTGCCCACCTTGGTGTCGGCCAGCCGGATGGGGCCGACCTGGGTGCGCACCAGCGACAGCACGGGGTGGCCGACCTCGGCCAGCATCCGGCGCACGATGTGCTTGCGCCCCTCGTGCAGGATCACCTCGACGATGGCCTTGCCCGGCTGGGAGTCGACGACCCGGAAGCTGTCGACCTTCACCGGGCCGTCGTCGAGCTCGACGCCCTCGCGCAGCCGCCGCCCGAGGTCGCGCGGCACCGGCCCCTGGATCTGCGCCAGGTAGGTCTTGAGCACGCCGTAGCGCGGGTGCTGGAGCCGGTGGGCCAGGTCGCCGTCGTTGGTGAGCAGCAGCAGCCCCTCGGTGTCGGCGTCGAGCCGGCCCACGTGGAAGAGCCGCTCCTTGCGGTCGCCGAAGTAGTCGCCGATGTCGACCCGGCCCAGGTCGTCGCTCATCGAGGTGACGACGTTGAGCGGCTTGTTGAAGGCCAGGTAGACCCGCGACTCGTCGAGCTGGACCCGCTCGCCGTCGACGTGCACGACCTGGGTGGCCTTGATGCGCACGCCGAGCTCGCGCACGGTCTGCCCGTCGACCTCGACCCGGCCCTGGGTGATGAGGTCCTCGCAGACCCGCCGCGAGCCGACACCGGCCGCGGCCAGCAGCTTCTGCAGGCGCACGCCGTCGGGGTCGTGGACGTCGATGACGGGCCGCTGGGGCTCGCGCTTGGTCTGGGTGGGCTGGCTCGGGCGGGTGGTGCCCGTGCCCGGCGCCCGCTGGGTGCGCTGGTCGGAGCGGGGGCCCCGGCCTGCCTCCGGGCGGGGGCCCCGGCCTGCGTCGGCGCGCTTCGGGCCTCGGCCCGGCGCACCACCTCGGTTCTTCGGCGGTGTCATCCGCGGCCTCCTTCGGCGATCTCGTCGAGCATGTCGACCTCGGGCAGATAGGGCGCCAGGGCGGGCAGCTCGTCGATGCTCTGCAGCCCCAGCCGCTCGAGGAAGTAGGACGTCGTCCCGTACAGCGTGGCGGTGGACTCCTCGTCGTGGCCGACCTCCTCGACCAGCCCGCGCCCCAGCAGGGTGCGGATGACGCCGTCGACGTTGACGCCGCGCACGGCCGCGACCCGCGAGCGGGACACCGGCTGGCGGTAGGCGATCACGGCGAGGGTCTCGAGGCTGGCCTGGGTCAGGCGCGCCTGCTGGCCGTCGAGCACGAACCGCTCGACCACCGGGGCGTACTCGTGGCGGCTGTACATCCGCCAGCCGCCGCCGACCTCGCGCAGGGTGAACCCGCGCTGCTGCCCGGCGTAGCCGGCCTCCAGCTCGGCCAGGGCCCGGCGCACGTCGTCGGCCGGCTGCTCGAGGGCCGAGGCCAGGGCGGCGGTGGTGACGGGCTCGTCGACGACCATCAGCACGGCCTCCAGGGCGGCGTGCACGCCGCCGGGGAAGTCGGCGACGTCGAAGGCCAGCTGCTCGTCGGCGGCACCGGCCCCGTCGGGGGCGGTGGCCCCCGGCGCGGCGGCCGCGGTCGGCTCACTCATCGGGCTGCTCCGTGTCGGTCGGGGTGGGACGGGGGTCCGCGGACGGGGCGGGCGCGTCGGGCTCGTCGAACTCGTCGTCGACCTCGATGTCGCCCTCCTCCGGGCCGGTCCAGCGCACCGTGAGCTCGCCGAGGGCCTCGGCCTGCTCGAACCCGATGGCGGACTCGCGGAAGAGCTCGAGCAGCGCGAGGAAGCGCGCCACCACCACGAGGGTGGAGTCGGCGTCGGCCACCAGGGCCCGGAACGAGGCGACCCGCTCGCGCCGCAGCCGCGCGCCCAGCATCCCGGCCTGCTCGCGGACGCTGACGGCGGGGGCGTGCAGGTGGGCCAGCCCCACGGTGGGCGCGATCTTGGGCGTCAGGGCCCGGGCCGCGATGACCGCCAGCTGCTCGGGGGTCACCGTCATGACCAGCTCGGGCAGCAGGGCCGCCAGATGCGGCTCGAGGGCCACGGCCCGCGGCTGGCGACGCCCGGCGGTGGCCATCCGGTCGGCGAAGGTGCGGGCGATGTCCTTGAACGCGCGGTACTGCAGCAGCCGGGCGAAGAGGATGTCGCGGGCCTCGATGAGGGCGAGGTCCTCCTCGTCCTCGGGCCCGCTCTGCGGCAGCAGCCGGGCCGCCTTGAGGTCGAGCAGGGTCGAGGCCACGACGAGGAACTCGGTGACCTGCGAGAGGTCCCAGCCGGCCTCGGAGTCGCGCCCGGCCCGCAGGTGCGCGATGAACTCGTCGGTGACCGTCGCCAGGGCGATCTCGGTGATGTCGAGCTTGTGCTTGCTGATCAGCCCCAGGAGCAGGTCGAACGGGCCGGCGAAGTTCTCGAGGTGGACCTCGAACGGGGTGGGCGCCGCGCGCCGGGTGATGACCCCGCCCGGGACGGCGGTCTCCTCGCGGGCCCCGGGGGGCGCGGCCATCACGATCAGGCCGCCCCGCCGCGCGCGATGAGCTCGCGAGCCAGCTGGCGGTACGCGGTGGCACCCTTGTGGCTGCCGTCGTAGGTCGTGATCGGCTCGGCCGCGAGGCTGGCGTCGGGGAACTTGACGGTGCGGGAGATGACGGTGTGGAAGACCCGGTCGCCGAAGTGCTCGACCACGCTCGCCACGACCTCCTTGGAGTGCAGCGTGCGCCCGTCGTACATCGTGGCGAGGATGCCGTCGACGACGAGGCGGGGGTTCAGCCGGTCGGTGATCTTCTCGATGGTCTCGACGAGGAGGGCCACGCCGCGCATGGCGAAGAACTCGCACTCGAGCGGGATGATCACGCCGTGCGCCGCGGTGAGGGCGTTGATGGTGAGCAGCCCCAGCGACGGCTGGCAGTCGACCAGGACCACGTCGTAGTCGTCGATGACCGGGCGCAGCACCCGGGCCAGGATCTGCTCGCGGGCGACCTCGCCCACGAGCTGCACCTCGGCGGCGGAGAGGTCGATGTTCGCGGGCAGGACGTCGAGGCCCTCGACGCGGGTGTGGGCGATGACGTCGCGGATGTCGTGGCCACGCTCGACCAGCAGGTTGTAGACGGTGACGTCGAGCTCGTGGGTGGGTACGCCCAGGCCGACCGAGAGCGCGCCCTGCGGGTCGAAGTCGACCAGGAGCACCCGGCGGCCCAGCTCGGCCAGCGCCGCACCCAGGTTGATGGTGGTCGTCGTCTTGCCGACGCCACCCTTCTGGTTGCACATGGCGATGATCCGGGCCGGCCCGTGACCGGTCAGGACCGGCGGGTCCGGGAAGTCCGGCAGCGGTCGTCCGGTGGGGCCGACCTGCCCGTCGACGCGGATCTGGAACGCCGCCTCGGTCTCGCCCACCGTGTCTCTCCCCGGTCCTCTCGCGCGTCGGTCAGCATCCCGCTGATCGGGCCCGACCCTATCAGCGTGCGGCGGTGACCCCGGGCATCACCGGGCCCGTGGATGGGCCTGGGCGTACACCTCGCGCAGCTGCTGCACGGTGACGCGGGTGTAGATCTGCGTGGTGGTCACCGAGGCGTGCCCCAGCAGCTCCTGGACCACCCGCACGTCCGCCCCGCCCTCGAGCAGATGGGTGGCGAAGGAGTGCCGCAGGGTGTGCGGCGAGAGGTGCCCCGGGAGCCCGGCCCGTCCGGCCACGCCGCGCAGCACGGCCCAGGCGCTCTGCCGCGAGAGCCGGGCCCCGCGCAGCCCCAGGAAGACCGCCGGGGTGCCGCGGCCGTGCGCTGCGAGCACCGGTCGCCCGCGCACCGTCCAGGCCGTGAGGGCGTCGGCGGCGTACGACCCCAGCGGCACGATGCGCTCCTTGCCCCCCTTGCCGCGCAGCCGCACCACCCGCTCCTCGGTGTCGAGGTCGTCGACGTCGAGCCCCACGGCCTCCGAGATGCGGGCGCCGGTGCCGTAGAGGACCTCGAGCAGCGCGCGGTCGCGCAGCGACACCGGGGTGTCGCCGACCGAGGCCGCGGCCAGCAGCCGCTCGACCTGGTCGAGGGCGATGGCCTTGGGCAGCCGGTCGGGGGTGCGTGGAGGTGCCACGTCCCGGGCCGGGTCGGCGTCGAGGACGCCCTCGAGGGCCAGGAACCGGTGCAGGCCGCGCACCGCGACCAGGGTCCGGGCCGCCGAGGTCGCGGCCAGCGGTGGGTGCTGGTCGTCGCCCTCGCGCAGGCGGCTGAGGAACTCGGCGACGTGGGCCGCGGTGACCTCCTCGGGGCGGGCGACGCCCTGGTCGTCGAGGAAGGCTCGCCAGCGCCCGAGGTCACGCCGGTAGGCGGCCAGGGTGTTGGGCGAGACCCCCCGCTCGACGTCGAGGTGGGTCAGCCACGCGTCGACGGCCCGCCCCACGGGGGTGGGGCGGGCCGTCGACGGCGCGGTCGGGTCGGTCAGGACAGGGCCTCGTCGAGGGTGATGCTCTCCATCCCGAAGGCCTCGGCCACGGCGCCGTAGGTGATGTGGCCGGCGTGGGTGTTCAGGCCCAGGGCCAGGGCGCGGTCGGCGCGGGAGGCGTCCTGCCAGCCCTGGTCGGCGAGCTTGATGGCGTACGACATCGTGGCGTTGGTGAGCGCCCAGGTGGAGGTGTGCGGCACCGCCCCGGGCATGTTGGCCACGCAGTAGTAGATCGAGTCGTGGACCTCGAAGGTCGGCTCGGCGTGGGTGGTGGGCCGCGAGTGCTCGAAGCAGCCGCCCTGGTCGATGGCGACGTCGACCAGCACCGAGCCGGGCTTCATCTGCGCGACCATCTCGTCGGTGACGAGCTTGGGCGCCTTGGCGCCGGGGATGAGCACGGTGCCGATGACGAGGTCGGCCTGGAGCACCTGCTCACGCACCGACATGGCGGACGAGGCGATCTGGGCGACGCGGTTGTCGTAGCGCCAGAAGCTCATCCGCAGCTTGTCGAGGTCGGTGTCGAGGAGGGTGACGTCGGCGCCCATCCCGAGCGCGATGTTGGCCGCGTTCTGGCCGGCCACGCCGGCGCCGAGGACGACGACCTTGGCGTTCGCGACGCCGCCGACACCGCCCATCAGCACCCCGCGGCCGCCCTGGGCCTTCATCATCGAGTGCGCACCCACCTGGGGCGCGAGGCAGCCCGCGACCTCCGACATCGGGTAGAGCAACGGCAGCAGGCCCGAGGGCAGCTGCACGGTCTCGTAGGCGATGGCGGTGACCTTCTTCTCGACCAGCTCGCGGGTGAGCGGCTCGTCGGCGGCCAGGTGCAGGTAGGTGAAGAGGGTCAGGCCCTCGCGGAGGCGGTGGTACTCCTCGGCGACGGGCTCCTTGACCTTCATCACCATGTCGGACTCGCCCCACAGGTCGTCGGCCGAGGCGACGATCCGCGCGCCGGCGGCGGTGTACTCGTCGTCGGTGATGGAGGAGCCGAGCCCGGCGCCCTGCTGGACGAGCACGTCGTGGCCGCGGCGGGTGAGCTCGTGCACGCCGACCGGGGTGATACCGACCCGGAACTCGTTGTTCTTGACCTCGGTGGGGATGCCGACCTTCACGGATATCAGCCCTGTCTCGTGTCGTGGCCCGGGGCGTCGTTGCCCGGGAGCCGCCTCCGGCGGGAGCGCGATGGAAGTCTAGTGGCGACCCCGCAGCATCCGGACACCGCAGGAGACCCCGTGAAGCTCTACAGCGACCTGCCCGCCCGCCGGCTGCGCCAGGTGGCCGCCGACCTCGGTGTGCTCGCCTGGGTCTACCTGTGGGTGCGCATCGCGCAGCGCGTGCACGACGCGACGCTCTCCCTCGGCGAGCCCGGGCGGCGTCTCCAGGACGCCGGGGCCGGCTTCCGCGGCACCATGACCGACGCGGGCGACGCCGTCGACCACCTGCCGCTGCTCGAGGACCGCATCGCCGTGCCCTTCCGCTCGGCCGCGGGGCTGGGCGCCGACTTCGAGGCCGCCGGGCGTGACCTGGTGAGCGCCGTCGACCGCTTCGCGCTGCTCCTGGCCCTCACCGTGGCGCTGACCCCGATCGTGCTCGTCCTGGTCACGTGGCTGGTGCTGCGCTCGCGCTTCGTACGGCGGGCCACGGCGGCGCAGCGGTTCGTCGACGCCGACCCCGACCTCGACCTCTTCGCGCTGCGGGCCATGGCGAACCAGCCGATGACGCGGCTGGCCCGGATCAGCGACGACCCGGCCGGCGCCTGGCGGCGGGGCGACGCCGACGTCATCCGCTCGCTGGCGGTGCTGGAGCTGCGGGACGCCGGCCTGCGGCCCCCGCCCGTCAGGGCGTGAGGATGCTCGGCCGCAGGTCGGCCGCGGGGCACTCCCAGGTGGCGGCGTCGGCGTCGGCCTGGTCGCCGGAGCGGATGTCCTTGACCTGGTCGCCGCCGTCGTCGCCGGCGCCCGGGAACCAGACGAACGGGATGCCACGGCGGTCGGCGTAGCGGATCTGCTTGCCGAACTTCGCCGCCGTGGGGGCCACCTCGCAGGGCACGCCGCGGGCCCGCAGGGCGGAGGCCACGGCGTCGGAGCGCGAACGTCCCTCGTCGTCGACCACGGCCACCAGCACCGCCGCCGGGGTCGAGCGCGACGCGGTGAGGCCGCGCTTGGACACCAGCAGGTGCACCAGGCGGGTCAGGCCGATGGAGATGCCCACGCCGGGGTAGGTGGTGCGGCCGTCGGAGGCCAGCGAGTCGTAGCGGCCGCCGGAGCAGACCGAGCCCCACTCCTCGCTGCCGACGAGCTGGGTCTCGTAGACGGTGCCGGTGTAGTAGTCGAGCCCGCGCGCGATGCGCAGGTCGGCCACCAGCACCCCGGGCGCCCGCTCCATCCCGACCGCGATGACCGCGGCCAGTGCCTCGAGGCCCTGGTCGAGGGTGGGGTGGGTGACCCCGAGTGCCCGGACGGCGTCGACGAACGACAGGTCGGTGCTGCGGACCTCGGCCAGGGCGAGTGCGAGCCGGGCCTGCTCATCGGTGGCGCCGGCGGCCACGAGCTGGGCCGCGACCTTCTCGGGCCCGATCTTGTCGAGCTTGTCGACGATGCGCAGGGTGCCCGCGACGTCGGTGAGGCCGATGCCGAGGTAGAAGCCCTCAGGGATGCGGCGGTTGTTGACCTGGATGCGGAACTCCCCCACCGGCAGGCGCCCGAACGCCTCGGCGATGACCAGCGGCATCTCGGCCTCGACGTGCGGCGCGAGCTCTCCCACGTCGACGACGTCGATGTCGGCCTGGGTGAACTCGCGGAAGCGGCCCTCCTGGGGCCGCTCGCCGCGCCACACCTTCTGGATCTGGTAGCGCCGGAACGGGAAGGCCAGCTTGCCGGCGTTCTCGAGCACGTAGCGGGCGAAGGGCACGGTGAGGTCGAAGTGCAGGCCCAGCTCGGCGTCGGAGCCGCCGCGCTCCTCGGAGCGGCCCGCGAGGCGGGAGACCCCGTAGATCTCCTTGTCGGCGTCGCCGCCCTTGCCGAGGAGCCGGCTGGTGGGCTCGACGGCCCGGGTCTCGAGCGGGGCGAACCCGTGCAGCTCGAAGACCTCACGGATGGTGTCGAGGAAGTGCAGCTCGACGAAGCGCTCGGCGGGCAGCAGCTCGGGGAAGCCCGAGATGGGCAGGACCTTCTCGACCCGGACCTTCTCCGCCCGCGGGGCGCCGCCCCGACCCGGCGCGGCGTTCTCCACTGTCTCGCTCACGCGTCCAATCCTCGCAGGTAGGGGTTGGTGGCCCGTTCGCGGCGCATCGTGGTGGCGGGGCCGTGCCCGGTGAGGACCAGGGTCGAGTCCGGCAGCGGTAGGACCACCTCGCGCAGCGACCGGCGCATGGCCGCGTCGCTGCCGCCGGCCAGGTCGGTGCGCCCGATGGAGCCGGCGAAGAGCACGTCCCCCGAGACCACCGTGCGGTCCAGTCCCTCCTCGGCGGGCAGACCGTCGGGGACGACGTCGAGGGCGAACATGGCCGACCCCTCGGTGTGCCCCGGCGCGTGCAGCACCTCGAGCGAGAGCCCCGCGAGCTCGAGCCGCCCGCGGTCCTCGATCTCGACGACCCGCTCGGGCTCGCGCCACGTGGCGCGCTGCCCGAACTGTGCCTCCATCATGGCCAGGGTCCCCGGGTCGATGCTCGCCACCGGGTCGGCGAGCCGGTAGCGGTCGTCGGTGTGGATGTAGGCCGCGGTGTCGCCCCCGCACACCGGCGTCACCGAGTAGACGTGGTCGAGGTGGCCGTGGGTGAGCAGGACGGCCGCCGGGCGGAGGCGGTGCTCCTCGAGCAGGGAGCGCAGCGTGTCCTCGACACCGATGCCCGGGTCGACGACCAGACACTCCTCCCCCGGCCCGGGGGCCAGGACGTAGCAGTTGGTCCCGAAGGCGGCGGCGGGGAAGGAGAGGGCGAGCACCGGGCGAGCGTAACGGGCCCGGTGCCTACACTGGGCGCGCTGTCGGAGCGAGCACGGAGGATCTCGGGGTGACCAGGAAGCAGGAGCGGGCGCGGGCACGACGACGCTGGGAGAGGCGTCAGGCGACCCTGGCGCAGCGCCGGGCCCGGCGGCTGCGCTGGCGCCGCCTCGGCGCGGTCGTGGCCGTCGTGGCGCTGGTCGGGGGCCTGGTCACCGTCCTGGGGCTGACCTTCGGCTCGCGCGGCTCCGACGCCGCGCCGGGCGCCACGCCGTCCGCCACGCCGTCCGCCGCCAGCACCACGCTGGCGGGCTGCGCGCTGCCGCCCAAGCCCCTCGGTACCTCCGCCGAGCTCTCGCTGCCCGACAAGGCCACCGCCGCCGGCACGACGTTCACGGCCACCCTCACCACGAACTGCGGCGACATCGTGCTGAGCCTCGACGGCACCAAGGCCCCCCAGGCCACCGCGGTCCTGGTCGACCTCGCGCGCCGCAACTACTACAGAGACGCCCCCTGCCACCGCCTCACCACCGCCCCCACCCTCAAGGTGCTCCAGTGCGGGGACCCCACGGGCACCGGCCAGGGCACCCCCGGCTTCGGCTACGGCGTCGAGAACGCCCCGAAGGACGGGCGGTACCCTCGCGGCACGGTGGCCATGGCGCGGACCAGCGACCCCGCGAAGGGCACCGGCGGGCAGTTCTTCATCGTGTACGGCGACTCCACCCTTCCGGACCCGCACGGATACACGGTGGTGGGCAAGGTCACCGCAGGGTTGGATATCGTCGACAAGGTGGCCGCCCAAGGAGTGGCGCCCAACGACACGAACCCAGACGACGGATCGCCCGCCGCACCGATCAGCATCCTGAGCGTTGCTGTCACCGAGGAGAAGTCCTGACCGTGCCCGAGGACCAGCCCATCCCCCGTCCCCCCGTCCCGTCGCCGGCCGCCCTGGCCGGGCGCGTGGCACCCCGCCCGGTCGTCGCACCGGCCGCCCCGGCACACTCCGAGTCGGCCCGTTTCGGCCGCGTCGACGACGAGGGGCACGTCTTCGTCACCGTCGACGGTGAGGAGCGCGAGGTGGGGTCCTACCCCGGCGCCACCCCGGACGAGGCGCTGCAGTACTTCGCCCGCAAGTACGACGAGCTCGCCGCCTCGGCCGACCTGCTCGAGACCCGCCTGGCCAACCCCGAGGTCTCGGCCAAGGAGGTCGCCGACGGGCTGAAGACCCTCGAGGAGCACCTGGCGGAGGCGCATGTGGTGGGCGACCTCGCGGCCCTGCAGGCCACCGTCGAGCGGGTGCGTGAGGCCATCACGGCCAAGCGCGCCGAGGAGACCGAGCGGCGCCAGGCCGCGCGCGCGGTGGCCGCGGCCGAGCGAGAGGCCATCGTCGCCGAGGCCGAGCAGATCGCCGGCCAGCCGGCCGGCAGTACCCAGTGGAAGCAGAGCGGCGAGCGGATGCGCGCCCTGCTCGACGACTGGAAGCGCCACCAGCGCGGCTCGGCCAAGCTCGACAAGCCCACCGAGACCGCGCTCTGGCAGCGCTTCAGCCACGCCCGCAACACCTTCGACAAGGGCCGGCGCGCCTGGTTCGCTGAGCTCGAGACCACGCGCGCCGACGCCCTGGGGACCAAGAAGAAGCTCGTGGCCGAGGCCGAGACCCTGGCCAAGAGCACCGACTGGGGCCCCACCGCCCGCGCCTTCAAGCAGCTGATGGACCGCTGGCGCACCGCCGGCCGGGCCTCCCGCTCCGACGACGACGCCCTCTGGGAGCGGTTCCGCAGCGCCCAGGACGCGTTCTTCACCGCCAAGGACGCCGCGGCGGCCGTCGAGGACGAGGAGTTCCGCGGCAACCTCGCCGTCAAGGAGCAGCTCCTGGTCGAGGCCGAGGCCATCCTGCCCATCACCGACCTCGAGGCCGCCAAGGCCGCGCTGCGCTCGGTGCAGGACCGCTGGGACGCCGCCGGCAAGGTGCCGCGCGCCGACATCGAGCGCGTCGAGAAGCGCATCCGGCGCGTCGAGACCGCCGTGCGTGAGGCCGAGGACTCCCGCTGGAAGCAGAGCAACCCCGAGGTCGCCGCCCGGGCCCGCTCCATGGTCGAGCAGCTCGAGGCGTCGGTGGCCTCGGTCGAGGCCGAGGTCGCCACGGCCGAGAAGGCCGGCGACGAGAAGAAGGCCGCCGCCGCGCGTGACCGGCTGGCCACCCAGCAGCAGTGGCTCGAGCAGGCCCGCGCCGGGCTCGACGAGTTCGGCGGCTGAGCCACCCCGGCCGGGCGCCGCGACCGCTCAGGTGTCGCGGCGCCCGCCGGTGACGCGCTCGGCGTCGAGCACGCCGTCGACGCGCTGCACGGCGCGGATGACGTGCCCCAGGTGGCCGGGGTCGCCCATCTCGAAGGTGAAGCGCAGCACGGCCACCCGGTCGCGCGAGGTGTGCACCGAGGCCGAGAGGATGTTCACCCCGTGGTCGGAGATGACCCGGGTGACGTCGGACAGCAGGCGCGAGCGGTCGAGCGCCTCGACCTGCAGCTGGACCAGGAACAGGCTGCCCGCCGTGGGCGCCCACTCGACCTCGATGATCTTCTCGGGCTGGGACAGCAGGGAGTCGGCGTTGGTGCAGTCGCGCCGGTGCACCGACACCCCGTTGCCGCGGGTGACGAAGCCCAGGATGTCGTCGCCCGGCACCGGGGTGCAGCAGCGCGAGAGCTTGACCCAGACGTCGGACATGTCCTTGACGACCACGCCGGGATCGCCGCCGCGGCGGTGGCTGGGCCGCGACAGGACCGGGGAGGCGGCCTCGGCGATGTCCTCGCTGGCGCCGTCCTCGCCACCGACCGACGCCACGAGCCGTGCCACGACGTGCTGGGCCGAGACGTGGCCCTCGCCGATGGCGGCGTACAGGGACTCGATGCCGGGGTAGCGCAGCTCCTCGGCCACGCCGGTGAGCGACTCGAGCGAGGTCATCCGCTGCAGGGGCAGCCCCTGCTTGCGCATGACCTTCGCGAGGGCGTCCTTGCCCTCCTCGATCATCTCCTCGCGGCGTTCCTTGGTGAACCAGTGCTTGATCTTGTTGCGCGCCCGGGCCGAGCGGACGAAGCCCAGCCAGTCGCGGGAGGGGCCCGCGGAGTCGGCCTTGGAGGTCAGGACCTCGACGACGTCGCCGTTGTCGAGCCGGCTCTCGAGCGGCACCAGGCGGCCGTTGACGCGGGCGCCGATGCAGTGGTGGCCGACCTCGGTGTGCACCGCGTAGGCGAAGTCGACCGGCGTGGCCCCGGCGGGGAGCCCGACCAGCTGCCCCTTGGGCGTGAAGACGTAGACCTCGCTGGCCGTGATCTCGAAGCGCAGCGACTCGAGGAACTCCCCCGGGTCGGAGGTCTCCTTCTGCCAGTCGAGCAGCTGGCGCAGCCACGCCATGTCGTTGACCGGGCCCGTCTGGCCGTCGCGGGCCTGGGCCCCCGGGGTTCCCGCGGCGCCCTTGACCGACGGGTCCTCCTTGTACTTCCAGTGCGCGGCCACGCCGTACTCGGCGCGCCGGTGCATGGTGTGGGTGCGGATCTGGATCTCGACCGCCTTGCCCCCCGGCCCGATGACCGTCGTGTGCAGCGACTGGTACATGTTGAACTTCGGCATCGCGATGTAGTCCTTGAACCGCCCCGGCACCGGGTTCCAGCGGGCGTGCAGCGCGCCGAGCGCGGCGTAGCAGTCGCGGACGGTGTCGACCAGGACGCGCACGGCCACGAGGTCGTAGATCTGCTCGAAGTCGCGGCCGCCCACGATCATCTTCTGGTACACCGAGTAGTAGTGCTTCGGACGGCCGGTGACCGTGGCCTTGATCTTGGCGGCCTTGAGGTCGCTGCCGACCTCCTCGCGCACCCCGGCGAGGTACTCCTCGCGGGCCGGGGCGCGGTCGGCGACCAGGCGCACGATCTCGTCGTACACCTTGGGGTACAGGGCCTGGAACGAGAGGTCCTCGAGCTCCCACTTGATGGTGTTCATGCCGAGGCGGTGCGCCAGCGGCGCGTAGATCTCGAGGGTCTCCTTGGCCTTGCGCTGCGCGCTCTCGGCCGAGACGTAGCGCCAGGTGCGCGCGTTGTGCAGGCGGTCGGCCAGCTTGATGACGAGCACCCGGATGTCGCGCGCCATGGCCACGACCATCTTGCGCACGGTCTCGGCCTGGGCGGCCTGGCCGTAGGTGACCTTGTCGAGCTTGGTCACCCCGTCGACCAGCATCGCGATCTCCTCGCCGAAGTCGCGGCGCAGGGCCTCGAGGCTGTAGGCGGTGTCCTCGACGGTGTCGTGCAGCAGGGCGGCGGCCAGCGTGGTCGGCGTCATGCCCAGCTCGGCCAGGATGGTGGTGACGGCCAGGGGGTGGGTGATGTAGTCGTCGCCGCTGCGGCGCTTCTGCCCCTCGTGGGCGCGCTCGGCCACGGCGTAGGCCCGCTCGACCAGGGCGATGTCGGCCTTGGGATGGGTGGTGCGCACGACCTGGAGCAGCGGCTCGAGGACGGGGTTGCTCGGCGGCTTGTTGCGCCCGACGCGCGCCAGGGCGGCCCGGGCCCGCGCCCGGGACCCCGCTCCTGGGGACGTGGCCCCCGGGGCGGCGGTCGTCGTGTTGTCCGCCATGCCGGAAGTCTAGTCGCGGGCCTCAGCCGACCCGGTGCAGGGACCTGACCGGGCGCTCGCCCATCCGCGCACGGCCCCCGAGGAAGGCGAGCTCGACGATGCAGTCGAAGCCCACGACGTGCCCGCCCACCTGCTCGAGCAGGTCCCACGCCGCCACCGCGGTGCCGCCGGTGGCCAGCACGTCGTCGACGAGGACGATGCGGTGGCCGCTGGCCAGGGCGTCGGCGTGCACCTCGATGGTCGCCGAGCCGTACTCGAGGTCGTAGCTGACGGCGACCGTCTCCCCCGGCAGCTTGCCCGCCTTGCGCACCGGGACGAAGCCGACGCCCAGCTCGTACGCCAGGGCGGCGCCGACGACGAAGCCGCGGGCCTCGACGCCGGCGACCAGGTCGACCTCGCCGCGGTGGCCGTCGGCCATAGCCCGGATGACCGTGGCGAAGGCCTCGGGGTCGGCCAGCAGCGGGGTGATGTCCTTGAAGACCACCCCCGGCGACGGGAAGTCGGGGACGTCGCGCAGTCCCTGCGCGACGACCCGGGAGAGGGTGTCGGCGTCGAGCGGGCTCACCGGGCCTACCGCTTCGCCCGAGGTGGGCGCTTCGGCTGGTTGCGCGGGCCGCTGCGCGCGTACTGGTGCACGGCGCGCCCGGTGAGGGTCGAGCCCTCCTCGCGCTGCCCCGCCCCGGGCGCCCCCACCGGTACGGGATCGCCGTCGGCGTCCGCCGTGGCGCCGGGGGTGGTGCCGGCCGGCACCCGGGCCACCTTGGCCTGGTGGCGCGCGGCGCGCTTGCCGAGCTCGACGACCGCGTCGTCCGTGCGCCGCAGGGTGACCAGGATCGGGGTCGCGATGAAGATCGAGGAGTAGGCGCCCACCAGGATGCCGACGAACAGCACCAGCGACAGGTCGAGCAGCACGCCCGGCCCCAGGAAGATCGAGCCGACGACCAGGACCGCCGCGATGGGCAGCAGGCCGATCACGGTGGTGTTGATCGAGCGCACCATGGTCTGGTTGACGGCCAGGTTGGCCGCCTGGGCGTAGGTCATCCGGCCGCTGCCGAACGCCTGGGCGGTGTTCTCGCGGACCTTGTCGAAGACCACCACCGTGTCGTAGAGGCTGTAGCCCAGCACGGTGAGGAAGCCGATCATGGTCGCGGGCGTGATCTCGAAGCCGGTGAGGGCGTAGATGCCGACCGTGATGGCGAGGTCGTGCACCAGCGCCACGAGGGCGGCGGCCGCCATCTTCCAGTTGCGGAAGTAGATGCTCAGCATCACCACGACGCCGATGAGGAAGATGATGAGCGCCCGCAGCGCCTGCTGGCTGACCGAGGCACCCCACGAGGGGCCGATGAAGGTGCCGCTGACGTCCTGCTCGGAGACCCCGAAGGCCTTGGCCAGCGACTGGCGCACGTCCTGGCTGGCGGTGTCGTCGAGCCGCTCGGTCTGCACCCGCACGGTGCCGTTGCCCACCAGGGTGACGTTGACCCCCCGCTCGTCCTCGGCGGCCCCGACGGCGTCGCGGGCGACCTGCTCGTAGTCGGCCGGGGCCGAGGTGGTGGCGACCCGGAACTCGGACCCGCCGCGGAACTCCAGGCCCAGGTTCAGGCCCTGGACGGCCAGGCCGAGGGCGGCCACGACCAGCAGGACGAGCGAGACACCGTAGAAGCGTCGCCGCAGGGCGACGACCGGGACCGAGCGCTTCCCGGTGTACAGGTCGTTGCCGACGTCGGAGAAGCGGCTCATGCTCGGCTCCCTTCGGGCTCACGGACGGCGGGCGGGGCACTGGTGAACCGCCCGCGGCCGGCGTACCGGGTGGTGGTGACACCCAGGCGGCGCGGGTCCAGGCCCGACCACGGATGGCCGTCGCGGAAGAACGGCAGGCGGGTCAGCAGGGTCAGCACCGGGTGGGTGAACCAGAAGACGATGAGGATGTCGATCAGGGTCGTCAGGCCCAGGGTGAAGGCGAAGCCGCGCACGCTGGAGCTGGCCAGCAGGTACAGCACGATCGCGGCCAGGAAGTTGACGCCGTCGGCGATCAGGATGGTGCGCTTGGCGCGACCCCACGCCGTCTGCACGGCCGAGGCCAGCGAACGGCCGTCACGCAGCTCGTCGCGCACCCGTTCGAAGTAGACGATGAAGCTGTCGGCGGTGAACCCGATGGCCACGATGAGGCCGGTGACGCCGGCCATGTCGAGGCGGTAGTTCTGCGCCCAGCCGAGGACCGTGATCGTCAGGTACGTGAGCAGGGCCGCGACCACGATCGAGGCGATGGTCACGAAGCCGAGCACCCGGTACTGCACGAGCGAGTACCCGACGACCAGCAGGAGCCCGATGAGGCCGGCGACCAGGCCGTACCGCAGCTGCTCGCTGCCCAGGGTGGGGCTGATGTCGACGCTGCTCTGCTCCTCGAACGACAGCGGGAGGGCCCCGAACTTCAGCTGGTCGGCCAGGGCGCGCGCCGACTCGATGGTGAAGTTGCCGGTGATGCTGGCCCGGCCGTTCGGGATGGCCTCGTTGAACTGGGGAGCCACGATGACCCGCGAGTCGAGGGTCGCGGCCAGCTGGTTCTGCGGCGACGGCAGCGCGACCATGGTGCGGCTGATGTCGGCGTACTGCTTCGTGCCCTCGGCATCGAACGACAGCGCGATCTCGACGCGGCTGGTCGGCACGCCCTGCTGGTTGGTCTGGTACCCGGCGCTGGCGTCGCTGATGTGGTCGCCGGAGACGACCACGGGGCCCAGGATGTACTTGGCGCCGTCGTCGACCCCGCAGGTGACCAGCGGCTTCGCGGGGTCGTCCTCGATGGTGTCGAGGGCGCCCGGGTCGGCGCAGTTGAGCGCGGTGAACCGCTGCTGCACCTCGGGGGTGATCCACGCGAGGTCGGTGGGCCCGTTGGGGGCGGCGGTCGAACCCGAGGGCTTGGCCGACGGGGCCGGGGAGGCCGCGGCGCTCGGCGAGGCCGACGGGCTGGCCGTGGGCGACGGGGTGGGCGAGGCCGCGGTGAGGGCCTCGTTGACGGCGCTGTTGCTGGTGGAGGTCGGCGCCGGGCTCGCGCTCGACACGGCCGAGGGGCTCGCGCTCGGGGTGGCGCTGCCGGAGGCCGCCGCCGACGGCGAGGCCGAGGGGCTGGCGCTGGGGGCCGGCTGCGGGACGCCGGAGGCCACGGCCAGGACCGGGCGGAACTGCATCTGCGAGGACTTGCTGATCGCGTCGCGGACGGCCTGGGTGGGGATCTCGGGGATGCTGACGACGATGTTGCGGTCGCCCTGGGTCGTGACCTCGGCACCGGAGACGCCGTTGGAGTCGACGCGCTGGACGATGATGTCGCGGGCCTGGTTCAGCTGGGCGGCCGAGACGGTCTGGCCGGCCTTGCCGCGCGGCTCGAGGATGATCTGGGTGCCGCCCTTGAGGTCGAGCCCGAGCTTGGGGGTGGCCTGCCCGTCGCTCCACACGATGGAGCCCGCGAGGACGCCGCCGAGCGCGACGACGAGCACGGTCAGCGCGATGAGCGCGCGACGCGCGAGCGTCTTGGGGGGGACCGCCGCCATGTCAGGCCACCTCGCTCGAGCGCATGCCGATGGCGCGGCGGTCGAACCGCAGGACCGTGCCCGCACCGACGTCGAGGGTCGCGATCTTGTCGTCGAGGGCCGTGATCGTCCCGTAGAGGCCCGACGTGGTCACGACCTCCTCACCCACCGCCAGGGAGGACTGCAGCGTCTGCACCTGCTGGGCCCGCTTCCGTTGGGTGAAGAACATCCACAGGATGAGCAGGAACGGCAGTCCCAGGATGAGCAGGTAGGCGAGGCCGGAGCCGGAGCCTTGAGACATCGGAGTAGGTCCTTCGGAACGAGTGCGCCCCGCGGTGGCGGGCGTGGTATCGGCCCGGACGCACCGGGCCGAGGACCCACTGTAGGCGAGAGCCGGACACCCCACCAACGAACCGCTGTACCCCGGCGTGCCCTCCTGGCTCAGGTGCCGAAGCGCCCGGGGCCCTCGTCCTCGATCGGCAGCGCGCCCTGGAACGCCTGGTGCGCCGGCACCGGTAGGCCGAGGTGGCGCCACGCCGCGGCGGTGGCGGCGCGCCCGCGAGGGGTGCGCAGGATGTAGCCCTCGCGCACGAGGTAGGGCTCGGCCACGGTCTCGACGGTGTCGGACTCCTCGCCCACCGCCACCGCGAGGGTCGACAGGCCCACCGGCCCCCCGCCGAAGCGGCGGCACAGGGCCTCCAGGACCGCACGGTCGAGCCGGTCGAGCCCGGCCTGGTCGACGTCGAACAGCGCCAGGGCCTCGCGGGCGGCGTGCTGGTCGACCCGCCCCTCGCCGTGGACCTGCGCCCAGTCGCGCACCCGGCGCAGCAGCCGGTTGGCGATGCGCGGGGTGCCCCGGGAGCGGCCGGCGATCTCGTGCACGCCGTCGGCGTCGGCCTCGACCCCGAGCAGCCCGGCGGAGCGGTGCAGGATGGTGACGAGGTCGGCCACGTCGTAGAAGTCGAGGTGGCCGGTGAAGCCGAAGCGGTCGCGCAGCGGGGCCGGCAGCAGCCCGGCGCGGGTGGTGGCGCCGACGACCGTGAACGGCGGCAGCTCGAGCGGGATGGCCGTGGCTCCCGGCCCCTTGCCGACGACCACGTCGACCCGGAAGTCCTCCATGGCCAGGTAGAGCATCTCCTCGGCCGACCGGCTCATCCGGTGGATCTCGTCGAGGAAGAGGACCTCGCCCTCGTCGAGGCTCGACAGCACCGCGGCCAGGTCGCCCGCGTGCTGGATGGCCGGGCCGCTCGTGACGCGCAGCGGGCGCTCGAGCTCGGCGGCCACGATCATCGCCAGGGTGGTCTTGCCCAGCCCGGGTGGCCCCGATAGGAGCACGTGGTCGGGCGGGCTGCCGCGGCGGCGGGCGGCCTCGAGCACCAGGCCCAGCTGCTGACGCACCCTCGGCTGGCCGGGGAACTCGCTGAGCCGGCGCGGGCGCAGGGCGGCCTCGACCACCCGCTCGTCGTCGCTGGTGGCGGGGTCGACCACGCGCGCGGTGGCGTCGAGCGAGCCGTCGGCCTCGCGGACCTCGCTGAAGAACCCGCCGGGTGTCTGCTCGCTCATCGGCGCATCTCGCGCAGGGCCAGGCGCAGGTAGGCGGCGACGTCGGCGTCCGCGGGCGCGCTGCCGGCCACGCGCTCGACGGCGTCGGCCGCCTGCTTGCTGCTCCAGCCCAGCCCGACCAGCGCCTCGGAGACCTGCTCGCGCCACGGCTCGCCGGACCCGGCGGCGGCCGTGGCGGCGGGGCCGCCCGACGACGTGCCGGTGCCGTGCAGCGCGGCCACCTTGTCCTTGAGCTCGAGGACCAGGCGCTGGGCCGACTTGGCCCCGATACCCGGGATGGCGGTGAGGGCCTTGGCATCGCCGCGCACCAGGGCGCCGGCCAGCTCGTCGGGGCCCATGACCGACAGCATCGCCAGCGCCAGCCGCGGCCCGACGCCCGAGACGGTCTGCACCGTCTCGAACATGTCGCGCTCGGAGGTGGCGGCGAAGCCGTACAGGGTGAGGGAGTCCTCGCGCACGACCAGGCTGGTGGCCAGGCTCGCCTCCTGGCCGCGGCGGCATCCGGAGGCGGTGGCGGGAGTGGTGTGCACCAGCATGCCGACGCCCCCGACCTCGACGACGACGTGGTCGAGCCCGACGTGGCCGACCGGGCCGCGGACGGAGGCGATCATCGGCGGGCCGCCTCGGCCAGGGCGGTGAGCCGGGCGGTCTGGGCGCCGCGCCAGCTGTGGCAGATCGCCAGCGCGAGGGCGTCGGCGGCGTCGGCGGGCTTCGGGGGGGTGTCGAGCCCCAGGATGCGGGTGACCATGGCGGTGACCTGGGCCTTGTCGGCGCGGCCGCTGCCGGTGACCGCGGCCTTGACCTCGGTGGGGGTGTGGAAGACGACCGGGAGGCCGCGGCGGGCGGCGGCCAGCAGCGCGACGGCGGTGGCGTGGGCGGTGGTCATGACGCTGGCGACGTTGACGTCGGCGAAGACCCGCTCGATGGCCACGACCTCGGGGTCGTAGCGCTCGAGCCAGGCCTGCACCTCCTGCTCGAGGTAGAGCAGGCGCGCGCCGGGCTCAGCACCGCTCGGCGTGCGCACCACCCCCACGGCCACCATCACGGCCTTGCCGGGCCGGCCGTCGACGACGCCGAGGCCGCACCGGGTGAGGCCGGGGTCGACACCGAGGACGCGCACGATCGACTCCTCCGGGGGCTAGAACACCTGTTCGGAGACCACGCTACGGGAGCGCGGTCGAGCCCTGGCGCAGCGACACGCGCGGGGCGGGCTCAGTCCTCGGAGTCGTCGAGCTCGGCCAGGACGTCGTCGGGGATGTCGCCGTTGGCGAAGACGTCCTGGACGTCGTCGGAGTCCTCGAGGGCCTCGATGACGCGGATCATCCTGCGGGCGCCCTCGAGGTCGAGCGGCACCTGGAGGTTCGGCACCCACGAGGCCTCCGCGGAGTCGTAGTCGACGCCGGCCTCCTGGAGGGCGGTGCGCACGGCGACGAAGTCGGTGGCCTCGGACACGATCTGCCACGCGTCGCCGTGGTCGTTGACCTCGTCGGCGCCGGCCTCGAGCACGATCTCGAGGATGTCGTCCTCGGTCTTGTCACCCTTGGGGACGACGACCACGCCCTTGCGGTCGAAGACGTAGCTGACCGAGCCGGGGTCGGCCAGGGCGCCCCCGTTGCGCGTGAGGGCGGTGCGCACCTCGGCCGCGGCGCGGTTGCGGTTGTCGGTGAGGCACTCGATGAGGACCGCGACGCCACCGGGCGCGTAGCCCTCATAGGTGATGGTCTCCCAGTCGGCCCCGCCGGCCGTGGCCCCCGACCCGCGCTTGACCGCGTTGTCGATGTTGTTGTTGGGGACCGAGGACTTCTTGGCCTTCTGGATGGCGTCGTAGAGCGTCGGGTTGCCCGAGACGTCGCCGCCGCCGGAGCGGGCCGCCACCTCGATGTTCTTGATGAGCTTGGCGAAGAGCTTGCCGCGCTTGGCGTCGATCGCCGCCTTCTTGTGCTTGGTGGTCGCCCACTTGGAGTGGCCGCTCATGAACGCTCCCTCAGACTCTGTGTCGCGATGTCGGCGGGCATCCGGTGGACCGGCCCCGCCCGCCGCCTCGTAGCCGAGGGGCCTGGCGGTGGGTCCGCTGCCGCGCGGCGACGATCCTACCCGCGCGCGAGCGGCCCGTCCCCGACGGTTCCGGCCCCGGTCACCGTCCTCGACGCGTGGCGCGCACCACCATGTCGACGAAGAGCCGGTGCAGCCGGTGGTCCCCGGTCACCTCGGGGTGGAACGACGTCACGAGCAGGGAGCCCTGCCGGGCCGCGACGATGCGCCCGGCGGCCGGGCCGGTCTCGACCCGGGCCAGGACCTCGACGGCCGGGCCTGCCTCCTCCACCCAGGGGGCCCGGATGAAGACGGCGCGCACCGGTTCTCCCCCGATCTCCCGGATGTGCAGGTCCTCCTCGAAGGAGTCGACCTGGCGGCCGAAGGCGTTGCGGCGCACGAGGATGTCCATGCCGCCGAGGGTCTGCTGGCCCGCGGCCCCGTCGGCCAGGCGGTCGGCGAGCAGGATCATCCCCGCGCAGGAGCCGTAGACGGGCAGACCGGCGGCGATGCGCGCGCGCAGCGGCTCCTGGAGGTCGAAGGCGCGCACGAGCTTGTCGATGGTGGTCGACTCGCCCCCGGGCACGACCAGCCCGTCGACGGCCTCCACCTCGGCCGGGCGCCGCACGGTGACGGCGCGGGCGCCGCCGCCCTCGAGGGCGGCGAGGTGCTCGCGGACGTCGCCCTGGACGGCCAGGACCCCGACGACGGGTGCGGTGGTGGTCACGGCCACCGATGCTACGGGCGCCCCTGCCTAGGCTGCGGGGGTGGGTACCTCCTCCGACGTGGCGCTGCGGGACCGCGAGCCGGCCGACCTGCCCCGCCTGGTGGGGGTGCTAGAGGCCCAGCAGGCCGGGAGCGGCTACCCGGTGCGCTGGCCGCTGCCGTTCCCTGCCGAGGAGTTCGTGGTGCGCCCCGGCGAGCTCGGCGCGTGGGTCGCGCAGGTCGGCGGGGTGGTGGCCGGGCACGTGGCGCTGCTGCACCCGGCGTCCGGCTGGGAGGCTGCGGCGTTCCGCGAGGCGATGGGGCTGCCGCCCGAGCGGATGGCGACGGTGTCGACGCTGTTCGTCGACGCCGAGCGACGGGGCGCCGGCATCGGGACGCGGCTGATCGACGTCGCGGTGGCGCACGCGCGGGCGCTGGGTCGGGTCCCCGTGCTCGACGTGGTCCAGGAGCACTCCCCCGCCGCCGCCCTCTACCGCCGGCGGGGCTGGCGCGTGGTCGGCGAGGCCCGTCCGCACTGGCTCCCGGCCGACCGCGAGCCGGTGCTGCTGATGACCCTCGACGACCCGGCGGAGGCCTGACCCCGGGCGGTGCCGCCGCTCGCTCGGGAGCATCCGGACCTGACCGGCCTGCCTCGGGGGCAACAGCACCCGCTAGCGTCGTCGCATGTCGTCAGCGCTGATGGACCGGGCCCGGGCCCTCGACTCCGAGCACGCCGCCACCGACCTGCGCGGGCGCTTCCGGCTCCCCGCCGGGCTCGTCTACCTCGACGGCAACTCCCTCGGCGCGCTGCCCGCCGGCGTGGCCGAGGCCGTTGCCGACGTCGTGCACCGCCAGTGGGGCAACCGTCTCATCGCCAGCTGGAACGAGGCCGACTGGTGGGGCGCCCCGACCCGCGTCGGTGACCGCATCGGCGAGCTCGTCGGGGCCGGCGCCGGCCAGCTCGTCTGCACCGACTCGACCACCGTCAACCTCTACAAGTGCGTCGTCGCGGCGGCCCGGATGCGGCCCGGGCGGGGGGTCGTCCTCACCGACCCCGCCTCCTTCCCGACCGACCTCTACGTGACCCGGGCCGCGGCCCGCGACGCCGGTCTGACCGTCGAGCTCGTGAGCCCCGCCGACGCCCCGGCCCGCATCGTCGCGCTCGGCGACGCCCTGGCCCTGGCCTCCTACAGCTCGGTCGACTACCGCACCGGTGAGCTCTGGGACCTGCCCGCCATCACCGACGCCGCCCACGCCGTCGGCGCCCTGGCCTGCTGGGACCTCTGCCACTCGGCCGGAGTCCTCGAGGTCGGCCTCGACGAGCACGGGGCCGACCTCGCGGTGGGCTGCGGCTACAAGTACCTCAACGGCGGTCCCGGCGCCCCGGCCTTCCTGTACGTCGCCCGGCGCCACCAGGACGCCTTCGACCAGCCGCTCTCGGGCTGGAACGGGCACGCCACCCCGTTCGCGATGGCCCCCGACTTCACGCCGGCCCCCGGCATCACCCGCGGACGGGTCGGCACGCCCCCGCTGCTCTCGATGCTCGCGCTCGAGGCCGCGCTGCACGCCTACGACGCCGTCCGGGTCGCCGACCTGCGGGCCCGCTCGCTCTCGCTCACGGGGCTCTTCCTCGAGTGCCTCGACGCGCTCGCCCCCGAGGTCGAGGTCGTCACCCCGCGCGATCCGGCGCGCCGCGGCTCGCAGGTCAGCCTGCGGCATCCGGCGGCCTACGGGGTGGTGCAGGCGCTCATCGCGCGCGACGTGGTCGGTGACTTCCGCGAGGCCGACATCGTGCGCCTGGGGTTCGCCCCGATGTACCTCTCGCACGTCGACGTCGTCCGCGCCGCCGAGCACCTGCGAGCGGTCCTCGACGGCCGCGAGCACGAGCGCCCCGAGTTCGCCCGCCGCGCCACGGTGACCTGAGCGGCCGACGGGCGAGCGGGCCGGTCAGCCCGCGACCGCTCCCCCGGCCTGGTGCAGCACCCAGAGGAACTCGTCGGCGTAACGCCGCTCGCGCAGGGACTTGAGGTCGTTGCCCATCCACTGGTTGATGTGCTCGTGGCTCACGGTGGCGTTGACCCTGCCGGTGGCGGGGGTCTCGAGCCAGACCTCCTGCCGCGCGAGCAGGCTGTTCTTACCCGCACGCACCTGGTGGGCGGGGACGAGCCAGGTGGGCGGGCTCTGCGGCCCGGCCGGGTGGAAGCCGAGCCACCCGTTCTCGATGCGCAGCACCCCGACCTGCTGCCCCGGCAGCACCATCGCGCCGCCCGGCGAGAGCTGGGCGTTCCACTGGCCGACGGGGACGGGGGGCGGGGCGGCGGGGTCGTAGCCCGCGGCCGCCACCGCACCCCCGACCGACGCCGGCACACGGGGGCGCCGGGTGTGCAGCCAGAGGAACAGCGCGACCCCGGCCGCCGCCAGCGGCAGGAGGCCGACCAGCACGCCGACCAGCCCGATCACCGCGTCCATGCCGGCCCCCCGCACGGGCTCACCAGCCGCGTTCGGCCAGCCGGTGCGGCTGCGGGATCTCGTCGACGTTGATGCCGACCATGGCCTCGCCGAGCCCGCGCGAGACCTTGGCGATCACGTCGGGGTCGTCGTGGAAGGTCGTCGCCTTGACGATGGCCTCGGCGCGCTGCGCGGGGTTGCCCGACTTGAAGATGCCCGAGCCGACGAAGACGCCCTCGGCGCCGAGCTGCATCATCATGGCCGCGTCGGCAGGGGTCGCGATGCCGCCCGCGGTGAAGAGCACGACCGGCAGCTTGCCGGCCTCGGCGACCTCCTTGACCAGCTCGTACGGGGCCTGGAGCTCCTTGGCCGCGACGTAGAGCTCGTCGGAGGACATGGACCGGAGCCGGTTGATCTCGGCGCGCAGGGTCCGCATGTGGGTGGTGGCGTTCGAGACGTCGCCGGTGCCGGCCTCGCCCTTGGAGCGGATCATGGCCGCGCCCTCGGTGATGCGGCGCAGGGCCTCGCCGAGGTTGGTCGCGCCGCACACGAACGGCACGGTGAACTGCCACTTGTCGATGTGGTTGGCGTAGTCGGCCGGGGTGAGGACCTCGGACTCGTCGATGTAGTCGACGCCGAGACTCTGCAGGACCTGGGCCTCGACGAAGTGGCCGATGCGGGCCTTGGCCATCACCGGGATGGAGACCTCGGCGATGATGCCGTCGATCATGTCGGGGTCGCTCATCCGCGAGACCCCGCCCTGGGCCCGGATGTCGGCCGGGACGCGCTCGAGGGCCATGACGGCGACGGCGCCGGCGTCCTCGGCGATACGGGCCTGCTCGGGGGTGACGACGTCCATGATGACGCCGCCCTTGAGCATCTCGGCCATGCCGCGCTTGACGCGGGTGGTGCCGGTGCTCGTGGCGCTCTGCTGTTCGGTCATGCCGCGATTCTAGGACCGCCGGCGAGGGCGCCCGACCAGGGGCTGAAGGTTCTCAGCGGGCCAGGGCCGTCGGGAGCTCGTCGGTGAACTCGACGCGCTCGGGCAGCGCGGCGTGCCCCGAGAGCCGGAACACCCGCACGACCCACTTCTGGCGCACCCGGCGCACCTCGCGCACCGCGTCGTTGTGGAAGCGGCGGGCCATCCGCACGCGCAGGCCGCTGGCGGCGATGCGGTCGAGGCTGTCGTCGACGAGCTCGTCGCCGCGCGAGCGGAGGTCGGCCACGACCTCGTCGGTGAGGGTGACGGCCAGGATCTCGCTGAGCGAGGCCTCGACCTCCTCGCGGCCCCCGAAGTGCTGCCCGTCGAGGAGGTCCTCCGCCAGGGGGTGCTCCGTGGTGCGCTCGACCGACTCGGTGGCGGCGTCCGCCAGCAGGAGGGCGGTGGCCGGGTCGAGGGCTCCGCTGTTGGCGAGCTCGAGGGTGGCCTCGGCGCGCCGGACGAGCTGGGCGTCGAGGGCCGACATCGCGCCCTCCACCTTGGCGTGCAGGCGGTCGAGGCGGGCCGCGGCGTACGAGAGGTACCAGGCGACCCCGATGAGCAGGATGACGACGAAGGTCGTGACCTGGAGGATGTCGACGTTGGTGCTGCTCACGGCCGGTCACCCCCCGGCACGCTGCGCACGAGCCGGCTCCACAGCCCGCGAGGACCGTCGACCAGCTCGGCGTGGGCGCCGGCCAGGGCCGTCTCGTAGACGGCCATCACCTGGCGCGAGACCGGCTCCCAGTCGAACACCCGAGCCCGTTCGCGGCCGGCGGCGCTGAGGCTCGTGCGGCGCGCGGGGTCGCCGAGCAGCGCGAGCACCGCGGCGGCCAGCCCCGGCGCCGACCCGGCCTCGTGCAGGACGCCGGTGCGGCCGTCGTCGAGCACGCGCACGAAGGCCGGCAGGTCGGACGCGACGACGGGCGCCCCGGCGGCCATCGCCTCGACCAGCACGATGCCGAAGCTCTCGCCCCCGAGGTGGGGCGCGACGTAGGCGTCGACCGAGCGCAGCAGCGACTCCTTGTCGGCGTCGCTCACACCGCCGAGGACCTCGACGGCGGCGTGCACCCGCGGGTCGGCCTTTCGCAGCAGGTCGCCGGCGTCCCCGGGCCCCGCGACCAGCAGGCGGGTGCCGGGCCGGGCCTCGAGGACGGTGGGCAGCGCGCGCAACAGGACCTCGAGGCCCTTGCGGGGCTCGTCGACCCGGCCGAGGAACGCCAGGGTCGGGCGCTCGTCGGTGCCGACCCACGCCTCGCGGCGGGGGGCTCGGCCGAACCGGTCGACGTGCACGCCGTTGGGGATGATGTAGGTCTCGCCGCCCAGGTGTCGGCGCACCGTGGCCGCCGCGTCCTCCGAGACCGCGATGCGGGCGCGCAGCTTCTCGAGCGAGGGCCGCAGCACGGGGTTCGCGGCGTGCATGGCGCGCGAGCGGCTGGTGGCGGTGTGGAAGGTCGCGACGACCGGCTCCTCGGCCGCCCACAGCGCCATCAGCGAGACCGACGGGGTGACCGGCTCGTGCAGGTGCACCACGTCGAAGCCCCCGGACTCCAGCCAGCGGGTGACCCGGGTGGAGGTGACCGGGCCGAACGTCAGCCGCGCCACCGAGCCGTTGTAGCGCACCGGCACCGCGCGCCCGCACGAGACCAGGTAGGGCGGCACCTCGGCGCCGTCGTCGGCCGGCGCGAGCACCGAGACGTCGTGCCCCTGGGCCAGGAAGACCTCGGCCAGGTCGCGCACGTGGAACTGCACTCCCCCGGGCACGTCGAAGGAGTACGGGCACACCATCCCGATCCTCACGGCGCGGCCGCCGGGGCACGCGCCGGGTCGAGGTCGTCGACGAAGACCCGCTGGAGCATGTGCCAGTCGGAGGTGTACCGGCGGACGGCATCGCCGAGGACGTCGGCGCAGGCCTGCGTCATGGCCACGACCTTCTCGCGGGTCGCACCGGTGGCGGGCACCTCGACCGGCGGGTGGAAGACGATGACGATGCCCCAGCCGCGGCCCCGGCGCTCGTGCCGGATGGACACCGGGAACAGCGGGCGGCGCTCGGCCAGGGCCAGGGCCGCCGGGCCCGGTGCCATCCGGGCCGGCAGGCCGCAGAAGTCGACGGTGACGCCCTGGCGGGTGAGGTCGCGGTCGGCCAGCAACGGGATGACCTGCGGGGTGCGGGCGGCCTCGCGCAGGGCGGGGAACACCTCGGGGCCGCCGGTCAGCGGGAGGATCGTCATCCCCAGGCCCTCGCGGAACTCGAGGAACTCGCGGAAGACCTCCTCGGGCTCGAGCCGCTCGGCCACGGTGGTGACCGGGCCCAGGAACTGGGTCCCCCAGGCGCCGGCGAGGTCCCAGTTGCCCAGGTGGCCCAGGAAGCAGACGGCCGAGCCGCCGGCGTCGAGGACCTCGCGCACGGCGTCGTCGCCCTCGACCCGGACCCGGGCCAGGATGGCGTCGCGGTCGAGCACCGGCAGGCGGAAGGCCTCGCAGTAGTAGCGCAGGTACGACCGCATCCCCTCGCGGACCAGGGCGTCGAGGGCGGCGTCGTCGAGCTCGGGTCGTACGCGCGCGTAGTTGGCGCGCATCCGGGCCGCTCCCCCGCGGGCCACGGTGACGTCGGCCACGGCGTCGAAGAGCCGGTAGGCGGCCCGTTCGGGCAGGCGGCGGACGGCGGCCCAGCCGAGGCGGTGGCCCGCGACGGTCGCGGAGGCCGCGAGGTCGGCCGGCAGCCCCCTCACGGAGCGACCAGGGCCTGACGGCGGACCTCGAGGATCCGCTGGACGACGGTGACCAGGCTGGCGAGGGCGAGCAGGGCGAGCACCACCCCGAGGAAGACGGTGGGGATGCCGAACAGGCCGGTGAGGCCGGTGGCCACGAGGACCGTGACGAGCCGGTCGGCCCGCTCGGCGATGCCCACGTTGGCGGTCATCCCCAGCCCTTCGGCGCGGGCCTTCGCGTACGAGACGACGCTCCCGAGGATGAGGCAGGCCAGGGCCAGGGCCGCCATGTAGGCGTTCCCACCGTTGCCGGCGTACCAGAGGACGAGGCCTCCGAAGACGGCGGCGTCGCCCACCCGGTCGAGGGTCGAGTCGAGGTAGGCGCCCCAGTTGCCCGAGCGGCCGATGCGCCGCGCCATGATGCCGTCGACGGTGTCGGAGAACACGAACGCGGTGACCACGAGGGTGCCGACGAAGAACTGGCCGCGCGGGTAGAACGCCAGCGCGCCGAAGGTCACGCCGAGGGTGCCGATGACGGTCACGACGTCCGGGCTGATGCCGAGTCGGATGAAGGTGACGGCCACCGGGGTCAGCAGCTTGGTGAAGAAGGCGCGGGCGTATCGGTTGAGCATGGTGCGGCCAGCGTAGTGGGGACGGTGCGGAGGCGTCGCCAGGCGGCGGCCCGGCGCGGGTCCGGCGCGGGTCCGGCCTCAGGCCGGCCAGTGCTCCGCGAGCCGCGAGCGGACGTCCTCGAGCAGCATCGGCAGCGCCTTGGTACGGGCCACGATGGGCAGGAAGTTGCTGTCGCCGCCCCAGCGCGGCACGACGTGCTGGTGCAGGTGGGCGGTCACGCCGGCCCCGGCGACCGCGCCCTGGTTCATCCCGAGGTTGAAGCCCATCGGCGCCGATGCGGCCTCCAGCGCCCGGATCGCGGCCTTGGTCAGGCTCGTGAACTCGGCGGTCTCGTCGTCGGTCAGGTCGACGTAGAGCGGCACGTGCCGGTAGGGGCAGACCAGCACGTGGCCGGGGTTGTACGGGAAGAGGTTCATGACGACGTAGCAGTGCTCGCCGCGGTGCACGACCAGGCCCTCGGCATCGCCCTTGGTCGGTGCCGCGCAGAACGGGCAGTTGTCGCCGGCGTCCTCGGCCGGTCGCTCGCCCTGGATGTAGACCATCCGGTGGGGGGTCCAGAGGCGCTCGAAGCCGTCGGGCTCCCCCGTGAAGTCGGCGACGTCCTCGGGCTCCGGCATGACCCGATCCTAGGACGGGGCGCGGGCCCGGCTCGACACCCCGGTTCCCCGTCGAGACCCCGCCTCGAAGCCCTTGCCTCGTCGCCTTTTCGGGGTGACCCCGAAAACTGGAGGTCAGCGGAGGTAGGAGGCCCCGTTGAAGTCGACGACCGCGCCCGAGGCCCACTCGGCGCCCGGCGACGCGAGCGTGAGCACCGCGGCGGCGACCTCCTCGGGGGTGGCGACGCGGCGGAACGGGCTCTGCGCGCGGGTCGCCTCGGCCGCCTCGGGGTCGGCCAGGGCGTACCCGGCCATCTCGGTGGCGATGAAGCCCGGCGCCAGCGAGGTGACGGCGATGCCGTGCGGCCCGAGGTGCTGGGCCATCGACTGGCCGAACGCGTGCAGGCCCGCCTTGCCGGCGCCGTAGGCCGGGATGTCGGGCTCGCCGCGGTAGGCGCCGCGCGAGCCCACGTTGACGATGCGCCCCACAGCCACCCCCGGGGCGGGAGCGACGTCGATCATCCGCCGGGCGACGCACCAGGTGAGGTTGGCCGGCCCGAGCAGGTTCGTGGCCAGGGTGCGCTCCCAGACCTCGACCCAGTCGGCGTACGACGTGGCGTCGAGGGGATGGTCGCCGCGCCGGCTCCCCGACGAGCCCGGCGGCACGATCATGGCGGCGTTGTTGACCAGGACGTCGACCCGGCCGAGCGCCTCGTGGGCCTCACCGGCCAGCCGCTCGACGGCGGCGGGGTCCGCCAGGTCGGCGGCGAGGCGGGCGTGCCCGGTGCCGTCGAGGGAGGCGAGCACGTCCTCGGCGCGGTCCCGGCTGGCGTCGCCGCGGTGGTGCACCACCACCCGGTCCCCCGCGGCGGCGAAGGCCCGCGCGACCGCTGCCCCCACGCCTCGGGAGGAGCCGGTGACCAGGACGCCGCGGGACGGGAGAGCACTCATGGCGCCACCCTAGCGACGCAGGTCGGGCAGCTCGTCGGCGGCGATCTCGGCGAGGAGGGCGCGGACCTCGTCCATCACGACGGCGGTCATCGCGCGCAGGTCCTCGGGATCGCGGACGGCCCCTCGCAGCCGGGTCGGGGTGATGGGCTCCCCCACCGACACCACGACCATGGGCCGGCGGGCGACCCGCCCGGGGCGCAGCCGGCCGAGGAGGCGCGGCGGGCGGGCCAGCGAGCTCGTGCCCTCGCGGGTCAGGAGCCGGTGGGCGCCCCACTGGGCGACCGGCACGATCGGGCAGTCCGCGGCCAGGGCGAGCCGCACCGCACCGGTGCGAGCGGCCGCCATCGGGCGGTAGTCGGGCTCCGTGGTGATCCGGCCCTCGGGGTAGAGCGCCACCGCCCAGCCCTTCCCCAGGGCGTCGAGCGCGGGCTGCAGGGCGGTCACCGGGTCGCGGTCGCGCCGGACCGAGATCTGGCCGGTGCGCCGCAGCAGCCATCCCACGACCGGCCAGGCGAACGCCTCCGCCATGACCAGGAAGGTGCCGCGCCGGCCGGCCCGCCGCAGGGCGCTGGCCAGCACCAGCGGGTCCGAGACCGACAGGTGGTTGGAGACGACCACCACGGCGCCGGCCGCCGGGATGCGCTCGACGTGCCGGTGCTCGCGGCGGGTCAGCAGCCCGAGGACGGCGTCGACCAGGGTGACGCCGAGCGAGTAGAGGATCACCGCACGGGCGGGTCGAGCCGCAGCTCCATCAGCCGCGCCGAGGGGGCGGCGAACCCCACCCGCTCGTACAGCCCGCGGGCGGCGGGCACGGCGTTGAGCTGGATGCGGGTGACCTGGTCGGTCCCGGCCCACGCCACGAGCTCACGCAGGAGCCGCTCCCCCAGCCCGGCCCCACGGGCGTCGGGCGTGACGAAGAGCAGGCTCACGTGGAACCAGGCGTCGGCCGGCCGGTGCGCGCTCGGCAGCTTCTGGACGCGGGTGCCGTGGATGGTTCCCAGCGGTCGGCCGCCCGGCGCCTCGGCCAGCCAGGTGCGCCGGGCCCGGTCGCGCAGCCACGCGTCGGCGAAGGCGTCGAGGAAGCCGGCAGGCGGGGTGGCTCCCCGTTCGCGCTCGTCCTGGATGTGCAGCGCGGCCACCGAGAAGGCGTCGGTGGGCACGGCCCGGCGGACGCGCACGTCTCGGCTGGTCTCCACAGAGGCCAGCATGACCCATCCCCCCTGCCGCAGGGGCGCGAACCCGTGTGCGGGGCAGCGGCTCCCGCAGCAGCGGCCTCCCCGGACAAGGGTGAGGCCCCGGGAAGTATGAGTTCCCGGGGCCTCGGGTGACCCGGCGTGATGCTCCGCGTCTCACGAGTCGCCTCCGGCGTCCACCACCCGCATCACCGGGTGGCTCCTGGCGGCCGAAACCGCCTGGCATGGAAGCCTTCTGCTTCTCGATCCCTCCGCCACCGAAGTGGTGGAGTGGGTCATTTCTAGTCCCCTCCGGGGCCGCCCGCAAGGGCTCGGAGAGGTGAATCTGGCCCCCGTCGCGGATGCCGGCGTGTCGCCGGTGTGTCGTGGGACGGACGGGACGCGTGCAACGCCCGGGGACGGGCCCGTCCACCATCCGGACGGACGGCCCGGTGGCGGGTCAGACCTGGCGCTTGTCCTCGATGGCCGCGACGATCTCGGCGATGGCCTCGGCCACCGGCACCCCGTTCTTCTGCGACCCGTCGCGGTAGCGGAAGGACACGGCCCCGGCGGAGCGGTCGTCCTCCCCCGCGATGAGCACGTAGGGCACCTTGGCCTTGCTGGCGTTGCGGATCTTCTTCGGGAACCGGTCGTCGCTGGCGTCGAGCTCGGTGCGGATGCCGTGGCCGCGCATCTGGTCGAGGACTCCGCGCAGGTAGTCGTCGAACTCCTCGGCCACCGGCACACCGAGGGCCTGCACCGGCGAGAGCCACACCGGGAACGCCCCGGCGTAGTGCTCGACCAGCACCCCGATGAAGCGCTCGATGGAGCCGAACTTGGCCGAGTGGATCATCACCGGCTCCTGGCGCGACCCGTCGGCCGCCTGGTACTCGAGCCCGAAGCGGTGCGGCTGGTTGAAGTCGTACTGGATCGTCGACATCTGCCAGGTGCGCCCGATGGCGTCGCGGGCCTGCACGCTGATCTTGGGGCCGTAGAAGGCCGCGCCGCCCGGGTCCTCGACGAGGTCGACGCCGAACTGGGCGGCGGTGTCGCGCAGCACGGCGGTCGCCGCCTCCCACTGCTCGTCGGAGCCGATGAACTTGTCCTTCTTCTCGCCCTCGGTCGCGCGCGTCGAGATCTCGAAGTAGTAGTCGTCGAGCCCGAAGTCCTTGAGCAGGCCGGTGACGAAGCGCAGCAGGTGCTCTATCTCGGCCGGCGCCTGCTCGGGGGTGACGTAGGAGTGCGAGTCGTCCTGGGTCATCGCGCGCACCCGCGTGAGCCCGTGCACCACACCGGACTTCTCGAAGCGGTACACCGAGCCGAACTCGAACAGCCGCATCGGCAGCTCGCGGTAGGAGCGCCCGCGCGAGCGGAAGATGAGGTTGTGCATCGGGCAGTTCATCGCCTTGAGGCGGTACTCGGCGTGCTCCATCTCCATCGGCGGGAACATGGTGTCGGCGTAGTACGGCAGGTGCCCGGAGGTGTGGAAGAGCCCCGCCTTGCTGATGTGGGGGGTCCCGACGTACTGGAAGCCCTCCTCGATGTGCCGGCGGCGGACGTAGTCCTCCATCTCGCGCTTGATGACCCCGCCCTTGGGGTGGAACACGGCCATCCCGGAGCCGAGCTCGTCGGGAAAGGAGTAGAGGTCGAGCTCGGCGCCGAGCTTGCGGTGGTCGCGCTTCTCGGCCTCGGCCAGCCGGTCGAGGTAGGCCTTGAGCTCGTCCTTGGTCGGCCACGCCGTGCCGTAGACGCGCTGCAGCTGCGGGTTCTTCTCGGACCCGCGCCAGTACGCGGCGGCACTGCGCATGAGCTTGAACGCGTTGCCGAGGACCTTGGTCGTGGGCACGTGCGGGCCCCGGCACAGGTCGCCCCAGGCCACGCTGCCGTCGCGGCGGACGTTGTCGTAGATCGTCAGCTGGGCCCCGCCGACCTCGACGCCCGCGCCCTCGGCGGCGTCCTCGGCCGCGCCGCCCTTGAGCCCGATGAGCTCGATCTTGTAGGGCTCGGCGGCCAGCTCGTGGGCGGCGTCGTCGTCGGACACCTCGCGGCGCCGGAAGGTCTGGCCCTCGTTGACGATGCGCTGCATGGTCTTCTCGAGGGCCTTGAGGTCCTCGGGGGTGAAGGGCGTCTCGACGTCGAAGTCGTAGTAGAAGCCGTCGCGGATGGGCGGCCCGATGCCCAGCTTCGCGTCGGGGTGCAGCTCCTGGACGGCCTGGGCCAGGACGTGCGCGGCCGAGTGGCGCAGCACGTCGAGGCCGTCCTGCTCGGCGGCGGTGACGGGCTCGACGACCTCGCCGTCGGCGGCCGGCACGTGGAGGTCGCGCAGCTCCCCGCCGACCCGGGCCACGAGCACGCTGCGGTCGCCCTCGAAGAGGTCGCCGTAGGTGGTCCCCTCGGTCACCGATCGCTCGCTCCCGGCGACGTGGACGGTGATCTCGGCGGGCATGGTGGTGCTCTCCTCGCGGTGGGGACGCTCGCCGGGACCCCGGCGCACCCGTCGATGCTATCGAGGCGGGTCCGGGGCGGTCGCGCGAGTTCGTCCTAGGGTGGCCGGATGACCGCGACCGCGCCGTACGGCACCTGGCCCTCCCCCGTGACGCCCGAGTCGATGACCGGCGGGCAGGTGGTGCTCTCGGAGGTCCGGGTCGACGGCCCCGACACCTACTGGCTCGAGGGCCGCCCCGCGGAGGGTGGCCGCCAGGCGCTGGTGCGCCACGACGGCTCGACGGCCCGCGACGTGCTGGCCGCCCCCTGGAACGCGCGTACGGCCATCCACGAGTACGGCGGCGGGTCCTACGCCGTGGCCGGCGGACGCGTGGTGTTCTCGCACGCGGGCGACGGCCGCCTGTACCGGCTCGACCCCGGCGCCCAGGAGCCGGTGGCGCTCACCCCCGAGGGGCCGTGGCGCTACGGCGGCCTCGTCCTGCACGACGACGTCGTCCTCGCGGTGCGCGAGGACCTGGCGCGCGAGCCCGAGCCCGCCGACGAGCTCGTCCGCATCCCGCTCGACGGTGAATCCGCCGGGGTCGCCGAGGTCCTCTTCGGCGGCACCGACTTCGTCTCGCGCCCCGCGGTCTCGCCCGACGGCCGCAGCCTCGCCTGGGTCGTCTGGGACCACCCCAACATGCCGTGGGACTCGACCCGCCTGCTGCGGGCCCCGCTGGGCGCCGACGGCCTCGGCGAGCCCCAGGTCGTGGCGGGCGGCGAGGGCGTCTCGGTGGCCCAGCCCGTCTTCGGGCCCGACGGCGCGCTCTGGTTCGTCTCGGACGCCTCCGGCTGGTGGCTGGTGCACCGCGACGCGGGCGACGGGCCGGTGGCCGTGCACGACGTCGAGGCCGACCACGCCACTCCACCGTGGGTCCTCGGGGTGCACGACCTGGCCGTGCTCGACGCCGACCACGCGCTCGTGCACTGGTGGGAGGGCCCCGGGCAGGGGCTCGGGGTGCTCGACGCCACCACGGGTGACGTGGCCATCTCGAGCGACGGCGGCGCCTTCCACGACTCGCTGGTGGCCGCCGGCGACGGCGAGGTCGCCCTGCGGCGCGGCCACGTCGACGCCCTTCCGGCCGTGGTGCGGGGGCCGGCCGCCGGGCCCTACCGGGTGCTGGCGACCTCGGCCCCGCAGGCGCTCGACCCCGGGTACGTTTCGGCCGCCGAGCCGTGGGCCTGGACCGACAGCGCGGGCCTCGACGTGCACGGCCTGCTGTTCCGTCCGCGCCACCCCGAGCTCGTCGGGCCCGAGGGCGAGCGGCCGCCCCTCGTGGTCATGGTGCACGGTGGCCCGACGAGCCGCAGCGAGGCCGGCTTCTCATCGGCGGTGCACTTCTGGACCACCCGGGGCTTCGCGGTCCTCGACGTCAACTACTCCGGGAGCACCGGGTACGGACGGGCCTACCGCGACCGCCTGCTCGGGCAGTGGGGCGTCATCGACATCGACGACTGCGTCACCGGCGCCCGGTCGCTGGCCGACGCCGGCGTCGTGGACGGTGACCGCCTGGTCATCCGCGGCGGGAGCGCGGGCGGGTACGCGGTGCTGCGGGCGATGACCACCAGCGACGCCTTCGCGGCCGGGACCAGCCTGTTCGGGGTGGGCGACATCGCGGCGCTGGCGCAGGACACCCACAAGTTCGAGTCGCGCTACACCGACCGGCTCATCGCGCCGTGGCCGGAGGGCGAGGAGATCTACCGCGACCGCTCCCCCGTGCACCACGCCGACCGGCTGCACGGCGAGCTGCTGCTGCTCCAGGGCGACGCCGACCTCGTGGTGCCACTGGCCCAGGCCGAGACCATGGCCGCCGCGATGCGAGCCGCCGGCCGCGACGTCGAGCTCACCGTCTACGAGGGCGAGGGCCACGGCTTCCGTCGGAGCGAGAGCCTTATCGACGCCTACGAGCGCGAGCTCGCCTTCTACCGGCGGGTGCTCGCCCTGGGGGCCTGACCCCGCGGCCTCAGGCCGCCGGGAGCTCTCCGTCCGAGGAGGGGTCAAGCGGAGCCGAGAGGTCGCCCCCGGTCCGCTCGAGCAGGAGCCGGGCGGCGGCGCGGCCGGCCTCGACCATCCGGTCGAGCTGGTGGAACTCGAGGAGCCCGACGCCCATGGACGACGGCCCGAGGACCCACGCCCCCTGCTGCCGCGCGGCCTCCACCGCCCCACCACTGCCGATCATCATCGTGCGCATGAGGGTGTCCCCCAGGGCCGGAACGGGGGGCCGCCCCGGACGTGAGCGGGTGCCGCCGGTCCCGATCGCCACCGCGACCACCGGCCCCTCGTCGCGCTGCACCAGGAGGTCGGTCGGCAGCGCGTCCAGGACGCTCCCGTCGACGAGCAGGCGACCGTCGTCGGTCGGGATGGGAGCCCAGAGCACGGGGAGGCGGCAGGAGGCCAGGGTGGCGTCGACGATGTTCCCCCGGTCATGGACCTGGCGCCGCCGGCTGGTGAGGTCGACGCTGACCATGCGCAGCTGCCGCGGCAGGCCCTCCAGGACCTCGTCCGCCCCGAGAACGCGCTCGACGGCCTGGCGGACCCGGGAACCCTTGGAGACGGAGGCGATGGGAGCGCGCCAGTCACCGAACGGCCGCCGGCGGACGAACTCCTCGAAGCACAGGTCCTCCAGCGTGCGCCCGTCCGCACCGGACGCGTAGACGGCGGCCACGATGGCTCCGAGACTCGACCCGGCCACGCGGTCGACGTGCAGCCCCGCCTCCTCGAGCTCGCGGATGACCCCGATGTGCGAGAAGGCTCGTGCGCCCCCCGCACCCAGGACCAGGCCCAGGGACCGGCCGGCGAGCCGGTCGGCGAGCGCGCGCACCCCGAGCGCCAGGTCCCCCTCGGCCGAGGTCAGCCGCCAGGCGTCGGTCGCTCGCACCCACTCGGCACGGTGGGCGGCCGTGACCCCGCCGCCCACGAGCACCACCTCGGGTCGCCGGCCGCCCACGGAGGTGTGCTCCGTGGCCGCCGGGGCGTGCGCGTCGGCCACCAGCACCACGACGTCGGCCTGCCGGACGCAGAAGTCGCGCCAGGCCGCTCCGCCCCGCTCCTCGCCCGTCTCCCCGGGTCCGTCGGGCGCGACGAGCACCACGCGGTCGTGAGCCACCTCCGCGCGAGCCAGCCCGTCGGGACCGACCGGTCCCAGCAGCACCACGTCCAGGTGGTGTCGCAGCCGGGCCGTCAGGGCCTCCGCCACCTCGGCCGCCGGGGCCGCGCGGTGCGCCGCGACCACCGCGATGACCGTCGGACGCTCCGGCGGCGGTGACGTCGGCCCCGGGGCCGCGGTCCGTAGCCGTTCCGCGACCTGCCCGAGCAGGTGCCTGGAGACCGACGCATCGGAGGCCAGCACGCCCTCGACCGCGTCACGCGGCAGCTCCAGGACGGTGCTGTCGCGACGGGCCCGGACGGTGGCCGAGCGTGACTCGCCCGTCAGCAGGGCCAGCTCGCCCAGCACCTCCCCCGGTCCTACCTCGCGCACGACGCGCGGCCCGACCAGGATCTCGAGCCGGCCCCGACGCACGACGTACAAGGACCCGGGCGGGTCACCCTCGCGGACGAGGTCCTCGCCGGCGAGGACCTCGACCAGGCGGGAGGCCTCCTCGAGGCGCTGTCGTGCGGAGGCGGGCAGGGCGGCGACCAGAGGTACCGCCCCCAGGTCGGTCGACTCCGCCGACGGGGACGTGGACCGGAGCCTCCACGACGGCGGGGCGTCCGGGAGGTGCAGAGCGGGCGGTCGGTCATCGTCGCCCGCCTCCTGCTCCAGGGCCGGGCGCAGCCGGCCGAGGGGGAGGGACAGGAGCGCGACGGCCACGAAGGCCGCCACGGAGAGGAGCCAGCCGTCACGGAAGGCCGCCACCGCGGTCGCCGGGGTCGGGTTGCCGATGACGACCACGAGGACCGCGATGCCCAGCACCCCGCCCACCTGCCGCGCGGCCGAGCTGATGGCCGACGCCGTGGCGTACCGACCGCCCGGGACCTGGGACAGCGAGGCACTGCCGAGCAGCGGGAGGGTCGCTCCCACCCCGATGCCGCTGAGCAGCTGGCCCGGCATCCACTCGGCCCAGAACGCCGGTTGCAGGCCGACCCGCTGGTGGTACCAGAGGTAGGCGCCGGCCCACACGAGCGCGCCGGGCACGACGAACCAGCGGTAGCCGAGCCGCTGCGCGAGCGGTCCCAGACGGGACGCCACGACGGCCGCGACCACGGCGCCCGGCACCAGCGCCAACCCCGCCTGCAGCACCGCGTAGCCCCAGACGTACTGCAGCCACAGCACGTTGGTCAGCAGGTAGGCGTAGAAGCCGAAGCCCGCGAGCACCGAGGCGACGGACCCGACGCTGAAGGAGCGGACCCGCAGCAGCGCCGCGGGGACCAGCGGCGAGCGATGCCGGCGGGAGCTGAGGCCGAACACCCCGAAGAGCACCAGCGCGCCGACGAACGACCCGAGGACGCCCACGCTCAGCCAGCCCCAGTCCGACCCCTGGATGATGCCCAGGTTGAGCAGCCCGATGGCGGCGGCGAGGGTGGTCGCGCCGAGCAGGTCCGGGACGAGTCGCCGCCCGGGCGCCCGGCTCTCGATCAGGTGGCGGCGCGCCAGCCACAGGGCCACCAGGCCGAAGGGCAGGTTGACCAAGAAGGCCCAGCGCCACCCCCAGTACTCGGTCAGCGCCCCGCCGATGGGAGGCCCGAGGCCCGCGGCCACCGCGGCGGAGGCACCCCAGAGGCCGATGGCGTGGGCGCGCCGCTCGGCGGGGAAGGCCGCGACGACCAGGGCCAGGGAGGCCGGCACCAGCGCGGCGGCGCCGAGCGCCTGGAGGACGCGCGCGGCGACCAGCAGGTCGACGGAGGGGGCGACCCCGCACAGCACCGAGGCGAGGGTGAAGACGAGGGCCCCACCGACGAAGGACCGTCGGCGACCCAGGAGGTCCGTGAGGCGACCGAAGACGATGAGGAAGGCGGCGAAGACGATGTTGTAGGCGTTCAGGACCCAGGACAGCTCGCTGATCCGGACCGTCGGGAAGGTGGCGCGGATCGAGGGGAACGCCACGTTGACGACGGTGGCGTCCAGGAAGGCCAGGAAGGCCCCGAAGCACGCGATCAGCAGGATCCGGCCGGGCGCGACCCGGGGCGTGGGCGACGGCCGGGAGCGGGGAGCGTCGCCCTGCGGGCGTGGAACAGCGTCCTGGAAGCCCGTCGTCGCGCTCGGCACGCGGGAAATCTACACCTGGCGACGTCCGTGGCAACCGCGGTGGCGGAGGGGTGTTCAGACCTTCAACACCATGCCCTCGCGGGCGGTGACGACCTCGAGGTCGGTGGGGACGACCTGGGCCATGGTGTCGAGGGCGTCGTCCTCACGGTGCGGTCCGTGGTGGAAGAGCACGAGTCGACGAGCACCGACCCGCTCCCCGAGGTGCACGGCGTCGTCGACGGTGGCGTGTCCGTAGTCGCGGGCCCGCGGCCGCTCCCACTCGAGGAACTGCGCGTCGTGCACCAGGACGTCCACCCCCTGCAGCGCCGCGAGGAGCTCGTCGGACACCCCGACGGCAGGGGCGTGGTCGGGCACGTACGCCACGCGGCGGCCGTCCTCCTCCAGCACGTAGCCGAAGGTCCGCCCACCCTTGTGCTCGACGTCGACCGAGGTGACGCCGAGACCCTCGACCACGCTCTTCCCGGCCTCGACCGCCTCGAAGCTCCAGTCCCCGATCAACCCCTCGGGCTCGATGGGGAAGCCCGGCGGCGACATCAGCTGCGCGAGGAGGTCGCGGCCGCTGGCGCCCCCTTGGGCGGGCACCTGCACCGTGACCCGGGCATCCTCGCGGTCACCGGCGGCGAAGAACGGCAGCCCCTGGACGTGGTCCCAGTGCAGGTGGCTCACCAGGACGGTGCCGCGGAAGGCCTCGCCGCGCAGCATCGCGGACGCGGAGCGGATCCCGGTGCCGGCATCGAGGAGCAGGACCGGGCGGTCGCCGCCGCGGGCCGTGACGGCCACGCAGGCCGTGTGCCCTCCGTACCGCACGAACCGCGGGCCGGGAGCGCAGGTCGAGCCGCGTACCCCCAGGAACGTCAGCTCCACGTGAACCTCCGTCGGGACACGATCCGCGGTCGCCGACGTGGCGGTGCTGGACCGTGCGGGATACTACAGCCCGGGTCGCGCGAGCGCCCGTCGACCGCGAGGAGCGTTGTGACCGACCTGCGCCGCCACGTACCGCCGCTCGTCCTGCGCTGGGACGACGAAGCGCCCGGTGCCTCCTGGCGGGAGATCGACGGCACCCTGGTGTTCGCGGACGTCTCGGGGTTCACGGCACTCACCGAACGGCTCACCCGCCGAGGTCGCGTCGGCGCCGAGGAGATCGTCGAGACGCTCAACCGTGTCTTCGGGCCGATGCTGCGCCTCAGTGCGGCCCGTGGCGGCGAGATGCTGAAGTTCGGCGGGGACGCCCTGCTCTTCCTCTTCCGCGGTCCAGGTCACGCCGACCACGCGTGTGACGCGGCGGTGGAGATGCGTCGGACGCTGCGCGACGCCGCCGCGCTGCCGACGTCGGTGGGCCGCCTCAGCCTCTCGATGTCGGTGGGGGTCCACTCGGGACCGGTCCACCTCTTCCTCGTGGGGTCTCCCACCCGCGAGCTGTTCGTGCTGGGGCCGGCCGCCTCCGCCACCGCGGCGGCCGAGCAGGCAGCCGAGGCCGGAGAGGTCGTGGTCACGCCCGCCACGGCCGCGCGGCTCGCCCCCGGGTCGACCCGCGTCCGGGCCGACGGGGCACTCGTCCTGCGGCGACGGGTGGCGCACACGGTGCCGGCCGTCTCCGCCGGAACGCCGCCGGTCCCGGCGGCCCGCCTCGGGGGCCTCTTCCCCCGGAGCCTCGGGGAGTACCTCGACCCGGGTCCGCCCGAGCCGGAGCACCGGCTCGCGACGATCGCGTTCGTGCGCCTCTCCGGCACCGACCGGGTGTTCGACGACGAGGGGCCGGCTCACCTCGCCGGGCTGCTCGACACCACGGTGACGGCCGTCGAGGCCGCCCTCGCCGTCGAAGGGGTGACCCTGCTGGCCACCGACCTCGACGCCGACGGCGGCAAGTTCTTCCTCGGCTCCGGGGTCCCGGTCGCCGGGGAGGACGACGAGGGTCGGATGCTCCGAGCGCTGCGGCGGATCGCGACCTCCGACCTGCCCCTGCCGGTCCAGCTGGGGGTCAACCGCGGCCACGTGTTCGCCGCGGAGGTCGGCATCCCGGAGCGGGCGGCCTACTCCGCCATGGGCGACACGACGAACACCGCCGCGCGGATCACGTCCAAGGCCCCGGCCGGCGGTGTCTTCGCCCACCCGGGCGTGCTCGAGCACTCCCGCAGCCTGTTCGCCACCGCGTCGGTCGGTCCGTACGCGATGAAGGGCAAGGCCGTCCCGATGCACCTCCTCGCGGTGGGTGAGGAGACCGGCAGCCAGGACCTGCGGCGCAGTGCGCGGCTGCCCTTCCTGGGTCGGGACACCGAGCTGGCCGAGGCGGTGCGGATGCTCACGGAGGCGGCCGCCGGAGCCGGTGGCGTCCTCACCGTCGAAGGCGCGACCGGCTCCGGGAAGACCCGGCTGGTCCGCGAGGCGACGGCGCTGGCGCCACCGGCCGAGCGGCTGCTCCTGCACGCGGAGCCGTACGGCGTCTCGAGCTCCTACCGGGTGCTGCGCGACCCGTTGCGGACCCTGCTGGGCGTCACGCGCGACACCCCGGAGCGGATGGGGGCCGCGGTCCTCGACACCCTGGGGCGGGTGGCCCCCGAGCTGCTGCCGATGGCGCCGCTGCTGGCCGACGTCGTCCAGGTCGACGTCCCGCCGACGGTCGAGGCGAGCCGCATCGACCCGGCCTACCAACCCGACCGGGTGGCCGACGTCGTCGTCACCCTGCTGGACCGGCTGGTCCCGGGACCCCTGACCGTGCAGGTCGAGGACGCGCACTGGGCCGACGGCGCGTCGGTGGCCCTCCTGGGGCGCGTGGCCGGCGCCGCGGCCACCCGGCCGTGGGCCGTGGTCGTCGTCCGCCGGGACGCCCCGGGGGGGTTCGCGCCGGAGGGTGGGACGGTGCTGACGCTGGGCCCGCTACCGCCCGCGACGGTGGAGCAGCTGGTCATCGCCGCCACCCGGGAGCATCCGCTCCGGCCGCACGAGGTGTCCCTGCTGGCCCGGCGAGCCGCGGGAAACCCGCTCTTCGTCGAGGAGGTCACCGAGACGATCCGGGGCGGTGGCGCCCTCGACACCCTGCCGGAGTCGGTGCAGGCGGCCATGGCCGCCCAGATCGACCGGCTCACCCCTCCCCTGCGCCAGGTCCTGCGGCACGCCTCGGTGCTCGGGCGCAGCTTCCGGCGCGAGATCATCGCGGCCACCCTGGCGGCCGACGGGACCGCCTTCGACGGCACGGTGTTCGACGCCCTGCACGCCTTCCTCGAACCCGACGGCCCGGACCGCCTCCGGTTCCGCAACAGTCTCGTGCGCGACACCGCGTACGAGGGGCTGTCGTTCCGGGTCCGCTCCCGCGTCCATCAGACCGCCGGCGAGGTCCTGGAACGGATGAGCAGCGACCTCGACGCGGACTCGCCCACCCTGGCCCTGCACTTCGACCGCGCCGGGGACCATGCCCGTACCTGGCGCTACGCCCAGGTGGCCGGGGCGGTGGCGCGGCGCTCGTTCGCCAACGCGGACGCGGCCGACCACCTGGTCCGTGCCCTCAGCGTGTCCCCGAGGCTGCCCGACGTCACCGACCGCGCCCGCGCCGACCTCTGGACCGGGGTCGGCGAGCTGCGTGAGCTGGCCGGGATGTTCGAGGAGTCCCTCGACGCCTACCGGCGGGGTGCCCGCCTCGTCCGGGATGACCTGCGGGCGCACGCCGCGCTGCTCGCCCGGCAGGCCATCGTGCTCCTGCGCACGGGCCGTCCTACCGCGGCGCTGCGCGTCGTGGGGCGGGCGCGGTCGGTCCTGCGCGGGGCGGGCGAGGCCGGGGCTGCGACGCTGGTGCGCCTGGACAACCTCACCGCGCGGGTGCGGATCGAGCAGGAGCGCCCGGGCGAGGCCCTGCGCTGGGCCGAACGCGCCGCCGAGCGCGCCCGCGAGGTGGGTGACCGCGAGACGCTCGTGCGGGCCCTGATCCTGCTCGACAGCATCGAGATCTCGATGGGCGTCCCGGGCCTCGGCGCCCGCCATCTCGAGGCGCTCGGGATCTGCGTCGAGGAGGAGTGGCGCCCGCTCGAGGAGACCGTCCGCGGCAACCTGGGCACCATCGCGTACTACGCGGGCCGGTGGACCGAGGCCGCCGAGTGGTACGCCAGCGCGCGCCGCGTGGCGCTCGAGGTCGGCAAGGACTTCGGTGCCGCCGAGACCGGCGTCAACCTCGCCGAGCTGCTCATCAACCAGGGACGGCTCGACGAGGCGGAGGTGATCCTCGACGACGCCCTGCGGGTGCTGCGGGCATCGGGGGCCCTGTCGTTCCTGGCCCAGGGCGAGATCCAGCTCGCGCGCCTGCACCTCACCCGGGCCGACCACGACGCGGCCGATGCACTGGCGGCCGACGTCGCCGCGACGCTGCTGTCCCTCGGCAAGCCCACGACCGCGCTCGAGGCGTCGCTGGTCCAGGCCGACGCGATGATCCGCGAGGGCCACCCGGTCCAGGCTCTCGAGGTCATCGACGCCGCCGAGCACGCGGCCCGTGCCGAGGCCGCGGCCTCCGTCCCCCGCACCTGCCACCAACGCTCGCGGGCGCTGCTGGCACTGGGGCGGTTCGCCGAGGCCGGTGAGCTGGCGGAGACCGGCCTGGTGGCCGCGCGCGAGCAGGACCTGCCCTACGACGAGGCGCTGCTCCTGCGGGTCCTCAGCCGGGTGCGTCGGCACGAGGGCGACCTCGACGGGTCGGACCAGGCCTGGGCCCGGGCCGAGTCCCGGCTCGCCTCGCTGGGCGCGCGGGCCTCGGCGCCGGGCGACGCAGCGCAGGCTCCCGGCTGACGCGCCGCGCGGGACCGGCGTCAGTAACGCATCCCGGCGTCGCCGTAGACGTAGACGACGTCGCGCGAGCCGACGGTGTCGGGGTCGCCGTCGACCGGGCGCGCGCTGCGCGAGACGACGCAGGCGAACTGCGTGCCGGGCAGGTCGGGCTCCTGGTCCATCGCGGCCGTCAGCGACCCGGCGGGGTAGCCGGCGAAACGGCCGGCGGTGTCGAACGAGGGGTCCGGGCACCAGCCGAGCGTCACCGTGTCGCCGGGCGCCGGGTACTCGTAGTCGACCTTGAGGTCGGGCAGCGCCGTGGTGCCGGCCGTCTCCGGGAAGCGCCAGGTGAGGTCCCACAGGAACTGCGCCGTGGTCTGGCTGTCGAGCGGCTTGAGGAACTGTGCGTAGGCCGGCGCGGTGCCCAAGGAGTACGGCACCGGGACGCACGCACTGGCGTCGGCGTTGCCGAGGCGGTACACGCTGACCTGGGGGGCGTCGGCGGACGCGGCGATCGTGCGCGTCGAGGCCCCGCAGTCGAGCACCCCGTCGGCGACCTGGACGATCGAGGCGTTCGGCGTCGACAGCGGCGACTGCGGCTCGACCTGGCCGTCGCCCCCGCCCTCGAGGCTGAAGGACCCGCCGACGGCCGTGAGGGTGAGCTCGTCGAAGACGATCCCGTCGTCGGGGCCGAGCCACGACGGCATGCTGACCGGCCAGCGGCAGTTGTCGCCCACCCCGGCGTCGGGGCCGGAGTCCGCGCTGGTGGTGCAGGTGGTCACGGCGGTCGCCGTCACCCCGCCCGGCAGGGGGGCGGGCGAGGTGATCGAGGAACCGCTGCGCAGCTCGAAGACGCCGGTGACGGCGCCCTTGAGCTTCGCGGTCGCCATGATCTGTGCACCCTGCTTGAGCTCCACGTCGAGGAAGGCCGCGGACGCCACGACGTCGGGCCCGAGCGCGGTGCGCAGGCCGGCGCCGAGCGAGACCTTCAGGCTCTCGGACGGGGAGTTGGCCTGGTAGCAGGAGACGCCGCTCTTCTTCTCCTTGACCCCGATGGAGCCACTGGCGAACGAGGCGAGGGTCTCGCTGTAGGTCCTGGCCGTCGACCCGGAGAACGAGAGGTAGCGCGAGGAGACCGCGCCCTGGTCCATCCCGCAGTCGGTCGCCTCGGCGAGCGTCTGCGTCGCGCCGATCCGCCCGGTGGGCCCGTTGAGTGTGATCGAGGGGCCGGCGCCGGTGTCGAGGGCGACCCACCTCGTCGTGGCGGACGCGGTGCCGACCGTGGCGGCGCTCGCGGCGGGCGACTGCGTGGTCGGCCCGTCCGGGCGGGGCAGGTGGACGACGGCCAGGGCCACGGGCAGGACCCCGACGGCGCTCGTGGCGGCCACGACCTGGATGACTCTGCTTCTGGTGCTCATGGTGTCCTCCGCGCGGGTGCACACCGGCCAGAGGGACGGGCGCACCTCGGACGGCGCCCCCGACGGCCTTCCCCTGCGACGGCCTGCCAAGAAGTGCAGCCATCGTCCGCGTCTCACGGCGCGAGGGCCAGTGCCCACGACGGGTGGTGCGCGGGCCCGCTCATGCTAGGGGCGGGGCGTGGCGGACGCCATAGCCCGAACGAGCCATGTCGAACCTTGCGACGCGTCAGCGCTCCGGGTGCGGCTCGACGCGCACGACCACGTGGGTGGTCGACGGGTCCTCGTGCGCCCGGAGGCCGGCCAGCACCACGCCGTCGTCGCCGGTCGTCCGCACCAGCTCGACGGTGGCGGGCAGGAACACCGGCTTGGTGAACCACACCCGGCTGCTCGAGGGGCCGAGCGAACAGCGGCCCAGCGCCGCCAGGGTGCGCGCGTAGGTCCACATCCCGTGCGCGAGGTGCCGCGGGAACCCCATCGCGCGGGCCGCCAGCGGGTGCAGGTGGATGGGGTTGACGTCGCCGGAGACGGCGGCGTACTCGCGGCCGAGGCTCGGGGGGAGGCGCCAGACCCCGACGACCGGGCCGCCCGGCAGCTTCGGAGGCGTGTCGCCGCGGGGCGCGTCCTCGGTGCCGCGGCCCCGGGCGAGGTAGACGCTGTCGCACTCCCACACGAGCTCGTCGGCCACGCGGGCCTCGATCCGGACGCCGAGGGTCCGACCGCGGCGGTGCGGCCGCAGGTCGCCGGCGCTGACGTCGAGCGTCAGCCCCTCGGCGGCGTCGAGACGCCGATGGGTGGTCACCCGGTTCTCAAGATGCACCAGCCCCGGCAGCGCCACCGGGAAGTCGGGCCGCGTCATCAGCGCCGTCTGCAGGGGGAAGGCCAGCACCCACGGGTACGGCTGTGGCAGAGCGTCGCCCACGTCGTACCCGGTCAGCCGCTGGTACGCCGCCAGACGGGTGCGGTCGACCCGCACGTCCTCGACCCGCAGGGTGCGCTCGGGGACGGTGCTCCCCCGCCGGCCCCGCGCGGTGAGCGCCGCGCGGGCCAGCTGCGGTGCGGTGGACGGCATCCCGGCCAGCGTCTCGACGACCACGCTCACGCCCCCAGCAGGCTCTGCCCGCAGACCCGCACCACGGTGCCGGAGACCGCCGCCTGCGCGTCGGCCGCGAAGAACGCGATGGTCTCGGCGACGTCGACCGGCAGGCCGCCCTGGGCCAGGCTGTTGAGCCGGCGCCCGATCTCACGGGTGGCCAGCGGGATCCTGGCGGTCATCTCCGTCTCGATGAACCCGGGGGCCACGGCGTTGACGGTGATGCCCCGCGCGACCAGGCCCTCGTCGGCGGCGTACCCGTCGACCAGGCCGATGACGCCGGCCTTGGACGCCGCGTAGCTGCTCTGGCCGCGGTTGCCGGCGATGCCCGCGATGGAGGACACCAGCACCATCCGGCCGCCGTCGCGCAGACCGTCGGCCGCCAGCAGCGCCTCGTTCATCCGCAGGATCGAGAGCAGGTTGACGTCGAGGACCGAGGCCCAGCGCTCGGCGTCGGTGTTGGCCAGCAGCCTGTCGCGGGTGATGCCCGCGTTGTGCACGACGACGTCGAGGCCGCCGTGCCGGGTACGGGCGTGCGCGGCGATGCGGGCGCCGGCGTCGTCGGCCGTGACGTCGACCTGGAGGGCGGTGCCGCCGACCTCGTTGGCGACCGCGGCCAGCGAGCCACCGGCGGCCGGTACGTCGACACAGACCACGGTCGCGCCGTCGCGGCCGAGGGTGCGGGCGATGTCGGCCCCGATGCCGCGGGCCGCACCGGTGACGACCGCGACCTTGCCGGCCAGCGGACGCTCGGGGTCGGCCCCGTCGGCGGTCGCTCGGTCGGAGCCGACGCGGAACACCTGGCCGTCGACGTAGGCCGAGCGGCCCGAGAGCAGGAACAGCACGGTGCCCAGCGCCGCGGCCTCCGTGCCCTCGGTGACCAGGACGAGGTTGGCGGTGGCGCCGGCGCGCAGCTCCTTGCCGACCGAGCGCGTGATGCCCTCGAGCGCGCGCCGCGCGGCCCGCTCGGGCACGCTCGACGCGTCGGCGGGATGGCGCCCGACCACAACGACCCGGGCGCACCGGCCGAGCCGCTTCAGGGCCGGGGCGAGGGTCGCGCGCAGCGACTCGAGGTCCGCGGGGGTGACCGCGGCGGTGAGGTCGACGACCACCCCGCCGAGCCGGATGCCCTCCGGCACGGTCTCGGTGAGCGTGACCCCGGCCGCGGTGAGCCCGGCGCGCAGGCCCGCGATCGCGGGGGTGTCGGCGTGCCCGCCCACGAGCACGGGGCCGTCGGCCGGGGCGGCGCCCGGGCTGTGGCGGCGCAGCGGGACCGGCTGCGGCAGGCCGAGGGTGGCGGCCAGCCGCTTGCCGAGGCCGCCGTTGACGAAGGCGGTGTAGCCGTCGGGGCGCGCCATCTCAGGCGGCCTCGAGGACGGCCACGACGCCCTGCCCGCCCGCGGCACAGACCGACACCAGCCCCCGAGCGCCCGAGCCCTTCTCGTGCAGGAGCTTGGCCAGGGTCGCGACGATGCGGCCGCCGGTGGCGGCGAACGGGTGCCCGGCCGCCAGGGAGGAGCCGTTGACGTTGAGGCGCGAGCGGTCGATGGCGCCCAGGGGGGCCTCGAGGCCGAGCCGGTCGCGGCAGAACTCCGGGTCCTCCCAGGCCTTCAGGGTCGACAGCACGGTCGACGCGAACGCCTCGTGGATCTCGTAGAGGTCGAAGTCCTGCAGGCTCATCCCCTGGCGCGCGAGCATCCGCGGCACGGCGTAGGCCGGGGCCATGAGCAGGCCCTCTTCACCCGAGAGGTAGTCGACCGCCGCGGTCTCGCCGTCGACGAACCACGCCAGCGGCTTCAGCCCGTGGGCCTCGGCCCACTCGGGCGAGCCCAGCAGCACCGCCGAGGCGCCGTCGCTGAGCGGGGTCGAGTTGCCGGCCGTCATGGTGGCCTCGGGCCCGGTGCCGAACGCCGTGCGCAGCGACGCGAGCTTCTCGATCGTGCTGTCGGGACGCAGGTTCTGGTCGCGGGTCAGCCCCAGGTAGGGCGTCATCAGGTCGTCGAAGAAGCCGCGCTCGTAGGCGGCGGCCAGATGGTGGTGGCTGGCCAGGGCCAGCTCGTCCTGCGCCTCGCGGGTGATGCCCCAGCGGGCGGCCGTGACGGCCATGTGCTCACCCATCGACATCCCGGTGCGCGGCTCGTTGGCGGCGGGCACCTGGATCCCGAGGTCGGTGGGGCGGATGGCGAGCGCGGCGCGGGCCCGGTCGGCCGGGGTCTTGGCCCGGTTGAGGCGCAACAGCTTGCGACGCAGCCTCTCGGGCACCACGATCGGCGCGTCGGACGCGGAGTCGACCCCCCCGGCGATGCCGGAGTCGGCCTGTCCGAGAGCGATCTTGTTCGCCACGAGGATGGTGGCCTCGAGGCCGGTGCCGCAGGCCTGCTGGATGTCGTAGGCGGGCGTGTCGGCGGCCAGGCTCGAGCCCAGCACGGCCTCGCGGGTGAGGTTGAAGTCACGGCTGTGCTTGATGACCGCACCCGCGACGACCTCGCCGACGCGCTCGCCGGCCAGCCCGTGGCGGGCCACGAGGCCCTCGAGCGCGGCCGTGAGCATGTCCTGGTTGGAGGCCTCGGCGTAGGGGCCGAACTGCCGGGCGAAGGGGATGCGGTTGCCGCCGAGGACGGCGGCGCGGCGCGGTGTGGTCACCGGGGTGGCTCCTCGTGGTCGGGACGGTGGCCTCCGGACGGCGCCACCGTGCTGTATCCGGTACCGATGGTACCCGGTACCGCCGGTGCCTGCTACCGTCTGACCCCGTGACCTCCACCGCCCCCGACGGGCGCAGCGCCCGCTGGGACGAGCACCGTCTGGCCCGCCGCCGCGAGCTGGTCGAGGCCGCCGTGCGCGCGGTCCGCGAGCACGGTGCGCAGGTCGGGATGGACGAGGTGGCCGCCACCGCCGGTACCTCGAAGACGGTGCTCTACCGCCACTTCGCCGACCGCGCGGGCCTCTACGCGGCGGTCGCCCACCGGGTCGACGGCACCATCGTGCGCGGCATCACGCGCGCCGCCGGCGAGGAGCCCACCGCCGCCCGGGAACCGCGGGCCGTCATCCGCGCCGTCATCGCCGCCTACCTGCACCTGGTCGAGGACGACCCCGAGGTGTACCGCTTCATCGTCAACGCGCCGATCGTGCCCCCCGGTGAGCGGCCCGAGGGTGACGTCACCGCCGGGATGACCGGGCGCATCGCCGAGCACGTGGCCGGCATCATCGGTGCCGGCCTCGGCTCCCCCGTGACCGGGCCCACCGCCCACCTGTGGGGGGTCGCGCTCGTCGGGATGGTGCGGGCGGCGGCCGACGACTGGCTGGCCGACGGCGGCGCCCGCAGCGGGCGCACCGCCGACGACCTCGCCGACGACCTGACCACCGTGGTCTGGGACGGACTGCGACCCCGCCGCTGACGCCGCGGCTGCGCGCGCGGCGGACGCCCGGTCAGCGGGTCAGGCGCTCCACCACGGGCGCAGCGGCAGCCCGGTGCCCCCGCGTGGGTCGGGCTTGACCGCCAGCACCTGGTGCAGCTGGACCTCGTTCCGCTCGAACCCGAGCCGCGACCCGGCCATGTAGAGGCCCCACACCCGGGCGGTGCCCTCGCCGACCTCGGCCACGCACTCGTCCCAGTGGTCGACCAGGTTGCGGCACCAGCCGGCCAGGGTGAGGGCGTAGTGCTCGCGCAGGTTCTCCTCGTGCAGGACCTCGAGCCCCACGTCCTGGGCCTCGGTGATGATCCGGCCGGAGCCGGTGAGCTCGCCGTCCGGGAACACGTAGCGGTCGATGAAGGCCCCGGTCGAGGTCGGGCGGTTGTGCGGACGGGTGATGCAGTGGTTCAGCAGCAGGCCCCCGGTGCGGAGCCGGGCCTGGATGAAACGGAAGTAGGCGGGGTAGTTGCGCACCCCGATGTGCTCGGTGAGCCCGATCGACGACACCGCGTCGAAGCCGGTCTCGGTGACCGCCCGGTAGTCGCTGTGGCGGACCTCGGCCAGGTCGGCCAGGCCCTCGTCGGCCACGGCCTTCTGCGCCCACTGGGCCTGCTCGCGCGAGAGCGTCACGCCCAGCACGCTGACCCCTCGGCGGGCCGCGTACCGCACCATCCCGCCCCAGCCGCAGCCGATGTCGAGGAGCCGGTCGCCGGCCTGCAGCCCCAGCTTGTCGAACACGAGGCGGTACTTGTTCTCCTGCGCCTCCTCGAGGGTGGCGCTGGCCGACGGGTAGCACGCGCAGGTGTAGGCCATCGACGGGCCGAGGACCAGCTCGTAGAACCGGTTCGAGACGTCGTAGTGGTGGTGGATGGCCTCGGCGTCGCGGGTGAGCGAGTGGCGCAGCCCCTCGGCGACGCGGCGCCAGCGCGGGAGGCTCTCCTGCGGCGGCGGGGGCGGCGGGGTCAGCGCCTTGAGGCCGAGGGTGCGCGACAGCTCGAGGACCTGGTCCTTGCCGGGGCGGCGGAAGCGCACCTCGGCCAGGTCGCGCAGCACGTCGTAGGGGTCGCCGGGGTGGACGCCGTGCACGGTCAGGTCGCCGGCCACGTAGGCGCGCGCCAGCCCCAGGTCGCCGGGGGCGGTTGCGAGGTAGGAGATGCCGCGCGGGGTGTCGATGCTCAGCCGGCGGGGCGCCTCGTCCGGCCCGGTGGCCGACCCGTCGAACGCCTCGACGCGCAAGGGCAGCGGTCCGTCGACGACGGACTCGACGATGTGGGCGATGCTCACGGGGTGTTCCTCCTGGGATCAGGCACCGCGCACGGCCTTCGCGTAGAGGTCGGGCAACCGGTGGTCGGGGTCGTAGCGCTCCTTGAGCGCGGGGTAGTCGGCGCCGCCGTAGTGGCGCCAGAAGGTCTCTTCGTCGTAGAAGGCCTCCGAGTAGAGGGACTTGTGGCCGCCGAGGGCGCCCACCTCGTCCTCGATGCGGCGGTTGGTGGCCCCGGGGCCGCCCGCGGGGTCGGCGGGCACGGTGGACCAGAACCCCACGTTGACGTACGTCTCGCCCGGCTCGAGGGGGTAGAGCGTCCACGAGCGGTCGTCACGAAGGCGCAACGGGCACAGCCAGATCGGCTCGATGGGGACCTCGCGCAGGAACCACCGCAGGAACTCGGCCGTGGTCGACAGCGGGATCTCGACGTCCTGCACGACCCGCTCGCGCGGCGGTCGCCCACGGCGCGCCTCGAGCCGGTCGGCGACGTCGAACCGGCGGTCGAGGGCCACGAGCTTCCAGTAGACGCTCGAGCGCAGCCAGCGCCGCGGCCACACCCGGCGCACCAGGGGGTTCTGCGCCCCGAAGGCTCGCGAGCACCAGAACCAGTCGGTGTCCCAGCGCCACAGGTAGTCGAGGGTGCTCAGGGTGTCGCGCACCGGGCGCGGCCGGTCGTGCTGGATGGAGCGGTAGAAGATGCCCTGCCCGGTGTAGTCGCTGGTGGGGCCGGGCTCGTCGGAGCGGGCGCCGAGGGTCAGGTAGGACTCGTCGGCGCCGAACACGACGCCGTCGAGGTAGTCGACCGTCTCGCCCTCGTACTCCCCCGCCGCCACGATCTCGCCGAGGGCGGTGACCAGGGCGTCGAGGTCGTGGAAGCGCACGTGCCGCAGCGAGACCGTGCGACCCACCGGCTCGAGCGCGATACGCAGCCGGGTGGCGTAGCCGAGGGTGCCGTACGAGTTGGGGAAGCCGCGGAAGAGGTCGGTGTGCCGGCTGGTGGGGTCGGCCGTCACGACCTCACCAGTGCCGGTGAGCACGTCCATCTCGAGGACCGACTCGTGCGGCAGCCCGTTGCGGAACGACGACGACTCGATGCCGAGCCCCGTGACGGCCCCGCCCAGGGTGATGGTGCGCAGCTGGGGCACCACGAGCGGGCTCAGACCGTGGGCGAGGGTGGCGTCGACGAGGTCCTCGTAGGTGCACATGCCCTGGACGTCGGCGGTGCGGCCCTCGGGGTCGATGTCGACGACGCCGGTGAGGCCGCTGGTGTCGAGCCCCGTCACATCGGTGGCGGCGCGGGCCCGGAAGAGGTTGCTGGTGCGCTTGGCCAGCCGGACCGGTGCCCCGAGGGGGATGGCGCGGTAGCTGGCGACGAGACGGTCGACGCCGGCGCGGTGCGCGGCCGCGCCCGTGGTGAGGTCACGGTCGAGCAGGCTCATGCGCCGTCCTCCACGACCTCCAGGACGTCGCCGACGCGCACGGTGCCGGCCTCGCCGACCGCGGCGTAGAGACCGGGGCAGGCGTTGCCCGTGGGCTCGACCGCCAGCACGACCCCACCGACGCGCACCACGCGGCCCCCGAGGGTCTCGACCTCGGCCGTGGGTACGTCGAGCATGAGGTTCGCGCGGGTGTGTGGGGAGTCGTTGCCGACCAGGGACACCGCGGCCTTCTTGGGCCGGTCACCCTCCAGGCCGGTGGCGCCCACCGAGCAGTGGTCGTGAGCCGCCCCGGCCTCGCCGCGCGTGGGGAAGGTCAGGATGGCGCGCACGCTCATCGTCATACGTCCATGCATACACCCGTGGCCCGACACGCGTCGTCACCGGCCCCTCGGCGTCCTGCACGTGGGACGCGGGAAGCCCCCGATCGCTGGCGCGATCGGGGGCTGTCGGTGGATGTGAAGGGACTCGAACCCCTGACCTCTCGCGTGTGAAGCGAACGCTCTAACCAACTGAGCTACACATCCGGGTGCTGCGGCCTGCCGAGGATACCCAACCGGCCCGGCGGGCGGAAATCGGGCGCACTCGGCCGGCGGCGGGTCACAGCGCCAGGTTCGCCTCCAGCCAGCGGGTGAGGCCGTCGGGGAGGAACCCCGGCAGCCCGGTGAGGCGGAAGGTCAGCCAGAGCACGCCCGCCACGAACGCGAACGTCACCAGCACCACGAGCGCCTGCACGCCGCGCGACTGCGCCTTCACCCACCGCTCCCACCGGCGCACCTGCCGCTTGACCCACTCGAGCAGGTCCGAGGCCGGCTCGATCTCGGAGGCCCACACCGCGAGCCCGAGGATGACGATGAGCCAGCCCGGCCCCGGCAGCGGGACGAGGGCGAAGCCGCCGAGCACGAGTACGAGACCGACGACGGCCACGACCAGCCGCAGGCCCAGGCGCGTCCCCGCGTTGGCCCGCAACCGGTGCCGCCACTCCCACTCGTCCTCGTCGTGGGGTGGCCGGAAGAACGGCCGCTTCGGCTCGCCCCCGGTCACGGGTCGTCGGTCCGCTCGGCGTGCCGGGCCCAGACGCCCTGGACGGCGGCGGTCACCGGGCCCGGGGCGGGCAGGGCACGGCCGTCGACGGCGGAGACCGGCATGACGTCCTTGATGGAGGAGGTGATGAAGACCTCCTCGGCCCGCTGGAGCACGTCCAAGGGCAGGTCCTCCTCACGCACCTCGAGCCCGTCGGCGGCACACCACTCGAGCAGGAGCGCGCGCGAGATGCCGGCGAGGCAGCCGCTCGACAGCGGCGGCGTGCGCACGACACCGTCGAGCACGACGAAGACGTTGCTGCCGGTGGCCTCGCACAGCTCGTCGCGGGTGTTGGCGAAGACCGCCTCGACCGCCCCCTGCTCCTGGGCCCGCGCGAGAGCCACGACGTTGTCGGCGTACGAGGTGGTCTTCAGCCCGGCGGTGGCCGACCGCTCGTTGCGCACCCACGGCACGGTGACGACCGCTCCCGAGGGGGCCGGGCGCTCGTGCGGCACTGCGGTGACGATGTGGGTCAGCCGCGAGGCGAGGCGGTCCGAGCCCAGCGGCCCGGGGCCGGCCGTCACGGTCCAGCGCAGCCGGCCGAACGCGATGGGCTCGCCGGCCAGGACCGCCGCGACCCCGGCGCGGATGAGGTCATGGTCGGCCGGGGGCAGCCCCAGCCCGGCCATGGTGCGGTCGAGCCGGGCCAGGTGGCGCGTGAGGGCGAACGGGCGACCGTCCACGACCTTGGCCGTCTCGAAGGCTCCGTCGCCCACGGTGACGCCGTGGTCGACCGCGCTGACGGCGGGGCCGTCGGCCGGGACCCGGGCACCGTCGACCCATACGCGGATGTCCGTCATGCGCCCACCCTCCCAGACCGGGCCCGGCCACCGCCGGCAAGCCCGACGAGACGCGCCGCCTTCAGCGCGGTCTCGTCCCACTCCGCGGCGGCCGAGCTGCCCCACGTGATCCCGGCGCCGGTGCCGAACCGCAGGACCCGCCGGCCGTCGTCGCGACGAGCGGCCCAGAAGGTCCGGATGCCGACGGCCAGCGAGGCCTCGCCCCGGTCGGCGTCCACCCATCCGACGGCCCCGCAGTACGGGCCTCGGGGCACCGGCTCGAGGTCGGCGATGGCCTGCAGCGCGGTGTGCTTCGGCGCGCCGCTCACCGAACCCGGAGGGAACGTCGCGGCCATCACCTCGCTCCACCCCACCCCCGGCCGCAGCCGCCCCGTGACCTCCGAGACCAGATGCACCAGACCCGGATGCTCCTCGAGCCGGCACAGCGCGCCGACCTCGACGGTGCCCGGCCGGCAGACCGGCGCCAGGTCGTTGCGCACGAGGTCGACGATCATCACGTTCTCGGCGTAGTCCTTGGCGAGGAGACCCTCGGCGGTGCGCGCGGTCCCCTTGATCGGGCCCGACGTCAGCCGGTCGCCCACCCGCCGCAGGAACAGCTCCGGCGAGGCGCACGCGACCTCCAGCCCGGCCTCGGGCAGGTCGATGGTGGCCGCGTGCGGTGCGGGGTTGCCGCGGGCCAGGCGCCGACCGAGCGCGGCCAGGGAGGCAGCCCGGGGCAGGTCGTGCTCGAGCACCCGGCAGAGGTTGACCTGGTACACCGTGCCGGCCGCCACCCGCCGCCGCACCTCGTCGACGCCGGCCCGGTAGGCGGCCTCGTCCAGGCTGGTGCGCCACTCCCCCCGGAGCGCCGGCCAGTCGTCGTCCGGCTCCGCGCGGGGCATCGGTACCCCACGCCGGACCTCGGCCATCCGCACCGCGGTGAAGGCGCCCTCGAAGGTGCGCACGACCACCCAGAAGCCGCCGCGGTCGAGGTCGGCCACGTCGTGGCTGACGGCCTCGACCCCGCGGGCGAGCACCGACCCGAACCGTGCCTCCGCCACGACCGCAGCCTAGGGGCCCCACCGCCCGGCGGGCGGCCGCCGGAATGCGTCCGCGGGGCCGGGGTGTTGGGGCGGCATGACCATCGCCATCACCGGCTCGACCGGCGCCCTCGGGGGTGCCGTGGCCCGTCTCCTCGCCGACCTCTCCCCCCGGCTCGTCGTGCGTGACGCCTCGCGGGCCCCGGCCATCGGCGGCAGCGAGGTCGTGGTGGCGACCTACGCCGACGACGACGCGGCCGTGCGCGCCCTCACCGGCGTCGACACCCTCCTCATGGTCTCGGCCGCCGAGGCGGTCGACCGGCGGGCCCAGCACCGCGGGTTCGTCGCGGCCGCGGCCCGGGCGGGCGTCGGTCACATCGTCTACACCTCGTTCGCGGGGGCGGCGCCCGACGCCACGTTCACCCTCGGGCGCGACCACCACGACACCGAGGAGGCGATCACCGCCAGCGGGATGCGTGCGACGTTGCTGCGCGACAGCTTCTACGCGGAGGTGCTGCCGCTCTTCGCCGACGCCGAGGGGGTCATCCGGGGGCCGGCCGGCCACGGGCGGGTCGCGCTGGTGAGCCGGCTCGACGTCGCCGATGTCGCGGCCGCCGTCCTGCGCTCCCCCGCCGAGCACGCCGGGCGCACCTACGAGCTGACCGGGCCCGAGGCGCTCACCCTCGACGAGGCCGCGCGGCGGGCCGGCGCGGTCCTGGGGCGCGACCTGCGCTTCGAGGACGAGAGCCTCGAGGAGGCCTACGCCTCCCGCCGCGCCGCCTACGACGCCGAGCAGTGGCAGCTGGACGCGTGGGTCAGCACCTACACCGCCATCGCCGACGGCTCGACCGCCCGGGTCACCGACGACGTCGAGCGGGTGACCGGGCATCCCGCCCGGACCCTCGAGGCGGCGCTGGCCGCCCTGGCCTGACCCGGGCCGCCCGGTCAGACGTCGACCGTTGCCTCCGCCTCCAGCGCGGCGGCCACGCGGCGGTGCGCCTCCCAGATCTGCTCGGGCAGGTTCGCGAACTGCTTCAGGTGCTCCTCGCGGTGCCCCATCTCCTCGCGCCAGCGCTCGACGTCGATGGTGAGCAGGGTGTCGAGCTCGTCGCTGTCGATCTCGAGGCCGTCGAGGTTCAGCTCCTCGCGCAGCGGGACGACCCCCACGGGGGTGCGGCGCCCGGTGACCTGCCCCTTCTTGTACTCCACGAGCCACAGCAGGGCGCGCAGGTTCTCGCGGTACCCGGGCCAGAGGAAGTGGCCGTCCTCGGGGTCGCGCTGGAACCAGTTGACGTGCGCGAAGACCGGCTGGTCCTTCGCGGCGCCGACGACGTTCAGCCAGTGCGCGGCGTACGGACCCTCGGGGTAGGACATGAACGGGCGCATCGACATCGGGTCGTACCGCAGCTTCCCCTCCACGCCCTCGGCCGCGGCGGTGGCCTCGGCTCCCAGGGTCAGGCCGTCGTACACGCCCTCGGCCAGGTCGTCGATGGCGCGCACCAGCGGCTCCCGGTCGCGGGTGCGGCCGCCGAAGATGATCGCGTCGATCTTGACCCCGTGCGGGTTCTCGAAGTCGGCCGCCACGTTGGGCACGTTCGCCAGCGTGGTCGTGAAACGGCTGTTGGGATGGGCCCACGGGTCGCCGGCCTCGTCGGGGTTGCGGTCGGCGATGAGCTCGCCCTTCCAGTCCCGCCAGCCGGTGGGGTCGGTGGGCCGCGCCGGGGTCTTCCCCTCCCACCAGACCTCGTGGGTGCTCTCGTTGTAGGCGACGTTGGTGAACAGCGCCTGGGTGCCCTCCTCGATGGCGTCGAGGGCGGTGGGGTTGGTGTCCTCGTTGGTGTCCTTGGCGACCCCGAACACCCCGTTCTCGGGGTTGAGGCCGTACAGCTGGCCGTCGGCGGCCACCCACAGCCAGGCGATGTCGTCGCCGTAGAACGACACGTGGTAGCGCTCGCCGAGGGCGTCGGGGGCCAGTGTCATCGCGAGGTTGGTCTTGCCCGAGGCGCTGGGGAACCCCCCGCAGATGTGGTGGGTCTCGCCGGTCTCCTTGTCGGTGATGCCGAGGAGCATGAACTGCTCGCCCAGGAACTCGCCGGAGGCCCAGCCGTCGTAGGCCGCCTGGCGCAGGCCGTGGGCGATCTTGCCGAGCAGGGCGTTGCCCCCGTAGCTGCTGCCGAAGTGCAGGATGGTGCGCTCGTCGGCCACCGTCACGAAGTAGCGCTGGTCGTCGTCGGTGCCCTGCCCGAGGTTCGGCAGGTCTCCGGTCACGTGCACGGCCCGCACGAACATGTCGGGGTCGGCGAGGCCGTTGATGAGGTCGACGCCGACCCGCGCCATCCGGATCATGTGCAGGCACACGGTGCGGTTGTCGGTGATCTCGACACCGGCCGCGTAGCGCTCGAGGGGGCTCCCGGGCGGAGCCATCAGGTACGGGATGACGTACATGGTCTTGCCCGCCATCGCCCCCTGCATGTGCCCCTCGACGACGGGACGGATCTCGTCGGAGTGGCGCCAGTTGTTGTAGACGCCCTCGTCCTCCGGGCGGCTGGTGGCGACGATGGTGCGCTCCTCGGAGCGGGCGGTGTCCTTGGCGTAGCTGCGCGAGTAGTACAGGCCCTCACCGGCCGGCTGGATCTCGTCGGCCGCCAGGGACTCCTGGATCAGCCGGGCGTCGTCGGAGGCACTGACCACCTCGATGCGCTCGGCTCCGAGGTACTGCGCCCAGTGCAGGACGTACTCCCGCACCGCGGGGTTGGTCAGCCCCGCGTCGTCCAACGGCTTCTCCAGGTCGGCCACGATGCTCACCCTTCTCGGTCGGTCGCGTGTCGGCCCGTGAGCGGGGCGCCCCCCATCGGGCGTCCACTCCACGAGATGGCCATTGCACCGCACCCGGGTGACCGCTGGCCACCCGCGATCCCGGCTGACATAGGAGTCGTTTGTCACATCGGGGGCGCCGCGGAGACCTGGGTCACAGGGACAGGTCGATCCGGGTCTGCGTAAACGTTTCCGCCTGTGCGACAGGGCTGTCAGCCGGGGTGCGGCCTCAGGCGGAGCGCACGTACGGCACCCCGTCGGCCTCGGCCACCGCCCGCCGGTCGAGCTCGCGCGCGGCGTCGGGCGCGGGGGCGGCTCCACCACGGTGGGCCGGCCACCACCACGCCCGGCTCGGGTCGGCGGGCACGTCGGGGTAACGGTCGAGCAGTCCCTCGACCAGCTCGCGCAGGGCGTCGTGCAGGCGGCCGGTGAGCTCCGCCGGGGTCTCGCCCGGGAGGCGGTAGAGCGGCTGACCCACCTGGATGCCGACCCAGCGGCCCCGGCGCAGCGACCAGCGCGGTCCGACCGTGAAGACCCGGTGCAGGCCCCAGTGGGCGACCGGCACCAAAGGGGCGCCGGTGGCGATCGCCAGATGCGCGGCGCCGCGCGTGAGGTCGGAGCGGGCCTTCAGGGTGAACGCGTGCCCGATGGTGGCCTCGGGGTAGACACCGACCATCTCCCCCGCCAGCAGGGCGCGACGGGCGCGCAGGGCCGCGGCGGTGCCCGAGCGCCGGTCGACCGGGATGTGCCGCATCCCCCGCATCAGCGGGCCGCCCGTGGCGGACCGGAACACCGACTCCTTGGCCATGAAGCGCACCAACCGCCCCCGCTCGTCGGCCGGCAGCCCCACGACCATGAAGTCGACGAAGCTCGAGTGGTTGGCCGCGAGGACCACCGGCCCGGTCACCGGCAGCCGCTCGGCCCCGCGCACGTCGAGGCGCAGCCCGAGGACCCGGAACAGCCCGCGGGCGACCCGGATGACCACGCGGTAGAGGACGTCGCTCACGCCCGTGGTTCGGTGCGGCGGACGCGCCGGATGGCGGGCCCCTCCTCCCGGCCGTCGGCTAACCGGTCACCGCGCGGCCCCGAGCCGCCGCGACGCCCACCCGGCCGGCCAGTGATGCGGGCCGCCCGGTGGAACGACGGGCGCCCAGGGTCGGAAGACCCATCGCCCAGCCGGGGTCCGGGGGCTCGGTCCCGAGGAGGGGGTCGACCGGTACCCACATCGCGACCAGCGCCCCTCCCTCCGGCGCGCGGTCGGCGACCACGATGCCGCCGCGGGCATGGGTGGCCCGACGGACGATCTCGAGCCCCAGCCCGGTCCGGGCCAGGGGGTCCACGTCGTGTCCTCCCTCGCCGGATGTCGCGGTGACGGCGGACGTGCGCCGTCGGCGGCCCCGGCCGCGCTCGTCGGCGGACTCCAGGACCCAGGTCGGCAGACCTCGGCCGCTGTCGGCCACCCCGATCAGCACCCACGCACCGTCGCGGCGCACCAGGAGGCGCACCCGGTCGCCCGGGACGGTGTACCGGACGGCGTTCTCGACCAGGGTGTCCAGGACCGCGGCGAAGCGGTCCCGGTTGCACTCCAGGCGGAGGTCGTCGGCGTCGACGACCCACTCCCGGTCGGCCACGGCGTGCCAGCGCGCCTCGACCTCGGTGAGGAGCGGGGCCACCTCCAGCGGCCCGGTGGGGAGGTCGGGTTCGACGTTCGCGGCCCGCACCATGCGGTCGACCACCCGGTCGAGGGTGCGCAGCTCGGCGCGGACCGCCGCGAGGTGCTCCTCGACCTCCGGCGATACCCCGCTCGTCGAGGTCAGGTCGACGAAGCCCAGGACCACCGTCAACGGGGTGCGCATCTCGTGGGCGCTCAGCCGGGTCAGCCGGTCCCGGTCCTCGGCCTGTCGCCGCACGCGGGCCGCTGCCTCCACCACCAGGTCGAGAGCCCGCCGCGCCTGGCCGACGTGCCACGCGACCCCGACGACGAGCAGGGCGGTGATTGGCACCTCCAGGGCCTCGGAGAGCTGCAGGGTGCCCATCACGGCATCCCGGACGAACAGCACCGCGATGAGCACGTAGAAGGTCCCGAGCGAGAAGAAGGCGCGAGGGGTGGGCCACGCGAACTGCCGGTAGCCGAGGGCGAACGCCGCCAGCGCGAGGTGGATCGGGAGGGTCTCGTACCGGGGAAGGTAGAGGACACACGCGACGGCGACGCCGGCCAGGGCGTTCCACGCGAGCAGGACCGCGTCGCCGCTCCCCTCGCCGCTGCCCCTCGGCTCAGGCATCGATGCAGTACCCCCGCCCGCGTACGGTGCGGACGGGGAAGTGAGGACCGAGGCGGTGCCGGATGCGAGCGACGCACACCTCGACCAGGTTGGTGGACGAGGCCCACTCCGTACGCCACACGTCGGTGAGCAGCTCCTCCTTGCTGCAGGCCTCACCGGCCCGCCGGGCGAGGTACGCGAGCAGCGAGAACTCCAGCTCGCTGAGGTCGACCCGCCCGTCGGGCGTCTGGACGAACCGGCCGGCGGGGTGCAGCACCACCGGGCCCGCCGGGATGCCGCCGTCGACGAGGGTCGCCTGCACCTTCTGCGCCAGGTGCCGGTTGACCCGTGCGACGAGCTCGGCCATGACGAAGGGCTTCACCACGAAGTCGACCGCCCCGGCGTTGAGGGCCTCGATCCGCGGGCCGACATCGGTCATCCCGGACATCAGCAGGACCGTCGGCCGCTGCTCGGGCGTGAAGGACTTGACCAGTGACATGCCCGACTCCCCGGGCATGACCAGGTCCAGGAGCGCGAGGTCGAACCCCCCGTGCTGGAGCTGTTCCCGCGCCTGGGCGCCATCGGCGACCGCGACCACCTGGTGCCCGGCACCGGTGAGCGCGCGTGCGACGAGCATTCGCAGCTGTGCGTCGTCGTCGGCGAGTAGAACGAGAGACATCGTGGCAACCCCTGCTGAAGTCTGACCCCTGACACCGGCCAGTGTGGAACTCGGGCGGGACGTCGTCCAGTGGCCGTTCGGACGATCCCGTGCTAAAGGGCCCCGAGCCCCACCGTGGCGCGCCCCCGCGGTGGTCCCTGACCGCCACCTGACCGCCGGCCCACCCGATCCTGACGTCCCCGTGACGCCCGACTGACCCGAACATGGCCCTCGTCTGTGGGATTCCGCGAATTGCTTGTCGCGACATCCTCGGCACGCCACCTTGCTCTCGACGGCGACTCCGAGGAACAGGGCCTCGGGCGTCTCGGCGCTACGTCGCCCGTCCAGAGGGAGTGACCATGCGCAGGGCTGGTTCTGTTGTTTCGTTCGTCCGGATCATCGCGGTCGTCGCCGTGGCTCTCGCCCCGGCCACCGTCGCAGCCACGGCGGGGGCCGCCGTGCCGGCCGCACCGCTGGGGGCGGTGGCAGCCGCCTACGCCGCCCCGACCCGTGCGTCGGGCACGGTGAGCCTCGACGTCCGCAGCGCACGCGACGTGAACCCGGCCCGGAAGGCGATCAAGCCCAACGCCGGTGACGCCGTCACCGCGTACCAGTGGATCATCAACGCCGACGACACCGGCGACCCCGGCACGGCGAAGGACCCGCTGCTGTCCAGCTGTCTGCCGGCGACCGCGCAGGGCACCCACTCGAACGACCCCGACTTCGCCGACACCTGCCCCTGGCCGAGCACCCGCGCGACGTCGGGCTTCGCGCCGATCATCGCCGAGGGCGACCAGAGCGACTTCGCCGGCAAGACCCTCACCCTGCCGGGCGGCAAGTACCTCGTCTCGGTCAAAGCGCGCGGGTACAAGATCGACGGGGCCCACTTCACCGTCGACGGTGGCACGCAGACGGTCCCGGTCGGGCTCAACCCGACGCCCCTGCCGCTCGCGACCATCCAGCTGCAGGTCTACGACGACTACGCGCCGGTCGACGGCACCTTCGAGGTCGACGCGGAGAGCAGCGTCGACATGTCCGGGTTCCACGCGCACCTGAGCGACGTCTTCGGCACCGTCAGCGTCGACTACTACGGGAACGCGCTCTGCACGAGCTACCAGCACACCACCAAGAACCCGAACAGCCCCATCGTCTTCGACGCGGCCAACAAGCCGGTCGTCGACACCACCAAGGCGCCCGGCTGCATCAGCGACCGCAAGGGCGTCATCAAGATCCCGAACCTGGGGCCGAACCGCTACGCGGCCACCGTCGCCGCGCCCGCGCTGGCCGGCGGCCGGTGGGTGCAGACGACGACCCTCGAGGGCGGGCACGACCACGACATCTGGGTCCAGGAGGGCGACACCGGCCTCGACACCGAGCAGCTGCGGGGGCAGGAACCGGTGCCCGCCACCCAGTTCGGCTTCACGAAGACGATGGCGCTCGCCCCGTCGGCCACCGACACGACCCGCCCCGGTGGCATCAAGGGTGTCGTCGTCCAGGGCCTGCCGTACATCGGCGGCCAGAACGGCGTGGTCGGCCCGGAGGGCGTGGCCGGCGTCAAGATCGGCTCGCGGCTGAAGAACGTCTGGGTCGCGCTGTCGGACCTCAACAACGGTGACCAGCAGGTCTACCTCGCGCAGGCCGCCGCCGACGGCACCTTCCGCATCGACGACGTCGCCGACGGCAGCTACCAGGTCACGCTGTGGGACGACGACCAGGACTACATCATCATGAGCTTCAACGCCGAGGTCGACGCCGCCGCCCACAGCGGCTCGGGCGGGTACACCGAGGTGGGCCAGCAGATGCTCGTCGGCTGGTTCTCGCACTTCTCCGGCCACGTCTTCGTCGACGACAACGGCAACGGCATCCGCGACCCCGGCGAGAACGGCGTCCCGAACTTCGCCCTCACGCTGCGCGAGCGCGACAACACCCCGATGGACCAGGCGACCAACACCGTCACCACGAACGACCAGGGCGAGTACGACATCCGTGAGGGCTACCCCATGGCGAAGTACCTGATCCTCGAGGCCTTCAACACCCGCTACGCCACCACGGGGGTCACCTGGAAGGGCGACAACGACCCCGAGGGCACCACCCAGCTCGGCTCCATGGTCGACCTCAACGTGCTGCCCATCATCGGCCTGCACGGCACGGTCGACTGGGGGGTCCGCCCGTACGCCCAGAACGAGAACGGCGGGATCGCCGCCACGGTCAGCTACGACACGACCCGCAACGAGCTGGACGCCGCCGACTCCGCGAGCGAGGCGTACCAGCCCGGCATCCCCGGGGTGAAGGTCCACCTCTACGCGAGCACGCCGTGCCGGGTCACCGACACGACGTCGGCGACGTACACCTTCCACGTCACCAACGAGTGCCGCCAGGGCAAGGAGATCGTCCCCCTGCAGGTCAAGGACGCGACGAACGCCTACGTCGACAACCCGGCCGCCGACCGCGGGGCCTTCGTGAAGGGCCCCGAGCAGAGCGACGCCTACACCTCCGAGACGTGGGGGGCGCCGCGCGGCTGCACCGCCCGCCAGTGGGACGGCTCGATCCTCGACTCCACGATCCAGCAGGCACTGCCCGAGTTCGGGGTCACCGCCGACCACGCCTGCGTGGAGTCCCCGATGATGGGGTTCCAGGCCGGCGTGAACGACACGGCGGGAGCGCAGTCGGTCAACGGCAACTACGGCTTCAGCGGCATGGACCCGGGCGACTACATCGTCAGCGTGGAGATCCCGAGGACACCGGTCGGCGACAAGCCGATGTACAAGGTCACCTCGGAGGAGGACGTCAACGTCTTCACCGGTGACACCTACCTCCCGCAGGAGAACTTCCCGCCGTCGACCCAGGCGGCCGCCGACAACCCGGCCGGCGCTCCGGACCGCAGCCCGACGCCCCCGTCGCAGCCGCCGTCCCAGCAGGCCGGGATCATCTCCAGCTGCGTCGGGCCGCTGCACCGGGTCCACGTGCGGAGCGTGCCGGACGGCGACACGAGCGACCCGATCCCGGGGACGTACAACCCCGACTTCAACGCCGGCGGCGGCTCCCCGTTCGAGGGCTACGAGATGCCCTCCTGCCAGGACAAGCTCGTCACGGTCCGCTCGGGCCAGACGGTCGCCCCGAACTTCAACCTCTTCACCGAGGTCCCGATCCCGACGCACTTCTGGGGTCTGACCATCAACGACCTCGGCCTCACCCTCGACACCCGCTCGATCGGGTACGGCGAGGCCCAGGGCCTGCCCAACGTCCCGGTCGGTTTCTACGACTGGGCCGGCCGCCTCGACTACACGGCGCACACCGACTTCAACGGGATGTACGAGGCGCTGATGCCGTCGACGGACACCTACAACTGCCCGGTGCCCGCCGGCCCCTGCCCGAACATGTACCGGACGGTCGGCAACGACCCCGGCGCACCGGGCGCGCTGAACGCCGACTACAACTCGCGGTTCCGCACCATCGCCGCGAACTTCCAGGGGTGGCCCGGCCTGTACACCGTCACCGACCAGGCACCCACCCAGGCGGCCTCGACGGTGGCCACCCCCGACGGAGCGGTCGCCAACAGCACGATCTGCGAGCTCCCGGCGACCACGCCGCAGCTCCTCGCGGTGGACACGCCCTACGTCAAGGGCACGAACGGCGCCAACCGCACGGTGACGATGACGGGCTACGGGTTCGGCGCCACTCGAGGGACGTTGACGCTCAACGACCCGCTCGTCACCACCATGCCGGCGGTCCCGGCCGTCGTGACCTCGTGGACCGACCACCAGATCGTCTTCACGGTTCCGACGACCTACACGAACACCAAGAATGCCAAGACCAACCTGAACGGCGTCCTGCAGCTGAGCCTGAGGAACGCCGCGGGGGTGACGGCCTACAACACCCTTTCGGTCCTGGCCCTCTCGGGTAAGGGTGACGGAACCAGCAACAGCCAGAACAACGCCAAGCTGTTCGAGGTTGGCCCGGGGAAGACCTACGCCACCGTCCAGGCCGCCCTCAACGCAGCCCGTCCGACGAACGACGTGCAGTACGACGCCGTGGTCGTCTGGCCCAACACCCAGACGGCGATCAACCCCCAGGGCGACTACAACGAGAACGTCGTGGTCCACAACCAGACCCGCATCCAGGGTGTGGGCCCCGGTGGGTTCGACGACGCGGGGACGTTCGTCCGCGGCTCCATCCTCGACGGGACGGGCTTCGACCTCGACCTGCCGAGTGGCACCAGTTGGCTCGCCGCGGTCAACCGCCAGGGCTACCGCGGGCTGGCGGCTGTGCCGGACGCCGCGGACGTCACCGTCCTCGCCCCGCTGAACGGGACCCACCAGCCCCCCGCCACCGGGTCGCCGGGCAGCGTGTGGCCGGTCACCCTCGACGGGCTGCGGATCCGCAACGGGTCCCAGGCCAACATCGGGGGGGCGGTCAACGCCATCACCGGTGCGGTCTCCACTCCGGTGGGTGCCGGTGGCTCCCTCGTCACCCAGGGCGGTGGGGTGTACGTCCACCAGCAGGTCCAGGGCGTGCACCTGACGAACAACGTGTTCGACGGTGACAGCGGCTCCTTCGGCGGCGCCATCCGGATCGGGACGCCGTACGTCGGCAACAACCACAACGAGTCGCCGGTGATCTCGCACAACCAGATCCGTGACAACGGCGGGACCAACCTCGCCGGCGGCATCGGGCTCTTCACCGGGTCCGACGGCTACTCGGTCGACCACAACGCCATCTGCGGCAACCACTCGTCGGAGTACGGCGGGGCCCTCACGGCCTTCGGGTACCAGAACGCCACCCCGGCGCTCGGGGCGAAGAACACCATCGACCACAACCGGATCTGGTTCAACCAGTCCTACGACGAGGGTGGCGCCATCATGGTCGCCGGCGAGCTGCCGGCCGACCCCAACGGGATCTCCGAGGGCACGGGCCCGGTCTCGATCGACAGCAACGTCATCCAGGCCAACCTCGCCAACGACGACGGCGGCGGGATCCGGCTGCTCCAGACCTCGGGCTCACACGTCGCGACGCCGGGGTGCACCACGAACAAGCGGACCGGGGTCACGACGTGCCCGGCCAACCGGGTCGTCACCGACACCATCGGCATCACGAACAACCAGATCGCCGACAACGTCTCGGCGCACGAGGGCGGCGGCATCGCGCTCGACGACGCTGCCTTCGTCACCATCGTCGACGACACCATCGTGCGCAACATCACGACCGCGTCCGCGACCACGAGCAACGGCCAGCCGGCTCCCGCCGGGCTCTCGACCGGGACCCTCAGCGACCAGCTGCTGGCCCAGCTCAAGAGCCAGCCGGGGTTCGCGACGATGCTGACCGGCGGCACGGCGGCGGCCACCCCGACGATGCTCGACGACGCCTTCTCCGACAACTACGCCGGCACGTACTACGCCGGGCTCGAGACCGGCATCACCGACGCGGACGCCAACCGCTGGGACTTCGGCATCGCCGACAACCCCCAGGGCCTCCAGCTGCCGATCAGCAGCTCCTGGTACCAGAACGCCCCCGACGCCACCGGCAGCGGGAACGTGGTCGGCAACGACGCGGTGAACGACGTGCCGGTGAAGTCCGACTTCGCGATCAGCGTGAACATCCTCGCCTCGCGCCAGTTCCCGATGTTCCGGCAGGCGGCCATCGTCACGACGGTGCTCCCGTACAGCCTGCTCGGCGACTTCGACCTCGCCGCCGGCTCGTCGGCCATCGGGATCGGCAGCAGCCGCACCACGGCCGCCTACGGCAACGACCCCGCGTTCGTGACGCAGGGCGTCCCGACCCCGGTCTACGTCACCGCTCCACCGTTCGACATCCACGGGGTCGCCAGACCCACCGGCACCCGGTACGACGCCGGCGCCGCGCAGGCCACCTCATGACCCCGCAGGAGAAGCTCATGGACACCTCGTCGATCGACCGGCGGCGGCTGCTGCTCGGCGCCCTGGGCGCTGGGAGCCTGGCAGCGGTCTCGCGGGTCCTGCTCCCCCAGGACGCCCGCGGCGCCGTGGCCGCCGCCGACCCGGTGGGCACCGGCCCCCAGAAGGCCATCGCCCTGGCCGGCACCGACGGCTGGGTGTCGATGCCGGCGAACGCACCGGCCGACCCGCCGTTCTTCCCGGACCCGCTGGCACCCAGCCCCTTCAACACCTACGTCTTCGGCTTCCGGGACGTCTCGGGCCTCAGCGACACCGACCTGGCCGCCCAGCGGGGCAAGGCCCAGATCTCGGCCCCCATCCTGGTGTTCGACGAGGAGGACGAGATCACCCTCAGCCTCTACAACCTGGGGCTCTCGCAGCGGCCGGACCTGTTCGACGGCCACACGATGCACTGGCACGGCTTCACGAACGCGATCCCGCTGTTCGACGGGGTGCCCGAGCTCTCGCTCTCGGTCCCCGTCGGTCGCCGGTTCGACTACTTCTACAAGCCGCACGACGCCGGCACGTACATGTACCACTGCCACTTCGAGGACGTCGAGCACGTGCAGATGGGGATGACCGGCATGGTCTGGGTCCGACCGAAGCAGAACAGGACGGGCGTCAACGGGTACCCCGTGGGCACCAAGTACGCCTACAACGACGGCGACGGCTCGACCCGGTACGACCGCGAGTTCGGGATCATCCTGACCGAGCTCTGGTCGGCCGCCCACTACCGCGACGCGCACATCCAGGTGAGCGACTGGACCGACTTCGACGCCTCCTTCTGGTTGATGAACGGACGGGCCTACCCCGACACGCTGGCCCCCAACGGCGCGAACTCCGTGGCCCGGCCGGACGGTGGGCTGCAGTACCGTCCCGACCTCGACACCGCGTCCGGCCGCCTCCAGTACCAGCCGAACTCGTCGCACATCACCTGCGTCCCGGGCGAGCGGGTGCTGGTCCGCCTGGCGAACCTCGGCTTCCAGGACCACTCGCTGACCTGCGACGAGATCGACCTGACGGTCGTCGCCGAGGACGCGAGCCTGCTGCGCAACGGCGACGTCACGAACTACCAGACCACCAACACGGTGAACATCGGCCCCGGCGAGAGCCGCGACCTCATCTTCACGGCCCCGGCGGTGGGCGACTACTTCCTGTACGACCGCCGGTACAGCTTCCAGAACAACGGCGGGGGAGCCGGGTACGGCGGCATGATGACGCAGATCAGCGTCCGCCCCTCCCTCCCCGCCCAGACCCAACCGAACCTGTGAGCGGGGAGAAGCGACGATGACGAGCTCCATTCCTGCGAAGGCCACCGGGCGTCCCGCCCGGGCCTCCGCCCCGAGGTTCCCGGCGCGACGCCGGCTCCTGGCCACCGCCACGGCCGGCCTCCTGGCCCTCGGCGCGGCCGTCGTGGCCCAGAGCGCGGCGCACGCGGGCAGCTCCCCGAGCGAGGGGATCGTCTGCGACACGGCGGTCAACAACACCTTCACGCTGGGCACGCGCACGGGCAGCGTGTCGACGCCCGACGGCAACTCGATCTACTCGTGGGGCTTCGCCGACGAGGGCGCAGGTCACGGCTTCCAGCTCCCGGGCCCCACCCTGTGCGTCACGTCCGGCGACGTGGTGACCGTGGTCCTGCACAACACCCTGACCGAGCCGGTCTCGATCGTGTTCCACGGCCAGAGCGGCGTGACGGCCAACGGCAGCCCGGCGCAGCCGCAGTTCGACGCCCAGCACGCCCTCACCTCGCTGGTGCAGGCCGCAGCGCCGCCGGACGCGGACGCGGGGGTGAAGGTCGGCTCGATGACGTACTCGTTCACGGCCGGGTCCCCCGGCACGTACCTGTACGCCTCGGGGACCGACGTCAACAAGCAGGTGCAGATGGGCCTGTTCGGCGCGTTGGTGGTGCGCCCCAAGGACCACCCCCACCAGGCCACGAACGCCGGCACGTCGGCGACGTTCAACCCGGACCACGAGTACCTGTTCGTGCTGAGCGAGATCGACCCCGACATCCACCTCGCGGTGGAGCGGGGCGAGACGCCGGACTGGTCGTCGTACCAGCCCCGGTACTTCATGATCAACGGCCGCAGCATGCCCGACACGCTGGCGCCGAACAACGCGACGTACCTCCCGGGCCAGCCCTACGGAGCGATGGTGCACATCCAGCCGTACAGCGCGACGAACTCCGCGCCCGCCCTCATCCGCTACCTGAACGCCGGGACGGAGAACTACCCGTTCCACCCCCACGGCAGCGACGAACGGATCGTGAACATCGACGGGCACCCGACCCTCGGGCCCACCGGGCAGGACCTCTCGTACAACAAGTTCGACCTGAACGTCCAGCCGGGACAGAGCCTCGACGCCACGATGATCTGGACCGACGTCGACCAGTGGAACCCCAGCACCAACCCCATTCCCACGAAGCTGCCGGCCATCACCGACCAGCTCCTCGTCGGCACCGACACGTGGTTCAGCGAGAGCCCGTACCTCGGCGTGAAGGGCAACGTCCCCACGTACATCACGGACAACAACCAGTGCGGCGAGTACTACCACATCGCCCACAGCCACGCCCTGCAGCAAGCCACCAACTACGGCGCCACCTTCGGGGGGATGATGACGCTCTACCGCATCGACCCGCCCGGCGGCTGCAAGTGACCTCGACGGGAATGATGATGACCTCACGACTCCGTGCCACCGGCACACGCTCCCTCGCACTCCTCGCGGCCCTGGTGGTCGCCTGCGGGCTGGCACCCCTCGCGCCGGCCGCCGCCGCGCCGGCGCCCGCGGCACCCGCCCACCTCCCCCGGCTGGTGACCTCGCGCCCCACCCTGGCGGCCGCCGGGAACGGCCACCTGGCCCCCCAGGGCTGCCAGACCTCGGGCACGACCGCCACGTGCGTGCTCTACGCCCGCCCCGGCACCGTGCAGCTCCTCGGTCGGTCCATCCCCATCTGGGGCTGGTCGTCCGCGGCCTCCGGCAACCCGACCCTCCCCGGCCCGCTGCTGGTGGTCGACCAGGGGAGCACCGTGACCGTGAAGGTGCACAACGAGCTGCCCGGGGCCCTCTCGCTGGCAGTCCCCGGTGTCCCGGCCGCGTCGCTGGGTGCCGGCTTCGGCGCGGCGTCGACGACCGGGGTCGCCCCCCAGGGCGACGGCTCCTTCACCTTCACCGCCTCCCGCCCGGGCACCTTCGTGTACGAGGCCGGCCACACCGCCGACAGCGCGCGCCAGATCGCCATGGGGGTCGCCGGGGTGCTCGTCGTGCGCCCGTCCGACGGGACGTCGGCGTACGGCGACACCGCCTCGGCGTACACCGACGAGGCGGTGGTCGCCCTCACCGAGATCGACCCCGCCCTCAATGCCGATCCCGCGCGTTTCGACATGCGGGACTTCAGCCCGCGGTACCGGCTCATCAACGGCAAGTCCTTCCCCGAGACCGACGTCATCCCGAGCGACCAGGGGCACCGGCTCCTCCTGCGCTACGCCGACCTCGGTGGGCTCCCGCACCCGATGAGCATCCTCGGCGCCGACCAGGTGGCGGTCGCCCGCGACGGCCACCCCCTCACCTACCCCCAGGGCGAGGTCGTCGAGCCCCTCGTCCCGGGCCAGACGGCCGACACCATCGTGACCGTGCCCTCGGGGGCCGACTCCGAGCTCGCGCTCATCGAGTCGGGGACCCACCTGGACAACGACAGCATGACGACCGCCGACCCGACGCAGACCGCGACGGGCGGGATGCTGACCTTCATCGACACCAACGCGCCGAAGCCGTCGGCCGACAGGATCGGGCCCGCGGTCTCCAACGTGACGGCCACCCCGAACCCCTCCGACGCGACCCAGGACATGACCGTCACGGCCGACTTCTCCGAGGCCGCGACCGGCGGCTCCACCGTGACCCGCGCCGAGGTCGTCATCGACGACGTCCGCACGGTCGGTCCCGGGGCCGGCATCGCCTTCACCGGGAGCTTCGGGACCACCACGGTCTCCGGGGCGACCGCGACCATCCCGGCGGCCGTCCTGGCCGCTCCGGGCTTCGCCGCCGGGCGACATGTCGTCTACGTGCGAGCGCTCGACGGTGCCGGCAACTGGGGCGCGGTCGGCTCGGTCGCCGTGAACGTCCCCAAGCTCGGCCCGCAGACCACCGGCGCGGTGATCACGCCCGACCCGGCCAACGGCAGCTCGGTGCTGAAGCTCACCGCCACCGGCAACGACTCGTCCTTCGGTGGGCACATCACCGGGGCCGAGTACTTCCTCGACCTCGCCACCGACGCGACCGGCAACGTCACCACCGTCCCGGCCGGCGGCACCGGCACCGCGATGTCGTACGTGAAGGACCGGACGATCACCTCCGAGACCGCGTCCATCCCGGTGACCTCGGCCCTCGGCGAGGGGACGCACCACGTCTGGGTCCACAGCCTGGACAGCCAGAACCTCTGGGGACCGCTGCGTGACGTGCCGTTCACGGTCGACCTCGTCGGCCCGGTGACCATCGCCTCCGCGATGAGCCCGAGCGCCCTCAACGGCGCGGTGAGCGACCCGTCGAACCCCGGCTTCGCCACGGTGACCGCGCGGGTGCAGGACGAGCAGAACGGCAGCTCCGTCACGAGCACCGTCGTGCAGGCCGTCGCCTTCTTCGACGACGCCGCCGCTCCGTCGGCCACCCACAAGGGCCTGACCCTCCAGGCCACCGACGGCGCGTTCGACACCAGCGTCGAGGACGTCTACGGCCTGGTCCCGCTCTCGCAGGTGAAGAGCTGGAGCCAGGGTGAGCACCAGGTGTACGTCTACGGCCAGGACGCCGCCGGCAACTGGGGCACCACCACGGTGGCCACGTTCGTCGTCGACACCGTCAGGCCGGTGATCGCGACGCTGACCGCGGCGGCCACCAGCGGGGCCACGCCGGCGACCGTCACCGTCACCGCGAACCTCTCGGGCACCCAGACCAGCGACATCACCTACGGGGAGGTCTGGTACGGCACCGTGGACCCGGGCGTGGGCCGCGCCAACAAGGTGACGGTGAGCTACACCGGCACCCAGGCGGCCTTCACCATCCCCCTCGCCCAGCTCCCGCTCGGCGTGACGACCATCAACGTCCGGCTGCAGGACAAGGCCGGCAACTGGAGCGCGGCCGCCAGGACGACCTACACGGTCAGCGCGACCACGTCCGCCCTCACCTTCGACAGCACGTCCTTCCCGGGTACCGGGTGGAGCGCCGCGGGGGCGGCCAAGCGCAGCACCACCGCCCCCCTGATGGTCGGGAGCGGCTACCTCCAGGCCACCGGCGGGAAGGCGCCGGCCACGGTCACCAACACCACCCTGACGCCCTACGCCAACGCCCAGTTCCTCGTCCGCGGCAGCACCCTGGCGGTGAAGGCCGGCCAGGCGGTGACCGTCTACCGGGGCGGTTCGAGCAGCCAGCCGACGACGTTCGCGGTGGTCGCCTCGGGATCGGGGGCCGCGCTGGCCCTCACCCCCGTCCTGGCGGGTCAGACGACGGCGACCGGCACCCCGATCGTCATCGGGAACACCGTCATCGCCACCGTCCGGCTGATGATGGACACCACGGCCGGGCAGCTGACGTTCGCCGTGTACAACGCCGCCGGCTCCCTCCTCGGGGTCCAGCAGCTGAGCAACGGGTCGGCCGCCGCACCCATCAGCAAGGTGTGGCTCGGCCTGGTCGACCAGTCGACCGGCCTGAAGCCGAGCGGGTACGTGTCCCTCGACCAGCTGCAGCGGTGGTGACGCCGTGACCATCGCACTGGCGTCCCATCCGACGTCGGAGGGCTCGGACGGCTCGGCGACCCCTCCGGCCGAGCCGGGCACCGGCGGCGACCCGTCCGCGGCCCCGTCGGGGCGCCTCCGGTGGCTGGTGGCCCTCGCGGTCGTGATCGTCGTGGCGGTCGGTGCCCTCGTCGTCCTCACGCGGCATCCCTCGAGCGCGGGCGCGCCCATGCCGTCGAACGCGGCGATGGAGCAGGCCTTCGGGGTGCGCTTCACGCGGGTGGCCGTGGTCGCCGACGGTGGTCTCGTGCAGGTGAACTACCTCTGCCTCGACCCCAGCAAGGCCTCGGAGTTCCAGTCCGACACCGCGCACCCCCCGGTGCTCGCCAGCGAGTCCCGGGCCGCCCGGACGGCCGTGGTGGCGCTCATGAAGAAGGGGCACGCCATGACCGCCGGCCAGACGTACTACTTCGTCTACCGCAATAGTGGCGTCGTGCAGCGGGACGAGTTCGCGTCGTTGACGTACGGGGGCCGGACCCTGGCCCACATCCCGGTGCTGTGATGGCCGTGGGGGGTCGGCGGCTCACCGTCCGGGGAGTCGCAGCGGCGCTCGTCGCGGCGGGGCTGGTCGCCCTGGCCGGCGGCGGCGTGGCCCAGGCGCACGCCTACCTCGTCTCGAGCGACCCGGCCGACGGCAGCGTGCTGGCCCGGGGACCCGGTGTCATCCGGCTGCAGGTGAGCGAGGCGGTCGTCCTGGAGGCGACGCGCGTCAGCCTCGTGGGACACGACGGGACCCCAGTCGCCCTGGGTGCACCGACCGTGGAGGACGCGGCGCCCGTCCCCGAAGCGCCCACGGCCGCACCGGGGGTGGGGGTCGGTGCCCTCGTCCCGGCGCCGACGGTCGAGCAGGAGCCCGCCCAGACGGTGGTGGTGCCCGTACGCGCCACCCTTCCCGTGGGGAGCTACCGCCTCACCCTCGACACCCTCTCGGCCGACGACATGCACCGGACGGTCGCGACCATCGTCTTCGGTGTGGGCCAGCGGGTGACGCCCGCCGGTCGCGGCGAGCCCCCGACGGCGTGGGGCCAGGCCCTCCTCCGTTGGCTCACGCTGCTCGGGCTCTCCGCGGCGCTCGGACACCTGCTCATGCTGCGGATCACGCGGGAGGGGCCCCGGGCCCGGGCGGTCCTGCGCGCCGGCACGCCCGCGGTCGTGGCCGTCGTGCTCGTCGCCGCGGTGGCGGCGGCGGCGCTGCCGGTGGTCCAGGCCCTGGGCTCCCAGGTGGCGCTCGGCCGGGTGCTGACGAGCTCGTACGGGCTCCGCGTGGCGCTGCGCGTGGCCGGGCTGGTCCTCCTCGGCGGTGGGGTCACGCGCGCGGGTCGTCCCGGCGTCCGGGACCGCCGCACGGCCACAGTCCTCGCCACCGTCGGCGCGACCGCCGCCTCCGCGGGGACGGCCCTGCTGGGGCACGCCGGCGTGGCGCCCGTGGGCGCCCTCCGTCTCACGGCCGACGTCGTCCACGTGGTGGCGACCACCACCTGGCTCGGGGGCGTCGTGATGGTGGCGCTGCTCGCGGTCGCCACCCGCCGCGGCCGGGTCGACGGCCTCGAGCTCCGCACCGTCGCCCGGCGCTTCGCCACGCCGGCCGCCGTCGGCGTGTCGGTGACGGCAGTCACCGGGCTGCTGCTCGCCGGCGACGTGATCGCGTCGGCCGACGCCGCGCTGACGACCACCTACGGCCGCACGCTGCTGCTGAAGGTGGGGCTGGTCGGCGTGGCAGGGCTGCTCGGGCTGCGCCACCTGCGCTGGTCGCGGCGGGACGGCGTGCGCCCGCTCCCCCGCAGCACCGCGGTCGAGGCCGTCGTCCTGGTCGCGACCCTGGGGCTGGCCGCGCTGCTCTCCGGCGGCCAGCCCGCCACCACGCCGGAGCTGTCGAGTGCCGGCGACGTGACCCCCTCGCTGGCGGTGGACACCACCGCCGCCGACCTCACCGAGCACACCGTCGTGCAGCCCAACCGGCCCGGGCCCAACATCGCCGTGATCGACGTCCTCGACAGCCGCCGGCCCGCCCCGCCCCGCCCCACGGCCGTCCGGGTCGAGGCCCGCGACGGTTCGGGCCGGGTCACGGTGACCGAGGGCCAGCCGCTGCCGGGGACCGGGTGGAGCATCCCGCTGCGGTTCGTCTCACCCGGCATCAGCATGCTCCGCGTCGTGGTGGTCCGCCCCGGGCTGCCGGAGGCCGTGTCGGTGGTGCCCTGGGTGGTCGGTGGCGCCGCTCCCACGCCTGCCACCGTCGTCTCCCGCGCGCCGGTCGGCGGCCTCCTCACCGCCCTGGCGGTCCTGCTCGCGCTGGTCCTGGGTGGCTGCGCGCTCGCGCGCAGGGCCTCTGCCCGACGTCGAGCGTCCGCGGTGACTCGCCGGGTCGCGCCGTCCGAGGCAGCCGTCGACGAGCCCGAGCGCGTCGGGGTTTGACGACACCCGGGAGACCTGGCCGCCGCGAGGACCCGCCCTGGACTCGACCGCGTCGAGGTGGCCGGTCTGACGATCAGCTACCGCACGCCGCAGGAGGTGATGGCGGCGGCCGAGCCGGGCATCCGCGCCATGCTCCCCGACGCCAACGTGCCGAGGTCGGTCCGGGCCACCGGGGTGCCGGTGCGGTACGGGCGGGTCGCCGAGCTCGACGACCTGCTCGGCGAGTGGCTGGGCGGGCACGCCGAGGGCACCGCCTGCGTCGTGACTCGCGCGTCGGTGCCGGCGCGCGACCGGGTGCAGGTGCTGTCCCCCGAGCTCGCCAAGGGCCTCGAGTTCGACCTCGTCGTGCTGGTCGACCCCGACGGGTTCGGCGGTGGGGTCGAGGGCGTGGTCGACCGCTACGTGGCCATGACCCGGGCGACCCAGCGGCTGGTGGTGCTCACCCCCGGGCCCTGACCGCGCTCCAGCGGGGAGGACGCCGGCGACCCTGTCGCACGGGCCTCCGGCGCCCCCCACACTGGGGCATGAGCGCATCGGAGACCGTACCCGCCCCCCGTCATCCTGCCGTCGTGGCCCAGCTCGAGCAGCGCGCCGGCAGCGCCCAGCTGCGGGTCGCCGACGCCATCACCGCCTTCGCCGGTTCGATGCCGTTCGTCTATGCCCACGCCGTGCTCTTCGCGCTCTGGATGCTGTTCATGGAGCGCAGCCCATGGCCGACCCTGACCCTCGTGGTCTCGCTGGAGGCCATCTTCCTGTCGACCTTCGTGATGATCGGGCAGAACCGGCAGTCGGCCTTCCAGAGAGCCAAGGCCGAGCACGACTTCGTCGAGTCCGAGCTGGAGCTGAAGACCAACACCGAGCTCACCCGGCAGATCCACGTCCTCACCACCGAGCTGCACCGGCGGCTGGTGGCGCCCCCGGCCTGACGGCGAGCCGGGACCTTCGCCCCTGTCGCCCCGCGCCGGCGCCGCCCAGGCTGGCTGGAGCCATCCACCCCACCGGGAGCCCGTCATGACCGTCCTGCTGTCCGTCCTCATCGCCGTGGTCGTGCTGGCCGTAGTCCTCCTGCTGATGGCGGTGCGGATCGTCAAGCAGTACGAACGGGGGGTCCTCTTCCGCTTCGGCCGCCTCGTGGGCACCCGTGAGCCCGGGCTGCGGCTCATCGTCCCGGTCGTCGACGTCCTGCACCGGGTGTCGCTGCGCATCGTCACGATGCCCATCCAGTCGCAGGGGATCATCACCCGCGACAATGTCAGCGTCGACGTCTCGGCCGTGGCCTATTTCAAGGTCGTGGAGCCCGTGAAGGCGGTCATCGCCATCGAGAACGTCTACGCCGCCATCGACCAGATCGCCCAGACCACGCTGCGCAAGGTCGTCGGCCAGCACACCCTCGACGAGACGCTCTCGGAGACCGACCGGATCAACCTCGACATCCGCGAGATCCTCGACGTCAGCACGGTCGACTGGGGGGTCGAGGTCACCCTCGTCGAGCTCAAGGACATCCAGCTCCCCGACAGCATGAAGCGGGCCATGGCCCGCCAGGCGGAGGCCGAGCGCGAGAAGCGCGCCAAGATCATCAACGCCGAGGGCGAGTCGCTGGCCGCCGCGGCCCTGGGCGACGCCTCCGACACGATGATGGCCCACCCGCTGGCGCTCCAGCTCCGCAACCTCCAGAGCCTGGTCGAGATCGGCGTCGACAAGAACAGCACCGTCGTCTTCCCGGCGCCCCTCATGACCACGATCGCCGAGCTCGGCTCGTTCCTGGCCCGCGAGAAGGGGGCGGCGGCGGCCGGCACCCCCGCCCCGGCCGCGCCAGTCGCCAACGGCGCCGCTCCCCCGGCCGCACCGGTGCCGTCGAGCTGACCGCGTCAGGGCACCAGGGTGAGCGGCCGCTGCGCGAGCACCGCGCGGTAGATCTCCTCGTGGGCCCGATCGAGCGCATCGCGCTCGGCGACGCGGTCGGCCAGGTCGGCGCGCCACTGCGGGCGTGCAGCGTGCGCGCGGGTGACGGCGGCCGCCAGTGAGACGTCGTCGCCGGCGGTGTACGACAGCACCGGCCGCTGCTCGGCGTAGTACCCGCAGTCGGGCGCGACCACGGTCGTGCCCAGGTCGTGGCACGCCTCCAGCCACCCCGAGTGGGTGCCGAAGCGGTAGGGCAGCACCGACACGTCGAGCGAGCCGAGGTAGTCGAACAGCTCGTCGTCGGTGAAGTAGTCGTGCACCCGCAGGTCGACCGCGCCGGCGCGCTCGAGCGCGCGTAGTCGGTCGGCCAGGGCGGGCGCGTGGCGCGGGTTGTCGGCGCTCATGACGTCGGTGTGCGCGTCGACCCGCAGGGTGGCGTCCGGCATCCCGCCGAGCACGCGAGCGAGGGTCTCGACCACGGGCAGCGGGTCCATCCCGGCGCGCAGGCTCTTGCAGTGGACGCCGACGACGAACCCCTCGTGCGGGGCGCGCGGGCGGCGCAGCCGGTCGAGGTCGACGACGTGCGGATGCGGCAGCACGCGCGCAGTGCGGCCGAAGCGCTCGCGGATCTCGAGCGCGGCGCCCGGCGTCAGGGTGATGACCGCGTCGGCCCGGGCCAGCAGGGCGCCGAGCTGGGCGTGGTGCAGCGCGGGGTCGTCGTGGTGGGGGTTGCGCAGGTCGTGCACCGTGACGACCAAGGGCTTGCCGAGGTGGTGCAGGGTGTCGGCCCACGCAGCAAGGCTCTCTGGGCTCACCGCGTCGAAGCCGAAGTGCACGTGCACGACGTCGAGCTCGTCGGCGTGCTCGCGGACCCACCCGGGCTCCAGGATGCGCGGCGGCCACCAGGCGGCGCCGGTGACGGCGCGGTCGGGCCGCGGGTCGGGCAGGCGCCGGACCGACCCCGAGGGCGTCACGGCCTCGAGGTGGCGGACGTAGACGTGGCCGGTGGGCACCGAGGCCACGCGGACCTCCCGCGCGGGCACTCGGCTCCCGGCGTGGCGCGTGCGGCCCTGCGGCGCCGGCGCCCCGGCGCTGGTCGCGGCGCTCAACCGATGACCGCGTCGATGGTCTTCTTGAGGGCGCTCGGCTGCTCGGGCCGGCGGGGCGCGGTCTTGCGGGCCTTCTCCATCTGCTCGCCGATGTCGCGCAGCTGGGTGCGCGTGAGCCCCTCACGGACCTTCGGGAACCAGTCCTGCTCCTCCTCCTCGACGTGGTGGGTCACGTTCTCGATGAGGACGGTGGTCTTGGCGACGAACCGCTCGTCGGAGGCGTCCATCGCGGCCAGCTCGACGACCAGGACGTCGGCGACGTGGTGCTCCTCGTAGGACTCGAGGATGTCGTCCTCGAGCTCGGGCAGCAGGGCGCGCACCTGCGGGTACATGATCTCGTTCTCGAGGTAGGTGTGCACCGTCAGCGCCTCGATGATCTGCTCGACGAGCTTCTCGCGGCGGGCGGGGGTCGTCGAGGACTTCTGGAACTCGCGGAAGAGACCGCGGACCTCCTTGTGGTCCTGCTTGAGCATGACGATGGCGTCGTGGGACACGGGGGGCTCCTGGGGGTGGGTTCGGGGCGGCGGTCACCCGTGACCGTCCGCGCCTCTCCTACCCGACGCCGAGGCGGCGGAAACCCCGTGCGGGAGCGCCGGTCAGCCCGCGTCGGGGAACGCCTCGGTGTCGATCTCGGCCTGCGTGGTCGCGGCGTAGCGCGGCCCGCGCACGGTGTCGGCCCCGAGCACGCGGCCGGCCGCGTCGAGCACGGCCGCCGGGAGCGCGAGCCCCAGGGCGCCGAGGTCCTCGAGGAGGTGCTCGACCGACCGGGTCCCCGGGATGGCCAGGACGTGCGGACCTCGCGACAGGACCCAGGCGAGGGCGAGCTGCGCCACCGAGCATCCGGCGCCCAGGGCCAGCGCCTCCACCTGACCCCGCAGCACGAGGTTGTCCGGGTAGTTCGCCGCGGCGAACCGGGGCATGGCGTGCCGGATGTCGCGCGGGCGGAGGTCAGCCATCCGCGGCGGTGTCGAGGTGAGGACGCCGCGTGCCAGCGGGCTGAAGGCCACGAGCGCGACCCCGAGCTCACGGGTCGCGTCGAGGGTGCCGAGCTCGGGGTTGCGCGACCAGAGGCTGTACTCGTTCTGGAGCGCCGCCACGGGGTGGACCGCATGGGCCCGCCGCAGGGTGTCGGCCGACGCCTCGGAGAGCCCGATCGCGCGGACCTTCCCCTCCTGCACGAGCCCGGCGAGGGCGCCGACGCTCTCCTCGACGGGCACTTCCCGGTCCACCCGGTGCAGGTAGTACAGGTCGATGACGTCGGTGCCGAGGCGCGACAGGGCCTCCTCACAGGTCCGGCGGATGGTCTCCGGGCGGCCGTCGATCACCCGCTTCCCGTCGACGCCGGTCATCCCGCACTTGCTCGCCAGGACGACGTCGTCGCGGTACGGGGCCAGCACCCGGCCGACCAGCTCCTCGTTGGCGCCGAACCCGTACAGGGCCGCGGTGTCGAAGAGCCGCACGCCCGCATCGAGGGCGGCGAGCAGCAGCCGCTCGGCCGTCGCCGCGGACGGCGGCGTGCCGTAGGCGTGGCTGAGGTTCATGCAGCCGAGCCCGAGCGCCGGGACCTCGAACGGGCCGATCCGGCGGAGGCCGCCGAGGTGGCTCACGCGCGGCCCTGCGCGTCGAGCTGCTCCTCCAACGCGGCCAGGACGCGGTAGCACGGCATCACCTGGCGGATGGAGGCGTTCGGCTCCCGGCCCTCGCGGATGGCGGCCACGAACTCGCGGTCCTGCAGCTCGATGCCGTCCATCGACACGTCGACCCCGCTGACGTCGACAGGCTCGTCCTTCCCGGTGAACAGGTCGTCGTAGCGCGCCAGGTAGGTGCCGGTGTCGCCGATGTACCGAAAGAACGTGCCGAGCGGCCCGTCGTTGTTGAAGGAGAGCGAGAGGGTGCACACGGCGCCGTTCTCGGCGAGCAGCTGGATCGACATGTCCATCGCGATACCGAGCTCGGGGTGCAGGGGTCCCTGCACGGCGTTGGCGCGCACGACCGGGGAGCCGGTCTGGTACTGGAACAGGTCGACGGTGTGTGCGGCGTGGTGCCACAGCAGGTGGTCGGTCCAGGACCGGGGCTGGCCCAGGGCGTTGAGGTTCTGGCGGCGGAAGAAGTAGGTCTGCACGTCCATCTGCTGCAGGTGCAGCTCCCCCGCCACGACCCGGCGGTGGACCCACTGGTGGCTGGGGTTGAAGCGGCGGGTGTGCCCGACCATCGCGACGAGCCCCGTCCCCTCCTGGGCCTCGAGGCATGCCTCGGCGTCGGCGAGGGAGTCGGCCAGCGGGATCTCGACCTGCACGTGCTTGCCCGCGGCCAGGGCGGCGCGGGTCTGGTCGGCGTGCATCTGCGTGGGGGTCGCGAGGATGACGGCATCGACGTCGTCCGCGGCGAGGACCTCCTCGAGCGTCGCCACCGCTCGCCGGGCGCCGTGCTCCCGGGCGAAGGCCTCGGCCCTCTCGAGGGAGCTGCTGACGACGGCAGTGAGCTCGACACCGTCGATACGGCCGAGCGCGGCCGCGTGCTTGGCGCCGAAGGCACCGCCCCCCGCGAGGGCGATCCGGACGGGCTGGTTCGCCGGCACTGTCACTCCTTCCCCGCGGGCGACGTGGCCCGCGGGTGGTTCTCGAGGATCAGATGTCCCACAGCGGTGTTCGACGCGGGGACGTGGTAGAAGCGGTGCTTGACCTCGATGGTCCCGCTGTCGTCGACGTCGGCCAGCGCCCCCCTGGCGATGAACCACATGACGAGCTCGATGCCTTCGGAGCCGGCCTCCTCGACGTACTCGAGGTGGGGCACCTGGGACAGCGTCGCCGGGTCGTCGACCAGGGCGTCCAGGAAGCGGTTGTCCCACTCGCGGTTGATCAGGCCGGCCCGGGGCCCCTGCAGCTGGTGGCTCATGCCGCCGGTCCCCCACACCTGGACGTTGACGGGGCGGTCGTAGGACTCGATCGCCCGGCGCAGGGCCTGGCCCAGGGCGAAGCAGCGCGCCCCGGACGGCACGGGGTACTGGACCACGTTGACGTGGAACGGGATGACCTTGCAGGGCCACTTCTCGACGTCGCCGAACATCAGGGTGAGCGGGACGGTGAGGCCGTGGTCGACGGTCATCTCGTTGACCAGCGTCAGGTCGAAGTCCTCGCGGATCAGGCTGTGCGCGATGTGGGCGGCCAGCTCCGGGTCGCCCTCGACGCCCGGCACCGGCCGCGGCCCGTAGCCCTCGTCGGCGGCCGGGTAGCTCGCGCCGGTCCCGAGGACGAACGTGGGGATGACCCTCTGGTCGAAGGCCGTGGCGTGGTCGTTGTAGACCAGGAAGACCACGTCGGGGAGGTTCTCGCGCTCCCACTGCTTCGAGTACTCGTAGCCGTCGAAGACCTGCTTCCAGTAGGGCTCCTCCGTCTTGTGCTGGTCCCAGGCCACCCCGATGGCGGGCACGTGCGAGGTGAAGACGGCGCCGCTGATGTGGGCGTGCTCGGTCGGCGCGGGCAGAACGGCGGAGGCGTGGTGCGCCTCGCGCACCTGGTCCGCGATGCGGTTGCCCTCGATGGCCCGGCCGCCGTGCAGCATCATGTCGCGGTACTCGGCCTCGCTCATCCCGGTCATCGACCCCGCCATCTGCTGGAAGGACAGGCCGAGGGTGGCCCCCCACTTCGACAGGAAGTAGATGTTCCCGCCGTGCTCGATGGCGGTGTTGAGGTCGCGGTCCAGGAGGGCCTGCTTCTGTACCTCGGTGAGCGGCCACTCGTCGAGGTAGGCCCGCTCGTCGGCGAGGTACCGCTCACGGTTGGTGGCCGTCATGAGCGACATGCAGAACTGGTTCAGGTGGTAGCCCTTGGCCGACTGCTCGGCGTCGAAGATGGTCGTGCCGGGGACCTGTCGGTAGGTCTTGTCGAGGGACATGGGTTCTCCTATCGGGAGACGTGGTTCACGGGGTGTCCGACCAGTAGAGGCCGGCCGGGTTGTCGACGAGCAGCGCCTGCTGCAGCGCCGCCGTCGGGGCGATGTGCGGGATGCCGTCGACCAGGAGACCGTCGTCGGGCATGTGGTCGGTGAGGTTGGGGTGCGGCCAGTCGGTCCCCCACAGGACCCGGTCCGGGAACTCCTCCACGACGCGTCGGGCGAACGGGACCACGTCGCGGTAGGAGTGTCGCTCCCCGTCGAGGGCCGGCGGGCCGTCCACCGACAGGCGCTCCGGGCAGGTGACCTTGCACCAGATGTCGGGCTTGGCCCGCATCAGGTCGAGGAACGCCTCGAACTCGGGGCCGGTCGGGTCCTTGGTCACGTCGGGCCGGCCCATGTGGTCGACGACGAGGGGCACCGGGATGGAGAGGAAGAAGTCACGCAGGTCCGCGAGGTCGGCCGCCTCGAAGTAGATGACGACGTGCCACCCGAGGGGGGCGATGCGCTCGACGACCGCGCGCAGCGCGTCCTGGGGCACCACGTCGACGAGGCGCCGGACGAAGTTGAAGCGGACGCCACGGACGCCCGCATCGTGCAGGTCGGCGAGCTCGTCGTCCGTCACGTCGGGCCGCACCGTGGCGACGCCACGGGCCCGGCCCCCGGAGGCACGGAGGGCATCGACCATGGCGCTGTTGTCGGCTCCGTGACACGTCGCCTGGACGACCACGTTGCGCGAGAACCCCAGCCGGTCACGCAGCGCGAACAGCTGGTCCTTGGAGGCGTCGCAGGGGGTGTACTTGCGCTCGGGGGCGAAGGGGAACTCGGCACCGGGCCCGAAGACGTGGCAGTGGGCGTCGACGGCGCCGTCGGGCAGCCGGAAGTGCGGGGTGCTCGGGTCGGGGTACCAGTCGAGCCAGCCGGGGGTCTTCTCGAACGTCGTGGTCATCGTCAGTCCTCGTACCGCAGCCCGAGCGCGGCCAGCGGCTCACGCATCCCGTACATGTCCAGGCCGAGCTCGCCGGCCCGGAAGCGCTCCCGCTTGCCCTCCTCGTTCGCCTCGCGCTGGGCGGCCGCCTGCGCGACCTCGGCCGCCCGTTCCCGGGGCACGACCACGACGCCGTCGACGTCGGCCACGACGACGTCGCCGGGGCGCACGAGGGCGTTGGCGCACACGACGGGGACGTTGACCGACCCGAGGGTGGCCTTGACCGTGCCCTTGGCGTTGATGGCCCGCGCGAACACGGGGAAGTCCATCGCCTCGAGGTCGGCGACGTCGCGGACCCCGCCGTCGATGACCAGGCCGGCGCAGCCCCGCGCGCGCAGCGAGGTCGCCAGGAGGTCACCGAAGTAGCCGTCCTCGCTCTCGGTCGTGCAGGCGGCCACGAGCACGTCGCCCTCGCGGACCTGTTCGGCCGCCACGTGCAGCATCCAGTTGTCCCCCGGTTGCAGGAGCACCGTGATCGCGGTGCCGCACAGGCGGGCTCCGCGGTACACGGGCCGGATGTAGGGGCGCATCAGGCCGACCCGGCCCATCGCCTCGTGCACCGTGGCGACCCCGAACGCCGCCAGGCGCGCGACCACCGCGGGCTCGGCGCGGGTCACCGCGGTGTGGACGACGCCGATCTCGGTGTGCTCCATCTGGTGTCCTCTCGTCAGTGGCCGGCCGCGCCGAGGCGGGCGGCGAGGCGGGGGTAGACGCGCAGCGCGTTGCCGGAGTACACGGCGGTGCGCTCGTCGTCGGTGAGGTGGGGGGTGGCGTCGACGTACCGACGGGTGTCGTCGAAGTGGTGGCCGGTGCGGGCGTCGATGTCGCGGACGGCGCCGATCATCTCGCTCGCGAACAGCACGGAGCGGCTGGGGATGACGTCGGTGAGCAGGTCGATGCCCGGCTGGTGGTACACGCAGGTGTCGAACAGCACGTTGTCGAGGAGGGCCTCGGGGTCGGGCCGGCCGAGGGCCATGGCCAGGCCCCGGAAGCGGCCCCAGTGGTACGGCACCGCACCCCCGCCGTGCGGGATGACCAGGCGCAGGGTCGGGAAGTCCGCGAACAGGTCACCCTGCAGCAGCTGCATGAAGGCCGTGGTGTCGGCGTTGAGGTAGTGGGCCCCGGTGGTGTGGAAGGCCGGGTTGCAGGAGGTGCTGACGTGGACCATCGCGGGGACCTCGTACTCGACCAGGGCCTCGTAGATCGGGTACCAGGCGCGGTCCGTGAGCGGCGGCGCCGTCCAGCGGCCTCCCGACGGGTCCGGGTTGAGGTTGACCGTCACGGCCCCCAGCTCCTCGACCGCGCGGCGCAGCTCGGGCAGCGACGTGGCGGGGTCGACCCCCGGTGACTGCGGCAGCATCGCCCCCATCGCGAACCGCTCCGGGTAGAGCGTGCTGACCCGGTGCACCAGGTCGTTGCAGATGCGGGCCCAGGTGGAGGAGACCGCGAGGTCCCCGATGTGGTGCGCCATGAAGCTGGCCCGCGGCGAGAAGATCGTCAGGTCGCTCCCCCGCTCGTCCATGAGCCGCAGCTGGTTGCCCTCGACGGCCTCGCGCAGGTCGTCGTCGGAGATGACGAGGTCGGCCGGGTCCGGGGCGTTCGCGGGGTCGCCGACGGCGGCGACCTGCCGGTCCCGCCACCGGGCGAGCTGGGGCGGAGCCGTGGTGAAGTGGCCGTGGCAGTCGATGATCACGCGGCGCAGTCTCCTTCGAGGGGTCGGTCGGGTCGGTCGGGTCGGTCGGTTCGGTCGGCCTGTCAGGTGTCGCGGGTGGGCCAGCCGGTGTACTGCTCCGCGAGGTAGGTACGACCGGCCCGGGTGCCCACGACGTTGTCGAGCTCGCCGACCTGGCGCCGGTGGTCGAACGCCGTGCTCCCCGGCGTCGTGTGGAGCAGCTGGGTCATCCAGTACGAGAAGTTCTGGGCCCGCCACACCCGCTGGAGGGCCCGGGGCTCGAACTCGTCGAGGACGGCGTCGTCGCCGCTGTGCACGGTGCGGGCCAGCACGTCGGCGAGGATCTGCACGTCGTGCAGGGCGAGGTTGAGCCCCTTGGCGCCGGTCGGCGGGACGGTGTGGGCGGCGTCGCCGGCCAGCACGAGCGAGCCCCACCGCATCGGTTGCTGGACGAAGGAGCGGAAGCGCAGGACGGTCTTCTCGAAGACGGGGCCCTCGCGCAGCGAGAAGCCGTCGCGACCGGCGACCCTCTGCTGCAAGGTCTCCCAGATCCGCGCGTCGTCCCAGGCGTCGACGTCCTCGTCGGGGTCGCACTGGAAGTACATCCGCTGGACGGCGTCGGTGCGCTGGCTGATGAGGGCGAAGCCGTGCTCGGACTGGGCGTAGACCAGCTCCGGGGCGCTGACCGGGGCGTGGGTCAGGATGCCGAACCAGGCGAAGGGGTACTCCTTGAAGAACTGGGTGCTCCGGTCCTGAGGCACGAGGGCGCGGCAGGTGCTGCGCGACCCGTCGGCACCGATGACGTAGCGCGCCCGGAGCTCGTGCCGGATGCCGGAGGAGTCGGTGAACCGCACCCGGGGCGCATCCCCCTCGACGTCGAGCACCTCGGTGTCGCGCACGCCGTAGTGCACGACCCCCCCGTCGCGGGCGCGGGCGTCGGCGAGGTCGGTGAAGACGTCGGTCTGGGGGTACAGCCACGCGGAGGCACCGACCAGCTCGGCGAAGTCGATCCGGTGGCCCCGCCCGTCGAAGCGGAGCTCGATGCCCTCGTGCTCGTGGCCGTCGCGCAGGATGCGGTCCGACACCCCCGTCTCGACCAGGGCCCGGGCGTTGTCGGCTTCGAGGATCCCCGCGCGGTGGGTGGACTCGATCTCGGCGCGCGTCCGGCTCTCGACCGCCACGGCGTCGACACCGGCGCGGGCGAGCAGGTGGGCGAGCATGAGCCCGGAGGGTCCGGCACCGACGATGGCCACCGGGACCTCGGTGGTCTCGGCCACTTCCTGGTCCGTCATGGCTGCTCCTCGATTCCGTGGGTGCGTGATCCCGAACGTCCCATCGCGCTCGCCCCCGGCGCAGCGGCCTTTCCGCCTGGCGGAAGACAGGACCGCCCCGACTCACACCCCGGTCGCGCCCACCCGACGCCCGAGGGCGTCCGAGATGCCCTGGGCGGCCAGCAGCACCGGGCGGCGCAGGGCGCGGACCCGGTCCGTGGTGCGCTCGGCGGCGACCACGACCCCGAGGGCGGCGTGCACCGGGCCCGTGGCCCCGATCCGGACCGGGGCGGCCACCGCCAGCGTGCTCTCGGACAGCTGCCGGTCACTGACGACGACCTGCTCGCGCCGGATGCCGTTGAGCTGGGCGCGCAGCACCTCCGGGTCGGTGATGGTGAAGGGGGTGAACGCCTGGAGCGGGTGCTCGAGGACCACCTCCCGGATCTCGGCGGGCGCGTGGGCCAGGAGGACGCGGCCCATGCCCGTGGCCGCCAGGGGGAACCGGGCACCGACCATGGTGATGAGCTCGACCGACCGGTGCCCGGCGATCCGCTCGACGAAGACCAGCTCGGTGCCCTCGCGGACGGCGAGCTGGACGTTCTCGTGGGTCCCCTCGTACAGGTCCTGCATGAACGGCAGCGCCGCGTCCCGCAGGATCTGCGTCCGCGGCGCGGCCGAGCCGACCTCCCACAGCCGGAGCCCGACGTGCCATGTGCCGTCCTCCCCGCGTTCGAGAGCACCCCAGTCGGCCAGCTCCGCGACGATGCGGTGGGCGGTGCTCAGCGGGATGCGCGCGTGCCGGGCGATCTGCGAGAGCGACTGGCTCTGCTGGTCGCGGGTGAAGGTGGCGAGCACGGCCAGGACCTTGCCCGCGGCGGTGCGGACCGGCCCGCCGGCGTCCCCGGTGCGACCTTCGGGCGGCGGTGCCATGCGCACGACCTTAGGTGCTCGCCGGTCCCGATGGCCAAGGCTCGGACGCCGGCCGGTCAGGCGGGACGCGGTGGGGCCGGCGGTGCGTCGCCGGGCGCGCCCGCCGCGGCCTGCAGCCGGTCCACGAGCTCGAGGCCCCTCTCGGCCCAGGCGACCTCGAGGGCCGCCCGCTCCACCAGCCCCCGGTAGACGTGGACCTTGTAGGCGACGACGGCCGCGTGGGCGGCCTGCGGGGCACGGGCCAGCCGCAGCCGCAGCAGCTCGGTGTCGTGCGCCTCCAGCGCGTCCGCGTGTGCGGCCCAGCGCCGGCGCTGGTCCTCGTGGAAGGCCCGGTGCGCCGCGTACTGGCGGCGGGCGTCGTCGTAGGAGCCGAGCTCGAGGTAGGTGGCCTTGAGGTACTCCGCCGACCGCTCCCGGACCGGGGGGTCGACCCGCTGGACCCAGTCCGCGAGCGCCGCGCAGCCCGCGTCGGTGACCGAGTAGGTGCGCTTCGTGGCATGCGTCCCGCGGGCGCTGGCCTGCGCGCGCACGAGCCCGGCCTCCTCGAGGCGGCGTAGCTCGGGGTAGATCTGGGAGTGGCTCGCGTGCCAGACGAAGCCCACGCTCTGGTCGAACTGCTTGGCCAGCTCGTAGCCGGTCATCGGCCGCACCTCGAGCAGGGCCAGCAGGGCGGAGCGCAGCGACACGGACGCCCTCCTCGGGTCTCTTCGCGGGGCCCGTCGGACGACGAGCCGGTCAGATGGTCGTACTTTACGTAAAGAGTGACATATTGTGCCGTCCGGAACACCGTCCGGCACACCGTCCGGAACACCGTCCGGCACCCCCAGCGAGCAGGAGCTGCCATGCCGTCTCCCGTGGACCGCGACTGGCGCCTGCTCGTCGGCGGCGAGCTGCGCGCCGCCGAGGGCGGCCGCACCTACCCCGTCAGCGACCCCAGCACCGGCGAGCACCTCGCCGACGCCCCCGACGCCACCGCCGGCGACGTGGACGCCGCGGTCCGTGCCGCCGCGGCCGCCTTCCCGGCCTGGCGGGCGACATCGGCTCCCGAGCGGGGGGAGGTCGTCGGCCGGCTCGCGGCCGTCCTGCTGGACCATGAGGACGAGCTGGCCGAGCTGGATGCCCGCGGCCTGGGGAGCCCCGTCCGCAGCATGCTCGCCGACGTGCGCCGCGCGGCGGAGTCGCTGCGCCTGTTCGCGGGATGGGCCCTGGACCTGCGCGGGGAGACGATCCCCGCCTCCGCCGACAACCTGCACTACACCGTCCGGGAGCCGTGGGGGGTGGTGGCCCGCATCCTGCCCTTCAACCATCCGCTGATGTTCGCCGCCGGCAAGATCGCCGCCCCCCCCGTCGCCGGGAACACCGTCGTCCTCAAACCGGCCCACCAGACCCCGCTCTCGGCGCTGCGCCTCGGGGAGCTGTTCCGTGGCGTCCTGCCACCCGGGGTCCTCGGGGTGGTCACCGGGCGGGGCCCGGAGACGGGAGAGGCGCTCGTGCGCCATCCCACGGTCCGGCGGATCGCGTTCATCGGGAGCGAGCGGACCGGCCGGGCCATCCAGGGCGCGGCGGCGGCGGTCGGGGTCAAGCAGGTGACCCTCGAGCTCGGCGGCAAGAACGCCATGGTCGTCTTCCCGGACACCGACCTGGACCGCGCGGCCGACGGCGCCGTCGACGGCATGAACCTCGTCGCCAGCACCGGGCAGTCCTGCGGCTCCACCTCGCGTCTGCTCGTCCACGAGGACGTCGCCGAGGCCTTCGTCGAGCGGGTCGCGCAGCGCCTGCGCACGCTGCGGGTCGGCCCCGCCACCGACCCCGCCACCGACGTGGGCCCCCTCGTCTCCACGGAGCAGGCCGACCGCGTGCTGCGCCACGTCGCGACGGCCGAGGCCGAGGGCGCCCGGGTCGTCGTCGGCGGCCGGGCACCGGCATCGCTCGCCGGGGGGCACTACGTCGAGCCGACCCTGGTGGTGGACGTGCAGCCCGAGATGGCCCTGGCGCGGGAGGAGGTCTTCGGGCCGGTCCTGTCCGTGCTCACCTTCCGCACCGAGGACGAGGCCGTCGCGGTCGCCAACGGGGTCGAGTACGGCCTGACGGCGGCGGTCTGGACCCGTGACGTCTCGCGGGCCCACCGGATGGCCGCGGCCCTCGACGCGGGGTTCGTCTGGGTGAACGGGACCTCCCGCCACTTCCCGGGCGTGCCGTACGGAGGCACCAAGGCCTCCGGCCTCGGGCGCGAGGAGTCGCTCGAGGAGCTGCTGGGCTTCACCCAGACCAAGGCCGTGTCCGTCATCCTCTGACCTCCCACACCCACGCCCACACACACCCGAGGAGAACCCATGGGAACCAGCACCGTTCAGCTCAGCCTGGCCTGCGCCGACTACGACCGGACGGCGGCCCTGCGCACCGGCCAGGTGACCGTGGAGGGGGCCGACCTGACCTACCTCACGCTCCCCGTCGAGGAGACCTTCTTCCGGATGGTGCGCTACCGCGAGTTCGATGTCGCGGAGCTCTCGCTGTCGACGTACGTGATGACCCTCGCGCAGGACCCGTCGCCGTTCGTGGCCATCCCGGTCTACCCGTCGCGGATGTTCCGGCACAGCGGGATCTACGTGAACGCGGACTCGGGGATCGAGCGACCGGAGGATCTCGTCGGCCGCGTCGTCGGGGTGCCCGAGTACCAGGTGACGGCCGCGGTGTGGATCCGGGGGATCCTGGCCGAGCACCACGGCGTCCCGGTCGACGCGGTGCGGTACCGCACCGGCGGGCTGCACACGCCGGGCCGCACCGAGAAGCTCTCCTTCTCCGTCCCCGACGGGGTGGAGATCGCACCGATCCCAGCGGGTGCGACGCTGGCCGAGATGCTCGCGGAGGGCGAGGTCGACGCGCTCTACACGCCGCGGACACCCGCCCCGTTCACGGCCGGCGACCCACGGGTCCGGCGCCTCTTCCCCGACTCGCGCGCCACCGAGCAGGACTACTTCGCCCGGACCGGCATCTTCCCGATCATGCACGTCGTGGTCATCCGTCGCGACGTGTACGAGGCCCACCGCTGGCTCGCGCGCAGCCTCACCACGGCCTTCGAGCGTTCCCGGGCCCTGACGATGGTGGGCATCGACGAGACGGCCTCGCTGCGCTACACGCTGCCGTGGCTGCCGGACGAGGTCGCGGCCACCCGGGCCGTGATGGGTGCGGACTACTGGACCTACGGCCTCCCCGGCAACGAGGGCACCCTCGAGACCTTCCTGCGCTACTCCTTCGACCAGGGGCTGGCCGACCGTGCGTGGTCGCCGCGGGAGCTGTTCGCGCCCGAGACCCTCGAGGGCGTCGTCGTCTGAGCCCGCGGTCCGGCCGGCCCCGGGGTGGGGGCCCGTCTCAAAATGTCGCCGGAGTGGTTGACGAGATTGTTGACAATACTGTTGACTCTGGCGCACGCGCTCGACGGCGAGCGTCGCCGGACTCAAGGAGGAGCCCCCATGCACCTGTCCACCACCGCCCCCCGACGAGTGTCCCGTCGGGTGGGACTGATCGCCCTCGGTGCCACCTCCGCGCTGCTCCTCGCCGCGTGCGGTTCCGGCGACGGGAGCCTGGGCACGTCGTCCTCGGCGTCCTCGTCGGCGGCCGGCGGCGGCAGCGGCAGCGGAGCGATGACCCCGCTGACGGTCGGGGTCATCCCGATCATCGACGTGGCGCCCATCTACCTCGGCGTCGACCAGGGCTTCTTCAAGGACGAGGGCCTCGACGTCAAGCTCGAGCTCGCCCAGGGCGGCGCGGCCATCGTCCCCGCCGTCGTCAGCGGCCAGTACCAGTTCGGGTTCAGCAACACGACCTCCCTGCTGCTGGCGACCGCCAAGGGTCTGCCGCTGAAGGCCGTGGCCTCCGGTAACCAGGCGACCGACGACCCGGCCAAGGACTTCGGCGGCGTGGTGGTCAAGCAGGACAGCCCGATCAAGAGCCCCAAGGACCTCGCGGGCAAGAAGGTCGGCGTCAACAACCTGAACAACATCATGACGACGACCATCAACAAGTGGGTGCGCGACGACGGCGGCGACCCGTCGACCATCCAGTACACCGAGCTCCCCTTCCCGGACATGGCGGCCGCGGTCGCCAAGGGCGACATCGACGCCGGCCAGGTGGTCGAGCCGTTCCTGACCATCGCCAAGAGCCAGGGTGAGCGCTACCTCGGGTCCAACCTCGCCGGCGTCGAGCCGGGCATGCAGATCGCGCTCTACTTCACCTCGGCCTCCTACGTCCAGGAGCACGGCGACATCGTCAAGAAGTTCACCGCGGCGATGAACAAGTCGCTGGACTACGCCCAGGCGCACCAGGACGAGACCCGCGCCATCCTCCCGAAGTACACCAAGCTCGATGCGAAGGCCCAGCAGGCCGTCACGCTGCCCAAGTGGACGTCCGAGATCAACACCGACTCGGTGCAGCTCCTGGCGGACCTCGGTACCCAGGACGGCCTCTTCACCAAGAAGGTCGACGTCAGCACGCTCCTCCCGTGAGGTCCACGGTCACCGCGCCGCCCTCCGGCGGCGCGGTGACCGGGCCCACCGACCACCACCCCCGAGGAGCCCCGACACCGTGAGCACCGCGTCCATCGGCCCGTCCCGGAGCCGCCGCCTTCCCCTCCCGGGCAGCGACGCGCTGCTCGGGGTGCTGGGGCTGGTCACCGTCGGAGTCGTGGGCGAGGTCCTGCCCCGCTCCGGCCTGGTCAACCCCCACTACCTGCCGCCGACCAGCCAGATCCTCGCGCGGCTCGCGCAGATCGTGGTCGACCCCGACTTCTGGACCCTGCTCGGGCTGACCGTCCGCGGCTGGGCGCTCGGGCTCGCCCTCGCGATGGTGCTCGGTGTCGGTCTGGGGCTGGTCATCGGCAGCGTCCCGTTCCTGCGCGACGCGACGTCCTCCACGATCGAGTTCCTCCGGCCCATCCCGTCGGTCGCGCTCATCCCCCTCGTGGTCCTGCTCTTCGGCAGCCGGCTGCCCTCGGCCCTGGTCCTGGTCGTGTACGCCGCCACCTGGCAGGTCCTCGTCCAGGTCCTCTACGGCGTGGCCGACGTCGACCCCGTCGCCCGCGACACCGCCCGCTCCTACCGGTTCTCGGTGTTCTCCACCGGCCGCCACGTCGTGTGGCCGACCGCCCTCCCCTACGTGGTCACCGGGTTCCGGCTCGCGGCCGCGGTCGCGCTGATCCTCGAGATCACCGCCGAGCTGGTCATCGGCGTCCCCGGGCTGGGCCAGACCATCGGCGTCGCCCAGTCCTCCGGGGCGGTGCCCGAGACCTACGCGCTCGTCATCGCCGTCGGCCTGCTCGGGGTGGCGGTCAACCTGCTGGCCCGGGCCATCGAGAAGCGCGTCCTGCGGTGGCACCCGTCGGTGCGGAGGGACGCGGCATGACCCCCCTCACCGTGCTGCGGCGGCTCGGGTACGCCCTGGGCCTCCCGCTGGTCCTGGTCGCCGTCTGGTGGTTCGCCTCGGCCGGCAGCACCAGCCCGTTCTGGCCGCCGTTGAGCACCATCGTCGCGAAGTTCCCGGGCACCTGGTTCTCCGGGCGGATGACCGAGGACGTGCTGCCCAGCGTCGTGCGCCTGCTCGTCGGGTACGCCCTGGCCGTCGTGGCGGGCGTCGCCGTCGGGATGCTGGTGGGCCTGTCCCGCCGGGTGCGCGCCTTCACCGAGCCGACCCTGGAGTTCTTCCGGGCGGTGCCGCCGCCGGTCCTGGTCCCGCTCATCGCGCTCTTCCTCGGCTACACGGGGTCGACCTCGAAGGTCATCACCATCGCGCTCGGCTGCGTGTGGCCGGTCCTGCTCAACACGGTCGAGGGGGTGCGCGGCGTCGACGAGGTCCTGCTCGACACCGCGCGCTGCTACCACCTGAGCCGGCGGTCGCGCCTGGTGCACGTCGTCCTGCGGGGCGCGAGCCCGCAGATCGCGGCCGGCGCCCGCCAGGCGCTGTCCATCGGCGTCATCCTGATGGTGATCTCCGAGCTGTTCGGGGCCAACCGCGGGCTCGGGGCCTCGATCGTGCAGTTCCAACGAGGGTTCGCGATCCCCGAGATGTGGACGGGCATCATCATGCTCGGCCTGCTCGGCTTCGTCCTCTCCCTCGTCTTCCGACTCGTCGAACACCGGGCCCTGGCGTGGTACCGGGGCCTGCGCGACGCCAACCGAGGAGCCTGACATGAGCACGACCGACACCACCGACCCCACCTCCCCGGCAGGGGCGGCCGACGCCGTCCTCGACGTCCGGGGGCTGCAGAAGACCTACACCGGCCAGGGACGCTCCGTCGAGGCCATCCGCGACCTCACCTTCTCGGTCCCGCGGGGCCAGCTCGTGTGCATCGTCGGGCCGTCCGGCGCGGGCAAGACCACCCTGTTGCGCTGCATCGCCGGCCTGCTCGACACCACCGCCGGCGAGATCGTGCTGGACGGCGAGACGGTGACCGAACCTCCGCGCGGCATGGCCGTGGTCTTCCAGGAGTACGGCCGCAGCCTCTTCCCGTGGATGACGGTGCGCCAGAACGTCGAGCGCCCGCTCATCGAGCGCAAGGTCGCCGCGGCCGAGCGGCGGCGCATCGTCAGCGAGGCCCTCGAGGCCGTGGGCCTCGCCGACTCCGGCGACGCCCACCCGTGGCAGCTCTCCGGCGGTATGCAGCAGCGGGTGGCCATCGCCCGCGCCGTCGCCTACGAGCCCAAGGTGCTCATCATGGACGAGCCGTTCGCCGCGGTCGACGCGCAGACGCGGGCCGACCTCGAGGACCTCGTGCGGGCGCTCTGGCAGCGCCTCGGCGTCACCGTGCTCTTCGTCACCCACGACATCGACGAGTCGGTGTACCTGGGGGAACGCATCCTCGTGCTGTCCAACCGCCCGACCGTCATCCTCGAGGACGTCGTCGTCGACCTGCCCGGTGACCGCGACCAGCTCGGGACCCGTTCCACCCCCCGGTTCGCGGAGCTGCGGGCCCACGTCTACGAGCTCATCCAGCAGGCGAAGCAGGGCCACCGCCCGCAGGACGAGCCGGGTCCGGTCTCATGAGCGCCATCGGCGGCCCACGGGACGGAGGCGCCCCTCGGACGGCTCGGTCCCCCGCGGCCCGAGCGGCTAGCCTCCACCCCAGCATCCCCACCCCCGTCGAGCGCCTCGAGGAGCGACCGCGTTGAGCACGGACACCACCGTCGCGGACGGTCTGCGGGCCGCCATCCTGCGGGGCGACTTCGCGCCCAACCAGCGCCTGGTCGAGGCCGAGCTGTGCGAGCAGTTCGACGCGAGCCGGTTCACGGTGCGCTCGGCCCTGCGCGACCTCGCGGCCCAGGGGCTGGTCGAGCTCCAGCGCAACCGCGGCGCCCGGATCCGCGAGATCACCCTCGACGAGGCCATCGAGATCACCCAGGTGCGGATGGTCGTCGAGGGCCTCGTCGCGGCGCGGGCCGCCGAGCTCGCCACCGACGAGGACGCCGCCGAGCTGCGCCGCATCGGCGGCGACATGCGCGAGGCGGTCTCGGCCGGTGAGCCGCTGCTCTACAGCGAGCTCAACGCCCGCCTGCACCGCAAGGTCCGCGAGATGGCCGGGCACGGTACGGCGCAGCGCATCATCGAGGAGCTGCGCGGACAGATGGTCCGCCACCAGTTCCAGCTGTCCCTCCGCCCGGGCCGCTCCGCCGTGTCCCTCCGCCAGCACGAGCAGATCATCGAGGCGGTCATCGCGCGTGACCCGGCCGCGGCGGAGGCGGCGATGCGGGGCCACATCGCGAGCGTCATCGATGCGCTGCTCGATGCCCCCTGACCCCCACTCGCCGTGCCGCGTGAGGGCCGGCCGGTGAGCCCGGCGGACGCAGGGGCGCTCGAGGGGCTCTCGTCCCGGGCCACGGAGACCCTGCTGCGCTCGCTGAGCCAGGCGCTCCACCGCGACCACGACGTCTCCCTGACGTTCGCCTCCGCCGGCGGCGTCGAGGTGGCCCGGCGCGTGCGCGAAGGGGAGACCGCCGACCTCCTGGTGCTGGCCGAGGACGCCATGACCGGCCTGGAGAGCGCCGGCCGGCTGGTCCCCGGGACGCTGCGGCCCCTGTTCACCTCGCAGGTCGTCCTCGCGGTCCCGTCCTCCGCCCCGGTGCCCGTGCTGGACACCGAGGAGGACCTGGTCGCCGTCCTGCGAGCGGCGCGGACGATCGGCTACTCGACCGGCCCGAGCGGCCGGGCCCTCACCGCGCGGCTCGAGCAGTGGGGTCTGGCTCGTGAGCTCGGGGAGCGTCTGGTCCAGGCGCCCGCGGGGGTGCCGGTCGCCCGGATGCTGCTCGACAGGCAGGCCGACGTCGGCATCCAGCAGTACAGCGAGCTCGCGGGGATGCCCGGCGTGCGCGTGGTCGGGCCCCTCCCCGGCGCCGCGGCGGTGACCACCGTCTTCAGTGGTGCCGTGCTGCGCGCCTCGCACCAGGCGGAGCGCGCCGCGGCGGCCCTGGGCCTCCTGGGCTCGCCCGGGATGGAGGAGACGGTGCGCTCGCACGGGATGGGCAGCGTCCCGGCCTGAGCGGCTGACCCGGCCCACCGTCACCCCCTCCGGCGGAGCGGACCTCGGCCTCCTACCCTGAGGGCTGACCCGTCGCCCGACCCAGGAGTCCCCGTGCCCTTCGAGGAGCAGCCCGCCCGGGTCGCGGCGGCCGGGCATGTGCCGCTCGGCGCGCTGTGCGGGCACCTGCTGCGCCGGGCCCAGCAGCACCACACGGAGGTGTGGGCGGGCGTCGTCGGGCCCGACGCGACCGGCCCCCAGTACGCCGTCCTCTCGGCCGTCGAGGCCCGCCCGGGCGTCGACCAGCGCACGGTCGGTGCCCTCGCCTCGCTCGACCGGAGCACCACCGCGCAGGTCGTCCGGCGGCTCGAGACCCGCGGCTGGCTGACCCGCGTGACCGACCCCGCCGACCGCCGCCGCGACCTCCTCGGCCTCACCTCGTCGGGTGCGGCGCAGCTGCGGGCTCTGCACCCGCGGGCCAGCATCGTCCAGGACCGGCTGCTGGCGCCCCTGTCCGCGCGTGAGCGGAGCGCGTTCGTGCGGGACCTCGCGGCGGTGGCCCGGGTCGAGGACGTCCCCGGCGCGGGGCACGGGCCCGACGCCCCGTGGCGGATCCCGGGGCACCTGCTGCGCCGGGCCCAGCAGGTGCACACGGCGATCTTCGCCGAGATGCTCGGCGGTGCCCTCACGGGGCCCCAGTACGCCGTCCTCCACGTGCTCGACGGTCGGCCCGGCGTCGACCAGGGGGAGCTCGGCGCCCGGACCGGCCTGGACCGCTCCACCACCGCCGATGTGGGGGCACGTCTCGAACGGCGCGGCTGGGTCACCCGCGAGCGCGACCCCGACGACGCTCGCCGTCGGCGCCTCTCCCTGACCGGCGAGGGCCGCCGCGCGCTGGACGAGCACGAACCCCGGGTCCTCGCGCTCCAGGACGTCGTCCTGGCTCCCCTCCCCGCCCGGGCCCGCCCCTCGTTCCGCGCGCGGCTGGCCCGCGTCGCCCGCCTGCCCGACGCCTGAGCCGACACCGGCTCCCCCTCGGCCTCTGCGACCATTTCATTCAGTACACTGACGAATTGTGCGGGCGTCGTCCGCGGAAGGAGACCCCATGCAGGCCTACCTCGACGGTTTCCACCCCGGCGACCCCGCGCTCACCCCGACCCCGGCCGCCGCGCCGTCGCCCGCGCCGGACGAGGTGGACGTCCTGGTCGTGGGGACCGGGCCCGCCGGGCTCGTCCTGGCCGCCCAGCTCGCCCGCTTCCCCGACGTGACGACCCGGGTGGTCGAGCGCCGCGCAGGTCCGCTCGACCGGGGCCATGCCGACGGGGTGGCGTGCCGCTCGATGGAGATGTTCGAGGCCTTCGGCTTCGCCCATCGTGTGCTGCACGAGGCCTGCGCGGTCACCGAGACCGTGTTCTGGAGCCCCGATCCCGAGCGACCCGAGCACATCGTCCGCAGCGGCCGCGTCCAGGACGTCGAGGACGGGCTGTCGGAGTTCCCCCACCTGATCCTGAACCAGGCGCGGATCGGTGACTTCCTGCTCGACGCGATGCGGACGGCGCCCGCGCGCCTGGAGCCGGAGTACGGCCTCGAGATGGTCTCGCTCGACGTCGGCGACGAGGGCACCCATCCGGTGACCGTGACGTTGCGCCCCACCGACGGCGGACCCGACGCGGGGACGACCACGGTGCGTGCCCGCTACGTCGTGGGGTGCGACGGCGCCCGGAGCGCGGTGCGCGGCGCCATCGGCCGTGGCCTCCACGGGGACTCGGCCAACCAGGCGTGGGGAGTCATGGACGTCCTGGCCGTGACCGACTTCCCGGACATCCGGTTCAAGAACGTCGTCCGGTCCGCGGGCGGCGGCAGCATGCTCGTGATCCCCCGCGAGGGCGGCTACCTCGTCCGGATGTACGTCGAGATGGACCGGCTGGCCCCCGGGGAGCGCGTCGGCGCCCGCGCGGTCACGGCCGACGACGTCATCGCGGCGGCGCGGCGGATCCTGCACCCGCACACCCTCGAGGTGAAGGAGGTCGCGTGGTGGTCGGTCTACGAGATCGGGCAGCGCCTGACGGACCGCTTCGACGACGGAGGCGACGGCCGGGACGCCGCCCTCCCCCGGGTCTTCCTCGCCGGCGACGCGTGTCACACCCACAGCCCGAAGGCCGGCCAGGGCATGAACGTCTCGATGCAGGACGCCTTCAACCTCGGCTGGAAGCTGGCCGCCGTGGTGCGGGGCCGGGCCCGCCCCGACCTGCTCCGTACCTACTCGGCGGAGCGACAGGCCGTGGCGCAGCGGCTCATCGACTTCGACCGTGAGTTCGCGACCATGCTCACCGCCGGCGCGGCCGGGCCCGGTCCCGCCCCCGGGGGGTTCCAGGAGCACTTCGCCCGGCAGGGGCGGTACACGGCCGGGGTCGCGACGCGGTACCCCGCCGGGATGCTGACCGGCGACGAGGCCGGGCAGCACCTCGCCCGGGGGTTCGGCGTCGGTGAGCGGTTCCACTCCGCCCCGGTGGTCCGCCTCGCCGATGCGCGGCGGATGCACCTGGGGCACATCCACGAGGCCGACGGGCGCTGGCGGGTCTACGCCTTCGGGGACCGGGCCGACCCCCGGTCGCCGGAGTCACGCCTGCGCGCGTTCTGCGGGGTCCTGGGCGACCCGCGGCGCTCGCCGGTCGCCCGGTTCACCCGCCCGGGCGAGGACCCCGACGCCGTGGTCGACGTCCGCGCCGTCCTCCAGCAGGACCATGTGCGGGTCACCACGGCCGACCTTCCCCTCGCGCTCCTCCCCCGCAAGGGCCGCTTCGGCCTGGTGGACTACGAGAAGGTGTTCACCCCCGACCCGGACGAGGACGTCTTCACGGTGCGGGGCATCGACCGCGAGGCCGGGTGCCTGGTGCTCGTCCGGCCGGACCAGTACGTGGCCCACGTCCTGCCTCTCGACGCCGCGGACGAGCTCGGCGCGTTCCTCGAGCGCGTCCTGCTGCCCGCGGGAGCCGCCGCGACGGGCTGAGGCCGGTGGAACGCAACCACGGGCGCGCCGAGGGTTGGCGCGGCCGGCCGCCGGGTACTCGCAGGCCATCGACGAAAGGAGCCCTCGATGGCCTCCTCCCGCACCCCTCCCCCGTCCGTGCCGACCCGCGCGACGACCCCGCCACCGACGAGGATGACCCGATGACCGACGAACGACGCCTGCACCGCCCCCGCGTGTCCCGCTCGGTGGCCGCTCCCGCCGAGGCCGTGTGGGACGTGGTCCGCGACGGCTGGCAGTACGCGACGTGGGTCGTGGGCGCCAGCCGGGTGCGCGACGTCGACCAGGGGTGGCCCCAGCCCGGCACCCGGCTGCACCACAGCGTCGGTCTGTGGCCGGCCACGCTCTCCGACACCACCGTCGTCGAGGAGGCCGATCCCCCGCGGCGCATCCTCCTCACCGCCCGCGGGTGGCCCGCCGGGGAGGCCCGGGTCGAGATCGAGGTGGTCGCGGACGGGCCGGAGACCTGCACGGTCTCGATCGCCGAGGACGCCTCCAACGGGCCCGGGCGCCTGGTCCCGATGCCGCTGCGGCAGGCGGTGATCCTGCCGCGCAACCGCGAGACGTTGCTGCGGCTCGCCCTGGTGGCCGAGGGCCGCTACCGGCTGTCCCGCGGGGAGGGCACCCAGCCCGCATGACCCTGCTCGCGTGACACTGCTTCCGTGACGCCGCTCCCGTGACGCCGCCCGCGCGCGGGCGGCGGCGGGGTCAGCGGTCCGGCCGCAGCACCCGCGCCCAGGCAGTGCGGGCCAGCGCCCGGCGGGCCGGCCCGAGGGGCCCGTGCTGGGCCAGGGCGACCACGGCGGCGTTCCATCCGCAGGCTCCGTGGACGCCGCCCCCGGGGTGGGCGGAGGCACTGGCCAGGAACAACCCCGGGACGGGTGTCTCCGGGCGGCCCAGGCCCCGCGTGGGGCGGAACACCAGCTGCTGGTGCAGGCCGGCCGTCCCGCCGTTGAGCGCGCCCCGGCTGAGGTTCGTGTCGTCGGCCTCCAGCGAGGCCGGGGACTGGACGTGGCGCGCCAGCACGCTCGAGCCGAAGCCCGGCGCCACCCGCTCCACCTCCTGCTCCATCCGCTCGACCTGGCGGGCCACGACCTCGGGGTCGCGGGCGCCCTCGCGCGGTAGGTGGCTGTAGGCCCAGGCCGACTCGGTCCCGACGGGTGAGCGCGTGGGGTCGGCCGTCGTCATCTGGCCGAACAGCACGAAGGGCCGCTCGGGCACGCGGTCGACGGCCAGGTCGGCCGCCACCCCGACCAGCCCGTCGTCGTCGGCGCCCAGGTGGACGGTGCCCGCGCCACGGACCTCGGGCGACACCCACGGGACCGGTCGCTCCAGGGCCCAGTCGACCTTGATGGTCGCCGGGTCCCACTGGAAGCGCCGCAGGTCCGCACGGAAGCGGTCGGGCAGGACCTCGTCGGCCAGGAGCCGCTCGTAGAGTGCGGGCGCCGACACGTCGGCCACCACCGCGCGACGGGCACGGACCCGCCGCCCGTCGGCGAGGCGGACCCCGCGGGCCTGCCCGCTGACGACCTCGACCGCTTCGGCGCGCACCCCGCAGAGCACCTGGACCCCGCAGGACTCGGCCCGGCGCCGCAGCGCCTCCGCGAGCCGCCCGGCGCCGCCCTGCGGCACGGGGAAACCGACGTCCTGGCCCAGCATCACCAGGAGCCACCCGAACAGCGCGCTCCCCGCCCCGTCGGGCGGGAGGTCGCTGTGCATGGCGTTGCCGGTGAACAGGACCCGCGCCTCCTCGCTGCGGAACTCCTCGTGCCCGAACCGGCGCACCGAGCTCAGGGCCAGGCGGGCCAGGTCGAGGGTGCCGGCGACGTGCGCGGTGCGGGCCAGCCGCAGGGCGGGGCGCACCGGCGGGAGGGGCGTGAAGAGGGCGTCCAGCAGGGGGTCGCGGATGCGCTGCCACTGCTGCACCAGGCGCAGCCACGCGTCGCCGTCACCGGCCGCGTGGGCCTCCAGCCCGGCCGCCGTGTCCTCGGCCCGGGAGCGCAGCACGGCACCGCGGCCGTCGGGAAGGGCGTGCGCGACGGGGTCGGGGGCCCGGACCCAGGTCAGGCCGTGCGCCCCGAGGTCGAGGTCGCGGATGACGGGGCTCGCGGCGGCGAGGGGGTAGAACGCGCTGAACAGGTCGGTGACGAACCCGGGCGCGGTGACCTCGGCGCTGCGCACGGCGCCGCCCACCTCGTCCTGCTCCTCCACCAGCACCACGTCCCAGCCGGCGTCGGCGAGGGCGATGGCGGCGACCAGACCGTTGGGGCCGGCTCCGACGACGACGGCGTCGCAGGTCAACGTCATGAGGCGTCCCGGCCGGGGTGGCGACCGGCGCCGGCGTGGGCGCTCACGCGGGCCGGATCCCGCCGGGCTTCAGCACGACCTTGACCATGCCGTCCTCCTTGGCCCGGAAGGTGGCATAGGCCTCGGGCGCGTCCTCGAGACTCATGCGGTGGGTGGCGAAGCCGTCGACGCCCAGCGGGTCGTCGTCGGTGAGCAGCGGCAGGATGTCGGGCACCCAGCGCTTGACGTTGGCCTGTCCCATCCGGATCTGCACCTGCTTGTCGAACAGCGTCATCATGGGCATCGGGTCGGTCATCCCACCGTAGACCCCGCTGAGCGAGACCGTGCCACCGCGCCGCACCGCGTCGATCGCCGAGTACAGCGCAGCGAGGCGGTCGATGCCGACCCGGGTCATGATCGGCCGGGTCAGCGCCGAAGGCAGGGCCTCGATGATCTTGTGCGACAGCTTCGCCGCCCCCGAGCCGTGCGCCTCCATCCCGACGGCGTCGACCACGGCGTCGGCCCCGCGGCCGGACGTGAGCTCGCGGACCGCGTCACCGACGTCGTCGACCTCGCGCAGGTCGAGCGTCTCGACGCCGCGCGCCCGGGCGCGGGCCAGCCGCGCGTCGACCAGGTCGACGCCGATGACCCGGCGCACGCCGCGCTGCTGCGCGATGCGGCACGCCATGTCGCCGATGGGGCCGAGGCCGAGCACCAGGAGCGTGCCGTCGGGCCCGGGGTCGGCGTACGCCACGCCCTGCCAGGCCGTGGGCAGCACGTCCGACAGGTAGACGAAGCGCTCGTCGGGGGGCCCGTCGGGGACCTTCACGTGGGTGTAGCCGGCGTGGGGCACCCGCAGGTACTCGGCCTGCCCGCCCGGCACCGAGCCGTAGAGCTCGGAGTAGCCGAACAGCGCTGCGCCGGTGCCCTGCTCGCGGACCTGGGTCGCCTCACACTGGCTCTGCAGCCCGCGTTCGCACATCCAGCAGCGGCCGCAGCACACCTGGAACGGGATGACGACGCGGTCGCCGACCGCGAGGTCGCCCACGTCGGTACCGACCTCCTCGACGACCCCCATCGCCTCGTGCCCGAGCACGTCACCGGGCCGCATGAAGGCGCCCAGGGGCTCGTAGAGATGCAGGTCGGAGCCGCAGATGTTGGTGCTCGTGACCCGGATGACCGCGTCGGTGGGCTGCTCGATGCGGGGGTCGGGGACGTCCTCGACCCGCACGTCCTTGGTCCCTTGCCACGTCACTGCTCGCACGGTCTACCTCCTGGTGGGTCCTTTCGGTGAGGGACCCCTACCCCCAGCGGTCCCGACGCACACCCGGCGGGCGGCTCAGAACACCGGCTTGCCGCCGGTCACGCCCAGGACGCTGCCGGAGACGTAGCTCGCCTCCTCGGAGGCCAGGAAGACGAAGGCCGCGGCGACCTCGACCGGCTGGCCGACCCGGCCCAGGGGTGTGTCGGACCCGAAGCCCTCGACCTTGTCGGGGCTCATCGTCGCCGGGATCAGCGGGGTCCACACCGGCCCGGGAGCCACCGCGTTGACCCGCACGCCGCGCGGCCCGAGGTCCTGCGCCAGGTTCACCACCAGGTTCGTGAGCGCCGCCTTCGAGGCGGCGTAGTCGAGCAGGTGCTCGCTCGGCTGGTAGGCCTGCACGGAGGTCGTGACCACGACGTTGCCCCCTGACTCCTCGAGGTCGCCGGCGAGCTCGCTGACCAGCCAGAAGGTCGAGAAGACGTTGGTGGCGAAGGTCCGCTCGACCTGCTCGGGCGGGAAGTCCTCGAGGCGGTCGTGGGTCATCTGGTAGGCCGCGTTGCAGACCAGCACGTCCAGGCCGCCCAGGCGCTCGCGCACCTCGTCCGCCAGCGCGTGCACGGCGTCGTGGGTGCGCAGGTCGGCGACGACGGCGTCGGCGCTCCCCCCGGCCGCACGCACGGCCTCGACCGTCTGGCGGGCGTCGTCGGCCTCCTCGGCCAGGTGGGTGATGACGACCCGCGCCCCCTCCTGCGCGAACGTCAGGGCCACCGCCCGGCCGATGCCCGAGTCGCCGCCGGTGACCAGCGCGCGCCGGCCGGCCAGGCGGCTCCGCCCGGTCCACGAGGTCTCCCCGTGGTCGGGCGCCGGGTGCAGCGCGTCGGTCCGCCCCGGCCACTCCTGCTGCTGTCGGGGGATGTCGGTCATGGTCGGCTCCTGCGGTCGGGGACGTGGACCTGTGTGTTACCCCGGCTCGTGGGCCCCAACCGGGTCGGGCTCGTTCTGGCGCCGGGCCGCACGGCGCCCGAGGGTGGCCAGGGCCGTCACCGCCCTCGGGGCGGTGCGCTCGAGAGCGGCGCCGTCGGTGGCCGGGGCGTCGCGGCGCCACCAGTCCCGCCGGGGGCTCGTGCCCGGGAGGAGCCGCGCACCCAGCCCCAGGGCCCGCACCGTGGTGGCCGGCGCCAGGCCGTGGACGCGGCGCACGACGCCCACCACCGGCGAGGCCGTCACGGTGACCCGCCCGGCGAGCACCCCGTCGATGATGCGGCGGGCGGCGCGCTCCACGGGCACGGTCAGCACCGGGAGCGAGGCGGCCAGCGAGAACCACGCGTGGTCGGCCTGCTCGGCCCCGCTGAACCGCGCCGCCCGGTGGCCTCCCGTCCGCATCAGCCACGGGGTCACGGCCGTCACGGTGACGCCCGTGCCCGAGAGCTCGGCGGCCAGCCCCTCCGCGAGCCCGACGGCGGCGAACTTCGCCACCGAGTAGGGCAGCAGGCGCGGCACGGCCACGAGGCCACCGACGGAGGAGACCACCCCGATGCGGCCGTGCCCCTGGGCCCGCATGGCGGGCAGCACCGCCAGGCTCAGGTGGACCGGCCCCCAGAGCATGGTGTCGACCGCCTCGTGCAGGTGGCCCAGGGTGACACCGTCGAGGGCGCCGACCTGGATGGTCCCGGCCACGTGGAAGGCGGCGTCCAGCCGGCCCTCGTCGGCCAGCACCAGGTCGACCACCCGGGACACGGCGTCGGCGTCGGAGACGTCGGCCACATGGGTGAGCGCCCGGCCCGGGCCGGAGCCGAACGCGGCGCGCCGCAGGGTGTCGGCGTCACGCGCGAGGACGTGCACCCGCCAGCCCCGACCCACCAGCTGACGCGCGATCTCGAGGCCCAGCCCCCGGGAGGCACCCGCGACGATGGCGACCGGTGCGCTGGCGGTGTCGGGGTCGAAGGCGTCCATACCCTCTGCTACCCCTCCGGGCCGCGCAGCAACCTCAGGTGCTCTCGATGCCGCGGTCACGGGACGACGTGAAGGTGAGACCTCGCGAGAGCACCTGACGGGCGGTGCGCTCGACGCTCTGCTCGTGCGCGTAGGCGTGGGCCCGGATGAGGGCGAGGGCCTCGTCCTCGGGGACGTGCAGCTGGAAGACCACCATGCCGGTGGCGCGGTGGACCTCGGCACGCTCGGACCACGGTCCGTTGCGCGGGTCGGGCTCGGCGGGGCCCTCGGCGACCAGGGCCGCGATCAGCAGGCGGGCCACGGCCTCGGCCTCCCCGAGGTCGATCTCGGTCTCGGCGCCCCGGCGGTACACGGTCAGGACGCCCAGCACGACGTCACCGTGCACGAGCGGGACGGCATGGACCGTCACCGGGGCCAGGTCGGTCAGGCCCTCCCCGTCGAGCATGGGCCACCGCGGGTCGAGCCCGGTGCCGGGTCCCGGCAGGTCGAGCCGGGTGTAGTGCCCGCTGCGGAAGGCCTCCGCTCCCGGCCCCTGGCCGACGACGTCCTGCACCTGCTCGATGGCCAGGGCGGCCGCGTCGGTCGTACACAGGGTGACCCGCTCGGGCTCGGTGTAGGCCAGGGTCACGGCCCCTCCGTCGCCGTGCAGGACCTGGGTCGCGGCCCGGCAGAGCCGGATCGGGAGCGGCACCCCACGGTCCGCCCCGTGGGCCGCGCTGCGCCTCATCCGCGTCCTCACGTCGTCGAGGTCTGCCACGGCGCGTCCCCCTCGGTCTCCGACGGTCACCCTCCCGTCCGGCGGGGCCATCCCTCCACTACCCCGAGGGGCGGCCGATATCCGCGTGCGGCCTCGCGGCCTCGGGGCGGGGCGGCGGGCTCGCGCCGGGCCGGGCGCGGCGGCCCCACCGCGGGCGGGACCAATGGCCCTGTGTCACCGGCCGGTCCGGGCGCAGGCTCGAGGCGAAGCCCACCCCAGGAGTCCGCCATGAACAGCACCCTCCGACCCATCGTCGTCGGCGTCGACCTCGCCGGTTCCAGCGAGCCGGCCCTGGAGTGGGCCGCCGCCGAGGCCGCGCGGCGCGGCCGACCCCTGCGCATCCTGCACGCCTACCCGCCGCCCACGTACCCCTCCACCGGTGCGGGGCTCCTCCCCGGCGGGACCGTGGTCACCCTGGGCGAGGAGCTGCGGAAAGCTGCCGTGGCCGAGGTCGCCGACTGCGCCGTCCGGGTCCGCGTCGCCCACCCCGACCTGGAGGTGCAGACCTTCACGCACTGCGGCCCGGCGGCCGCGACCCTCCTCGAGGCCTCCCGGCACGCCGAGACCGTCGTGCTCGGGTCCCGCGGGCTCAGCACCGTGGCCGGCATCGTCCTCGGCTCGGTGTCGACGCCGGTGTGCGCCCGGTCGGTCGCCCCCGTCGTGGTCGTGCGCTACAGCCCCCACGCCGCCCCCGACGCGCCGGTGGTCGTCGGCGTCGACGGCTCCGGGACCTCGCGGGCCGCGCTGGCCTTCGCCGCGGCGCAGGCGTCCTCGCGTCGCGTCGGCCTCACCGTGGTGCACACCTGGAGGGTCGACGGGACCGAGGGCGACGGGTCGAGCCTCGGCTGGTCCACCGGCTGGGGCCGCCTCCCGGAGGAGGAGGAGGCCGTCCTGGCCGAGGCCGTCGCCGGGCTCGGCGAGCAGTTCCCGGACGTCGTGGTCCACCGCGAGGTCGTGAGCGACTACACCGCCGACGCGCTCGAGCGCCTGAGCCGCGACGCCTGCCTCCTGGTGGTGGGCACCCACGGGCGGGGCACGGTCTCCGGATGGCTGCGGGGCTCGGTCTCCCAGGCGGTGCTGCGCGCCGCGCCCTGCCCGGTCGCCGTCGTGCATCCCGCGCCCGACGAGGACGACCACGTCGGTGGCGACCCGCCCGGCAGCATCGAGCCCGCCGTGCCTGCCAGCCCGGCGCACGACTCCGCCTGAGCCACCCACCGCGCGGGCCGCACCCGCGCCCGCGACCCCGACGACCCTTCGAGACCAGGAGAACACCATGACCCTCACCCGCCCCCCGGCCGCCGCCGCCGCCGGCCACGCCACCCGCATCCCCGACGAGACCGACGAGTACGGCACGGCCCACCGCTGGGTGCTCGGCGTGCTGCGCCTCGGGCTCGGCTGGATCTTCCTGTGGGCCTTCCTCGACAAGCTGCTCGGCCTCGGCCACGACACCCCGTCGAAGGGGGCGTGGGTCTCGGGCGGCCACCCGACCCTGGGGTTCCTGAAGAACGCCACGGAGGGCCCCTTCGCCGACACCTACCGCAGCATCGCCGGGGCGCCCTGGGCCGACTCGCTGTTCATGGTCGGGCTGGCGGGCATCGGAGTCGCCCTCATGGCCGGGGTGGCCATGCGGCTCGCGGCCGCCTCGGGCAGCCTCCTGCTGGTCCTGATGTGGAGCGCGGTCCTGCCCCCGGCCAACAACCCGTTCCTGGACGACCACCTGATCTACGCGGTCACCCTCGTCGCGCTGGCCCTCCTCGGGGCGGGACACCCGCTCGGTCTGGGCCGCGCCTGGGAGCGTCTCCCCCTCGTCCGCCGCCACGCGTTCCTCCGCTGACCCCGCCATGCCCATCCATCCCGTACCGCGCTCCCCGGGCCAGTCGGCGCCGGACCGCGGCTCCGACGTCGTGGCCGGTCTCGTGCACGACGGCCACACGACGGCGGTCGCCGAGGCCGCCGTGCGCGAGGCGGCTCGCCGCGGCAGCCGGGTCCGCTTCCTCCAGGTGCTGCCCCGCGGCCTCAGCGAGGAGGCGCACGCCAACGTCGAGACCGCCCTGTTCCGGATCGCCGTCGACGCCCTGCGCGCCGCGCCCCACCTGGCCTGCACCTTCGAGTCCGTCGTGGGCACCCCCGCCGAGACCCTGGTCGAGGAGACCCGGCGCGCCGACCTCCTCGTCCTCGGAGCCGACGACCCCGAGGCCGCGGTACGGGTCGCCGACCACTGCCGGGCCCACTGCGTCTGCGAGGTCCTGGTCGTGACCGACGCCGGGTCGGGCCGTTCGCAGGTCGCCGTGAGGGCCTAGGCTCAGGGGGTGACAGGCCCGGACGAGCCGACCCCGCCCCATCCGGGCTGGCTCAGCACCACCGCGCTCGACCTGGACGACCTCCTGGACGAGCTCCGGAGCCGCGCGCAGGCGTCGAGCCGGTCCCAGCAGCGGCTCGGCGCCCTTCTCGACGCCGTCATGGCCATCACGGCCGGCCTGGACCTGTCCGACGTGCTCACCCGGATCGTCGCCTGCGCGTGCGACCTGGTCGACGCCACCTACGGAGCGCTCGGGGTGCTCGGCCCCGACGGCGAGCACCTCGTGGAGTTCGTGACCCATGGGTTGACCGCGGCCCAGCGCGACGCCATCGGCGACCTGCCCCGCGGGCACGGCATCCTCGGCCTGCTGATCCGCGAGCCGCATCCCCTGCGCCTGGACACCCTGGCCGACCACCCCGCGTCGTACGGGTTCCCGGCGAACCACCCGCCGATGGCCAGCTTCATGGGCACGCCGGTCCGCATCCGCGAGCAGGTCTTCGGCAACCTCTACCTGACCGAGAAGGTCGGCGGGGCGCCCTTCACCGACGAGGACGAGTCGATCCTGGAGGCGCTCGCGGCCGCCGCCGGCATCGCCATCGACAACGCCCGGCTGTACGAGCGCACCATCCGCCAGCGGCAGTGGATGGAGGCCACGGGCGAGGTCAGCCAGATGCTGCTGGAGGGCCACGACGAGGCGGCCGCCATGGGCTACCTGGCGGGCCGGACCCGGGTGCTGTCACGGGCCGACCTCGTGGTGGTCGCCCTCCAGGACGGCGACGGTCGCCTGGTGGTGCAGGCCATCGACACCGAGGCGTCGGCCGGGAGCGCCGTCGACGGCCTGCCCCGCGGGACGGGGCCGACGCTCGACGACCCGCGCTGGCCACACCTGCTCGACGCCGGCGCGCCGCTGCTGCTCCTCACCCGGGTCGGGGACCCCGCCGACGCCACGCTGGCAGCCGGCGTGCGCGCACTCGGCCCGGTGGGCGACCACGGGCCCACCGCGCTGGTGCCCGTCCACCTGGGCCCGGACGTCATCGGGGTGCTGGGCGTCGCATGGCCCCCCGACGCCGAGCCGGTCGTCGGTCACCTGGTCGAGCTCCTGTCTCCCCTGGCCCACCAGGTGGCCCTGGCCCTGGTCGCCGCTCGCAACCAGCACGCGCGGGGCCAGCTGGCCCTCCTCGAGGAGCGCGAGCGGATCGCCCGCGACATGCACGACCACGTCATCCAGCGGCTGTTCGCCACCGGGCTGTCGCTGCAGGCCACCTCGCGGGTGGCGGGCTCGGCCACCGTACGGACCCGCCTCGACGACGCGGTCGAGGCGCTGGACGAGGCGATCAAGGACATCCGGCACACCATCTTCGAGCTGCACCGCCAGAACGCCCCCTCCGACCTGCGCCGCGAGGTCGAGGACCTCGTCCACGCCGCCCAGGACAGCCTGGGCTTCTCCCCCGGTCTCACCGTCGACGACGGGCTGTCCTCCCTCCCGGTGGAGCTCGAGGCCGACCTGGTCGCGGTCGTGCGCGAGGCGCTCGCGAACGTCTCCCGGCACGCGCAGGCCACCGCGGTGCAGGTGTCGGTCACCACCGGGGACACGGTCACCGTCACGGTCGCCGATGACGGGGTCGGCGTGGACCCGCAGGCCCCGGTCAGCGGGTTGGCGAACCTGCGCGCCCGCGCCGAACGGCACGGCGGCACGCTGGCGCTGGGTGCGCGCTCGCCGCACGGGACCGTGCTCACCTGGACGGCCGGGCTCCCTCCCCCCGGGGCGGGCTGAGGCCGGCCTGCCCGCCGCCGACCAGGACCAACGACACTGGTGGGCGGCCGCCGTCCACATCATCCTGGAAGCCCACGCCACCGAGGAAGCGAGCCCATGCAGCCCGACGACAGCGCCACGATCCGCGTGTTCCTGGTCGACGACCACGAGATCGTCCGGCGGGGACTGCGCGAGCTGCTCGAGACCGTGCCGGAGCTCGAGGTGGTCGGGGAGGCCGGTACCGCGGCGGAGGCCCTGGCCCGCATCCCCGCGACCCGCCCGGACGTCGCGATCTTCGACGCCCGCCTGCCCGACGGGTCGGGGATCGACGTGTGCCGCGAGATCCGGTCACGGTTTCCGTCCACGAAGGCCCTCATCCTCACGTCCTTCGACGACGAGCGCGCCCTCTCGAGCGCAGTCCTCGCAGGGGCGGCCGGCTACCTGCTCAAGGACATCAAGGGCAACGGCCTCATCGAGGCGATCCGGGCCGTCGCGGCGGGTCGGCAGCTGCTCAGCCCGGCCGACGTCGAGCGCGCGCGCCGCAGCTGGGCTCGCGAGACCCGCACCGACCCGCGCCTGGAACGCCTCTCGCCGCAGGAGCGTCGCGTCCTGGACCACATCGCCCGGGGCATGACCAACCGCGAGATCGGCCTGGCCCTGTCGCTGGCCGAGAAGACGGTCAAGAACTACGTCACGGCGGTGCTGGGCAAGCTCGGGATGGAGAGCCGCACCCAGGCGGCGGTGTTCGCCGCCACCCATCCGCCGGCCCAGGAGGGTCCCACGTCCCGCTGAGGCCCCGGTTCGCTCGGTGCGTCCCTCCGCGTCCCTCCCTCAGCCGGCCACCGGCGTGCGGCCCTCGAGGCCGCCGGTGAACACCCGCCGGACGCCGGGCCGGTCACGCAGCCAGCCGGCGAGCGCGGTCAGGGGCTCGCGCAGCAGCAGCCAGCCGACACCCGACACCGCCGCGCCGAGGACGAGGCCCGCGACGACGTCCTGCGGGTAGTGCGCCCCGACGTAGACGCGGGCGAAGGCGAGCACCAGCGCGGCCCCGACCGCCCAGCGGCCGATCCGCGGCGCCGCGAGCAGGAGGCCGACCGCCATCGCGCCGGCCATGGTGGCGTGGTCCGAGGGGAACGACACGTCGCTGGTGCGCGGCACGAGGAGCAGGGCGCCGGGGTGGGTCAGGTACGGCCGCGGCTCACCCGCCAGCGCCCCCAGCGGCTGGTTCACCGCGACCGCGACGACGGTGCCGAGCGCCGCCCATCCCGCGGCCGCCAGGGCCCGGTCCGAGCCCCGCCGGGCGGCGACCAGCGCCCACAGGGCCAGGGCCGCGAACACGACGACGCCGTACACGGCGACGGCGACGCCCGCGCCGTGCAGCCACGGGGTGGCACGGGCGAGCTCCTGGACGGCGCGGTAGGCGCTCTCGTCGGGGGCGGGGGTGGGCATGGTGGGGCGGCTCCGTCCGTGGGGGGTGACGCACCACTCTGTGACACGGACCTGTGCCGGACCTGTGCGCACGGCCGAGGCGCGGCATGCGAACGGCCCCCTGCCGCAGGTGCGGGCCGGGGGCCGAGTCGTGCTGGTGGGCGATACTGGGATCGAACCAGTGACCTCTTCCGTGTCAGGGAAGCGCGCTACCGCTGCGCCAATCGCCCGTGAGGGGTACTACTCGAGGTGGAGACGGGATTTGAACCCGTGTACGCGGCTTTGCAGGCCGCTGCCTCGCCTCTCGGCCACTCCACCGTTGGGGGGCGGCTAACCCTCCGAGCGGATGACCGGGTTCGAACCGGCGACCTCAACCTTGGCAAGGTTGCGCTCTACCAACTGAGCTACATCCGCGCGCGTGGAGCGGGGATTTCCCATCCGAGAACCCCGCTTCGCGTGCTCCGAGACAGTATCCGATCCGCGCGGGGAACTCCAAACCGGCACACCCTCGCCGGGGCCACCGCTCAGCGGTCGGACTCGCCGCTCCCGACGGCCTCGCGCTCCGGGCCCGGCCGGCGGGTCGCTCCGGCGTTCGCCAAGGGGGTCAGCGGGCGGCTGGCGGCATCGCGCAGGGAGCGCAGGTCGAGCTCGTCGCGCAGGGTCTCGGACTGGGCGTAGCCCTCGAACGGGTCCTGCCAGCCGGGTTCCGGCACCACGCCGGCGCGCCGCTCGCGTACGTCACGGGCCCAGGCGGCGAAGCGGGTGTGCAGCGCCCGGCGCTCCTCGTGCGGCCACATCTCGCGCACGGCGGCGTTGAGAGCGGCCCCGATGAGCACGGCGATGGCCAGGGCGTACAGCCAGATCATCAGCACGATGGGCGCCGACAGCGGGCCGTAGATCGACGTCCCGCCGAGCGAGGCCGCGATGCTGCCACGGACGAAGAACGAGGCCAGCGCCCAGATGACCAGGGTCAGGACCGCGCCCGGGACGTCGCGGGTCCAGGGCGAGCGGCGTGGCGTCGACACGTGGTAGAGGCTGGTGAGGCCGCCGACGCTCAGCAGGGTGACCAGCGGCCAGTACAGCGCGACCAGCCACTCCCACGGACCGGGGAGGAAGCCGCGGATGAGGGTGGGCCCGAGCAGCACCAGGGGGATGGTGACGATCCCGAGCAGCAGCGCCAGCACGTAGAGCGAGAACGACAGGGCACGGGTCTGCACGATGCCGCGCACCCCCGACTGGCCGTACATGATCGAGATGGTGTCGACCACGACGTTCAGCGCCCGCGAGCCCGACCACAGCGAGAGCAGGAAGCCGATCGAGAGCAGGTCGGCGCGCCCGCCCCGGAAGACGTCGTCGACGGTGGGGCCGAGGACGGTCTCGATGACCTGCGAGGTCAGGAACCGCGAGGCGTACTCGAGGATGGCGTCGCGCACGTCGACGACGTTCTCGCGCCCGACCATGTTGCCGAGATAGCCGAGGCCGCCGAACAGCCCCAGGACCAGCGGGGGCAGCGAGAGCAGCGCGAAGAACCCCGCCTCGGACGCGAGCCCGGTGACGCGGTAGCGCAGGCAGATCCGGGTGGTCACGACGGTCAGGCGGGCGACGGTGATCGCCCCCGGAACCTTCGCGACGACCCGGCGCACCCGCCGTTTCGCGTCCGTCATGCGCCCCACGGTATCCGCCGTAGCCTGGGCCGATGCGCACCCACGACGTGACGAACCAGGTTCCGCCGCTGGGTGAGCGCGACCTCCTCGCGTCCGACCCGGGCCTGGTCGCGGCCGTCGAGCGCTGGGTCACGCCGCAGGACGCCACCGAGGCCGCCGCCCTGGCCGGCCTCGGCACCCGGGCCGGGCGCGCCGAGAGCCGGCAGTGGGCCGACCAGGTCGACGGCGCGCCCCCCGTGCTCCGCACCCACGCCCCCACCGGCGAGCGGCTCGACGAGGTCGAGTACCACCCCGCCTACCACCGGCTGATGGAGGTGGCCGTGGGCGCCGGTCTCACCGCCGAGCCCTGGACCCGCCCAGCGGGCACCGGGGCCCACGCGCGCCGGGCCGCCGGCTTCGTGCTGTGGTCGCAGGTGGAGGCGGGGCACCTGTGCCCGGTGTCGATGACCTACGCGGCCGCTCCGGCGCTGGCCGCCGAGCCCGAGGTGGCGGCCCGCTGGGTGCCCGGGCTGGCGTCGCGCACCTACGAGCCCGGCCTGCGGCCGGCCGCCCGCAAGGCCGGCCTGACGCTCGGGATGGGGATGACCGAGAAGCAGGGCGGCTCCGACGTGCGCGCCAACACCACCCGGGCCGTGCGGGTGCCCGGCGGCCCGCTCGCCGGTGACACCCACCGGCTGACCGGCCACAAGTGGTTCTGCTCGGCGCCGATGAGCGACGGCTTCCTCGTCCTGGCCCGGGCGGAGGGCGGCCTCACCTGCTTCCTGCTCCCCCGGGTCCTCGACGACGGCGCGCGCAACGACATCCGGCTGCAGCGGCTCAAGGACAAGCTCGGCAACCGCGCGAACGCCTCGTCCGAGATCGAGCTCGACGGCGCCTGGGCCGTGCGCGTGGGCGACGAGGGGCGCGGCGTGCGCACCATCCTCGACATGGTCACCGCCACCCGGCTCGACTGCGTCCTGGGCTCGGCGGCCACGATGCGCGCGGCCCTCGTGCGGGCCGTGCACCACGCGCGGCACCGGCACGCCTTCGGGGCGCTCCTGGTCGACCAGCCGCTGATGCGCAACGTCCTCACCGACCTGGCGCTGGAGTCCGAGGCGGCCACGCTGCTCGGGATGCGGCTCGCCCACGCCGTCGACGCGGGCGAGCGCGACCTCGTGCGGCTCGGGGTGGCGGTCGGCAAGTTCTGGGTCTGCAAGCGCACGGCACCGATGGTGGCCGAGGCGCTGGAGTGCCTGGGCGGCAACGGCTACGTCGAGGAGAACGGGCTGGCGCGGCTCTACCGCGAGGCGCCGCTGAACTCGGTGTGGGAGGGCTCGGGCAACGTCGCCGCCCTCGACGTCCTGCGCGCCGTCGCCCGGGAGCCCGCCTCCCTCGATGCCCTGCTGGCCGAGCTCGAGCCGGCGCGTGGGCACTCCGCCGCCTTCGACGCGGCCGTCGAGGCGTGCGCCGCGGTGGGGGTGGCCGCCCGCTCCGACGATGCCCCGTGGGCAGCGCGCCGGATGGTCGAGCAGCTCGCGGTCACGTTCCAGGCGGCACTGCTGGTGCGCCACTCCCCCGGCCCGGTGGCCGACGCCTTCGTGGCCTCCCGGCTCGGCGGCGACCACGGCGTCACCTTCGGCACGCTCGGGGGCTCCCTGGCCCCCGCAGCGGCGGTGCCGGTGCTCGCGCAGGTCGTGCCCGCCTGAGCCCGGTCGTCCCGGCGGGTCAGGGGGTCATGGGGTCACGGGGTCAGGGCGAGGCGCTCGCGCTCGGCCTCCACGTCGAAGTCGGCCGCGGGCCACTGCGGGTCCATCCGCTCGAGGGCCTCGAGCAGCAGGTTGGTGACGGCCAGCCGGGCGTACCACTTGCGGTCCGCGGGCACGACGTGCCACGGCGCGGCGTCGGTCGAGCACCGCTCCAGCGCCACCTGGTAGGCCTCCATGTAGTCGGCCCAGTGGCTGCGCTCGTCGACGTCGCTGGGGTTGTACTTCCAGTACTTGTCGCCGCGCTCGAGCCGCTCGGTGAGGCGCGACTTCTGCTCGTCGCTCGACACGTGCAGCATCACCTTCACCACCGTGGTGCCGGCGTCGACGACGCCCTGCTCGAAGCGGTTGATCTGGCTGTAGCGCCGCCCCCACGTCGCGGGCGGCACGAGGTCGTGGACCCGCACGATGAGCACGTCCTCGTAGTGCGAGCGGTCGAACACGCCGATCTGCCCCGCCGCCGGCAGCGCGTTGCGGATGCGCCACAGGAACGGGTGCCGGCGCTCCTCGGGGCTGGGGGCCTTGAACGAGGTGATGTGCACCCCCTGGGGGTCGACGGCTCCGACGACGTGGCGCATGATGCCGCCCTTGCCGGAGGTGTCCATGCCCTGGATGACGAGCAGGACCGAGCGGCGCCCGCCGCCCTTGGACTCGGCGAACAGCCGCTCCTGGAGGTCGCCGAGCCGCTGCTGGAGCTCGCCCATCACCTCGGCGGCCTCGGCCTTCTTGCCGTCGAAGCCGGGCGTCGACGCGGTGTCGATCTCGGCCAGGCTGAACCCGGGGTGGACGCGCAGCAGCCCCGACCACGAGGCCACCTCGACGGCGTCGTCGTGTCGGGCCTTGCGGGCCTCGGCCTTGGCGGCGCGGGCCTTGTCGGCGGCCTTGCCCCGGAGGGGCGCCGCCTTCACGGTGCCCTTGCCCCGGGCGGTGGGCGCGTCCTTGCCCCCGCCCTTGCCCTTGGTGTCGCCGGACTTCGTCGTCTTCTTCGCACCCTTGCCCATGTCGGCATCCTGTCAGAGACGCACTGCGAGGATGCCCGGGTGCGCATCCTCCTCGACCCCCGCCGCCCGGCCTCCCCCGGCGCCACCGTCTCGGCCACCGAGCTGGTCGACCTCTACGCGCCCCCGCCGCGGGGGCGCTGGGTGCGCGCCAACATGGTGAGCACGGTCGACGGCTCGGCGACGGGGGCCGACGGCCGCAGCGGGTCGGTCAACACGCGCGCCGACCACCGGGTCTTCGGGATCCTGCGCGACCACGCCGACGCCGTCCTGGCCGGGGCGGGCACCATGCGCAACGAGGGCTACCGCCGGGTGGCACCCACGCGGCGCTCCCCGGTGCCGGCCACGCTGGTGGCCGTCACCCGGAGTGGGCGGGTGCCCGAGGGGCTGCGCACCCCTGCGGAGGGGCGCGGGCCCGGGGTGCTCGTCACGTGCGCCGCCGCCGGCGAGCAGGCGCTCGCGCGGGCGCGGTCGGTGCTGGGCGAGGAGTCGGTGCTGGTCTGCGGTGACGACGAGGTCGACCTGGCGGCGGCGGTCGACCGGCTCGCCGAGCGCGGGCTGCGGCACGTGCTGGTCGAAGGCGGCCCCTCCCTGCTGGGCAGCGCCCTGGCGGCCGGGGTCGTCGACGAGATGGCCGTGACGATCGCGCCCCTCGTCGTCGGCGGCGACGGCCCGCGCATCGTCGGGGGCGCCCCGCTGGCGGCGCCCGAGGGGGTGACGGCCACCCCACGGCTGCTCCTCACCGAGGCGGGGACGCTGCTCGGCCTCTGGCGCATCGAGCACTGAGGCCAGGCTCGGGCCGAGCGCCGGGTCACCCCCCCTTACGCCGGACGTCCAGATGCTCCCGATCCCGAGCACACGACGAGGTGCTCCTCCCAGCCCTGATCTCGGTGCACCTGAACGGGCGCTCCCGCTCCCGCACACCGGACCTGCCGCTCCCTCCCCAACCCGATCTCGGAGCACCTGGACGGGTGCTCCGAGATCGTGAGCTGGGCCGACGGGACGGGCCTGCTCCACATCCGGGAGCAACCGAGAGCCGCGGCCGACACCCGCCTGCCGCGACCGCTCCACATCCGGGAGCAACCGAGAGCCGCGGCCGACACCCGCCTGCCGCGACCGCTCCACATCCGGGAGCAACCGAGAGCCGCGGCCGACACCCGCCTGCCGCGACCGCTCCACATCCGGGAGCATCCGAGAGGCGCGCCCGCGGCCCGGATCCCGGAGCATCCGGACGTGCGGGCGCGACCCCCTCAGCCGGCGGCGAAGTCGCCGACCAGGCGCTCCCAGCGCTGCGGGTCGGTGTTCCACTCCTTGCAGTGCCGGGCCACCCGCCACTCCTCGAAGGTCACGAGGTCAGGCCGCGCATGGGCGAGCGCGAGGGAGGGGCCGAACGGCACGAACTCGTCGTCGGCACTGTGGATGAGCAGCACCCGGTGCCTCAGCTCGTCGGCCCGGCGCACCCAGTCGGTGAGCGCGAGGTCGACCCCCTCGTGCACCCCCACCAGCCGGTGCCCCCACCGCTGACGCATCATGGTGCGGGCCAGCGAGCCGACCGGCCGCGGCACGTGGTGCTGACGGGCGTGGTGGGCCAGCACGTCGCCCCAGTCGACCACCGGGCCGTCGAGCACCACCCGGCTCACCAGACCGGCCCGCTCCGATCGGTCGAGGAGCTGCAGGGCGATCGCCCCACCCATCGACCACCCTCCCAGCAGCACGTCACGGGCTCCGCGCCCGACCGCGTAGGCGATGGCGGCGTCGATGTCGCGCCACTCCGAGAGCCCCAGGGCGTAGCGGCCGTCGTCGCCGCCGGGCACGCCCTCGTCGTTGCGGTAGCTGGGCACCAGGCAGGTCCAACCCTGGGCCAGCAGGGGTGGCAGCGCGCGCACCGCCTCCTCGCGCCGGGCCCCGCGGCCGTGCACCAGCACCGCCCAGCGCTCGCCAGGGCCACCCTCGGGCGCGACAACCCAGGCCGGCATCGCGCCCAGCTCGCCCTCGTACGTCACGTACTTCATCGGCAGCCCGAGGCTGACATCGGGCGCCGCGCCGTAGTAGTAGCCGTTCCAGCGGGCCGGCCCGGGGCCGAGCGAGCCGGCGTCGACGCCGAGCAGCTCCCGGCGCACCAGCCCGGCCGCGGCGTCGAGCTCGAGCACCTCGCCGATTCGGCAGTGGCCGTGGCCCTCGTCGGTCCAGAGCCCGTAGCGCCCGGGCACGACCGTCTCGGCGTTGGTCTCGAGCGTGACCGAGCGCCCGTCGGCGGCCCGGATGACGACGTCGTCGGGGCGGCGGCGGTCGGGGGTGAGCACCTTGCGCGCGAAGTACGCAGCCCCGGCGAGCGAGCCCGCGGCCGTGCCGACCAGGGTGGTGGCGCCGACCGAGGCACCCGCCACCGCGGCCACCCGCGCCCGGCTGCGCGCCCTCCCGTCGCTCACGCCGCCGCGCCCGTCAGCCACGGCGGTCGTCGAGCACGGCCGACAGGTCGTACCCCACCGGCTCGTCGAGCTGCTCGTAGGTGCAGTCGGCGGGGTCCTTGTCGGGGCGCCACCGCACGAACTGCGCGGTGTGCCGGAACCGCACGCCCTCGAGGTGGTCGTAGCGCACCTCGACCACCCGCTCGGGCCGCAGCGGCGTGAACGACAGGTCCTTGCCGGCCGCCCACCGGCTGCCCGCGGCGTTCTGGGGGGTGCGGTTGCCCTCCTCCTGCTTCGCCCAGGCCCACGGGTGGTGGTCGAACTCGGCGACCAGCGGCTGCAGCTCCTCGAAGAGCTCGCGGCGCCGCGCCATCGGGAAGGCGCCGATGACCCCGACCGACACCAGCGTCCCGTCGCGGTCGTGGATGCCGAGCAGCAGGCTGCCGATGGCGTCGGGGCCGCTCTTGTGGGTGCGGTAGCCCGCGACCACGCAGTCGGCGGTGCGCTCGTGCTTGATCTTCAGCATCGTGCGCTTGTCGGGCTCGTAGGTGCCGTCGACCGGCTTGGCCACCAGCCCGTCGAGCCCGGCGCCCTCGAACTCGGTGAACCACTCCGCGGCGACCGCCGGGTCGGCGGTGGCGGGGGTCAGGTGGATCGGAGCCCGCGCGTCGGCCAGCGCCTCCTCGAGCAGCCGGCGTCGCTCGGCGAACGGGCGGCCCATCAGGTCGTCGTCGCCCAGGGCCAGCAGGTCGAACGCCACGAACCGGGCCGGGGTCTCGGCCGAGAGCTTCGCGACCCGGCTGGCCGCGGGATGGATGCGCTGGCTGAGCAGGTCGAAGTCGAGCCGGTCCTCGCCGGGGCGCACGACGATGATCTCGCCGTCCACCACGCAGCGCTCGGGCAGGCTCGCCAGGGCCGCCTCGACGACCTCGGGGAAGTAGCGCGTCATCGGCTTCTCGTTGCGGCTGCCGATCTCGACCCGCTCGCCCGAGCGGAACACGATGGAGCGGAACCCGTCCCACTTCGGCTCGTAGACGACCTCGACGTCGGTGAGGGCCTTGGCGTCGAGGCCCTTGACCGGCTTCGCCAGCATCGGGGCCACGGGCGGCACCACCGGCATCCCCCACTCGTCACGCGCGGCGGCGTCACGCTCCGCCTTGGGCGCCATGTACTCGTCGTCGCCCTTGTCCTGGCGGCGCTTCGAGGGCTGCACGCGCGGCGGCTCGCCGGGCATCTTGGGGTAGTCGGGCGGGAAGCTCAGCTCGCCCAGCCCGCGCTCCTGCACGTCGCGGTCCCACAGCGCGAGGGCGGTCGCCACATCGCCCACGGCGTCGTCGATGCCGGCCCACGCGTCCTCGCGGTCCTCGAGCACGTCGGGGACCGTCAGGACGGTGAAGTCGCCGGGCGCCACGGTGGCGAGCTCGGCCCAGGTGACGGGCATCGACACCGGGGCGCCGGGCAGCGGGCGCGGGCTGTAGGCGGACGCGATGGTGCGGTCGCGGCAGGCCTGGTTGAAGTCGACGAAGACCCGTTCGCCGCGCTCCTCCTTCCACCACGACGAGGTGACGAGGTCGGGCAGGCGGCGCTCGAGCTCGCGGGCGATGCCGATGACGCCGTGCCGCACGTCGAGGAACTCGTGCGTCGGCGCGATGCGGGTGAAGACGTGCACGCCGCGGTTGCCGCTGGTCTTGGCCCAGGCGGTGAGGCCCAGCTCGGCCATCAGCTCGCGCAGCGCCTGCGCCGCCTCGACGGCGTCGGCGAACGTGCGGCCCGGCTGCGGGTCGAGGTCGATACGCAGCTCGTCGGGGTTGTCGTTGTCCCCCGTGCGGACCGGCCAGGGGTGGAAGGTGACGGTGTTCATCTGCACCGCCCAGACGGCGGTCGCGACCTCGTCGACGACGATCTGGTCGTGGCGGCGCCCACTGGGGTACCGGCAGCGGGTGGTGCGGACCCAGTCGGGCATCCCCTGGGGCGGGTTCTTCTGGTAGAACTCCTCACCGTCGATGCCGTCGGGGAAGCGCTGCAGGGTGACCGGGCGGTCGCCGATGTGGCGCACCAGCACGTCGCCGACCGCCATCACGTACCCCGCGAGGTCGCCCTTGGTGATGCCGGCGTCGGGCCACATCAGCCGGTCGGGGCTGCTGAGGCGGACCTCCCGGACCCCGCCCGGACCCTCGACCTCGACGATCTGCGCATCGGCCATGGCGCCGAGCGTAGCCAGACGCGCCGACGGGCGGGCCCGAGGCGGCCTCGGCCCGGTCCCGCACACCGCCGGCGGAGGGGGCGCGACATCCGGTCCAGGGCGGGAACCATCCGCGCATCCACGGTGTTGGCACCGGTATGACGATGAAGCCGACCAGCCGCGAGTACCCCGTCACCAAGTCCGAGACCGAGTGGCGCGAGGCCCTCTCGCCCGCCGAGTACGACGTGCTGCGCCAGGCCGGCACGGAGCGCCCCTTCGTCGGCGAGTACACCGACACGACCACCGAGGGCGTCTACTCGTGCCGCGCGTGCGGCGCCGAGCTGTTCCGCTCCGACACCAAGTTCGAGAGCCACTGCGGGTGGCCGTCGTTCTTCAGCCCGCTGGCCGGTGACGCCGTCGAGCTCATCGAGGACCGCTCGATGTTCATGAAGCGCATCGAGGTGCGGTGCTCGAGCTGCGGCAGCCACCTCGGTCACGTCTTCGAGGGCGAGGGCTACGACACGCCCACCGACCAGCGCTACTGCATCAACTCGATCAGCCTGCGCCTGGAGCCCGCGAGCGGCCCGACCGCCTGACCGCCTGACACCTGCGCGGGCCGGGGCCGTTCAGCGCAGGCGCGCCACCAGGTCGGCGACGGCCACCCGCGGGCCGGTGTAGAACGGCACCTCCTCGCGCACGTGCCGGCGCGCCTGCGAGGCGCGCAGCTCGCGCATGAGGTCGACGATGCGGTACAGCTCCTCGGCCTCGAAGGCGAGGATCCACTCGTAGTCGCCGAGCGCGAACGAGGCGATCGTGTTGGCCCGCACGTCGGGGTACTCGCGCGCCTGCATCCCGTGCTCGACGAGCATGTCGCGGCGCTCCTTGTCGTCGAGCAGGTACCAGTCGTAGGAGCGCACGAACGGGTAGACGCACACGTACGCGCCGGGCTCCTCGGAGGCCATGAAGGCCGGGATGTGGCTCTTGTTGAACTCGGCCGGGCGGTGCAGCGCGGCCACCGACCAGACCGGGTCGAGGTGCTGGCCGAACTCGGTGCGCAGCAGGGCGTGGTACCCCGCCTGCAGGGCCTCGATGGTGGGTGCGTGCCACCACACCATCAGGTCGGCGTCGGCCCGCAGCCCCGCGACGTCGTAGGTGCCGCGCACCACCACCTCCTGAGCGCCCAGCGACGTGAACAGCTCCTCGACCTCGGCGGCCATCGCCTCGCGGTCGCCGTCGGCCAGCGGCTCGGCCAGCGCGAACACCGACCACATCGCGTAGCGGATCGTGTCGTTGATCTCGCGGATGCGGGCCGCTCCGGGCTTGGTGGGGGCGGGGCGCTCGGTGGGGGTGGTCATCGGTTCTCTCCTCGGAGTGCGGTGGAACGGCTCAGGTGGTCGGTGACGGAGCGGGCGGCGCGGGCGGCGGAGGCGACGACGGCCGGGATGCCGACGCCGTCGTAGGTGGCGCCGGCGACCTCGAGGCCGGGCACGCCGGCGAGGTCGTCGCGGATGCCGGTCACGCGCTCGACGTGCCCGACGGCGTACTGCGGCAGCGCACCGCCCCAGCGCTGCACGTGGTGGTCGGCCACCGGCGGCAGCGGCCGCCCGAGGGCCTCGCCCACCTCGGCGACGGCCAGGGCCACGAGGTCGGCGTCGTCGCGCTGCAGCACCGACTCCTCTCCCGCCCGGCCGAGCGAGGCGCGCAGGTGGACGACATCCCCCGAGAGGCCGCCCACCCAGGCCCACTTGCTGAAGCTGAAGGTGGCGGCCTTGACCGCGCGGCCGTCGACCGGCGGCACGAGGAAGCCCGAGCCCCGCGCCGCCTCGGGCGCCGCGGGTCCGTCGAGGGCATCGGCCCCGTCACGCCGGACGGCCAGCGTCACGACGGCCATCGAGGCCGTCTCGACGCCGGCCAGCGCGGCCGCGGCCACGGGTGCGACCCCGGCCAGCAGGCGGGCCGCGGGCGCCGGGGGGACGGCCACGACGACCGCGTCGGCGTCGACGGTCACGGGGTCGGCCGCGGAGCCGACGACGACCCGCCACCGGCCGTCGACCGGCTCTACGCCCCGCACCACGGCGCCGGTGCGCAGCAGGGCGCCCCGCGCCCGCAGCGCCTCGACCGCAGCCTCGGGGATGCGCCCCAGGCCGCCCCGCACACCGGCGAACGGTGGCCGGGGGGCGCCGTCGGGGCCGGTCGCACGTGCTGGGGGCGCGGCCAGGAGCGAGGTGCCGTCGACGGCCCGCTGCCAGAGCGCCGGCATCGTCGCCCGCAGCGACAGGCGGTGGGCGTGCCCGGCGTAGACCCCGCCGAGCAGCGGCTCGACGAGCCGGTCGACCACGGCCGGCCCGAGCCGGGCCGCCACGTAATCGCCCACGGACACGTCGGCGGTCAGCGGCCCACCGGGCCAGGGCTGCTCGTCGGCCGCGCGGGCCACCTCGTCGTCGGTGAGGACGCCGCGGGCCCGCTCGGGGTCGGACGGCACGCCCATCAGGGTCGCGGTCGGCAGAGGGTGGAGGGCACCGCGGGTCCACACCCGGGCGGACGTCGTCGCGGGGGTGACCAGGTCCTCGCCCAGGCCGAGGCGGTGCACCAGGTCGACGGCCTCGGGCCGGGTGGCCAGCATCGACTCGGCCCCGACGTCGATCCGCAGCCCCGCCACGGGCTCCAGACGGAGCTTGCCACCGAAGCGGTCACCCGCCTCGAGGACGGTCACGTGGGTGTCGGGCCGGGTGTCGAGCACCTCGAGTGCGGCCACCAGGCCGGCCAGGCCGCCACCGACGACGACGACGTGCGGTCGCGTCGCGACGGGGGCATCGGACATGCCTCCAGCGTCTCACGCGCCCCCCGCGCGCCCGACGCCGGGACGGCCGCCGCCGAGCGTGACCGGATCGGTGCCGCACCGTGACCGCCACGGCGCCGACCCGTGACCCGATCGAGACCGCCGACCGGGAACCTTTCGCGTACGGGCGGCCTCACATCGGCGTCCAGCCACCGACGAAGGAGTCACCGTGCGACCGCTCACCCGCCACCCGTCCCGCCCCTCCCGGCTCCTGGGCGTCGCGCTCGCCGGTTCGCTGGCCCTCGTGACCGCCACCGGCTGCGGTGCCGGCGGTGACTCCGGGGCCAGCTCGGGCGCGAGCGAGGTGGCGCCGCCGGCACAGTCCCGCGCCGACCTGGCCGAGGCCGGGACCGCGCCCGCGCCGGATGCCGCCAAGGCCGCCGGCACCGCGAACGGCACCACCACCGCCGGCACGACCGTCGTCCCCGCCGTCGCCGACCGCAAGCTGGCCCGGCGCGCCGAGATCGCCCTGCGCGTCACCGACGTCTCCGCCGCGGCCGCCCGACTGCGCGCCGTGGCCGTGGCGGCCGGCGGGCTCGTGGTCGCCGAGCAGGTCTCGAGCGACCCGCAGGGTCCCACCGAGCCACCGGTGCCCGTCGACCCGGCCCCCACCGACCTCCCGAAGGGCAGCGCCACCGCTGCGCCGGCCGGGGGCAACGGCACCGTCACGATCTCCGTCCCGGCAGAGCGGCTCGACGCGACCCTCGACGAGGTGGCCCGCGTGGGCACCGTGCTCTCGCGCCGCACCAGCACCGACGACGTCACCGCCCGCTACGTCGACACCACCAGCCGCGTCGCGTCGATGAAGGCCAGCGTCGAGCGGGTCCGGGCGCTGATGAGCCGCGCCGACAAGCTGGCGGACGTCGTGACCCTCGAGGCCGAGCTCTCGCGCCGCCAGGCCGACCTCGAGGCGATGGAGCAGCAGCTGGCGGCGCTCGACGACCAGGTCGCCCTCGCCCCGATCTCGGTGTCGCTCAGCACCGCCACCACGCCGGTGACGACCGAGGACACCACCGGCTTCCTCGCGGGACTGGCCGCCGGCTGGTCGGCCTTCACGACCTCGGTGCGCGTGCTGCTGACCCTGCTCGGCGCCCTGCTCCCGTTCGCGGTGGCCGCCGCCCTGGTCCTGGTGCCCGTCGGCTACTGGTGGCGCCGCCGGCGGCCGGCCGTCGTCCCCGTGGCCGTTCCCCCCACGACCCCCGCGGGATGACGGCGCGCCGCGCGGGCGCGCGTGTCGGTCACCGCTGGGAGACCTCGTGGACGAGCTCGACGACCCGCGTGACGACGTCGGGGTCGGTGTCGGGCAGGACGCCGTGGCCGAGGTTGAAGACGTGCCCGGGCGCCGCCCGGCCCTCCTCGACGATCTCGCGGACGCGGCGCTCCAGCGCCGGCCACGGCGCGAACAGCAGCGCCGGGTCGAGGTTGCCCTGCAGCGGCCAGCGGCCGCCGGTGCGCTCGAGGGCGTCGGTCAGCGAGACCCGGTAGTCGACGCCGACGACGTCGGCGCCGGCCTCGCCCATCAGGGTCAGCAGCTCGCCGGTGCCGACCCCGAAGTGGATGCGGGGCACGGCGAGGTCGGCGACCGCGCCGAGGGCGGTCGCCGAGTGCTCCTGCACGAACCGCACGTAGTCGCGGCGGCTGAGGACCCCGGCCCAGGAGTCGAACAGCTGCACCACCGACGCGCCGGCCTCCGCCTGCACCCGCAGGAACGCCCCCGAGATCTGCGCGAGACGTCGGCACAGCTCGTGCCACAGCTCGGGGTCGCCGTGCAGGAGGGCCTTGGTGTGCTCGTGGTTCTTCGACGGACCGCCCTCGACGAGGTAGGACGCGAGCGTGAAGGGCGCGCCGGCGAAGCCGATGAGCGGGGTCGGGCCCAGTTCGGCCACCAGCATCCGCACCGACTCGGTGATGTCAGGGACGTCGGAGGGGTCGAGGGCGCGGAGGCGCTCGACGTCGGCCCGGGTGCGCACGGGGTGGGCCACGACGGGGCCGACGCCCGGCACGATGTCGAGGTCGACGCCGACCGCGGCCAGCGGGACCACGATGTCGGAGAAGAAGATCGCGGCGTCGACGCCATGACGGCGTACCGGCTGGAGGGTGATCTCGGTGACGAGGTCGGGGCGGCGGCAGGACTCGAGCATCCCCACGCCCTCGCGGACCTTCCGGTACTCGGGCAGCGAGCGCCCGGCCTGGCGCATGAACCACACCGGCGTGTGCGGCACGGGAAGTCCGCGGGTGGCGCGCACCAGCGGGGAGTCGGCGGCCGGCGTAATAGGGGCGGCCGGGGTCGGCGAGGTCGTCACGCGCCCATCCTTCCATCCGGCCGCGGGCACCCCGTCCCGCACCGGCCCGCCGTCAGACGGCGATGAGGACCGCGCCGCCCACCGCCAGCACCACCCCTAGCTGCTGGATGCGGCGCAGCCGTTCGTCGAGGACGACCCTGGCCAGCACCGCCGTGACCACCGGGTAGAGCGAGGCCAGGACCGAGGCGATGCTCACGGCGCCCCGCGACGACGCGAGCGCGAACAGCGCGTTGGCCCCGAGGTCGCCGCAGCCGATGGCCAGTAGCGCCGGGGTCTCGCGGGCGCGGACCCCGCCGACCGACCGCACGGCCAGCGCCACGACGAGCAGCACCGTGACCGACGTGACGCGCATCCCCCACAGCGTCATCAGCGTCGAGACCCGGGCCCCCCGGTCCAGCAGGTACAGGGTGAGCCCGAACCCGACGGCCGCGACGACGGCCAGCAGCACCGGGCGTGCCGACAGGCCCCCCGCGATCTCGGGGCCCGAGGCGAGCACCACCCCGAGGACGGCCACCGTCATCCCGGCCCAGGCCAGGGCCGACGGGCGCTCCCCCGCGATGACGCCCAGTGCCACCGGAACGACGACCCCCAGCCCCGCGATGGGGGCGACGACGCCCATGGTGCCGCTGGAGAGGGCGGTGTAGAAGCAGACCAGGCCGACCAGGCCCGACGCGCCCGCGGCCACCGCCCAGGGCGCCCAGCCCGTCCAGCCGACCGGGTCGTGGCGCACCAGGACGAGCACGGTGAGGACCGCCAGGGCCAGGCCCTGGGTCCACCCCACGACGGCCACCGGGTGCCGCCGGCGCGAGGCCAGGCCGGCGAAGAAGTCGGAGGTCCCCCACGCCAGGGAGGACCCGAAGGCCAGGATGCTGAGCACGCGCGGAGCGTAGTCCGCTCGGCCCCGTTCGGCGTGGCCTCACCCACGACGCGGGCGGTGCGGCTTACATTTCCCCTCGTGGCACGCACGACGCTCACGGGACGCGAGTCCCCCGAGTTCACCCAGGCCCTCGACGAGCTGCACCGCGCCCGGCTGCGGCCCGAGGTCCGCCTGACCGAGGTCCCGGCCCCCCAGCGGATCGCCCCCCACGCCGTCGCGCTCACCGCCGACGTCATGGACCCGCGCGACCCCGACGACGAGCTGGCCAGTGGCCGCTTCGTGCTGCTGCACGACCCGTCGGCCCCCGAGCCGTGGGGCGGCCAGTGGCGCGCCGTCACCTTCGCGCGGGCCGAGCTCGAGCCCGAGTTCGCCACTGAGCCCCTGCTGGGCGAGGTCGGCTGGAGCTGGCTCACCGACGCCCTGGTCAACCGCGGCGTCGAGTTCGCCGCCGGGGCCGGCACGGTCACGCGCGTGGTGTCCGAGAGCTTCGGTGGCCTGGCCGACCGGCCCGCGAGCATCGAGATGGAGCTGCGCGCCTCGTGGACCCCCCTTGGGCCCGAGGTCGGCGACCACCTGCTGGCGTGGTCCGACCTCCTCTGCACGATCGCCGGGCTGCCGCCCCTGCCCGAGGGCGTCGTCGCGCTCCCCGGCCCGCGCCGATGAGCACGACGTCCGAGACCGCCCCCGGGGACCAGCAGGAGCCGGAGGCGCCGGAGCCGGTGCTGCTCCAGGAGCCGGCCGAGGGCGTCCCCGACGTCGTCGAGTCCGAGCGCGAGCTCGACGAGGTGGCCCGCGCGGTGGCTGCCGGCCAGGGCCCCGTCGCGATCGACGCCGAGCGGGCCTCGGGCTACCGCTACGGGCAGCGCGCCTACCTGGTGCAGCTGCGCCGCGAGGGCTCCGGCACCTTCCTCATCGACCCCATCGGCGTCCCCGACCTGACCCCGGTGGCCGAGGCCATCGGCGGCGCCGAGTGGATCCTGCACGCCGCCACCCAGGACCTCGTCTGCCTGGCCGAGGTCGGGCTGCGCCCGCGCCAGCTGTTCGACACCGAGCTCGCCGCCCGCATCCTGGGCCTGCCCCGCGTCGGCCTGGCCGCCGTGGTCGAGCACTACCTGGGGCTGCGGCTGGCCAAGGAGCACTCGGCCGTCGACTGGTCCACCCGGCCGCTGCCCGACCCGTGGCTGCGCTACGCGGCCCTCGACGTCGAGGTCCTCGGCGAGCTGCGCAACCTGATGGGCGTCGACCTCGCCACCCAGGGCAAGGACGAGTGGGCCCGCCAGGAGTTCGCGGCCCTGCTGACCTGGTCACCGGCCGAGCGGGTCGACCCGTGGCGGCGCACCTCCGGCATCAACACCCTGCGTTCGCGCCAGGCCGTGGGCATCGTGCGCGAGCTCTGGTACGCCCGCGACGCCATCGCCCGTGAGCGGGACACCAGCGTGGGCCGGGTCCTGCCCGACGCGGCGCTGGTCGACATCGCCAAGGCGACCCCGCGCACCCCGGCCGACCTGCCCTCCGGGCACCGCGCCATCGCGCGCTACGGCCGCCAGTGGGTCGAGGCGGTGCAGCGCGCCATGGCCCTGCCCGAGACCGAGCTGCCCCCGCGCAGCCTGCCGTCCGACGGTCCGCCGCCGCCGCGCTCGTGGGCCGACAAGGACCCGGTGGCCGCCGAGCGCTTGGCCGCCACCCGGGCCGCGCTCACCGGCTTCTCGCAGGAGCGCAGCATCCCGGTCGAGAACGTCTGCTCGCCCGACCCGCTGCGACGCGTCGTCTGGAGCCCGCCGGCCCAGCGCGACGTCGAGGGCTTCACCGCGGCGCTCGCCGCGCTGGGGGTGAGGCGCTGGCAGGCGGACATCGTCGCGCCGTTGCTCGTGGCCGCGTTCGACGCCCACCCCGACGCCTGAGCCTCGCGGGACGTCGCGAGGGGCCGGGTCGTGCCCTCGGCGAGCCCTGGTGACGGCTCTCACGCCGGGCGTACTCGACCACTAAGCGACCGCTTAGTAGTCTCGCGGGGTGAGCCCGGTGCACCCGGGCCGACCCCGCACCCGACCAGGAAGGCCACCCGTGCCCCGTGAGCTCCAGGAGGTCGTCTTCGTCGACGGCGTCCGCACCCCCTTCGGCAAGGCCGGCGAGAAGGGCATGTACGCCCAGACCCGCGCCGACGACCTCGTCATCAAGTGCATCCGCGAGCTGCTGCGGCGCCACCCCGAGCTCCCCAAGGAGCGCGTCGAGGAGGTCGCGATCGCCGCGACGACCCAGATCGGCGACCAGGGCCTGACCCTGGGGCGCCTGGCCGCGCTGCTGGCGGGCCTGCCGACGTCGACCCCCGGCTACTCGGTCGACCGGATGTGCGCGGGCGCGATGACGGCCGTCACCACCGTCGCCTCCGCCATCGGCGTCGGCGCGATCGACGTGGCCGTGGCCGGCGGTGTCGAGCACATGGGCCGCCACCCGATGGGCGAGGGCATCGACCCCAACCCGCGCATCGTGGCCGAGCGCGTCGTCGACGAGTCGGCCCTGGTGATGGGCAAGACCGCCGAGAACCTGCACGACCGCTTCCCGCAGCTGACCAAGGAGCGCTCCGACGCCTTCGCCGTGGGCAGCCAGCGCAAGCTGGCCGCGGCGTACGCAGCGGGCAAGGTCCAGCCCGACCTCGTCCCGGTCGCGACGCGCCACGCCGAGAAGGGGTGGGGGCTCGCCACCGCCGACGAGCCGCCCCGTCCGGGCACCACGCTCGAGGAGCTCGGCGCCCTCAAGACCCCGTTCCGCCCGCACGGCAACGTCACCGCCGGGAACGCCGCGGGCCTCAACGACGGTGCCACCGCCTGCCTCCTGGCCTCGGAGTCGGCCGCGGCCGAGCTGGGCCTGCCGGTGCGGATGCGGATGACCTCCTACGCGTTCGTCGGGGTCGAGCCCGAGGTCATGGGCATCGGGCCGGTGCCGGCCACCGAGAAGGCCCTGGCGAAGGCCGGGCTGACCATCGGCGACATCGGGCTGTTCGAGCTCAACGAGGCCTTCGCCGTGCAGGTGCTGGCCTTCCTCGACCACTTCGGCATCGCCGACGACGACGAGCGGGTCAACCCCTGGGGCGGCGCCATCGCCACCGGGCACCCGCTGGCGTCCTCCGGCGTGCGGCTGATGACCCAGCTGGCGCGCCACTTCGAGGACCACCCCGAGGTGCGCTACGGCCTCACCGCGATGTGCATCGGCATCGGGATGGGCGGCGCCGTGATCTGGGAGAACCCCCACCACGCGGACTACGGCACGGAAGGCGCACGCGCATGAGCACCACCACCGAGGCCCCCCGGATGCCGGCCGAGGTCGTCACCCACGCCCCGGCCCAGGACGTCACGCTCCCCGGCGGGGCCGGCGTCCTGGCCCTGGTCACGCTCGACAACGGGCACGACCACACCCGCCCCAGCACCTTCGGGCCGGCGTCGGTCGCGGCGCTGCAGGCGACGCTCGACGCCCTGCGGGCCCGGGCCGAGTCAGGTGAGATCCAGGCCGTCGCGGTCACCGGCAAGCCGTTCGTCTTCGCCGTCGGCGCCGACCTCTCCGGCGTCCCGTACGTCACCGACCGCTCGCAGGCCCTCGAGATCGCCCGCGCGGGTCACGCGGCGTTCGCGACGCTGGCCGACCTGCCGGTGCCGACGTTCGCGTTCGTCAACGGCGCCGCCATGGGGGGCGGGGTCGAGCTGGCCCTCTCGGCCGACTTCCGCACCGTGTCGGGGGGCGTGGGAGCCTTCGCCCTCCCCGAGGCCTTCCTCGGGCTGGTGCCGGGCTGGGGCGGCTGCTGGCTGCTCCCCCGGCTCGTCGGGCCCGAGGCAGCCCTGAAGGTCATCATCGAGAACCCGCTGTCGCAGAACCGGATGCTCAAGGCCCGCGAGGTCGTCGAGCTCGGCATCGGCGACGTGCTGCTCGAGCCCGCCGACTTCCTCGAGGACTCGCTGCGCTGGGCCGCCGCCGTGCTGGGCGGCGCGGTCACGCCCGAGCGCCGCCCGGTCAGCGACGACGCCGAGGCCTGGGACGCCGCGTGCGACCGCGCCCGCACGGTCGTCCTGGCCCGGACCGGCGGCCGCTCCCCCGGCCCGCTGCGCGCGGTCGAGCTGGTCCGCGCGGCGCGCACGGCCGGCCGCACCGAGGCCTTCGCCGCGGAGGACGAGGCGCTCGGCGACCTCATCATGGGCGACGAGCTGCGCGCCGGCCTCTACGCCTTCGACCTCGTGCAGAAGCGCGCCAAGCGCCCCGCCGGCGCACCCGACAAGGCACTGGCCCGCCCCGTCACCAAGGTCGGCGTCGTGGGCGCGGGCCTGATGGCGAGCCAGCTGGCGCTGCTCTTCGCGCGCCGGCTCGGGGTGCCGGTCGTGATGACCGACCTCGACGAGGAGCGCGTCGCCAAGGGCGTCGGCTACGTGCACCAGGAGGTCGACACCCTGCTGGCCAAGCGCCGCGTCTCGCCGGACAAGGCCTCGTTCCTCAAGCGCCTGGTCACCGGGTCGACCAGCAAGGAGGGCTTCGCCGACGCCGACCTGGTCATCGAGGCGGTCTTCGAGGAGATGTCGGTGAAGCAGCAGGTGTTCGCCGAGGTCGAGGCCGTGGTCTCCCCCGAGGCCGTCCTGCTCACCAACACCTCGTCGCTGTCCATCACCGAGATGGCGAGCCGGCTGGCGCATCCCGAACGGGTCGTGGGCTTCCACTTCTTCAACCCGGTGGCGGTCATGCCGCTGCTCGAGATCATCCCCGGCGAGCACACCGACGAGGCCTCCCTGGCCACCGCGTTCGCGACCGGCCGCGCGCTCGGCAAGACGTGCATCCGGGTCACCGACTCGGCCTCGTTCGTGGTCAACCGGCTGCTCGGCCGCTTCATGGGCGAGTACTCGCGCATCGTCGACGCCGGCACACCGGTCGAGGTCGCCGACCGCGCGGTGGCGGGGATGGCCCCGATGCCGCCGTTCGTCCTGGTCGGCCTGGTCGGCCCGCCGATCGCGCTGCACAACAGCGAGACCCTGGTGCGGGCGTTCGGCGACCGCTTCTACCTCTCGCCCACGCTGGCCCGCATCGTGGCGGCCGGCAGGCGCGGGTACTACCTGAATGACGAGCGCGGCCGGCCCGTGCCCGACCCGGAGGTGGAGGCGCTGCGCGCGCGGCCCGCCGAGCCGGTGGAGCTGTCGGCCGAGGAGGTCCGGGTCCGCGTGCTCGACGCCATCGCCGACGAGGTCGGCCGGATGCTGGCCGAGGGCGTCGCGGAGGCGCCGATGGACATCGACCTGGCGATGATCACCGGGGCCGGCTTCTCGTTCTGGAACGGCGGCATCATCCCGCTGCTCGACCGCGAGGGCGCCAGCGAGCGCGTCCTGGGGCGGCGCCTGCTGCCCCACGGCGTCGCCAGCGTCGCCCGCTGACCCTCCCCACCCCGAACGTGTGTGAAGAGCGTCGCCATGCCGACGCTCTTCACACACGTTCGGGGTGAGCGCTCGGGTGCAATATCTCACAGGTGATATATGCTGGTCCGGTGACGACGACCAGCGACACCTACCTGACCCGCATCGGCACCCTCATCCGGGATGCCCGGCGCCACCAGGGCCTGACCCAGAACGAGCTCGCCGATCTGCTCGGCACCAGCCAGAGCGCGGTCGCCCGCATCGAGCAGGGGAAACAGAACCTCTCGCTCGAGATGCTGGCGCGCGTCGGCGAGAAGCTCGACAGCGAGTTCGTCTCCCTCGGCCACAGCGGCCCCCAGCACCTGCGGATCGTCGGCGGCCGCAAGCTGTCGGGCTCGATCCCGGTCAAGACCAGCAAGAACGCCGCGGTCGCCCTCCTGTGCGCCAGCCTGCTCAACAAGGGCAAGACCACGCTGCGCAACCTGGCACGCATCGAGGAGGTCAACCGGATCATCGAGGTGCTGACCTCGATCGGGGTCAAGGTCCGCTGGCTGCCCGACAGCAACGACCTCGAGGTCGTGCCGCCGGCCCAGCTCGACCTGGCCGGCATCGACGTCGAGGCCGCGCGGCGCACCCGCACCGTCATCATGTTCCTCGGCCCGCTGCTGGCCGACTACGACCACTTCAAGCTGCCCTACGCCGGTGGCTGCGACCTCGGCACCCGCACCGTCGAGCCGCACCTGTCGGCCCTGCGCCACTTCGGCCTCGACGTCACCGCGACGCACGGCTTCTACGACTCCGTCGTCGACCCCACCCGCCACCCCAAGCGCGCCATCGTGCTCACCGAGCGCGGCGACACCGTCACCGAGAACGTGCTGATGGCCGCGGCCCGCTACGAGGGCACCACCGTCATCCGCAACGCCTCCCCCAACTACATGGTCCAGGACCTGTGCTTCTTCCTGCAGGGCCTCGGCGTGGGCATCGAGGGCATCGGCACCACCACCCTCACCGTCACCGGCGTCGGCCGGGTCGACATGGACATCGAGTATTCCCCGTCGGAGGACCCGATCGAGGCCATGAGCCTGATCGCGGCCGCGGTCGTCACCGAGTCGACGATCACCATCGAGCGGGTGCCGATCGAGTTCCTCGAGATCGAGCTCGCCACCCTCGAGGAGATGGGTCTGCGCTTCGACCTCACCGAGGAGTACCTGGCCCAGAACGGCCGGACCCGCCTGGTCGACCTCACCATCCACCCCGGCCCGCTGACGGCCCCGGTCGACAAGATCGCGCCGATGCCCTTCCCGGGGCTCAACATCGACAACCTGCCGTTCTTCGCGCTCATCGCGGCCTGCGCCGAGGGCACGACGATGATCCACGACTGGGTCTACGAGAACCGCGCCATCTACCTCACCGAGCTGACCAAGATCGGCGGCCAGGTCCAGCTGCTCGACCCGCACCGCGTGATGATCACCGGCCCCACCCCGAAGTGGCGGGCCGCCGAGGTCATGTGCCCGCCGGCGCTGCGCCCGGGCGTGGTCGTGCTGCTCGCGATGCTGGCCGCGCCCGGCACCTCGGTGCTGCGCAACGTCTACGTCATCAACCGCGGCTACGAGGACCTCGCCGAGCGCCTCAACGCCCTGGGCGCGACCATCGAGACCTTCCGCGACATCTGAGCCGCGCCGCACGACGAACCACCCCCATGGCGACCCGACGGCTGCTGCTGCCCGCTGCCCCCCTGGCGGTCCTCGTGGCCCGCGCCCTGCGGGTGCGGCTGTCGGTCGCGCCGTGGGGCCGGTACTGGGGGCGGCGCGCGCTCTCGGGCGCCCCGCTGGTGGTGGCCCTCGGTGACTCGCTGACGGTGGGCACCGGCACGACGCGGGCGTCGCGGTCGTGGCTGGCCCTGTTCGTCACCCACGTCGAGGCGGCGTGGGGCGCGACGGTGGCCGTCGACAACCGCGCGGTGTACGGCGCCCGGGTGGCCGACGTCCTGGCCGCCCAGCTGCCCCTCCCCGCCGACGCCGCCCTCGTCACCCTGTGCGTCGGCTCCAACGACGCGGGGCGTACCGACCCCGAGCGCTTCCGGCTGGACCTGCGCACGCTCGTCGCGCAGCTGCCGGCCGGATCGGTCGTCGGGGACGTACCGGAGTTCCGGTGGGGGCCGCGAGTCCCTGCGGCCGCGCAGCTCTCGCGGGTCGTGCGCGAGGTGGTGGCCGAGCGCCCCGACCTGCTGCTCGCGCCCGTCGAGGAGCACACGACCGGGGTGCGCATCCTCACCGGTCTGGCCGGCGACTTCTTCCACCCCAACGACCGCAGCCACCGCCGCATCGCGGACGCGTTCGTCACCGGATGGTCGCAGCGTGGCGTGCTGGACGGGCCCGACCCCCGCCGGTAGCGTCCGCAGGGCGTCGCCGACCGGGCCACGCCGCTCCGCGACAGCCGAGCACGAGAGGGGCAGCCCAGGTGGGTGAGGTCGAGCGGCCGCTGGTCGGCCAGGTGGTCACGGTCTTCCGCAACCGGCTGCGGGCCGAACACGAGGGCGCCTACCGCGACGAGCTCGCCGTGGTGGCCGAGCTCGCGCGGTCGATGCCGGGCTTCCTCGAGACCAAGACGTTCGTGGCCGACGACGGGGAGCGCGCGACCATCGTCACCTTCGCCGACCCCGAGTCCCACCGGGGATGGCGCGACCACCCGCGCCACCGCGAGGCGCAGCGCCGCGGCATCAGCGACTACTACTCCGAGTACTCCATCGCGGTGGGCGAGACGTCGTACGCCTCGGCGTTCGTGCACGACCCGCAAGGTCCGGGCGAGACCGCCCTCTAGGTCCGGCTCTCGACAGCCGGCCTCTCCCGGAGGCACACTCGGGTATGGCGCGCTCCGGTCCCGTGGGTCGCACCGCCGTCGTCCCCGACGTCCGCGGTGAGGGCCGCGCGCTGCGCGCCACGTGGCACCACGAGGCGGGCGTGGTGGTCCTGTCGATCTGGCGCGACAACGTCTGTGTCGCAACGACCAGGGTCGACCCTGACGAGGTGCCGACCCTCGTCGACGTCCTCGTGGCGGGCCTGGGCGAGGGGTACCGCACCCCATCGACCACCCCGGTCCTCCACGGCGAGACCGGCTGAGGACACGACCGCGGCACCGTGAGATGGTGCCTGCATGATCGAGATCCTCAGCCCGGCCGAGGTCGAGCGCGGCCGGCGGACGGGTGCCCTCGTGGCCGACATCCTCCAGGACCTGCGGGGTCGGGCGGTCGCCGGCACCGACCTGTTCGACATCGACCGCTGGGCGCGGGAGATGATCCTGGATGCCGGCGCGGTGTCCTGCTACGTCGACTACGCGCCGTCGTTCGGGCGCGGGCCCTTCGGTCACTACATCTGCACCTCGGTCAACGACGCCGTGCTGCACGGGCTCCCCCACGCGCGCCGCCTGGTGGACGGTGACCTGCTGAGCCTCGACCTGGCCGTCTCGCTGCACGGCGTCGTCGCCGACTCGGCCATCAGCTTCGTCGTGGGCGGCTCACCGAGCCCGCAGGACGCCGCCCTCATCGCCGCCACCGAGCGGGCCCTCGCCGCGGGCATCGCGGCGGCGGGCCCCGGCGCGTACCTCGGCGACGTGTCGCACGCCATCGGGACGACGCTGACCGCGGCGGGGTACCGGGTCAACACCCAGTTCGGCGGCCACGGGGTCGGCTCGACGATGCACCAGGACCCGCACGTGGCCAACAGCGGCCGGCCCGGGCGCGGCTACCGGCTGCGGCCGGGGCTGCTGCTGGCGCTCGAGCCCTGGGTGATGGCCGACACCGACCGGCTCGTCACCGACGACGACGGCTGGACGCTGCGCAGCGCCACCGGCGGGCGCACCGCCCACAGTGAGCACACGGTCGCCATCACCGAGGACGGCGTCGAGGTCCTCACCCGGCCGAGCCCGCCTCGCCGCTGAGGGCGGCAAGGACCCGGCGCTCCTCGTCGTCGGTGAGCCCCGCGCGGCGCGGCGAGCTGCGGCTCCCCTCCTCCCAGGCGAGGGCGTCACGCAGGGTCTCCTCGAGCGGACGGGTCACGAGCCCCGCCGCCCGGGCCCGCGTGGTGTCGAGGGTGGCGAAGCCCCGCCAGTCGGGATCGTCGACCCACAGCGGCAGGGACGCCGGGCCCATCCAGGCGCCGACCCCGAGCTCGCGCAGCCGCTCGGCGGCGACGGGCAGCGGCTGGGCCGTCGCCGCGGCCACGCGGGCGGCGGTGTCGAGCACCTCGCGCAGCGGCACGCTCGGCCCGGTCACGTTGACCACCCCGTCGAGGCGCCGCTCGGCCGCGCTGACCAGGAAGGCGGCGAGGTCGCGCACGTCGACGAGGGCGCACGGGAAGTCGAGGTCGTCCGGGACGACGACCCGCTCCCCCACCGGATGGGCGAAACGCCAGGGCCAGTAGCCGGTGCGGCCCGAGTCGTCGCCGGGGCCGCCGATGAGGCCCGAGCGTGCCACCGTGGCGGTCGCCGGGGCGGCGAACACGGCGTCCTCGCAGGCGACCTTGGCCTCGCCGTAGGACTCCATGTCGGGCAGGACGTCGCCGCCGAGCGGGGCGCGGCGGGGGGCGTCCTCGGTCTGCTCGAGCGCGCCGAAGGTGGCGTAGACGTTGGCGGTCGAGACGAACACCCAGTGGCCGGTGTCGAGGTCACGCACCGCACGACGTACCTGGCCGGGGTGCCGCGACACGTCGACGACGACGTCCCAGCGCGTGCCGGCCACCGCGGTCAGCCCGTCGTCGAGGTCGCGGTCGGCGGCGACGAAGCTCGCGCGCGCCGGCGCCGGGGCCGAGCCGCGAGCGAGGCAGGTGACCTCGTGCCCCCGGCGCAGGGCCTCCTCGGCCACCGCCGCACCCAGCCACGCCGTCCCGCCGAGCACCAGCATCCGCATCCGCATCCCTCCACCCAACCGGCCGCCGCCCCACCGCGTCCAGTGTGTTCGCCGTCGGCGCAGCCCTCCGCCGGTACCGACGCCGTCGTCGGGCCGAGCCCACCGACCTTGGACAGCACCGTCGCGCCCGCAGGACACTCGGCGTGGGCGCACCGCCGCGCCCATCCGTCCGGCGAAGGAGCCGAACCATGACGTCCTACGACCTGTCCGGGCGCACCGCCCTCGTCACCGGAGGAGCCCAGGGGCTCGGGGAGGGCATGGCCAAGGCCCTGGCCGCCGCGGGCGCCCGCGTGATGGTCGGGGACCTGCAGGACTCCGGGGCCGACACCGCCGCCGCGCTGGGCGAGGGCCACGGCTTCGTCCGCCTCGACGTCACCGACGAGTCCTCGTGGGAGGCCGCGGTGGCCGCCACCGTCGAGCGGCTGGGCGGCCTCGACATCCTGGTCAACAACGCCGGCATCGAGATCACCAGCCTCGTCACCGAGGTCGAGGTGGCCGACATCGAGCGGATGATGCGGGTGAACATCCTCGGCACGACCCTGGGGCTCAAGCACGGCCTGCGCACGATGCGCCCGGGCGGGGCCGCGGGCCGGGGCGGCAGCATCATCAGCGTCTCGTCGGTGGCGGCCACCATCGCCTTCCCCGGGATCGCGGTGTACTCGGCCACCAAGTCGGCCGTCGACCGGCTGACCCGCGTCGCGGCCACCGAGGCCGGCAAGCTCGGCTACGGCGTGCGCGTCAACTGCATCTACCCCGGGCTCGTCCCGACGGCGATGGGTGCGGGCCTGGCGAACGACGTGGCCGAGCTGGGGCTGTTCGCCTCGGCCGAGGCCGCGGTCGGCGCGGTCGTCGACCTCACGCCGGCCGGGCGGCTCGGGACGGTGGAGGACATGGCCGACGCGGTGGTCTTCCTCGCGTCCGACGCCTCGCGCTTCGTCACCGGTATCGGGCTCCCGGTCGACGGCGGCATGGGGATGTGACGCCCAGGGGTGCAGCCCGGTGCGCGAGGCCGCCGCCGTAGACTCGCACGGGTGAGCGAACCCCCTGCGTACCCCACGATGGAGGACGTCATCGGCGACACGCCGCTCGTCCGTCTGCAGCGCCTGCCGGGTCCGGAGAACGACCGCCGGGGCAACGTGCTCCTCGCGAAGCTCGAGGGGAACAACCCGGCCGGCTCGGTCAAGGACCGCCCCGCGATCAGCATGATCCGCGGCGCGGAGGCGCGCGGGGAGATCGCGCCCGGCGACACCCTGCTGGAAGCGACGTCGGGCAACACCGGGATCGGCCTGGCGATGGCGGCGGCGATCAGCGGCTACCGGCTGGTCATCGTGATGCCCGAGGACGCGTCCATCGAGCGGATCCAGACCATGAAGGCGTACGGCGCCGAGCTGGTCCTGACCCCGTCCGGCGGCGGCATGGAGGAGGCTCGCGACGTCGTGACCCGGATGGAGCAGGAGGGCCGCGGCCGGGTCCTGGACCAGTTCGGCAACCCGGACAACCCTCGGGCCCACGAGAACGGGACCGGGCCGGAGCTGTGGCGCCAGACCGACGGGCGCATCACGCACTTCGTGTCCGCGATGGGCACCACCGGCACGATCACCGGGGTCTCGCACTTCCTGAAGTCGCGCAACCCCGGGATCCAGGTCGTCGGGGCACAGCCCGCCGAGGGCTCCAAGATCTCGGGGATCCGCGCCTGGCCACCGGAGTACGTGCCGAGCATCTTCGACCCTTCGGCGGTGGACCGGACCGTGGAGGTCACCCAGGCCGACGCCGAGGAGACCGCCCGCCGGCTGGCCCGCGAGGAGGGCATCTTCGGGGGGATCTCCGCGGCCGGCGCCTGCTGGACCGCCCTGCAGGTGGCCCAGGAGGTCGAGGGGGCCACGATCGTCTTCATCGTCTGCGACCGCGGCGACCGTTACCTCTCCAGCGGCGTGTTCCCCGCCTGAGCGGTTCGCCGGAAGCCCGGGGACATCCGGGTCTACTGATGGGCGCGAGCTTCCGCGTCGTCACAGTGAAGACGCGGAAACGTGTCGATGGCGCGGATACATCCGTGTCACGAGCGAACTTCCGCGCCATCAGCGTGACCCGGGTGCCCCGCGGAGGGCGGAGTTGGTGCCGCGCCCGCCGCAGGAGTAATTTCCACAGTGTTGCTGGAGAAAAATGTCGGCGCCGGGCGCGCGGCTGCGGTCCCGGTCACCGCCTCACCGCGTCGACCGAGATGTGGCCCGTGCGACCACTCGCGCCCCAGCTGGACGGAGGACGGTCGATGTGCTCGTACTGCGGATGCGAGAGCGTGACGGTGGTCGGCCGGTTCATGGCCGAGCACGTCGACATCATCAATGCCTGCGGTGACCTGCGGCGCGCCTGCGCCGGCGCCGATGCGCAGGTGACCTCGCGCGCGGTCGGGCGGCTGCAGGACCTCCTGCAGCCGCACACCTCCGCCGAGGAGGCCGGGATGTTCACCGTCCTGGCCGAGGACCCCGAGTTCACCGAGCACGTGCGCTCCCTGTGTGCCGAGCACGCGATGCTCGACGCGCTGCTCGCCGAGATCGGGCAGGGCCGCACGGCGACGATGCCGGCCTTCGAGCGAGCCCTGCGGGTGCACATCGACCGTGAGGAGAACGGGCTCTTCCCCGCCGCGGCGATCGCGTTCGCCGGGCCGGAGTGGGACCGCGTCGTCGCCCTCACGCCCCCGGCTGCGGCTCCGGCGCCCGCCTGAGCGGCGTCCCTGCGGGTTCGCGTCGTCGGGTCAGGCGCGGCGGGCGAGGACGACGACCTGCCCCTCCTGCTCCCGCCCGACGGCCTCGCGGATCATCCGGGCTCGACGCTCGAGCCCGACCGCGGCCAGCGCCGACATCAGGTCGCGGGGTCCGCGGTGGTAGCGGGTCAGCACCACGTCGTGCCCGCGCTCGCGCAGCCGGGCGCCGACGTCGACCGGCCCGTCGCCCTTCTGCGACGCCACCAGCACGTGACCGCCGGGCCGGACCACGCGGGCGACCTCGGCCAGGGCGCGCGCCAGGTCCTCGTCGGGCAGGTGGATGACCGAGTACCAGAGCAGCACCCCGTCGAAGGACGCGTCGGCGAAGGGCAGGTCGGTCAGCGACGCCTCGTGCACCTCGAGGTCCGGGTGGTGGCGGCGCGCCATCGCCAGCATCCCGGGCGAGATGTCGACGCCGACGACCGAGCAGCCGCGGTCGGCCAGGAAGCGCGCCATCCGCCCGGTGCCGCAGCCGGCGTCGAGCACCCGGGCGCCGCCGCCCTCGAGCACGCGGTCGGCGAAGTCCTCGACCATCGCGAGGTCGAGGCGGGCCTCGGGCTCGGTGCCGGGGTAGGTCGCCGCGTAGTCCTGGGCGATGGCGTCGTAGGCCGCACGTACCTCCGCACGCGCCTCGTCGGGACCGTCGGAAGGCTCCATGGCGTCAGGCGAGGCGGTCGCGTAGCCGGGTGGCGACGGCGTCGGGGGTGAGCTGGGCGGCGTCGAGCACCTGCCCCCGCGAGGCGTGCTCGAGGAAGCGCTTGGGCAGCCCGAAGACGTCGACGGGCTGGTCGAGCCCGGCGTCACGCAACGCCTGGGTCACCTGCGAGCCGATGCCGCCGACCACGACGTTGTCCTCGACCACGGCGACCCGGCCGGCCGCCCGGGCCAGCGTGACGACCTCGTCGGGCACCGGCAGCGCCCACACCGGGTCGACGACACGGACGCGGTGCCCCTCGGCGGTCAGCTTCTCGGCGGCGGTCAGCGCGGTGGCCGCCATCGAGCCGACCCCGACCAGCAGGACGTCGACGGCGTCGGCATCGGGCTCGGCGAGCACGTCGACCCCGCCGACGGTGCGCACGGCCTCGATGGGCTCGGCGACCGTGCCCTTGGGGAAGCGGACGACCGACGGGGCGTCGTCGATGGCGACGGCGGCGCGTACGGCCCGGGCCACCTGCTGGCCGTCGCGCGGCGCGGCCAGGTGCAGACCGGGCACGACCCCGCTGATGGTCATGTCCCACATGCCGTGGTGCGACGCGCCGTCGGGGCCGGTGACCCCCGAGCGGTCGAGCACGACGGTGACGCCCGCCCGGTGCAGCGCGCAGTCCATCAGCAGCTGGTCGAAGGCCCGGTTGAGGAAGGTGGCGTAGACCGCGACCACCGGGTGCAGGCCGGAGAACGCCAGGCCCGCGGCCATCGTCATCGCGTGCTGCTCGGCGATGCCGACGTCGAAGGTGCGTTCGGGGAAGCGGTCGCAGAACGGCTGGAGCCCGACCGGCATCATCATGGCGGCGGTGATGGCGACGACGTCGCGGCGCTCCTCGCCCAGCGCGACCATGGTCTCGGCGAACTCGTCGGTCCAGCTGCGGCCGGCGATCTCGAGCGGCAGGCCGGTCTCGGGGTTGATGACGCCCACGGCGTGGAACTGGTCGGCCTCGTCGGTGATGGCCGGGTCGTAGCCGCGGCCCTTCTGGGTGAGGACGTGCACGAGCACGGGGCCGCCGAACGCGCGGGCCTTGCGCAGCGCGGCCTCGAGGGCGGGCTCGTCGTGGCCGTCGACCGGGCCGATGTACTTCAGCCCGAGGTCCTCGAACATCCCCTGCGGGGCGACGATGTCCTTGATGCCCTTCTTGACCCCGTGCAGCGTCTCGTACATGGCGCCGCCGACGACGGGCGTGCGCGAGACGTTGCGCTTGCCCCAGTCGAGGAAGCGCTCGTAGCCGCGGGTGGTGCGCAGGGTGGCGAGGTGGTCGGCCAGGCCGCCGCGGGTGGGGGCGTAGGAGCGCTCGTTGTCGTTGACCACGAGCACCAGCGGCAGGTCGTCCTCGGCGGCGATGTTGTTGATGGCCTCCCACGCCATGCCGCCGGTGAGGGCGCCGTCGCCGATGACCGCGACGGTGTGCCGGTTGCGTTCGCCGCGGACGACCCGGCCGGCGGCGATGCCGTGGGCCCAGGACAGGGACGTGGAGGCGTGCGAGTTCTCCACGACGTCGTGGGGCGACTCGGCGCGGCTGGGGTAGCCCGACATCCCGCCCTGCTTGCGCAGCGCCGAGAAGTCGCGGCGGCCGGTGAGGAGCTTGTGCACGTAGGACTGGTGGCCGGTGTCGAAGACGACGGTGTCGGTAGGACTGTCGAAGACCCGGTGCAGGGCGATGGTGAGCTCGACGACGCCGAGGTTCGGCCCGAGGTGGCCCCCGGTGCGCGAGACCTGGTCGACCAGGAAGGCACGGATCTCGTCGGCGAGGGCGGGCAGCTGCGCCGCCGGGAGGGCCTTGAGGTCGCGGGGACCGTCGATCCGTTCCAGCAGGCTCACCGCGGCCTACCTCCTCGTTCTCGGGTCCGGTCGAACCCCACGAGTCTAGGTGGTCGGCCCGGCTGCACCCGCAGGGACGAGGGTGCCCTCCACCACGTCCTCACTCGCTCGGCACTCGGCGCACAGAACGCGGCGCCGTCGCACGTCGCGCCGGAGAGCGAGGGTTGCCACGTCGAGATCCTCCTGGCATGGGGGCGTGACCTATGACGCGCTCTCCGAGAGCGTCCGGTTGATCCAGTCCGAGCACCTGGAGCCCGTGGTGCGACTGAGCCGGCGGCGTCGGTTCGCTGCGATGGCCGTCGACGTCGCGGGCGACGTAGCGGTCACCCGGTTCACCAGACGAGGGGTGGGTTGCGTCCTGTCCGATACCTGGGTCCTGGCCAGGTGGGGCGAGCTGGCACCTGCTCGGCGGCGGCAGTGACTCTGCTGACGATGACCTACTCGCCGCTCGCCCGGCCCGGCTACCGGCCCACCTCGGCCTGCCGTGGGCCGCGGGTTCCGGCATTGAGCCCGGGCTGGTCGTCATCGAGGGCAGCGGCGGATTCCATGACTGCCAGGGCAGGGCGGTTCGGTGGCCGTGGAGCGGTCGATGGATACGCCACGTTGGCCTGCGGACCAGCGCCGACGTCGAGTCCGTCACCGTCGATGACCGGACGGTCCGGGTCCCTTGGCATGGCCGGGTCGTCCTCATCTCGAGCGGACGTCGCCCTGCGTCATTCGCGGCGAAGAGGGCTACCTGGATGCGCTGGTCCCAAGCGACGAGGGTTAAAGGTCCAGTAGCAATGCGAGCGTCTCTCGGACCTCGCCGAGTACTACTGGGCCGACATTGCCCGTGCGGTGCTGAATGCGCGTGATGGCCACAGAACGCACGTGCTGGCACTGCGCCGAGGAGCGCGCTGAAAGACGGTTGCCGTGATCAGGGTCGATGACCACCTCCGTGCTGCTGGAACGGAGGGTGCGGGTCAGCGGCACCACCTGCACGACGTTCGGTCCACCCGCCAGCACCCGTGCAGCGGTGACGACGACTGCGGGACGACGTAGCCCCGCCTCGCTACCGGCCGGAGTGCCGAGGTCGAGCTCGACGACATCACCCGGCATCAGCATCGAGCCAGGCCGCCTCATCCTCGGTGAGCTCCTCGGTCAGGTCGCGACCCATGGCGTCTTGGCGCAGCGCCCGCAGAGCGCTACTCACCGTTTCATCGATCGTCTCGTGGCGTTCGGCCGCCAAGCGGGTGACCCTGGCGTGGGTGTCCCGGCTGATGCGGATCGTTGTTGTCTCGGCCATGCGACAACAGTACGCCCGGTAGACGATTCCGTCTACACGGCGCTGGCTGACCAGCCGTGCGACCCACGGCGCCGATCAGCGAGGAGCGCCCGGCTCGCGGCGGAATGCAGCAGTCCGGGGCTCAAGCCCGCGTAGTGCGCAACGGCGATCTAGCCTCGGCCTGTGGAGTAAGAGTCCCGTGGAGTGGTGGGCTTTGAGGTCGTCGATGCCTACCGGTCGCCTTCGGTGAGGGCGACGGTTCCAGTGTCGTCCTTTGCGCCGATCTTGGCCATGGATTCTTCGGAGAGGTAGCGGCGTTCGTCGGTGGCCCATTCGTCGTGGGTGTCGGCCAGGATGGCTCCGATGAGGCGGATGACGGCGGCTTCGTTGGGGAAGATGCCCACGACGCGGGAGCGGCGTTTGATCTCCTTGTTCAGCCGCTCCAGGGGGTTGGTGGACCAGATCTTGCGCCAGTGCTCGCGGGGGAACGCGGCGAAGGCGAGGACCTCGGCTTTGGCGTCGTCCATCAAGGGGCCGATCTTGGGGTAGCGGGCGGCGAGCTCGTCGCGGACCTTGTCCCACTGCTTGCTCATCGGTGCGAGGCTGGGTTGGGCGAAGATCGTGCGGAAGACCGCGGCGACCATCTCGGACTCGCCCTTGGCCACGTGGGCCAGGACGTTGCGGATGAAGTGCACCCGGCACCGCTGATGCGAGCTGCCGGGACTGCTGCGCACCATGCTGCCACGTTCGTGCAGGCGTTGATGTCGGCCGAGGCCGACGCGATCTGCGGCGCGCCGGATGGCGAACGCAGCCCGGAACGGGTCAGCTCCCGCAACGGCTACCGGGACCGCGACTCCGACACCCGCACCGGCACGATGGAGGAGTTGTTGCCGTGTTGAGCCTTGCCGGGTACGGGTCGAGCGGCAGCCCGGCCACCATGACTTTGACGCAGACTCAGGCCGCAACGCCAGCCACTCCGGCGCCCACGACGGTCACCGTGACGACGACGCCCACCGCGACGGCGACACTGGTTCGTCCTGTTACTGCGTCGAAGACGTCGACGAAGCCTGTGTCTGCAGCTGTCATCGTGCCGGATGCCGTAGGCAAGGACTACCAAACGGCACAGGACCTGTGGCGCGGGTCGAGACTTATTGTTGCCCGGCCACCGACGCCACAGGCACGAATCGACTGCCACTCATCGACTCCAACTGAGTGGTGCTCTCGCAGGAACCTGCCGCAGGAAAAAAGGTCGCTGTCGGCACGCTAATCGCGGCCACCGTCAGGAAGTTTACCGACAACTGACCGCGCGGGCCCCGACACGCCCTTTCTGGGCGATGTGACGCGGCCTCGAGGCCTGTCAAACCTCTACTACAGGTCCGGACTGTCGGCTCGAGTGCGTTCGGCGGTCGAACAGGGACACACTCAGTCAGAGTCGCGGCACGAACTCGAGCCCGCGCAGGGCGTCGAGCAGCAGCCCGGCCGCGCGCCGAGCCGCCACGAGGCGCACGCCTTCGCACTCGAGGTCGGCCAGCACCTGGGTGACGCCCTCGGGCCCGATGTCGTCGACCAGCGCCACCCGGACTTCGCGGTAGGACGAGCGCATGGCCTCGAGCTGGGCGTCGAGGTGGTTCACCGCGAGCCAGGCCAGGGCCACCGGATGCCGGCGCCACGACGGGTAGAGCCGGTAGTCGGGCGGGCAGTGGTCGAGCAGCCAGGCCACCGCCCGGTGCTGCCAGCCCCGCTCCCCCGGCGGCGGCACGCCCTGCGGCCAGCCCGGGGGCCCGCCCGCCCCCGTGGCGCCGGCCCCGGAGCGCTGCCGGACGGGGGCCGCCGGGGTTGGGACGCGCAGGGGCGGCCCTCCGGCCGCTCCCGCATCATCGAACATGTGTTCGATGATAGGCCCTCGGCGGGGATGTCGTCAGCGGCTCCGGCCATCGCGCGCCATCACTCGAGCGCCGCCTCGACCGACGCCGTTCCATCTGGTGGACCTTCGCGACTGAAATAACCGTGCGTTATACATTGCATGACGCAACGTAACTCTTCCCGAGCACCGAGGAACCCCCGATGACGACGACCGCTACCACGCCGCGGGCCCTGCGGCCCCCGCGCGCCGGCCGGGCCAACGGTCAGTGGGCCGTCGACGGCACCGCGCCCCTCAACGCCAACGAGGAGTGGAAGCAGGAGGAGGGCGGGCTGTCCGTCCGGGCCCGCATCGAGGAGGTGTACTCCAAGGAGGGCTTCGGCTCCATCCCGCCCCAGGACCTCAGCGGCCGGTTCCGCTGGTGGGGGCTGTATACCCAGCGCCGGCCCGGGATCGACGGCGGCCGCACCGCCCAGCTCGACGACACCGAGCTCTCGGACGAGTACTTCATGCTGCGGGCCCGCCTCGACGGCGGCGCCCTGACCCTGGAGCAGCTCCGCGTCCTGGCGCAGATCTCCACGGAGTTCGCCCGCGGCACCGCCGACATCAGCGACCGCCAGAACCTCCAGTACCACTGGATCCGCATCGAGGACGTGCCCGAGATCTGGCGTCGCCTCGAAGCCGTCGGCCTGCAGACCACCGAAGCCTGCGGCGACACCCCGCGCGTGGTCCTGGGCAGCCCGTTGGCCGGCATCGCCGCCGACGAGATCATCGACCCCACCCCCGTCATCGACGAGATCGTCGAGCGGTTCATCGGCGACCCCGAGCTCGCGAACCTCCCCCGCAAGTTCAAGACGGCCGTCACCGGCCACCCCAGCCTCGACGTCGTGCACGAGATCAACGACGTCTCCCTGGTCGGCGTCGTACACCCCGAGCTCGGGCCCGGCTACGACCTGTGGGTCGGCGGCGGCCTCTCGACCGCCCCGCGCCTCGCCGAGCGGCTGGGCACCTTCGTCCCCGAGGAGCACGCGGCCGAGGTCTGGCACGGGGTCGTGCGCATCTTCCGCGACTACGGCTACCGGCGCCTGCGCGCCAAGGCCCGCCTGAAGTTCCTCCTGGCCGAGTGGGGCCCGGCCGAGTTCCGGCGGGTGCTCGAGGAGGAGTACCTCGGCTACGCCCTGCCCGACGGCCCGGCCCCGGCCCGCGCCACCACCCCGGGCGACCACGTGGGCGTGCACCGGCAGAAGGACGGCAACCACTACGTCGGCGCGGCCCCGGTCGTCGGGCGCGTCAGCGGCGAGGTCCTCACCGGCCTGGCCGACCTGATGGCGGACGCCGGCAGCGGGCGGGTGCGCTTCACCCCGCACCAGAAGCTCGTCGTCCTCGACGTCGCGCCCGACCGGCTCGACGCGCTGGTCAGCGGCCTGGAGGCCCTCGGCCTCTCGGTCTCCCCCAGCCCGTTCCGCCGCAACACCATCGCCTGCACCGGCATCGAGTTCTGCAAGCTCGCCATCGTCGAGACCAAGGCGGCCGCGGCCACCGCCATCACCGAGCTCGAGCAGCGGCTCGCCGACGTCACACCGGCGCTCGACACCCCGATCAGCCTGCACGTCAACGGCTGTCCCAACTCGTGCGCCCGCGTCCAGGTCGCCGACATCGGCCTCAAGGGCCAGCTGCTCACCGTCGACGGTGAGCAGGTGCCCGGCTTCCAGGTACACCTCGGCGGCGGCCTGGCCTCGCCCGAGCGCGACGAGGCCGGCCTCGGTCGGACGATGCGCGGGCTCAAGGTCACCGCCGACGAGCTCCCCGACCTCGTCGAGCGCCTCGTGCGCCGCTTCCTCGACCAGCGCGAGGGCGGCGAGACCTTCTCGGCCTGGGCGCACCGCGTCGACGACGAGGTGCTGCGATGACCGCCGTCGCCACCCGCACCCGCCGGTCCACCGACCAGCTGCGCGCGCTCGCCCACGACGGGCAGCGCCTGGTCGGCGAGGGCTCCGCCGACGAGGTCGTCGCGTGGGCCGCCCGCACCTTCCCCGGCACCCTCGCCGTCGCCAGCAGCATGGAGACCGGGGTGCTGCCCCATCTGGTCTCGCAGCACGCGCCCGGCGTCGACGTGCTCTTCCTCGACACCGGGTACCACTTCGCCGAGACCCTGGGCGCCCGCGACGAGGTCGACCTCACCCTCGACGTCACCGTCGTCGACGTGCGGGCCCGCCTGAGCGTCGCCGAGCAGGACGCCCGCTTCGGCCCCCGCCTGCACGACCGCGACCCCGCCTCCTGCTGCCGGATGCGCAAGGTCGAGCCGCTGCGCGAGGCCCTCACCGGCTACGAGTGCTGGATGTCCGGCGTGCGCCGTGACGAGTCCGCCGCGCGCGCCGACACCCCGCTGGTGACCTTCGACGAGACCAACGGCATCGTCAAGGTCAACCCGCTGGCGGCCTGGACCCACGACCGGATGCTGGGCTACGGCCTGATGCACCGCGTCCCGGTGAACCTGCTGCTCTCGGACGAGTACCCCTCGATCGGCTGCGCCCCGTGCACCGCGCGCGTCGAGCCCGGCGCCGACCCGCGATCGGGCCGCTGGGCCGGCCTCGACAAGACGGAGTGCGGCATCCACCAGTGACCGAGCGCGGGCACCCGTCTCCCGGAGTCCTGCGAGGGGAACAGCACGCCGCCCCGGACCGATGGTCCGGGGCGGCGTCTCGTGGTGGTGCGCGGTGCGGGCCTCAGCGCACCAGGCTGCGCAGCACGTACTGCAGGATCCCGCCGTTGCGGTAGTAGTCGGCCTCGCCCGGGGTGTCGACGCGCACCACGGCGTCGAACTCGACCGGGCTCCCGCCCTCGCGGGTCGCGGTGACGTGCACGGTGGCCGGGGTCGAGCCGTCGTTGAGCGCCGTCAAGCCCGAGATCGAGAAGGTCTCGGTGCCGTCGAGCCCGAGCGAGTCGGCGGTCTCGCCGGCCGGGTACTGCAGCGGCACCACGCCCATCCCGATGAGGTTGGAGCGGTGGATGCGCTCGTAGGACTCGGCGATGACGGCCTTGACCCCCAGCAGGGCGGTGCCCTTGGCGGCCCAGTCGCGCGAGGACCCCGAGCCGTAGTCCTTGCCGGCGAGGATGACCAGCGGGACGCCGGCCTCCTGGTAGGCGGCGGAGGCGTCGAAGATGGTCGTCTGCTCGCCGCCGGCGAGGAAGTTGCGGGTGAAGCCGCCCTCGACGCCGTCGAGCAGCAGGTTCCGCAGCCGGATGTTGGCGAAGGTGCCGCGGATCATCACCTCGTGGTTGCCGCGGCGCGAGCCGTAGGAGTTGAAGTCCTTGCGCTCGACACCGTGCTCGGCCAGGTAGGTGCCGGCCGGGCTGTCGGCCTTGATCGAGCCGGCCGGGCTGATGTGGTCGGTCGTGACCGAGTCGCCCAGCTTCGCGAGGACCCGCGCGCCGTCGATGTCGGCCACCGGGGTGGTGTCCATCGACATGCCGTCGAAGTACGGGGGCTTGCGCACGTAGGTCGAGTCGGCGTCCCAGTCGAAGGTCTTGCCCTCGGGCGTCGGCAGTGACCGCCAGCGCTCGTCGCCGGCGAAGACGTCGGCGTAGTCCTCGGTGAACATCTCCTGGCTGATGCTCGCCGCGATGGTCCGCTCGACGTCGGCGGGTGCCGGCCACAGGTCCTTGAGGAACACGTCGTTGCCGTCGTGGTCCTGGCCCAGGGGCTCGGTGTCGAAGTCGAAGTCCATCGTCCCCGCAAGGGCGTAGGCGATGACCAGCGGCGGGGAGGCCAGGTAGTTCATCTTGACGTCGGGGTTGATCCGGCCCTCGAAGTTGCGGTTGCCCGAGAGGACCGAGACCACGGCGAGGTCGTTGTCGTTGATGGCCTTGCTGATCTCGTCGCTGAGCGGGCCCGAGTTGCCGATGCAGGTCGTGCAGCCGTAGCCGACGAGGTAGAAGCCGAGCTTCTCGAGGTAGGGCCACATGCCGGCCTTCTCGTAGTAGCCGGTGACGACCTTGGAGCCCGGCGCCATCGAGGTCTTGACCCAGGGGGCGACGGTCAGGCCGCGCTCGACCGCGTTCTTGGCGAGCATGGCCGCGGCCATCATCACCGAGGGGTTCGAGGTGTTGGTGCACGAGGTGATCGAGGCGATCGACACGATGCCGTGGTCGATCTCGAACGAGGCGCCCTCGGGCGTGGTGACGGTGACCTTCTTCGAGGGGCGGCCCGCGCCGTCGCCCTCGTCGGCCGGCTTGGAGCCGCCGTTGGTGCCGTCGGTCGTGCCCTGCGGCGACGGGTCGCTGGCCGGGAAGCTGCTGGCCGCGCCGGCGTCGCCCTCGTCGTGCGAGACGTAGGTGGGCAGCACCTTGCGGAACGCGGTCTTGGCGTCGGCCAGGACGATGCGGTCCTGCGGGCGCTTCGGGCCGGCGATGGAGGGGACCACGGTCGACAGGTCGAGCTCGAGGTACTCGCTGTAGCGCGCCTCGGGCTGGTCGGGGCCGGCCTGCAGCCACATCCCCTGCTCCTTGGCGTAGGCCTCGACCAGGGCGACCGACTCGGCCGAGCGGCCGGTGAGGCGCAGGTACTCGAGCGTGACGTCGTCGATCGGGAAGATCGCACAGGTGGAGCCGAACTCGGGACTCATGTTGCCGATCGTGGCGCGGTTGGCCAGCGGCACGGCCGAGACGCCCTCGCCGTAGAACTCGACGAACTTGCCGACGACGCCGTGCTTGCGCAGCATCTCGGTGATCGTCAGGACGACGTCGGTGGCGGTGGCGCCGGCCGGGATGGCACCGGAGAGCTTGAAGCCGACGACGCGCGGGATGAGCATCGACACGGGCTGGCCCAGCATGGCCGCCTCGGCCTCGATGCCGCCGACGCCCCAGCCGAGCACACCCAGGCCGTTGACCATCGTGGTGTGGCTGTCGGTGCCGACGCAGGTGTCGGGGTAGGCCACGCCGTCACGGACCATGACGGTGCGGGCCAGGTGCTCGATGTTGACCTGGTGCACGATGCCGGTGCCCGGGGGGACGACCTTGAAGTCGTCGAAAGCGGTCTGGCCCCAGCGCAGGAACTTGTAGCGCTCCTCGTTGCGCTCGTACTCGATGGCGACGTTGCGCTCGAAGGCGTCGGCGCGCCCGAAGACGTCGATGATCACCGAGTGGTCGATGACGAGCTCGGCCGGCGCGAGCGGGTTGATCTTGGCCGGGTCGCCGCCGAGGTCGGCGACGGCCTCGCGCATGGTGGCGAGGTCGACGATGCACGGGACGCCGGTGAAGTCCTGCATGATCACGCGCGCCGGCGTGAACTGGATCTCGGTGTCGGGCTGGGCATCCGCGTCCCAGGCCGCGACGGCCCGGATGTGGTCGGCGGTGATGTTGGCGCCGTCCTCGGTGCGCAGCAGGTTCTCGAGGAGGACCTTCAGGCTGTACGGGAGGGTCTCACTGCCCTCGACCGCCGACAGCCGGTACATCTCGTAGGACTGCTCTCCCACCTCGAGCGTGCCGTGGGCGTCGAAGCTGTTCGTGCTGGCCACCGGGTCTCCCTTCCGAGTCGTGCGTCGTCGCGACGGACCCGTGATTTATCTTGACGTCAAGATATCTAACCACACGGGCCGGACGACGTCGAGCCTATGCCCGCTCGATCCCCTCGAGCACCTCCACGGTCCGCGCCCAGGCGGCGGAGGTGGTGTCGATGAGCGCGAAGTGGTCACCCGGCACCTCGACCAGCTCGGCCCGGGCGCCCGCCGCGGTGGCGGCCCCCACGTAGGCCTGCGACTGCGCGAGCGGCACGGTGGTGTCGTCGCGTCCGTGCACGCACCAGACCGGCACGTCGAGCGGGACGCCGGCCGTGGGGTCCGCGACCGCGTACGCCTGCGGCACCTGGCCGGGGTCGCCGCCCAGGAAGGCCTGCACCGCCCCTCCCCCGAGGCCCCGCTCGGCCGCGGCGCGTAGGTCGAGGACGCCGGCCTGGGCCACGGCGTGGGTGACGCCGACCGCCGCCTCCGCCCACCGCCCGGGCCGGCGGCGACCCGCCGCCCACACCGCCAGCTGCCCCCCAGCCGAGTGCCCGAGGGCGACGACCGGCCCACCGCCCAGCCCCGCCCGGCCGAGCAGGTCGATGGCCGCGGACACGTCGTCGAGGGTCGCCGGCACTCCCCCGCCGTCGCCCACGCGCCGGTACTCGACGTTGAGCGCCGCCCAGCCGCGCCCGGCCAGGTCGCGCGCCAGGGGCCGGCCCAGCGACAGGTCGTACTCGGCCCGCCAGAACCCGCCGTGGAGGACCACGACGACCCCGTGCGCAGCCCCGGCGGGACGGTGGAGCTCCGCGACCTGCGACGGGTCGCTGCCGTAGCGCAGCACCCGCGGGCCGCCGTCCGTGGCGACGGGGCCCGGCGCGCCATCCGCCGCCGGCCCGGAGCACCCGACCGCCAGGGAGCCGGCCGCACCCGCCCCCAGGAGCGCGGCGAACCGCCGACGCGTCAGGCTCACGGAACCTCGGGGGCGAAGTGCGCGACGCACTCGACGTGATGGGTCATCGGGAAGGCGTCGAAGGCCCGCAGCCCGACCAGCCGGTAGCCGGCGTCGCGCAGAGCGGCGGTGTCGCGCGCCAGCGCCGCCGGGTCACAGGCCACGTACGCGATGGCGCGGGGCGCCAGGGCGGCGATCTCGCGGACGACGGCCGGCCCGGCCCCGGTGCGGGGCGGGTCGAGGACCACGACGTCGGCGCTGGTGGGCAGCAGCGGTGAGCGGGCCGGAGCCCGGTGCGCGCTGCCCCGTGACCCGCCGCCCCGGCGCCGCGACGGGCCGCGCGAGGCCCTCGCCACCCCGAAGGCGTCGTCGACCCGGGCGCGCAGCGGCAGCACCCAGGGCAGCTCGGCCATCCCGGCCCGGGCCCGCTCGACGGCTCCCGGGTCGGACTCGACCGCCACCACCTGGCCCGTGGGCCCGACGGCCTCGCCCAGGGCGGCGGCGAACAGGCCGACGCCGGCGTAGAGGTCGAGGGCCCGCTCCCCCGGCCGCACGGCCAGGACGTCCATGACGGCGGTGACGAAGGTCGCGCCGGCCCCCGGATGCACCTGCCAGAAGCCTCGGGCCGACACCGTGAAGTCGCGGGCGACCCGACCGGCCCCGTCGCCCTCGCCCCACGTCGCCTCGACCCGCTCGACGACGTCGGGGACGGCGTCGTCCGGCCCCACGGGCAGGGCGACGGCCAGCGGCTCGCCGACCGAGGGCGCCACGGTGTCGACCGCCTCCACGCCCTCCCAGCGCCGCTCGGTGACCCGCAGGCCGTCCACCCCGGGCGCCGCGATGCGGCAGTGGTCGATCGCGACGACCTCGTGCGAGCGGTGGCGGCGCAGGCCGGCGCGGCCGTCGGGGCCCACGGCGAACTCGACCCGGGTGCGCCAGTCGAGGCCGGCGTCGTCGCCCGGCACCGGCTCGACCACCACGTCGACGTCGAGGCCGGCCAGGCGCTGCAGCTGCTCGCGCACCACCTCGGCCTTGAGGGAGCGCTGGCGCGGCAGGGCCACGTGCTGGAGGTCGCAGCCGCCGCAGGCACCCGGGCCCGACCAGGGGCAGGGCGGGGTGACGCGGTCGGGCGAGGCCTCGAGGACGTCGACGGCGTCGGCGCGCACGAACCGGCCCTTCGGCCCGAGGTCGGTGACCCGGGCCCGCACCCGCTCCCCCGGCAGCGCGTGCCGCACGAAGAGGACCTGGCCCTCGTGCCGCGCCACGCAGTGCCCGCCGTGGGCGACCGGCCCGACCTCGACCTCGACCTCGTCGCCCGGGGCCAGACCCGCGGGGCGTCCCACTCCTCCGGCCTGCTCGGCGCCGCTCATCCGCGCCGCACGTCGCCGACGACCGGGCCCTCGAAGCGCTCCTCGGCACCGGCCGACGACGCCAGCTGCCACGGCACCGACGACACCATGACGCCCGGCGTGAAGAGCAGCCGGGTGCGCAGCCGCAGGGCGCTCTGGTTGTGCAGGATCTGCTCCCACCAGTGGCCGACGACGTACTGGGGGATGTAGACGACGACGATGTCGCGCGGGTTGTCGCTGCGGATCGAGCGCACGTAGTCGAGCACCGGGCGGGTGATCTCGCGGTAGGGGCTGTCGAGGGCCTTCAGCGGCACCGGGATGTCGCGCCGGTCCCACTCGGCCTGCAGGGCCTTGGTCTCGTCGGGGTCGACGGCCACCGTGACGGCCTCGAGGACCGACGGGCGGGTGGCGCGGGCGTAGGCGAGCGCGCGCAGGGTGGGCCGGTGGACCTTGGCGACCAGCACCATCGCGTGGACCCGCGAGGGCAGCATCTGGGCCTTGGTGTCGCCCTCCTCGACCGAGAGCTCGTCACGGACGTGGTCGTAGTGCTTGCGCACCCCCAGCATCAGGAAGAACAGCACGCCCATGGCCGCGATCGCGTAGCCCGCGCCGTGGGTGAACTTGGTGGCCAGGACCACGAGCAGGACGGTGCCCGACATGCTCGCGCCCACCCCGTTGATGACGCGGCTGCGCAGCATCCGGGCCCGGGCGGCGGGGTCCTTCTCGACCCGCAGGAAGCGGTTCCAGTGCCGCACCATCCCGATCTGCGACAGCGTGAACGAGACGAACACCCCGACGATGTACAGCTGGATGAGGCGGGTGACGTCGGCGTCGAAGATCACGACGAGGAAGGCGGCGGCGCCGGCGAGGATGAGGATGCCGTTGGAGAACGCCAGCCGGTCGCCGCGGGTGTGCAGCTGGCGCGGCAGGAAGCCGTCGCGGGCCAGGATCGAGCCCAGCACCGGGAAGCCGTTGAAGGCGGTGTTGGCGGCCAGCACCAGGATGAGGCCGGTGACGATGGAGACCAGCACCACGCCCACCGGGAAGTCGGAGAAGACCGCCTTGGACACCTGCCCCATCACGGTGTCCTGGACGTAGCCGCTGCCCACCGGCACCCCGTCGCGCAGCAGCTGGTGGGCCTCGTCGTCGGCGTACTTGACCCCGGTCCAGGTCGCCAGGGCGACCATCGACATCAGCATCGTCACCGAGATCGTGCCCATGAGCAGCAGGGTGCTGGCGGCGTTGCGGCTCTTGGGCTTCTTGAAGGCGGGGACGCCGTTCGAGATGGCCTCGACCCCGGTGAGCGCGGCACAGCCCGACGAGAAGGCGCGCAGCAGCAGGAAGGCCATCGCGAAGGTGCCGAGCTGCTGGAAGCCGTTCTCGGGGCGCAGCGTCAGCGCGGCGCTCTCGGCCTGCGGCAGGTCGCCAGAGACCTTGCGGTAGAAGCCGAAGAGCGCCATCCCGATGACCGCGGCCATGAAGAGGTAGGTGGGGACGGCGAACGCCGTGCCCGACTCGCGCACGCCGCGCAGGTTCATCGCCGTGAGCAGCACGATGATCAGCACCGCCACGATCGCCTCGTGGCCACGGACGAACCCGAAGGCCGCCGCGGCGTTCTGCACGCCCGACGACACCGACACCGCGACCGTCAGCACGTAGTCGACCAGCAGCGCGCTCGCCACCGTCAGGCCCGCCCGGGGGCCGAGGTTCACGCTGGCCACCTCGTAGTCGCCGCCCCCCGAGGGGTAGGCGTGCACGTTCTGGCGGTAGCTCATGATGACCACGCCCATGACGACCACGACGACCAGCGCGATCTTCCACGACTGGGTCAGGGCGAGGGTGCCGCCGGCCAGGCCGAGGGTCAGCAGGATCTCGTCGGGGGCGTAGGCCACCGAGGAGAGGGCGTCGCTGGCGAAGACGGGCAGCGCGAGTTTCTTCGGGAGGAGGGTCTCCCCCAGCCGGTCGCTGCGCATCGCACGGCCGAGCAGGACACGCTTGACGAGACGTCCGGGCGTAGACACGGGGACCACTGTAAGCAGTCCGGCCCCCACCCGTCGGCACGATCCGGTCCTCGTCTCGGCCGGGCCCGGCCCGTAGTAGCGTCGGCGTCGTGCACTTCGTCATCATGGGCTGCGGCCGCGTCGGCGCCTCCCTCGCCCGGGCCATCGAGCGCGCCGGCCACGAGGTGGCGGTCATCGACCAGGACGAGTCCGCCTTCCGGCGCCTCGGCACCTCCTTCGAGGGACGCACGGTCACCGGCGTGGGGTTCGACCGCGACACCCTGCGCGCCGCGAACATCGGTGACGCGTACGCCTTCGCGGCCGTCTCCAGCGGTGACAACTCCAACATCCTGGCCGCCCGCGTCGCGCGCGAGAAGTTCGGGGTCGAGCACGTCGTGGCGCGCATCTACGACCCGGGCCGCGCCGAGATCTACCAGCGCCTCGGCATCCCCACCGTCGCCACCGTGAAGTGGACCAGCGACCAGATGCTGCGCCGGCTGCTCCCCCAGGGCCACGTCCCCGAGTTCACCGACCCCTCGGGCCGCGTCGTGATCGCCGAGATGCCCATCGCGCCGTCGTGGATCGGGCGCCGGGTCGCCGAGATCGAGGCCGCCACCGGCGGCCGCCTCGCCTACCTGACCCGCCTCGGCGACGGGCTCCTGCCCGGCGAGGACACCGTCTACCAGGAGGGCGACCTGCTGCACCTCGCCCTGCGGCGCGAGGACCTCTCCGCCGCCGAGCGCGTCCTCGACGCGCCGCCCGAGACCCACTGACGCCCGAAAGGCCACCATCCATGCGCGTCGTCATCGCCGGGGCCGGCAGCGTCGGCCGCTCGATCGCCCGTGAGCTCATCCGCAACGGGCACCACGTGCTGCTCGTCGACCGCGACGCCGACGGCGAGCAGGTCTCGAAGGTCCCCGACGCCAGCTGGCTGCAGGCCGACGCCTGCGAGCTCGAGGCCCTCTCGGAGGCCGGGCTGGCCGACTGCGACGTCGTCGTGGCCGCCACCGGCGACGACAAGGTCAACCTGGTCCTGTCGTTGCTCGCCAAGACCGAGTTCGGCGTGCCGCGCACCGTGGCGCGCGTGAACAACCCCAAGAACGAGTGGATGTTCGACGAGGCCTGGGGCGTCGACGTCGCCGTGTCGACCCCGCGCCTGATGACGGCGCTGGTCGAGGAGGCCGTCTCGGTCGGTGACCTGGTGCGCATCTTCGAGTTCCAGCAGGGGCGGGCCATGATGGTCGAGATGACCCTCCCGGTCGGCAGCCCCTACGCGGGGGCCCGGGTCGGCGACGTGCCGTTCCCCGTCGACACCGTGCTCACCGGCATCATCCGCGACGGCTCCCCCATCGCGCCCAGCCGCGACGACGCGCTCGAGCCCCTCGACGAGCTGCTGTTCGTCACGACGCCCGAGGCCGAGGCCGGCCTGGAGTCGCTGCTCAGCCCCGGCGAGCGCCAGCGGCGCGACGACTCCGACGACTGAGCCCCTCGACCGTCAGGACGACGGCGGGACGCGACTCTCTCCGGGCTCGGCGCCCGGGCCCGCGCCCGGCTCGACCGGGGTGCGCCCCGAGACGAGCAGCCAGCCCATCACGGCCACGCCCGCGACCCAGAGCGGCCAGCCGAGGACGATCTTCGCGACCCCGAGGAGGGTGACCTCGGCCGCGAGGTAGAGCGGCACCATGACGGCCAGGCGCACGACGTAGATGCCGACCAGCACCCAGGTCAGACGGGCACAGACCCGCACCATCCCGCGGTCACGGCGCCAGGCGAACGGGTCCTCCTTGGCGCGCGGGTCGCCGGCGCCGACGAGGAAGCCCACGGCCGGCCAGCCCACGACGATGGAGAGGACGGTGCCGGCCAGGTAGGCGGCGTTGGTGAGGATGCCGGGCAGGAACGCGTCCTGGGCCTGCCCGGAGCGCAGCGCGAAGAAGGCCGCGATCGCGGTGGCCACCAAGGCGCCGAGCACGTGCTGGAGCGAGGAGCGCTGCACCAGCCGCACCGCCGCGAGGACCACGGCCAGCCCGATGGACCAGACGGCGGCGGTGCGCACGTCCTGGGTGACGGTCCAGACCGCCACGAAGACCACCGTGGGCAGGGCCGTCTCGAGCGAGCCCCGCCAACCACCCAGGGCCGTGGACAGCCGGTGCCGGATGAGCGCCTCGACGGTCTCGGCGGCCGGGCTGGGCCGCTGGTCGGTGGTCACTGCTTGGGGATGATCTCGTACGAGGGGTTGAAGATCGTCGGGGTGCCCTTGAAGGTGGCGACCCGGCCGCGCGCGCGCAGGAAGGTGCCGGGCTCGATGCCGCCGATGGACCGGCGGCCGACCCAGACCAGGTTCACGACGCCCTTGCCGTCCCAGACCTCGGCGACCAGGGCGGGGACGCTGCGCCGGGGCGGCAGGGTGACGGTGCGCACGGTGCCGCAGACGCACGCCTCGTGGCGCGGGGCCAGCGCGGTGAGGTCGTCGCCGCCCTCGGTGTAGGACTGCTCGCGCAGCTCGTCGGCCTCCTGCTCCATCGGGGTGCGGGCGAAGTCGCGCACGCGCTCACGCAGGCCCATCACCGCACCTCGGTGATCTCGGGGCCGCGCTCGAACGGGTCGAGGCTCGCGGGCTCGTCGTCGGGCTGCTCGACCGGGGTGGCCTGCGGGTCCTGGGGCAGGCTCAGCGGGAGCAGCTCGCGGGGAGCCATGGGCTCGACGCCGCGCACGACGACCAGGCCGCGGAACAGCTCCAGGAGCGGCTCGGCGGCCTCGGTGTCGATGGCGGCCCGGCCCGAGAGGACCCCGCGCAGGAACCACCGCGGGCCGTCGACCCCGATGAAGGTGGCCGGGGCGAAGACGGTGCGGCCGTCGGGGCCGGCCGAGGGCATCCGGGTGCGCAGCTCGGTGCCGAGGTCGGTGTCGGCCTCCTCGACGGTGCCGCCCTGCTGCTCGACGGCCACCGAGATCTCGTGCCGGATGTCGGCCCAGAGGCCCGTGGAGCGCGGCGCCGCGAAGGCCTGCACCTGCAGCGCGGACTCGCCGAGCACCGCGGTGGCGGCGGTGACCTGCTGGCTCTGCTCGTCCATCTCCAGGCGCAGCTCCATCCCGGCGATGCCGGCCACCCACAGGGCACCGAGGTCGACCCGGCCGTCGCGCCCGCTCACCTCGGAGACGTCGAAGGGGCCGTTCTCGCGGGAGACCGCGACGCCCGCGGCACCCGAGGAGCCCTCGTCCGCGGCGGACCCGTCGACTCCGTCGCCGGCGACGGCGGTGTCGGCGTCCTCGTCGAGCACGGGCTCGGCGGCGCGGTCGGCGTCCTTGTTCCTGCGGAAGATGCTCACTGCGGTGCGGTCCTCGGATCTCGGGTGCGGTGGGGTCTCGGTCTCACGGGAGCCCGGCGGCGCCGAAGCCCCCGGTGGACCCGTGACCAGTCTCCCCCCGGGCGCTCCCGGGAAGCGAATCGACCTCCGAGAAGTCGGCGTGGAAGTACTCCTGGACGACCAGCTGGGCGATGCGGTCGCCGACGTGCACCGTGAACTCGTCGGTGGGGTCGAGGTTCACCAGGTTGACCAGCACCTCGCCCCGGTAGCCCGAGTCCACGGTGCCGGGCGCGTTGACGACCGTGACCCCGTGCCGGGCGGCCAGGCCGGAGCGCGGGTGCACGAGCCCCACGGTGCCGGGCGGCAGCGAGAGCGCCAGGCCTGTGGGCACCAGGGCCCGGCACCCCGGGCGCAGGGTCACCTCGGCGACGCTGGTGAGGTCGGCCCCGGCATCGCCGTCGGTGCTGTAGCGCGGCAGGACCGCATCCGGATGCAGCCGCCGGACGGCGACGGCGATACGGACGGGCGCGGCCACGCGGTCGGCACGGCCCCTCAGGCCGCGCACTCCCGGCAGACGAGGACGCCGGCGGTGTCGCTGGCGAGCTGGCTGCGGTGGTGCACCAGGAAGCACCGCGAGCACGTGAACTCGTCGGCCTGGCGCGGGAGGACCCGCACCGAGAGCTCCTCCCCGGAGAGGTCGGCCCCGGGCAGCTCGAAGCCCTCGGCCTGCTCGGTCTCGTCGACGTCGACACTCGAGGCGCGCGTGTCGACGCGACGGTTCTTCAGCTCCTCGATGGAGTCCTCGGACATCTCGTCGTCGGTCTTGCGCGGAGCGTCGTAGTCGGTTGCCATCGCTGCTGTCCACCCTTCGTCGTGCGGTCGGCCCTGACAACGCAGGACACCCCGGCTTGGTGCCCGACGGGGGGTCGTGCGCGGCGATTGTGCACCATCGCGGGATGCAGCGCCACGCGGGTCCGCGGATCAGCCCTGGGCGGGGCCGCCCAGGTGGGTGCGGGTGAGGTCGCGCACGAGCCCGGCGAAGACCGGCGCGAGGCCCGGGCCGGCCGTCCAGGTGAGGTCTCGGTCGGCCACGTCGCCGTCGAGACCGCCGAGCACGGCCCCGGCCTCGAGGGCCACGAGCTCGCCGGCGGCGCGGTCCCAGACGTTGAGCCCGCTCTCGTAGTAGCCGTCGAGGCGGCCACACGCCACCGCGCACAGGTCGAGCGCGGCGCTGCCGGCCCGGCGGATGTCGCGCACCTGCGGCAGGAGGTCGACCAGGATGCGCGCCTGCCGGGCCCGGGTGGCGGCCGCGTAGCCGAACCCGGTGCCGACCAGCGACAGGGCGAGGTCGGTCTCGGTGGACACGCGCAGCACCGTGGTGCCGGTGCGGGCGGTGAGCCGCGCCCCGCCGCCCCGGTGGGCGTGGAACAGCTCGTCGGTGGCGGGGTTGAACACGGCGCCGGCCACGGCCCGCCAGGCCCCGGGCACGGCGGGGTCGCCGACGACGGCGGCCACCGAGACGGCGTACGCCGGCACCGAGTACAGGTAGTTGGTCGTGCCGTCGATGGGGTCGACGACCCAGGTGACACCGCTGGTGCCGGTGCGCCCGCCCTCCTCCTCGCCCATGGCCGCGTCGTCGGGCCGCCGCTGCGCCAGGAGGTCGAGGACGAGCTCCTGGCTGCGCTGGTCCATCTCGGTGACGACGTCCGTGCGGCTCGACTTCTCGCTCATCCCGAGGTCGTCCGGGCGCTCGTCGACCACCAGACGGCCGGCCGCCCGGGCCACGTCCACCGCCACCGCCTCGAGGGCCGCGACGTCGAGGCCGTCGGGGACCGCCGGCGCGACCCTGGCGGCCATCAGTCGCTGCCGCAGAGGGCCGGCTTGGCGGCCCGCAGGTTCGGGCAGCAGCCGGGCGCGCAGACCGAGGGCCGCACGTCGCCGGGCAGCCAGGTGTCGGCCACGACCACCTCGCCGCGGGCCTCGGCCGCGCGCTCGAGCAGGAGGTCGACCAGGCCCTTGACGAAGGCCTCGGAGGCGTGGGGGGTGGGGACGCGCACGAACGGCACGCCCACCCGCTCGGCGGTCTCGGCCGCCTCGGTGTCGAGGTCGTGGACGACCTCCATGTGGTCGGAGACGAAGCCGATCGGCGCGCAGACCACAGGGTCGGACGACACCGCCGCGAGCTCCTCGATGCGGTCGTTGACGTCGGGCTCGAGCCAGGGCTGGCTCGGTGGCCCGGAGCGCGAGCAGAACACCAGCTCGCCCTCGATGGCGGTGCCGAGCACGGCGTTGACCTCGTCGGTGAGCCGGTGGGCCAGGCGCAGGTGCTGGTCGACGTAGAGGTTGCCGTCGCCGTCGCCGGGACCCGAGGTGTCGTCCATCGCGGTGGGCACCGAGTGCGTCACGAAGAGCAGGCGCGCGCGCCCGGGCTCGGGCAGGCCCCGCAGCGACTCCAGCAGGTTGTCGAGCCACGCGCGCCCCAGGGAGGGGTGGTGCACGTAGGGGCGGACCTTGTCGACCTGCAGGCCGTCGGCGGCCGGACCCACGGCCTCGACCGCGGCGGCGAGGTCCTCGCGGTACTGCCGGCACGAGGAGTAGCACGAGTAGGCGCTCGTGAGGACCGTGACGACCCGGGTCGCTCCCCGGTCGAGCGCCTCGTGCACGGCGTCCGCGAAGAACGGCTCGGAGTTGCGGTTGCCCCACAGGACGGGGACGTCGAGGCCGCGCCAGGCGAGCTCGTCACGCAGCCGGGCGAGCAGGTCGCGGTTGAGGTCGTTGATCGGGCTGCGCCCGCCCCGCGCGTAGTAGTGCTCCCCCACGGCGGCCAGGCGGGCGTCGGGGATGTCGCGCCCGGCGGTGACCCGACGCAGGAAGGGCATCACCTCGTCCTCGGTCTCGGGGCCGCCGAAGGAGCCCAGGAGGACGGCGTCGTACGGCGACAGGTCGGGCGGGGTGGGGGCCATGGACACACGCTATCCGGGCAATCCGCCACGCCCCGGCGTGGGCTCCACCATCCGGGCCGGTCGGGGTGGCATCGTCGAGGCTTGACGACCACCACCGAGGAGCCAGCCATGAGAGACCTCCGCCTCATCGGCGTCCACGAGGACGGCCAGCACCTCCTTGTCGCGGATGCCGACGGCGGCCGGTTCCGGCTCCCCATCGACGACGCGCTGCGGGCCGCCGCGCGTCGTGACCGGGCCCGGCTGGGCCAGCTGCAGATCGAGATCGAGGGCGGGATGCGCCCGCGCGAGGTGCAGGCCCTCATCCGGCGTGGGATGACCGCCGACGAGGTCGCCGAGCGCTCGGGGTGGACCGTCGAGAAGGTGCAGCGCTTCGAGGGCCCGATCCTCGCCGAGCGCGAGCACGTGGCCCGCAAGGCCCGCCAGTGCGCCGTGGGCACCCGCGGCTCGGCCCCGCTGACCCTCGAGGACCGTGCCACCGAGCGGCTGCGCGAGCGCGGCGTCGACGCCGACGCCGTCGAGTGGGACTCGGCCCGCGACACCGACGGCGTGTGGCAGCTGCTGATGCACTTCGCGGCCGGCGGCCGTCGCCGCACCGCGACCTGGCGCTACGAGCCCCTCGGCGGGTCGGTCTCGGCGTCCAACGACGAGGCCCGTTGGCTCGGCGACGAGGCGTCCTCCGGCTTCATCCCCACCCCCCACCAGGCGGTGGCTGGCCCGGGCACGGTCGACGTGTACGACGTCGACGCCGATGGCGGCCTCGAGCCCACCGACCGGACCCGCCGGCCCGACGAGCCCATCGACCTGATGGCCGCGATGCGCGAGCACAGTGCGCGCGGCCGGCGCTCCCGCCGCCGCCCGTCGCCGGCGCAGACCCCGGGTGAGGACCGTCCCCGCGAGGACGCGCTCCCCATCGAGACGCTCGCGGGCGACCTGTCGAGCGCCGAGCCCCCGCCGGCCAGCCGGGCCCGCAAGCCCGTGGGCGAGCATCTCGACGAGCCGAGCGCGTCGGCCGACCTCGTGGGGGGCTGGCCCGAGGACAGGGACGCCCGCCACGACCCGCGGCACTCCCGTGACGGCCGCGCTGACGGTGGCACCCGCGAGGCGCAGGGTGGCACGGCGTCGGCCCAGGACCCCGGCCGCGACGCCGGCACCCGCACGGGTGGCTCGCGACGCGGCCGACCGAGCGTCCCCAGCTGGGACGACATCGTGTTCGGCACCAAGGGCTCCGGCCCCGCCTGAGGGCCGCCGACGCGTCCCCCTCAGCGGCGCGGTGGCACCGGGCAGGCGTCGAGGTCGAACGGCAGCGTGTCGGGCGACGGTGACGCGGCGCGGGCGGCGTGGCTGTTCATCCGCCGCATGTGGTGGCGCCGGCACAGCACCTCGTACTCGACGACCCCCTCGGTGGCGGTGGCGGTGTCCCCCACCACGACCTGCTCCCCCTCGACCACCATGACGCCGTCGACGATGCGCGCGTTGTGCGTGGCGCGCCGCCCGCACCAGCACAGCGCCTCGACCTGGAGCACCTCGACCCGGTCGGCCAGCTCGACCAGCCGGCGCGACCCCGGGAACAGCTCGGTGCGGAAGTCGGCCGTGATGCCGAAGGCGGTGACGTCGATGCCGAGCTCGTCGACGAGGCGGGCCAGCTGCTCGACCTGACGGGGCGTGTAGAACTGCGCCTCGTCGCAGATGACGTAGTCGACGCGGGCCCCGGCCGTGAGGCAGTCGACGACGACGTCCCAGAAGTCCAGCGCGTCGTCGACCTCGACCGCCTCGGTCTCGAGCCCGAGGCGCGAGGAGAGCACCGACTGCCCGGCCCGGTCGAACTTGGTGAAGATCAGCCCCTCGCGGTCACGGGCCCGCTGGTTGTGGTCGATCTGCAGCGCGAGGGTCGACTTGCCGCAGTCCATCGTTCCGGAGAAGAAGACCAGGTCCGCCACGAGCAGGCAGCCTAGGCGACGCGCGCGGGCACGTGGACGACCGGCACCTCGAGCTCCTCGCCGGAGAGCGCGCCGTGCATCCCGCGCAGGGCGAGGAGCTGCGGACGCATCCGGCCGGAGTCGACGACGGTGAAGTCGCCTCCGGACACCACGACGAGGTCGCCGATGCGGGCGCGGTGCTCGGGCGCGACGACGCCGAACAGGCCCGCGGCCACCGCCTCGTCGCGGCGACCGACCCAGGCCCGGTCGCCGAGCACCGCTGACCAGGCAGCGGCCACGTCGGCGACGGCCCCCTCCTCGCAGTAGACGTGGGTGGTGCGCGGCTCCCCGCCGAGGTGGCGCACGCCCACCCGCAGTGAGGGCTCGTCGGCGACGTCGAGGCGGGTCTCGTGGGGGCACGCCAGCATCCCGTGGTCGGCGGTGACCGTGAGCGAGGCGTCGTCGGGCAGCCCCGCGGCGAGGCACGCGAGCTCGCGGTCGACGGCCTCGAGCTCGGCGGTCCACTCGAGCGACTCGGGGCCGTGCACGTGGCCGAGCTTGTCGACCTCGCCCCAGTACAGGTAGACGAGCCCGCGTGGCGTCGCCCGCACCGCCGCCAGCGCGGCGTCGACCCGGGCCGGCAGCGACTCGGCCGCCGCGAACCGCCCGCCCCGCAGCGCCGCCTGGGTCAGCCCCGAGCCGTCGAAGAAGCCGGGGCCGATCCGCACCACGCCGAGCCCGGCCGCGGCGGCGCGCTCGAACCACGTGGTGCGGGGCTGCCAGCGCTCGGGCACGGGGCCGTCCTCCCAGGACAGCTCGTTGAAGACCTGGTCGCGGGCCGGGTCGAGCACCTCGTAGCCCAGCATGCCGTGGGTGCCGGGGTGCGAGCCGGTGCCGAAGGACCCCATCGAGGTCGCGGTGGTCGACGGGAAGCCCGACACGAGGGTGCGGGTGCCGGTGACCTGCGCGCGCAGCCACGGGGCGTGCCCCAGCCGGCGGCCGAGCTGGCGGGCCCCCAGACCGTCGACCAGCACGACCACGCCGCGGCGGGCGGCCGGCAGCGCCAGCGGCCCCGCCCAGGCCGCAGCGCCCGCGACCGACGGCACCCCCAGGCTCGCGCAGACGCTGGGCAGCACGTCGGCCAGGCTGCCCGAGGCGTAGTCGGGCGCGGCGGGCCCCTCCACCCGGGTCAGCCCTGGCCGATCGCGGCGGACAGGTCGCGGGCGAACGACAGGGCGCCCGCCAGCTTGTCGTCACCGTCGGCCGCGGCCGAGATGCGCAGCGCGATGTCGTCGCCGGTGATGGTGCCCTCGTACCCGTGGTCGGCGTCGCAGTCCGGGTCGGCGCACGAGGCCGGCACCAGGTCGACCCGGGCGACGGTTCCCCACCCGAGGGTCAGGGTGATCTCGCGGCCCAGGCTGCCCGGCACGTAGGCCTCGGGGTTCTCGACGACGTGGGTGAGCATGACGCCCTTGACCGCCGAGAGCGGGATGGCCTCGGTGGTCGCGGTGGCGACCTCCTGCGGGGCGGGCGGCTCGTCGGCGTGGTCGTCGGCGTGGGCGATGACCAGGCGGGTGGGGGTGAGGACCAGCACGGTGATGTGGCGGCGCACGACGTCGCGGTCGAACGTGGTCTCGAGGTGCACCAGGTGGTTGTCGAGCTGCTCGCCGGCCAGCGCCGCCGACACCACGTCGGCCACCAGGGCCGGGTAGTAACCGGCCCGGTCGATGGACGCGAGGAGGTCCTGGGGCAGGACGGGGGCGTGGTGCGCACGGCTCATGCCGCCCATTGTGCCGTCCCGCACCGACGGGCGGCGCTCACGTGAGCGACCGGCGCCCGGGGTCGATGCGGCGGGGGGCGGGGGCCAGGGTGATCTCGGCGCCGAGGACCTCGACCCCACCGGGGTGGGCGTTGACCGGGTTCAGCACCAGCGAGGCGATCTCGGGCATGTCGTCGGCGAGCACCGACACCCGGGCGATGAGGTCGGCGAGCGCGGCCCGGTGCACGGGGGTCTGGCCGCGGTAGCCGTGCAGCACGGGGGCCGCCTTGATCGACGAGATGAGCTCGGAGACGGTGACGTCGGTGAGCGGTGGGATGCGGTGCGCGACGTCGTCGAGCAGCTCGGTGGGCAGGCCCGCCACCGAGAAGCCGATGACCGGCCCGAACAGCGGGTCCTCGTCGGAGGTGACGACGCACGGCACGCCGGGGCTCGCCATCCGCTGCACCACGAAGCGGTCGGCCTGCAGCGGCGCGAGGTGCTCGCTGAGGGAGGCCCAGGCGGAGCGCACCGACGACGGGTCGCCGAGGTCGACCCGCACCCCGCTGCTGCCGCCCTGGTGGCGCACCATCGGCGAGACGGACTTCAGGACCACCGGCCACCCGAGCCGCTCCGCCGCCTCGACGGCCTCGTCGGCGGACGCGACCTCGTGCTGCCCCCACACCTGCACCCCGTACGCGGCCAGCAGCGCGGTGCACTCGTCGTGGGTGAGCCGCCGGCCCTCGGGCGTCACCGACAGCACGGTGCCCACGACGTCCTCGGCGATGCGGCGGTTGATGCCGACCGGCGCCACCGGGGTGCCCTGGTCGCGGTGGCGCCACTCGCCGTAGCGGGTGGCCGCGGCCAGGGCCCGCACCGCGTCCTCCGGCATCGTGTAGACGGGGATGGCGCGGGTCGAGCCACCGGTGCCCTTGACCGAGGCGTGCCCGTCGTCGACCCCCCGCAGCCCCAGGAAGGTCGCCACGCAGGGCTTGTCGGCGCCGTCGGCGGCGCCCCGCACGGCAGCGGCCACATCGGCGTCGCCGGTGGCCAGCGGCGGGATGAAGCCGGTGAGCACCGAGTCGACGCGGTCGTCGGCGAACGCGGCGTCCAGGGCGGTGCGGAAGTCCTCGGCCGTCGCCTCGCTGGGCAGCGTGACCGGGCCGTGGGTGACGGTGAGCCCCCAGCTGGTGCAGGCGTCGGCGGTCAGGGCGCCCAGCGCGTCGGAGTTGACGACCACCGCCACCCGCGAGCCCCGCGGCAGGGGCTGGTGCACGACGATCTGGGCGACGTCGAAGAGCTGGTGGACGTTCTCGACCCGGATGACGCCGGCCTGCTTGAGCATCGCCGCGAACACCTCGGGCCGGGCCTGGGTCTCGCGCACGGTGTGCCCCGGCGGGACCCCGAAGCGCGACACCCCGGACTTCACGACGATGACCGGCTTGATGAGCGCCAGCTTGCGGGCGATCCGCGAGAACTTGCGTGGGTTGCCCATCGACTCCAGGTAGAGCCCGACGGCGTCGGTGGAGTCGTCGTCGATCCAGTACTGCATGAAGTCGTTGCCCGAGACGTCGGCCCGGTTGCCGGCCGAGCCGAAGGTCGAGATGCCGAGGTTGCGCCGCGCGGCCGAGGCCAGCACCGCGATGCCCAGGGCGCCCGACTGCGAGAAGAGGCCGAGCCGCCCGGGCGGGGGCAGGGTGGGCGCCAGCGAGGCGTTGAGGCGCACATCGGGGTCGTTGTTGATGATCCCGAAAGAGTTGGGCCCGATGACCCGCATCCCGGCCCCGCGGGCCCGCCGGACCAGCTCGGCCTGGCGCACCTCGCCCTCCGGCCCGGACTCGGCGAACCCCGACGACACCACGAGCAGCGCCTTGACACCCTTCTCGGCGCACTCGTCGACGACGCCGAGGACGGCCGCGGCCGGTACCGCCACGATCGCGAGGTCGACCTCGCCCGGCACGTCGACCACCGAGGCGTAGGCGGGCAGCCGGCGCAGGGTGCGGCTCCTGGGGTTGACCGGCACCAGGCGGCCGGTGAAGCCCGAGGCGATCACCCGGTCGAGGAGCTGGCCGCCGAAGGTGTGGTGGTCGCGGCTGGCCCCGATGACGGCGATGGTGCGCGGGTTCAGCACCACCCGCAGGCTCTGGGCCTCGGCGCGGTGCTCGCGGCTCATCTCGACGGCGCGGGAGCGGTCGGTGGGCTCGATGTCGAAGCCGACCTCGACGACGCCGTCCTCGACGCGGCGGGTGACCTCGTAGCCGGCGTCGGAGAAGACCGCCAGCATCTTGCGGTTCTGCGGCAGGACCTCGGCGATGAAGCGGGTGATGCCGAGGTCGCGGGCGATGGCGGCCAGGTGCTCGAGCAGGACCGAGCCGATGCCCTTGCCCTGGTAGTGGTCGCTGATGTTGAAGGCGACCTCGGCGCTGCGGCCGTCGAGCCGGTCGAAGCGGCCGATGCCGATGATCTCCTCACGCATCGTGACCACCAGCGCGACCCGGTCGACGTAGTCGACGTGGGTGAAGCGGTGCACGTCGGCGTCGCTGAGCCGGCGCAGCGGGGCGAAGAAACGCAGGTAGATGGACTCGGCCGACTGCGCGGCGTGGAAGCGGTGGATGCCGTCGGTGTCGTCGGGGCGGATCGGGCGCAGGCCGGCGACCGTCCCGTCGCGCAGGACGACGTCGGCCTCCCACTGCACCGGGTAACCCGGGGGGAGCGTGCCCTCCACCATGGCGCCATCCTGCCATCCGGCGGGGCCGGGCGCAGGACCGGAGGGGGGCGGGCACACTGGCCCCGTGGAGCTACGTGAGGCGGTGCGGCGGCGGCGGATGGTGCGCCGGTTCGACCCCGCGCGCCCGGTACCCGAAGAGGTCGTGCGCGACCTGCTCGGCCTGGCCGTGCGGGCCCCGAGCGCGGGGTTCAGCCAGGGGTGGGACTTCGTCGTCCTGCTCGACCCCGCCGACCGCGCGCGGTTCTGGGGCGCGGCCTCGGGCGGGGGCCCCGGCGACGCGTGGCTGCGCGGGGTCTCGGCCGCCCCCGCGCTCGTGCTCTGCCTCTCGGACCCCGACGCGTACCTCGACCGCTACGCGGAGCCCGACAAGGGCTGGGTCGACCGCTCCCCCGACCGCTGGCCGGTGCCGTACTGGGACACCGACACCGCGATGGCCGCGATGGTGCTGCTCCTCGGCGCCGAGGACGCCGGGCTCGGTGCGCTGTTCTTCGGGGTCCCGGCGCCCCGGCACGACGCCGTACGGGAGGCGCTCGGCATCCCGGCCGGCCGACGGCTGGTCGGCGTGGTGGCGCTCGGGCACGAGGCGGTGCGCACCTCCGGCTCGGCCCGGACCCGCGCCCGGCGGCCGCTGGCCGACGTCGTGCACCTCGGGCGCTTCGGGGTGTCGGTGCGGCCCTGACCCGGCCGGGTGTGGAAGATGGACGCAGCCGGGATCCCGCGCCCCGGCTCCCCCGCAGCCCGCCGCATCCCGCCGCATCCGCCCGGCGCCGACCGAAGGACCCGCTCGCCCCCATGGCCACGCGCAGCACCACCCCTCCGCCCGAGGACTTCACCGAGCGGATCGTCGACATCGACGTCGAGGAGGAGATGCGCAGCGCGTTCCTCGAGTATTCCTACAGCGTCATCTACAGCCGCGCGCTGCCCGACGCCCGCGACGGCCTGAAGCCGGTGCAGCGGCGCATCCTCTTCGGCATGTCCGAGCTGGGCCTGCGCCCCGAGCGCCCGCACGTCAAGTGCAGCCGCGTCGTCGGCGAGGTCATGGGCAAGTACCACCCCCACGGTGACCAGGCCATCTACGACGCCCTCGTGCGCCTCGCGCAGCCGTTCACGATGCGCCTGCCGCTGGTCGACGGCCACGGCAACTTCGGCTCCCTCGACGACGGCCCGGCCGCCTCGCGCTACACCGAGGCCCGGATGGCCCCGGCCGCGCTGCTCATGGTCACCGCGCTCGACGAGGACACCGTCGACTTCGTCCCGAACTACGACGACTCCCTCACCCAGCCCGGCGTGCTGCCGGCGGCGTTCCCCAACCTCCTGGTCAACGGCACCAGCGGCATCGCGGTCGGGATGGCCACCAACATGGCCCCGCACAACCTGGTCGAGGTCATCGGGGCCGCGCGCCACCTCATCGACCACCCCGACTGCTCGCTCGACGACCTGATGAAGTTCGTCCCCGGCCCCGACCTGCCCGGCGGCGGCCGCATCGTCGGGCTCGACGGCATCCGCGACGCCTACCTCACCGGCCGCGGCAGCTTCCGCACCCGCGCCACCGCGCGCGTCGAGAAGGTCACCGCCCGCCGGATGGGCATCACGGTCACCGAGCTGCCCTACCTGATCGGCCCCGAGAAGGTCATCGAGCGGGTCAAGACGCTGGTGCAGAACAAGAAGCTCCAGGGCATCAGCGACGTCAAGGACCTCACCGACCGCAAGAACGGCCTGCGTCTGGTCTTCGAGATCAAGAACGGCTTCAACCCCGACGCCGTGCTCGAGCAGCTCTACAAGCTGACGCCGATGGAGGACTCCTTCGGCATCAACAACGTCGCCCTCGTCGACGGCCAGCCCCGCACCCTGGGCCTGAAGGAGCTGCTGCGGGTCTACGTCGACTTCCGCGTCGACGTCGTCCGCCGGCGGACCGCGTTCCGGCTGGCCAAGCGGCAAGCGCGCCTGCACCTGGTCGAGGGGCTGCTCATCGCGATCCTCGACATCGACGAGGTCATCCAGCTCATCCGGGCCAGCGACGACGCCGCCGCCGCCAAGGAGCGGCTGATGTCGGTGTTCGACCTCTCCGACGCGCAGGCCGAGTACATCCTCGAGCTCCAGCTGCGCCGGCTCACGCGCTTCTCGCGCATCGAGCTCGAGGCCGAGCGCGACGAGCTGCGCCGCCAGATCGCCGAGCTCGAGGCGATCCTGGCCGACGAGAAGCTGCTGCGCCGCACCGTCTCCACCGAGCTCGCCGACGTCGCCAAGGCCCACGGCACGCCGCGGCGCACCGTGCTGCTGGAGTCGGCGGGCACGCCCCTCACCGCGACCACCCCGCTCGAGGTCGCCGACGACCCGTGCTGGGTGTTGCTGTCCTCGACCGGGCTGCTGGCCCGCACCTCCGACGCCGACCCGGTGCCGGCCGACGGCCCACGCGCCAAGCACGACGCCATCATCGGGGCCGTGCGCACCACCGCCCGCGGCGAGTTCGGGCTGGTCACCTCGTTCGGGCGGATGGTGCGGCTGTCGGCCCTGGAGCTGCCCACCCTCCCGCCGCTCGGGGGCGCACCCAGCCTCTCCGGTGGCGCCCCGCTGGCGGTCTTCGTCGACCTGCCCCGCGGCGAGGAGCCGCTGACCATCGTGCCGCTCGACCCCGACGGCCCCGGGGTCGCTCTCGGGACGGCGCAGGGCGTCGTCAAGCGGGTCACCCCCGACTACCCCGGACGCTCCGACTGGGAGGCCGTCTCGCTCAAGGACGGCGACCGGGTCGTGGGCGCCGTGGCGCTGCGCGACGGTACCGAGGACCTGGTCTTCGTCACCAGCGACGCCCAGCTGCTGCGCTTCCCGGCCTCGGCCGTGCGCCCCCAGGGTCGCTCCGCGGGTGGGATGGCGGGGGTGCGGCTCGCGCCCGGTGCCACGGTCGCGTTCTTCGGGGCCGTCGACCCCGCCGCCGAGAACGTCGTCGTCACCTCGGCGGGCTCGTCCGACGCACTGCCCGGCACCCAGCCCGGGTCCCTCAAGGTGACCCCGTACAGCGAGTACCCCGCCAAGGGCCGCGCCACCGGCGGCGTTCGCGCGCACCGGTTCCTGCGCGGCGAGGACGCTCTCGTGCTGGCGTGGGTCGGCGCGCTGCCCGCGCGGGCCTCGGGCGCCGGCGGGGTGGCCCTCGAGCTGCCCCAGGCCACCGGCCGCCGCGACGGCTCGGGCGTCGCCCACGGGGCCGTGATCGCCGGCATCGGCGCGCCCGTCCGCTGAGCCGGGGACTCGCCCCGCGCGGCCGGAAGGGCCGCGTGGCCGGCATCCGGCGCGGCCGTCGCTCGAGGCAGGGGTTCGCCGGCGAGACCCCGGCTCGCAACCCTTGCTCCGCGGGCTTTTCGGGGTGACCCCGAAAAACCGGGAGGTCAGCGGGGGTGGGTCCGGGGCGCTGCGGCCGTGTTACGTAATCGTTACCGCGCCACCGGCGAGCGCCCATTGCGCCGCGTGTGTAAACGCTTTTACATTGTGCCCGGTTCCCCTCACCGCCGAGGCATCCCCGCCCCGGCCGATCCAGTGAAACGGAGGCGGGCAATGGCCCTCAACCACAAGCGCAAGGTGATGGCAGCAGCGGGTATCGCTGCGCTGTCCCTGACGACCGCGGCGTGCGGCTCCAGCTCCAACAACGACCCGGGCGCCCAGGCGTCCGCCGACACCACGGACTACAGCAAGTGGTGTGACATGAAGTCGGAGCTCAACGGCAAGACCGTGAGCATCTACACCTCGATCGTGACCCCGGAGGACGCGTCGCACAAGGCCTCCTACAAGGCCTTCGAGGACTGCACCGGCGTGAAGGTCAACTACGAAGGCGACAAGGACTTCGAGAAGAACCTCCCGCAGCGTGCCCAGAGCGGCAACCTCCCCGACGTCGCGTTCATCCCGCAGCCGGGTCTTCTCCAGACCATGGTCGACACCGGCAAGGCCATCCCCGCCAGCAAGACGGTGGGCGACGAGGTCGACAAGTACTTCGGCAAGGACTGGCGCAAGTACGGCTCCGTCGACGGCACGCTCTACGCGGCCCCGCTCGGCGCGAACGTCAAGTCGTTCGTCTGGTACTCCCCCAAGACCTTCAAGGCCAAGGGTTACACCGTCCCGACCACGTGGGACGAGCTGATGACCCTCACCGCGAAGATCGCGGCCGACGACCCGGGCGCCAAGCCCTGGTGCGCCGGCTTCGGCTCCGGTACCGCCACCGGCTGGGTCGGCACCGACTGGGTCGAGGACGTGCTGCTGCGCACGGCCGGCCCCGACGTCTACGACCAGTGGGTCGCCCACAAGGTCAAGTTCAACGACCCCAAGGTCGCCGACGCCCTCGCGAAGGTCGGTGCCATCCTGAAGGACCCGAAGTACACCAACGGCGGCTTCGGCGCTCCCTCGACCATCGCCACGACGACGTTCCAGGACGGCGGCCAGCCGATTTTGAAGAACAAGTGCTACATGCACCGCCAGGCCTCGTTCTACGCCTCGAACTGGCCCGAGGGCACCAAGGTCGCCGAGGACGGCGACGTCTGGGCCTTCTACCTCCCGAGCGTCGACACCAGCACCAAGCCGGTGCTCGGCGGTGGCGAGTTCGTGGCCACCTTCCGTGACGCCCCCGAGGTCAAGGCCTTCGCGGCGTTCCTCGCGTCGCCCGACTGGGCCAACGCGAAGGCCAAGGCCACGACCAACGGCGGCTGGGTCAGCGCCAACAAGGGCCTGGACGTCGCCAACCTGGTCTCGCCGATCGACCAGCAGAGCGCCAAGATCCTCCAGGACCCCGCTGCGGTCTTCCGCTTCGACGGGTCCGACCAGATGCCGAGCGCCGTGGGCGCGGGCACCTTCTGGTCGGAGATGACCAACTGGGTCAAGGGTCAGGACGACAAGACCACGCTGGACAACATCGAGAAGTCCTGGCCGGCCAACTGAGCCTCTCGCTCTGACCAGCTGAACTGAACATCTGCTGCCGGTGGGGCGGGGTCGCCCCGCTCCACCGGCAGCGCTCTACCGGGAGGTGTACGTGTTCGCAACATCGGTAGCCACGATCACGGCGGCCGGGACGGCCAGCAAGCTCGGCACCATGGTGCTGGGCCTGGCCGTCTTCGCCGTCGTGTTCGTCGGCATCCTTCTCTTCGCGTCGCTCTTCAAGGGGCGCGTGGGCGAGAAGGTCCAGGCGGTCGCCTTCGTCGGCCCCACGCTCCTGTTCATCAGCATCGCGCTCATCTACCCCGCGATCCTGACCATCCGTCGGGCGTTCTACGACGGCAAGTTCTTCGACCTCAACTTCGGCTCGGTCCGCTCTCGTGGCAAGTTCGTCGGCCTCGAGAACTTCCAGCTCCTGTGGACCACCCCCGGGCTGCCCGACGTCTTCCGCAACACCGTCTTCTGGGTCGTCCTGGTGCCGTTCCTGGCTACCGCCTTCGGGCTCCTCTACGCGACCCTCATCGACCGCGCCCGCGGCGAGGCCGTCGCCAAGGCGCTGATCTTCCTCCCCATGGCGATCTCCATGGTCGGTGCCACCCTGATCTGGAAGTTCGTCTACTTCTACAACGGCGACCCCGGGTCGAACCAGACCGGCCTGCTCAACGCCATCATCACCAAGCTCGGGATGGACCCCGTCGACTTCGTCGGCAACGCCCCCGGCAACACCTTCGCCCTCATCGCGATCATGATCTGGATCCAGGCCGGCTTCGCGATGACCGTGCTGTCGGCCGCCATCAAGGCCATCCCCGACGAGATCATCGAGGCCGCCAAGCTCGACGGCGTCAGCGGCGTCAAGATGTTCCGGTTCGTCACGCTGCCGAGCATCCGCTCGTCGGTGATCGTGGTGCTCACGACCATCGCCATCGCCACCCTCAAGGCCTTCGACATCGTCCAGGCCTCCAGCGGCGGCAAGCTCGGCGACTCGGTGCTGGCCAACGAGTTCTACAACCGCTCGTTCGTCACGCAGCAGCCCGGCCTGGGTGCGGCCATCGCGATCGTCATCTTCCTGCTGGTGATGCCGATCATCGTCTTCAACGTCATCCAGTTCAGGAAGGACGCCTGATGAGCACCGCCACCCCTCCCCCGGTCTCCGGTGCCGTCGCCGACGTGGCGATCGGTGAGGCCGCCCGCGAGGACGCGCTCCCCACGAAGCGCCGTCGGGGCTCCGCGGCGGGGAACGCCGCCCGCTCCGTCACCTCCCCCTGGGCCTCGGTCATCGCCATCGTCATGGCGCTGGCGTGGACCACCCCCACCTTCGGCCTGCTCGTCACCTCCTTCCGCAAGCAGGGCGACATCCAGGCCACCGGCTGGTGGCAGGCCCTGTCGACCCCGTTCACGCTGAGCAACTACTCCGCGGTGCTCTCGGGCGCCGAGGGGCAACCGCCGCTCACCGACTTCATCGTCAACTCGTTCGTGATCGCCATCCCCGCGGTGATGCTGCCGCTGTTCCTGGCGTCGTTGGCGGCCTACGCGTTCGCGTGGATCGACTTCCCGTTCCGCAACCTGCTGTTCGTGGCCGTCTTCGCGCTGCAGATCGTCCCGCTGCAGATCGCGCTGCTCCCCCTCGTCACGATGTTCCAGAACATCGGGATCGGCGGCACGTACTGGTCGCTCTGGTTGTCGCACAGCGCGTTCGCCCTGCCCCTGGCGGTCTTCCTGCTGCACAACTTCATGAAGGAGATCCCGGCCTCGCTCCTCGAGGCGGCCCGGGTCGACGGCGCCGGCCACGTGCGCATCTTCTTCCAGGTGCTGCTGCCGCTGATCACCCCGGCGCTGGCGTCCTTCGGGATCTTCCAGTTCCTCTGGGTGTGGAACGACCTGCTCGTCGCCATCACCATGCTCGGCGGTAACGCCGGGAACGGCAGCAACGCCCCCCTGACCATGGTGCTGAACAACATCAGCGGCACCCTGGGCAACCGGTGGTACCTGCTGTCGGCGGCGGCGTTCATCTCCATCGCCGTCCCGGTGGCGGTCTTCCTCAGCCTCCAGCGCTACTTCGTCCGCGGCCTGCTGGCCGGCGGGACGAAGGGCTGAGGGCCTCCTACCACCGAAGGACGAGCGTCATCAGCACGATCACGGATGTGGCGCGGGTGGCCGGGGTGTCGGTCGCCACGGTCTCCCGCGCCCTCCGTGGGCTCGACCGGGTCTCGCCGCAGACCCGGCGGCGCGTCCTCGAGGTCGCCGAGCAGCTGCACTACGTGGCGTCGCCGACGGCGACCTCGCTGGCGTCCGGGCGGACCCGTGTGGTCGCCGTCGTCGCACCGTTCCTGACCCGCTGGTTCTTCGCCACCCTGGTCAGCGCCATCGAGAAGGAGCTGCGGGCCCACGGGCACCACGTGATCCTGTTCGACCTCGAGGACGACACCTACGACCAGCGCCTGCCCCTGACCCAGAACATGCTCTGGAAGCGCGTCGACGGCGTCATCTCCCTGAACGTCCCGATGACCGACGACGAAGTCGCGCTCATCGACCGGCTCGGCCTGCCGCTGGTGGCCATCGGCTCGGCCGTGCCCGGGCGGCCCTGCGTCCGCATCGACGACCGCGCGACCATGCGGACCGCGGTCGAGCACCTCATCGACCTCGGACACCGGCGGATCGGCTACATCGGCGACGTGCCGCGCAACGTCGCCCACGTCGAGACCCCCCAGACCCGGCTGACCGCCTTCCGCGAGACCATGGAGGCGGCCGGCCTGCCGGTGGTCGAGGACTGGGTCCTCGGGTCGGACTGGACCGCCGAGGCCGCGGCCGCCGACAGCGCCCGGCTGCTGTGCACCGACCACCGCCCCACCGCCATCGTGGCCGCCTCCGACGAGATGGCCATCGGCGTCCGCGAGAGCGCGCGCCGTCTCGACCTCGAGGTCCCCCGCGACCTGTCGGTCATCGGCATCGACGACTACGTGCTCTCGGAGGTCCTCGGGCTCACCACCGTGCGCCAGGACGTCGCCGAGCAGGGCCGGGAGGCCTCCCGCCTGCTGCTGCGGGCGCTCAGCGACCCGGCCGACACGAGCGGGCCCTCCGACCTGGTCATGCCCACGGTGCTCGTGGTGCGCGACTCGACCGGCCCGGCCCCCGCCTGACGGGCACCGGCGCCGTCAGCCCGCGGCGCCGCCCCCCAGCCCCGGGGGCTCGTCGCGCTCGTCGGGCGTGCGCCGGGAGGTCCCCGTGCCGTGGACCGCGCGGTCGACCAGCCAGGTGAGCGCCCACAGCGCCACACCGACCACCAGCAGCCAGCCGGCGATCCGGTACTGGATGCCGTCGCGCCCGGTCCAGGGTCCGACGAAGAACGCACAGAGCAGGGCGCCGACGGCGGGCAGGACGCCCGGCGAGGTGAAGTGGTCGCGGTCGATGCGGTCGCGCCGCAGCACCAGGACGCAGACGTTGACGAGGGTGAACACCCCGAGCAGGAGCAGCGCGGTGGTGCCGCCCAGAGCCGAGATGACCTCACCGCCGGCGTTCTCGCTGACGACCACGATGAGGCCGGCGGCGAGGGCGGTCGTGAAGAGGATGGCGGCCCAGGGCGTCCGCCGGCCGCGGTGGACCGTGCCCAGGAACGACGGCAGCACCCCCTGGCGGGCCATGCCGTACAGCAGGCGGCTGGCCATCAGCATGTTGATCAGCGCCGAGTTGGCGACCGCGAACATCGAGATGAACGGCAGCAGGGTGGAGATCGGCACGCCGGGCGCCGCCGTCTCGACGACGGTGACCAGCGGGGTGTCGCCCCGGGCGAGCTCGCCGACCGGCACGATGGCGACCGCGAAGAGCGCGACCAGCACGTAGATGCCGCCGGTGATGGCCAGGCCGCTGAGCATCATCGTGGGGAAGATGCGCACCGGGTCCTTGGTCTCCTCGGCCATGTTGACCGAGTCCTCGAAGCCGATCATCGCGAAGAAGGCCAGCGAGGTGGCGGCCGTGACCGCGAGGAAGGCGTTCTTGTCGCCGGGGCTGTCGAAGACGATGGTCCGGCTGAAGTCGGTGCGCCCGGCGAACAGGGCGTAGAAGCCGACCAGGATGACGAGCAGCAGGCCCGACAGCTCGACGCCGGTGAGGACGATGTTGGCCTTGACCGACTCCCCCACCCCACGGATGTTGACCACCGCCACCAGGGCCATGAACCCCAGCGCGATGCACAGCCCGAGGGTGGGGTCAGTGCTGTCGAGGCCGAAGCCGGTGGCGACGTTCGAGGCGAAGGCCCGCGAGGCGGTCGAGGCGCTGGTGATGCCCGAGCACATCACGGTGAAGGCCACGATGAAGGTGACGAAGTGCAGGCCGAACGCCTTGTGGGCGTACAGCGCGGCGCCGGCGGCCTCCGGGTACTTGGTGACGAGCTCGAGGTAGGAGAAGGCCGTGATGGTGGCGATGACGAAGGCCACCAGGAACGGCACCCACGCGGCGCCGCCGACCTGGGCGGCGACCTCGCCGGTGAGGGCGTAGACGCCGGTGCCGAGGATGTCGCCGACGATGAAGAGGAGCAGGAGCCTCGGCCCCATCACCCGCTTCAGGTCGGTGGGGACCTCGCCCGCGACCGGCACCTCGCCCTGCCCGGCGGTGGTGCCCATCGCGGCCTTCCCTTCCGGGGCGCGCTGGGCCCGGGACGTCGTCGGTCCCACTGTGTCCGACACACCGCACGAGGGCAACCACGGGACGCCCCGACGGGGACGCTCAGGCGTCGATGCGCTCCTTGTCGAGGGCGTCGGCGCTGTCGATGATGAAGTCCTTGCGGGGGCCGACGTCGCCGCCCATGAGCAGCTCGAAGACGGTGGCCGCCGACTCGATGTCGCGCAGCGTCACCTTGCGCAGGGTGCGGTGGCGCGGGTCCATGGTGGTCTCGGCCAGCTGGTCGGCGTCCATCTCGCCGAGGCCCTTGTAGCGCTGCAGCGGCTTGGTCTTGCGTCCGCGCTTGGCCAGGCTCGCCATCAGGCGGCGCATCTCGCCCTCGGAGTAGGTGTAGATCACCTCGTTGGCCTTGGACCCGGGGTTCATCACCTCGACCCGGTGCAGTGGCGGCACGGCGGCGTAGACCCGCCCGGCCTCGACCAGGGGCCGCATGTAGCGGAAGAACAGGGTGAGCAGCAGGGTGCGGATGTGGGCGCCGTCGACGTCGGCGTCGGTCATGATGATGACCTTGCCGTAGCGAGCCGACTCGAGGTCGAAGGTCCGCCCGGAGCCGGCCCCGATGACCTGGATGATCGCGGCGCACTCGGCGTTGCCGAGCATGTCGGTGACCGAGGCCTTCTGGACGTTGAGGATCTTGCCGCGGATGGGCAGCAGGGCCTGGTGGTCGCTGCTGCGGGCCAGCTTGGCGGTGCCGAGCGCACTGTCGCCCTCGACGATGAACAGCTCGGTGTGCGCGGGGTCGCTGCTGCGGCAGTCGGCGAGCTTGGCCGGCAGGGTCGAGGACTCGAGCGCGGTCTTGCGGCGCTGGGTCTCCTTGTGCAGCCGCGCGCTGATGCGCGACTTCATCTCGGCCACGACCTTCTCGAGGACCGCGGCCGCCTGCTGCTTGTAGGGGCGCTTGGTGGAGGTGAGCAGGCTCGTGAGCTCGGTCTCGACGACCTTGGCGACGATCTGGCGCACCGCCGCCGTGCCGAGCACCTCCTTGGTCTGGCCCTCGAACTGCGGCTCGGCGAGACGGACCGTGACCACGGCGGTGAGCCCGGCCAGCGCGTCGTCCTTCTCGGGCTTGTCGCTGCCGGCCTTGAGGGTGCGCCCCTTGGCCGCGATCTGGGAGCGCAGCGTCTTGAGCAGCGCCTGCTCGAACCCGGCCAGGTGGGTACCGCCCTTGGGGGTGGCGATGATGTTGGTGAACGAGCGCACGGTGGTGTCGTAGCCGGTGCCCCAGCGCACCGCGATGTCGACCCCGCACTCGCGCTCGACCGCCGTGGAGGTCATGTGGCCCTGCGCGTCCAGGACGGGGACGGTCTCGGTGAAGGTACCGCTGCCCTGGAGCCGCCAGACGTCGGTGACGGCGGCGTCGGTGGCGAGGAACTCGCAGAACTCCGAGATGCCGCCGTCGTGGACGAAGACCTCCTCGGTGGGTTCGGCGCCCCGCTCGTCGCGCACGACGATGGTCAGGCCCGGCACCAGGAACGAGGTCTGCCGGGCCCGCGCCAGCAGCCCCTCGAGGTCGAAGCCGGCGTCGGCCAGGAAGATCTGCCGGTCGGCCCAGTAGCGCACGCGGGTGCCGGTGACCCCGCGCCCGGTCTTGCCCACGACCTCGAGGGCGCTGGTCTTCACGTACGGGGTGAACGGGTGCTCGGGGTCCTTGCGCCCGGCCGCGCCCGCGACGTCGGAGAAGCTCCCCGGCTCGCCGCGGCGGAAGCTCATGGCGTAGGTCTTGCCGCCCCGGTCGACCTCGACGTCGAGGCGGGAGGACAGGGCGTTGACCACCGACGCGCCGACGCCGTGCAGGCCGCCGGAGGCGGTGTAGGAACCGCCGCCGAACTTGCCGCCCGCGTGCAGGCGCGTGTAGACGAGCTCGACGCCGGTGAGCCCGGTGCGCGGCTCGATGTCGACCGGGACGCCGCGACCGTTGTCGCGGACCTCGACCGAGCCGTCGGCGAACAGGACCACGTCGACGCGGTCGCAGTGCCCGCCCAGGGCCTCGTCGACCGCGTTGTCGATGATCTCCCAGAGGCAGTGCATGAGGCCGCGGGAGTCGGTGGAGCCGATGTACATGCCGGGCCGCTTACGGACGGCCTCCAGCCCCTCGAGCACCTGCAGGTGGTGGGCGGTGTACTCGGAGGCGGACTTGCTGGTGGCGGTCTTCTTCGCGGCGGGGCTCGGCACGTTCTGCAGGGTAACCGGCGCCTCCGACGGGCCCGGACAGGCGCACCGCGCACCCCTCGGTCGGGGCGTTCGCCGTCGGCGGAAAGGTCACGATCTCGACACCGGACGGCCCGTTGGTGGCCCCCTGCGACCGGGAAGCAATCGGCGTGCTTGACTGTTGGACAGGGCGCCGATCCGAACGGGTCGGCACACGGAACCACCAGCAGCACCCCCCGAGCGAGCCGAGGAGGCCGACGTGACCGCAGCACTTGCACCCGCCCTTTCCACTGCGGACCGCTGCGACCGCTGCGGCGCCCAGGCATACGTCCGGGCGCGGCTGCACGCAGGCGGCGAGCTGCTCTTCTGTGCCCACCACGGGCGTGAGCACGTCCCCGCCCTGGCCGACAAGGCCGAGATCCTCGACGAGAGCGACCGGCTCACCGAGCCGGCCGGGCCCACCGCCCTCGACCACTGAGGGTGGACGCCCTCGCGGGCGACGTCTGGATCGTCCTGCCGCCGCTGCTCATCGTGGTGGGGCTGGTCGGCATCGTCATCCCCGTCCTGCCAGGCCTGGTCCTGGTGGTGGCGGGGATGTTCGTGTGGGCCCTCACCGAGAACAGCCCGGCGGGCTGGGTCCTGCTGGGCCTGAGCGTCCTGGTGGCAGCCGCCGGCTTCGTCCTGCAGTACCTGGTCCCCGGCCGGCGGATGAAGCAGCAGGGCGTGCGGACCTCGACCCTGCTGCCGGCCCTCGCGCTGGCCGTGGTCGGGTTCTTCGTGATCCCGGTGGTCGGCGCCGTGGTGGGCTTCGTCCTCGGCATCTGGCTGGTCGAGACCGGTCGCGGCTCGTCGCGCCGCGAGGCCTGGGGGCGTACCCAGCACGCGGTGGTGGCGATCCTGCAGGGGTGGGGCATCGAGCTCGCGGCCGCCCTGGTGGTGGCCGGTCTCTACGTGGTGGGGCTGCTCGTCACCTGAGCGACGGGCGGCAGTGGCGCCCCGCGGGGCGGTGGGTCACCACTTGTTCTCGCGACGCTCCCAGCGCTCGTCGAGGCGGTCGATGATGGAGCCGCCCTTCTTGCTCCTGCGGGCCTTGCCCCCCTTGTGGGGGTCGATGGCGCCACCGTCACGGACCACGCCGAAGGCGGCCTTGCGCGGGGGGGTGACGGCGTAGACGGCCGCGGCGACCATGAGGGCGAAGCCGACGGCCCCGACCCACATCGTGGTGTTGACGCCGACCAGGACCAGACCCATGCCCGCGAGCACACCCACGGCACCGAGGACCCACCGGCGCCGCTGGAGCGAGGCCAGCCCGCTGCCCTGCATCTGCGAGGCGAACTTCGGGTCCTCGGCGGCAAGCGCCTGCTCCAGCTGGTCGAGCATCTTCTGCTCGTGGTCTGAGAGGGGCACGGAACCTCCCGTGGTCGGCCCGGGGCGTCCGGCGGACGCCCCCAAGTAGCTCCTGAACCCTCAGGATAAATCGCCAGGTCGCCGTACGGAAGCCGATGTGCGAGGTTCGATCAGACTGGCCGGCCGGACGACCTCCGCACCGAAGCGGGCGCGGGCCCGGTCGACGGCCCGGTCGGCGTCGCGCCAGCCGTGCTCGGGCTCGCCGATGACCCCCTGGACCGGCGCCCGGGTGACGTCGAGCAGACCCGTCATCCGCACGCCGACCAGGCGGATCCGGGCCCGCTGGAGACCCAGGGCGTCGAAAAGCCCGCACGCGGCCTCGTGGATCGCGCGGCCGCTGTCGGTGTGCTCGCGCAGGGTGCGGGCCCGGGTGATGGTCGTGAAGTCGCTGAACCTCACCTTGAGGGTGACGGTGCGGCCGGTGGTGCCGGCGGCACGCATCCGGGCCGCGGTGCGCTCGCTGAGGGCCAGCAGGTGCCGCCGGATGAGGACCGCGTCGTCGAGGTCGCTGTCGAAGGTCCGGTCGCTGCCGACGCTCTTCTCACGCTGCTCGCGCTCGACGGGGCGGTGGTCTCGGCCCCAGGCGAGCTCGTGGAGGTGGTGGCCGGTGGCCTCGCCGAGCCCGCGCACGAGGGTCGTGAGCGGGGTGTGGGCGATGTCGGCCACGGTGCGCAGCCCGAGCCGCAGCAGGGCCTCCTCGGTGCGCTCCCCCACGCCCCACAGCGCCGCCACCGGCAGCTGCTGGACGAACGGGACGACCTCGTCGCGGGGCACGACGACCATGCCGTCGGGCTTGGCGAGGGCCGAGGCGAGCTTGGCGACGAACTTGCTGGGGCCGACCCCGACCGAGCACGAGATGCCCTGCTCGTCGTGCACGGTGTCGCGCAGGTGCTGCCCGATCGCGGCCGGGCCCCCGAGGAGGCGGACCGCCCCGGAGACGTCGAGGAAGGCCTCGTCGAGCGAGAGCGGCTCGACGACAGGGGTGATCGACCGGAAGGTCTCCATGACCCCGGCCGAGATGGTGGCGTACAGGTCGTGGTCGGGTGGGAGCACGGTGGCCTGGGGGCAGAGCCGGCGGGCGCGCGACATCGGCATGGCCGAGGCGACCCCGAAGCGGCGCGCCTCGTAGGTGGCCGACAGCACCACGCCGCGGTTGCCGCCGCCGATGATGACCGGGGTGCCGACGAGCTCGGGGTGCGCCAGCAGCGACGCGGACGCGTAGAAGGCGTCCATGTCGACGTGCAGCACCGTGCACCCGGTGTCGTCGAGCGGGGTGGTGGCGACCCGCTCGGGCAGCGTGAACTGCCGGCGGCTCACCGGGAGGACCCCCGGCGCTCAGCCCCGGGTGGCGAGGACGTGCAGGGCGCTGCCGAGGCGGCCGAGCAGCGGGTGGTCGTCGGCGGCCGCGGCGGCCTCCTCGAGGGCCAGCAGCGCCCCCCGGTCGGCCTCGGAGTCGAGCAGCGCCGAGGGCACGAGGTCGGCGAAGACCCGCACGCCCTGGACGTGGACCGGCGTGAGCCCCTGGGCCGCCAGGAGCGCCAGCACGGCGGGCTCGTCGAAGCGTCGGGGCGTGGGGTCGTCGTCGCCCCAGCGGCCGTCGGGGCGCTCGAGGACGGCCCGCGCGCGGTCGAGCCGGCCCGCGAGGGCGTTGGTGAGCACCGCGTGCAGCCGCTGGGCGACGACCAGCGAGAAGGTGCCACCGGGGGCGAGCAGGGCGGCCACGGCGCGGACGGCGGCCTCGGGGTCGTCGACGACCTCGAGGGTGCCGTGCAGGCAGACCAGGTCGAAGGCCGGCGCGGGGGCGCCGAGCAGGTCGTGGACGGTGTCGGCGTCGCCCTGGAGCGCGCGGACCTCGACCCCGCGCTCGGCGGCCCGGCGGCGCAGCGAGAAGAGCGCGTCGGGGCTGGGGTCGACGACGGTGAGGTCGTGGCCGGCCACGGCCAGGGGGACCGCGGTGCCACCGGTGCCACCCCCGAGGTCGAGGACGCGCAGCGGGCGGCCCAGCGCGGCCTGCTGCTGCGCGGCGTGGGCGTCGAGGACCCGCTGGACGGCCGTGGTCCGGGGGCTCGCCGCGGCGGGCGGCCGGTCGCGGTGCTCGGCCACGGTGGGTCTCCTCGGCGGCGCGGTGGGGCGGGGGCGGTGACCACCCTAGTGTCCCGAGCTGCCGGGGCTGGCGTGCCACAGCTTGCGCGACGGCAGGGCCGGGGTGGAGGCCGCCGCGGGCACGACCTGCCCGGGAGGCGTCCCCGGGACCGGACGCGCCATGCCGCCGGGGTGGTCAAGGACCGGCACCCCGCGGCCGGCCCGTGGGTCGGCGCCGGCGGGCTTGATGTCGGCGTAGGGCGACTGGCGGAACCCGGAGGCGTGCACCAGGACCCGCCGGCCGGTGCGGGCGTCGGCGTCGCGCGCGGCGTGCTCGGCGGCCTCGGCCCGGGCCACCGCGTCGGCCTCGCCCGCGGCGATCGCGGCCCGTACGGCGGTGAGGCCGCCGAGCTGCCAGGCGTCCCACAGGGCGGCGAGCTCCCAGGCGCCGGTGGCGCGGATCGAGACCCCGCGGTCGCCGGTGCGGCGCAGGACGCCGCGCACCAGGAGCATCCAGCTGTGGAAGACCACCCCGGCGTAGGGGCCCTGGACGTCTTCGAAGAAGGTGCAGTCGGAGGGCCCGGTGCCGTCGTCGAGGGTGAGGAAGACGACCCGCCGCCCGGAGCGCACCGGTGGGGTCTGGGTGGCGACCTTGACCCCCGAGACCCACACCTCGCTGCGGCTGCGGGACCCGACCAGGTCGCGGCTGCGGGTGACCCCGAGGGCGGCGAGCAGCGGCTCGTAGAAGGCGATGACGTGGGCCGAGACGTCGAGGCCGAGGACGTCGAGCTCGGCGCGGACCCGCTCGGGCCCGGTCATCTCGGGCAGCCCGGTGCCGGCGACCAGGCGCGGCCGGTCGCCGAGGTCGAGGGTGAGCTGGGTGGGCTGCTCGGCGGCCGGGACGACCTCGCGGGCCGCCTGCGACTGGGCGGCGGCCCGGAGCCGGACGTCGGGGCCGGCCTCCTGCATCTCGCGGGCGGCCGAGGCCGGGATCTCGAGCCGGTGGCCGTCGACGGTGCCGGGGCGTGGCGGCCGCGCCGACCGGGTGGGCCGGCCGGACCTTCCGCGGCCGCCCGCCCCGCGCTCCCACCGCTCGAGCTCGGCGACGTGCAGGAGCAGGTCGCGGCGGGTGACCCGGCCGCGGCGCCCCAGCGACGACGAGCCCATCCCGTGCAGGGCGTCGAAGGCCCCGGCCAGGACCAGCCGCTCGGTGACCGGCCGGCTGACCCGGGCGCGGGTCCAGAAGTCGCCGAGGTCGGCATAGGGCTGACCGGCGACGATACGGGCGACCTCGGCCTCGCTGATGCCCTTGACGTCGGCCAGCGACAGCCGGATGCCGTAGGGCTGGGGGTCACGCCGCCATCCGGGGACGGCGCCCCCCTCGCCGGTCGAGAGGAGGTGACACGCCGACGGATCGGGTGGCACATCGGCGTGTCGCCTCCTCTCGTCGGCCCCGTCGTCGCCCCCGTGCTCGACGGGCTCGACCCGGTAGACCTCGCGCGAGGCGTTGACGTCGAGCCCGAGCACCGGGATGCCGAAGGAGCGGGCGTCGTCGAGGAGGAGGCGCTTGGGGTACATCCCCGGGTCGTGGGTGAGGATGCCGGAGAGGAAGGCCGCCGGGTGGTGGGTCTTGAGCCAGGCCGAGTGGTAGGTGGGCAGCGCGAAGGCCGCCGCGTGCGCCTTGCAGAACCCGAAGCTCGCGAAGCTCTTGAGCACCTCCCAGATGCGGTCGCGGTCGGCGGCGTCGTAGCCGCGGGCCTGCGCGGCCGGCCGCCACCACGCCTCGACCTCCTCCTGGCCGTGCGGCGTGCCCATCGAGCGGCGCACCTCGTCGGCCTGGGCCAGGCTGACCCCGGTGGTCTCGGCCACGATGAGCAGCACCTGCTCGTGGAACACCACCACCCCCTCGGTCTCGGCCAGCGCCGGGACGAGGCTGGGGTGCAGGTGGCGCTTCTCGCGCCAGCCGTGCCGGCTCTCGAGGAACGGGGTGATCATGTCGGACTTGACCGGCCCGGGCCGGAACAACGAGATGTCGACGATCAGGTCGTCGAACGCCCGGGGCCCGAGCTTGCCGACGAGCTCGCGCTGGCCGGGACTCTCGATCTGGAACATCCCCAGGGTGCGGGTGGTGCGGATGAGCTCGAAGGTGTCGGGGTCGTCGAGCGGCACCTGTGCCTCGTCGTCGAGGTCGATGCGCTCGCCGCTCACCCGCTCCACCTCGGCCACGGCGTGCGCCATCGACGACTGCATCCGGATGCCGAGGACGTCGAGCTTGAGGAAGCCCAGGGTCTCGACGTCGTCCTTGTCGAACTGGCTCATCGGGAAGCCGAGCCAGCTCGCCTCGACCGGGGTGCGGTCGAGCATCCCGGCGTTGGAGAGCACCACCCCGCACGGGTGCAGGGCGATGTGGCGGGGCAGGCCGTCGAGGGCCTCGACGAGGTCGAAGAACTGCGCCAGGCGGGGGCTGTCGAGGCCGCGGCTGCGCAGCTCGGGCAGGTCGGCGATGGCGTGCCGGGCGTCGCGGGCCCGGATGTGCGGGAACGCCTTGGCGATCTCGTCGACCTCGACCGGCGGCATCCCGAGCGCGGCCCCGACGTCGCGCACGGCGTGGCGCACCTTGTAGGTGTCCATCATCGACACGCAGGTGACCCGCTCGCCGCCGAAGCGCTCGAGCACGGCCTCGTAGATCTCGGTGCGCCGGGCCGACTCGACGTCGACGTCGATGTCGGGCAGCTCGGCCCGCAGCGGCGAGCAGAAGCGCTCCATGAGGAGGCGGTGACGGATGGGGTCGACCCCGCTGATGCCGAGCAGGTGGTTGACCAGGCTCCCGGCGCCCGAGCCGCGGGCGGCCACCCGCACGCCGCGCGCCCGGATGAGGTCGGTGACCTCGGCGACGGTGAGGAAGTAGGTGGGGTAGCCGAGCGAGCGGACGACGGCGAGCTCGGCGTCGAGCCGGTCGAGGACGACCTCGCGCTCGACGTCGGTGGCCCCCGGGTAGCGCCGCTCGACCGCGGCCCGGCAGCGCTGCGCGAGGACGTCCATCGGGTCGGTGCCGGAGGGGATGTTCAGGATCTCGGGCTCGGGCAGGTGGACGGCGCCGATGCCGAGGTCGTCGCGGGGATGCTGCACGCACTCGCACGCCAGCAGGGCCGTCATCGTGAGGAGCCGGTCGGCGCGCGCAGTGTCGCCCGAGGTGACCTCGAGGGCGCGGGCCCGCATCGAGCCGGTGTCGGCCAGGTGCCCGGCGTCGGTGACGCGGTCGAGGTGGCGGGAGTCGAGGACGACGAGGCGGCGGGCGGCGTCGAGGACGTCGACGGCGCGGACCTGGCCGGGCTCGGCGTGCCGGACGGCGGCACTGAGGACGGCCGGCACCCCGGCGGCGTCGGCCAGGCCGAGCAGGCGCGCGGCGTGCGAGCGGCATCCCGGCGTGCCCTCGGGACCGCCGTGCAGGACGACCTCGACGGCCAGCCCGTCGCGCGGGAGCAGGGTGCGCCAGCGGGCCAGCAGGGTGCGAGCCTGCTCGCGCTGCCCAGCCAGCACCGCCCGGCCGACGTCGGAGTCGGGGCCGAGGAGGACGACGAGCCGGGCCGGCCCGCCCTCCCCCGACCCGACCTCTCCCGGCCCGCCCTCCCCCGACCCGAACTCCCCCGACCCGCCCTCTCCTGGCCCGCCCTCCCCGGCGGGGTGGGACCAGCGCGCGAGGAGGTCGGGGGTGGTGACCGGGATGCCCCGCTCACCGCGCAGGTGGGTGGCGGTGACGAGCCGGCACAGCGCCGCCCAGCCGCGCCCGGCCTCCGTTCCCCCGCCGCGCCCGCGGGCGAGGACGGTGACGCGGGGCCGGCGGGGGTCGACGACCGCCCCGCCGCGCACCGGCGTGCGGACCCGCCGCGGCGCGCGGCCCGGCACGAGGTCGGCGACGGCGAGGTCGACACCCAGGACCGGGTCGAGGCCGGCCGCCCCGCACGCCTGCGCGAACCGGACCGCACCGTAGAGCCCGTCGCGGTCGGTGAGCGCGAGCGCGCCCTGGCCGAGCTCGGCGGCGCGGGCGACGAGGTCCTCGGGGGTCGAGGCGCCGTAGCGCATCGAGAACCCCGAGGCGACGTGCAGGTGGGCGAACCCGTCGGGGGTGGTGGACCCGGGCGTGGCGGTCATCGGCGGCCTCAGGCGGAGCGGACGGGGACGAGCCGGCGGCCCGCGACGTGGGCGACGGGGACCCCGAGCCGGGAGGCCACGAGGTCGACGAAGGTCTCGGCGTCGCGCAGCAGGTCGTCGGCCTCGCGGGCCCCCACCCGCACCAGCCCGGTCTCGACGCCGACCCGGTGGCCGGTGACCAGGGCGAAGCGCTGGGCCCACTCGGTGAGCTCGGGGGCGGTGTGGGCGGTGAGGCCCCACACGTCCTGCGGGCCCTGCTCGCGGGGGGTGCCGGCCGGGCGGGCGGCCAGGAGCGCGGCGGCGGCCCGCAGCGCGGCCAGCGAGGCGCAGAGGTAGCGGGCGGAGGCGGCCGGGGCGGAGTACCCGGAGGTGACGGCCTCGCGGGCCCGCTCGAGGAGGTCGAGCGTGGTCGTGGCGTGCGGCATCGGTGGTGCCTCTCCCTCAGTCGTGGGCCCGCAGCAGGAGCCAGTGGTCGTCGTCGCGGCCGAGGTCGAAGACCCCGGTGGTGCCGGAGGGCGGGCAGGCCTCGACCCGCCAGACCCGGCGTTCGGTGGCGGGCGGGCCGCCCCCGGCGTCGCCGACCTCGCGCCACCAGGCGCGCCGCTCCTGCCAGGAGTCGAGGACGGCGCAGACGGTGTACCGCCGGCCCCGCCACACGAAGGAGTGCGGGCCGCCGAGAGCGGTGCCGCCCCCTGGCGGGCCGGGCGCACCGGCCCCGGTGACGACCTCGAGCGGGTCGTCGTGGCGACGGACCATGGCGGGCCTCCTGCGGGCAGGACGGAGCGACCCGGGGACCGTGAGGGGCCCGCGTGACGACGTCCGGACGGAATTGTCGAACACCTGTTCGATGTCGACCACTGTACCCCGCACCCCCGACGTCGGGTCAACCCGTGACGGAGGGCCGTCCCGTACCCCGACCTCGGGCCCCGGGCCGCCCCGGCCACTACGCTCCCGTCATGTCGCCCGAACCCGCCGGCCCCGCCCCCGCAGCGGTCCCTCCACCTCGCGACCTCACCACCCACCCGGCCGTCGCCGCCGTGCTCGAGGCCCTCGCGGTCCAGCACGTGCGGCCCGAGCTGCGCCAGCTGCCCGGCGCCGTGCGCACCGCGAAGGCGGCCGCCGAGGCCCTGGGCATCACCCCGGCCGAGATCGCCAACAGCCTCGTCTTCGCCGCCACCAGGGCCGACGGCGGCGTCGAGCCGCTCCTGGTGCTGGCCTCCGGCGGCCACCGGGTCGACACCGCCAAGGTCGCGGGCCTGGCCGAGTACGTGGCCGTCGACCAGGCCGACCCCGACTTCGTCCGCCTCCACACCGGGATGGCGATCGGTGGCGTGGCGCCCGTGGGGCACCCCCGGCGGCTGCGCACGATCGTCGACGTCACCCTCGGCCGCTACGCCCGGGTCTGGGCCGCGGCCGGCCACAGCCACACCGTCTTCGCGACCACCTACGACGAGCTCATCCGGGTCACCGCGGGCCAGCCGATGGACGTCGCCTGACAGTCTCCTGAGAGGCGGCTGCGGGCCCGACGCATCCGGCCGGCCCCTCCGCGGCGAACGAGGTCGAGGGCACCAACGGTGGCGCCCCGGCCCTTGCAGAAGGACACCCCCATGAAGCTCACCCCCTTCCTCGTCGTCGGCAGCGCGCTGGCGCTCAGCGTCGCCACGGCCACGACGGCCCAGGCCACGCACGACTCCAACCCCTCGGCCAAGGTCGCCAGCTACCACTACGGGCTGAACCCGGTGCAGCTGGCCAGCGTGCCGAACAGCCAGGCGCACGGCAGCACGCGCATCACCGCGCTGCCCAACGGCAAGGTCCAGGTCACGGTCACCGTCGACGGGCTCGCCCCGGGCCTGCCCCACGCCATGCACCTGCACGGCATCGACGGCACGCCCATGGACAAGGGGTGCCCCGACGGCAGCGCCGACGCCGACCACAACGGCATCACCAACGTGGTCGAGGGCGCCCCGTTCTACGGCGGCATCCTGACCTCGCTGACCACCGTGGGCGACACCTCGCCCGCGAGCGCCCTCGACCTGTCCCGGTTCCCGGTGGCCGACGCGACCGGCCACCTCGAGTACACCCGGACCTTCTCCAACGCCGCGGCCCTGGCCAACGCGGGCACGGTCCAGGTGGTCGTCCACGGCATCGACCTCAACGGCAACGGCGTGTACGACTTCGAGTCCGGCCCCTCCGAGCTCGGCGCGCAGTTCCCGCTCGAGGCCACCCTCCCGACGGTCTGCGGGGGCATCGCCGACTGAGGCGGAGCACCACCGGCACCACGATCACGACGCCGCGGGCGATCGGAGGGGAGCACCCTCCGACCGCCCGCGGTGGCGTCCGGGCTCAGAGCCCGAGGGCCTCGTGGACCTCGAGGGTGGCCGTGGAGCGGTTCATGGTGATGAAGTGCAGCCCCGGCGCGCCCTCGGCCAGCATCCGCCGCCCGATCTCGGTGGCGATCTCGACACCCACCGCCCGCACCGCCACCTTGTCGTCCTTGACGGCCTCGAGCCGCTCGACGACCTGCGGCGGCAGCGGGGTGCCCATCAGCTCCGACATCCGCTGGATCTGCGGGAAGCTCGTCACCGGCATCAGGCCCGGGGTGACCGGCAGGTCGCGGCGGGCCGCCACCCGGTCGCGCAGGCGCAGGTAGCTGTCGGCGTCGAAGACCATCTGGGTGATGGCGAAGGTGGCACCGGCGTCGGCCTTGCGCACCAGCACCTCGACGTCGTGGTCGAGGTCGGGGCTGTCGGGGTGGACGTCCGGGAAGGCCGCGACGCCGATGGTGAAGTCGCCCAGCCCCCGGACCAGCCGCACGAGGTCCTCGGCGTGGTCGAGGCCCTCGGGGTGGGCCGTCCACTCGCCGCGCACGTTGCCGGGCGGGTCACCGCGCAGGGCCAGGATGTTGCGCACCCCGGAGGCGGCGTAGTGCCCGACCACCTGGCGCAGCTGGCGCACCGAGGCCCCGACGCACGTGAGGTGCGCGAGGGGGGTCAGCGAGGTCTCGTCGGCGATCCGCCCGGTGACCCGCACGGTGCGGTCCTGGGTGGTGCCGCCGGCGCCGTACGTGACCGAGACGAAGGCCGGCCGCACCCGCTCGAGCCGCCGCAGGGCGTCCCAGAGCTGGGCCTCGCTGGCGTCGTCCTTGGGGGGGAAGAACTCGAAGCTGATGGACGGACGCTCGTCGCGCAGCCGCGCCGGGATGGACGCCACGAGGTGCTCGGGGCGCCCTCCTCCGCCGTACTGGGCCATGGCGCCGAGGGTACGCGAGCCCCGACGCCGTAGGCTCTGGGGCGCCACCATCCGAACCACCGCCACCACCCTCCGTGCGCCCGAGGAGCCCCCGTGACCAGCGTGCTCGACACCGCCGACCTGCGGCGGCGGGTGCAGGCCGTGCTCGACGACGAGCTGGCCGCGCAGGCCACCGTCCTGGCCGAGCTCGGGCCCGACGTCGACGACCTCCTGGCGGCCGTCGGCGAGCTGCTGCGCGGCGGGAAGCGGCTGCGCGCGGCCTTCCTCTACTGGGGCGCGCGGGCCGCGGGCCTGCCCGACTCCCCGGCCCTCGTGCGCCTCGCGAGCGCCATGGAGCTGTTCCAGGCCGCCGCCCTGATCCACGACGACGTGATGGACGACTCCGACACCCGGCGCGGGATGCCGGCCGCGCACCGGGCGCTGGCCGCGCGGCACGCCGAGCGCGGCTGGTCCGGCGACGGCGAGCGCTTCGGCCTGGCGGGCGCGGTGCTGGCGGGCAACCTGTGCCTCACCTGGACCGACGAGGCCTACGCGACCTGCGGGCTGCCCACCGACGCGCTGGCCCGTGGGCGCGGGGTCTTCGACCGGATGCGTACCCAGCTGATGGCCGGCCAGTTCCTCGACGTGGTCGAGTCGATGCGGCCGTGGGAGGGCGTGGGCGACACCGAGCGGGTCGAGCGCGCGGGGCGGGTCATCCGCTACAAGAGCGCCAAGTACAGCGTCGAGCACCCGCTGCTCATCGGGGCCACCGTCGGCGGTCTCGATGCCGCCGGGCTCGACGCCCTGTCGCGCTACGGGCTCGACCTGGGGCGGGCCTTCCAGCTGCGCGACGACCTGCTGGGCGTCTTCGGCGACCCCGGTGAGACCGGCAAGCCCGCCGGCGACGACCTGCGCGAGGGCAAGCGCACCGTGCTGCTGGCGCACGCCCTGGCCGGCTCCGACGCCGCGGGCCGGGCCCGCGTCGAGTCGCTGCTGGGGCGGGCCGACCTCGACGGCCGGCAGGTCGACGAGCTGCGCGGGCGCATCACCGACTCCGGGGCCGTCGGCGTGCTCGAGGACGAGATCGCCCGGCTGGCCGCGTCGGCCCGGGCCGCCCTGGCCGACGCCCCGCACCTGGAGGCCGAGGCCGCCGGGGTCCTGGCCGACCTCGTGACGACGGCGACGGCGCGCAGCGCCTGACCCCGTCCGACCCGAGGCCCGAGGGGCCCGTCCGCGGCGAGCGGGCCTCCTAGAAGGCCTCTTCCATCGCCCGGCGTCGGACCTCGGTCTTGAAACCGGCCCGGATGGCGTCGAGCGGGGTGCCGCCGGACGGCAGCGTGTCGTCGGGGGTGTGCAGCCAGCGCACGATCTCGTCGTCACGCATCCCGCCGTCGGCCAGCACCGTGAAGGTGCCCTTGAGCGCCTCGAGCGGGCCGTCGGCGTCCAGGAAGCCCTCAGGGACGGCGACCACGCGCCGTTCGCCCACCCGGACCGCCAGGAGCTCGCGGTCCTCGATGAGCCGCCGCACGTCGGCGAGCCGGATGCCGAGGCGCTCGGCGAGGTCGGGGACGGTGACCCACGACGGGACGAGGGTCTCGAGGTCGGGGCCGGGCTCGGGCAGGGAGTCGCTCACCCGCCCAGGTTCCCACAGCCGGGGCCGACGGCGCGGATCCGCGCAGTCCCGGGCGTAACACGCGCCACTCCGGTACCTTGGGCCCCCGAAGTACCCACGCGTCACGCCAGCCAACCCCGAGGCCGAAGGTCCGAGAGTCACATGGTCGCCCCTGCCACACCGCCCCCCGCCGTCATCCCGCTCGACCACGTCAGCGCCGTCGTCGCCGGCTCGTCCGGCGCCCCCTACGGCTGGACCGGCTACCGGGTGCGCCCCGGCGACACCCTGGAGGTGATCGCCGCCCGGTTCCGCACCTCGGTCGGGACGCTGGCCGCCCGGAACCACCTGCGCTCGGCGCACCTGATCATGGCCGGGTCGCGCCTCAGCGTCCCGCGCACGGCACCCGTGCACCAGGCCACCCCGGCTCGCACGACCACCCGGGTCGCCGCGACCGTGCACGTCGTGCGCAGCGGCGAGACCGTCAGCGGCATCGCGGCGCGCTACCGGGTCGGCATCCCGAGCATCCTCAAGGCCAACCACCTCGGCGCGCGCAGCCTCATCCACCCGGGCGACCGGCTCGTGGTCCGCGCCGCCCACACCGTCGCGCGGAAGGCCGCGGCCCGCACCGCCAAGGCGGCCGCCGGCCCGGCGACCCGCTCCTACACGGTGCGCTCCGGCGACACCCTGGGCGGCATCGCGTCCCGGTACGGCACGACCGTGGCCGCGGTGGCGAGGGCCAGCCGGATCTCGAGCCGGGCCGTCCTCCAGGTGGGCCAGCGCCTCCGGGTGCCGCGGGCGGTCTCCTCGACGCACGCCGTGGGCGACACCTTCGCGGGGGTGCGCTACCCGGACGCCGTGGTCGCCGCGGCCCGCCGCAACCACGCGCAGCTGGCCCGCCGCGCGGTGCCGAGCCGGACCCAGGTCAAGGCGATGGTGGTGCGCACCGCGCGCCGTCACGGGGTCGACCCCCGGCTGGCCCTGGCCGTGGCCTTCCAGGAGTCCGGCTGGAACCAGCGGGCGGTCTCCCCCGCCAACGCCGTGGGCGTCATGCAGGTCATCCCGTCCGGCGGCCAGTGGGCGTCCTCGCTCGTGGGCCGGCGCCTGGACCTGCTCGACGCCCAGGACAACATCACCGCCGGCGTCGTGATGCTGCGCGCGCTGACCCGGGCGACCTCGAGCACGCCGACCGCCGTCGCGGGCTACTACCAGGGTCTGGCGTCGGTGCAGCAGCGAGGGATGTACAGCGACACGAAGCACTACGTCGCCAACATCATGCGGTTGCGCGCGAGCATGTGATCACCGGACGAGGATCGGGGCGGGACGCGTGACTACGTACACTCGTGCGGTGTCATCGACCGGCGACGCCCTCATCGGCCAGACCCTCGACGGGCGCTACCGCGTCCTGTCGCGGATCGCCGAGGGCGGGATGGCCACGGTCTACCTCGCGGTCGACGAGCGCCTCGAGCGCGAGGTCGCCCTCAAGGTGATGCGCCCCCACCTCGTCCACGACGAGTCCTTCGTCAGCCGGTTCCGCCGCGAGGCCCGCTCGGCGGCCGCCCTGTCGCACCCGAACGTCGTCGCGGTCTTCGACCAGGGCCAGGACGGCGGCTCGGTGTTCCTGGCCATGGAGTACGTGCCCGGGCAGACCCTGCGCGAGGTCCTCACCGACGAGGGGCCGCTGTCGCCGCGGGCCGCGTTCGACGTGCTCGACCCCGTGCTCCAGGCCCTCGGTGCGGCGCACGCCAAGGGGCTCATCCACCGCGACGTCAAGCCCGAGAACGTCATCCTCAGCGAGACCGGTGCGGTGAAGGTGGCCGACTTCGGCCTCGCCCGCGCCGTGTCGAGCCAGACCATGACCAGCTCCACCGGGGTGCTCCTGGGCACCGTCGCGTACCTGTCACCCGAGCAGGTCGAGCGCGGCATCGCCGACGCCCGCAGCGACGTCTACGCCGCCGGGCTGGTGCTGCTCGAGATGCTCACCGGCACCAAGGCCTTCACCGGGGACACCCCCATCCACGTCGCCTACCAGCACGTGCACGGCGGCGTCCCGGTGCCGTCGAGCCGGGTCGCCTCGCTGCCGCCCGAGATCGACGACCTCGTGGCGGTCGCCACCGCCCGCGACCCCGACGAGCGTCCCGTCGACGCCTCCGAGCTGCTGGCGATGGTGCGGCGCACCCGCGCCGGCCTCTCGGCCGAGGTCCTCGACGGTCGGCCCGAGGGAGCCGCGGCGGTCGAGGCCGCCGCGGTGCCCACCGCCACCGCGGCGCTGCCCGTCGGCCCGCGCCCCGGCCGCGCCGCAGTGCTGCCGCGCGACGGCGAGACCGCGGCCCTGCACGTGCCCGCGGCGCCGTTGGAGGGCGTGGTCGTGGGCGGCGGGGGCCGGCGCCGGCGCAACTGGTGGCCGGCCGCCCTGGCCTCGGTGCTGCTGGCCGCCGCCACCGCGTGGTTCTTCCTGCTCGGGCCGGGCGCCACCGCCACCGTGCCCTCGGTGCTGAACCGCCCGGAGGCGCAGGCCGTGACCGCCGTGCAGCAGGCGTCGCTCGACCCCTCGGTCGTCGGCGCCTTCTCGGAGGACGTCGCGGCCGGCACCGTCATCTCCGTCGACCCCCGGGTCGGCGCGACGGTCTCGCGCGGCACCGAGGTCGTCCTCACCGTCTCGAAGGGCCCCGAGCGCTACAGCGTCCCGAAGGTCCAGGGGATGACCGTGGCCGAGGCGACCCGACAGCTGGAGGAGAACAGCCTCGCCCTGGGCAAGGTCACCCGGGTCTACAGCGAGACGGTCCCCAACGGGCAGGTCGTGAGCAACGAGCCGGCCGCGGGCGCCAGCGTCAAGCGGGGCACCCCCGTGGCCGTCTCGGTGAGCCGGGGGCGCCGGCCGATCACGGTGAAGGACTACACCGGCACGAAGGCGGAGGCCGCCACCCAGGCGCTCACCCAGCTCGGCCTGAAGGTCGACGCCGGCACGCAGGAGAACAGCGACACCGTGCCCAAGGGGTCGGTCATCAGCCAGTCCCCGCGCGACGGCATCCTCTACCAGGGCGACACGGTCACCCTGGTGGTCTCCAAGGGCCCGGTGATGGTCGACGTGCCCAACGTGGTGGGCAAGCAGACGGGCGAGGCCAGGACGATCCTGGAAGGCCTCGGCTTCGCCGTGAAGGTCGAGAAGGCGCTGGGCGGCTTCTTCGGCACCGTGCGCTTCCAGGACCCCGCCGACGGCCAAGCGCCCAAGGGGAGCACCGTCACCATCACCATCGTCTGACCGGCGGTCGACCCCGGTGACCCCACCCCTGCGGCACGCCCGTGCGGCGACCCTGCTCCTGCTCCTCGTCACCGCGGTCTGGGGCTCGACGTTCTTCCTCATCCGCGACCTGGTGGTCACGCTGCCGCCGGCCGACTTCCTGGCGGTGCGCTTCGCCATCGCGGCGGTCGTGCTGTTCGCACTGTTCCGCCGCCAGACCCTGGCCCTGTCGCGCCGCGACCTGCGCATCGGGGTGGTGCTCGGGGTGCTCTACGGGCTGGCCCAGCTGCTGCAGACCACCGGGCTGCAGCACACCGACGCCTCGGTCTCGGGCTTCGTCACCGGCACCTACGTGGTGCTGACGCCGCTGCTCGGGGCGCTGCTGCTGCGCGACCGCATCGACCGGGTCACCTGGGCCGCCGTGGCCCTGACCACGCTGGGGCTGGCCGTGCTGTCGCTGCGCGGGCTGTCGGTGGGCATCGGCGAGGGCGTGACGCTGGCCTCGGCGGTGCTGTACGCCGGCCACATCATCGCCCTGGGCCGGTGGTCGACCCCCGGGGCCGCCGTGGGCCTGTCGACGGTGCAGGCCGCGGTCATCGCGGTGGTCACCGGCGTGGCGGCCGTCCGCGACGGGGTCTCGCTCCCGGCCGACGGCGGCCAGTGGGCCTCGCTGCTGTACATGGCGCTCGTCGCCGGGGCGCTGGCGCTCTGGGCGCAGACCTGGGCCCAGGCACACCTGACAGCGACCCGCGCGGCCATCGTGATGGCGATGGAGCCGGTGTTCGCGGCCTTCTTCGCGGTGCTGCTGGGTGGGGAGTCACTGACCGGCCGGATGCTGCTGGGCGGCGGGCTGGTCGTGGCGTCGATGTACCTGGTCGAGCTGCGCGGCATGCTGGGGCGGCGCCGGCGACGCGACGCGAGCGCGGCCGACGACCCGCCGGTCGAGGCCCTGCACCACGACGTCTGACCCCGCGGGCGCCCTCAGGCAGCGGCGGTGAGGACCTCGCGCGCCGCGGCGATGGCGGCCTCGGTGCCGGCGTCGTCGACGTCGAGGTGCCAGACCAGGCGCACCGCGGCCGGGCCGACCGCGTAGGTCCGCACCCCGCGGGCCAGGGTGCCCTCGACGAACGCCGCGGCGGTCAGCCCGGCCGCGCCGACGTCGAGCACGACGATGTTGGTCTCGACGGTGGCGGGGTCGATGGTGCCGGGCGCGACCTCGGCACAGGCGGCGGCGAAGCGCGCGGCGCGGGCGTGGTCGTCGGCCAGGCGCTCGACGTGGTGGTCGAGGGCGTGCAGCCCCGCCGCGGCCAGGATGCCGACCTGGCGCATCCCACCGCCGTAGCGCTTGCGCCAGATGCGCGCCTCGGCCATCGCGTCGGCCGACCCGACGAGCACCGAGCCCACCGGCGCGCCCAGGCCCTTGGACAGGCACACCGACACGGTGTCGAACGCGGTGCCGTAGTCGGCCAGCGCCACCCCGGAGGCGACGTGGGCGTTCCAGAGCCGGGCGCCGTCGAGGTGCATCGCGACGCCGCGCGGCTGCGTGGCGGCGCGCACCTCGCGGATGGTCTCGATCGGCTGCACGGTACCGCCGCCGAAGTTGTGGGTGTTCTCGACCACCACGAGCGCGGTCTCGACCTGGTAGGGCCCGACCCCGGTGGTGACCAGCGACATCGGGCCCGCCGCCTCGAGGCGGCCCCGCACACTCGGCCAGGTGCGGCTGGTGATCCCCGAGAACGCGGCCGCGGCCCCGAGCTCGGCGCGCACGACGTGCGCCTGCTGGTCCGCCACCATCTCGCGGCCCGGCGCCACGTGCAGGCGCAGTCCCAGCTGGTTGGCCATCGAGCCGGTGGGCGCGAACAGCCCCGCCTCGTGCCCGAGCAGCCCCGCGACCCGCTCCTCGAGCGCGCGCACGGTGGGGTCCTCGCCGAACACGTCGTCACCGACCTCGGCCCGCGCCATCGCCTCGCGCATGGCCGGGGTAGGACGGGTCAGGGTGTCGGACAACAGGTCCGCGATGATCTCGGGCATGTCCGTCCTCAGTCCTGGGCCAGCATCTCGGCCACCAGGAAGGCGAGCTCGAGGCTCTGCTGGTGGTTCAGGCGGGGGTCGCACACCGACTCGTAGCGCATCCCGAGGTCAGCGTCGAGGATCTTCTCGGAGCCCCCGATGCACTCGGTGACGTCGTTGCCGGTGAGCTCGACGTGGATGCCGCCGGGGTGGGTGCCAAGGCCGCGGTGCACCTCGAAGAAGCCGCGCACCTCCTCGACGACGTCCTCGAAGTCGCGGGTCTTGAAGCCCGACGCCGACGAGAAGGTGTTGCCGTGCATCGGGTCGCACACCCAGCTGACGAGCGCGCCGGAGGCCGTGACCTTCTCGACGATGGCCGGCAGGGCGTCGCGTACGGTGCCCGCGCCCATCCGGGTGATGAAGGTCAGCCGGCCGGGCTCGCGGTCGGGGTCGACGAGGTCGATGATCCGCAGCAGGTCGTCGACGTCGGCGCTGGCCGAGACCTTCACGCCCACGGGGTTCCTGACCCGCGAGACGAAGTCGAGGTGCGCCCCGCCGAGGTCGCGGGTGCGCTCGCCGACCCAGATGAAGTGCCCCGAGGTGTCGTACAGCTCGCCGGTGCGCGAGTCGACGCGCGTGAGCGGGCGCTCGTAGTCGAGCAGCAGCGCCTCGTGCGCCGCGAAGAACTCGGTGGTCTTCATGGCCTCGAAGTCGGCGCCGCAGGCGGACATGAAGCGCATCGCCTTGTCGATGTCCTTGGCCAGGCGCTCGTAGCGGGCGAAGGCGGTGTTGCCGACGAAGCCGCGGTTCCAGTCGTGCACGCGGCGCAGGTCGGCGAAACCGCCCATGGTGAAGGCCCGCACGAGGTTCAGCGTTGCGCTGCTCGCGTGGTAGGCCCGCACCAGCCGGTCGGGGTCGGGGGTGCGCGCGTCGGCCTCGAACTCGTAGTCGTTGACCATGTCACCGCGGTAGGCGGGCAGGGTGACGCCCTCGCGGGTCTCGTCGTGGCTCGAGCGGGGCTTGGCGTACTGCCCCGCCATCCGGCCGACCTTGACCACCGGCATCGACGCGCCGTAGGTGAGGACCGCCGCCATCTGCAGGATGGTCTTGACCCGGTCGCGGATGTTGTCGGCCGTCGCCGAGGCGAAGGTCTCGGCGCAGTCGCCGCCCTGGAGCACGAAGGCCTCGCCGCGCGAGACCGCCGCCATGCGCTCCTTGAGGACGTCGCACTCGCCCGCGAAGACCAGCGGCGGATAGGTCGCGAGCGTCGAGGTGGCCACGTCGAGGGCGGCCCGGTCGGGCCACACCGGCTGCTGGGCGGCCGGGAGGTGGGCACCGGCGGCGAGCCGCTGGAGGGGGTCGGCGGGAGTGGTCGTGCTCACGGTGGTCAATGGTAGGTCGGCGCCCGCCATCCGAGACACCGGGCCCGTATCGCGATACCCGGGGCCGATGGCGAGCCCCTGCCGGCGTCCCGGTGCCGGCGTCAGGCGCCGGCCGGGTCGTCGTCCTCGAGGCCGTGGGCCAGGGCGAAGCGCACGAGCTCGACGCGGTTGTGCAGGTGCAGCTTGCCGAGGGTGTTCTGCACGTGGTTCTGGACGGTGCGGTGAGACAGCACGAGCTGGGCGGCGATCTCCTTGCTGCCCATCCCCGTGGCGACCAGCCGCAGGATCTCGGTCTCGCGGGCGGTCAGCTGCGGGATGGGGCGCGAGCGGGCCGGGCCGCCGGATGCGGGCTCTGGGGCGGCTCCCATCCGGCGGAACTCCCCCAGCACCAGCCCCGCCAGCCCGGGCGTGAACACCGCCTCGCCGCGCGCCGTGGCCAGCACGGCGTCGAGGATCTCGGCCGGCGACGCCGACTTCACGAGGTAGCCGGTGGCACCGGCCTTGATGGCGGCCAGGACGTCGTGCTGCTCGCCGCTGGCCGAGAGGATGAGGACCCGGGTCGGCACGTCGCCGAGGGCCCGGCACACCTCGTCGCCGCGCATCCCCGGCAGGTTGAGGTCGAGGACGAGCACGTCGGGGCGGGCCGCCCGGGTGCGCCGCACGGCCGCCGGGCCGTCGACGGCCGTGCCGACGATGTCGACCCCGCGCGCGGCGAGGTCACGCTCGAGGGCCGCGAGCCACAGCGGGTGGTCGTCGGCCACCAGGACCCGCGGGGCGGGGGGCGCCGCGGCGCCGGGCGGCTGGCTCATCGGGTCTCCTGCCGGGGTGGTGAGGGGGTCAGGGGGGCGCCGGCTGCCGGCGCGGGACGACGAGGCGCACCGTGCATCCTGCCCCGGGACGGGTGGTCCAGGTGGCTGTTCCGCCGAGGTCCTCGACCCGCCCGCGGATGGAGCCGCTGACGCCCATCCGGCCCCGGGCGGCGGCGCCGAACAGCTCGCCGGCCTCGGCGCCACGGCCGTCGTCGCGCACGGTGAGCTCGACCCCCGCGGCGTCGCCCTCGAGCAGCACCCAGGCGCGGGCGCCGTCGCCGGCGTGGCGCTCGACGTTGTCGAGCACCGCGGTCAGCGCGGCGTCGAGCTCGTGGGCCACTCGGGGGTCGACCAGCAGCGGGTCGGCCGGCACCGCGGCGCTGACCCCGGGCCGCTCGTGGGCGGTGACGAGCACGCGCAGGTCGACCTCGGCGCCCTCGACCCCGTGCAGGTCGAGCGGCGCGTCGCCCGGGGCGCCGGCGCCGGAGACGAACCGGCGCAGGGCGCGCTCCTGGTCGGCGGCCAGCAGCCCGAGCTCGCCGGCCTCGCCGCCGAGGTCGCTGCCGCGCCGGTGGATGTAGGCCAGCGACTGGAGCACGCCGTCGTGCACGACCCGGGCGATGCGCTCGCGCTCGCGCAGCCGCTCACGCTCGAGGAGCACCTGCTCCTCGCGCTGCAGCCCCGAGCGGGCGAGGTCGACGGCCAGCCCGACGAGACCGCCGAGCAGCACGAGGATGACGATGTTGTGCACCGTGAGCTGGCTGGGCCGGCCGCCGATCTCGACCAGGTCAGCCGCGCCCACGACGACCGCCGCGACCAGGCCGCCCCGGGCCCCGGCCACCACGGCGGCGCCGGCCACCGACCCGGCCGCCCACACCGTGGGGATGGTGAACTGCCCCGCCGTGACCGCGGCCATCCCGTCGGCCAGCGGCGTGGCCAGGACCGCCAGCACGGCGATGACGACCTCGACGGCCACCAGGGCTCGGGGGCGGCGGCGCACGACGAGGAGCCCCAGCGACCAGGCGAGCATCACGCCCAGGGCGAGGCCGGCGACCCAGGGGCGGACCATGGTGTCGGCGCGCTGCCACGCGAGCAGCCCGGCGTAGAGCGCGGCGAGGGGCCGGAAGACGTCGAGGCCGCGGTGGAAGGCCTCGACGACGACCGGCTCACGGCGCCCGGTGCGCGGCGAGCGCGGCCCCAGGACCCCCATCCGCGGGTCAGCTCGCGCGGCGCTGCGGGCCGTCGTCCGAGTGGGCCCCGTCGTGGTGGGGGTCGCCCGGACGGTGCTCGGCGCCGCGGGCGTCGGCGTCGAGCCCGCGCACGTCGAGGGACTCCTCGAGCTCGCTGACGGCGCGGCCCGGCGTGGCGGCCTCGGCGGCCTCCTTGGCCTTGTTCTTCTTCTCGCGGGCGATGCGGTCCTTCATCGCGGTGGCGTACATGTCGACGTACTCCTGGCCGGAGAGCTCCATCAGCGCGTACATGATCTCGTCGGTGATCGAGCGCAGGACGAAGCGGTCGCCCTCCATGCCCTCGTACCGCGAGAAGTCCAGCGGCTGGCCGATGCGGACACCGACCCGCACCAGCTTCGGGATCTTCGTGCCGGTGGGCTGGGCCTTGTCGGTGTTGATCATGGCGACCGGGATGACCGGCACGCGGGCCTCGAGCGCCATCCGCGCGACGCCGGTGCGGCCCTTGAACAGGCGCCCGTCGGGGCTGCGGGTGCCCTCGGGGTAGAGACCCAGCAGCTCGCCGCGGCGCAGGACCTTCAGGCCCGAGCTGAGGGCGGCCTCGCTGGCCCGGCCGCCGGAGCGGTCGATGGGCAGCTGGCCGACCCCCTTGAAGAACGCGGCGGTGAGGCGGCCCTTGAGCCCGAGCCCGGTGAAGTAGTCGGACTTGGCCAGGAAGGTCACCCGGCGGGGCACCAGGAGGGGCAGGAAGATCGAGTCGGAGAACGAGAGGTGGTTGCTCGCGAAGATCGCGGCGCCCGTCTCGGGGATGTGCTCCTCGCCCTCGACCCAGGGTCGGAAGAGCAGGCGCAGGACCGGCCCGAGGACGACCGTCTTCAGCACCCAGTAGAACACCCGGACCACCCTTCTGCGCGTGTGCTCGGCAGCCTAGTGCACACCCGCTCGCGGGGCCGGGGCTCCGCCGGTCGCGGCCCACCCCGAACGTGTGTGAAGAAGGTCGGGGATGCACGGGGTCTTCACACACGTTCGCGCGGGGGCGGTCCCGTGCGAAGATCATCACGCCGCACGACCTGCAGGAGGACCCGTGAGCGACCGCCCCGGTGAGATGGACGAGCGCGACGTCGACGAGCGCTTCGCGTCCATCGTCGCCGGCTGGGACCTGCGCGCCGACGGCACCGCAGCCGAGGACGACACCGCGCCCGGCGCCTCCGCCGAGCCGCCCGCTCCGGATGCCGCGGGCGCCACCCCCTCCGCCCCCTCCTCCGCGTCCTCCGCCGAGCCCACCGGTGCCCCCGCGCCGTCCGGGGGCCCGACCACCACCGGACGCCCGCCGTGGGTCAACCCCTCACCGCTCGACGGCCTCGTCCCGGCCTCCTCGTGGCGCGTGGTGGAGCCGCCCCCGCCGGCGTCGGACGCGGCCACCGCGTCGTCCACGCCGGTCGACGACGACGAGCACTTCGAGCCCCCGCAGGTCGAGCTCCCGCCGCAGGAGGACCTGCACTTCTGGGGCGCCGTCCTGGGGCTCGTGGCCGGGCCGCTGTGCCTGGTCTACGTCGCCCTGGCCCGGCCCTTCCACAGCACGCGCTGGTTCCTCGCCGGCCTCGCCCTCTCGCTGGGCGGGTTCGCCCTGCTGGTCCTGCGCCAGCCGCGCCAGCGTGACGAGGACGACGACGGCGTCCGTCTCTGACGGCCGCCCCCCACCGCCACGTCCCCGCACGGGTCGAGCCGTCGCTCCCACGGCGTCAGCGGGCCGGCGCCTCGAGGTCGACCCACACGGCCCGATGGTCGCTCGCCCGTGCCCAGACGGCATCCGGCACGGCCACCTCGCGGTGCGGCCGCACCCGCAGCCCGGGTGAGGCGAACACGACGTCGAGCCGGCGCCGCGGGGCGCGCGCCGGGAAGGTCGGCTCCGGTGGCGACACCAGGCGCAGGCGACCGGGGACGTCGATGAGCCGCCAGGCCGCCCCGGTGTCGTCCTCGTTGAGGTCGCCCGCCAGCACCAGCGGCTCCCGGTCGGCGAGGGCCGCCAGGATGCGCTCGGTGTGGGCCACCCGCTCCCCCGCCTTCAGGCCGAGGTGCACCGACACCACCGACACCGGGGCGCCGCCCGGCGGCAGGACCCGCACCTCGGCGAAGCCCCGCGTGCGGTCGGGCCAGCGCACCGGTAGCCGGTGGTGCCCGCCGCCCAGCACCCGCACCCGCGGGGAGGTGAGGACCGTCGTGCCGCCGCTCCCCCGGTGCCGGCCGGTCCAGTCCATCCCGCAGGCGGCGGCGAACCGGCGTACCCGGGCGCCGGCCAGCAGCCGGCGGGGTACCTCCTGGAGGCAGAGCACGTCGGGGTCGACGGCGCGCACCACCCGCGCCGCCAGGCGGTGGTCGTCGAGGAAGTCACGGGTGTTGTAGGACGCGACCCGCAGCACCCCCGCGCCGGTCACGCGTCAGCCGGCCGGCGGGACGCCCGGCGGCTCGGGCTCCGTCTCGCCGCCCTCTGCGGCCCCTGCGGCGCGCGCCGCCCGCGGCGCCGACCGGTCGCCGGCGTCGGCCCAGGCCAGGTCGCCGGCCCCGACGCGTGCCAGGTCGGCCGCGCCCACCAGGCCCGCCTCGTTGCCGAGCTCGGCCGCCACGATGCGTGCCTCGGGCCGGTAGCCGCGGCCGGTCAGCTGGCGCCGGAAGGCCTGCCGCGCGGGCTCGAGCAGCAGCTCACCGGCCGCGCTCACCCCGCCGCCGACCACGAAGGTGCCGGGGTCGAGCGCGGCCGCGAGGTCGGCCATGCCGACGCCCAGCCACCGCCCGATCTCACCGAGCAGCTCGCGGGCCAGCGGGTCGCCGTCACGGGCGGCCTCGGTGACCAGCGGCCCGGTGAGGTCCTCGGGCTTGCCCCCGACGCGGTCGAAGAGGTCCGAGACCACCGGGCTGCCGGCCGACATCAGCGCCCGCGCCTCGCGGACGAGGGCGTTGCCCGACGCGTACTGCTCCCAGCACCCGCGGTTGCCGCACTCGCAGCGGATGCCGTCGGGCACGACCTGCATGTGGCCGAACTCGCCGGCGATGCCGAAGCGGCCCCGCAGCACCCGCCCGTCGAGGACGATGCCACCGCCGATACCGGTGCCGAGGTTGACCATGACGAGCTGGCCCTCGCCGCGCCCCGCGCCGAAGCGGTACTCCGCCCACACGGCGGCGTTCGCGTCGTTGTCGACGAAGATCGGCAGGTCGAGGCGGCTGCCGAGCGCCTCGCGCAGCGGCTCGTTGCGCCACGACAGGTGGGGGGCGAAGACCACGGTGGCGCGGTCGGCCGCCACGAACCCGGCCGCCCCGATGCCGACGGCGACGACGCCGTCGTCCTGCTCGAGCAGCTCCTCGACGGCCGAGACGATGGTGTCCTCGACCACGCGTGGGCTGGTGGAGCGGTGAGGGGTGTCGCGCCGCGCCCGGCGCAGGACCGCGCCGGAGGCGTCGACCACCCCGGCGGCGACCTTGGTGCCGCCGATGTCGACGCCGATGGCCAGGGGTCGGTCAACCACGGGGTTCCTCCTCGGCAGCGGGGGTGCGGGCGTGGTCCGCGCCGGGCCCGGCGCCCTCCTGGCGGGCACGGGCACCGGCGAGGTCGGACAGCACGGCAGCGGCGACGCCGGCGAGCTCGGCCAGCCCGCTCAGGGTCTCGGGGCTGAGGCGACGCACGAACGCCGACGCGCGGCAGACCGGGCACCACTGGCACACCGGGTCGTCGCACGAGAACGCCTTCGGCCCATCGGCCTTCGCGTCGTCGGCCGGATGGTGGGCACCGTCAGGAGCCTCGGGGGCGGCCCCCGGGGTGGCGCCGCCGGTGCGGGTCCGCGCGGCGGGCGCCGGTTCGGAGACGTGCGCGGCGGCCTCCAGCCCGGCCCGTCGTAGGCTCTCGAGGAGACGCGCCGCCTCGTCGCCGACGCTCCCCACGTCCTCGGGCCACCGCTGTGAGGTCATGGTGGCGCTCAGCCCTCGACGCGCTTCTTGAGCTCGGTGAGCGCGGTGCTGATGATGTGCTTCTCGGCCTTGCGCTTCAGCATCCCGATCATCGGCATCGTCAGGTCGACCTCGAGGTCGTACGACACCCGGGTGCCCGCGCCCACCGCCTCGAGCGTGTAGCTGCCGGTGAGGCCCTTCAGGAGCGAGGCCCGCACCAGGTGCCAGGAGATGACGCCGGTGCCGTCCTCGGCGACGTCCCAGTCGTACTCGAGCACGTACTGGTCCTTGATGGCACCCGCGTCGAGGGTGAACTCGACCTGGTCGGCCCAGCCGTCGCCGTCCTCGGTGAGGACGGTGCAGTCCTTGACCTGCTCGGCCCACTCCGGGTAGGCCTCGAACCCGGCGATGACGTCGAGGACCTCGCCCGGGGAGGCGGCGATGTCGACGGAGGAGCGGGTGCGGTCGGCCATGGCACCGCAGGCTACCCGGCGCCCGGGCCCTAGAGTTGAGGGGCCGCCCACCGAGCACGAAGGAGTCCCACGGTGCACGAGAAGTCGATGCCGCTGGTCCTGCCCGCGACGGCCCCGGGGACGTTGGGGGACCTCCCGACCCGCCTGGCCGACGAGCGCCCCGACCGGGTCGCCTTCTCGCGGCGCCACGGCGACGGGTGGCAGGACGTCAGCAGCGCCGCCTTCGCCGACGAGGTCGACGCGCTCGCCAAGGGCTTCATCGCCGCCGGCGTCGCGCCCGGCGACGTCGTCGGCATCCTCAGCTGCACCCGGTACGAGTGGACCCTGACCGACTTCGCGCTCTGGGCCGCGGGCGCCGTGCCCGTCCCCATCTACGAGACCTCCTCGGCCGACCAGGTGGCGTGGATCCTCTCCGACTCGGGCGCGGTCGGGGTCGTCGTCGAGACCGAGAAGCACGTGGCCTCCCTCGACCGGGTGCGCGGCGACCTGCCGGCGCTGCGGCACACCTGGGTGATCGACCACGGTGACCTCGGGTCGCTGGCCCGCGACGGCGCCGACGTCGACGACGCCGAGCTGGGCGCGCGACGCGAGGGCCTCGACCGCGACAGCGTCGCCACCGTCATCTACACCTCGGGCACCACCGGCCGGCCCAAGGGCGTCGAGCTCACCCACGGCAACTTCCTCACCCTGGCCGAGAACACCGCCGAGGAGATCCACCAGGTCGTCAGGGCGCCCGGCTCCTCGACCCTGCTGTTCCTGCCGCTGGCGCACGTGTTCGCCCGCTTCATCGAGGTCCTGGCCGTGGCCGCCGGGGTGCGGATGGGGCACTCGAGCGACCTCAAGACCCTGATGGCCGACTTCGGCTCGTTCCGTCCCACGTTCATCCTGGCCGTGCCCCGCGTGTTCGAGAAGATCTACAACTCGGCCGAGAGCGCGGCCGAGGCCGGCGGCAAGGGCAAGATCTTCGCCGGGGCCGCGGCGGCCGCCATCGCCTGGTCCGAGGCGCGTGACGCCGGCTCGGTGCCGCTCGGACTGCGGGTGCGGCACACCGTGTTCGACAAGCTGGTCTACGCCCGGCTGCGCGACGCCATGGGCGGTCAGGTGCGCTACGCCGTGTCCGGCGGGGCGCCGCTCGGCACCCGGCTGGGCCACTTCTTCCGCGGCATCGGGGTCACCATCCTCGAGGGCTACGGGCTGACCGAGACGACCGCGCCCGCCACCGTCAACCGCCCCGACGCGATGAGGATCGGCACCGTCGGTCAGCCGCTGCCGGGCGTCGACGTGCGCATCGCCGACGACGGCGAGATCTGCCTCCGCGGCGTCAACGTGATGCGCGGCTACCGCGGCAACCCCGACGCGACCGCAGACGCCGTGCGCAGCGGCTGGTTCCACACCGGCGACATCGGCGAGCTCGACGACGCGGGCTTCCTGCGGATCACCGGTCGCAAGAAGGAGATCCTCGTGACCGCGGGCGGCAAGAACGTCGCGCCGGCCGTGCTCGAGGACCGGCTGCGGGCGCACCCGCTGGTCAGCCAGTGCATCGTCGTCGGCGACGGCAAGCCGTTCATCGCCGCCCTGGTCACCCTCGACGAGGAGATGTACCCCGGCTGGGCGGCCACCCACGGCCTCGAGGGCCTGCCGTTCGCGAAGGCCAAGGACGACCAGCGCATCCGCGACGAGATCCAGAAGGCCGTCGACGACGCCAACACCGCGGTCTCCAAGGCGGAGTCGATCCGCAAGTTCGTCATCCTGGACGGTGACTTCACCGAGGAGTCCGGGCACCTCACCCCGTCGCTGAAGCTGAAGCGCAACGTCGTCATGCGCGACTTCGGCGACGAGGTCGACGCGCTCTACGGTGGCTGACGCCGGCCGGCCCACCGTCGCGCCGCGGCCCGACGGCGCCGACGCCGGCCGGCGACCGTGGGGGCCCGGGCTGCTCTTCGGCCTCGCGTGGCTGGCCTGGTTCGGGGTCGCCCAGTGGAGCGTGGTGCGCTTCCGGGTACCGATCCTGCTGGTGCTCACCGCGTGCACCGCGCTGCTGGCGTGGTGGCTGGTGCGACGCACCGCCCTCGCCCTGCCGTCGTGGCTCGGCCCGGCGGTGCTCGTGGGCTCGGCGGTACTCACCCTCACCGTGCCCCTCTTCTCGTACCTGCGCGGCGGCTGGCTGACGGCCGCCCTCGCCGTGCTGGCCGTCGGGGCCGTGCTGGTCGCCGGGCTCCTGGCTCTCCCCCGACCCTGGGCCGCGCCCGCCGCGGCGGGCGTGGCGGTGCTGGCCCACACGGCCCTCGCGGCCGTCACCATCCTGGGTGACCGCGCCCCACGCATCGACGTGTGGGTCATCCTCCAGCAGTTCGCCGACGCCACCGCGCGCCTCGACGACGTCTACACGCAGGTCTTCACCGGCTCCCCCGGCGTCCAGGACCACTTCACCTACCTGCCGTGGATGGGCGTGCTCACCGCGCCCGGGCGCTGGGTCGCCGGCGACGTCCGGTGGATGCTGCTGGTCTGGACCCTGGTGCTGCTGGCCGGCCTGTGGGCCCTCGCCGGGGGTCGGCGCGGCCAAGCGGCGCGCGCCGCGGCCGTCGTGGCCCTGGTCGTGTTCGCCCCCGGGACGCTCACCCAGGTCGACCAGGCCTGGACCGAGCCGGTGCTCGCCGCCCTGCTGGTGTGGTGGGCCGTGCTGGTGCGGCGCGGGCACGCCTGGTGGGCCGTGCTGCCGCTGGCCGTGGCGTGCGCCAGCAAGCAGCACCTGGCCCTGCTGGCGCCGCTGCTGCTGCTGTGGCGCCCCTTCGGGTGGCGGCGCACCCTCGCCGCCGGGGCTCTGGCCGGCGTGCTGGTGCTGCCGTGGCTGCTGGCGGACGCCTCGGCCTTCGTCGACGACACCGTGACGACGTTGCTGACCTTCCATCCCATCCGTTTCGCGAACACCTGGTACCTGTACTTCCTCAACGAGCGCGGCGTCGAGCTGCCCTTCGCCGCCACCGGCCTCGTGATGCTGGCCGCCGTCGCGGCCGCCGTCTGGGCCGTGTGGCGCCGCCAGCCCGACGTCGGCGAGGTCCTGCGCTGGTTCGCCCTCGTGCTGGCCGTGGCGAACCTGGTGAACAAGCAGGCGTTCTACAACCAGTTCTGGCTGGTCGCGGTGTTGGTGGCCGCGTCGCTGCTGGTGGTGCCGGACGTCACCGCGCGAGGGCGGCCAGCCGCTGCCGCCAGCGACGGGTGAGGCCCGCGCGGTCGGTGCCGATGACGCCGGGCATCGCTGCGTCGCAGGCCCGCGCGGCCGCCTCGGCGCCGCCGGTCGCGGTGCACGCCCGCACGAGACGCCGCAGCCCGGCCTCCCCCGCCAGCGCTACCACCGTCTGCGCGGCCTGCCACGCGGCGAGGTAGCCGACCTCGATGTCGCTGACGCCGGGGTCGAGCGCGGTGTCGGTCGGCAGCGCGGCGGGGGCCGTGCCGGCACGGACGGCCGCGACCAGGGGTGCGGCCAGCGTGCGTTCGGGCAGGCCCGCCCGGGCGTAGCCCACGTGGTCGGCGTAGCCCTCGGACAGCCACAGCGGGGCCGTGCCCGGCACGCTCCCCCGCACCGCCACGTGGGCCAGCTCGTGGGTCAGGACGACGTCGCGGCCGACCGGGGTCAGACGGCGCCGGGCGTCGGGGTCGACGAGCACACGGTCGCCGGTGGCCAGCCCCGCGGCGTCGGTGGGGCCGTCGGTGGTGGCGGCCACCCGGCCCACCGCGGCACCGCCGTCGCCCCGCAGGGTGGCCGCCTCGGCCGGCGTCTCGGGCAGCAGCACCAGGGTGCGGCGCGGAGTGCCGGGCCAGAGGCGGGCCAGGACCGGGAGCGAGCGGTCGACGGTGGTGGCCGCGGCGGCCAGGGCGGCCTCGGGGGCCGTGCCCGCGACGACCACGGAACGCCCGCGACGGACCGTCAGCCCCGGCATCGCCAGCCACGGCGGGGCGGCGTCGGTACCGGTGGCGGTCTCGTCGGCGACCAGCCAGCGCTCGCCCGCGCGGCGCAGGGCGTAGCGGACGGTGGCGGTGCGCTCGGCCCGGTCGACGCCGGCGACCCGGTAGCGCAGCGTCACGTCGACGGCCGCCGGGTCGTCGGCCGGGGGCGCGACGTCGTGGGACAGCTGCGAGAGGCCGAGCGCGCGGGCCGCCCCGAACGTCTGCAGCTGGCGCCGCCCGGCCGCGTCGGTCGGCGCGGCGACGGTGGCCCGGAAGGCGGCGGTGTCACCCGTGCGCACGGCGGCGTCCCGGGCCTCCAGCAGGGTGTCGAGGGCGGTGGACACGGCGGAGGCGTCCGGCACCGAGGCACCCGGGCGGGCGCCGCTCGGGCCGGGCGCGGGCGCCGACGTGCTCGGCCGGGGGCTCGCGGGGGCGCCGTCGGGAGGCGCCGCGTCGGAGCATCCGCCCAGCAGGAGGGCTGCCGCCAGCACCGCGACCACCGGACCCCGCGTACGACGGGGGCTGGGTCGTCGGGGCACCGGCTCATCGTAGGGAGCGGGACCGCGGCCGACGGCCGGCGCCCTCAGCCGACGGCGAGGCCCCAGCCGGTGCCCGTGCTGCCGGGTTCGAGGCGGGCCCGGGCCGCGGTGGCCGTCTCGGGGTCGACGAGGCCGGCGCGCACCAGACGGGTGACGGCCGCACGCTCCTCGGCGTCGAGGGAGGTCTCGGAGGCCCTCGTGGTGATCTCGAGCAGGACGGGCACCATGCAGTCGGCACAGTGCAGCTCGCGCACGGGGCAGGTGCGGCACTCGATGGCCAGGACGTCGGGTCGGGTCATGCGTCTCACCCCTTCCAAGGTGTCGCGGACGACGCTAGACGCGACCACCGACAGTCCCCCCGCCCCGGCCCCGAGCGAGGCGGCCGGGCGGCGCTACCACTGGAGGCTGTCGGAGACGCCGTCGCAGATGGCCGTGACCGTTCCTGTGCCTCCGTAGAAGTTGTCGCTCTCCTGGGTGGCGTTCCCTCCCATCGACAGGTCGCGCCACCCGGAGACGGTGCCGCCGTCGACGCGGAAGGTGCAGGTCACACCGCCGCTGAACCCTGAGGTGCGCACGGCGATCCAGCGGCAGCCGGCACTCGTGCACGACCCGTTGCCGGTGTTGCACGACCGCTGGGTGCAGGTGCTGCCCTTCAGGACCGTCACGCTCTTCGGCTGAGGGATCGACTGGGAGTCGGGGCCCGCCCAGGGTGACCAGTCGCCGCCCGCGTAGGCCCGGACCTCGAGCTGGTAGGTCCTGCCGTCCTGCCCGGTGAAGCTCACCTGCTGCTTGGCCGAGTCGAAGACCTGGCCGACGGCCCCCCGCACCTCCACCCGCTGGATCGGCCGCCCGTTCTCCGGGAGGTTCCAGCTCCAGGTGATGGTGTTGCCGCTGCGGGTGCTGCTCAGACCGGTGGGCTGCAGCGTCGGTCCGTAGGGTGTCGCGGTGTCGGACACGCGGTTCGACTCGCTGCCCCCGGAGTTGACCGTCCACACGGTGAGGGTGCGGTTGTTGGTGGGTGAGGTGTCGAACGGACCCACCGTGAAGCTGACCTGCGAGCCGGGCGCGCAGCCACAGGCGTGGCTGCCGTTCTGGCCGCCGCCGGACCACCGGATGGTCGTGAACGACCCGGCGCGAGGCTGCCCGACGCCGACCGTCAGGGTGATCCGGCGGTCGTTGTTGGGCGTGCTGGCCGTGAGCGTCGGGGTCGACGGCTGGCCGACGGACGTGAACGACGAGGAGTTGGTCTGCGGCCCCTCGAGGCCGGCGCCGTTGGTGAGGGTGACGGTGTAGCGGTAGGTGTTGCCGTCGTAGGGGATGGTCACCTTGGCGTCGCGGGTGCCGGGAGCGGTGGTGGCGACCGCCGTCCAGGCGCCGTTGCCGACCGACTGGTAGAGGGTGTACTTCGTCGTCGGCGGCCCGTTGGGCGAGCCCTGCTCCCAGGTGATGGTGAGCGCGGCCGAGTCCTGCGCCGGGCCCGGCCCGCTGGCCTGGATGCCCGGGGCCGGCAGGGCGGGCGGGGTGCCCGCCGACTGCATCGTGACCGCCGGCCCGAACGGCCCCGCGCCGAGCTCGTTCCAGGCCTGCACCTGCACCGACTGCTCGGCCATGTTGTCGAGCCCCGTCACCGTCGTGCGCAGGCTCGGGGCCGCGACGTCGACCGTCCTGGTCTCACCCGTCGAGGAGATCAGCCGGACCACGTACTTGGTCAGCGGGCTGCCCTCGTTGGTCGGCTCGTCCCAGCCGATCTCCAGCGACCGGTCACCCCGCGCGAGCATCCGCACCCCCGTGACCTGGCGCGGCAGGGTGTCGGGGCGCACCGCCGCACTGGGCTCCGACGCGGGTCCCTCACCGACGCCGTTGACCGCGGCGACGGTGAAGCGGTAGTCCTTGCCGTTGGTCAGGCCGGTGACCGTGCACGGCGAGGCGGAACAGCTCATCTGCCCCGACGAGCCCCCGGTCCAGCGCACCACGTAGGAGGACACCGTGGCTCCCCCGTCGTAGGTGGGCGGCAGCCACGCGACGCGCGCCTGACCCCCGGCGTCCCGGTCGGCGACCGCGCCGACCTGGCGCGGCACGGACGGGCGGCCGAGCATCGTCACCGACACCCGGCCGGGGGCGGTGCGACCCGGCCCGTCGCTGACGGACAGAGCGATGGACGCCGTGGGCGAGGGCTGCGTGCCGACGGTGACGGTGAGCGTGCAGCCCGAGGTCGACACCGTGACGCCGGTGCCGCGCTCGATGCGGGCCGAGGTGATGCTGCACGCCGGCTCGGCCAGGGGTGAGTCGAGGTAGACCGACACGTCGACCGCACGCGACTGGCCCTCCTGGAGGCCGGTGAGGCTGATCGGCCGCATCCGGGGCGCGGGGACGGGGTCCTCGGCGCCTCCGGGGGTCAGGCCGGAGCGGGCCGCCTCGTCCGTGCCGATGACCCGGACGCCGATGGTGGAGGGCGTCGCCAGACCGGGTGCGGTGACGCTCAGCCGGCCCCGTGAGCTCGAGGCGCCCGCGTCGGCGTGCAGCGTCACCCGCCGGTTGCTCGGCCCGTCGATGCGCAGGTCGGCGTCGGCCTCGGTCTGCCAGCGGGTCTCGAAGCGCACGCTGTCGAGACCGGTCCCGACGGGCAGCCAGACGTGGCAGAAGGTGGGCAGGTCGACGCTGCGGTCGATGCCGCCCGCGAGCACGCTGACCTCGCCCTCGGGGCAGCGCAGCAACGGCACCTTGGGGCCGATCTGCACCGGCACCGACACGTACGCGGTGCCGAAGTCCTTCTGGCCGACCGCGTCCTGGTCAGTGACCTCGAGCATGACGGCCGCCGGGCCCACGTAGCCGTTGGAGGAGGTGAGCTCGAGCGTGCGGTTGTCGGTGACCGACACGTCGAGGTCCTCGGCGGGCGAGGCGCTCACGGTGTCGGCCGTGGTGACGGACACGACGCGGCCCCGCGGGCTCTTGACGTAGTCGTTCAGCGCGACCGTGCGGGTCGAGTCCTTGTCCATCTCGATCACCGCGTTCTGCACCACGAAGGGCTGCCCGTTGGCCCCGGTGGGCACGTTGATGACGGCCATCGCGGTCGCGCCGTCCTCGTCCTCGATGACGTAGGGCACGGCGTAGGGGTGGTCGAGGATCTTCACCGACACCCGCCGGGTCGAGGGGTCGTAGCGGGCGTCGGGCGAGAGCACGTCGACGATCTGCAGCGTGGCCGGGTCGGAGTCGACGTCGGTGTCGTTGGCGAGGGCGTCGACGAGGGTGGCGGTCTCGCCGGGCTTGGGCGCCGCGACGTCGTCGTTGGCCACCGGCGGGTTCACCCAGCCCTTGACGGGGCGCACCAGGATCGACGCCTTCGACGGGTCGAAGATGCCGTTGCTGATGCTGTAGCCCAGCTGATGCAGCTGGGTGGTGTCGTCGGGCACCTCGGTCTGCACGACGTTGTCGTCGTCGACGCGCCACAGCCGCAGCGTCGCCGGCGAGTTCAGGCTCCGGGTCTCGACCTCGACACTGTCGCCGCGTGCCACGAGGTCGTTCGTGAGGGGTTTGACGGTGACGGTCTTGCCGGGCGCCGCGAAGACCTCGTCGGCCACCGCCACCGGGGGCTGCGGGTCGCCGGGCTGCACCACGCCGACCCGCACCGAGGCCCGGCTGGTGGCCCCGAAGCGGTCGCGCACCTCGTAGGTGACGACCTCGGTGCCGGCCGCCAGCGGGAACGACTCGTACCGGATGGTCGAGGGCCCGATGCCCACGACGCGGCCCAGGGTCAGGTCGACCGCTCCCCCGTCGGCGCCGACCACGCCGGTCACGCTGACGCTGTCGCCGTCGGGGTCGACCCCGAACGTCGGCACCGTCATGGTGATGGGGTCGCCGGCGGTGACGGTGGCCGTGAAGCTGCGGGCCACCGGCGCCTGGTTGATGCGCTGGGCGTTCGGCAGCGGCGTGACCTGCACCCGCACCCGGGCGGTCTGGGCGCGGTCCTTCATCCCCTCGGCGTAGGCGGCGTACTCGATCGTCACGAACCTCGACGCCTTCAGGGCCGTGGCCTCGGGGACGTAGCGGATGACGTTGCCCGAGGCGAACGCCCGCTGCTCGTCGCCCGTGCTGATGACCTTGACGCTGCCGGGGTCGAGCACGAGCGGGATGCCGTCGGCCATCGTGTCGTTGTCGAGCACGGGGATCGAGACCGTGTCGCCCTCGCGCACGGCGGCCTCGTCGTCGACCACCAGCGGCACGGGGCCGTCGAGAGCCGACTGCTGGAGCACCGCCACCTGGCCGGTGACCCGCTGCGTGCCGTCGCTGACGGTGTAGCGGATGACGCCCCTGCGGCCGGGGCCGTCGAGCGGGGCGGGCTCCCTGGACTCCAGGCGTACCCAGCGGCCCTGGTAGATCGACGGCTGGAGCCAGGAGTTCTCACCCTCGGCCTGCACGGCCGCGGTGACCAGCACGTCACCGCGCGGGGAGTAGTCGTTGGCCAGGACGTCGACGAGGGTCGCGGCCTGGTCGTGCAGGGTGGCGGTGTCGGGCACCGAGACCGGCGGCGCGCCTTCGGGTGGTGTCACCAGGTCGACCCGGATGCGGCCCGGGGCCGCCCCGGCGCCGGTGACGGCCGAGTAGGACAGCTCGTACGTGCCGGGGGCGGAGCCGGTGATGGTCACCTGGCCGGTGGCGAGGTCGGTGTCGACCTGCAGCGGACCGACCGGGCGCACCTCGGAGCGCAGCGTCAGCGTGGCGTCGGGCTCGCCCGGGTCGGCGCCGGCCACGTCGTTGCCGAGCGGCTCGACCTGCAGGGGCTTGCCGACGACCCCGCGGACGGCGTCCGGCTGGGTACGAGGGGCCACGAGCTTGACGTCGGGACCGGTACCGATCACGAGCGCCGCGACGGTGCCTTCGGTGGACCCGCCCAGGCCGTCGGTGACGACGTAGCCGATCTGTTGCCTCCCCACCTCGGTGGGGGCCCGCAGCGTGATCCGCCCCTGGCCGTCGACGACCCCGCCCTCGGTCTCGGCCCGCGCCGCCAGGACGTCGTTCTCGGGGTCGCGCCAGTCGGCCAGCACCGGCACCGAGAGACGCTTCCCCACGATGACCGGGTACACCTGCTGCGCCAGCCGGGCCCCGCCCGGGCGCAGCCGCGGGGGGCCGTTGACGTCGTCGCCGACGACGCGGACCGTGACCCTGGCCGACTTCTGCGAGGTCTTCTTGCCGTTGTTGACCTTGTACGAGAACTCGAACAGGCCGCCCGCGGCCTCCGCCGGGACCGACACGTCGACCGCCTGCCCGTCGGCCGAGACCGTGGCGGCGACGCCCTTCGTCGAGGGGGCCGTGACGTCGCGCTGGTCGATGGCCAGCACCGAGCCGGCCGCGTCCGTGTCGTTGTCGAGCACGTGCAGCTTGCTGGTGCGGCCGGGGCGGACCGTCTCGGCGTCGTCCTTGGCGGTGGGCGGCTGCTGGGCCGCCGTGTCGTCGAGGAGGTTCTCGTCCTTCTTCCGGGTCTTGTCGTCCTCCTGCACCGGCGGGGTGAGGGCGTCCCAGTTGTCGATCTTCGTGGGCTTGTCCTCGAGGTCCCACACGCCGCCGTTGTCGAGGTCGTTGAGGACGACGAGCCCACGGTTGACCCGCAGCGCCACCCCGTCCCGCGTCGGCAGCGTGCCCTCGGCGGGCAACGTGGTGCTCGGCTCGTCACCGACGCGGCCGCAGTTGGCCCCGTAGAAGACACGCTCCTCCTCGGCCCAGGCGGCGTGGAGGCACCCCGCCAGCACGACCGGGCGCGACAGCAGCACAGCGCCCGGTACCCGGTTGACGCGCTCGCCGACGACGACGCCCCCCGGTGAGACCCCGCCGTCGAGCGGCACCTGCGCGGCCCGGTCGGCCGACTGCACGACCACGGCCTCGGCATCCGGGCCGGGCTGCTGCAGCGCCGCGAACCGGGCGCCGTCGACCGTGACCTGTGCGTCGAACCCCGCAGGCCTGCTCGCGGTGTAGACGCGGTCCCTGGCGGCGTCGTACGCCACCCAGGCGCGTCCGACCGCGGTGATGTCGGGGGTGGCGGCGCGCAACGACGTGGGGGCGACGACGGGTCGGGCGAAGCCGGCCGCGGCCGGAGCCACCGACGTGACGCGACCGTCGGCCCCGGAGACGACGTGGATGACGCCGTCGAGACCGACCGCCAGCGCGCCGTTCGGGCCGACCGTGGCCACCGGCTCGGCACCCGTGGCCAGCCCGGGCAGGTTGTCGGTGCCGGTCGCGGGGTCGACGCGCTGGGCGTAGACCTTGCCGGCAGCCGGGTCGAGCAGGGCCAGGGTGCCTCCGCCGAGGGCCACCGGGCGCGGCGTCCACCGGCCGGGGACGGACTTCACGGCCGGGACGGTGGCGGCGGGGTCGCCGGCGGTGGAGGTGCGCACGTCGATGGGGAAGAGCTCGCCGGTGTCGGTGCGCAGGCCGAGCACGGCGGCGCCGTCCTGGAGCACGTCGAGGCCGGCGCCGGTGCCGGCGTCGGTGGCGACCCCGGTGTCGAGCTGGCCGATGGGCACGTTGGCCTTGGCGAACTTCGCCTGCGCGGCGGAGCTGACGAAGACGCCGGCGTCGTTCAGGTCGGTCTCGTGCACGGTAGTGCCGTCGCTGGCCACCGCCACGTACCCGAGGGCGGAGGCGACCAGCGCCACCGTGACCAGGCTCGCGACGCGTCGGCGGGCCCGGCGGGTCGCCGCCGCACGGGCACCGGCACCACGCATCACGACGTTCCTCCTCCACGGCCCCGAGCCCGCCCCGACGTCCCCGGTCGGGGGGCGTGACCACCCTAGACCGCGTGGGCGGCCTCCCGGCGCCGATCCGGAGGGGAGGGCTCCCCTTCGGCGCGACCCGGCCGCCGGCCGTCCCTCCCGCGCGCCTCGGAGGGGATGTCGGAGGGCCGACCTACGGTTCGGGACATGACGATGGTCCAGGGCACGTTCGACGACCTGGGCACGCCCCTGTCGTCGGTCACCTTCGTCGTCGTCGACCTGGAGACCACCGGCGGCAGCCCGGCCGAGTGCGGCATCACCGAGATCGGCGCGGTCAAGGTCCGCGCCGGCGAGGTCCTCGGGGAGTTCCAGACCCTGGTCGACCCCGGCGAGCCCATCCCGGCCTTCATCGCGGTGCTCACCGGCATCACCGACGCCATGGTGGCGGGCGCGCCACGCATCGAAGCCGCGCTGCCCGCCTTCCTCGAGTTCGCCGCCGGCAGCGTGCTGGTGGCCCACAACGCGCGCTTCGACGTCTCCTTCCTCAAGGCGGCCGCGGCCCGCACCGAGCACCCCTGGCCCGGCTTCCCGGTGCTCGACACCGTGCACCTGGCCCGCCAGCTGGTCCGGCGCGACGAGGTGCCCAACCATCGCCTCGGCTCGCTGGCGCGGCTGTTCCGCTCGCGCACCACCCCCGACCACCGGGCCCTGCACGACGCCCGCGCCACCGTCGACGTCCTGCACGGGCTCATCGAGCGGGTCGGCAACCTCGGCGTGCACTCGCTCGAGGAGCTCCTCGACTACACCGCGCGGGTCTCCCCCGCCCGGCGCCGCAAGCGCCACCTGGCCGACGACCTGCCCGACGCGCCCGGGGTCTACCTGTTCAAGGACGGCCACGGCCACGTGCTCTACGTCGGCACCTCGGTGTCCATCCGCACGCGGGTGCGCTCGTACTTCACCGCCTCCGAGCACCGGCGGCGGATGGGTGAGATGGTGCGCCTCGCCGAGTCCGTCAGCCCGGTCGTCTGCGCCACCACTCTCGAGGCCGAGGTCCGCGAGCTGCGGCTCATCGCCGAGCACAAGCCTCGCTACAACCGTCGCTCACGGCACCCCGAGAAGGCCCTGTGGGTCAAGCTCACGGTCGAGCCCTTCCCGCGGCTCTCGGTGGTGCGGGCGGTCGCCGCCGACGACGCGCGCTACGTCGGGCCCTTCGGGTCGCGCCACGCGGCCGAGGCCGCGGTGGCCGCGGTCCACGAGGTCCTGCCCCTGCGCCAGTGCGTCGAGCGGCTCTCGCCGACGCGGCCGCGGGCCGCGTGCGCCCTGGCCGAGATGGGCCGCTGCGGCGCCCCCTGCACCGGCGCCCAGTCGGTCGAGCAGTACTCCGAGGTCGTCGGGCGGGCAGCGCGGCTGCTCAGCGGCGGGGGTCGCGAGCTGCTCGTCGCCCTCCAGGAGCGGATGGACACCCTGGCCGCGGCCGAGCGCTTCGAGGACGCCCAGGTCGTGCGCGACCGGCTGGTCGCGTTCGTCCGGGGGGCCACCCGCAGCCAGCGCCTCGACCCGCTGGCCCGCATCCCCGAGCTCGTCGCGGCCCGCCGGTCCGTCACCGGCGGCTGGGAGGTCGTGTGCGTGCGTCACGGGCGCTTGGCGGGCAGCACCACCTCGCCGCGCGGCGCCGACCCGATGCCCTACATCGCGGCCCTGCGCGCCAGCGCCGAGGTCGTCTCGGCTCCGCTCGCCCCCGCCACCGCCGCCACGCCCGAGGAGAGCGAGAAGGTGCTGCGCTGGCTGGAGGCCCCCGGCGTGCGGATCGTCGACGTCGACGGCGCCTGGACGTGCCCGGTGGCCGGGGCGGCCGCCGTGCGCGAGGAGCTCGAGCCGCTCGAGACCTCCCGGCGCGCCGCCGCCGGGTTCGCCGGCGTCCGCTGACCGCGAGCGGCTCGACACCAGGGTTCCGGCACGAGACAAGACCTGCCAGGTCTTGTCTCGTCGGCTTTTCGGGGTGACCCCGAAAAGCAGGGAGGAACGGGGCGGGCGTAGCGTCCGGAGCATGAGCGACCTGCACCTCATCGACGTCCCTGTCCCCGGCGGCACCGCCGAGGCCCACGTCTCGCGCCCGCCCTCCGGCCACGGCCCCGGCGTGCTCTTCTTCATGGACGCGATCGGCCTGCGTCCGCAGATCGCCGCCATGTGCGACCGCATCGCCTCGTGGGGCTACGTCGTGATGGCGCCCAACGTCTTCCACCGCGACGGCGACGTCGCGACCCTGATGCCCACCGGCGACCTGCGCACCCCCGAGGGCCGTGAGGCGTTCATGGGCCCTGCGATGTCGCGGGTGCAGGCGCTCACCGCCGACCTCGCGGTCCCCGACATCGCCGCCTACGTCGCGGCCCTGCGCGGCCTGGACGGCGTCGACGACGGCCCGTTCGGCACCACCGGCTACTGCATGGGCGCCCGCCTCTCGATGCGGGCCGCCACGGCCCACCCCGACGACGTGGCCGCCTGCGGCGGCTTCCACGGTGGCGGCCTGGTCACCGACACGCCGGACAGCCCGCACCTCGGGCTCGCAGCGGCCCGGGCCGAGTTCGTCCTCGGCCACGCCGACCACGACCGCTCGATGCCGCCCGAGGCCGTCACCACCCTGGCCGAGGCCTTCGCGGCCCACGACCTGACCGCGCTCAACGAGATCTTCCCCGACGCGCCGCACGGCTACACGATGGCCGACACCTCGATGTACCAGGAGGCCGGTGCCGAGCGGCACTACCGCGAGCTGCAGGCCCTGCTCGACCGCGCCCTGTGAGCCGTGCGGTCGGTGGCTAGGCTGACGCCGTGATCACCGCCATCGTCCTCATCACCGCCGACGTCGACCGCATCCCCGAGGTCGCCCAGGCGATCGCCGACCTCGACGGCGTCACCGAGGTCTACTCGGTCGCCGGCGACGCCGACCTGGTCGCGATGGTGCGGGTGCGCCGGCACGAGGACCTGGCCGACGTCATCGCCGACCGGCTCAACAAGGTCGACGGCGTCACGGGCACCAACACCCACATCGCCTTCCGCACCTACTCCTCGCACGACCTGGAGTCGGCCTTCAGCCTCGGCATCGAGGACTGACCCGGCCGGCCTCGCCACCCGGAGGACGGGCGTCAGCCCGCGGCCAGCTCGCGGGTCGTGGCGACCCAGCGCTCGAGCAGCGCCGCCGCCGCCCCGGCGTCGACCGCCTCCTGGGCCCGCGCCACACCACGCGCCAGGGCCGCGACCAGCGAGTCGCGCGTCGGAGCGCCGGGCGCGCCCTCGGCCACGGCCAGCGCCATCCCGGCGTTGAGGACCACGGCGTCGCGCACCGGCCCGGTCTCGCCGGCGAGGACGCGCCGCGCCACGTCGGCGTTGAAGGCGGCGTCGCCGCCGCGCAGCGCCTCGACCGGCGCACTCGCCAGGCCGACGTCGCCGGGAGCCACCGACAGCTCGGTGACCTCGCCGGAGGCGACCCACCACACCGTCGACGACGTGGCCAGGGTCAGCTCGTCGAGCCCGTCGTCGCCCCGGAACACCGCCGCCGGGCGGCCCCGCCCGGCGAAGACCCCGGCGAGCAGCGGCGCCAGCCGGGCGTCGGCCGCCCCCACCGCGGCGTAGGTCGGCTGCCCCGGGTTGGTGAGCGGGCCGAGCGCGTTGAAGGCGGTGCCCACGCCGAGCTCCCGCCGCGCCACGGCCGCGTGCCGCATCGAGGGGTGGAAGGCGTTGGCGAAGCAGAAGGTGATGCCGGCCCGCTCGGCCACCGCCGCGACCTGGCCCGGGTCGAGGGTGAGGTCGACCCCGAGCGCCTCGAGGACGTCGGCCGAGCCGGAGGAGGAGGACGCAGCCCGGTTGCCGTGCTTGACGACGCGCAGGCCGGTGGCCGCGACGACGACCGACGCCATGGTCGAGATGTTGACCGAGTGCAGCCGGTCACCGCCGGTGCCGACGATGTCGACGCTCGGCCCGGGCACGTCGATGCGGTGGGCGTGCTCGAGCATCACGTCGGCCAGGCCGCGCAGCTCGTCGACCGTCTCGCCCTTGGCGCGCAGGGCGACCAGGAAGCCGGCCAGCTGTACCGGGCTGGCCTCGCCGCCCATGACCTGGCCCATCGCCCAGCGGGCCTGGTCGGTGGTCAGGTCCTCGCGACGCAGCAGGGCCGCGATCAGGTCGGACCAGCTCGGGGCGGCCGTGGCGGGGGGCACCCGTGTCAGCCGACGCTGGCCCGGTCGCGGGCGAGCCGGGCGATGGCCTCGGCGACCGCGATCGGGTCGAGGGGGTGCGGGACGGCGTCGTCGGCCAGCGACCAGCCGGCCAGCCAGGCGTCCTGCGGGCGCCCGGTGAGCACCAGGATCGGAGGGCACCGGAAGATCTCGTTCTTCAGCTGGCGGCACAGGCCGAGCCCACCCACCGGGGCGGTCTCGCCGTCGAGCACCGCGATGTCGTACCCGCCCGCGTCCATCGCCTCGATGACGGCCTCGGCGGTCGCACACTCGTGCCACGCGACGACCTCGACGTCACGCGCGGGGCGGCGCCCGGCCGCGGCACGGACGGCGTCACGGGTGGTGATGTCGTCGCTGTAGAGGAGGACACGGACCCGGTGGACGCCGTCGGCGGCCGGGGTGGACGCGGGGCCCGCTGCGGCGTGGGAGTCGCTCATGCAAGGCATCGTAGCGAGCGACGCCCGGCGCTCCGGTACGGGTCGGTCGCCGTCCGTGACCAGCGTCGCGTCGCGGATGTTGAGGCTTTCGGGGGGTCGCCTCGGCACGGGGTGGACGGAGTCGGCATAATGCCTGCGTGGCGTCTACAGCAGCGGCTTCGCTCAAGCACACCGGTCCGGTCCCCTCGATCCCAGGATCGGGCCCCGCGACGCGGCCCAACATGGTCGCGGTGGGCACGATGGTGTGGCTCTCCAGCGAGCTCATGTTCTTCGCGGCCCTCTTCGCGTTCTACTTCACCCTGCGCGGCCACCTGCCGCAGCTGTGGTCCGAGCGGACGGCCGAGCTCAACGTGCCGTTCGCGGCCGCCAACACCCTGGTGCTGGTCATCTCCTCCGTCTGGTGCCAGCTCGGCGTCTGGCAGGCCGAGCGCGGTGTCCCCGCCCGCCCCGCCGGCACCCGGCTGCTGCGCTTCCGGGAGTGGGGCATGCGCGAGTGGTACGTCCTCACCTACGTCTTCGGCGCCACCTTCGTGGCCGGCCAGGTCTACGAGTACGCGCACCTCATCGCCGACGGCGTCACGCTCTCGTCCGACTCCTACGGCTCGATCTTCTACCTCGCCACCGGCTTCCACGGGATGCACGTCACCGGCGGCCTGCTGGCCTTCCTGCTGATCATCGGGCGCACCTTCACCACCCGCCGCTACACCCACGCCCAGGCGACCGGCGCGGTCGTCACGTCGTACTACTGGCACTTCGTCGACGTGGTGTGGATCGCCCTGTTCGCCACCATCTATCTTCTCAAGTGACCTCTCCCGCAGGCCGACCCCTGACCGCAGCAGACGACAGGAAGCACTCGTGAACGCACTGGCAGCCCGGCGCCGGCATCCGGCGGCCATCGCCGTCCTCCTGATGATCGGCCTGTTCCTCACCGGTGCGGTCTACGCGGCCGTGGCCCCCGAGCCGGCCGACGCGACCACCCAGGCCCTCCCGGCCCAGAGCGTCGCGAGCGGCAAGGCCCTCTTCCGCGCCAACTGCGCCTCGTGCCACGGCCTCAACGCCGAGGGCCGCTCCACCGGCAACGGCAACGAGATCGCCGGCCCGCCGCTGGCCGGTGTCGGCGCCGCCGCGGTCGACTTCCAGGTCGGCACCGGCCGGATGCCGATGACCCAGCCCGGCGTGCAGGCCTCCCGCTCCGAGAGCGTGAAGTTCACCCAGGAGCAGATCGCCGACATGGGTGCCTACATCGCCTCCCTGGCGCCCGGGCCGGCCGTGCCCAGCGAGGAAGCCGTCGACCCCACCAAGGGCGACCCCGCGCGCGGTGGCCAGATCTTCCGCGTCAACTGCGCCATGTGCCACAACTTCGCGGGGGCCGGCGGCGCCCTGACCCGCGGCAAGTACGCCCCGTCCCTGGGCGACGTCACGGGCAAGCACGTCTACGAGGCGATGGTCAGCGGGCCGCAGAGCATGCCGGTGTTCAACGACGCCAACATCACCCCCGACGACAAGAGGGACGTCATCGCCTTCCTCACGACCCTCAACCAGGAGGAGAGCCCCGGCGGCATGACGCTGGGGTCGCTCGGCCCGGTCACCGAGGGTCTCTTCGCCTGGGTCTTCGGCCTCGGCATCCTCGTGGGCTGCGCCGTCTGGCTCGGCTCCAAGGCCGCCTGACCCGGCCCCGCCCCCGACACCCGACGCGAGAGAAACCGGCATCCCGATGAACGAGCAGGACACCCCCACCCCCGGCACCGAGGTGGCCCCCACCACCGGCCACGGTGACGCCGTGCGGCTCGACGAGGGCCACGTCGTCGGGTACGGCGGCATCCCCGACCGCTTCGTCAACCCCGGCCTGCCCACGCACGTGCCGCGGATGGCCGACCTCGACCAGAGCGCCGCCGACCGTGCCGAGAAGCAGGTCGCCACGCTCTTCGGCATCTCGATCCTGGCCACCCTCCTGTTCGTGGTCCTGTACTACGCCATCGACCTCAACGAGACGGTCTTCATCCCGGGCATCGGCACCACCAGCGCCTCCAACGCCGCCCTCGGGGTCACCCTGGCGTTCTCGCTGCTCGGCATCGGCTTCGGCGCCGTGCACTGGGCCAAGACGCTGATGCCCGACGTCGAGGTCGTCGAGGAGCGCCACCCGCTGCGCTCCAGCGACGCCGACCGCGAGGAGGTCGTCCGCGTCCTGGCCGTCGACGGGGGCTCCTCGCAGATCACCCGCCGCCCCCTCATCAAGTACACCCTGGGCGGCGCCCTCGGCCTGTTCGCGGTGCCGCTCGTGGTGCAGGTGGCCGGCTCCCTCGGCGAGATGCCGCAGAAGAGCTTGTCGCTCACCTGGTGGAACGGCGGCCCCAGCGGCCCCGGCCAGGTCCCCGAGTTCAAGCCGCTGCGCCTGATGAAGGACCCCGAGAACCTGCCCATCAAGGCCAGCGACGTCACCATCGGCTCGGTCTTCCACGTGATGCCCGAGGGCCTGCTCCCCGACCCCGAGACCAACGAGGGCGGCGCCGAGAACCTCCTCGAGGAGAAGGCGAAGGCCGCCGTGCTCCTCATGCGGCTCGACCCCGAGCAGATCCAGTCCCAGAAGGAGATCGACTGGGGCTACCAGGGCATCGTCGCGTACTCCAAGATCTGCACCCACGTGGGCTGCCCGGTGGGCCTCTACGAGCAGCAGACCCATCACCTGCTCTGCCCCTGCCACCAGTCAACCTTCGACGTGACCCAGGACTGCAAGGTCATCTTCGGGCCGGCGCACCGCCCTCTGCCACAATTGAAGATCACGGTCGACGACGAGGGCTACCTCGTCTCCGCACAGCCGTTCCGCGAAGCGGTCGGCCCGAGCTTCTGGGAGCGTGGCTGACATGACGGCGACCACCGACCGCCCCGCCGACGCCCTGCGCGACGGCGACCGCACGCCGCCCACGCCCACCTCGGCCGGCGTCCGCAAGATCGGCGGCCTCGCCGGCTGGGTCGACGAGCGCACCGGCGCGGCCAAGCCGGTCGGCTACCTCATGAAGAAGGTCTTCCCCGACCACTGGTCCTTCATGCTGGGCGAGATCGCGATGTACTCGATGATCATCTGCCTGATCACCGGGGCCTTCCTGACCTTCTGGTTCGTGCCCAGCATGGGCGAGACCATCTACGACGGCTCCTACGTGCCACTGCGCGGGGTCCGGATGTCGGAGGCCTACGCCTCCGCGGTGCACATCTCGTTCGACATCAAGGGCGGCCTGATCATCCGCCAGATCCACCACTGGGCCGCGCTGATGTTCGTGGTCGCGATCGTGGTGCACATGTTCCGCGTCTTCTTCACGGGCGCCTTCCGCAAGCCGCGTGAGATCAACTGGGTCATCGGCTCGGTGCTGGCCCTGCTCGCCATCATCGAGGGGTTCGCGGGCTACTCCCTCCCCGACGACCTGCTCTCCGGCACCGGCATCCGGGCCATGGCCGGCTTCGTGCAGACCTCGCCGGTCATCGGGACCTACCTGGTCTACGGCATCTTCGGGGGCCCGTTCCCCGGCGAGATGATCATCCCCCGGCTCTACTCGGCCCACGTGCTGCTCATCCCGGCCATCCTGGTCGGCCTCTTCACCGCGCACATCGGCCTGGTGGCGCTCCAGAAGCACACCCAGTTCCCCGGCCCCGGCCGCACCAACGACAATGTGGTCGGCTACCCGGTGATGCCGGTGTACGCCGCCAAGGCCGGCGGCTTCTTCTTCATCGTCTTCGGGGTGCTCGCGCTCATGGCCGCGCTGGTGCAGATCAACCCGGTCTGGGCCTACGGGCCGTACGACCCCTCCCCCGTCACCGCCGGCTCTCAGCCCGACTGGTACATGGGCTTCGCCGACGGTGCGCTGCGCCTGCTGCCCGGCTGGCTCGAGGTCAACGCCTTCGGCTACACGCTGTCGATGAACATCATCCCCGGCGCGCTCATCCTGCTCCCGCTGGTGTACGTCGTCATCGGCGCGTACCCGTTCGTCGAGCGGTTCGTGACCAAGGACGAGCGCGAGCACCACCTGCTCCAGCGCCCGCGCAACGCTCCGGTGCGGACCGCCATCGGCATGGCGGGGGCCACGGCCTACACCGTGCTGATGTTCGCCTCGGGCAACGACATCATGGCGATCCAGCTGGGCATGTCGATCAATGACCTCACCTGGTTCTTCCGGATCGGCTTCTTCGTGCTGCCCCCCATCGTGTTCTGGGTGACCAAGCGGATGTGCCTGTCCCTGCAGCGGCGCGACCGCGAGCAGGTCCTGCACGGCCGTGAGTCGGGCACCATCATCCGCACCCCCGACGGCCGCTACTTCGAGCGGCACGAGACCGAGCTGCCGCAGGACCAGTGGCTCCTCGTGCAGCACGAGCCGGTGGCCCCGCTCCAGCTCGAGCCCGAGACCGACGAGCACGGGGTGGCCCGCCCGGCCGCCCGCAAGGACCGCGTGCGCGCCGCGCTCTCGCGGTTCTACTTCGCCGACGCCGTCAACCCGGTCACCCCGGCCGAGCTCGCCGCCGCCCAGCACCACGGCCACGAGACCGAGGCCATCGAGGCTCCGCGGCACGCCCGCGAGATCGAGTCCGCCGAGGCGGCCGAGTCCGCCGAGGTCGCCGGGCGCCGCTGAGCAGCCCGGCTCGGCCCGCTCGACGGAGGCCGCATCCCCGCCCGGGATGCGGCCTCCGTCGTCGAGCCGCCCGCCCTCGACACCGACACCGTCTGCCGTGGCGACCGCCGCGATGGCGCTCCCCTGGCCGCCTAGGCTGGCGGGGTGAGCCCCGCCACGCCGCCCTCCGGCCCCCTCCTGCCCCCCAGCACGCCCGAGGACCAGGGAGTGCCCTCCGCCGCCCTGCTGGCCCTGGTGCGGCGCTGGGAGGACCGCGGGCTCGAGCCCCACAGTGTCACCGTCCTGCGCCACGGCCACACCGTCGCCGAGGGCTGGTGGGCGCCGTACCACCGCGACGGGGTCCAGCTGATGTACTCCGTGAGCAAGACCTTCACGGCGTGCGCCGTGGGCTTCGGGGTCGCCGAGGGCCTGCTGCGCCTCGACGAGCGCGTGGTCGACCTGTTCCCCGAGTCGGCCCACCGTGCCGGGCCGCGCGCCGCCGCCCTCACCCTGCACGACCTCCTCGCGATGCGCACCGGCCACCGCGTCGACACCCTCACCTGGCGCGAGCACTCCCCCGCGCAGTTCCCGGACGTCTTCCTGGCCACCGAGCCCGAGGAGGAGCCGGGGTGGTTCGTCTACAACAACGGCGCCACCCTGATGGCCGCCCTGGCGGTGCAGCGCCGCAGCGGCCAGCGGCTCCTGGACTACCTGCGGCCCCGGCTGCTGGAACCGCTCGGCCTGGACCACGCCGCCTGGAGCGCCGAGGACGGGGTCGACCTCGGCTACTCCGGCCTGCACGTCCCGACGGCCGCCCTGGCCCGCCTGGGCGAGCTGGTGCTGCGTGACGGGCGCTGGCAGGGCCGCCGCGTGCTCCCGGCCGGCTGGGTCGCCACCATGACGGCGCTGCACACCGACACGTCGGTGCATCCCGGCGAGGTGGAGTGGCAGCAGGGCTACGGCTACCAGATGTGGCGCTGCCGCCACGGGGCGGTGCGGGCCGACGGGGCCTACGGGCAGGTCTCGGTCGTGGTGCCGGAGGCCGAGCTGGTGGTGGCGCTCACGGGATGCACCGAGCGCACCCAGGAGACCCTCGACGCCATCTGGGAGGAGCTGCTGCCCCACCTGGCCGGCGCCCCGCTGCCCCCCGCCCCGGCCGCCCACGCGGCCCTGACCGAGGCCTTGGCCGCCGCGAGCCTCCCGGCACCGTCGGGCGCCCCGCAGCCCAGCGGGCCCACCCCCGCCGACGGGCCGTGGTCCTACGCCCACACCCCCACCGAGGAGGTCCCCCTCCTGGAGCGGGTCGAGGTGGCGCCCGCTGCGGGCGGTCACGGTTGGACCCTGCGGCTCACCGAGGGCGAGGACGCCCTCGAGGTGCCGTGCGGCGCCGACGGATGGCCGCAGACGACGACCTCCGGCCCCTGGACGGCCTCCGGCGGCTGGAGCGCGCCAGGAGTGTTCGAGGCCCGCGTCGTGGCCGTGCAGACCCCCCACGTGCTGCACCTGCGCTGCGCCGACGGGGTGGCCACCACCACCTGGAACGGCCTGCCCCTCAACCGGCCGGTGCTGCGCCGGCTGCGGGCCCCGGCCTGACCATGGGGCCCCTGGGGCCCGAGGCCTTCGACGCCATCGTCGGGGACGCCCTGGACGACGTGCCGGCAGAGCTGCTGGGCATGCTCGACAACGTCGTCTTCCTCGTCGAGGACGAGCCCCCCGCCGACGACCCGGACCTGCTGGGGGTCTACGACGGCATCCCGCTCACCGAGCGCGACGACGGCTGGGCGGCCGGGGCCCTACCCGACCGCATCGTGCTGTTCCGCGGCCCGCTGACCCGGATGTGCGCCGATGTCGAGGAGCTCACCGACGAGATCGCGGTGACCGTCGTGCACGAGATCGCGCACCACGTCGGCATCGACGACGCCGCGCTGCACGAGCTCGGCTGGGGCTGAGCTCCCCGGACGCGCCACGGGCCGCCCCGAGGGGCGGCCCGTGGCGGAACGTCGCGGTGGCTCAGAGGGCCTTGGGGCCCTTCCAGTACTCGAAGGTCCAGCCCACGATGGCCGGCCCGGCGAGGAGCACGCCGATCATGACCAGCCACCAGCCCGCGGCCAGGCCGAGGAAGATGATGGCGGCCGACGCGCCGAGGAACAGCGGCTGCCAGCTGTGCGGGCTGAAGAAGCCGTAGTCGCCCTGGATCTCGTCGATGTCGCCCAACGGGTCGTCGGACGGGTCGCGGTCGAGCTTGCGCCGCGTCATCCACAGGTACCAGGCGATCATGAAGCCCAGCAGGCCGGCGAGGATGAGGCCGACGACGCCGACCCACTCGGTACCGAGGACGGTCGAGTGCGTCCAGGCCCAGTAGATGGCGGCGACGGTGAAGGCGAACACCCCGATGAGGATGCCGATCCGCTCCATGGCGCGCATTGGCGTCAGTCCTTCGTCTTCTGGTCGGTCTCGTCGAGGAAGGCCTGCTCGTCGATGTCGGCCGGGCCGAGCGCCGAGACGAGCGAGCTGCGCTCGGTGGCCCTCGCGTCGGGGTGCACCGAGGTGGCCGGAGCCGCCTCGGGGTGGTGCAGGTCGAACGCGGGGCGCTCGGAACGGATCCGCGGGATCCGGTCGAAGTTGTGCCGCGGCGGCGGGCACGACGTGGCCCACTCGAGCGAGCCGCCGTAGCCCCACGGGTCGTCGGACTCGACGAGCGGCGCGTACTTCCAGGTCTTCCAGACGTTGTAGAAGAACGGCAGCATCGAGGCCCCGAGCAGGAACGCGCCCGCCGTGGAGATCTGGTTGCCGAGGGTGAAGCCGTCCTCGGGCAGGTAGTCGGCGTACCGGCGGGGCATGCCCTGGGCGCCGAGGATGTGCTGGACGAAGAACGTGGTGTGGAAGCCGATGAACAGCATCCAGAAGTGGATCTTGCCCAGCTTCTCGTCGAGCATCCGGCCGGTGAGCTTGGGCCACCAGAAGTAGAAGCCCGCGAACATCGCGAAGACCACGGTGCCGAAGACCACGTAGTGGAAGTGCGCCACCACGAAGTAGCTGTCGGACAGCTGGAAGTCCAGGGCCGGGCTGGCCAGGATGACGCCGGTCAGGCCGCCGAAGAGGAACGTGACCAGGAAGCCAATGGCCCAGTACAGGGGCGTGGCGAACTCGAGCTTGCCGCCCCACATGGTGCCGATCCAGTTGAAGAACTTCACCCCGGTGGGTACCGCGATCAGCATCGTCATGATCGCGAAGAACGGCAGCAGGACCTCGCCGGTCGCGTACATGTGGTGCGCCCACACCGAGACGGACAGGGCGGCGATCGCGATGGTGGCGTACACGAGGGTCTTGTAGCCGAAGATCGGCTTGCGCGAGAACACCGGGAGGATCTCGGAGATCAGGCCGAAGAACGGCAGCGCGATGATGTAGACCTCGGGGTGGCCGAAGAACCAGAAGATGTGCTGCCACATCATGGCCCCGCCGCTCTCGGGGGCGAAGATCTGCGCCCCGAACCGTCGGTCGGCGCCCAGGGCGAACAGCGCGGCGGCCAGGGCGGGGAAGGCGATCAGCACCAGGATCGAGGTGATCAGGACGGTCCAGGTGAAGATCGGCATCCGGAACATCGTCATGCCGGGGGCGCGCATCGTCAGGATCGTCGTGATGAAGTTGACCGCGCCGAGGATGGTGCCGAAGCCACCGAGGGCGAGGCCGAAGACCCAGAGGTCACCGCCGACCCCCGGGCTGTAGGTGCTGTCGGACAGCGGCGCGTAGGCGAACCAGCCGAAGGCGGCCGCCCCGTTGGGGGTGAGGAAGCCGGCGCCGGCGATGAGGCCGCCGAAGAGGTAGAGCCAGTACGCGAACATGTTCAGCCGCGGGAACGACACGTCGGGGGCGCCGATCTGCAGCGGCATCAGCGCGTTGGCGAAGCCGGCGAACAGCGGCGTCGCGAACAGCAGCAGCATGATCGTGCCGTGCATGGTGAACAGCTGGTTGTACTGGGTGGGGGTGTCGACGATCTGCAGACCCGGCTCCGCGAGCTCGGCGCGGATGACCAGGGCCATCACGCCGCCGAGCAGGAACCAGATGAACGAGGTGATGAAGTAGAGGTTGCCGATGACCTTGTGGTCGGTGGTGGTGATCCACTTGACCACGATCGAGCCCGGCGCCGTGCGGGGGCGCACGCGGGTCGAGGTCGTGGTGGTCGTCTCACGGAACATCCGGGCGTCGGAGGCGGTGCTCATCTCAGTTCCCTCCGGTGGTGACGGTCTGGCCGTCCATCAGCTGCGAACGGTTCAGGGTGTTGTCGAGCATGCCCGTCTGTCCGGCGGCCCGCAGGTCGGCCATGTGGGCGTCGAACTCCTGACGGGAGACGACCTTGACGTTGAAGAGCATCTGCGAGTGGTAGGCGCCGCACAGCTCGGCGCACTTGCCCTTGAACTGCCCCTCCTGGGTCGGCACGACCTGGAAGCGGTTGACCCGGCTCGGGATCATGTCCATCTTCTGCAGGAAGGCGGGGATCCAGAACGAGTGGTTGACGTCGCGGGTCGTGAGCACGAACTCGGTGCGCTCGTTCACCGGCAGGTACAGGGTGGGGATGGTCTTCTCGGCCCCCGGCTCGCCGGTGAGGATGGCCTGGGTCCCGACCTCGTGCACGTCGGCCTCGAGATAGTTGAAGTCCCAGCTCCACTGCTTGCCGATGACGTTGACGGTGACATCGGGCTTGGTCGAGGTGTCGACCAGCGCGGCCTCGTCGCGGGCGGTGTAGTAGAAGAACACCACCACCATCAGCATCGGGACGACGGTGTAGAGGATCTCGATCGGGATGTTGTAGCGCAGCTGCACGGGCAGCTCGGTGTCGTCCTTCTTGCGGCGGTACGCCACCAGGCACCAGAGGATCAGGCCGATGACGAGCAGGCCGACGCCGATCAGGGTGATCCAGGCGCCGATCCACAGCGTGGTGACGCGCTCGCCCCCCTGGGTCACCGCGTGCGGGAGCCAGCCGGAGGAGGCGGAGCCGCGCAGGTCGCCGCTCGCACAGCCGGCGAGCGCGGTGGCCGTCAGGGCTCCGACGGCAGCCCAGGTGCCGAGCCGGCGGACGGGGCGTCGGGCCGAGAAGAGGTCGTGCTGGCGCACCGCTTCACCCTTCGGTCGGGAGGTGGAAGAACGGGGCAAACACTACTGCACCCCCACGGTGAGGGGCAGGCAGGGGGGCTACCGTCGACGCGTGGCGCACACCACCGTTGAACCTTCGAGGCCGGGTCCGGGCGACATCGGACCGGCCGTTCCGGCGCCCGGCGCGGCCGCCGGCCTGCTCGACGCCACGCGGGGGCCGCTGCATCCGCTCGCCGCCGAGACCCTCGCCGCGGCCCTGTCGGTGGGCTGGGGCGACCCCGCGGCGCTGCACGCTCCGGGCCGCCGGGCCCGCGCGCTGCTGGACACCGCGCGGGAGGTGCTCGCGGGCGCCCTCGGGGTGCGGCCGGAGGAGCTCTCGGTGCACGCCAGCGCCGAGGAGGCCCTGGTCCTGGGGCTCGACGGGCTGGGACACGCCCGCCGACGGGTGGGGACGCGTCTGGTGGCCTCACCGGTGGAGCGCTCCGTGGTGTTGCTGCGCTGCGGCGACGAGGAGCACCCGGCGGTCTCGGGCACCGGGCGCGTGGCGCCCGACGCGATGGCCACGGCCCTGGCCGGCCCGGAGGTGGCGGCCGCGGTCCTGCAGACGGCCAACGGCGAGGTCGGCACCCGGCAGCCGCTGGCCGAGGTCGCCGCCGCCGCTCGCCAGGCCGGGGTCCCGCTCCTGGTCGACGCCACGGCCTCGCTGGGGCGCGACCCGCTGCCGGCGGTGGGTGACGTGGTGGTGGCGGACGCCGCGGCCTTCGGTGGTCCCCCGCTGGGGCTGCTCGGGGTCCGCGCCGGCACCCGGTGGGGGCTGCCCGGCCCGCGGCTCCCGGCCGAGCAGGGTCGCGCCGCCGCCGCACCCTGGGTGCCCCTGGTGCTCGCCGCCGCCGAGGCCTGGCGCCAGCACGAGCCGGTGGCCGCCGACGACGCCGCCCGCGCCGCGGCGCTGGTCGACCGCATCCGCGCCGCCGCGGCGTCGGCGCCCGACGTCGAGGTGGTCGGCGACCCCGCCGACCGGCTCCCCCACGTCGTCACCTTCAGCGTGCTGTTCGCCGACGGCGAGGTGCTCGTCGACGAGCTGGCGCGCCACGGTCTCGCGGTGGGGTCGGGCTCGGCCTGCACCTCCAGCGCGCTGCGCCCGAGCCACGTGCTGGCCGCGCTCGGTGTGCTGACCCACGGCAACGTGCGCGTGGTCCTGCCCACCGAGGCCGTCTCACCGACGCGGGCCGACGACGTCGAACGGCTCTGCACGCTGCTCCCCCGGGTCGTCACCGACGTCCGGCGCCGGCTCGGGACCCTCGACCTGTGAGCGCCCCCGAGGTGGTCGACGCGCGCGGGACCCGCTGCCCCACCCCCGTCATCCGGGCCGCCCGGGCGAGCCGCGGCCGGCCGGCCGGCACCGTGCTCGTCCTGCTGGCCGACGACGAGGCGGCGCGCTCGGACGTCCCCGCCTGGTGCCGGATGCGCGGGCACACCGTGGTCGTGGCGCGCGAGGAGGGGTGGACCCGCTACACCGTGGTGCTGGGTGGCGCCGCGGCCTCCGGGCCCGCCGCGCGGCCCGCCCCGAGCGCCGACACCGGCAGCGGCTCCACCGACGCCAGGTCGACCTGAGGGGCCTGCAGGGCCGAGGCCAGCCGGGCCAGGTAGGTCTCCCGCGGCCATTCCTCGGCCCCCATCCGGCGCAGGTGGTCGGTGGCCCACTGGACGTCGACGAGGCGGCGCGGGTCGCCGTCGGCGTGGAAGCGGGTGACGAGCCCCACCAGCGCGACCTTGGAGGCGTCGCGCACCCGGTGGAACATCGACTCCCCCGCGAACAGCCCGCCCACCGAGACCCCGTAGAGGCCGCCCACGAGGCGTCCGTCCTGCCGGACCTCGACGCTGTGCGCCCAGCCGAGCTCGTGCAGCGCGAGGTAGGCGGCCTCGACCTCGGGGGTGATCCAGCGGCCGTCGCGCTCCGGGTCGGCACAGCCGTCGACCACCTCGGCGAAGGCGGTGTCGACGGTGACCTCGAAGCGCCCCAGGACCTTGCGCAGCGACGGGCGCACCCGCAGGGCGCCGGCCGGGACGACCCCGCGCGGGTCGGGCGACCACCAGCCGAGCGTGCCGTGGCCGTGGCGCCCCAGCCCCATCGGGAAGAGCCCCAGCCGGTAGGCCTCGAGCAGGGTCCCCGGCTCGAGGTCGGCACCGGCCGCGACGAGGTCGTCGCCCGGGGTGGCCCGCGCCGCGTCGAACAGCCAGGGGCTGGGGGGCGGCTCGACCGGGGGGAACACCGAGGCCGGCGCCGTCAGTCGCGAGCGCACCGCACGACGGGGGCGATCTCGGCGGCGGCGTCGTCGCCGTAGGCGGCGGCGACGCGCTCGAGGACCCCGCTGCGGGTGACGGTGTACTCCTGGGTGCCCACGGTCTCGAGGACGTAGGCGGCGAGCACCGAGCCCATCTGGGCGCAGCGCTCGTGCCCGAGGCCACCCGCCAGCCCGACCAGGAAGCCGGCGCGGAAGGCGTCGCCGACGCCGGTCGGGTCGACCCGCGCGACGTCACCGGCGGCCGGCACGTGGAGGGGCTCCTCACCGCGGGTGCGGATGTCGGCGCCGTCCTTGCCGCGGGTGATGACGCGGGTCGTCACCCGGTCGTCGATCTCGTCCTGGCTCCAGCCGGTCTTGGTCGAGGTCAGGTGCGACTCGTACTCGTTGGTGAAGAGGTAGTCGGCACCGTCGACCAGCTTGCGGATGAACGGCCCGTCGGCGAAGGCCAGCTGCTGGGAGGGGTCGGCCACGAACGGGATGCCGCGCCCCCGGCACTCGTCGGTGTGGCGCAGCATGGCGTCGGGGTCGTCGGCGCCGATGAGCACCAGGTCCAGGCCCCACCGCTCGTGGATGGGCCCGAGCTCGATCATCCGGGCCTCGGACATGGCACCCGCGTAGAAGGTGGCGATCTGCGCCATGTCGTCGTCGGTGGTGCAGACGAAGCGCGCGGTGTGGTGGGTCGAGGAGACGTGGACGTGCTCGGTGATGACGCCGTGGCGGGTCAGCCAGCTGCGGTAGTCACCGAAGTCCTCACCGGCGGCGCCGATGAGGAGCGGCCGGGCGCCGAGGACGGCCATCCCGAAGCAGATGTTGCCGGCGATGCCTCCTCGACGGATCTCGAGGCGGTCGGCGAGGAAACTGACCGAGATCTTGTCGAGCTGCTCGACGACCAGGGAGTCGGCGAACCTCCCGCGGAAGGTCATGAGGTGGTCGGTGGCGATGGACCCGGTGACGGCGATCTGCACCAGAGCAACCTACCCGCCCCGGGGCACGGCAACGGGCCCGGACCATCGAGGGGATGGCCCGGACCCGTTGGGACCGTGGGTCAGCTGAAGCTGTCGCCGCAGGCGCAGGAGCTGCCGGCGTTGGGGTTGTCGATCGTGAACCCCTGCTTCTCGATGGTGTCGGAGAAGTCGATGGTGGCGCCCTCGAGGTAGGGGGCGCTCATCCGGTCGACGACGACCTCGACGCCACCGAAGTCGCGCACGAGGTCACCGTCGAGGGTGCGCTCGTCGAAGTAGAGCTGGTAGATGAGCCCCGAGCAGCCGCCGGGCTGCACGCCCACGCGGAGGCGGAGGTCGTCGCGACCCTCCTGCAAGAGCAGGGAGGCGACCTTGGTGGACGCCACGTCGGTGAGCTGGACGCCGTGCGTCGCGGTCTCGGTGGCCTCGGTGGTCTGGAGCTGGTCGCTCATGCGAGGACTCCTTGAGTCTGTGGTGGTGATGGCCGGTGGGCCTGGTGCTGCGTCCAACCCCGGATCGGCCTCCGGTGTTCCCGGATGCTCCCACTGTACGTCGCGCCCCGGACAGCCGCTGGGGGCCGTCCGTCAGCGCGCCGGGGACCAGGTGCGCGCGACGCGAGCGGTACGGGCCTCGAGGGTCGCGACCGGGTCGGCCACCATGGCCTCGACCTCGCGGGGGGTGTCGGCCACGGCGTAGCAGCCGGCCAGGCCCAGCGTCATCGACTCGCGGCGCCCGACCAGGCACTCACCGGCGACGCAGACCACGGGCCGTGCGGTCTCCATCGTGGCCTCGGCCACCCCGGAGACGACCGAGCCCCGCAGCGCGGTCCAGTCGAGACGGCCGGTGCCCGTGACGACCAGGTCGCTGCCCGCGGCCGCCACCGAGAAGCCGCTGACCCGCAGCACCTCGGCCACCGCCCCGACCGGACGGGCTCCGAGGGCCAGCAGCGCGAAGCCCAGACCCCCGGCGGCCCCCGCCCCCGGTTCGCGGTCGAGACGGCGCGGGCGCCCGGTGAGCAGGTCCAGGGGCGGGCTGGGGAGCGAGCGGGCCAGCACGTCGGTGAAGTGGCCGAGCGCGAACTCCAGGCGCTGCGCGAGGTCGGGCGAGGCGCCCTTGCGCGGGGCCTCGACGGCGCTGGTGCCCGACAGACCCAGCAGCGGCGTCTCCTCGTCGGTGGCCAGGACGAGCTCGACGCCGGAGAGCCGGTCGAGCACCGACGGCAGGCCCAGCAGCGAGTCGCCCGGCGCGTCGGTGAGCGCGAGCCCTCCGCGGGCCAGCACGGAGCTCGGGCCGGCGCCGAGCGCGGCGAGCATCCCGGCCCCTGCGTCGTTCGTGGCGCCCCCGCCCACCCCCAGGACGATGCGGGTGGCGCCCTCGGCCAGGGCGGTGTCGACGAGCTGACCGACGCCCCACGTACTGGTGCTGCCGGGGTCGCGCTCGTCGGCCGCGAGCAGGTGCAGGCCCGTCGCCTGGGAGGTCTCGACCCACGCGGTGCGGCGATGCCCCTCGTCGACGACCAGCACGGCGGCCGGCACCTCGCGCCCCACCGGGTCGCTCACGGTGGTGGCCACCGTCACCCCGCCCAGGGCGCGCTGCACGACGTCGAGGAAGCCGGGGCCCCCGTCGGACAGGGGCAGGATGCGGACGTCGTCGTGGGGCGCGCCGGCGGCCCACCCGGCCGCCATCGCCGTGGCCGCCTGGGTCGGGCCGAGGGTGGACCCGAACCGGTCCGGGGCGATGAGCACGCGCACGTCAGCGAGGGTATCGGTGCCCGCCGCCGGAGCCGAGCACCCAGGGCCGCCCGCCCTGTGGTTCCGGCCGGGCGAGGAGCCCGGCGCGCGGCGCACCGTCCACCACCTGCTGTCCGAGCGGGCGCACCACACCGGGCACGCCGACCTCCTCCGGGAGTCGGTCGACGGCCGGACGTCGAGGGGCTGAGGCATACGATCGGGGCGTGACGACCACGACCGGCGCGCCCCGTCCCGCCCCCCTCCCCCTGCTCGTGCTCGGGCAGGGGCGCGACCTCGCCAGCGAACGCGGGGTGGAGTGCCCCGGCGACCTGCCGGCACCCTCCGACCCGGGCCTGGTCGAGCGGGCCCGCGCCGCCAAGGCCGCGCTGGGCGAGCGCGTGTTCGTCCTGGGCCACCACTACCAGCGCGACGAGGTCATCGAGTTCGCCGACGTCACCGGCGACTCCTTCAAGCTGGCCAAGGAGGCCGCCGCCCGCCCCGACGCCGAGTACGTCGTGTTCTGCGGGGTGCACTTCATGGCCGAGTCGGCCGACATCCTCACCGCCGAAGAGCAGACGGTCGTCCTGCCCGACCTCGCGGCCGGGTGCTCGATGGCCGACATGGCCGCCATCGACCAGGTGCAGGAGTGCTGGGAGCAGCTGGCCGAGGCCGGTGTCGCCGAGCGCACCGTGCCGGTCACCTACATGAACTCCTCGGCGGCCATCAAGGCCTTCACGGGGCGCCACGGCGGCACCATCTGCACCTCGTCGAACGCCCGCACGGCGCTCACCTGGGCGCTCGACCGGGCCGGCGACGGCGGCAAGGTGCTCTTCCTGCCCGACCAGCACCTGGGCCGCAACACCTACGCCCGCGACCTCGGCCGCCCCCTCGAGGACTGCGTGGTCTGGGACCCGCACCGCCCGATGGGCGGGCTCACCCCCGAGCAGCTGCGCGACGCCACGATGATCCTGTGGCGCGGCCACTGCTCGGTGCACGGCCGCTTCTCGGTCGAGGCCGTCGAGGCGGCGCGCCGCGACATCCCCGGCGTCAAGGTCATCGTCCACCCCGAGTGCCGCCACGAGGTCGTCGCGCTGGCCGACGAGGTGGGCTCGACCGAGAGGATCATCAGGACCATCGCGGCCGCCCCGGCCGGCACCGCCTGGGCGGTCGGCACCGAGCTGAACCTGGTGCGCCGGCTGGCCGCGCAGTTCCCCGAGCAGCGCATCGCCTTCCTGGAGAAGAACGTCTGCTACTGCTCGACCATGAACCGCATCGACCTGCCGCACCTGGTGTGGGCGCTGGAGTCGCTGGTCGAGGGCCGGGTGGTCAACGCCATCCGGGTCGACGACGAGACCTCGCGGTACGCGCGGGCCGCGCTCGACCAGATGCTCGCGCTGCCGGGCGAGACCGGCAAGGACTGACGCGGGGTCGGCTGGGCCGCCACCCGACCAGCGGCGGAAGCGGAGGTTCGGCGGCTGGGCTGGTACGAGGGTGCCAAGAGGGCGTCAAGGTTCGCCGGTCCCGCGTCAAGGACTCGTCAGGATTCCGCAAGCCCAGGCCGGTCGGTGCTGCCGTGGAGCCATGACGACATTGACCCGCCTTCCGAAGCGTCTGATGCTGGGGCACCCCCTCCAGACCTCGATGATGGGCGACACGCTCCTTCCGAAGAAGCTCGCCCTGCCGGTGTTCTGCAGCGACCCTCTGTCCTCGAACGCGTACGCGACCGAGGAGATCCTGCTCATGCTGAGCCTCGGCGGGCTGGCCCTCCTCTCCATGACCCCGTGGGTCGCTGCCGCCGTCGTGACCCTGTTGGTCATCGTCGTGCTCTCGTACCGGCAGACCTGCTACGCCTACCCGGACGGCGGTGGCGCGTACGCCGTGAGCCGCGAGAACCTCGGCCGGACGGCCGCGCTGGTGGCGGCCAGCGCCTTGATGGTCGACTACGTGCTGACCGTCGCCGTCTCGGTCGCGGCGGGGGTCGCCAACGTCGTGGCCGCGTTCCCGGCCCTGGCGCCTCACGTGGTGCTGATGTCCGCCGGGCTGGTCGTCGCGCTCGCGGTGGTCAACCTTCGCGGGGTCAAGGAGTCCGGAACGGTGTTCGCCGTCCCGACCTACGGGTTCGTGCTGTGCGTGCTGGCGATGACCGGGTTCGGCATCTGGAGGTTCCTCGGCGGTGACGCGCCAGTGGCCGAGTCGGCCACCATCGGGATCCGGGCCGAGCAGAGCGTGGCGGGCCTGCTGCTGGTGGCCGTGGTGCTGCGGGCGTTCGCGTCAGGGTGCACGGCGCTCACCGGGGTGGAGGCGGTGAGCAACGGGGTTCCCAACTTCAAGCAGCCGAAGAGCCGCAACGCCGCCGCCACTCTGGGGATCATGGGCGTGCTGACGATCGGGATGTTCGTGGGCATCACGGCATTGGCACTGGCCACCCATGTCCACGTCGCCGCAGACGCTGCGCAGCTGGTGGGGGCGCCGGCCGGGTACTCGCAGCGCACGGTCATCGCTCAGCTGGCGGCCGCGGTGTTCGGGAACGACTCCGCGGGCTTCTATGCGGTCCAGGCCTTCACTGCCGCCATCCTGGTGCTCGCAGCGAACACCGCGTTCAACGGCTTCCCCATCCTTGCGTCGATCCTCGGGGAGGACGGCTTCCTCCCCCGTCAGTTCGCCCGCCGCGGCGACCGACTGGTCTTCTCCAACGGGATCGTCATCCTGGCGTTGCTGGCCGTCGCGCTGATCTGGGCGTTCGACGCCAGCCCGACTCGCCTGATCCAGCTGTACATCATCGGCGTGTTCGTCTCGTTCACACTGAGCCAAGCCGGCATGGTCCGCCACTGGCGGACCCTGATCCGCCTCACCGACCGGGCATCGGAGATCGGGCGGATGCGCCGCGCGCAGGGCATCAACGCGCTCGGCGCCGCCACGACAGCCCTGGTGCTGGTCATCGTCCTGGTCACGAAGTTCACCCACGGCGCGTGGCTCGTGGTCATCGCGATGCCGCTGGTCTATGCACTGATGACCGGGATCGGCCGGCACTACCAGGCCGTGCGCGACGAGCTGCGCCCGGGACCCGCGGGCGTGCTGCTCCCGAGCCGGATCCATGCCGTGGTCCTGGTCTCCACGGTGAACACCCCGGCCCTGCGAGCGATCGCCTACGCCCGCGCCACCCGACCCACCACGCTCACAGCGGTGACCGTGCGCACGAACGTCCACGAGACCGACCAGCTCGGGCGCGACTGGCTGGACCGGGACATCCCGGTGCCGTTGACCATCCTCGACTCATCCTTCCGGGATGTGACCCGGCCGGTGATCGAGCACATCAGACACCTGCGCACCCAGGGCCCCCGCGATGTCGTCGCGGTGTTCGTCCCCGAGTACGTCGTCGGCCATTGGTGGGAACAGCTGCTGCACAACCAGACCGCCTTGCGGCTGAAGGCCAGGCTGATCTTCCTCCCGGGGGTGATGGTCACCAACGTGCCCTACCAGCTGGGATCCGCCGCGGCCGCCGAGCACCGGCACCAGGAGGAAGGCGCCGCAACCGACGCCGGCCCTGTGACACGCTGACCAGGTGAACGTCGTCGCCGGGACGGAAGCCCGCGCGCAGCCCCCGCGGACCGGACAGGTCCGCCTTCCCCACGGCCGCGCGGGCCTGGTGCTCACCATCGTCGGGCTGCCCCTGCTGACCGTCGTCCTGTTGCCGCTGCAGGCACGGCTCGCCGTCGGCAGCTTCCTCCTGATCTACCTGCTCGCCGTCGTCGTGATCGCCGTGCTGGGCGGGGCCGGGCCGGCGCTGTCGGCGGCCGTGGTCTCGTTCCTGCTGGTCAACTGGTTCCTGACACCTCCCTACTACACGCTGGCCGTGGCCAACCGGGACACCGCTGTGGACCTGGTCGTGTTCGTCCTCGTGGCCGTCCTGGTCAGCGTCGCCGTCGAGCTCGGTTCCAGAGCACGTCGCGCCGCCGACCGCCACTTCGTCGAGTCCCGGCTGCTGTCCGAGCTCGGCGCGGTCGAGTTCGGTGACGGGTCGGTGAGCACCGTCCTGGAGCGGGTCCGGGCGTTGTTCACCATGGATGCCGTCGCGCTGCGCAAGGCCTCGACGGATGACGCCCCCCTCCTGGCATCGGTGGGCAGCGACATCCAGGGTCGCCCGACCCTGCGCGCCCCCGCCCCGGGCGGCCTGGAGCTCATCGCGTGGGGCCCCGAGCTCGTCGGCCAGGATCGGCACCTGTTCGCGACCCTGGCCGACCTCGCCGCACGCGCCTGGGAGGGTCAGGAACTGGCCAAGCAGGCCGGGCGGGCCGAAACCCTCGCCGAGACCGACCGCATCAGGGCCGGGCTGCTGGCTGCCGTCGGGCACGACCTGCGAACCCCGCTGGCCGGCATCAAGGCCGCCACCTCGAGCCTTCGCCAGGATGACGTGCCCTGGAGCGACGACGAACGCGCCGCGCTGCTCCGGACGATCGAGGAATCCGCCGACCGGCTGTCGGACGTCGTCTCCAACCTGCTCGCCATGAGCCGGATCCAGGCCGGTGTGCTGCCCGTGGACCTGCAACCCATCGCGCTCGACGCGGTCGTTGCCCGTGCCGTGCTGCACGGCACGACGCGTCGCGTCGCCGTCGACACCCCCGACAACCTGCCCTTGGTGCTGGCCGATGCCGGCCTGCTGGAGCAGGTCATCGCCAACCTGATCGACAACGCAGCCCGGTTCACTCCCGAGGGCGGCACCGTGGAGATCCACGCCGAGGCACCCGCCCCCGGCCCGGGCGTCGCCGAGCTCGACCTGGCCCGCCTGCACGTCGTTGACCACGGGCCAGGCATCGAGCCCGGCACGTGGGACGCCGTCTTCGTCCCGTTCCAACGACTTGGGGACCAGGACGTCAGCACGGGGCTCGGGCTGGGTCTGGCGATCGCGCGCGGGTTCCTCGACGCGATGAACGGGCGCCTCGAGCCCTCCTCGACCCCGGGCGGTGGACTGACCATGACCATCTGCCTGCCGACCGCCGCATGAGCAGGATCCTGATCGTCGAGGACGACCCGCAGATGCTGCGCGCCGTGAGCATCAACCTCCGAGCACGGCGCTACACCGTCACCGCCGTGCGCGACGGCTCCGCCGCCCTCAGGTCGGCTGCGGCCAGCCCACCCGACCTGGTCATCCTCGACCTCGGCCTGCCCGACATGGACGGGGTGGAGGTCGTCGCCGGCCTGCGGGGATGGACCACCGTTCCCGTCATCGTCCTGTCCGCCCGCGACGGCCAGAGGGACAAGGTCCGCGCTCTCGACGTCGGCGCGGACGACTACCTCACCAAGCCCTTCGGCATGGACGAGCTCCTCGCCCGGGTACGGGCGGCACTGCGGCGCGCCCACCCCGACCCGCAGGCCCCGGTCGTCACCACCGATGCCTTCACCATCGACCTCGCATCGAAGCGAGCATCCCGGCACGGCACGCCGGTCAGACTCACTCCCACCGAGTGGCACCTCATCGAGATCCTGGTGCGCCACCCCGGCCGGCTCGTCACCGGCAGCCAGCTGCTCACCGAGGTGTGGGGACCCGGACGGGACAAGGACACCAACTATCTGCGTGTCTACATGGCCCAGCTGCGCGCCAAGCTGGAACACGACCCCTCCCAGCCCCTCCACCTCATCACCGAGCCCGGACTCGGTTACCGCTTCGACCCGTAGGTCCACCCGAGTCGCGACCTCGGCCTGGTGCTCCACCTCGGCGAGCCGGGCGGTATGGAGTGACTGCGCGCTCAGGCGGGCGCACTCCCGGCCGTCGCGCTCCCGGCCGTCGCGGCCGGGTCGGGCTGGAGCTCCGTCCTCGCGATGATCTCCTGGACCACCTGCTCGGGGACGTTCTCCTGTTTGGCCGCCTCCGCCTCCTCGTGCTGCTTGACCTCGACCCGCGCGGCCTGCCACGCGGACCAGTGGCCCGACACCAGCGCCCACAGCGAGAGCGCCGAGACGTAGACCACCGAGTTGACCCAGTGGGTGACCAGCGACACCGGGATCATCACGAGCCAGAAGATCGTCAGCCATCCGTTGACCCGTCGCATGAAGACCGGGTCGCCCTGGATGCTGGCCCACAACGACTTCACAAGTGGCATCAGGAGCTCCTCGAGGCACGGAACATTGCGGGCTCACTGTCCCGCAGAAACCGCCTCGATGTCGCGCACCATCCTGAGAGTTGCCTATGGATCCTCGTGCAGGACACGCCCATCGCCGCCGTGGGCGAGGGCGCGTCGTGGCCTTCGAGCTCAGCGGCGGACGAGCCCGTCGGCACCCACCAGCGGGTTGTGCGCGGTGGGCACCCGCTCCGCCGGCGCCGGCGGCCCGGGCGGGGTGCCGTCGCCGAACGGGCGGCCGCCCAGCGCCTCCCGCCCGTGCGGCGTACCCCAGCCGGTGAGGTCGGGGCCGGCGGGCACCACCCCGGTGGGGTTGATGTCGCGGTGCACCTCGTAGTAGTGGCTCTTGATCTGGACGACGTCGGTGGTGTCGCCGAAGCCCGGGGTCTGGAACAGGTCGCGCGCGTACGCCCACAGCACCGGCATCTCGGTCAGCTTGCTGCGGTTGCACTTGAAGTGGCCGTGGTAGACCGCGTCGAAGCGCGCCAGCGTCGTGAACAGCCGCACGTCGGCTTCGGTGATGGTCTCGCCCATGAGGTAGCGCCGGTCGGCCAGCCGCTCCTCGAGCCAGTCCAGCGCCGTGAACAGCCGTTCGTAGGCGTCCTCGTAGGCCGCCTGGGTACCGGCGAACCCGCAGCGGTAGACCCCGTTGTTCACCTCGGTGTAGACGCGCCTCATCACCACGTCCATCTCCTCGCGCAGCGGCTCGGGGTAGAGGTCCGGCGCGCCGGCGCGGTGGTGCTCGCGCCACTGGGTCGAGAAGTCGAGGGTCATCGGCGCGAAGTCGTTCGTGACGACCCGGCCCGAGGCGATATCGACCAGCGCGGGCACCGTGATGCCGCGCGGGTACCCCGGGAAGCGCTTCTCGTAGGCGTCCTTCAGCCGCGGGATGCCCAGCACCGGGTCGAGCCCGTCGGGGTCGAGGTCGAAGGTCCACGAGTCGCTGTCATGGGTCGGGCCGCACAGCCCCATCGAGATGGCGTCCTCGAGCCCCAGCAGGCGCCGCACGATGATCGCCCGGTTGGCCCACGGGCAGGCGCGGGCGACGACGAGGCGGTAGCGCCCCGGCTCGGCCGGCCACTCGTGTTCGCCGGCCCCGTCGGTGGTGACGCGGTCCTCGATGTAGGTGGTGTCGCGCTGGAACTCGTCCTCGACGTACGTGCCCTGGGTCATCGTCTTCCTTGCTGTCAGCGGGGCAGCGCGCCCAGGCGGGCGAGCAGCAGGGTCTCGGCGACGCAGACCTTCTCGAACTCGCCGAGGTGCAGCGACTCGTTCGCACCGTGCGCGCGGGCGTCGGGGTCCTCGACGCCGGTGACGAGGATGGCGGCCTCGGGGAACTGCTCGGCGAAGGCGGCGACGAACGGGATGGACCCGCCCACGCCGATGTCGACGGGCTCGACGCCCCAGGCGTCGGCGAACGCGGCGCGGGCCTGGTCGTAGACGGGCCCCTGCGCGTCGGCCGCGAAGCCGAGACCGCGGTCGTCGAGGTGCACCTCGACCTTCGCGCCCCACGGGGCGTGCTCGAGCAGGTGCGCCTTCACGAGCTCGAAGGCGTGCATGTCGTCCTCGGCCGGCGCCAGACGGATCGAGACCTTGGCCGACGCACTGGGGACGAGGGTGTTGGACGAGGTGGCGACCGACGGGGCGTCGATGCCGATGGTCGTGGCCGAGGGCTTGGTCCAGATGCGCGAGAGCAGGCTGCCCGAGCCGATGGTCGAGACGCCGTCGAGCAGGCCGGACTCCTCGCGCAGCCGCTCCTCGGAGAACTCGAGGTCCGCGGCCTCGCCCTCGAGCACGCCCGGCACCGCGACGTTGCCCTCGTCGTCGTGCAGGGAGGCCAGCACCCGCACCAGGGTGGTGAGGGCGTCGGGGACGGCACCGCCGAACATCCCGGAATGGACGCCGTGGTCGAGGGTGGTCACGGTGACGACGACGCGGATCATCCCGCGCAGGGTCGTGGTGAGGGCCGGCTCGCCGATCGCCCAGTTGGTGGAGTCGGCCAGCACGATGGCGTCGGCGCGCAGCTTCTCGCCGTGCTTCTCGAGGATGGTGGGCAGCGAGTCCGAACCGATCTCCTCCTCGCCCTCGACGAAGATCGTGACGCCGACCGGCAGGTCGTCGCCGTGCGCGCGCAGAGCGGCCACGTGCGCCATCACCCCGGCCTTGTCGTCGGCGGCGCCGCGCCCGTAGAGCCGCCCGCCGCGCTCGGTGGGCTCGAAGGGCGGGCTGTCCCACAGGGCGTCGTCGCCGGGGGGCTGGACGTCGTGGTGGGCGTAGAGCGTGACGGTGCGTGAGCCGGGGGGGCCCGGCTTGTGGCCGATGACCGCCGGGCGGCCGCCCTCGCGGACGATCTCGACCTCGCAGCCCTCGGCGCGCAGCAGCGCCGCGGTGGCCTCGGCGCTGGCCTCGACGTGCGCCTGGTCGAAGGCGTCGAGCGAGACCGACGGGATGCGGGTCAGCGCCTCCAGGTCGGCGCGCACCTGCGGCATCAGGTCACGGACCCGGTCGCGCAGGGCGCCGGTCTGGGCATCGTCGAGTACGTCGCTCACGCCTCCCGACCCTACCGACCGACGACCCGCCCGGGCGGCGGGCCCACGCACCTCGACGGGCCCGGCCCCGTGAGCGCCTAGAGTTGACCCCGTGTTCGGACGCAGCAGGACCGATGAGCAGACCACCGCGCAGACCGTGGCGGAGCGCGAGGGCGCCAAGAACCGGCCCACGCCCAAGCGGCGCGACCAGGAGGCGGCCCGCAAGCGCCCCCTGGTCATCGCGGACCGCAAGGAGGCGCGCAAGGTCGACCGCGAGGAGCGCCGCGCCAAGCTCGCCCAGACGCGCAAGGCCATGGAGACGGGCGACGAGAAGTTCCTGCCGGCCCGCGACAAGGGCCCGGCCCGCCGCTTCATCCGCGACTACGTCGACGCGCGCCGCAACCTCGCCGAGTTCCTGCTGCCGATCATGCTGGTGGTGCTGGCTCTCAGCCTGGTGCGGCAGCAGACGATCTTCACCCTCAGCGTCCTGCTGACCTGGGGCTCGGTGCTGGCCGTCGCGGCCGACACCTTCATGATGTGGCGCGGCGCGAAGAAGGGCATCATCGCGAAGTTCGGCGCCGACGAGGTGCCCCGCGGCGGCTGGAGCTACGCCGCCCTGCGGGCCTTCCAGATGCGCCGGCAGCGGATGCCGAAGCCGCAGGTCGCGCGGGGCCAGTACCCGTCCTGAGGCGACGGGGCCGCGCCCCGACCTACGGGGCGGCGTCCAGGCTCATCGGCCCGTAGACGACCGCGCCGTCGCGGTGCAGCGTGACGCTCGCGACGCCGGCCTCGGCCAGCTCGCGCCAGACCTCGCCGAACCAGCTCTCGGCGTCGGACTGCGTCGGGAAGGTCGGCTCGCTGGTGGGAGCGCCGGTGACCGGGGCCCCGGAGGCGTCGGCGTAGGTCCAGCTCCACTGCTCGCTCACGACGACCGCACCCCCGCCTCGACGAACGGAGGCCTGGTGACGGTGGCCGCGACGTCGCGGCCACGGACGTCGACGACGACCTCGTCGCCGAGCGTGACCGAGCGGTCGAGCAGCGCCAGGGCGATGCCCTGCTTGCGGGTCGGCGAGAAGGTGCCGGAGGTGACCTCGCCGACGACCGCCCCGGAGGCGTCGCGCACCTCGCAGTGCGAGCGCGGGATGCCGCGCCCCGTGACGACGAGCCCGCGCATCAGCCGGCCGTCCTTGGCGGCGCGCTGGGCGGCCAGCGCCTCCTTGCCCCAGAAGGTGTCCTTGTCCCAGCCCACGGCCCAGGCGGCCCCGGCCATCACCGGGGTGATGTCGAGCGAGAGGTCGTTGCCGTGCAGGGGATAGCCCATCTCGGTGCGCAGGGTGTCGCGGGCGCCCAGCCCAGCGGGCAGCCCACCCTCGGCACGTACGGCCTCGAGGAGGGCGTCCCACACCGAGGCGGTGACGTCCCAGGCGGGGACGATCTCGTAGCCGCGCTCGCCGGTGTAGCCGGTGCGGCAGACGATGACCGGGAGCCCGTCCCAGGTGGTCTCGACGAAGCTCATGTAGTCGTGGTCGGTCGGCAGACCGAGGCGCCGCAGCACCTCGTCGGAGCGCGGCCCCTGCACCGCCAGCACGCCGTAGCCCTCGTGCAGGTCCTCGACGACGACCCCCTCGGGGGCGGCGGCGGCCAGCCTCCGCACCACCTCGGCGGTGTTGGCGGCGTTGGGGATGAGGAACACGTCGTCGTCGGCGCGCAGGTACTGGATGAGGTCGTCGACCACACCGCCGGACTCGGTGCAGCACATCGTGTACTGGGCGCGCCCCGGGCCGATGCGGCGCAGGTCGTTGGTGAAGCAGGCGTTGACGAAGTCGGCGGCGCCCGGCCCGCTGACGCGGGCCTTGCCGAGATGCGAGACGTCGAAGAGCCCGACCCGCTCGCGCACGGCCGTGTGCTCGGCGACGACGCCGCCACCCGGGTACTCGATGGGCATCGACCACCCGCCGAAGTCGGCCATCTTCGCGCCGAGGGCGACGTGGCGGTCGTGGAGCGGGGAGCGCCTGAGGTCGGTCATACGGGCACCGTACCGCGCCCCCCGGACGGCGCCACGGCCCCGGATAGTGTGGCGACATGACTTCACTGACCGTGACGACCAAGACCCCCGCGGACCTGCCCGTCGACGCCCTCGTCGTCGGCTCCGTCCGCACCGACGACGGCCCGGACCTCGCTGCCGGGCACGGGCTCCCCCGCCAGGCCGTCGTGCACCTGCAGGCCGTGCTGGCCGACCTCGAGGCCACCGCCAGGACCGGCGACGTGCACCGGGTCGTGGCGGTCCCCGGGGTCAAGGCGACCTCCGTCGTCGTCACCGGGCTGGGGGCCGGCAGCGCGCGCAGCACCGCCTTCGACCCCGTCGCCCTGCGCGACGCCGCCGGCGCGGCGCTGCGCTCGGTGCGCACCAAGCGCGCCGTGGCCGTGGCTCTGCCGACCCCCGACGTCGACAGCCTCGGCGCGGTCAGCGACGGCGCGTTCGCCGGCGTGTACCAGTACGACAAGGCCACCTCGCTGGGCACCCCGCGGGCCGGCAAGGCCTCGGCCCCGGTCGCCGGACCCACCATCACCGTCTTCTCCGGCGCCGGCCAGGGCAAGGAGGCCCGCGACGTCGTGGCGCGCTCGGCGACTCTCGGCGCCGCCCGCGACTGGGCCCGGGACCTGGTCAACACCCCGCCGAACGTGCTCTTCCCGCAGTCCTTCGCGGACGCGGTGAAGAAGAAGGTCTCCGAGTCCCCCGGGCGCGTCACCGTGACGGTGCTGGACGAGAAGGCCCTCGCCAAGGGCGGCTTCGGCGGCATCGTCGGCGTCGGCCAGGGCTCGGTCAACCCGCCGCGCATCGTCACCATGCGCTACGCGCCCTCCGGTGCCAAGGCCTCGGTCGCCCTGGTCGGCAAGGGCATCACCTTCGACTCCGGCGGCCTCAACCTCAAGCCGTCGACCGGCATGGTCACCATGAAGTCCGACATGGCCGGTGCCGCCGCGGTGGCGGCCACCGTGCTGGCCGCGGCCGAGCTCGGGCTGCCGGTGGGCGTCACCGGCTACCTCTGCCTGGCCGAGAACCTGCCCAGCGGTACCGCCCAGCGCCCCAGCGACGTCGTCGTGATGCGCAACGGCACCAGCGTCGAGATCCTCGACACCGACGCCGAGGGCCGGATGGTGCTCGGCGACGGCATCTGCCTGGCCAGCGAGAAGAAGCCCGACTGGATCGTCGACATCGCCACCCTGACCGGCGCCCAGATGGTGGCGCTCGGCGCCGACATCGCCGGTGTGATGGGCAACGACGACGCGTTCCGCACGTCGGTCGTGGCGGCCGCCGACGCCGCGGGCGAGGGCGCCTGGGCCATGCCGCTGCCGGCCGCGATGCGCGCCAAGCTCGACACCCCCACCGCCGACATCGCCCACAAGGGCGACCGCGACGGGGGCATGCTGACGGCCGCGATCTTTCTGCAGGAGTTCGTCGGCGAGGGCATCCCGTGGGCGCACCTCGACATCGCCGGGCCGTCGTTCAACACCAAGGGCGCGACCGGGGCGACGCCCAAGGGCGGCACCGGCTTCGGGGTCTCCACCCTGCTGGGCCTGGTCGAGCGGCACGCGCGGGGCTGACCGGCTGCGCGCCGTCCCCACGACGACGGGGCCGGACCACCGTGGAGGTGGTCCAGCCCCGTCGCGTCGCTCGTCGGTGCCGCGCAGCCGGTCAGCCGCTCTTGCGGCGGAACATCTGCTGGCGGGCGCTGGTCTCGGGCCCGTGGGCGTGCTCGATCCTGCCGTGCTCGGACTGGTCACCGGCCTCGCCCCGTGAGCGCGCCTGCTTGGCGTCCAGCGCCGCGCGGAAACGGGCCTTGACGTCGTCCTCCACGGCCGGTCGGGGCTTCCCCTTGGATGACATGGCCACACCTCTCGTCGTCGGTCAGTACCCCTACGCTCGCAGGTCCGTCGCCGCGGTGCGAGTGGCGTCCCGCGCTCAGGTGCCGTTCTGGCGCTGGCGGGTGGTCCACGCGCGCATCCGTGCCGGGTACCCGGTGAGGTTCACGTCGTAGACTGGGACCTCGAGGCCGCGCGCGACGTCGAAGGCCTGGGGGCGGCTCGGGAGCGCCCGGCGGGTCCACTCGCCGTCGTGCGCGATGAGGACCACCGTGGTGGCGGTGACGTTGGTGGCGGGCTCGACGTAGGCCTCGACCCCACGGCGGGTCCGGACGAAGTCCTGCAGGTGCGAGCGCGCGCTCGCCAGGTCGCTGCCGTCGTGCGGCGCGACGTCCCCACGCCGCCCGCGTCTCCACCACGCCATGGGGCCACGATAGGGGGTCGACCCGTACGTCCCCTGGGTGCCCGCTGTCCCCCCGGGGTGTCGCGCCGGTGGCCGCCACTCATGGCCGCGGCGCGCCTCCGGGATCGGTCCACCGCGCGTCGCGACCTCGTGCGACCCGCGTGGGAGTGACAGGATGCGTGTCAGCGTCGCGCCGGCCACCCGTACCGGCGGATGCGTCAGACGCCACCAGCGAGAGGGAGCAGCACCGGATGCCGGCCACCGCCGAGACCACCCACGACCTCGTCGTCCTCGGGGGAGGCAGTGGGGGCTACGCGTGTGCCCTGCGCGCCGCCGAGCTCGGCCTGTCCGTCGCGCTCGTCGAGAAGGACCTCCTCGGGGGGACCTGTCTGCACCGGGGCTGCATCCCCACCAAGGCGCTGCTGCACGCGGCCGAGGTCGCCGACGCGGCCCGGGAGGCCTCGCGCTTCGGTGTGCGGGCCAGCCTCGAGGGCGTCGACATGGCGGGGGTCACGACCTACCGCGAGGGGGTCGTGGGGCGCCTGCACCGCGGGCTCCAGGGGCTGGTCAAGGCCCGCAAGGTCGAGTACGTCGAGGGCGAGGGGCGCCTCGACGGCCCGCACACCGTGGTCGTCGGCGACCGGCGGCTGGTGGGGCGCCACGTCGTGCTGGCCACCGGCTCGTACGCCCGCACCCTGCCCGGCCTCGAGCTGGGCGAGCGGGTCGTCACGAGTGACGGCGCGCTGGCGCTCACCGAGGTGCCGGGGCGCGTGGTCGTCCTCGGCGGTGGGGTCATCGGCGTCGAGTTCGCCTCGGTGATGCGCTCGTTCGGCGCCGAGGTCACCGTCGTCGAGGCCCTGCCGCGGCTCGTGGCGTCCGAGGACCCCGCGAGCAGCGCGGCCCTCGAGCGGGCCTTCCGCAAGCGCGGCATCACCGTGCGCACCGACACCCGCTTCGCCTCCGCCACGACGTCCGCCGACGGCGTGACCGTGTCGCTCGAGGGCGGCGAGACCCTCGAGGCCGACCTGCTGCTCGTGGCCGTCGGCCGCGGGCCGGTCACCGACGGGCTGGGCTACGTGGAGGCCGGCGTACGGCTCGAGCGCGGCTTCGTGGTCACCGACGAGCGCTGCGCCACCGGGGTGGAGGGTCTCTGGGCGGTGGGCGACATCGTGCCCGGGCTGCAGCTGGCGCACCGCGGCTTCGCGCAGGGCATCCTGGTCGCGGAGCAGATCGCCGGGCTCTCCCCCGCGCCCCTGGTCGAGTCCCAGATCCCGCGGGTCACCTACTGCGAGCCCGAGGTCGCCTCGGTCGGGCTCACCGAGGAGCAGGCCCGCGCCGAGCACGGCGACAGGGTGCAGACCTACGAGTACACCCTCGGCGGCAACGGCAAGTCGCAGATCCTCGGCACGCAGGGCTTCGTCAAGCTGGTCCGCGTGACCGACGGCCCGGTCGTCGGGGTGCACATGGTCGGTTCCCGGATGGGCGAGCAGATCGGCGAGGCGCAGCTGATCGTCGCCTGGGACGCCTTCCCCGAGGACGTGGCCGCCCTGGTGCACGCCCACCCGACCCAGAACGAGGCCCTCGGCGAAGCCCACCTGGCGCTCGCCGGCAAGCCCCTCCACGCACACAACTAGAGTGATGTCCGCCACCGCCCACGAAGGAGAGCACCACTGATGTCCGAACGTGTACAGATGCCCGCACTCGGCGAGTCCGTCACCGAGGGGACCGTGACGCGGTGGCTCAAGAGTGTCGGTGACGAGGTGGCGGTCGACGAGCCGCTGCTCGAGGTCTCGACCGACAAGGTCGACACCGAGATCCCCTCCCCGGTGGCCGGGACGCTCCAGGAGATCCTCGTCCAGGAGGACGACACCGTGCCCGTGGGCGCCGACCTCGCCGTCATCGGCGACGGCGCCGCGCCGGCCGACAGCGGTTCGGGCGATGACCAGGCCGCGGCCCCCACCGCGTCCGAGGGCCCGGGCGACGGCCCCGCCGACCAGGTCGAGGACCCCGCCGACGCCGGTGCGGTCGCCGACGCGGGCGACGAGGGCGGCCAGGATCCGGCCGAGCCGCAGGCCTCCACCGACCAGCCCGCGCCGGATGCCCCCGCCGCGGAGGCTCCCGCCCAGGAGGCCCCGGCCGCGCAGCCGTCCTCCGGTGGCGGCGACGGCACGACCGTCACGATGCCCGCGCTCGGCGAGTCCGTCACCGAGGGCACCGTCACCCGGTGGCTCAAGGCCGAGGGCGACGAGGTCGCGGTCGACGAGCCGCTGCTCGAGGTCTCGACCGACAAGGTCGACACCGAGATCCCCTCCCCCGTGGCCGGCACGCTGACCAGGATCCTCGTCCAGGAGGACGACACCGTCCCCGTGGGCGCCGACCTCGCCGTCGTGGGTGGCAGCAGTGGCGGCAGCGCCCCCGCGCAGCAGGAGGCCGCCCCCGCCGAGGAGACGGCCCCCGAGCCGGAGCCCGAGCCCGAGCCCGAGAGGGCTCCCGAGCCTGCGCCCGAGCCGCAGCAGCCCGCCGCCCAGGAGAAGGCCCCCGAGCCCCAGAAGGCGCCCGAGCCCGCTCCGGCGCAGGAGGCCGCACCGCAGCAGACGCCCGACGCGGCGGCGGCCCAGGCCGACGGCGCGCCCGCACCGTCCGGCTCGACCGCTCCCCCGGCTCCGGCCTCGAGCGACGACGCCTCGGCGTACGTCACCCCGCTCGTGCGCAAGCTGGCCGCCGACCACGGCATCGACCTGGCCACCCTCCAGGGCAGCGGCATCGGTGGGCGCATCCGCAAGCAGGACGTCCTGGCCGCCGCCGAGGCGGCGAAGCCCGCGGCCGAGGAGCCCGCCCCGGAGGCGGCCCCCGCCGCCGCGCCCGCGTCGGCCGCCGCCGCGCCGGCCGACTCCGGCAAGCGCGGCACGACCCAGCCGATGAGCCGCCTGCGCAAGATGATCGCGCGCCGGATGGTCGAGTCGCTGCAGACCTCGGCCCAGCTGACCACGGTCGTCGAGGTCGACGTCACCCGCATCGCACGGCTGCGCGACCGGGCCAAGGCCGACTTCGCCGCGCGCGAGGGCACCAAGCTCAGCTTCCTGCCCTTCTTCACCCTGGCCGCGGTCGAGGCGCTCAAGACGCACCCGACCGTCAACGCCAGCATCGAGGGCGACGACGTGACCTACCACGGCACCGAGAACGTCGGCGTCGCGGTCGACACCGAGAAGGGGCTCATCGTCCCGGTCATCAAGAGCGCCGGCGACCTCAACATCGCCGGGCTGGCGCGCGGCATCGCCGACCTGGCGGACCGCACCCGCAGCAACAGGATCACCCCGGACGACCTCTCGGGTGGGACCTTCACCATCACCAACACCGGCTCGCGGGGTGCGCTGTTCGACACCCCGATCATCAACCAGCCGCAGGTGGCCATCCTCGGCACCGGGGCGGTCGTCAAGCGCCCGATCGTGGTCGTCACCGACGACGGCGGCGAGACCATCGCGATCCGCTCGATGGTCTACCTCGCGCTCTCGTACGACCACCGGATCGTCGACGGCGCCGACGCCGCCCGCTTCCTCTCGACGATGAAGCAGCGACTCGAGGAAGGCGCGTTCGAGGCCGACCTCGGTCTCTGACGCGCCGCCGACACCGTGTCCCGCATCGCCGTCACCGGCTCGTCCGGCCTCATCGGCACCGCGCTCGTCGCCGCGCTCCAGCAGCGCGGCGACGAGGTCGTGCGGCTCGTCCGACGGGCGCCGTCCCGCCCCGACGAGGTGCAGTGGGACCCGTCGTCACGCCACCTCGACCCGCAGGTGCTGGGCGCGGTCGACGGGGTGGTGCACCTCGCGGGAGCCGGCGTGGGCGACCACCGCTGGACCCCCTCGTACAAGCACGAGATCCTCGCCTCGCGCACCGACAGCACGACCGCGGTGGCGCGGGCCGTCGCCGAGGTCGGGCACCCGGTGCGCCTGGTCTCGGGGTCGGCCGTGGGCTTCTACGGCGACCGGGGCGACGAGGAGCTGACCGAGCGGAGCCCGCCCGGCACCGGGTTCCTGGCCGACGTCGTGCTGGCCTGGGAAGCCGCTGCCCAGCCGGCCGTCGATGCCGGCGCCTCGGTGGCCTTCGCCCGCACCGGCATCGTGCTCGCCCCCGAGGGCGGAGCCGCCGCGCCGATGCTGAAGCTGGGGCGGCTCGGTCTCGGCGGCCCCCTCGGCTCCGGGAAGCAGTTCTCGCCGTGGATCACGCTGGTCGACGAGGTGGGCGCCCTGCTGCACCTGCTCGACCACCCCGAGGTCACCGGCCCCGTCAACCTCGTCGGTCCCGCGCCGGTGCGCCAGCGCGAGATCGCCGCGGCCATCGGCCGGGCCGTGCACCGCCCAGCGCTCCTCCCGGCCCCGTCGTTCGCGATGAAGGCCGTGCTGGGCGAGTTCGCGGGCGACGTCCTGGCCAGCCAGCGGGTGGTGGGCGACGCCCTCGTGGCCGGCGGCTTCCACCACACCCACGGCGACCTCGAGTCGGCCGTCGCCTGGCTGGTCGCCTGACGCGCGCGCGGCACGCTCACCCGGCCATCAGGTCGCGGATGCGCCAGCCGCCGTCGGTGCGCACGAGCTCGACCACGACCGGCCGGCCGGCGGTGGCCGCCCGGGGCACCGACGGGCCCTCGCCGACGACCTCGTAGGCGCTGGTGGCGATGCGGGCGGTGACGACCGCGAGATCGCCCCGGACGCGGACCGTGCGTACCCCGGAGACCTCGTACTGCAGGCCCTCGTAGCGCAGCCCGGCCCGCGCCAGCTGCGTGACGCCGGCGGCGTCGCGGGCGTAGAGCGGCCCGGTCGGAGCCTCGGCGTCGACGAGCCGCCCGGTGTCGGCGCCACGCCACGCCTCGGCGCGCGACCGGGCCAGGGTCGTGAGCAGCTCGGCGGCGCGGCGGCGCGGCGCGGTGGGGTCGAGCCGGACGTCGACCACGGTGGTGGCCGCCCCTGCGCGGCCCGGCGAACGATCCGGGGAGGGCCGGACCACCGGCGTCGTGCGCGCGGTGGGAGCCGGCGACGCGGCGGTCCGCACCGGTCGGGACACCGCCGTGGTCGGCGCCACCGACCGACGGCCGGCCCCGCCGGCGGCGACGCCCTGATCGCCGGGCGCGTCGGTGGCCCAGGCCGCCCAGCCGGCCACCCCGGCCGCCAGGGCGAGTGCGACGACTCCGGTGGCCACCCCGCGCCCCACCCCGCGGGCGCCCTGGGCCCACCGGATGAGGACGGACGGCCCGCGCGGCTCCCGCCCGGCGTCGTCGGCGACCTCCGCCGCGGCGGCCCGCAACCGGTAGGTGACGGCCTCGACGGCATCCCCCTCGACCAGCTGGAGCGGGACCGCGGGCGCCGCGTCGAACAGCGCCACGGCCAGCTCGTCCGCGCCCGGCCGGTTCTGCGGGTGGGCGCTGACCGCCGCCTCGACCAGGGCGACCAGCCCCGCGGCGGCCGCGCCGGCGCGACTCACCTCGGCCAGCGCCGGCCGCAGGCCCGGCGGCCCGGGTACCGCCCCGCTGAGGCACAGCCAGCCGAGGGCCCCCAGGGCGTAGACGTCGGCGGCGGCATCCGGGCTCGCCCCCAGCACGACCTCGGGGGCCAGGTGGCCCTCGGTGCCCCAGACCGCCGTCGGCGCCTCCCCGAGCACGTGGCCCAGCCCGAGGTCGGCGAGCACCGGCCGGCCGTCGAGGTCGAGCAGGACGTTGCCGGGCGACACGTCGCCGTGCACCACCCCGGCCGCGTGCAGCCGGCCCATCGCCGCCGCCACCGGTGCCAGCACCGTGACGACCTCGCCCGGCGACAGGTGCCCGCGGGCGGCGACCAGCGACGCCAGGCTGCCCCCGCGCATCAGCGGCAGCACCAGCGCCGCCCGCCCGTCGGGCAGCGCCACGCACGCCTCGACCGCCAGCAGGTGGTCGGCGGCCACCCGGCCGGTGACCGACGCCTCGCGCGCCGCCGCCTCGACCGCCTCGGGGTCGGCCGAGGTCACCTTGACGGCCACCCGCCGGCCGTCGCGCTCGCGCAGCGCCTCCCACACCTCGGCGGTGCCCCCGCGCCCCAGGACCGCGCCCAGCTCGAACCCCGGGACGAGGGGCGGGCGCGCGGTGGTGGGCTCCATCCCGCCACTGTGCCCCGGACGCCGGAAACCACCGCGAGGTTTTCCACAGGCCCTCGTACAGTGACCCGATGAGCGCCGACGGCCCGACCATCCTCGCCACCTCGGGCGGCTACCGCGGGGGCACCCGCACCCGGTTCGAGTACGACGCGCTGGTGCACCACGCGGTCGAGCTGTCGGGGGTACACGGTCGCCGACCGCGGATGACCTTCGTGGGGACCGCCTCCGGCGACCCGCGCTGGTTCTCCCACGAGGCCGCCGAGGCCGGGCGCGTGGCGGGCTTCGACGTGACCGTGCTCGACCTGTTCCCGATGCCGAACCTCGACGACGTGCCCGGCCACCTGCTCGAGCAGGACGTGGTGTGGGTCAACGGCGGCTCGGTGGCGAACCTGCTGGCGGTCTGGGCGGTCCACGACCTCGGCCCCGCTCTGCGCGCAGCCTGGGAGGCCGGGGTCGTCCTCTCGGGCGTCTCGGCCGGGTCCATCTGCTGGTACCTGGGCGGCACCACCGACTCCTTCGGCCCCGAGCTGCGAGCCGTCACCAACGGGCTCGCCTTCCTCCCGTACGGCAACGGCGTCCACTACGACTCCGAGGCTCGGCGCCGCCCGCTCGTGCACCGGCTCGTCGCCGACGGCACCCTGCCCGTCACGCACTGCACCGACGACGGGGTCGGGCTGGTCTACCGCGGCACCGAGCTGGTCGGGGCCGTCACCGAGCGCGACGGCGCGGCGGCCGCGTACGTGGTCACGGCCGACGGCCGAGGGGGCGCGGTCGAGGAGCGCGTCGAGCCGCGGCGCCTCCCCACGCCCTGAGGCACGGGGGCCGCCGTCAGCGGCGCGGCGTGACGACCTCGACGACGCGCTGCTCGGCCGCCGCCACCCGGGCGGCGTCGACGACCGCGAGGGTGTGCACGGCGTCCCAGGGGTCGATGGGCATCGCGGCCTGCGGGTCGGGCGAGGCCAGCGCCGCGGCCACCGCCCGGTAGAGGTCGGCCTGCGAGGAGCGCACCCGCGGCACGGCCATCGGCTCGTCGCCGCCGTACAGCCAGCCGCAGTGGTCGGCGTCCGGGTCGCGCTGCCCCGACCAGACGTGGGCCTCGCCCTCGAAGTCGGCCTGCACGTAGGCGGCCGCCCGCCCGAGCAGCCGCACCCGGGGGCCCGGTGCCGCCGCCAGGGACGTCGCCGACAGGTGCGACACGACCCCGCTCGTGTGGGTGACCAGCAGGAAGGCGTCGTCCTCGGCCGGGGTGCTGCGGGCCGCCACCGTGGCTGCCACATGGGTCACCGGCCCGAAGAGCTGCACGGCCGCGTCCACCAGGTGGGTGTGCAGGTCGAGCAGGATGCCGCCGCCGTCCTCCCAGGGTGCGTTCTCGCGCCAGCGGTCCTTGGGCACCGGGCGCCAGCGCTCCCAGCGCATCTCGTAGCGGAACGGCTCCCCCACGCGCCCGTCGGCGAGCAGCGCCCGCACCGTGGTGTGCTCGGGGTCGTAGCGCCGGTTCTGGAACACCGTGAGCGGCACCCCGGCCCGCTCGGCGTGGCGGACGACCGCGGCGCCCCGCTCCGCGTCCACGGCCAGCGGCTTGTCGACCACGCAGGGCCGCCCGGCGTCCACCACGGCGCGGACGTGCTCGGCGTGCGCGCCGCTCGGGGTCGCGAGGACCACGAGGTCGACGTCCTCGAGGGCGAGCAGGTCGTCCAGGGTGGGCACGACCGCGGCGCCGGGCAGCCCGGCCCGCACCGCCGCCGCGCGTTCTGCGTCCCGCGTCGACACCGCCACGATGTCGAGCCCGGCCTCGAGCAGGCGGGGGGCGTGGATGGTGCGGCCGGCGGAGCCGTACCCGGCGAGGGCGACGCGCGTCATCCCGCCACCCTAGGCGGGGGCGTCGGGCTCGGCGCCGGGGTGCACCCCCGACGCGTGCCGGCCGGGGCCGGACCCGCCACCGTCGGCGACCAGCCGGGCCGGCCACCAGACCCGCGGGCCCAGGTCGTGGGCCAGGGCCGGTACCAGCAGCGAGCGGACGACGAGGGTGTCGAGCAGCACCCCGAACCCGACGATGAAGGCGATCTGCACGAGGAAGACCAGCGGCAGCACCGAGAGCGCGGAGAAGGTCGCGGCCAGGACGATGCCGGCGCTGGTGATGACCCCGCCGGTGACGGCCAGCCCCCGGAGGATGCCGGGCCGGGTACCGCGCACGATCGCCTCTTCGCGCACCCGCGTCATCAGGAAGATCGAGTAGTCGATCCCCAGCGCCACCAGGAAGACGAAGCCGTACAGCGGGATGGCCGGGTCGCCCGCGGTGAAGCCCAGCACGTGCTCGAACACCAGCGCCGAGACCCCGATGGTCGCGCCGAAGGAGACGACGTTGGCGACCACGAGCAGCAGGGGCGCGAGCAGCGAGCGCAGCAGCAGGGCCAGCACCACGAAGATGACGAGCAGGATGGTCGGCACGATGACGCGCAGGTCGCGGCTGCTGGCGTCCAGCACGTCGAGGTTGGTGGCGGCGTTGCCGCCGACGAGGGCGTCGGGGCTGACGGCGTCGAGGTCGGCCCGCAGCCGGCGCACCGTCTCCTCGGCCGAGGTGCTGTCGGCTGCCCCCCGCGTCGTGGCCTGCACCAGCACCTTGCCGTCGACGACCTTCGGCGGGGCCGCCTGGTCATCCGGCCCCGGCGGGCTCTGCCCGACGAACGCCCCGTCGATGCCGGGGTCCTTCGTCACCACGGCGAGCGCGGCCTCCACCCGGTCCGCGGGCACGACGACCTGCAGCGGGGTGGCCGAACCCGCCGGGAAGTGCCGCCCGATGGCCTGCTGGGCCGTCACCGAGTCGACGTCGGTCAGGAACGTCTCCTCGATGGTCGAGCCGCTCGCCCGGAACGTCGGGGCGAAGGCGGCGGCGGCGAGCAGCACCACCAGGGTCAGCCCCCACGTGGCGCGCGGCCGGCGCCCGACCAGCCCCGCCACGCGGCCCCACACCGAGCGGCCGCCCACGGCGTCCTCGGCGTGCACGTGGTCGACCCGCGGCACGATCGGCCAGAACACCCGGCGGCCGAACAGCAGCAGCACCGCCGGCAGGAACGTGAGTGATGCGAGCAGCGCGCCGGCGATGCCGAGCGCACCCACCGGGCCCAGCCCCGACGTGCTCTGCAGCTCGGCCAGCAGGAGGCACAGCAGGCCGAGGATGACGGTGGCGGCCGAGGCCGTGATGGGCTCGACCACCCCGAGCCAGGCCTGTCGCAGCGCCACCCACGAGTCGGGGGTGTCGTGCAGGCGTTCGCGGAAGCGGCTGACCAGCAGCAGGGCGTAGTCGGTGGCGGCCCCGACGACGAGGATGAAGAGGATGCCCTGCGACTGGCCGGACAGCGTGATGACGTCGTGCTTCGCGAGCTGGTAGACGACGGCCGACGCGGCGCTCAGCCCGAGGACCGCGCTCACGAGCACGGCCACCGGCAGCACCGGGCTGCGGTAGACCACGAGCAGGATCACCAGGACGACGACCAGGGCGACCAGCAGCAGGATGCCGTCGATGCCGGCGAAGGCGGACGAGAAGTCGGCGATCAGCCCTCCCGGGCCGCCGACGTGGGCGGTGAGCCCGGCCGGCACCAGGACCCGGGCGATCTCGTCGCGGATGGCGGTGGCACCCTCCGCCAGGGCCGTGGTGTCGCCGACCGCCGCCGTGCCGGTGGTGCCGTCGAGGGGCACGACCAGCAGCACGGCCTGCCCGTCCTGCGACGGCACCGGCTGTACCGGGGCGTCGCCGGCCAGGTAGTCGCCGAGCGTGCGGCCCGGGCCGAGCGCCGGCAGGGCCAGGCCCGGCAGCGAGGCGGCGAAGGCCTGCACGGGCTTCTCGTCGGCGGCGGTGAGTACGCCCCCGCCCTTCTTCTCGACCACCACGAGGAAGGGCAGCTCGGTGCGGTCGCTGAAGCGCGCGACGGCCTCGGAGACCAGCGTCGACTCGGCGTTCTTGGGCAGGAAGGTGGCGTTGTCGTTGCTCTGGACGCCCGACAGCTTCCCCTGGGCGCTGCCGCCGACGGCGCCCACGGCGAGCCACAGCAGGATGACGACCGCGGCCCCGACGGCCACCCACCGCGGGCGGCGACGGGGGCGGGGCTGCGGCTCGGGCTCGTCGCTCATGGCCTCAGCGTAGGGACGGGCGGGGACGCCGCGCCCCGGGGTTCGACAGCGCGGCGGCGTACCGTGGTGCCATGCGTTTCGTGCACCTCGGCTTCGCCCCCTCGTTCGTCGACTACGAGGAGGCGTGGGCGACCCAGCGCGAGGTCCACGCCCAGGTGGTCGACGGCACCCTCGACGACACCACGCTGCTGCTCGAGCACGCCGCCGTGTACACCGCCGGCAAGCGCACCGAGCCGCACGAGCGCCCCACCGACGGCACCCCCGTCATCGACGTCGACCGCGGCGGCAAGATCACGTGGCACGGACCCGGCCAGCTGGTGGGCTACCCCATCGTGCGGCTGCGCGAGGTCCCCATCGACGTCGTGGCCCACGTGCGGCGCCTCGAGGAGGCCATGATCCGCATCTGCCGCGACTTCGGCGTCGAGACCATCCGCGTCGACGGCCGCAGCGGCGTCTGGGTGCCCGCCGACTGGCGCGGCCCCGAGCGCAAGCTGGGCGCCATCGGCGTGCGGGTCAGCCGGCGGGTCACGATGCACGGCTTCGCGCTCAACTGCGACGCCTCGCTGGGCTGGGCCGACGCGATCATCCCGTGCGGCATCCCCGACGCCGGCGTCTCGTCCCTCACCCAGGAGGCCGGGCGCGTCATCACCGTCCAGGACGTCCTGCCGTACGCCGAGAAGCACCTGGCCGACGTCCTCGGCTGACCCACCCACGGCCCCCGGGCGACCCCGGGCGGTTCGGGGGATGTCGCCGCCGCGGCGTAGGCTGGAACGCGTGACTGTCGCACCCGAAGGACGCCGGATGCTGCGGGTCGAGGCGCGCAACGCCGAGACCCCGATCGAGCGCAAGCCGGAGTGGATCCGCACCACCGCCAAGATGGGGCCGGAGTTCACGGCCATCCACTCCATGGTCAAGGGGCAGGGCCTGCACACGGTCTGCCAGGAGGCGGGGTGTCCCAACATCTTCGAGTGCTGGGAGGACCGCGAGGCCACCTTCCTCATCGGCGGCGACACCTGCACCCGCCGCTGCGACTTCTGCGACATCGCCACCGGGCGCCCCCAGCCGCTCGACCTCGACGAGCCCCGCCGCGTCGCCGAGTCGGTGCGCTCGATGGGCCTGCGGTACTCCACCGTCACCGGTGTCGCGCGCGACGACCGCCCCGACGGCGCGGCCGGGCTGTACGCCGAGACCATCCGCCAGATCCACGCGCTGAACCCCAACACCGGCGTCGAGATCCTCCCGCCCGACTTCGGCGCCAAGCCCGAGCTCGTCGGGCAGGTCTTCGACGCCCGCCCCGAGGTGTTCGCCCACAACCTCGAGACCGTGCCGCGCATCTTCAAGCGCATCCGCCCGGCCTTCACCTACGACAAGTCGCTGCGCGTCATCACGATGGCCCGCGAGGCCGGCCTGGTCACCAAGTCGAACCTCATCCTGGGGATGGGCGAGGAGGACCACGAGGTCGAGGAGGCGATCCGCGACCTGCACGAGGCCGGCTGCGACATCCTCACCATCACCCAGTACCTGCGCCCCTCCCCCACCCACCACCCGATCGACCGGTGGGTCAAGCCCGAGGAGTTCGTGCACTGGTCCGACACCGCCGAGGCCATGGGCTTCAAGGGCGTCATGGCGGGCCCGCTGGTCCGCAGCTCGTACCGCGCCGGACGCCTCTGGGCCACGGCCATGGGCAAGTGGGGCCGCCCCATCCCCGAGCACCTGGCCCACCTCGCGCAGGCCGCGTCCGACCCGGCCCGCCAGGAGGCCGCGTCGTTGGTGGCCAAGGCTCGCAGCGCCGTATCCTGACGGCACGCGCCCGCGCCACCGCCGGGCGGCACCACCCCCGACCAGGAGCACCGTCCCCCGTGTCCGACGCACCCGAGAAGAAGCCCGGCCGGATCGCCGAGATCCGCCAGGCCTACAGCGCCATCAAGTCCCTCGACCCGCAGATCGGGTGGTGGATGCTCGGCGCCGCCGTGCTCACGGCCGCGGTCGTCGTCGGCATCGGCGCGATCTTCGGCGGCGGCTGGCTGATCTACGCCGCGCTCGTCGCCATCCCCGCTGCGGCCCTGGCCGCGGTCGTGGTGATGAACCGGCGCGGCAACGGCGCCATGTACAAGGCGCTCGACGGCAAGGTGGGCGCGGCCGGCGCCACTCTGACGGGCCTGGGCAAGCGCGGCTGGTACGCGAACCAGGAGCCGGTGGCCGTCGATGGCGCGCGCGGCACCCGGGCGCAGGACCTTGCGGGCGCGGCGCTGGTGTTCCGGGCGCTGGGCCGCCCCGGGGTCGTGCTCATCGGTGAGGGCCCGGTCGGCCGGGTCGGCAAGCTCCTCAAGCAGGAGGAGAAGAAGGTCGCGCGGGTCGCCCCCGGCGTCCCGGTCCACCTGTGGACCGTCGGCGACGGCGACGGCCAGGTCCCGGTGCGCAAGATCGCGGGCAAGCTCACCCGGATGAAGCCGGTGCTCAGCAAGCAGGAGGTCTCGGTCGTCAACAAGCGCCTGACCTCGCTCGGCGGCATCCGGCCCCCGATCCCCAAGGGCGTCGACCCCACCAAGGCCCGCATGGACCGCAAGGCGATGCGCGGCCGCTGACCCTCACGTCGTCGGTCTGCCGGCCCGGTCGGGCCGGCCCCGCGCCGCCCCGGGCCCTACGCGGAGCGGCGGTCGCGGGAGTCCTCGGCGCCGGGTCGCACGAGGCGGGTGCCGGCCACGTAGTCGTGCAGCAGGCGGCCGTCGCCGGCGCGCACCAGCCCCGGCAGGAACAGGCCCGCCAGCAGTGAGCGCACCACGACCTGCACCGGGAACGCCCCGGGGCGCACCTGCCACACCTGCAGCCCCAGCAGGCGGTGGCCGACGGTGCTGCCCGTGAGCGAGACCAGCACCACGTTGAGCAGCACGAAGACGCCGAGGGTCACCCATGAGCTCTGCGGGATGCCGAGGAGCATCGCCGGCCGCTGACCAGGGTCCAGCAAGAGGTCGTACGGCAGGACCACGAAGGTCACCAGGGCCGAGAGCACCCAGTCGACGACGAACGCCGCGATGCGCCGGCCGAACGACGGGTCGAGAGCCTCTGCGCGGGCGCGGTCCGGGTCGGCGGGCGTCGTCACGGGTCCAGCCTAGGCGGGGTCGGGCGACGGCCTTCGCGGCCCCGCGGTGGGCCGTCCTCGCTGCCCGTCACGCCCGCACCTTCCGTTGCCCTTATGGCGGGAAAAGCGTTGTCAGAAAGTTCGATTGGTCTCCTCGAACGCTTGTTCGTGTCACCGTGATCGAGTAAGATCGTGGTACAGGGGAAGGGGTTTCCGATGACAGCGACTACTGGTCCGCAGGATGTCGTGTCGGCCGCGCGGGTCGCGCGCCAGGTGCTGTCGGATGCTCTCAGCCCCGGCGAGGTGTGCGGGTCGCAGGAGGAGTGGGCGCAGGCTCTCGGTGAGCTGCAGGCCGTGATGGACACCGCGACCGCCGCCCAGGATGCCGCGATCGTGCGGCTGGCGGCGATCGAGCCCGAGGTCCTCGACGACGGGGAGGTCATCGAGACCCACCGGGCGCTCGGGCACGTCGCCCTTGATGCACCCGCGATGGTGTCGTGGACGCTCAATGTGTCGGCGGTGCAGGCCGAGCGGCGGGTGCGGGCCGCGGTCCGGATGGCCGCCGACGGGCCTGAAGGCACCCCCACCGAGACCGGGCTTCGTGGGTTGCACACCGCGATGGGTGCCGGGCGGTTGGACGCCTACCGGGCGTCGGTGGTCGCGACCGAGCTCGAGGAGGCACCGGCCGAGGTCGCCGCGTCCGTGGTCGCCGGTCTGCACGAGTACTTCGGCAGCGAGGACGGACCGCGGCTGCGGCGCCGGGTCCGTCGGATGCTGGCCCGGATCTCCCCGGACCTGGTGCGCCAACGCGCCGTGCGGGCCCGGTCCGAGTGCCGCCTCGAACGGTGGGTCGGCGAACCCGGGGTCGACACCTGGCACGGCACCTTCCCCTCCGAAGAAGCCGCCCAGGCGTGGGCCGCGATCGACGCCCTCGCGCAGCAGTACGTCACCGACGGCGTGTGCGACCGGGTCGACCGGGCGAGGGCGAAGGCCCTGACCGACCTGGTGGCGGGGAACGCGACCATCGACGTCCAGATCGTCCACACCATCGCGGCCGAGGTCCCCACAGCTGCTGGGTCCGCGCGGGGGACCAGGGCCAGCGAGGGAGCTTCGGACGACCTGGTGGACGTCGGTGCGCCCGCGAGCGAGGCTGGGGCGAGCAAGGCAGCGCCCGGCGACCTGGTCGAGGTCACCGGCCTCCGCCCCGGCGAACCCACCCTGGTCTCCCGCGCGTGGCTCGACCATGCCAGCGCCCCGCACCCGACCTCCGACACCAGCGCCGGCCGGGCCGCACCCCGCCCGCGGGGCGAACCCCGCGGGGGCCTCGCCCCGTGTGACCCGCTCACCGACGCGCTGCTCGACCCCGACGGCGCCCTCACCACCGACACCTACCGGCCCGGCAAAGCCCTGGCCGCCCTGGTCCGCGCCCGCGACGGGCACTGCCGGTTCCCCGGCTGCCACGTCGCCGCCCGCTTCTGCGACCTCGACCACGTCACCCCCTGGCCCACCGGCCCGACATCAGCAGCCAACCTGGTCTGCCTCTGCCGCCGACACCACCGCATCAAACAACGCCCCGGCTGGCAGGCGGTTCTCCACCCCGACGCCACCCTCACCTGGACCGACCCCACCGGCCGGAACCGCACCACCCACCCCGTCGACCACCTCCACCGCGCCGTCCTACCCGACCGGGGAAGCGACCCCGCCCCCATCACCTACAACCCCCGCCTCGTCACCCCCGACGCACCCCACAGCACCCTCGAGTACCACCTCGAACACAACCCGGGCCCACCACCAGCAAGACCCCGCATCCGCTGCCGCATCGACCACCACCACCCGACAGCCGCTCGCGCCCACCTCGCCTACACCTCGGCCCATCCGCCCAGGCGACGAGCGCTGCCACCACCGGACGACCCGCCGTTCTGACGAAGCACCAGCACCTTCCTGAGAGACCGAGCCGGATCGCATCTCAGCGCGGTCCACGACTCGGGCGTCCCGTCCCACCCATTGATACGGTGGGCTGCGTTACCTCGGCGAAACATCCGGGTGACGGCGGGGAAACCGCCACGCCCTACTGTCGTCGACAACGCCATCAGGGCTGGCTCCCACGCCCCTGCACCGAACCAGGAGGTTCAACACTGTGTTCAGCTCCGCTGACGAGGTCCTCGCTTTCATCAAGTCCGAGGACGTGAAGTTCGTCGACATCCGCTTCTGCGACCTTCCCGGCGTCATGCAGCACTTCAACGTGCCCGCGCAGACGGTCGACCAGGACTTCTTCCTCAACGGCCAGATGTTCGACGGGTCCTCGATCCGCGGCTTCCAGGCCATCCACGAGTCCGACATGAAGCTCATCCCGGACCCGACGACGGCCTACCTCGACCCGTTCCGGGTCGAGAAGACGCTGATCATGAACTTCAGCATCGTCGACCCGTTCACCGGCGAGGCCTACAGCCGCGACCCCCGCAACATCGCGGCCAAGGCCGAGGCCTACCTGAAGTCCACGGGCATCGCCGACACCGCCTTCTTCGGTGCCGAGGCCGAGTTCTACGTCTTCGACGACGTGCGCTTCGAGACCAAGGCCAACGCCAGCTACTACTACATCGACTCCGTCGAGGCCGCCTGGAACACCGGGCGCGCGGAGGACGGCGGCAACCGCGGCTACAAGACCCGCTTCAAGGGTGGCTACTTCCCCGTCCCGCCGGTCGACCACTTCGCCGACACCCGCGACAAGATCTGCCTCAACCTCGCCGACGTCGGCCTCGTCGTCGAGCGCAGCCACCACGAGGTCGGCACCGCGGGTCAGCAGGAGATCAACTACCGCTTCAACACCCTGCTCCTCTCGGGCGACGACATGATGAAGTTCAAGTACGTCGTCAAGAACACCGTCTGGAACGAGGGCAAGACCGCCACGTTCATGCCGAAGCCCATCTTCGGCGACAACGGCTCGGGGATGCACACGCACCAGTCGCTCTGGAAGGACGGCGAGCCGCTCTTCTACGACGAGCGCGGCTACGGCGGCCTTTCGGACATCGCGCGCTGGTACATCGGCGGCCTGCTCAAGCACGCCCCCGCGCTGCTGGCGTTCACGAACCCGACGATCAACAGCTACCACCGGCTGGTCCCGGGCTACGAGGCGCCGGTCAACCTGGTGTACTCGGCCCGTAACCGCTCGGCCTGCGTGCGCATCCCGATCACGGGTGACAACCCCAAGGCCAAGCGCATCGAGTTCCGCGTGCCCGACCCGAGCTCGAACCCCTACCTGTGCTTCGCGGCGCAGCTGATGGCCGGCCTCGACGGCATCAAGAACCGCATCGAGCCCCCGGAGCCGGTCGACAAGGACCTCTACGAGCTGCCGCCCGAGGAGCACGAGGCCATCGAGCAGGTCCCCGGCTCGCTCCCGGCCGTGCTCGACGCGCTCGAGGCCGACCACGAGTTCCTGCTCCAGGGTGACGTGTTCACCTCGGACCTCATCGAGACGTGGATCGACTACAAGCGGGTCCACGAGGTCGACCCGATCCGCTTCCGGCCCCACCCGCACGAGTTCGAGATGTACTTCGACATCTGATCGAACCCGCAGGTCGGAGGCACGGTCAGCCTCAGTAGTCCCTGACGAGTCCTCACGGGCCCTCACCGATGCGTCGGCAGCCCGTGAGGACTCGTCGCTGTGCGGCCACGGCGTGGTCGCCGGCCGGTCTCACCTCGAGCCGGGCCGAGGGCCCTGCGTACCGCGCAGCCGAGCGTTCTCGGCCTCCAGGTGCAGGACCATGCCGATGCCGGCCAGGTTGAGACCGGCCGCGAGCAGGTCCCCGATCCGTCGAAGGCGGTCGAGGTCGTTCGCGCTGTAGCGGCGGGTGCCCCCGTCGGTGCGCTGCGGCTCGAGCAGACCGCGGGCCTCGTACAGGCGCAGGTTCTGCACCCCCATGCCGACCAGGCCGGCCGCCACCGAGATCCCGTACACCCCGCGGTCGTCGTCGGGAGCGGGCACTGTCATGGCGGTGGGTCCTTCCCCGAAAAAAATCCGTTCTGGGCTCTTGCACGATTATGCCGTCAGTGCTACAAGAAATCTATGGCGTGTGCAACAGATCCGTCCGGATCCCGACCACCGCCGGCCAGTACACCCACACCACATCGGAGGTGAACACGATGTTGATCCGCACCGACCCGTTCCGTGAGCTGGACCGCCTCACCCACCAGCTCCTCACCCCGCAGGGCACCCTGGCCCGGCCCGCGGCGATGCCGATGGACGCCTGGCACGAGGGTGACACCTTCTACGTCGAGCTCGACCTCCCCGGCGTCAGCCAGGACTCGATCGACATCGACGTGGAACGCAACGTGGTCACCGTCAGGGCCGAACGCCCGAGCCGGGCCAGCGACGCGCAGCTGCTGGTCGCGGAACGTCCGCGCGGAATGTTCAGCCGCCAGCTCGTCCTGGGCGAGAACCTCGACACCGAGCGCGTCGAGGCCAGCTACGACGGGGGCGTCCTGACGCTGCAGATCCCGGTCGCGGAGCACGCGAAACCGCGCAAGATCGAGATCAGCAGCAAGAACGAGGGTCGTCGCGCCATCAGCGCGTGACCCCGGTGGCGGGGTCCCCGCCACGGCCCCCGAGCGGCCGTACCGGCCATGCCGGCGCCGCCCACCGGGTCGTGCACCTGCTCGGCCCGGTGGACGGCCGGGGGTCAGTGCTACGCACCCAGCTCGGCGTCCTCGAGGGCCGCTTCCTGCTTGGACTCCTCGATGTTCTCCCGGACGACCTCGGCCGGCAGGGCCACCCGGTCGGCGATGAGGTAGACGACCACCGACAGCGCGCCGAGGAGCAGCGCCGACCACTCGAAGTTCAGCAGCCCGAGGTTCCCGGCGCCCGCGGACTTCTCCGGGAAGTTCCCCAGGTAGGAGATCAGCGCCAGGCCGCCCAGCCAGGGGAACAGCCACGCGAAGCCGTTCCAGAAGTGCAGCGGCCCCTGACGGACCCCGCCGAAGAGCTTGAACAGGCCCAGGAGGACGAACCCGAGCAGCACCGCGACGTAGAGCTTCCATCCGGTCAGCCACCCCGACCAGTACACGATCAGGTTCGAGGCCCAGAACGCCAGGAGCGGGAGGACGTGACCGCCGGGCAGCCGGAAGGGACGCGGGTGGTCCGGGACGCGCTTGCGCAGGGCGGTGAGCACCAGCGGCCCGGACGCGAAGGACAGGACCGTGGCCGAGGTGATGAACCCGACCAGCTGCTGCCAGCTCGGGAACGGCAGGAACACGATGAGGCCCACCACGAACGTCACGACCAGGCTGAACAGCGGGACGCCCCGCTCCGTGGTCCTCGCCAGGCGCTGAGGGGCGTTCCCGTTGCGGGCCATCGCGTAGGACAGCCGCGAGGTGAGCGTCGTGTAGATCAGCCCGGTGTCCCCGGGCGAGATGATCGCGTCGATGTAGAGCAGTACCGCCAGCCAGCCCAGCCCGAGGGCGGTGGCCAGGGCCGCCAGCGGCCCGAAGTCGTTCTCGAAGCTCAGGTTGGCCCACGCGTCGGCGCCGGAGAGCAGGCTCGGCTCCAGCGCGCCGATGAAGGCGACCTGCAGCGCGATGTAGATGACCGCCGTGACCAGGACCGAGCCGATGACGGCGATGGGGACGTTCCTGCGGGGGTTGTCGGTCTCACCGGCCAGCTCGACACCCTGACGGAAGCCGAGGTAGGAGAACACGATCCCGGAGGTGGCGATCGCGCTGAAGACACCGTGCCAGCCCGACGGCTTGAACCCGTGGCTGGTGAAGTTCTCGCCGTGGAACGCGGTGGCGAAGAACGCCACGATGACGAGCACGATGATCCCGAGCTTCCACCACACCAGGGTGTTGTTGATCCGCGCGAACCAGCGGATGCCGAAGTAGTTGATCACCACGAACACGGCCATCAGCAGCACGGCGACCGCGTAGCCGAGCCCGGTCAGGGTGTGCACCGTCTGGCCACCGGCCTGCGCCTCGACGGTGAAGGGGGCGTACTTGGTGCCGTACTGCAGCGCTGCGAGCACCTCGATGGGCGCGGTCGTGCTCGCCCCCACCCAGGTGATCCAGCCGGTGGTGTAGCTGGCGAACGAGCCGAAGGCCAGGTGGGGGAAGCGGATCACCCCGCCGGACACCGGGAACATCACCCCCAGCTCGGCGTACACGAGCGCGATGGCCAGGACCATCACCCCACCCAGGGCCCATGAGATGACCGCGGCCGGGCCGGCCTCCTGCGAGGCGTTGAGCGCCCCGAACAGCCAGCCCGACCCGATGATCGAACCGATGCTCGCGAAGAGCAGACCGACGATCCCTACATGCCGCTTGAGCTGCGGTTGTTCCGTCTCGACCGCGGTCGAGGTGTCCGTCGCCATGGCAGATCCCTTTCTCTGGAGGCCGAAGGCTCAGAAAGCGGTACCGCAGGACGTGGCGATCCCCCGATGTACCACCTGCCATCTTGCGCGCCCCACGGCGCTGGTGGTGGTTCCGCGGCAGGGAAACTCGAGCTCGGACCAGGCCGACCCCGCGAGTACGAGCCTCCGGCAGCGACTTCCGCGGCCAGACCACGACGAACACGGCGCCCGGGCCGTGCCCGCTGCCGGCCCGGGCTGCCGGCCCGGGCTCTGCCCTCCCCCGCCCCTCAGAGCCGGTCGACGCCCCACGCGGCCGCGGGCACCAGCCACCCGCCGACGACCAGCAGCGCGAAGCCGGCGGCCACGGCTGCGGCGATCACGCCCCGCCACACCCAGGCCCGGACCCGCGAGGGACCTTCGGCACTGTTCCGGACCGACGACCCCGAGCACCCTGGACACCACCCCAAGGAGGCCGCCGTGCACCATGTCACCCCGGTCGGGTCGGTCGTCGTCGCCGTCGACGTCGACGCACCCGTCGAACCGGTCCTCGCGGCGGCCGCTGCCCTCGCCGCCTCCACCCGCCGTCCGCTGCACGTCGTCAACGCCACCGGCGTCGGCATCGTCCCGTGGACTGCGCCGATGCTCCAGCGCCAGGAGGCCAAGCTCCGGGAGCTGCGCGACCGCCTGGCGACGCTGGGTGAGATGTCGGTGACCTCCTGCACCGCCCTGGAGAGTCCGGCGGCGGCGATCGTGCGGGCCAGTGCCGACGCCGAGCTCGTCGTCATCGGGTCGGGCCGGCTGGGCCGGCTGGCGGGCGAGGTGCTCGGCGCGACCACCCATCAGGTCGCCATGCACTCCCGGTGCCCGGTGCTCGTCGTCCCGGACGGCCTGGACCTGCCCGAGCACGGGCCGGTGGTCGTCGGCGTCGACACCGGCGAGCACAGCCGGCCGGCGATCGGCCTGGCCTTCGCGGAGGCGTCGCGCCGCTCGGCTCCCCTCGTCGCGGTCCACGCGTGGTGGCTGGAGCACCCGGGAGCCTTCGACGACGCGAGCCGCTGGGCGGGAGGCGAGCATCCCGCGTACGACGCCGAGGAGCTCTCGGTGTCCGAGATGATGGCGGGCTGGGCGGAGAAGTACCCGGACGTCGTGGTCCGCACCGAGATCCTCCGAGGCGAGCCGGTGCCGGTGATCCGCGAGGTCGCCCGCTCCGCGCAGCTGCTGGTGGTCGGCTCCCGGGGCAGCGGGGGCTTCGTCGGCCTCCTCCTCGGCGGGGTCAGCAGCCGTCTGCTGCACGGCAGCCCGTGCCCGGTGCTCGTGGTCCCGTCCGCAGCCCGGCCGGCACTGGAGCCGGCGCAGCCCACCTCGCGGGTCTCCACCCCCGCGTGACGTGCGGGCCACGCCGGCCACGCCGGCCAGGAAGGTCAGCGGGGGCGGACGGTCAGGGTCTGGGCGAGCGCGCCGAGCGGGCCGCTCTCGTCGTGGAGCCGGCTGCTGGTGAGGCCGATCCCGTTGGCGTCGAACGTCACCGTCGCATCCACGCCCAGCCATCCCTCGGCCGGCAGCCTCAGCAGGTGGGCCGTCAGGTCGATGTTCGGGTAGTGCACGTCGCGCGGGTCGGCGCGCACGGTCATCCCGTTGGCGATGTCGAGCAGCCCGGCCGTGCGCGCCAGCGTGCTCACCGGCTCGTCGGCCAGGAGGGGCACATCGGTGCGCACCCAGAACCAGCCGCGACCGGGCTCCTCGAGATGGCGCCGTAGCTCGACCGACCCGATGAACCCGCCGGGCCAGGTGGCACTCGGCGTCCACGGCTCGAGCTCGTCGGGGCCGGGGATGGACGGCAGCGCGGTGCCGGCCACCGCAGCGGTGTCACGCTGCGCCATCAGCCAGGCCCGTAGGAGGACGACGGGACGCCCCGCATGGGCCAGGGTCGCCTCCACCAGCTCGATGGTCCGCCCGGGGCGCACCACCCGCACCCCGACCTCGACCTCGGCCACCGGCACCGTCCCGAGGATGTCGTAGCAGAGCCGGGCCACCGCCATGCCGTCCTCGCGCCGGGCGTCTCTGTGCTGCTCGACCAGGTGCGCCATCAGGCCCAGGGCCGGCGAGATGTGCTGCTCGTCCTCGCGCCAGGCGCCGCTGGTGCGCTCGGTGGCCCGGAACCGGGTCGCGCCCAGCCGCTCGAAGTACGCCACGGTGTCATCCTCCCTGGTGCCGATGTCCGACGCCGACCCTACGACGGGCCAGGATGAGGGCATGAGCGACTCCCCCACCGGCCCCGTCCCGTCGTCCACCTCGTCGTCCGTCCCGTCGTCCACCTCGTCGTCCGCCCCGTCGTCCGCCCCGTCGTCCAGCGCGGCGGCCGCCGCCCTGCCCCGCCGCGTCGCCGTCACCGGCGCCCACGGCAAGCTCGGCCGCGCCGTCGTGACGCACCTGCGCGGCATCGGCCTCGACGTCCTGGCCATCGACCGCGACCCGGCCGGCGACCCCCGCGACGTCCGCGGCGAGTTCGTCGTCGCCGACCTCACCGACTACGGCCAGGTGGTCGAGGCCTTCGGGGGCGGGGTCGACGAGCACGCGGCCGTCGACGCGGTGGTGCACCTGGCCGCCATCCCGGCCCCCGGGATGACGACGAACGCCGCCACCTTCGCCAACAACTCGGCCGCGACCTACAACGTGTTCGCCGCTGTCCGCGCCCTCGGCATCACCACGCTGGTGTGGGCCTCGAGCGAGACCGTGCTGGGCCTGCCGTTCGACACCCCGCCGCCCTACGCGCCCGTCGACGAGGAGTACGCGCCGCGGCCGGAGTCGACGTACTCGCTGAACAAGGCCCTCGAGGAGGAGATGGCCGGGCACTTCTGCCGCTGGCAGCCCGAGCTGGTGGCGGTCGGCCTGCGCTTCTCGAACGTCATGGACGTCGAGGACTACGCGCAGTTCCCGTCCTTCGACGCCGACCCGCAGCTGCGGCGCTGGAACCTGTGGGGCTACATCGACGCGCGCGACGGCGCCCAGGCCGTCGAGAAGGCCCTGGCCTACGACGTGCCCGGGGCGGAGGTGTTCGTCATCGCCAACGCCGACACCGTGATGAGCCGTTCGAGCGCGAGCCTGATGGCCGAGGTCTACCCCGACGTGCCGGTGACCAGGGAGCTCGGTGAGCACGAGACGCTCCTCGGCATCGACAAGGCCCGGCAGGTCCTCGGGTACGAGCCCCAGCACTCCTGGCGCGACCACGTCGGCTGAGCGCGCCGCCCACGGGCCTCGGGCCGGACGCCGTGCGGCATGATCGCCCCGTGAGCGCGAACCCGTCGTCCGAGAGCACCTCCGAGGCCGCCGCGGGGGCCGGCCCCGGGCTCGCCGAGATCCTCGACCAGCTCGTCGACGCGGGCCGGCAGGTGGTGGCCCGTGGGCTGGTGCAGGCCAGCGGTGGCAACCTCTCGGCCCGGGTGCCCGGCACCGACCGGTTCGTCGTCACCGCCACCGGCACCTGGCTCGACCGCCTCACCCCGGACGACTTCGCCGAGCTCACCCCGGGCGGCGACCGGGTGGGTGGGGCGGCACGCCCGTCGGTGGAGTGGAAGCTGCACCAGCGCACCTACGCCGTGCGCCAGGACGTGCGGGCCATCGTGCACCTGCACCCGCAGCACGTCCTCCTGGTCGACATGCTCGGTGCGCCGATCCGGTTCACCACCCTGGACCACCAGTACTACCTGGGCAGTGCCGGGCGGGTGCCGTTCATGCCCTCGGGCAGCGACGAGCTCGCCCGGGCCGCCGCCGAGGCCGCCCGCGACCACGACGCCGTGGTGCTGGCCCACCACGGCTGCTCGGCCCTCGGCGACACCGTGACGATGGCCCTGCGCCGGGCGTTGAACCTCGAGGAGGCGGCCGCGATGACCTACCGGCTGCTGCAGGCGGGCGACCGCGCCACCGACTTCCCGGCGGAGTGGAAGGGCCGCATCATCGACGTCTGACCCGGCGACCCGGGTCGGGCTCAGCGGGCGAGGAAGAGGCTGCCCAGCGCGATGAGCCAGGAGACGAACGAGCCGACCAGGAAGTACTCGGTGACCTCGTCGATGCCTGCACCGTCGACGCTCTCACGGTCGCTGCGCTTGCTCTGCAGCTCGGGGAAGCGGATCAGGCCCTTGGCCGCGATGACCAGGGCCGCGGCCGTGAGCTGGCCGGCCAGCCCGAGGCCGAGGATGACGACCCGCTCCATGGGGCCGAGGAGGCGGCCGCCGCGCAGCTGGAGCGCCGGCTCGGGCATGGCCATGGCCGAGGTACGCGCCCGCCCCAGCGGACGCAGGGCCCCGATGCTGACCAGCACCAGCCGGACGACGACGTTGCCGGTGGCGAGGTTGGCCACCAGGAGCCCGAGGACGAGCAGGACCTGCGCGACCGTGACGCCGGCCCGCGCGCTGGGGAGCTCGGCCCAGCGCAGCCAGCGCCCCAGCCCGCCGCCCGGTGGCGAGGCCCACCCGGACAGTGCCACCAGCCAGACCGCCCCGCCGGCCAGGGCCCCGAGCGAGCGGGCGTGCCCGCGGCCGTGCGCCAGCGCGGCGTCGGACCAGCGCAGCCACAACAGCAGCGACAGCACGGCGCCGACGAGGGCCACGGCGTCGCCGACCCCGAACAGCCCGGCACCGGCACCGACCAGCACGACCACCACGCCCCCGGCCCAGGGCGCCCACCGCGACACCGCCGGGCGCCGGGCGGCGCGGACCAGGTCGGCCAGCCCGACGCCGAGCAGCCACACCCCCAGCCAGCTCACGCGAGGCCCCGGAGCAGCTCGTGGGCGGCCAGCACGGCCCCGACCCCGTCGGAGCGGACGCGCTGCGACACGGCGGAGGCACTGACCCCTTCGCGCGCGGCGAGGTCGGCCTGGGTGGTGTCGGGATCCATGAGCCCCCTCAGCAGCCGGAGTGACCGTTCCGAGAGAGATCCAACCAGGTGGTCCCGACAGAGCAGGGCGGCGTTGACGGCGTCGACCCGGGGGTCCCGGCCGTCGGCATCGCGCAGGCCGGTGCGCAGCAGCCGGGTGGGCGCACGGTCGGCGGCGGCCTCGACGGCGTCGATGGCGTCGCGGGCGGCCCACCAGGCCGAGCCGTCCTCGATGCCGCGCTCGGCGTCCAGGAGCGTGACCGTGCCGACCCCGACCCCGACGCGCACGTCGACGTCGGGCAGCAGCTCGAGACGGACCCGCAGGGCCGCGTCCAGCGCCTCCCCGAGGCTGCGGTACGCGCCCTGGAACTCGTCGCCCACCGTCACCCGCAGGCCCCGCACCGACGGCACCGCCGCCTCGACGGTGGCCAGGGCCGCCGCCACGGCGTCATGCACGGCCCGTCGGTCGCCGGCGCGACGGGACGCGACGATGTCGCCGATCAGCACGCTCACTGAAGCACCGGGCTTCATCTCAGCCATCTGAAGATCATACCTTCATTCAGCGGGAATGAAGCCTGATCCTTCAGGCGGGGACGGAAGGGTCCTCGGCGAGCGTGTGACCCGCCGACGGCTCGACGACCCCACGCTCGGTGACCACGGCGGCCACGAAGCGGGCCGGGGTGACATCGAAGGCCGGGTTGAACCCGGGCGTCGCCTCGGGGGTGGTGCGGATGCCGGCCCAGGTCGTGACCTCGGCGCCCGAGCGCTCCTCGATCTCGATGCCCGAGCCGTCGGCCATCGCGAGGTCGACCGTCGACCACGGGGCGGCCACCAGCAGCGGGATGCCGGCCTCGTGGCAGGCGAGCGCCACCCCGAGGGTGCCGATCTTGTTGGCCACGTCGCCGTTGGCGGCGATGCGGTCGGCCCCCACCACCGCGCAGTCGACCAGCCCGCGCAGGATGGTCGAGGCGGCCGCGCCGTCGACCTGCACCGCGTGCGGGATGCCCTCGGCGGCCAGCTCCCAGGCGGTGAGCCGGGCCCCCTGCAGCAGCGGGCGGGTCTCGTCGGCGTAGACGAACTCGACCGCACCCCGCTCGTGCAGCTCACGGACCACGCCCAGCGCGGTGCCCCAGCCCGACGTCGCGAGCAGCCCGGCGTTGCAGTGGGTGAGCACGCGCAGCCGGTCCCGCCCGGTCCGCGCCAGCAGCCAGTCGGCAGCCAGGCGAGACAGCTCACGGTTGGCGGCCTCGTCGGCGGCGGCGACCTCGAGGCCGGCCCGCAGCACCGCCTCGCGGCCCTGCGGGAGCAGCCCGCGCACCTGGTCGACACCCCACGCGAGGTTGACCGCGGTGGGGCGGGCGTGGCGCACCCGGTCGATCTCGCGGTCGAGCCGCGCGGCGTCCCAGCCGGACCGCTCCCCCTCGTCGAGGGCCACCACCACGCCGAGCGCGCCCGCCACGCCGAGCGCCGGGGCGCCGCGGACGGCCAGGGCGTCGATGGCCTCGACCAGGCCGTCGACGGTGTCGAGGTCGAGGTAGGTGGTCGTGAGGGGCAGCACCGTCTGGTCGAGGATGCGCAGCACCCCGCGGCCGTCACGGCCTCCGTCGTGGACCCACTCGATCGCGCGCTCGGTCATGGCGGGAGCCTACGACCCCCGGCCCCGACGCCGCCGCACCCCCCGGGACCATCGCCCCTTGCCCTCGGGTCCGGACAGTGGGAGCGTCAGTGCGTGGGGCGAGGGCGCCCCACACGACGACGGACACGTCATCCCGCAGCGTCCATGGCGCGCCCGCCGCCGGTCCCCCGACTGGAAGGACGGAGCATGTCAGGGTCCCGTGTGGTCGTCGGTGTCGACGGCTCGCCCCTCTCGGCCACGGCCGTGCAGCACGCCGCCCGCGCCGCCCACGACCGCGGCCTGCCGCTGCACGTGGTGCACGCCTTCGCGCCCGACCTGCCGATGCTGGGCTTCGGCGCCCTGGCCGACCGCGAGGTCGTCACCGCCCACGGGCGGCGCCTCCTCGCGGCGGCGGTGGCCCGGGCCCACGCGGTGCATCCCGACCTGGAGGTCACGACGGCCCTCCCCGACGGCTACGCGAGCACCGCTTTGGTCTCGGCATCCCGGTCGGCCGCCCTGGTGGTCGTCGGGGCCACCGGGTTCGGGCTGCTCAGCCACACCACGATGGGCGCGGTCGCCCGGCAGGTGCTCGCCCACGCGCGGTGCTTCGTCCTGGTGGTCGGCCACGAGACCGCCGGCGCCCCGACCCGGGGCGGCCGGGTCGTGGTCGGCGTCGACGGGTCCAAGGCCTCGCTGACCGCACTGCGCGCGGCCGCGCACGAGGCCCAGCGGCTCGGAGGGAGCCTCGAGGTCGTGCACGTCTGGCAGGCCAGCGGGGCGCACGACCCCACCCTGGCCAGCGCGTCGAGCTGGGAGGACTACGAGCAGGGCATCGAGCGTTCGGTACGGGCGACCCTGGCCGAGCCGGGTCTGCCCGCCGTCCCGGCCGCCGTCCACGTCGTGCGGGAGGACCCGGTGCGAGCCCTGGTCGAGCACGCGGAAGGCGCCGACCTGCTCGTCGTGGGCAGCCGCGGCGCGGGCGGGTTCGAGGGCCTGCGGCTGGGCTCGACCGCGACGTCGCTGGTGGGCCGCTGCCCCGCCCCGCTGCTGGTCACCCGCTGACGCGAGAGCCGTCGAGCCGCTCGGTGGCGCCGAGCCGGTCGAGCACGAAGGCCCACTCCCAGGCGATCTGCTCCCAGGCGGCGTACCGCCCGGACCGGCCACCGTGCCCCGCCGAGAGCTCGGTGCGCAGCAGGATCGGGGAGCGCTCGGGGTCGTTGGTGACGGTGCCGCGCAGCCGGGCGACCCACTTGGCCGGCTCGGTGACGTAGACCCTGGTGTCGTGCAGGCTGCTGGTCGCGAGGACGGCCGGGTACTCGACCGCCCGGATGTTCTCGTACGGGGTGTACGCCCGCATGGCCGCGTAGACCTCGGGGTCGTGGAGCGGGTCGCCCCACTCCTCCCACTCCCCCACCGTGAGCGGCAGCTCGGGCTGGAGGATGGTGGTCAGGGCGTCGACGAAGGGCACGGCCGCGTGCACGACCCGGAACCGCTCGGGGGCCAGGTTGACCACCGCCCCCACCAGCAGACCGCCGGCCGAGCCACCCTCGAGCCCCAGTCGGCCCGGCGCCACCCAGCCGGCGTCGACCAGGTGGCGCGCGACCGCCACGGTGTCGGAGAAGGTGTTGGGCTTGGCGGTCAGCTTGCCGTCGTCGTACCACCGTCGGCCCATCTCGCCGCCCCCGCGCACGTGCGCGACGGCGAAGACCACACCGCGGTCGACCAGCCCGAGGCGCGCCACCGAGAAGTACGGGTCGGAGGAGATCTCGTACGCCCCGTACGCGCCGAGCAGGCCGGGGTTGGTGCCGTCCGCGGTGACCCCCCGGCGGCGCACGATCGAGACCGGCACGGCGGTGCCGTCGTCGGCGGTGGCCCACTCGCGCGACTCCTCGTAGTCGGCGGCGTCGAAGCCGCCGAGCACCGGCTGGCGCTTGAGCACGGTGTGGGCCCCGGTGGCGAGGTCGACGTCGAGGACGGTGCGCGGCGTCGTCCACGACTCGACGACGACCTGGATGGTGCTCTGGTCGGGCTCGGGGTTGTCGCCCAGCCCGATGGAGTGCACCGGCTGCTCGACCGGCACGTCCCACGGCGCGGCGTGCCCGGACACCGAGGCCTCGTCGCGCGGCAGCACCCGCAGCGCGGTGAGGCCCCCGGTGCGCAGCGACAGCACGGTGGCGCGGTCGAAGGCGTCGACCCCGACGAAGCGCTCGCCCTCGCCGGAGGCCAGCAGCGGCACCCACTGCTCGTGCGAGGTGGCGTCGAGCGGCGCCCACGCGAGGTCGGAGTCGGGGGTGTGGGTGTTGTGCACGACCAGCAGCCGGTCGCCGGCGGGCTCGACGTCGTACTCGACGCCCTCGCGGCGGGGGGCCACGACCCGCCACTCGCCTTCGGGGTCGGTGCTGTCGAGGATGCGCACCTCGCTGGTCGTCTTCGAGCCCAGGCCGAGCAGCAGCCAGCGCTCGTCGCGGCTGGAGCTGATGCCCATCCAGAATCGCTCGTCGTCCTCCTGGTGCACCAGCACGTCGTCGGCGGCCTCGGTGCCGACCCGGTGGCGCCACAGCTGGTGGGGGCGCCAGGCGTCGTCGACACGGGTGTAGAACACGAAGCGGCCGTCGTGGCTGAACTCGCAGCCGTAGCCGATGCGGGTGAGCGAGCGGTCGAGGACCTCGCCCGACGACACCTCGCGCACCGTGAGGTCGAAGCGCTCGTCACCGGCGGTGTCGACGGCGAACGCGACGAGCCGGTGGTCGGGGCTGACGGTGAGCGCGCCGAGCGAGAAGAACTCGGAGTCACCGGCCTCGACGTTGCCGTCGAGGACGACCTCCTCGCCGGGGAGGGGCGCGCCCTCGGGGTCGGGGCGGGGGTCGCCCTCGGCCCGCGGGGCGCGCACGTGCGCGGTGTACTGGCGCCCCTGCGCGGTGCGGCTGAAGTACCACCACGGCCCGCTGGCCACCGGCACCGAGAGGTCGTCCTCCTTGACCCGCGCCTTGATCTCGGCGAAGAGGGTGGCGCGCAGCGGCGCGAGGTCGGCGGTGACGGCTTCGGCGTAGGCGTTCTCGGCCTCGAGGTGGCTCAGCAGCTCGGGGTCCTCGAGGTCACGCATCCACCAGTAGGGGTCCTCGACGCGGTCGCCGTGGTGCTCGCGCACGTGCGGACGCTGGGGGGCGGTCGGAGGGCTGGGAGGGGTGGGGCGCGCCATGGCGCCACCCTATGGGGCGGCGCCCACCAGGCCCGGGCCGCCCGCCCCGGACACGGCGAGGGCCGCACCCCCGGGTGGGGTGCGGCCCTCGGCGGGTCGGGCTCGGTCAGAGACCGGCGACCCGGTCGGCGGGCGCCCGCAGCCCCGGGTTCGCCTTGACGTAGGCGACCAGGTTGGCGAGGTCCTCGGCCCCACCGAGCAGGTTGGTGCCGGCGGAGAACCCGGTGAACAGGTCGCCCCCGTTGGCGAGGAAGTTCAGCGTGGAGACCCGGTAGGTGCCGGTCGCGCTGAGCGGGGTGCCGTTCAGGGTCATCGAGCCGGGAACGACCCGCGAGCCCTGGGGCCGGCTGGCGTCCCACTGGTACGAGAAGCCCTGGGAGACCCCGAGCGCCAGCGTCGGCCGGCTGCCGCGCGCCGCGACGGGCTGGTACTGCTGCTCCAGGATCGTCGTGATCTGGGCTCCGGTGAGGTCCATCGAGACCAGGAGGTTGCCGAAGGGTGCCACGTCGTAGGCCTCGGCGTAGGTGATCTGACCCGGCCCCTCGGCGTACTTCGGGGCGTAGAGCAGGCTGGCCCGCACCCCGCCGACGTTCATGAAGGAGATCTGCGCTCCGCCACTGGCCGGCGCCTGCGTGCCCCAGAGGATCGCGTCGGCGACGAGGTCACCCATCGGGGTCTCGATGCCGCGGTCGCCCCCGGCGTCCCCGGTGATGTCCTCGGCGTTGCTGCCGACGACCTGCGCCGCGAGCGGGCCGGCGATGGCGTTCCACTTGGCGAGGATCTTGGTCTGCTCCGGGTCGGCCGGGTACGCGGCGCGCGAGACGAGGTGGTTCTGCGCCGTGGTGTGCCGCCGGTCGACGTCACCGGTGCGGCGGTCGATGACGAGGTCGGTCTCGGTGACCACCTGGCCGTAGGACGCCGCGCTGGTGACGAGGCGGTCGTGGCCGGCCGGGTCGGGGATGTGGCAGACGTAGGGCTGGTGGGTGTGACCGGTGATGATGGCGTCGACGTCGGCGGTCATCGTGCGGGCGATCTGGTCGATCGGGCCGGAGATGCCGACGCACTGGTCGTACGTCCCGCTCTGGTAGCCGCCCTCGTGGAGGAGCACGACGATGGACTGCACGCCCTGCTTCTTGAGGAGCTTCGCCTGGCTCTCGGCGGTCTCGACCTCGTCCTTGAAGTCGACCGACGCCACGCCGGCCGGGTCGACGAGGGTCGGGGTCGCCTCGAGGGTCATGCCGATGAAGCCGATCTTCATCCCGTTGACGTTCTTGACCGAGGTCCCCGGCAGGAGGGTGCGGCCGTCGGACTTCTTGACGACGTTGGCCGCCAGCCACTGGAAGTCGGCGCCCCCGTAGGGCTGGGTCGGGAAGTAGCAGCCGTCGACGGGGTGGCAGCCGCCCTTCTGCATACGCAGGAGCTCGGCGGTGCCCTCGTCGAACTCGTGGTTGCCCACGCTGCTGACGTCCAGCTTCATCGCGTTGAGGGTCTCGACGGCGGGCTCGTCGTGGAACAGGCCCGACAGGAAGGTCGAGCCGCCGATGAGGTCACCGGCGGCCACGGTCAGGGAGCGGCCCTTCGGGGCGTCCTTGCGCAGCTCGGAGAGCGCGGTGGCCAGGTGCTCGGCTCCCCCGGCCGGGGTCCGGCTCGGGTCGAGCGTGGCGCTCAGCGGCGAGTCCGTGGCCTCGAGGTGGCCGTGGTAGTCGTTGAACGAGAGCAGCTGGACGCTCTGGAGCGGTCCGGTGCCCTTGCCCGCGGGGGGGATGGGGTTGCTCTTGGCCACGGCCGGGGTACCGGCGACGAGAGCCACGAGCGCAGAGGCGGCGAGGCCGGCTCCGAGCGCGCGTCGGCGAGTGCTTCTCATGATGTGTTGTCTCCCTGGGGGTCGGTCAGGCGCCCTCACCCTAAGGGAGTTCACAGCCGATCGGGAGGGGGCGATACGCGCGACTCGCGACCGTCATCGTGCGTTCACCGCGGCGTTGGGCGCGCCGGGTCAGGAGAGGCAGCGGGGGCCGAGGAGCACCTTGAGGTCGCCGAACAGCGCCTCGTCGGCGTTGACCCGGTAGGCCGGGTCGAGCCGGATCTCGACGGCGCGCCCGGGCTTGAGCAGGCGCAGGTGCACCTCGGTGGTGCCCGGATGGTTGGTGAGCACCGACTTGAGCTCCTCGATGCGCTCGGTGGTGGCGCGCACGGTCTCCATCGACACCACCACCGGGCCGCGGGGGCCGTCGCTGATGTCGGGCAGGGTGAGCTCCTGCGCGTAGATCGAGACCGTGTCGTCGCGGCGGTTGATCTTGCCGCGCACCACGGCGATCTGGTCCTGCTGGAGCATCCCCGAGACCGTCATGTAGCTGCTGGGGAAGAACAGGCACTCGATGGAGCCGGCGAGGTCCTCGAGGGTCGCGATGGCCCAGAGGTCGCCCTTCTTGGTGCGCTTGATCTGCAGCCCGGTGATGAGCCCCGCGATGGTGACCATGGAGGAGTCGGGCCGGCCGCCCTCATCGGCGGTGAGGGCGGCGATCTGGGTGTCGGCGTGGGCCGCCAGCACGTGCTCGACCCCCAGCAGGGGATGGTCCGAGACGTAGAGCCCGAGCATCTCGCGCTCGAAGGAGAGCAGGGTCGACTTGTCCCACTCGACGCCCGGCACCGGGGCCAGGCCCATCAGGTCGCCCCCGGAGGAGCCCCCGCCGTCGTCGTCACCGAAGGAGCCGAAGAGGCTGTCCTGGCCGATGGCCTCCTGGCGCTTGACCGCCACGAACGCGTCGACGTACTCCTCGTGCACCCGCACCAGGCCCATCCGGGTCTCGGCCAGGCCGTCGAAGGCGCCGCCCTTGATGAGGGACTCGATGGTGCGCTTGTTGCACACCACCGCCGGGACCTTGGACATGAAGTCACGGAAGGAGGTGAAGCGGCCCTTCTCCTCGCGTGCGGCGACGATGGCCTCGACGACGTTGTGCCCGACGTTGCGGATGGCGTTGAGGCCGAAGCGGATGTCGGTGCCGACGGCGGCGAACTGGCCGACCGAGTCGTTGACGTCGGGCGGCAGGACCTTGATGCCCATCCGCCGGCACTCGCCGAGGTAGAGGGCGGACTTGTCCTTGTCGTCGCCGACGCTGGTGAGCAGGGCCGCCATGTACTCGGCCGGGTAGTTGGCCTTGAGGTAGGCGGTCCAGTACGAGACCAGGCCGTACGCCGCGGTGTGGGCCTTGTTGAAGGCGTAGTCGGAGAACGGCACCAGGACGCCCCAGAGGGCCGCGACCGAGGCCTCGGTGAAGCCCTTGGCTTTCATGCCGTCCGAGAAGGGCACGTACTCCTTGTCGAGGACCTCCTTCTTCTTCTTGCCCATCGCGCGGCGCAGGAGGTCGGCGTTGCCGAGGGTGTACCCCGCCAGCTGCTGCGCGATCTCCATGACCTGCTCCTGGTAGATGACCAGGCCGTAGGTGGTGCCCAGGATGGGCTCGAGGGCCTCGACCATCTCGGGCTGGAGCTTGCCCTTGAGCTGCGGGTCGAGCGGGATGAGCTCCTGCTTGCCGTTCTTGCGCAGCGCGAAGTTGGTGTGGGCGTTGACGCCCATCGGGCCGGGCCGGTACAGCGCCAGGGCCGCCGAGATGTCCTCGAAGTTGTCGGGCTGCATCAGCTTCAGCAGGGTGCGCATCCCACCGCCGTCGAGCTGGAACACCCCGAGGGTGTCGCCGCGCCCGAGCAGCTCGTAGGTGGCCTTGTCGGTCATGTCCTTCGAGAGCGCGTCGAGGTCGATGTCCTCGCCCCGGTTGGCCTGCACGTTGGCGATGGCGTCGTCGAGGATGGTGAGGTTGCGCAGGCCCAGGAAGTCCATCTTGACCAGGCCGAGCGACTCGCAGCTCGGGTAGTCGAACTGGGTGATGACCTGCCCGTCCTGCAGACGGCGCATGATCGGGATGACGTCGATCAGGGGCTCGCTGCTCATGATGACGCCGGCCGCGTGCACCCCCCACTGGCGCTTGAGCCCCTCGAGGCCCTTGGCGGTCTCGACGACCTCCTGGAGGTACTGCTCCTGCGCGACGAGGTCGCGGAACTCCTTGCCCTCGCCGTAGCGGGGGTGCTCGGGGTCGTAGATGCCCGAGAGCGACACGCCCTTGCCCATGACGTCCGGGGGCATCGCCTTGGTCAGCTGCTCGCCGACCGAGAAGGGGTGGCCCATGACGCGGGCGGAGTCCTTGACGGCCTGCTTGGCCTTGATGGTGCCGTACGTGACGATCTGCGCGACCCGCTCGGAGCCGTACTTCTCGGTGACGTAGCGGATGACCTCGCCGCGTCGGCGCTCGTCGAAGTCGACGTCGAAGTCGGGCATCGAGGCGCGCTCGGGGTTGAGGAAGCGCTCGAAGATCAGGCCGTGCGGCACGGGGTCGAGGTCGGTGATCTTCATGGCGTAGGCGCACATCGAGCCGGCACCCGAGCCACGGCCCGGGCCCACCCGGATGCCGTTCTCCTTGGCCCAGGTGATGAAGTCGGCGACGACGAGGAAGTACCCCGGGTAGCCCTTCGAGACGATGACCTCGGTCTCGTACTCGGCCTGGCGCTGGGCGTAGGCGGGGATGCCCTCGGGGAAGCGCTCGCGCAGGCCGCGCTGGACCTCCTTGACGAACCAGCTCTCCTCGTTCTCACCGGGCGGGCACGGGAAGCGCGGCATGAAGCGCCCCTCGCCCTCGGTGAACGAGATGTCGCACATCTCGGCGATGAGGAGGGTGTTGTCGCACGCCTCGGGCAGCTCGCGCCAGGTGTGGCGCATCTCGGCGGCGGACTTGAGGTAGAAGTCGTCGGCGTCGAACTTGAACCGGCCCGGGTCCATCATCGTCGAGCCCGACTGCACGCACAGCAGGGCGCCGTGGGCCTTGGCGTCCTCGGGGCTGGTGTAGTGCAGGTCGTTGGTGGCGACCAGCGGCAGCCCGAGCTCGCGGGCGATCCGCAGCAGGTCCTGCTGGACGCGGCGCTCGATGTCGAGCCCGTGGTCCATCAGCTCACAGAAGAAGTTCTCAGCCCCGAAGATGTCGCGCAGGTCGGAGGCGGCCTGCTTGGCCAGGTCGTACTGGCCGAGCCGGATGCGGGTCTGCACCTCACCGGAGGGGCAGCCCGTGGTGGCGATCAGGCCCTTGCCGTACTGGTCGAGCAGCTCGCGGTCGACGCGGGGCCACTTGGCGTAGACCTGGTCGAGCGAGGCCTGGGAGTCCATCCGGAAGAGGTTGTGCAGGCCGGTGTTGTCACGGGCCAGCAGCGTCATGTGGGTGTAGGCGCCCGAGCCGGAGACGTCGTCGCCGGGGCGGGTGCGCTCGTCGCCCCACTTGACGCGGGTCTTGTCGGTGCGGTGCGTGCCCGGGGTGACGTAGGCCTCGACGCCGATGATCGGCTTGACCCCCGTGCCCTGGGCCTTCTTCCAGAACTCGTAGGCGCCGAAGACGTAGCCGTGGTCGGTGGTCGCCAGCGCGGGCATCCCGAGCTCGGCGGCACGGGTGAAGAGGTCACCGATGCGGGCCGCGCCGTCGAGCATCGAGTACTCGGTGTGCACGTGCAGGTGCACGAACTGGTCGGAGCCCTTCGCGGGGGGCGACGGGCTCGGACTCGGGGCGGACGGGGAGGACATCGCCGACCATCCTAGGTCGGCCCGGGGACACCGCCGGGCGTGTCGCGGACCGTGTCGCCCGCACCCCCTGCCGCGCCGCGTCAGAGACGGTCGAGGGCGCCCTGGAGGTCGGCCGGGTAGCCGCTCTCGAAGGTGACCCACTCCCCCGAGCCGGGGTGCTCGAAGCCCAGCCCGACGGCGTGCAGCCACTGCCGCTCGAGGCCGAGACGGGCGGCCAGGGTGGGGTCGGCGCCGTACGTGGGGTCGCCGACGCAGGGGTGGCGCACGGCGGCCATGTGCACGCGGATCTGGTGGGTGCGGCCGGTCTCGAGCCGGATGTCGAGCAGGCTCGCGTGCCGGAAGGCCTCGATCAGCTCGTAGTGCGTGACGGCGTGCTTGCCCGAGTCCATCACCGCGAACTTGTAGTCGTGCCCGGGGTGGCGGCCGATGGGGGCGTCGATGGTGCCGACCAGCGGGTCGGGCAGGCCCTGTACCAGCGCGTGGTAGGTCTTCTCGACCCGGCGCTCCTTGAAGGCACGCTTGAGGACCGAGTAGCCGCGCTCGCTCTTGCAGACCACCATCAGCCCGGAGGTGCCCACGTCGAGACGCGAGACGATGCCCTGGCGCTCGCTGGCCCCGCTGGTGGAGATGCGGTAGCCGGCGGCCTTGAGGCCCGCCAGCACGTTGGGGCCGGTCCAGCCGACGCTGGGGTGGGCCGCGACGCCCACCGGCTTGTCGACGACCACGATGTCGTCGTCGTCGTGGACCACGCGCATGCCCGGGACGGGCTCGGCGACGACCTCGAGGACGGCCGCCGGGCCGCTGGGGATGGTCACCTCGAGCAGGTCGCCCCCGCTGACCCGGTGGCTCTTGCCGACGACGGTCGCGTTGACGCTGACCTCGCCCGCGGCGGCGAGGTCGGCGGCGCGGGTGCGCGAGAGGCCGAAGAGCCGGGCGATGGCGGCGTCGACCCGCTCGCCCTCGAGCCCCTCGGGGACCAGGAAGCTGCGCTGGTCAGCCATCGGCGTGCTCGGGGTGGTGCACGGGGGCGCCGACCGAGATCCCGCGCTGGGCCAGGACCATGATGACGCCGGCCGCCACCACGATGGCGATGTCGGCGACGTTGCCGATGAAGAAGCCGAAGTAGTCGATGAAGTCGACGACGTGGCCGCGCCCGGGGCCGGGCTCGCGGGCGAACCGGTCGACGAGGTTGCCGACGGCGCCGCCGAGCAGCAGACCCAGCGAGAGCGCCCACGGGGAGTTGGCGACCCGCCGCGCCCCGATGACCACACCGACCAGGATGGCCAGCGAGACCAGGGTGAGCACCCAGGTCGAGCCGTCACCGAGCGAGAAGGCCGCGCCGGCGTTGCGGATCAGGTTGAGCCGGATGGCGGAGCCGAGCACGTCGACCGGCTCCCCGGGGGTCAGGGCGGCCAGGGCCCACGCCTTGGTGGCCTGGTCGAGGGCCAGCACCGCGAGGGCGACGACCGCCAGCCGGGTGCGCAGACCCCGCCGGTCGGCCCGCGCGGGCGCGTCGACCGGCGTCGGCGAGGGCTCGATGCCCGTCAGCGACGCTCCTCCTTGGTCTTGCACGGCATGCACAGCGTCGCGCGCGGCGCCGCCTGGAGCCGGAGCTTGCCGATCGGGTTGCCGCACGACTCGCATGTCCCGTAGGTCCCGTCGTCCAGGCGCGCGAGGGCGTGCTCGGTCTGCTCGAGCATCTCGCGGGCATTGTTCGCGAGGGAGATCTCCTGCTCGCGCTCGTAGGTCTTGGCACCCGCGTCGGCCTGGTCGTCACCGGCACCGTCGCCGGAGTCGCGCATCAGGTCGACCAGGTCGCTCTGGGCGTGCTCGAGCTCCTCGCGCAGGTGGGCGATGTCGCCCTCGAGCTCGGCGCGCACCTCGCGCACCTCGGCCGCGGTCCACTTCGACTCGCCCTCGCGGACGGGCAGCGAGCCGGCCGAGACCTTCGTGGCGGTCGACGCCTTCTTGGCGGGAGCCGCCTTCGCCGTCGAGGCCTTGGCGGTCGAGGCCTTCGTGGCCGGAGCCGCCTTCGTGGTCGACGCCTTCTTGGCGGGAGCCGCCTTCGCGGTCGAGGCCTTCTTGGCGGGAGCCGCCTTCGCCGTCGAGGCCTTCTTGGCGGGAGCCGCCTTCGCCGTCGCGGCCTTGGCGGTCGAGGCCTTCGTGGCCGGAGCCGCCTTCGCCGTCGCGGCCTTGGCGGTCGAGGTCTTCGTGGCCGGAGCCGCCTTCGTCGTCGCGGCCTTGGCGGTCGAGGCCTTCGTGGCCGGAGCCGCCTTCGCGGTCGAGGCCTTGGCGGTCGAGGCCTTCTTAGCCGGAGCCGCCTTCGCGGTCGAGGCCTTCTTGGCGGGTTCCGCGGCCGTGCTGCCCCCGCCCCGGGTGACCGCTCGTCGGGCCGAGGACGCTGCCGCGGCCGTCGTCTTCTTCGCCGCGTCCATCGCGCGCTTGACCACCATTGCGGGTAACCCTTCCGGGGTGTGGCGGCGGGCCCGTGCGGCGCGCCGTGCGAGGAGGATACGAGGTCAGCGGGCCGAACCGGACATCGGGTCGGTGGCCGGTACGTCCCGGCTCCCCAACGAGGAGGGGTCCGGGAACGTGCCCGGACCCCTCCTCGCCGTGACGGGCGTCAGCCCTGGTGCTCGTGCTGCGGAGCCTCGGCCGGCTCGGCGGCCTCGTCGTCGTCGCCGCCGACGTTCTTGAGGTCGGCCAGCTGAGCCTGGATGTACTCGTGCAGACGGCTGCGGTAGTCGCGCTCGAACCCGCGCAGCTCCTCGATCTTGCGCTCGAGCAGACCGCGCTCGCGGCCGAGCTCCTCGAGGATCGAGGCCTTCTTCTGCTGGGCCTCGGCCACCATCCCGGTGGAGCGCTCGCGCGCCTCGGTGAGCATCTCGTCGCGCTGGGTCGTGGCCGTGCCGATCATCTCGTCACGCTGGTTCGTCGCCGTGGTGACGAGCTCCTCGTGCTGGGCCTCACCGGTGGAGACGAGCTCGTCGTGGCGGGCCTGACCGGTGGAGACCAGCTCGTCGAAGCGGGCCTGACCGGTCGTGATGAGCTCCTCGTGCTTGCGCTGGGCGGTGCCGAGCAGCTCGTCGTGCTTGCGCTGACCCTCGGACACCAGCTCGTCGCGCTTGGCCTCGCCGGCGGCGACGTGCTCGTCGTGCAGGCGCTGCGCGAGGGCGATGACGCCCGCGGCGCTGGCACCCCCACCGGCTCCGGCGAGGGCGGCGGCGCCGACCCCACCGTCGGTGCCCTGCTGCTCGGCCGCACGCTGCTCGGCCTGCTGGGCGCGGGCCTCCGCGTCCTGGACCCGGGCCTGGGCCTCCTGGACCTGCTGCTCGGCGAGCTGCGCGCGCTCCTCGGCCTCCTGCAGGCGGGTCTCGAGGATGCCGACGCGCTCGTCGGTCTCGGCCCCGGCCTGGTCGCGGGCGGCGGTGAGGGCGGCGGCGTGCTGGTCGCGCTCGCCGGTGGCCGCGGTGGCCTCCTCGCGGGCCTGGGCCAGCTCGGCCTCGAGCTGGCGGACGCGCTCCTCGAGCCCGTTCGCGTGGCGCTCGATCTGCGTCGCGTGGTGCTCGAGCTCGGTGGCGCGGCGCTCGGCGTTGGTGACCCGGGCGTCGGAGTCGCCGCTGGTGCCGCGCAGCTCCTCGAGCTGCTCCTGCAGCGAGGTGGCCTGCTGCTCGAGCTCGCGGTTGCGCTGCTCGAGCCGGCTGACCATGCCCTGCAGCTCGGCGGCGCGGGCGTCGTGGTCACCGCTGGAGTTCTCGAACTCGCCGAGGCGGGCGGTGAGCTCGCTGCGGGTGCCCTCGAGCTCGGAGACGCGGGCGGCGAGGGTGGCGTTCTTGGAGCGCAGGTCCTCGAGCTCGCGGGCCGCGTCGGAGTCGCGCGAGATCGCGGGCGCCATGCCACGCCCCTCACGGCTGACGCCGGACTCGTTGCGCAGGTCCTCGGACTCCTTCGAGAGCCGGCGCATCTCGGCGACGATGTCGTCGAGGAAGTCGTCGACCTCCCGCTCGTCGTACCCACGACGGAACTGGGTCTGGGTGAACGTCTTGTTGAGGACGTCCTCGGGCGTGAGAGCCATGTGCAACTCCTGGTGGCCGGTCGGTCACGGGACGGGCCCGGAGGGACGGCGGATGCCGCCTCCGGGTTCGGCACAGACTACGCGATGACGGGGCCCACGTGACAGGTGTCTACCCCCGTGACCTGGCGAGTGCTCAGGAGGCCAGCGAGTTGAGCACCGACTGCAGGATGATCACGCCGAAGAACAGGACCATGAAGGACAGGTCGATGCTGGCCGCGCCCAGCCGCAGGGGCGGGATGACGCGGCGCAGGGCCCGCAGCGGCGGCTCGGTGAGCGTGTAGACGGGCTCGGCGACGAGCAGCACCGGGCCGCGGGGCCGCCACTCGCGGGCGAAGATGCGGATCCAGTCGAAGACGACCCGACCGATGAGCACGACGAGGTACAGGAAGACCACGAAGGCCAGGACGGCGAAGATCGACCTCATGGGTACGAGTGTGGCTCATCGCCCGGAGCGCACCGCCGGGCGGGGGGCCGGGGTCGTCAGCTCTGGTTGAACACCGCGCGGCCGCCGGCGGCGACCGGGCCCTCCTCGGCGTTGACCTCGACGGTCTCGGGCGAGAGGAGGAAGACCTTGGAGGTGACGCGCTCGATGCTGCCGTGCAGGCCGAAGACCAGGCCGGCCGCGAAGTCGACGAGACGCTTGGCGTCGGAGTCGCTCATGTCGGTGAGGTTCATGATGACCGGCACGTTGTCGCGGAAGTTCTCGCCGATGACCTTGGCCTCGTTGTACGTGCGGGGGTGGATCGTCGTGATCCGCGAGACGCTGCCGACGTCGTGGCTGCGCACGACCTCGGCCACGGGTCGGCGGGTCGGCAGCGGGGTGACCTCGGCGCCACGGTGCTCGGTGCGGTCGGCGACCTCGGGCTGCTCGTCGTAGCCCTCGTAGTACTCGTCGTCGTAGTGGCCCTGGTCCTCGGCGAGGCCAAGGTAGACCATCGTCTTGCGCAGTGCGCCAGCCATCACGTACTCCTCGGTCGTCGGCTCCGCCTTCCGGTGCCGTGCGTCGTGACCGAAGTTACCCGTGTGACTGACGAGTTCCGAGGATTGCCGTGCCGACACGCAGGTGTGTCGCGCCCTCGGCCACGGCGTCCTCGAGGTCGGCGCTCATCCCGGCGGACATCCAGGTGGCGCCGGGGTGCTCGACGCGCAGGGCCTCAGCGAGCTCGCGCAGCCGCGCGAAGGCCGGCCGGGGAGGCCCCTCCCGAGGAGCGACGGCCATGACCCCGCGCAGCCGCAGGTGCTCGAGCCCGGCGACGGTGGCGGCCAGCCCGGGGAGGTCGGCGGGCGCCACCCCGCCGCGCTCCCCCGCGGTGTCGAGCCCCACCTGGACCAGGACGTCGAGGACTCGGCCGGCCCGCTCGGCGCCCCGGTCGAGCGCCTGCGCGAGCTTGGCCCGGTCGACGGAGTGCACGACGTCGGCGTAGCGCGCGACCGAGCCGGCCTTCTTCGACTGCACCTGGCCGACGAAGTGCACCGTCAGCGCCTCGCGGCGGGCCAGGGCCGCGACCTTCTCGGCGGCCTCCTGGTCGCGGCTCTCGCCGATGTCGGTGACCCCGAGCCCGGTCAGCAGCTCGACGTCGCTGCCCGGGAAGAACTTGGTGACCACCACGAGCGTGGGGGTGTCGTCCCGGCCGGCTGCCACGCGCGCGTCCTCCATGCGGGCCCGGACGGCAGCCAGGCGCTCCGCCAGCTCGGCCTCGCGGGGGCTCATGACGCCACCCGGTGCACGACGCCCGCGAACCGGCCGGTCGTGGGGGCGCCGCGGTAGGAGTAGAGGTCGTCGCGCTCCTTGGTGCAGCCAGGCAGCCAGCGCACGGCGACGCCCAGGCCCCGGAGCTGCTCGACGACCCCGGCCGCGACGTCGACCGAGGGCGTCCCCGACCAGGTGACGGCGGCACTGACCGGATGGGCGGCGGCGACGTCGGCGCGCATCGCGGCGGGGACCTCGTAGCAGCGGCCGCACACCGACGGCCCGACCACGGCGTCGATGCGGGTCGCGCCCAGGTCGCGCAGGGCGGTGACGGCGGCCGGCACGACGCCCGCCATCAGCCCCGGACGCCCGGCGTGCACCGCCGCGACCACGCCGTCGCCCGAGAGCAGCAGGGGTACGCAGTCGGCCACCAGCACCGCCAGGGCCAGGTCGGGGGCTGTGGTGACGAGCACGTCGCACGCGGGGGCGAGCAGCGGGACGGCGTCGACGACCGCGACCTCGGCCCCGTGGCACTGGGACATGTAGACCACCGGCCGGTCGAGGGCGGCGGCCAGGCGCCGGCGGTTCTCGGCCACGGCGGCGGGGTCGTCACCGACGTGGCCGCCCAGGTTGAGCCCGGCCCGCTCGCCGGTGCTGACCCCGCCGGCCCGGCCGGTGACGGCGCGGCGCACGCCGCCGCTGGTCTCGTCCCAGATGAACACGTCCCCACCGTAGACGCGGGCGGGGGTGGAGCCGGTCCCCGGCCCCACCCCCGCCCGTTCGGCGTCGCCCTACTTCAGGAAGTCGGGGACGTCGAGGTCGTCGTCGTTGTCGAAGGTGACGGTGCGCGGGGGCTGCTGGCGCACGGGTTCGGCCGGGGTCGACTCGCGTTCGGTACGTACCGGAGCCTCGTCGTCGTGCTGCGGCCGCGGTGCGGCCACCGGCTCCGGACGGTACTCGGGAGCGGCCGGCGCGACCGGCGGCGGCGCGTAGGTGGGGGCCGGCGCGGCGGTGCCGGGCCCGCCCGCGGGGGCCGCGGCGCCCGGGCTCGGCGGGGCGCCGGGCGTGGACGGGGTGGTGGGTGCCGCCGGGGCGACCGCGGGGGGCACCGGGCGGCCCGAGATCGTACCCAGGGCGCGGCTGTCGGCCCGGTGCAGCGGCGCGCCACCGTCGAAGCCGGCCGCGATGACGGTGACCCGCACCTCGTCGCCGAGCGCGTCGTCGATGACCGCCCCGAAGATGATGTTGGCCTCGGGGTGGGCGGCCTCCTGGACCAGGCGGGCGGCCTCGTTGATCTCGAACAGGCCGAGGTCGCTGCCACCCTGGATGGAGAGCAGCACCCCGTGCGCGCCGTCGATGCTGGCCTCGAGCAGCGGGCTCGAGATCGCGAGCTCGGCCGCCTGCACCGCGCGGTCCTCGCCGCGGGCCGAGCCGATCCCCATGAGGGCCGAGCCGGCCCCCTGCATGACGGACTTGACGTCGGCGAAGTCGAGGTTGATCAGGCCCGGGGTGGTGATGAGGTCGGTGATGCCCTGCACACCCGAGAGGAGCACCTGGTCGGCACTGCGGAAGGCGTCGAGCATCGAGACCCCGCGGTCGCTGATCGACAGCAGCCGGTCGTTGGGGATGACGATGAGGGTGTCGACCTCCTCGCGCAGCGCGGCGATGCCGGTCTCGGCCTGGTTCGCGCGGCGGCGTCCCTCGAAGGTGAAGGGCCGGGTGACCACGCCGATGGTGAGCGCGCCGAGACCCTTGGCGATGCGGGCCACGACGGGCGCGCCGCCGGTGCCGGTGCCGCCGCCCTCCCCCGCGGTGACGAAGACCATGTCGGCCCCCTTGAGGACCTCCTCGATCTCCTCGGCGTGGTCCTCGGCGGCCTTCTTGCCGACCTCGGGGTCGGCGCCGGCGCCGAGACCGCGGGTCAGCTCACGACCGACGTCGAGCTTGACGTCGGCGTCGCTCATGAGCAGCGCCTGCGCGTCGGTGTTGACCGCGATGAACTCGACGCCCTTGAGGCCGACCTCGATCATCCGGTTGATGGCGTTGACACCGCCGCCGCCGATGCCGACGACCTTGATGACGGCGAGGTAGTTCTGGGGTGCTGCCACGGTTCGGGCCTTCCAACGAGGTTCAGGACGGTCGGTGCGGCCGGGATGACTCTCGACCTCAGGTCGAGGATCACGGTTCGGTCACGGTGTCTCGAGGGACGACGCTACGTCCGACCCACGGCCGACGCACACCTCCGTCGGGGCGTGTCGCGACATCCCGGGGAGCAAATCCTCCCACGTCGGGCGGTGGAAGTCCCAACCGTCCCAGGCACCCCTCTGGTCACACCGGTATCAGCGGGTCACCGGGGTGTCGGGGGCGCTGACGTCGACCACCGCCGCCTTGGTGGTCAGCAGCACCCGCAGGACGCGCACCTTCTTCTCGCCGTCCTGCTCCCCGCCCCACACCACCGTGCGTGGGCCCATCCGGAAGGTCACGAGGTTGGCCGACGAGACCTTGACGGCGGTGACCTTCTTCTCGAGGTCGTCGGGGAGGGCGTCGAGGAACCCGAGGGCCGCGTGCAGGGCCTCGGGGCTGGTGGCCCGTGAGCCGACCGCGGTGACGATCGGGACGCCGGCCGGCGCGGCCCGGACCGTGCCGAAGGCGACGCCCGTGGCATCCACGACCTGAAGTCGACCGTGAGGGTTCTTGACCACGATGGCGGCGCGCCGCGGCACCACCTCGACGCGGAGAGTGCGCGGCCACTGCCGGCGGACCGAGACCTCGGCCACGGTGACCCGGGCGCGGACGTCGGCCTCGACGGTGTCGGTGTCGACCCGCACCAGTGGCGTGCCCAGCGGGACGCTCACGAGCTGCTCGACGGCCCGTGCCTCGGCCCCGCTGACCCCGGTGACCTCGATGTCGTGCACGCCGAGCACGTCGGTCCAGCCGCCCACGTAGACGACGCCGCCGAGGAGCGCGGCGGTGACGAGCACGCCGGCCGCGCGTCGCCAGGGCCGGCGGCGGCGGGCGATGGCGCGGTCGCGGAACCGGGTGGCCGAGGACTCCAGGCCGGACGGGCGTCGGGTGCGCGTGGTGCTGCTCATCGCGGGCCCTCGACCCCGTGGGACCCGCGGGCGGCGAGGGCTTCGAGGAGGCGGGGGGCCAGGGCCGTGACGTCGCCGGCCCCGACGGTGAGGAGCAGGTCGCCGGGCCCGGCGGCGGCGGCCAGGTGGGCGACCGCCTCGTCGCGCGAGAGCCCGACCTCGACGCGGCGCTCGCCGGGCAGCGCCGCGAGAGGGTCACCGACCAGGGCGGAGGTGACACCCGCCACGGGGTCCTCGCGGGCGCCGTAGACGTCGAGCAGGACCACGTGGGCCGCGGGCGCGAGGGCCGCCGCGAACTCGGCGGCGAAGTCGCGGGTACGGCTGTACAGGTGAGGCTGGAAGAGCACCCGCAGGCTCCCCCGGCCGGAGCGCGCGACGTGGGCGGCGGCGGTCGAGACCACGGCCGCGACCTTGGCCGGGTTGTGGGCGTAGTCGTCGACGACCGTGACCCCCCCGACCTCACCGCGCACCTCGAAGCGGCGCCGGGCTCCGGTGAAGGACGCCAGCCCGGCCAGTACGTCGGAGGCGCGGGCACCCAGGCCGACGACCGCGACCAGGAGGGCGGCGCACGCGTTGGCGACGTTGTGCGGCCCCGGGACCGCGAGGACCAGCTCGTGCTCGCTGCCGTCGCGGACCCGGATGCGGGAGCGGCTCCCCAGCCCGTCGGCGACGCTGTCGAGGACCTGCAGGTCGGCGCCCTCGTCGACACCGTAGGTGAGGACCCGCCGGCCGGCGAGGCGCTGCGCCTCGGCCAGCGCCCGCGACCCGGGGTCGTCCCAGCAGGCCACCAGCAGGCCGCCGTCGCGCACGGTGCCGGCGAACTCGGCGTAGGCCGCGGCGACCGCCGCGGCCGTGCCGTAGAAGTCGAGGTGGTCGGGCTGGACGTTGGTGACGACCGCGATCTCGGGACGGTAGACGACGAAGCTGCCGTCGCTCTCGTCGGCCTCGACCACGAACGCCGGGCCCCCGCCCAGGGCGGCGTTGGTGCCCAGCTGGGCCACCTCTCCCCCGCCGGCGAACGACGGGTCGGCACCGGCATGGGTGAGCGCCACGGCCAGCATCGAGGTGGTGGTGGTCTTGCCGTTGGCGCCGGCGACGGCGACCGCGCGCGTCCCCGGCAACAGCGCGGCCAGGGCCTGCGAGCGGTGCAGGACCCGCAGCCCGCGCTCGCGCGCGGCGACGAGCTCGGGGTTGTCGTCGCGCACCGCAGAGCTCACGACGACGGTGTCGACGCCGGCGAGGTGCGCGGCGTCGTGGCCGACGTGGACGCGGGCGCCCGCCGCCCGCAGCGCCGCCAGCACCGGCGTGTCGGCGGCGTCGGATCCGCTGACGGCCACCCCACGGCCCAGCAGGAGGCGCGCGACGGCCGACATCCCGGCGCCCCCGATGGCGACGAGGTGGACGGCGCCGAGCTCGCTCCAGGCGGGGACCAGGGCGGCGAGGTCGAAGCGCGGGTTGGTGACGGTCACGGCCGCGCCCCCTCCAGGGCGGCGGTGACGAGGTCGGCGAGGAGCTCGTCGCCGTCGCGGTGCCCGACCGAGGACGCGGCCGCCGACATCGCACCCAGCCGGGCGCTGTCGAGGGCCAGCGGGACGACCACCGAGCGGACCCAGCCGGCGTCGACGCCCGCGTCGTCGGCCAGCACGCCACCGCCGGCGGCGACGACGGTGGCGGCGTTGAGCCGCTGCTCGCCGTTGCCCACCGGCAGCGGCACGTAGACGGCGGGCAGCCCCACCGCGCTCAGCTCGCAGACCGTGTTGGCCCCGGCCCGCACGACGGCCAGGTCGGCCGCGGCGTAGGCCAGGTCCATCCGGTCGCAGTACTCCAGGGTGCGGTAGCCGGGTCGCTCGGTGCCGGGCTCGAGGCCCTTGCCGGCGCCGGTGACGTGCAGGACCTGCACCCCGGCGTCGGTGACCGGGCCCGCGGCGCCCGCGAAGGCGGCGTTGAGCCGCGCCGCACCCAGGGAGCCACCGGTGACCAGCAGGACGGGGCGCTCGTCGAGGCCGAAGTGGGCGCGGGCCTCGGACCGGCGGGCGGCGCGGTCGAGGGTCGCGATCTCGCGGCGGAGCGGCATCCCGGTGACGACGGCGCCGCGCAACGGGGTGCCGGGGAAGGTGACGGCGACCCGGGCGGCGATGCGCGCCCCGAGGCGGTTGGCCAGGCCCGGGCGGGCGTTCTGCTCGTGCACCACCACGGGGATCCGGCGGCGGCGCGCGGCCAGGTAGGCCGGGGAGGCGACGAACCCGCCGAACCCGACGACCACCTCGGCCTCGGTGGCCTCGATGGCCCGCTCGGCGGCGGCGACCGCGTCGCGCAGGGCGCCGGGCAGCCGCAGGGCGGCGGCGTTCGGGCGGCGCGGGAACGGCACCCGCGGCACCTCGTGCAGGGCGTAGCCGCGCTCGGGGACCAGGCGCGCCTCGAGCCCGGTGGCCGTCCCCAGGGCGGCGACGCCCACCGACGGGTCACGGCGGCGCAGACAGTCGGCCAGCGCCAGCAGCGGTGACACGTGGCCCGCGGTCCCCCCGCCGGCGAGGAGCACCGAGCGCGGCCCGGTAGCGGTCACGAGCCGCTCCCACGGCGTACCGCACCGGAGACGACGGCGAGCGAGCGCCGCAGTGAGGACGGGCGGGCCGCGAGCGCCTCGGCGCAGCCGGGCTCGCCGCGGGCGAAGGACAGCAGGATGCCGAGCGCCCCCATCGTCATGATCAGCGAGGAGCCACCGGAGGACACCAGCGGCAGGGGGACCCCGATGACCGGCAGCAGCCCGATGACGGCGCCGATGTTGATCAGCGCCTGGATGATGATCCAGGTCAGGATGCCGGCCGTGGCCACGCGCACGAAGAAGTCGTCGGAGCGGCTGACCAGGCGGTAGCAGGTCAGGGCGAGGCCGGCGAAGAGCAGGAGGATGCCCAGCGTGCCGGGCAGCCCCAGCTCCTCGCCGATGACGGCGAAGATGAAGTCGTTGTGCGCCTCGGAGAGCAGGCCCCACTTCTCACGGCTCTGGCCGAGACCGAGGCCCAGCACCCCGCCGTCGGCCAGCGCGTAGCGCCCGTGGATGGACTGGCGGGCCGCGCCGTACGGGTCGGTGTCGTGCCCGAGCCACACGTCGAAGCGCCCCAGCCGGTTGGAGCTGCTCAGCACGTACGCGAGCACCGCGCCGACGAACGGGACCCCGGCGATGGCGAACCACCTGACCGGGATACCCGCGGTGAACAGGACGGCCGCGACAATGGCCCCGAGGACCAGGACCGTCCCGAGGTCGTTGCCCAGGGCGACCGAGCCCACGCCGAGCGCGACGAGTGGCACGAGGTAGGGCACGACGACGTGGCCGAGGCTGCGCAGGTGACGGCGCTTGGTCGCCAGGACCGCACCGCCGGCGAGGGCCAGACCGGCCTTGATGGCCTCCGAGGGCTGGATGCTGACCGGGCCCAGGAAGATCCAGTTGCGGTTGCCCTGGAACGAGCCGCCGAGGGGGGTGAAGACCAGCAGCTGGAGGCCGATCGCGAGGACCAGGGCGGGCACGGCGAGCCGCTTCCAGCCCAGGACCGGCACGCGGGACGCGACGAAGAGGACGACCGCACCGATGCTCGCGTAGACGGCCTGGTTCGCGAAGATCGAGTAGGCCGAGCTGGTGCGGTCGATCGAGACGATCGCGCTGGCCGACAGGACCATGATCAGCCCGAAGACGACGAGGGCGGCCGTGAGGGAGAACAGCAGGTAGTACGTGGCGACAGGAGTGTCGAGGCGGCGGGCCCAGCCCCGCAGCCCGGTGGGCGCGGCGGCACTCTCGCGCGCCGTGGCGGTGGTCACGGGCTACCCCTGTTCGAGGAGCCGCCGCACCGCCGCAGAGAAGGCGTCGCCACGGGCACCGTAGTTCGCGAACATGTCCATCGACGCGGCGGCCGGGGCGAGCAGCACGACATCGCCCTCGTGGGCGAGCCCGAGCGCCGCGCGCACCACCGTGTCCATGGCCCCAGTGTCGGTACGGTCCACGTCGACCACGGGGACATCCGGCGCGTGTCGGGCGAGTGCCTCCGAAATGGCCGAACGGTCACGCCCGATGAGCACCACCGCGCGCAGCCGGCCCGCGGCCTCGCGCACCAGGTCGTCGACGTCGGCGCCCTTGAGGAGGCCACCGGCCACCCAGACCACGTGCTCGAAGGCGGCCAGGCTGGCCGCCGCCGCGTGCGGGTTGGTGGCCTTGGAGTCGTCGACCCAGCGCAGCCCGCGCACGACGCCGAGGTCGGCGATGCGGTGCGGCTCGGGGACGAAGTCGCGCAGCCCCTGGCGCACCGCGGCCGGCGGGACCCCGTGGGCCCGGGCCAGCGCGGCGGCGGCCAGGGCGTTGGCGACCAGGTGCGGGGCGGGAGGTGGCGAGTCCGCGCCGGCGCGCAGGTCGTCCAGGGTGCCGAGCTCGGCGGCGGCGGTGCGCCGCTCCTCGACGAAGGCGCGGTCGGCCAGGACGTCCTCGACCAGCCCGACCTCCGAGAGCCCGGGCGTCCCGAGGGTGAAACCCACGGCGCGGCATCCCTCCTGGACGTCGGCGTCCTCGACCAGGTGCCGCGTCGCCGCGTCCTGCACGTTGTAGACGCAGGCGACCTCGGTGCGCGTGTAGACGCGGCCCTTGGCGCGGGCGTACTCCTCGAGCGAGCCGTGCCAGTCGACGTGGTCGGGGGCGATGTTGAGGCAGGCGGAGGCGCGCGGCGCCAGCGAGTGCGACCAGTGCAGCTGGAAGCTCGACAGCTCGACCGCGATGACGTCGTAGGGCTGCGGGTCGAGCACGGCCTCGAGCACCGGGGTGCCCACGTTGCCGGCGCTGCACGCCCGCAGCCCGGCGGCCCGCAGCATCGCGGTCAGCATCTGCACGGTGGTGGTCTTGCCGTTGGTGCCGGTGACGGCCAGCCACGGCGCGGCGCCGTCGCGCGGGCGCATCCGCCACGCGAGCTCGACCTCACCCCACACCGGGACCCCGGCCGCGGCCGCGGCGGCCAGCAGCGGCTGGTCGGGGCGCCAGCCGGGCGAGGTGACCACGAGGTCGGGCACGGGGTCGGGCAGCGTCGTGACCGCGTCGTCGCCGTGGCGCAGCACCGCGCCCAGGATGTCGAGGATGCGGGCCCGCTCCCCCAGGGGCGTGCCCTCGGCGGGCGCGGTGGCGTCGACGACGGTGACCGCGGCGCCCCGCTCGAGGAGGGCGTCGGCGGCGGCGAACCCGCTGACGCCCAGGCCCGCCACGAGCACGCGCAGCCCCGCCCAGTCGGCGTCGCGGTGGGTCAGGGCGTCGGTCCGGGCGGAGCCGGCGCTCACGCGCTCACCACCCACTCGGCGTAGAACAGCCCGAGCCCGAAGGCCACGAAGAGGCCGGCGACGATCCAGAACCGGATGACGATCGTGACCTCCTGCCAGCCCAGGAGCTCGAAGTGGTGCTGCAGCGGCGCCATCCGGAACACCCGTTTCCCGGTGGTCTTGAACGACGCCACCTGGATGATGACCGACAGCGTGATGGTGACGAACAGGCCACCCAGGATCACCACCAGCAGCTCGGTGCGGGTGAGGATGGCGAGCCCGGCCAGCCCACCCCCGAGGGCCAGCGAGCCGGTGTCGCCCATGAAGATCTTGGCCGGCGCGGCGTTCCACCACAGGAAGCCGAAGCACGCCCCCATCCCGCAGGCCGCGACGATGGCGAGGTCGTGCGGGTCGCGGACCTCGTAGCACTTGGTGCCGGGGTTCCACTGGCAGTTCTGGTTGAACTGCCAGATGCTGATCAGCACGTAGGAGGCGAAGACCATCACCGAGGCGCCGGTGGCCAGGCCGTCGAGACCGTCGGTGAGGTTCACCCCGTTCGAGGTGCCGGCCACGATGACGTTGGCCCAGATGACGAACAGGATGACACCGAGCACGGTCCCCGCGAAGGCGAGGTTGACCGGGGTGTCGCGCACGAACGAGACGAAGGTCGAGGCCGGGGTGCGGAAGGACTCGTTGGGGAACTGCAGGGCCAGCACCGCGAAGACCACGGCCACGAAGGTCTGCCCCGCGAGCTTCTCGCGCGAGCGGAGCCCGAGGCTGCGCTGCTTGGTGATCTTGATGTAGTCGTCGAGGAAGCCGACCACGCCCATCCCGGCCATGAGGAAGAGCACGAGCAGGCCACTGACCGACGGCAGCTGGCCGGTCGCCAGGTGCGCCACCGCGTAGGCGGCCAGCGACGACAGCACGATCACGGCGCCGCCCATCGTGGGGGTGCCGCGCTTGGTGTGGTGCGAGGTCGGGCCGTCGTCGCGGATGAACTGGCCGTAGCCCTGCTTCACGAGGTAGCGGATGAAGGCGGGCGTGCCGAACAGCGAGAGCACCAGCGACACGACGGCGGCGATGAGCACGGCCTTCACGACGGGTCCTCCGTGGGGGGTGCTGCCATTCGGTCTCCGAGCCACCGTAGTCCTGCATCGCGGCTGGACTTGAACAGGGCCACGTCGCCGGGCGCGAGCTCGGCGCGCAGGAGCCGCTCGGCGGCCTCGGCGTCGGGCACGGAGCGGACGCGGGTGGCGGTACCGGGCTCGGCGGACGCCCCGGCGGCCAGCGCGCCGGCGGCCAGCGGCGCGGCGCCCACCGCCACCAGCTCCTGGACGCCGCGGGCCACGACCTCGGCGCCGACACCCGCGTGCAGCGCGTCGGAGTCGGGGCCGAGCTCGAGCATGGTGCCGAGGACGGCCCAGGTGCGCCGCCCGCGCCCCATCCGCTCGAGCGCTGCGAGGGCGGCCGACATCGAGTCGGGGTTGGCGTTGTAGGCGTCGTTGACCACGGTCACGCCGTCGGGGCGCTCGGTGACCTCCATCCGCCAGCGGCTCACCGGGCGGGCGGCCCCGAGCGCGGCGGCGACGTCGGCGAGCGGCAGACCCAGCTCGAGCGCGACGGCGGCCACGGCCAGGGCGTTGCCGACGTGGTGGCGCCCGACCAGACCGAGGGCCACCGGCACCTCGCCGGCCGGGGTGACCAGGGTGAACGCGGCGCGCCCGGTGTCGTCGACCTGGACCGCGGTGGCGCGCACGTGGGCGTCGGCGGCCTCGCCGACCAGCACCACCCGGGCCTCGGTGACCGCGGCCATGGCGCGCACGGCGTCGTCGTCGGCGTTGAGCACGGCCACCCCGGTGGCCGCCAGCGCGGCCGGCAGCTCGGACTTGGCCCGGGCGATGGCTTCGCGGGAGCCGAACTCGCCGAGATGGGCCGTGCCGACGTTGAGCACGACCGCGATCCGCGGCGGGGCCATGGAGGTGAGGTAGGCGATGTGGCCCACCCCCCGGGCCCCCATCTCGACGACGAGGAAGCGGGTGTCGGGGGTGACGCGGCAGACCGTGAGGGGCACGCCGACCTCGGAGTTGTACGAGCCCTCGGGCGCCACGGTGGGACCGAGGCGGGACAGGACGGTGCCGAGGAGGTCCTTGGTGCTGGTCTTGCCCGACGACCCGGTGATGCCCACGACGGCCAGCGCCGGGGAGCGGTCGACCACGGCCCGGGCCAGCGCCGCGAAGCCGTCCTGGGTGTCGTCGACGACGACGCACGGCACCCCGTCGAGGGGGCGGGTGGCCAGCACGGCCACGGCTCCGGCCGCCAGCGCACCGGCGGCGAAGTCGTGGCCGTCGGCGTGCTCGCCGACCCGGGCGACGTAGAGCCCGCCGGGGCCGGCCTCGCGCGAGTCGGTGACGACGGGTCCGTCGACCATGATGCGGGCGGCGGCGTCGGGGTCGATGCCGGCGAGCCGCCCGGCGGTGATGGTCGCGACCTCGGCCAGGGTCAGCGGGATCACCGGGCCACCGTCCCGGCGGCCAGCCGCAGGGCCTCGCGCAGCTCGTCGCGGTCGTCGAAGGGGTGCACCACGCCCCCGACGTCCTGGCCGCTCTCGTGCCCCTTGCCGACGACGGCGACGGTGGCGTCGGCGCCCTCGGCCCAGACGGCGGCCACGGCCTCGCGGATGGCGCGGCGCCGGTCGCCCACGACGACGACCTCGACGTCGCGCCCGGCGTCGCGGACCTCCTGCACCCCGGCCAGGACGGCGTCGCGGATGGCGGCGGGGTCCTCGGAGCGCGGGTTGTCGTCGGTGACCACGACCAGGTCGGCGACCCCGGCCGCGGCCACGCCCATGGCCCGCCGCTTGTCACGGTCACGGTCGCCCCCGGCGCCGGTGACACACACCAGCCGGCCGGGGGTGCCCGGCCGCAGCGCCCGCAGGGCGGCGCCGATCGCGTCGGGGGTGTGGGCGTAGTCGACGACGGCCAGCGGCTGCACCCCGCCACCCTCGAGCGCGACCCGCTCCATCCGGCCCGGCACGTGGGGGTCGGCCAGCACGGCCCGGCCGACGGCGTCGGCGTCCTCGCCGAGAGTCACCAGGACGGCGGCCGCCATCGCGGTGTTGGTGACGTTGAAGGCGCCGGGCAGGCTCGAGCGCAGGGCGAGGAGCACCCCGTCGGGGCCGCTCAGGACGAAGGCGGCCGGGTCGTGCTCGTCGGGATGCACGACCCAGTCGGCGGAGTCGTCGCCGGTGGCCAGGGACAGCACCGGCACGGTGGCCTCGGCGGCCAGCCGGCGGCCCCAGGCGTCGTCCACGCAGACGATGCCGCGCCGCGAGTGATCCGGGGTGAAGAGCATCGCCTTGGCCGCGAAGTAGCTCTCCATGTCGCCGTGGAAGTCGAGGTGGTCCTGGCTGAGGTTCGTGAACAGCGCGACGTCGTAGACCGCGCCGTCGACCCGGTGCTGGGCCAGCGCGTGGCTCGAGACCTCCATGACGCAGCCGTCGAGCCCGCGCTCCGCCATCACCGCCAGCAGGGCGTGCAGGTCGGGCGCCTCGGGCGTGGTGCGGACGCTGCCGACGCGCTCGTCGCCGATGCGGGTCTCGACGGTGCCGATGAGACCGGGGCGCCGGCCGAGCGCGGTGAGGGCCGAGTGCACCAGGTAGGCGGTGGTGGTCTTGCCGTTGGTGCCGGTGATGCCGACGAGCCGCAGCGGGGTGGGCCGGGTGCCGTAGACCGCGGCCGCGACGTGGCCGAGCACCCCGCGCGGGTCGGGCACCACGAGGGTCGCGAGCACCGTGCCGGCCGCGCGCATCCGCCGGGCGCCGTCGTCGTCGGTGAGCACGGCGACCGCTCCGGCCCGTGCGGCGGCGGCGGCGAAGTCGGCACCGTGGGCGTGGGCTCCGGGCAGCGCCGCGTAGAGGTCGCCGGGCAGCACCGCGCGCGAGTCGAGGGTCACGCCGGTGACGTCGGCCGGAGCACCTGGCCCGGACTCGGGGGCCGGTACGCCCAGGAGCGCGGCGACCTCCCGGAGCGGGGTGCGGGGCGGAGAGGTCGGACGAGGGGGCACCACTCGCAGGACCCTACCGCTTGGGGTGCTTGACGCCGTTGCGCAGCAGGGTGGGGTCGGAGAGGGCCTGCTGCGGGTCGACCTCCGTCTGCACCTCGGGCGGCTCGGCACCGGTCGGGGGGATCTTCAGCTCCTGCAGCGCGTAGGTGGTGACGTCCTTGAACACCGGCCCCGCGACGTAGCCGCCGAAGTACGGGTAGGTGGGGTTCTGGACGATCACGGCCACCACGATCTGGGGGTCGTCGGCGGGCGCGTAGCCGATGAAGCTGGCGGTGTGGCCCGAGTACTTCCCGACCCGCGCGTCGTAGAAGTCGGCGGTGCCGGTCTTGCCGGCGATGCGGTAGCCGGGGACCTCGGCCTCGGGCGCGGTGCCCTCGGAGCTCACCACGCCCTCGAGCATCTGCGAGACCTGGGTGGCGGTGTCGTGCGAGACCACCCGGATGCCCTTCGAGGGCGGGGCGTCCTGGACCGAACCGTCGGCCGCCCGCACGCTCCCGACCAGCCGCGGAGGCATCCGTACGCCGTCGTTGGCGATGGTCTGGAACACCGAGGCCGCCTGGATGGCCGTGACCGAGATGCCCTGCCCGAACGAGACGGTGGCGCGCTTGGTGCCGCTCCAGGTGTCGGACGCCGGCAGCAGGCCGGCCGACTCGCCGGGGTACCCGACGCCGGACTTCTGGCCCAGCCCGAAGGCGCGGAAGTAGCGCTCGAGGGTCGACGGCTTCAGGGTCTCGGACACCAGGATGGTCCCGATGTTGCTGGACTCGGCCAGCGTCCCGGCGACGGTGCGGTACTCCGTCGGGTGCTCGTGGCTGTCCTTGAAGTTCTCGTCGTAGCGCTGCAGCCGGTTGGGGATGACCACCGGCGTCAGCGGGGTCACCGTCTTCTCCTGGATCGCGGCCGCCATGGTCATGATCTTGGCCGTCGAGCCCGGCTCGAACACGTCGTTGAAGGCCTTGTTGCCGAGCTGGGCCCCCTTGGCGCCGATGTCGGTGTCGGGGTCGAAGGTCGGGTACGACGCGACGCTCAGCAGGTCGCCGGTCTTGGCGTTCATGATCACGACCGTGCCGGAGGCCGCCTTGGTCTCCTTGATCCGCTGGGCCAGGGCGTTCTGGGCGTACCACTGCAGCGAGGAGTTGACGGTGAGGGTCACGTCGCGCCCGTCGACCGCCGGGGTGATGCTGCTGGCGCCGGCCGGGATGACGGTGCCGTCCTGGCCGCGCTCGTAGGTCTGCTTGCCCGGGGTGCCGGTGAGCTGAGAGTCCTCCATGTACTCGACTCCGCCGCCGGGGCTGCCGTTGTCGAGGACGTAGCCGACCAGCGCCGCGGTCGTGGTGCCCTGGGGGTAGGTGCGCTCCGACCGGGTCTCGCGCTGGTCGCGGGCGATGCCGGGGATGCCGAGGGCGGCGATCTTGTTCCAGGTGAGCGGGGTGACGTCCTTGCTGAGGATGCGGTAGCGGCTGGTGCCGGTGAGCTGCTCGACCAGGGTCGAGGTCGGCGTGCCCAGCAGGGGCGAGAGCTCCTGGGCGGCGGCGAGCACCGCCGCCTCGGAGGTGTCGGGGGCACAGGTGTTCCTGCGCGTGCCGTAGGTGCAGACCGCGGTCTGGTCGGCGACGACGACCTCGCGCACGACGCTGGACGCCAGGACGGTGCCGTCGGCCGAGAGGATCTGGCCGCGCATCGCCGGGATGATCTGCGCTGTGAGCCGCTCGTTCTCGGCCTCGGCCGCCACCGCGTGGGCGTCGAAGCCCTGGATCCGCACCAGCTGGGCGCCGAAGATGCTGAGGACGAAGATGACCGCGACGGTCAGGGCCCGCATCCGGCGCCGCGGGCTGGGGCCGGGCGTCGCGGGGCGACGGGGGGCGCGGGTGGCCCCTCCCCCGTTGCCGCTCCCGGCGGGCGGCCGGCGGCGGGGGGCCGGGGTGCCGGCGTGGGCGCGCGAGGAGGCCGGGGCCGGGGTGCGCCCGGCGGCCCGCGCCGCAGAGGCGCTGCGCGGTGCGCCGGAGCGGACGGACGCCGCACGGGCCGCGGTCGGGCGTGACGCCGCCGAGCGGGTCGCCGCACCGGTGCCGCGGGAGGCGGCGGTCGGGCGGGCCGTCGGTCGGGGGCGGCCGGGCGGCGGTGGCGACGTCGGTGGGGTCACAGGTGCTCCGGGTCCTGGGTGGGGCGGGCGGTCAGCGGCTGGCGGTCGGGGTGGGAGCGGCCTTCGCGGCCGGGGAGGCGGGGGTGCTCGGGGTGGCCTTGGTCGTACCGGCCTTGGTCGTGCCGGGCTTGGTCGTGCCGGGCTTGGCCCGGGTGGCCGGCTTCGGGATGGTGGTCTTCGGGTCGGGAGCCGGGCGGGCCCCGGACGCCGACTCGGTGACCACGCTAAAGCGACTGTCGGCCGCGGCCTTCGACGCCACGCCGAGGACCTTGCCGTCGGACAGCCGGAGGAAGGCCGCCGTCTGGGCCGGCACCATCCCCAGGGCGCGGGCCTCGCTGGCCAGGGGGCCGGGGCCGGACACCCGGTCGAGGGCGTGGTGCAGGTCGTCCTGGGTGTCGTTCAGGGCGTCGGAGCGGTGCTGCAGGTCGCGCATCGTGTACGAGCCCTTGGCCATCGCGGTGTTGAGGACCAGGACGCCGACGAACCCGCCGAGGACCAGCGCCACGCAGAGGGCGATGAAGAGCCCGTTGCCGTCGGCGGCGGGCGGCGCGACGACCCGCAGCGAGCGGGGCGCGGGAGCGCTCGCGCGCCGGGCTGCGGGTCGCTGCAGCGGGCGGACGGCGGTCTGGCTCATGCGGGTGCTCCGTTCGGCTGGAGGCGTTCGGCGGCGCGGAGGCGGGCCGAGGCGGATCGGGGGTTGGTGTGCTGCTCGGCGTCCGAGGGGACCTCGGCGCCGCGGGTGAGCAGCCGTAGGTAGGGGGCGTCCTCGGGCCGCTCGACGGGCATCCCGGCCGGGGTACGGCTGGTGGCGCCCGCAGCGAGGGCCCGCTTGGCGATGCGGTCCTCGAGGGAGTGGTACGAGAGGACGACGATCCGGCCGCCGGGGGCGAGGGCGCCGACGGCGGCGTCGACGGCCCGGGCCCAGACCTCGAGCTCGGCGTTGACCTCGATGCGCAGCGCCTGGAAGGTGCGCTTGGCGGGGTGGCCCCCGGTGCGCTGTGAGGCGGCGGGGACGGCGGCGCGCAGCACCTCGACGAGCCGCGCCGAGGTGGTGAACGGCTCCTTCTCGCGCTCGCGCAGGATGGCCGAGGCGATCCGGCCGGCGAAGCGCTCCTCGCCGTAGGCCTTCAGGATGCGGGCGAGCTCGCCGTGCTCGTAGGTGTTGAGGACGTCGGCGGCGGTGCGGCCGGTGCTCTGGTCCATCCGCATGTCGAGCGGGGCGTCGTGGCGGTAGGCGAAGCCGCGGTCGGCCTCGTCGAGCTGGAGGGAGGAGACCCCGAGGTCGAAGAGGATGCCGAGGGCGCTGCCGTCGGCCTCGCGCTCGAGGACCTCGGCCACCTCGTCGTACACGGCGTGCACGGCGGTGAACCGGTCGCCGAAGCGGGCCAGCCGCTCGCGGGCCAGGGCGATGGCCTCGGGGTCGCGGTCGAGCCCCACGACGCGCGCCTGCGGGCAGCGGGTCAGGATGGCCTCGGTGTGCCCGCCCATCCCCAGGGTCGCGTCGACGCAGACGCTGCCCGGCGCTTCCAGGGCCGGGGCGAGGAGGTCGACGCAGCGCTCGAGGAGCACCGGCACGTGACGGCCGTCGGCGTCGCTGCGGCTGCCGGACGTGCGGTCCATGTCGACCTCCTCTCTGCGGGGGCGGGGTGCGGTGGTGATGCGGCGTGGGGCCTGGGGGTGCTGGTGCTGCGACGACCCGGCGGCGGGTCCCCATCCGATCCGCGCCCGGCGCGGGGGAAGTCGCGTCGGGAGTGGGTCGGCTGGAGGCCGGCGGGCGGGTCGTGCGGTGGAGCGGAGGGCTGCGGGATGCGGTGGTGCGCGGTGGTGCGGGCGGCGGCGGGAGGTCAGAGGCCCGGGACCACCTCCTCGCTGCCGGCGGAGTAGGCGGAGTAGGCGGGCATGACCTGGTCGAGGTACTGGGTCCAGCGGGCGGTGTCCCAGACCTCCAGGCGGCTGCCGTTGCCGATGACGGTGCAGTCCTTGTCGAGGCCGGCGTAGGCGCGCAGGGCCTGCGGCACCGTGACGCGGCCCTGCTTGTCGGGGGTGTCGGGGTGGGCGCTGGCGCGGAAGACGCGGATGAAGTCGCGCACGCCCTTCGCGGAGCCCGACACCGACTGCATCTCCTGCGAGATCCGGTGGAACTCCGAGGTCGGGAAGACGTAGAGGCAGCCCTCCTGCCCCCGGGTGACGACGAGGCCGTCGGCCAGCGCGCCGCGGAAGCGCGCGGGGAGGAACAGGCGGCCCTTGTCGTCGAGGCGGGGCGTGTGGGTGCCGAGGAACTCGTCCACCACTGCCACCTCCTCGACCCGTGCGGGACTCCCGCTGCCTCCGGTATGCCCCACTTTACTCCACCGCACCCCTCATAGGTGCGGCTTTCGGTCCGATTCGGCCTTGAATCTCCACGTTCTTCCAGTTCAGCAGGGGTGGAGGGAAGTGGGGCAGATGACCCCATCCGTGCCGTCGCCGGCCGACCTCCACCCGACCGGAGCGCCTCGACGCGGCCCGCCCCCCCGCACCGGCGCGCGCCGGACGAACCCTCACCCGCCCCTGGGTGGAGCGCGGTGGGGACACCGGGTGGAGCGCGGTGGGGACACCCCGGGGAAGCGCTCGTGGTGGCAGGGGTCGACGGCCGGGCGGCCGCTGCGGGAGAATCCGTGCTGCGACGCGCGTCGTGTAGCAGGATCGAGGGCACGCTGAGCCCGCCCGGTGCGTTGGGTGGAGCACGGACGATCGAAGGGACCCCCGTGAGCGACCTCCAGCAGGACCCGCAGGCGAGTACCGACCCCACGCGGGGCGCCTCGCTCGACCAGGTGCTCCAGGTGTCGAGCTCCCTGGCCGCCGCCATGAGCTCGGTGATCGAGGGCAAGCAGCAGGTGGTGCGCACCGCCATCACCGTGCTGCTGGCCGAGGGGCACCTGCTCGTCGAGGACGTGCCCGGGGTCGGCAAGACCCTGCTGGCCAAGACCCTGGCCCGCTGCATCGACGCCTCGGTGCGCCGCGTGCAGTTCACCCCCGACCTGCTGCCGAGCGACATCACCGGCGTCTCGGTCTTCAACCAGGACGTGCGCGACTTCGAGTTCCGCCCCGGCGCGATCTTCGCCAACGTCGTCGTGGGCGACGAGATCAACCGCGCCTCGCCCAAGACCCAGAGCGCGCTGCTGGAGTCGATGGAGGAGGGCCAGGTCACGGTCGACGGCACCACCTACGTGCTGCCCCGCCCGTTCATGGTGATGGCGACGCAGAACCCGATCGAGATGGAGGGGACCTACCCGCTCCCCGAGGCCCAGCGCGACCGCTTCATGGCGCGCATCTCGATGGGCTACCCCTCGGCCCGCTCCGAGCTCGACATGCTCGAGCTGCACGGCGGCGTCTCGCCGCTCGAGGCCCTGCGCCCCGTCACGGACGCCGCCACCGTGCAGGCCATGGTCGAGGCGGTCCGCACCGTGCACGCCTCCCCCTCGGTGCGCCAGTACATCGTCGACCTCACCCACGCGACGCGCTCCAGCCCGGCGCTGCGCCTCGGGGCCTCCCCCCGCGCCACGCTGCACCTGCTGCGCGCCTCCCGGGCCCACGCGGCCCTGGCCGGGCGCGACCACGTGCTGCCCGACGACGTCCAGCAGGTGGCCGTGCCCGTGCTCGCCCACCGCCTCATCCCCACCGGCGAGACCCAGATGGCGCGGCGCACCACGGGCGACGTCCTCACCGACCTCCTCCAGCGCGTGCGGGTCCCGGCCCCTTCTCGCTGACCGCCGTGCGCGCCCTCCAGAGGACCCTCACCACCCGCGGCGCGGCCTTCGCCGGCTGCGGGCTGGTGCTCGTGGCCGCCGGGATCCTGCTCGGCCAGACCGACGTCACCCGGGTCGGCGTGCTGCTGCTCGCGCTCACCGGCGCCTCGCTCTTCCTCACCCGCCGGCACGGCCTGCGCCTCGAGGTCTCGCGCAGCGTCTCCCCGGGGCGGGTCGCCATCGACCAGCGCTCGGTGGTGTCGGTGCGGGTGCGCAACCTGGAGTCGAGCCCCACGCCGGTGCTGATGGCCGAGGAGTCCATCGACTACGCCCTCGGCGACCGGCCCCGGTTCGTGCTCCCGTCGATGCGCCCCGGCGCGGTGCGCGAGGTGCAGTACTCGGTGCGGGCCCACACCCGGGGGGTGCACCACGTGGGCCCGCTGCGCGTGCGGGTGCGCGACCCGTTCGGGCTCACCCTGCGCACCGCCGCAGTCAGTGGTGAGGGCGAGGTGGTGGTGCTGCCGCGGGTCGTGCCGCTCGGCGCCGCCGGCTCGCTGGGCAGCGGGATGGGCAGTGAGGGCTCGGTGCCGCACATGGTGGCGCTGCACGGCGAGGACGACCAGACCATCCGCGAGTACCGCGACGGCGATGACCTGCGCCGCATCCACTGGCCCGCGACCGCCCGCACCGGCGACCTGATGGTGCGCCAGGAGGACCGCCCCGCCAAGCGCCGGGCTGTCGTCCTGCTCGACACCCGCGCGGGGGGGCACGCCGGCTCGGGGCGGGCGAGCTCGCTCGAGTGGTGCGTCACGGCGGCCGCCTCGGTGGTGGCCCACCTCGAGGGGGCGGCCTACGCGGTGCACCTGCTCACGGCCGACGCCGGCACCGAGCAGCACACCCGCCACGACGACTCCCTCGAGGCCGCGCTCGACGCGTTGGCCCGGGTCACCGCCGGCGCCGACGAGGGCCTGCGCGCGGTGCTCCACGACGCCAGTGCCCTCACCGCCCAGGGCGGGCTCGTGGTCTACGTCGGCGGCCCGCTGCCCGACGACGACGCCCACACCCTCGCCGCGCTCCGCCAGCCCGGCTCCAGCGGGGTCGCCCTCGTCGTCGACCGCCCGTCGTTCGGGCGGGTGCCGCCCGCCGTGGGCGAGGCCGCCCCCGCCGAGGCCACCACCGCGTCGCTGCGCGCCTCGGGCTGGCTCACCACCACCGTCGACGCCGCCACCGGCCCTGCCGAGGCCTGGGCCGCTGTCGTGGCGGGCTCGCTCACGGGGCTGGCCCGATGAGCCGGGTCCGCGGCGTCGACGTCGCGCTGGCCGCGCTGGCCGCACTCGTCGTCACCCTGCCGCTCTCCGACCTCTTCACGCCCACCGCGGCGTGGGCCCGCCCGAGCATCCTGCTGGTGCTGGCCGTCGCCCTGTCCGGTATCGGGATGCGGGCGCTGACCGCCGTGCGCCCGCTCGTCGTGGCCGGGCAGGCCCTGGTGCTGCTCGAGGCCGCGGCGCTGCTGCACGGGCAGGGCCACCTGGCCCGGGGCATCCTGCCGACCCCCGACACCGCACGCGCCGCGGGCGTGCTGTTCGGCGAGGCCTACCGGACGGTCACGCAGTACTCGGCGCCCGCGCCCGCGGACCGGGGCACCACCCTGGCCATCAGCGTCTTCGTCGGGCTCGCCGCCCTGGCCGTCGACGCCATCGCCGTCACCTACCGCAGCCCCGCCCTGGCGGGAATCCCCCTGCTCGCCGCGTTCCTCGCGGCCGCCACCAACACCACCGCCGGCCTGGCCGCCTGGCTGGTCGTGCCGCCGGGGCTGCTGTGGCTGGCGATGGTCGGGCGCCAGGGCGTCGGGGCACTGCGGGCGTGGGGCGGCACCGTGGAGGTGGGCTCCACCCGTCCCACCGACCCCGCGGGCTCCTTCGCCACGGTCGCGCGTTCGGTGGGGGTGCTGGCCCTGGGCGCCGCCGTCGTCCTGCCCGGCCTCGTCCCGCACCTGCCACCGACCTTCCTGGCCGAGGGCCTGGCGCGCGGCGACCGCGGTACCGGGGGCGGCGGCACGGTGCGCCTGTCGACCAGCATCGACATCGCCCGCGACCTGGCCGAGCGCTCCACCGACCCGGTGCTGGTCTACCGCACCACCGCCGACGACCCCGAGCCGCTGCGCGTGGGGCTGCTCGACACCTACCAGGGCGGGCGCTGGCTGTCCTCGTCCGACGCCACCTTCGTACCGGTCGACGGGCAGCTGCCCGGCAGCACGGCCGGCCCCGAGGTCGCGCGGACCACCGAACGCATCGAGGTGACCAGCTCGGGCATCGGGCTCCCCCAGGTGGCACTGCCCGCGAACGCCATCGGCGCGCCGTTCCCCGCCGGCTCGTGGCGCCTCGACGCCAACGGCGTCGTCCAGCTCACCGCTCCGGTCGGGTCCTACACCGTCGACTACCAGGCGCTGACCCCCACCGCCGACCAGTTCGCGGGGACCCCCACCGGTGATGTCGTCCAGGCCGACCTGCGCGTCGACCGCCAGGCCGAGCGCGCCGTCACGGCCCTGCTGGGCCGGATCACGGAGGGCGGGCAGACCCCGCTCGAGAAGGCCGTGGCGATCCAGGCTCACCTGCGCTCGTCCGAGTACACCTACTCCGAGGACCTGGTGGACGAGACCGCGGCGGGGCAGCGGTCCGAGGAGCCCCTCGTCCGCTTCCTCGACACCAAGCGCGGGTACTGCGTGCAGTTCTCCACCGCGATGATCATGCTGGCGCGCGAGGCCGGCATCCCGGCCCGGATGGCGGTGGGCTTCCTGCCGGGCCAGGTCGACGGCGACGAGCGCGTCGTGCGCGCCGACGACGCCCACGCGTGGCCCGAGCTGTACTTCCCGCAGCTGGGCTGGATGCGCTTCGAGCCGACGCCCGGGGTCCGCAGCGGCATCGCCCCCGCGTACACCACCCGCCAGAGCGCCCCCGAAGGGAGCGCCCTACCGGTGCCGACCCCGTCGGCGTCGGCCAGCAGCGGGACGGCCACCCGGCCGCAGGGCGACGTCACCGCCGACACGCCCCAGGGCCCGAGCACCGGCTCCACCTCCTCCGGCGTCCTGGACGCGGTGGCGCGCCACTGGGCCACCGTCCTGGGCGTCCTCGGGGTCCTGCTGCTCGCGGCCCTCACGCCCTTCGGGGCGTGGCTGGCCCGGCGCCGGGCGCAGCGCCGGGCCCGCGACGACGCCGAGCGGGTGGAGGCCGAGTGGCAGTCGCTGCTGCTGCGCCTCGGCGACATCGGGCTGGTGCCCGGCGACGGCTCGACGCCGCGCCAGGCCTCCCGTGAGCTGGGCCGCGCCGCGTACCTCAGCCCCGAGGAGGACGCGGCCCTGGGGCGCGTCGTCGCCACCCTCGAGCGGGCGCGCTACGCCCGCCCGGGCGCCGACCTGCCCGACGTCGCCGACGACGCGCGCACCGTGTGGCGGGCGGCACTGGGGCGGCGCCGGAGGGCGGACCGCGCCCGGGCGCTCCTCCTGCCCGAGGAGGGGCGCCGGCACTGGCTCTCGGTGCTGCGGGTGCCCGGGCAGCGGTCGGGAGCCGAGAGCCCCGACGACGAGGACGCGCCGGTGCGCTGACCCCGGCGAGTGGGCGGGCGCGACGACCCCGCACGGACTTTGGACGACGAGAGCCGCGACCCCGGGCGGGGTCGCGGCTCTCGTGTCGCGCGGGCCGTCCTCAGTCGAGGTAGTCGCGCAGTGCCTGGCTGCGGCTGGGGTGGCGCAGCTTGCTCATGGTCTTGGACTCGATCTGGCGGATCCGCTCGCGGGTGACGCCGTAGACCTTGCCGATCTCGTCGAGCGTCTTGGGCTGGCCGTCGGTGAGGCCGAAGCGCATCGAGACCACGCCGGCCTCGCGCTCGGACAGGGTGTCGAGGACGCTGTGCAGCTGCTCCTGCAGGAGGGTGAAGCTCACGGCGTCCGCCGGGACGACGGCCTCGGAGTCCTCGATGAGGTCACCGAACTCGCTGTCGCCGTCCTCGCCGAGCGGGGTGTGCAGCGAGATGGGCTCGCGGCCGTACTTCTGGACCTCGACGACCTTCTCGGGGGTCATGTCGAGCTCCTTGGCGAGCTCCTCCGGGGTGGGCTCGCGGCCCAGGTCCTGGAGCATCTGGCGCTGTACGCGGGCCAGCTTGTTGATGACCTCGACCATGTGCACCGGGATGCGGATGGTGCGGGCCTGGTCGGCCATGGCGCGGGTGATGGCCTGGCGGATCCACCACGTGGCGTAGGTCGAGAACTTGTAGCCCTTGGTGTAGTCGAACTTCTCGACCGCACGGATGAGGCCGAGGTTGCCCTCCTGGATGAGGTCGAGGAAGAGCATGCCGCGACCGGTGTAGCGCTTGGCGAGGCTCACCACGAGACGCAGGTTGGCCTCGAGCAGGTGGTTCTTGGCCTTCTTGCCGTCCTGGGCGATCCACCACAGCTCGCGCTTGAGCTTCATGTCGAGCTTCTCGCCCGAGTTCAGCTTCTCCTCGGCGAACAGGCCGGCCTCGATGCGCTTCGCGAGCTCGACCTCCTGCTCGGCGTTGAGGAGGGCGACCTTGCCGATCTGCTTCAGGTAGTCCTTGACCGGGTCGGCGGTGGCGCCGGCGGTGACGACCTGCTGCGCGGGGGCGTCGTCGTCGTCGTTGCTCATGACGAAGCCGCGGTCGCTGTCGTCGTTCTTGCCCGCGGGCTTGGGGGCGGCGTCCTCGTCGGTGGCGGCGAGCTCGTTCTCGAGGTCGACCTCGACCTCGTCGACGTCGGCCGGGGGCTCGGCGGTCTTGGCCGCGGCCTTCGTGGCGGTCCTGCGCGCCGGGGCGGCGCCGACCTTCTTCGCGGCCGGGGTGGCCTTCGTGGCCGCGGGGGCCTCGGCCTCCACCACCTCGGCGGCGGCGGCCTTCTTGGTCGTGGGGGTCGCGGCCTTCTTCGCGGTGGTCTTCACCGCGGCGCGGGTCGCCGTCTTCGCCGCCGGCTTGGTGTCGGTGGACGCCGTGGCGCTCGCCTTCTTGGCCGTGCGGGTGGCGGCGGCCGCGACGCCGGTGGCGGCGTCGTGGCGGACCTCGATGCCCTGGTCACCCAGCGCCCGGAGCACGATGCGCCCCCGGCTGGCCTTCACGTCGGCCGCACGCATGGCCTCGGCCACCTGCTCGCCGGAGACCGAACCGCTGGTCCGCCCCTGGCGGACGAGCGTCTGGAGTGCCTGGTGGGCGAACTCCGGCGGGAGTGCACTGGGCTCGGAGGACTTCGTGGACACAGGCGACACGGCTACCTTTCGTCGCGGAGACCGCGGTGGGGACATGGGAGTCCCGGGAACGGCGGAGGGGGTCCGGGGCGGCACGCTCATCCGGTCGTCGGTCGGCTCGGGGGGAGGTGCGCACTACCATTATAAATCGTCGCGGCCCCCAGAGCACATTCGATCCACCCCGGCGCGGCGCGGCACGGCGCTCCACGGGCCGCCCCCGCGCAGGGAACCCACGTGCGAGTGAGCGCGCACCATCCGGGCCCGGCTGCGCCCCAAGGCAGCTCGGGCGCTCAGCCCTTGACAGCGAGAACGGCGCAGGGGGCGTCGAGCAGGATGCGCTGCGCGTTGGAGCCGAGGATGAGCTTGCCGACGGGGGTGCGCCGACGCAGGCCGATGACGATGAGGTCGGCGTCGGTCTCGTTCGCGACCGCGATCAGGTCCTCGGCGGGCTCGTTGCCGCGCACCAGCTGGCGCACCTCGACCTGGACGCCCTCGGCGCCGAGGCCGCTGGTGAGCTCGCGCAGCTCCTCCTCGGCCAGCCGGGAGGTCTCGTCGTCGAAGTCGCGGCTGCCGCGGTTCGAGTTGATGACCACGAGCGGCGTACTGCGCCCTCGCGCCTCCTCGATCGCCCTGTGCAGGGCCGCTCGGCCCTCCTTGGTGGGGACGAAGCCAACGACGATCGTCACGGGTCCTCCTCTACGCCGGTACCGGTGTCGCCCGACCGTACCGCAGCACGGCCCTCATGCCCTGTCGAGGACCTCACCGATCACCGCCCCCACCTGGGCGGTCTCGACGAGGAACCCGTCGTGGCCGTGGTCGGACTCGATGACGGTGAGGGTCGTGCCGGGGCGGGCGCGCACCATCTCCTGCGACAGCCGGAGCGGGTAGAGCCGGTCGGTGGTGACCCCCGCGACGTGGAGGCGGCCCGGGTATGCCTGGAGGGCCGCCGCGACGCCGCCGCGGTCGCGGCCGACGTCGTGGCTGTTCATGGCCTCGGAGAGCACGACGTAGCTGCCGGCGTCGAAGCGACGGGCCAGCTTGGCGGCGTGGTGGTCGAGGTAGCTCTCGACGTCGTAGCGTCCGCCGCCGCCCAGCGGGTCCTCGCCGGGCCGGGGGCGCCGCCCGAAGCGCTGGTCGAGCTCACCCTCGTGGCGGTAGGTGATGTGGGCGATACGGCGGGCGATGCCGAGCCCGGTGAGGGGTGCCCGTCCGGTGTCGTGGTAGTCGCCGTCGCGGTAGTCGGGGTCGGACCGGATCGCGAGCAGCTGGGGCTGGCACCAGGCCACCTGGTCCGCGGTGGTGGCGGCGGTCGAGGCCAGCACCAACGCGCGCTCGACGCGGCGGGGATGCGTGGCGGCCCACTCCAGGGCCCGCATCCCGCCCATCGACCCGCCGAGGACCAGGTGCCAGGCGTCGACGCCCAGGGCGTCGGCCAGCCGCGCCTCCACCTCGACCTGGTCGCGGATCGTCACGAACGGGAACCGGCTCCCCCACGCCCGCCCGTCGGACGCCGCGGAGGCGGGGCCGGTGGTGCCCTGGCAGCCGCCGAGGACGTTGGCGGCCACGACGAAGTAGCGGTCGGTGTCGAGGGGCGCGCCGGGGCCGACCAGTCCCGGCCACCAGCCCGCGGTCGGGTGCCCCGGGCCGGCCTCCCCCACCACGTGGCTGTCGCCGGTGAGGGCGTGCTCGACCAGGATCGCGTTGTCGGCGGCGGGCGAGAGCGTCCCCCACGTCTCGTACGCGACCGTGACCGGCAGGGTGCCGCCGCGCTCGAGCCGAACCTCGCCCACGTCGGCGAACCGTCGGTCGCCGACGGGGTCGCCGGGACGCCAGGCGTCGCCGGTGGTCCGGATCGGGGTGGCCGTCATGGAACTGCTCCTCGCATCGCGCTTGCCGCTCCGGTCGGGAGACGGCCCGGTCATCACCCGGGGCACCCCACCGCGAGGAGGGTTGCCGCCCAGCAAACCGGGGTTTGGCGCTGGGACTCATGACCTGGAGCGATCGTACCGGCCCGAGCGCCGCGGCGGCGGGGTGGTTCCGCGGAGCGAACGCCCGCCCTCCCCCCGGTGGCACCGGCCCGGTGGCACCGGCCCGGTGGCACCGGCCCGCCCCTGGCACAGCCGTGCCGGCAGCCGCTCGACGCCGGTCGCATCACCCGGCCCGCTCCTCCGGTACGGCCGTGAGGCGCCGAGCCGCCGGGCGCAGGCCGGCGTCGACCATCCGGCCCAGCAGCACCGCGAGGCGGTACCCGGGCTCGAGCCGCACCGCGCGGTCGAGCGCGGCCCGGGCCAGGGCTCCGTCGCCGAGCGACCACGCCACCTGGGCGGCGGTCGTGCAGACCGCGGCGGCCTCGCCCGGGCGGTCGTCGGGCACGCCGCGGCACACCCCGAGCAGCAGGTCGAGCATCCGGCGCTGCTCCCCCGGGTCGCCGCTGTCGGCGCGCCAGGACCCTGCGCCCGCCCACCGCGGCATCATCCGCTCGAGGAGGGCGACCACGGGCGGGTCGAGCTCGTGCCGGGGCAGCAGCCCCGGGGCCATCCAGGCGATGAGGGCGTCGCGCAGCTGGATGTCGGCCAGCGCCCCGGCGGCGACCCGCACCTCGTTCGACCACGCCGCGCTCCCCTCGACCGGCCGCGGACCGTCGGCCGTGGGGCCCAGCAGCGCGGCCCACGCGCGGACCCCGCACCGACGGGCCTGCCGCGACCCCCGCGGGCCGCCGCGCACTCCCCCGGCCCGCCACGCCGTGCCGGGCGGCGGGTCGACGACGCGGTCGACGGCCTCGCGGCTGGCCAGCGGCGCCGACCCCAGGGCGACGAGGTCGGCCACGGCAGGGACGTCGGCGGCAGCGGGCACCGGGACCCCCTCGAGCGGGCAGCAGGCACCGCTGCACGTCGGCGAGTACCGGCGCCCGTCGCGCATGACGTACACCTCGGCCACGACGACCCCTTCGCGTTCGAGCCCCTCGACGAGCGCGCGCAGGAAGGGCTCGGACTCGTCGGGCTCGTCCTCGTACCCGAGGACCAGCACCCGACGCATCCCTTCGCGCACCAGGGGCTGCACGACACCGCCGACGAAGGACCCGGGCGGGATGTCGGGCGGGGGCAGGTCGCACCGCACGACGCCGGCGATGCGGCCCTGCTGCAGCGCCACGACGACGGCGCTGCGCCGCGGGTGGTAGCCGAGCTGGTACGGGAGGGTGGCGAGCACGTCGCCGGGGTCACGGAGGCGGATCGGAGCTGTCATGCCCCCAACCTGCGCCGGCTCCGCCCGCGGCGGAACGGGCGAGGTCGGATCTGTGGACGACTCCCGCGTCGCGGCGCCCCTGTGGACGACGGCCGTCAGCCGTGCCGTCCCTCGGGACCCGCAGGTCCGTCGGGGGCTCAGCCCACGACGTCGGACGGCACGGTGGATCCGCCGTCGGGGCCACGACCGACCGTGCGCTCCCACTCGAGGAACCGCTCGGTCTCCTCGACCACCGTGGTCGCCACCCAGCCCAGGACCATGGCGTCGTCGGCCAGGCCCAGGACTCCGAGGATGCCCTCGGGGAGCAGGTCGACCGGCGAGACCACGTAGGCGGCGCCGGCGACGACGAGCCCGAGCTTGACCATCGAGGTGCCGGTGTACTCGCCACTGCGGATGGCCGCGACCATCCGGGGCAGGGCGCCGGCGCGCTCGCCGATCGAGGGGCCGCCGGGGCGGGTCGCGGTGCGGACGGCACGCCCGAGGGCTCCGACGTAGGCGAGGGTGCGGGCACGGGCCATGGGTTGCTCCTCCTGGACGGCGGCGTGGGTCGCCTCGTGAACGGTCGGGGCCGGGTGGGGATTCCCGGCGGGGGCGCGCCCGGGTGGGCGCGCCCGGTCAGGCCGGGCCGACCAGCCGGTCGGCCGGGGGGAACTCCTTGCGGGCGTTCTGGGCGATCGAGCGCAGCATCCAGACGTCGACGCCGGCCCCCACCGCGCCACCGAGCACGGGGACGGCCCGCCCGAAGCGCGCGAAGGTGCCCTTGCCGGCAGTGGCGATGACGCGGAAGCCCACGGCCTTCTTGACGACCATCTCGGCCGGCCCGGGCAGGCGCTGGGCGACGAGGTTGGTGATACCGCCGGTGGGCACGGCCCGGCCGGCCTTGCGCAGCAGGTCGTCGGCGTCCGCCCCGGCCAGGCTGAGCAGGACGGCGGTGCGCACCTGCGGCTGGGCGATGTCGTGGCCCCGCAGGCGGGCGATGGCGGCGGTCATCCGGGTGGCCAGGGCGTAGAACGCGATGACGTTCGCGGGGAGCGAGACCGGGAGGGTGACGAAGCCGCCGAGGCTGGTGACGAAGCCCTCGGCACCCGCCTTGATGGTGTGCGAGCGGATGACGGCGTCGATCGCGGCGTCGACGTCGCCACCCGCCGAGCGCAGCGCGTCGTCGGCGACCTTGGCGGCCGGGGCGAAGGTGCCCTTGCCGTCGATGCCGAGGTCGAGGAGCCCCTCGACGACCTTGAGCACCTGACGGCCGAGCACACCGTCGTCCTCGGGGGCGTCGCCGGCGCGCTCGAGGGCGCTGCGGGCGTCCTTGAGGGCGTTCTTGTCGTGGCGACCCCGGTCGAGAATGCCCACGTCGTCCTCCAATGTCGGCCGGGGCGGGACCAGGACGTCCCGCTCGTGCTCCGGCGCACGCCATCCTGCCACGCACGTGCCGTGACCTGCGGCGCAGCGAGCCCGCCGCCTCCGCCACCCGCGCCGCCGCCCCGTCGGCACCCGGGGATGCGGCCCCTGTCGTGGCGCGCCCGTAGCCTGCATCCGTGCTCGGAGCCGATGTCGCGGTGCTCGTGGCGGGCCCCGGGCGCCCCGGGGCCCGGCCGGCCGCCGTGCTCCACGACGGCCGCGTGCGCACCGGGGTCGCCGCCGCGCTGGTCGAGGTCGTCGCCGAGGTCGAGGCCGCCCACCGTCCCCGGTGGGTGTGGTGGTCGGCCGACGCCGCCCGCGAGGCCGTCGCGGCCGGGGTGCACCTGTCCCGTGCCTGGGACGCCACCGAGGCCCACCGTCTCCTGCACGGCGGATGGGATGCCCCGCCCGCGCTGGTGTGGGCCCTGGCCCGGGGGCTCCCGGCCGCAGGGGTGCCCACCGCGCCCGCGGGCGACCTGTTCGACCTCGTGTCGGCGCCCGACCTGCCGCCCGACCACGAGCTGGTCGACCGGGCGGGCTACCTGCGCGCCGACCACGCCCGCTGGCTCGAGGACCCCGCCCATCTCGAGCCGTGGGCCCACGCCGTCCTCACCGTGGCACGGGCCCAGCTCGACGCCGCCACGGGCGTCTCGGCCCGGCTGTCCGCGACCGTCGTCTCGGAGTCGGCGGCCGCGCTGCTGTGCGTCGAGCTCGAGCGCGACGGCCTCCCCCTCGACCGGGCCCGCACCGAGCAGCTCGTCGCCGGAGCCGCCGGCCCCCGAGCGGCCACCGACGCCGACGAGGCCCGGGCCCGTACCGCTCGCGACGCCCTGGTGCTGCGCCACGTGCCGGGCCGCGAGCACACCGACCTGCGCAACCCCGCCCAGGTCAAGGAGCTGCTGGCGGCCGTCGGGGTCGACGTGCCCTCGACCCGCAAGTGGGTGCTCGAGGCCTACCGCGAGGTGCACCCGGTCGTGCCGGCCCTGCTCGCCTGGCGGCGCGACGAGCGGATCGCCACCACCTACGGCTACCGCTGGCTCGACGCCTGCGTCGGCGCCGACGACCGGCTGCGGGGGCGCTGGACCGCCTGCGACGGCGCCGCGGGGCGGATGACGGCCGAGAACGGGCTGCACAACCTGCCGGCCGTGCTGCGTCCCGGGGTGGCCGCCGGCCCGGGGTACCGCTTCGTGCGGGCCGACCTCGGGCAGGTCGAGCCCCGCGTGCTGGCGGTGGTCTCCGGGGATGCCGCGTTCGCCGCCGCCACCCGCGCCGACGACCTCTACGCCCCCGTCGCGCAGCGTCTCGGCGTCGAGCGGCCGGTGGCCAAGATCGCGGTCCTGGCGGCGATGTACGGCCAGCGCAGCGGGGCCGCGGGCGAGGCCCTGGCCGGCCTCGAGGCGGCCTACCCGGTGGCCATGTCGCTGCTCGACCGCGCGTACGCGAGCGGGCGGCGAGGCGAGCCGCTGCGCACCTACGGTGGCCGGCTCGTCCCCACCGGGCGCTTCCTGGCCGCGCAGCCACCGGGGTCCGACCCCGCCCTCGACGCCGCGCGCGGGCGGTTCGCGCGCAACGCCGTCATCCAGGGCTCGGCCGCCGAGCTCTTCAAGGCCTGGGCCGCCACGGTGCGCGCCACGACCCGCGACCTCGGCGGCGGCATCGTGCTCTGCCTGCACGACGAGCTGCTGCTGCACGTGCCCGAGGGAGCCTCCGAGGAGGCCGCCCGGCGGGTCGACGCCGCCCTGGTCGACGCCGCGCGCCGCTGGTCGGGCGGGGCGCCGGTCCGCTTCGTCGCCGACACCTCGGTCATCGCGCGGTGGTCGGACGCCAAGGACTGACCCCGCGTGCCGTCCGCTCGGGGTGGTGCCTGCGGGTCAGTCCTCGTCGTCGCTGACGCCGCGCAGGAAGTCCTCGAACTCGGCGCCGAGCTCTTCGGCCGACGGCAGCTGCGAGGCCTCCGTGGCGAGCAGGCTGGGGCGCTGCTGGCCCTCGACGAACGCGTCGTACTGCTGCTCGAGGGCGGTGATGACCTGCCGGGCCTCGTCGCTGCCCGCGACCTCCGAGGCGATGGCCTGCTGGTTCGCCCGGGCGCGGGTGACGAGGTCGTCGTTGGGCAGGTTCAGCCCGGTGGCGTCGGTGATCGCGTTCAGCGCGGCCAGCGCCCCCTCGGCCCACTCGGCGTTGGCGAGGTAGTGCGGGACGTGGATGGCGAAGCCCAGGGCGTCCTGGCCCGACTCGCCGAGCCGCAGCTCGAGCAGCGCACCGAACGACGCCGGCACCTGCACCCGGCCGAAGGGCGAGGCCGACTCGCCCACCAGGGCGGGGTCGGTGGCGTGGGCGGTCATCCCCACCGGGCGGGTGTGCGGCACGCCCATCGGGATGCCGTGGGTCGTGACGACCATGCTGATGTCGAGGCGGGCGGACAGCTCGCGGACGGCCTCCACGACGCGCTCCCACTGGAAGTCGGGCTCGGGGCCGGTGAGCAGGTAGTACGTCTGCCCGTCGCGGTCGGTGAGCCGGTGCAGGAGCATCGAGGGGTCCTCGTACTCGAGCCAGCGGTTGGTGTCGAAGACCATGGCCGGGCGGCGGCCGCGGTAGTCGAGCAGCTGGTCGACGTCGAAGGACGCCACGACCTCGGCGTCGCCGTTCTCGAGGAGGTGGTCACCGAGGGTCTGCTGGATCTGCCCGGCGTCGATGAAGCCGCCGAGCAGGACGATGAGGACGCCGGGACGGGGGGTGCCCAGGTCGGCGTCGGTCTCGAGGCGGTAGAGGTCGGTCGGGTTCTGCACAGGGCAAGCCTTTCACGCGGTGCTCGTACCGGGTGGAACGCACGGGGCCGGCGGCGGATTCCCCCGCGGCGGCCGCCTACCGCTCGACGGCGTCGATGGCCCGGCGCACCCGCTTCTCCGAGACCGGATGCGCGGTGCCGAGTGCCTGCGCGAAGAGCCCGACCCGCAGCTCCTCGACCATCCAGGCCAGGTCGGCGACCTCGGGGGCGCGGCGCCGCGAGGGGGGCAGGGCGTCGAGGAGGTCGGCGTACGCGGACTCGACCGCGTCGACCTGCTCCTGGAGCACCGGCTCGCGCGGGTTGGTGGCGGCCCGCTCGAGGCGGTGCTGGGCGGCGCGCAGGTAGCGCTCGAGGTCGCGCAGCCGCCGCAGCCCGGTGGCCGCGACGAAGCCGGGCCGCACCAGCCCCTCGAGCTGGGCGGCGACGTCGGCGCGGGTCGCCGCGGTGGAGGCCGCCGCGGCGCCGGCCTCGAGGGTCGCGAGGGTGCGGCGCACCTGCGCGGCCAGGGCGAGCACCGGCTCGACGGCCTCGACCACGGTGAGCACCCGGGTGGCGGCGTGGGAGCGCACCGCGGCCAGGGCGGCGTCGAAGGCCTCCTGGGTGCGCACCGCGCCGGTGACGTGCTCGGCCGCGAGGTCGTCGACGGCGGCGTCGAGGCAGTCCTGGAGCAGCGCCGGCACCGAGCCGTGCGGGTTGTCGGCGAGGGCCAGCTTCTGGGCGTTGCTCAGTCGGCCCAGGACGCGCTTCCACGGGGCGGTCGTGCCGAGCAGCAGGAGGCGCCGCACGCCCAGCCGGTGGGCGGCGGCGGCCGAGCCGGGGTCGGGCAGCACCCGCAGCGCGACGGTGGCACCCTCGTCGACCAGCGCGGGGTAGCCGACCACCGCCTGTCCGGCGACGCGGCCCTGGAAGGTCTCGGGCACGGTGCCGACGTCCCAGGTGGTGAGGCCGGTGCGCTCGATCGAGGCGCCGGCGCGCGACATCCCCTCGCGGACCGCTCCCCCGGCCTGCTCGCGCAGCGCCTCGAGGTCCTTGCCGGTGGCCACCACCCGGCCACCGGGGCGTTCGACCGAGAAGGTGATGCGCAGGTGCCCCGGCACCCGGGCGAGGTCGAACTCGGCCGGGTCGAGCCGCACGCCGGTGCGCTCGTGCAGGACCCGCGCCAGCTCCTCGACCAGGCTCCCGCGGGCGGGGTCGGCGGCTCGCAGGGCGGCCATCGCGTGGTCGGGCGCCGGGACGAAGTGCCGCCGGGTGGCCTTGGGCAGCGAACGGATGAGAGCCACGGCGAGCTCGTCGCGCAGGCCCGGCACCTGCCAGTCGAACCCCTCGGGGGTCACCCGGTTCAGCACGGTGACCGGGACGTGCACGGTGACGCCGTCGGCCGCCTGCCCGGGCGCGAACTGGTACGTGACGTCGAGCTCCAGGTCGCCCTGACGCCAGGTGCGCGGGTAGTCGGCGGCCGACACCGCCTCCCCCGCGTCGGAGGTGAGGTCGTCCTCGGTGAGCGTCAGCAGGTCGGGGCGGCGCCGCCGCTCACCCCGCCACCAGCGGTCGAAGTGCCGCTCGCTGACCACGTCGGGCGGGATGCGCGCGTCGTAGAAGGCGTGCACCACCTCGTCGTCGACGACGATGTCGCGGCGGCGGGCGCGCTCCTCGAGCTCGGCGACCCGGGCCAGGGTGCGCAGGTTCTTGGCCCAGAACTCGTGCCGCGGGTCCCAGTCGCCCTCGACCAGCGCCGAGCGGACGAAGATCTCGCGGGCCGCCTCGGGGTCGATGCGCGCGTACTGGATGGTGCGGTCGGTCACGAGCGGCACGCCGTAGAGGGTGACCCGCTCGGTGGCGACGGCCGCCCCGGCCTTCTTGCTCCACCGCGGCTCGCTGACCGTGCGGGTCACCACGTGCGAGCCGGCTGCCTCGGCCCACTCCGGGTCGATGACCGCGACGGTGCGGGCCCACAGCCGCGAGGTCTCGACGAGCTCGGCGGCCATCACGAACTCGGGGCGGCGCCGGAACAATGACGAGCCGGGGCTGATGCCGAAGCGCGCCCCGCGCGCACCGAGGTAGTCGCGCTTGACCTCGTCGCGGACCCCGACGTGCGAGAGGAGCCCGGCCAGCAGCGCCTGGTGGATGGTGTCCCAGTCGGGCTCGGCGTCCTTCGCGGAGGTGGCGAGGTCGGGGTCGATCCGGGACGAGCGGGCCGCGCGGCGCAGCTGCGCGTGCAGGTCCTGCCACTCGCGGATGCGCAGGTAGTGCAGGTACTCGTTCTTGCAGAGGCGGCGGAAGGCGCTGTGCGACAGTTCTTTCTGCTGCTCCTTGAGGTAGCGCCACAGGGCCAGCAGTGACGCGAAGTCCGAGCGCTCGTCCTTGAAGCGGGCGTGCTGCTGGTCGGCCTGGGCCTCCTTGTCGACCGGCCGCTCGCGCGGGTCCTGGATCGACAGGGCCGCCACCAGGACCAGCACCTCGCGGGTGCAGCCGAGCCGGCCGGCCTCGACGACCATCCGGGCCAGGCGGGGGTCGAGCGGCATCCGGGCCAGGGTGCGACCGGTGGCGGTCAGCCGCCGCCCCCGCCCCCGGTGCCGGCCGGGCGCACCGTCGTCGGTGGCGAACGCGCCGAGCTCCTCGAGGAGGCGCACGCCGTCGGCGATCTGGCGGGCGTCCGGCGGGTCGACGAACGGGAACCGCGCGATGTCGCCCAGCCCCAGCGCGGTCATCTGGAGGATCACCGACGCCAGCGAGGTGCGCTGGATCTCGGGCTCGGTGAACTCGTCGCGGCTGTCGAAGTCCTCCTCGGAGTACAGCCGGATGCAGACCCCCGGCGCCACGCGGCCGCAGCGGCCCGCGCGCTGGGCGGCGCTGGCCCGGCTGACCGGCTCGATCGGCAGCCGCTGGACCTTGGTGCGCTGGCTGTACCGGCTGATCCGCGCGGTGCCGGTGTCGACGACGTACCCGATGCCCGGCACCGTCAGCGAGGTCTCGGCCACGTTGGTGGCGAGCACGATGCGGCGCCCGCCGGAGCGGGTGAAGACCCGATGCTGCTCGGCCGACGACAGCCGGGCGAAGAGGGGGAGCACCTCGGTGTTCGGCAGCTTCAGGGCGTTGAGGGCGTCGGCCGCGTCACGGATCTCGCGCTCGCCCGAGAAGAACACCAGGATGTCGGTGGCGTCGGGGCTGGGCGGGGCCTCGGTCCACAGCTCCTCGACGGCCTCGACCACCCCGGTCACCTGGTCGCGCTCCTCGACGACGTCGCGCCCGTCGGCGTCGAGCTCGACCAGCGGGCGGTAGCGCACGTCGACCGGGTAGGTGCGCCCGCTGACCTCGATCACCGGCACCTCCCGCACCACCTCGCCGCGCTCGTCGGTGCCGAAGTGGCGGGCGAAGCGGTCGGGGTCGATCGTGGCGGAGGTGACGATGACCTTCAGGTCGGGCCGGCGCGGCAGCAGCTGCTTGAGGTAGCCCAGGATGAAGTCGATGTTGAGGCTGCGCTCGTGGGCCTCGTCGATGACGATCGTGTCGTAGCGGCGCAGGTCGCGGTCGCGCTGCATCTCCGAGAGCAGGATGCCGTCGGTCATCACCTTGACCCGGGTGGCGTCGCCGCTGTGGTCGCCGAAGCGCACCTGGTAGCCCACGAGGGCACCGAGCTCGACGTGCATCTCCTCGGCGATGCGCTCGGCCACCGAGCGGGCGGCGATGCGGCGCGGCTGGGTGTGCCCGATCTGCCGCCCGTCGCCGCCCCGGCCGAGCTCGAGGCACATCTTCGGCAGCTGGGTGGTCTTGCCCGAGCCGGTCTCGCCCGCGATGACGACGACCTGGTGGTCGCGGATGGCGGCCAGGATGTCGTCGCGCCGGGTGACGACCGGGAGGTGCTCGGGATAGTGCAGCTCCGCCGGCGCGAGCGCGGTGGTGGGCGGAGCGGGCATGGACGCCAGGATAGGTCGGGTCGCCCCCCGGTCCCCCTTCGGCCGGGCGCGCCCGGCCCCGGAGAGGCCGCAGGTCACGGCTGCGTCGGGTCGTGGCGCTCAGCCCCACGCCCGCCCCCTCGGAAATCCCCCGGTGTCCGTCCGCCGCACGCTCGCCCCCTACGTCGTCCATCACCCGGTCGCCGTGGCCCGCACCCCGTCGGCCACCGTGCTGGGGCCGCCCCCACTCCCCCTGCTCCCCCGCAGCCGGTCGCCGGCCGCGGCACCCGCCTGGAGGCTCACCCCGGCGGCGTACATCCGCTGCGTGGTCCGGCCGCCGGCCGCCGCCGACGCGAGCTCGAGCCGTACCTGGCCCGCTCGGGCCCCGGCCGCCTGACGCCCCCGGGCCGCGAGGCCGCCCAGGGTCGCCCGGGGACCGCGAAGCGCCGGGCCGCCGAGGAGTGCGCTGGCCGTGCCGCGCTCGGGAGGCACGTCGAGCAGCCGGCGGGCGTCGGCGACGCGGCCCCGCGCCGTCTGCGCCAGCCCCGCCACGAGCCGCTCCGGTGCCCCCAGCGACGCCCCGGCCACCACCGCCCCGTCGGCCCGCACCACGGCGCCGGCGGTGGCGCCGGCCCGCAGCGACTGCCCGGCCACCCCCATGGCCGCCAGCCCGGCCCCCGTGGCGAGCTCGCCCCATCCGCCCTCGCCGTAGCCGAGCAGCAGGGCGCCGTCGGCCGCGACCCCCACACCGTCGCCCACGACCGCCACCAGCCGTGCGGGGGGCGCCGCGGGCGCCACCAGTGCGGCCAGCGCACCGGCCCCGTGGCCGAACGAGCTCGTGGCGCGCAGCCCCCGGTAGAGCAGCGGGTCGGCGAGCGCGTCGTCGGCCAGGGCGCGCAGCACCGTCGAACACCGCCGGTCCTCGGCCTCGAGCCGGTCGAGCGCGCCCCGATGGCGCGCCTGGGCCCGCGCGGCGTCGGCCAGCTGGTCGCGCTGGAGGGCGCGCAGCACCATCACCTCGGGCGAGGTCTCGTCGCGCCCCGCCATCACCAACGCCGTGGCGCGGTCCTCGAGCACCGCGTGGCGGCTCCACGCGTCGGCGTGGTCGTCGGCGGCGTGCTGCGCCACCGCCTGTTCGGCCTCGAGCGCGTCGGCGAAGTGCCGCAACGGGGCGGCCGCGCACAGGTGCCGGCGCGCGGCCCGGTCGAGCACGGTGGGCACCTGGGCGATGCGGGTGCCGAAGGCCGTGCCGGCCGGCCCGTCCCACACCGCGCCGTCGCGCAGCCGCACCAGGTCGGTGGCCGCAGCCGCAAGGCGCCGCCCGGTCGCCTCGACCGCAGCCGCCACCGCTCGCACGCCCGCGGCACTGCCGGCGACCGGTGCCAACCCCATACCCCATCCGCCCGCGACGGTCGGGGCGCTCATGTCGCGCCTCCCCCCAGCTGCCGCGCCAGCCCCGCCTCGGTGTCGAGGTAGAGGCCGCCGGCACCGGCCGCGGCCTCCCCCAGGCCGGCCAGGGCCTCGGCCAGCCCGAGCCGGGCGTGCCGCCAGCCGCGGAGCAGCTCCTCGAGCGCGGCCCCGGTCGCCGTGGGCCCGAAGGCCCAGCGGTCGGCCGAGGGGTCACCCATGAGCGCCAGCCCCTCGGCGAGGTCGGCCAGACCCGCCCCGACGCCGAGGACCGTGCCCGCATCCACCCGGTAGCTCGTCATGTGACCACGCTAGGTCGGCGCACCCACCGGCCCTCGGACTTATCCACAGCCCGCACCCGACGGGGCCCGGCCTCCCCCTCGGGTGACCGGGCCCCGTCGACGCGGGCGGGCGCGGTCAGGCGTCGGACCCGACCAGCTCGGGTGCGATGTCGCTGGCGTCCCCGGTGCCACCCCCGAGGGCCGCGGCGAAGCCGGCGTCGAGGTCGGCCAGGATGTCGTCGATGGTCTCGATGCCGACCGCGAGGCGCACCAGCCCGGGCGTGACACCGGCGGCGAGGCGGGTCTCGTCCGCGCCCTGGCTGTGCGTGGTCGACGCCGGGTGGATGGCGAGCGAGCGCACGTCACCGATGTTGGCGACGTGGCTGTGCAGCGACAGGCCCTCGACGAACCGGCGCCCGGCCTCGACGCCGCCGCGGATCTCGAAGGCCAGCACCGCGCCCGCCCCGCGCGGGGCGTACTTGTCGGCGAGGGCCTTGCCCGGGCTGGAGTCCAGCGAGGCCCAGCGCACGACCTCGACCTGCGGATGCGCCTCGAGGTACTCGGCCACCCGGCGCGCGTTGGCGATGTGCCGCTCGACGCGGAGGCTCAGGGTCTCGACACCCTGCGCGATGAGGAAGGCGTTGAACGGGCTGACCGCCGCGCCGAGGTCGCGCAGCAGCTGCACGCGCGCCTTGAGGATGTAGGACAGGTTCGCGCCGAAGGGGCTGCCCACACCGAGGTCGGGGCCGAAGCGCAGCCCGTGGTAGCTCTCGTCGGGGGTGTTGTAGCTCGGGAAGCGCTCGGGGTCCCGGGTGTAGTCGAAGGTCCCTCCGTCGACGATCACACCGGCGATCGAGGTGCCGTGCCCGCCGAGGTACTTGGTGGCCGAGTGGATGACCACGTCGGCGCCCCACTCGAGCGGGCGGACCAGGTAGGGCGTCGCGATGGTGTTGTCGACCACCAGCGGCACCCCGGCCTCGTGCGCCACCGCCGCCACGGCCTCGATGTCGAGCACCTCGGCCTTGGGGTTGGCGATCGTCTCGCCGAAGAAGGCCTTGGTGTTGGGGCGCACCGCCGCCCGCCAGGCCTGCGGGTCGGTGTGGTCCTCGACGAAGGTGACCTCGATGCCCAGCTTGGCGAAGGTGTGCTTCAGCAGGTTGACCGTGCCGCCGTAGAGGGCTGCGCTGGAGACGATGTGGTCGCCGGCCTCGGCGAGGTTGAGCAGGCCGAGCGTCGTGGCGGCCTGGCCGGACGCCACCAGCAGCGCCCCGACGCCACCCTCGAGCGCGGCGATGCGCTGCTCGACGGCGTCCTGGGTCGGGTTCATGATGCGCGTGTAGATGTTGCCGAACTCCCTGAGCGCGAACAGGTTCTCGGCGTGGGCGGTGTCGTTGAAGACGAACGAGGTCGTCTGGTAGATCGGCAGGGCTCGGGCACCGGTGGCGGTGTCGGGCTGCTGGCCGGCGTGGACCTGGCGGGTCTCGAAGCCCCACTGGGACGGGTCGGACATGTCTCGCTCCAAACTCGTGAGGTGCGACGGCCGAGCAGGCCGAACGCACGCGGACGTGTGCTCGGCGGGGGTACCGGGAGGTCTCCCGCGCTTGCGAGCGACGGATGTCGCTCGCCTGGTCCTCACCCGGGGCACCCCACCGCGGAGGAGGGTTGCCGGCCAGCGAGCCGGGGCTTGACGCTGGCACTCATGACCTGGCTCCACGGTAACCGGTCGAGCCCCTCCGGCCGGAGCGACGTCTCACTCCCCGGTCACGCGCGACCCGGCACGCCCCGCCCGCCCGACCTCCCTCCCACCTTTTCGGGGTGACCCCGAAAAGGTCACCGGACACGACCTGGCAGGCGGGGTCTGGTGGCTCAGCTCGTGTCTCGAGCCGTGGCCGGCGCGCCTCACCCGGCACCGCGCCACCCCGTGATCCGACAGGATGGGCCCATGACCTTCCACGTTGACGAGTACCAGGCGGCCCCGGGCCGTTACCGCGCCGGGATGCCGTACCGCCGCACCGGCCGGTCGGGGCTCGACCTGCCCGCGATCTCCCTCGGCCTGTGGCACAACTTCGGCGACGACGTCCCGCTGGAGCGCGCCCAGGCCACCCTGCGCCGGGCGTTCGACCGCGGTGTCACCCACTTCGACCTCGCCAACAACTACGGGCCGCCCTACGGCAGCGCCGAGCGCAACTTCGGCACCATCTTCGCGCGCGACTTCCGGCCCTACCGCGACGAGCTCGTCATCAGCTCCAAGGCCGGCTACGACATGTGGCCCGGCCCCTACGGCCAGGGCGGCGGCAGCCGGAAGTACATCACCGCGTCCTGCGACCAGTCGCTGCAGCGGATGGGGCTCGACTACGTCGACATCTTCTACAGCCACCGCTTCGACGAGACCACGCCCCTCGAGGAGACGATGGGCGCGCTCGACTCGCTGGTCCGCGCCGGCAAGGCCCTCTACGTCGGCATCTCGTCGTACTCGGGCCCGCGCACCCGCGAGGCGGTCGAGATCCTGCGCTCGCTCGGCACGCCCCTGCTCATCCACCAGCCGTCCTACTCGATGCTCAACCGCTGGATCGAGGAGGACCTGCTCGACGTGCTCGGGGTCGAGGGCGTGGGCTGCATCGCGTTCTCGCCGCTGGCCCAGGGGATGCTGACCAACAAGTACCTCAAGGGCATCCCCGAGGGTTCGCGTGCCGCACAGGGCAAGTCGCTCGACCCGAGCCTGCTCTCCGAGACCTCGCTGAAGCACGTGCGGGCGCTCGACCGGATGGCCAAGGGCCGCGGGCAGTCCCTCGCCCAGATGGCGCTGGCCTGGGCCCTGCGCGACCCGCGGGTCACGTCCGTCCTCATCGGCGCGTCCTCGGTCGCCCAGCTCGACGACAGCCTGGACGCGGTCAAGAACCTCGACTTCACCGAGGCCGAGCTGGCCAAGATCGACAAGCACGCGGTCGACGCCGGCATCAACCTCTGGAAGACCTCGAGCGACCACTGACGCCGCGCCGGGGAAGACACCGGCGCCACCAGGGGTTGAGCACGACATGAGCGACGACTACATCCCCAGCCCTTCGACGTGGGTCCGCGAGCAGGTCGAGAAGATCGACGCCACCGGCGACACCCGCTCGGTCAGCGTCATGGACCGCCCGGTCGTGATGCTGACGATGCGCGGCGCCAAGACCGGGGCCGTCCGCAAGGTGCCGCTGATGCGGGTCGAGCACGACGGGGTCTACGCCGCCGTGGCGAGCAAGGGGGGCGCCCCCGAGCACCCCCTCTGGTACGCCAACCTCCAGGCCGACCCGAAGATCACCCTGCAGGACGGCACCCGCTCCTGGCCGGCCGTGGCCCGCGAGATCACCGGCGAGGAGCGCGCCCAGTGGTGGGAGCGCTGCGTCGCGGCGTACCCGCCGTACGCCGAGTACCAGGAGAAGACCGACCGGCTCATCCCGGTGCTGGTCCTCGAGCCCAGCGACGGCTGACCCCTCCGCCGGCGGCGCCGGTCCTGCTCAGCCCTCGGGCGCGGTGGGGCCGGCGCCGTCGTCGTGCGTGGGGCGTCCGGCCGGGGCGGCGTCCCGCTCGACCTTGCGGAACCACAGCAGGCCCAGCACCGGGAGCACGAGGGGGACGAAGCCGTAGCCCTGGCCGAAGTGCGACCAGACGGTCTTGTCGGGGAACGCGGCCCGGTCCAGGTACGAGGCGAGGCCCACGACCAGGACGCCGACGAGCTCGACGGTGCAGGCCACGACACCCACCCGCACCCACCGTCCGCCCTTGGCGAGGCACCAGGTGGCGAGGATGTAGACGACGGCCGCGAACGCCGACAGCAGGTACGCCAGCGGGGCGCGCTCGAAGTACTCGCTGATCTGCAGCACCGAGCGGCCGGTGGCGGCGAGCGCGAGGACGCCGTACACGACGACGAGGATGACCCCGGGCCCTCCGAGGGCGCGGCGTGAGGTGTCAGCCATAGAAGTTCCAGATCTGCAGGAGGCGGGCGCTCATGACGGCGACCGCGAAGGCGCCCACCGCGATGGAGCCCATGGCCCATCGCGACTTCTCCTTGATCGCCAGGAACGCCGTGCCGACGAGGATGACGGGGAGGCTGACCAGGTAGGCGACGAAGGTCGCGCGCTCGGCGCCGTCGGTGATGTGGTCGAGGCCGACGAGGCCGCCGACGAGCAGCACCACCAGGCCGAGCTCGACCAGGCCGGTGATGGCGAGGAGCAGGTCGTCGATCAGCCGGTCCCGGGCGGCGTAGACCACGGCCAGGACGCAGAGGATGCCGGACAGGCCGACGACCGCGTACGTCAGGGGCTCGATCACGGGCCACACCCTAACGAGGCGGACGGCGCGCCGCGGCCGGGGGCTTCGACACGGGGGCCGCACGACCGAGGATGGTGGCCCGATCGGCCATCCCCTGTTACACCTCGCGTCGGCTACCACCGCTCCACCTCGCGTCGGCTGCCGGAGTCCCGCCGGGCGCCCGCATCCGGGGCAGGTGCCGGGTGCGAGACTGCGGCCATGGCAACCGCACCGCTGGGGGACATCGAGATCGCGTACGAGATCGACGGGCCGGACGACGGCGAGCCCATGCTGCTGCTGATGGGCCTCGGGACCCAGCTGGTCGCGTGGCCGGCCGAGGTCGTCGACGGGCTGGCCGCCGCGGGGTTCCGCGTCATCCGGCTCGACAACCGCGACATCGGGCTCTCCTCGCGCACTCCGGGCCCGCCGCCGCGCCGCAGCGAGGTGATGCGGGCGTTCGTGCACCGCCGGGCCGCGCGCCCCGACTACCTGATCGCCGACATGGCGTCGGACGCCGTCGCGCTGCTCGACCACCTCGAGGTCGACGTCGCCCACGTCGTCGGGGTGTCGATGGGCGGGATGATCGCGCAGCAGCTGACCATCGACCATCCCGCCCGGGTGCGCTCGCTGGTCTCGATCATGTCCAACACCGGCAACCGCAAGGCCGGGCGCGTCTCGCCCCGCCTGCTGCCGACGATGGCGATGTCGTTCACCACGCCGCGGCCCACCGACGAGGAGGAGGCCGTGCGGCTGGGCGTCGAGAGCTGGCGGGTCATCGCCGGGCCGCTGTTCGACGCCGACGAGATCGAGGTGCAGGTGCGCCAGGCGGTCGCGCGCAGCGTGAACCCCCTCGGTACGGTGCGCCAGCTGCTGGCCATCCTGGCGAGCCCCGACCGCACCGCAGGCCTGCGCGAGGTGACCGTGCCCACGCTCGTCGTGCACGGGCTGGCCGACCGGCTCGTGGTGCCGAGCGGCGGCATCGCGACCGCGCAGGCCGTGCCGGGCTCGCGGCTGCTGATGTTCCCCGACATGGGTCACGACCTGCCGCGGCCGCGGCGGGCCGAGATCGTCGAGGCCATCGTGCGCAACGCCGCGCGGGCCCACGCCGTGGACCCGGCCCGCGCCTGACCTGACGCGCCACTGTTGCGACGAGCACCTGTCCCGACCCACGCCTGTCCCGACCCGCAGCGTCACCGCCTGGCGGGGTTCACGGACACGGTGGACGCGACCGGGGCCGGGGCGGCGGTCGCGGGCGGACGGCCGTCGGGGACCCGCGCGTGGGCCGGCGTCGGGTCAGGCGCCAGCATCAGGTACCCCTGGGCGACCAGGATGACGACGACGGCCAGCAGCTTGCCGGCCGGCAGCGTCGCGCCGAAGTGCACGCGGTCGACGACGATGATCCCCACCTGCAGCAGCACGATCCAGCCCATGGTGACCACGGCCAGCTCGGCGTACTGCAGCGCCGAGGCGTAGACCCAGAAGAGCACCACGAAGATCGCGGCACCCGCGGCCAGGGCCCAGCGGCTGCCGTCCTGCGCCCAGGTCTTGGCCGCCACGGCGCCGAGGAGGTCGAGGGCGGCCAGTGCGACCATCGCGAGGGTCGCGACGACCGGCAGCGGCCAGGACGTGGGAAGCCGGATCAGCAGCGGGTCGAGGGTGGACATCGGGTCCTCCGGGTCGGGCACGACGCACGGGGGATGCGTCAGTGCTCAGGAGGGCCACCCGCCCGGGCTGATACCCGCGCCGGACCGGCGGCTCAGCCCTCCCAGAGGTCGCGGACACGGGCCGAGATCCGGCGTCCGTGCTCACGGGCACGCTCGAGGGTGGTCGCGCCGCGGGTGGTGTCGAGTGGGTTGGCGCCCATGGCCCACAGGTCGCGGGCATCGGGGACGACCACGTGGCTGCGGCTGCGCGGACGCAGCGCCCACGCCTGCACCCGCGGGAGCTCGCGGACGCCGGCCCCCACCGGGTAGGGCGCGAGGACCAGGACACGCGCGTGCCCGGCGGCGAGGTCGACGTTGGCGATGCTGCGCAAGCCTCCGTCGACGTAGCGGCGCCCCGCGATCTCGACCGCCGGGAAGACCCCCGGGACCGCGCAGCTGGCCGCGACCGCCCGCTCGAGCGGGACGTCACCGGAGCCGTCGAACACCACCGAGGTGCCGGTCTCGGTGTCGACGGCGGTGATGAGGAGCCGGGCGGCCGGCCACTGCCGCCCGACGAGCTCGAACCCGACCGTGTCGAGCCACTGCTCCTCGGTGGCGGTGCGGGCGTCGAGGGCGGCCCGGCCGACCAGCGCACGGCCGCCGCGGTGGTCGCGGGTCATCTGCGCACGCAGGTAGCGGGCGGCATCGGACGGGCCGAGCCTGCCCACCTCGGTCATCGGGACGCCGCGGCGCACGAGCTCGAACGCCTCCTCGTCGGTGCCCAGCCGCAGGTGAGCCGCGACCATCGAGCCCGCCGAGGTGCCGATCATCGTATCGGCGCTCCGGACGTCGACCCCTTCGTCGCGCAGACCGAGGACGACGCCGGCCTCCCACGCGATGCCGGTGACGCCGCCGCCGGCCAACACCAGGGCGCGCTCGAGGGTGACGTCCGGCGGCTGCCAGTCGGCGTAGACGCGCGAGCCACCGTCGACGTAGTGGGTCGGCTCGGTCTCCCCCGGGGCCGCTTGGAAGCCGGCAACCCCGAGGTCGGCCGGCCCCGCCGTGGCGCTCTCGTCGGTCACGTCACTCACGCGTCGATTGTCCGCCGGGGCCTCGGACGCCGACGAACCCTCGGCGCGTGAGGGTGCTCACGCCGCCCCGGACTCCGCCGCCCGAACGGCCTCGATCGGCACGCTGACCAGGTCGTCGCCGACGCGAACCTGGCAGCGCGCGGCGCCGACGAGCTCGACCTCGCCGCAGTGTCCGCTCCACGGACCGTCGACGACCTCCACCAGGTCGCCCAGCCCCGGCTGCACGACCCCCCGCGAGCGCACCGCGCCGAGGCGCAGCGCCGCGAGCTCGGCCTGGTACGACGGCGGCAGCGACGCCGGCCGCCCGCGGTAGCTCCACGAGAACAGGTACCGGCCGTCGAAGCGACGCGAGCAGCGCCCGCATGACATCAGCCGGGTGGGGGCGCGGTGCCGGGTGCGCTCGTGCCCCGCCGGGCAACGGCCCACCCAGTCGCCGGGGACGCGTGGGGCATCGGGCGAGACACACCGCTCGCCACTGCAGCCGATGCGGACGGCGGTGGCACGCCACACGGCGTCGTGGCCGTGCCGGGGGCCGACGAGCGCGTGCGCGATCTCGTGCAGCAGGGTGTCGCGGACCTCGTCCTCGGAGTGCAACCGCGTGAGCGGGCCGCTGATGCCGATCTGGCGGGGGCCGAAGCGGCACACGCCGGCCCGGGTCTTGGCGCGGTCGGCGACGACCGTCCACCCCTCGAGGCCGTGCTCGGTGAGCAGGCGACGCCCCATCGCCAGTGCGTGCTGGACCTCCACCGCGCGATCCCTCCGCCGTCTCGGTGACGGGACCGGCCCGTCGATCTGCACCCCACGGTAGGCAGCGGCACCGACAGCACCACGGCGGCGCTCCGACGGTCGCGCCGATCTGTGGACGACCGCCGCCCAACCGGCGCCCTGTGGACGAGGCCGCTCGCCGCCGAACCCCCGACCTGCGTATTCGCTGAGAGAACCGACCTGCACAAGCTGTCAACTCCTGCGGCGCTGCGCCCCTCTGCGGCTTCCCCGACTGCCTAGAGTCCCCTCCGGTGCCGTGCGCGTGTGCGGCCGCCGGCGCGACGACGCGCCTCAGAACCGTGAAAGGGGTTCGCATGACGGCGACCACCGCCCATCGCGAGGCACCCGGAGGTGGTGTCCTGTCGTTCCTCGACCGGAGCCGCACCGTCGCCTCGTCCGACTACAACCGCTGGCTGATCCCCCCGGCCGCGCTGGCGATCCACCTGTGCATCGGACAGGTCTACGCCACGAGCGTCTACAAGGCCTCGATGGTGGCTCACTTCGACAGCTCGCTGACCGCGGTCGGCATCATCTTCTCCATCGCCATCGTGATGCTCGGCCTGTCGGCCGCCGTCATGGGCACCTGGGTCGACCGGGTCGGGCCGCGCAAGGCGATGTTCGTCGCCTCGTGCGCGTGGGCTCTGGGCTTCCTCGTCGGCTCGGTCGGGATCGCGACCACCCAGCTGTGGCTGGTCTACCTGGGCTACGGCGTCATCGGCGGCATCGGGCTGGGGATCGGCTACATCTCCCCCGTGTCGACGCTGATCAAGTGGTTCCCGGACCGGCCGGGCCTGGCCACCGGTATGGCGATCATGGGCTTCGGTGGTGGCGCCATGGTGGCCTCGCCCCTGTCGCGCCAGTTGCTCTCGTACTTCGACCCGGCCTACGACCCCTCGAACTCCAAGTCGCTGGCCAGCGGCCACGCGCTGACGTTCCTGTTCGTCAGCCTCGCCGTCATCTACTTCCTGATCATGATGATCGGCGTGGCCAACGTGCGGGTGCCCGCCCCGGGCTGGGCGCCGGAGGGCTTCGACGCCTCGAAGATCTCGGGCTCCACGACGATGGTCACCGACCAGAGCGTCTCGGCCGCGACCGCCATCAAGACCCCGCAGTTCTGGTTCCTGTGGGTCGTCCTGTTCTGCAACGTCACCGCGGGCATCGGCATCCTCGAGCAGGCCGCTCCGATGATCCAGGACTTCTTCCGCGGGCCCGGCGGCACCTCGACCGTGGCGGTGGCCGCTGCCGGTGGGTTCGTCGGCCTGCTGTCCCTGTTCAACATGGCCGGGCGCTTCTTCTGGTCGACGACGTCGGACAAGATCGGCCGCAAGCCGATCTACATGGTGTACCTCGGCGTCGGCATCGTGCTGTACCTGCTGCTCGCGCTGACCGGCTCGACCACCACGGCCGTGTTCGTCCTTCTCGCCGCGGTCATCATCAGCTTCTACGGCGGTGGCTTCTCGACCGCTCCGGCCTACCTGCGTGACCTCTTCGGCACCTACCAGGTCGGCGCCATCCACGGGCGGCTGCTGACCGCGTGGTCGGCGGCCGGTGTGGTCGGGCCGCTCATCATCAACGGCTTCCTGGACGCCGCCGGTACCCCGGGCAAGCTCACCGCGGCCGACTACCGGCCGGCACTGTTCACGATGGTCGGCGTGCTGGCCGTCGGGTTCGTCGCGAACCTGCTGGTCAAGGCGGTGGACGACCGGTTCCACGAGCCGGCCGAGGTCGTCGAGGCCGCAGCCGCCAAGGACCGTGAGGCGGCCGCCCGGGTGGAGTCGGGCGAGGCCTCGCGCGGCGGTGCCGGCGCCCTGCGTGTCTACCTCTCGTGGGGTGTGGTGAGCCTGCTCCTGGCCTATGGTGTGTACGAGACGCTGGTCACAGCGTTGAAGCTGTTCGCCTGACCGAGCAGCCCCGTTCTGGAGGGGCTGCGACGCCGTGGCGGTCCACTGGACCGCCGCGGCGTCGTTGTTTCCGGGGCCGGCGCACTTGGCCGAGGTTCCGCGTCATCACTGGGATGACACGGTTGTTCGCTCAGGACGGGGATGTATCCGCGTCATCGAGCGGTATCTGCGCCATCGCCGGTGATGTCACGGACCGCAACCGGCGCCGGCGGACCCCCTGGGCCGGCTCTCGTGGGTCAGGAGGCGGCCTCCTGGGCGTCAGCTCGTGTAGAGCCGGGACTCGGCCTCGCGGATGGTCAGCGTCGTGGGGGTCCCCTGCAGGGTGACGTCGCCCGGGATGTCGATCCAACCGCTGCCGCCCACCCGGAACTGACCGCTGTAGACGATGTCGACGCGGACCTGCTGCTGGCCTGGAGCGGTGTACGTCTGGATGATCGACCCGGTCGGATGCGGGCCGCCGAGGTCGGTGGTCGGGCCGATGGTCCGCTCCCCCAAGTGGTACGTGACGCTCTTCAGCCGTGGGCGGATCTCGACGGTGTAGCCCAGGAGGGTCGCCGGGTCCGGACGGTCGACCTCGTCGGGCCCGTAGCCGCCGTCGGGGAACTGCACCTCGAAGTACGTCGGCAGGTTGACCAGCGTGACGTCGCCCTCGGGCTGGATGTTCACGGTCGGCACCGAAAACTCGGTGTCGCGAAAAGCCCGCTGAATCAACTCGAGGCTCAGCGCCGCGCTGCCTCCCGGAACGTTCTGGGGGAGGCATGTGACGCCTAGCGACATCCACTCAGGGTCGGTTGCCACCCCCGCCCGGTCTACCTCTCGGCGAAAGACCTGCATCGCCGGACCCGATCCAATTTGCGGATTACTCGTTGAGCAGGGAATGAATGACCCGCCACACAAATTGTCTGCATCGGGCTCGCCGGGCGTCGCCGCACCGCAAACAGAGGTCAGCGAGTACTCGAACCACGGCCCATTCGCCGCATTAGCAACAGCTTCGCGTTGCAGTTTGTCCAGGTCCGAGCGGAGGAGGTCGACACGCACATTGCTGTCGCCCGTCTGCCCGCCCCAGCCCCCCCGATGGTTGCCCAGAGCACTCGGAGCGGGAGCGGCCGTCAGTAGAAGACCGACGAGCGCTATTCGGAAATGCCGTCTACCTGCCACTGCCCCTCCACCCAGACCACGCGGGCCGCCCGCGTCAGCGAATCCGCGCTCTGGCGGTCAACAACCGTCCCGTCCTTGTTCAATACGTTCACCGCAGGCTGACGCAGTCGGAGGTCGAAGACGTATCTGGCATTAGTCCCCGACAACCGCTGTACAGAACTGACTACGATGGGTACGGCGTCATACTTTCGATGCTCGTCTTGCAGTTCCTTCGCTGTGACGCGGAGGTTGGCGCACGTGACGCAATGCGATGTCGCCAGTCCGTCAAGAAGCGTCGGGTCAGGCACCATCCACGCCTTCGCGGACTGCGCTATGTAGAAGCGGACGAAGGCTTCGGCTCCGGCTGGGGTCTGGGCTCGTGCCGCCGCCGGGATCGCCGGTCCTGACGCCGTGGCACTCGGGGACGCGCTGGCACTCGGGCTCGCCGTCGCGCTCGGGCTGACCGAGCTCGCCGTGGGCGAGGCCGTCGCCACCGGATCGGCGTCGTCGGTGCAACCCCCCAGGACGGTCGCCGCGAGCACCACCACGACGACCAACGCAGCACGCCCATCCCCACGCATCGAAACACCCCTTCCGGCCACTCCCTCCGGTGACCCCTACCGACATCACCGTAGCCAAACCGCCCGGTTTCGCCAGTCGAGTTGTCCACAGGCTGTCCCTGAGGCCCAGCAGCCATCTCCTCACCCCGCGCCGCCGCCACCCCCGGCCCCCGTCCCCGCCGCCGGAGGGGAGCCGGTCAGCACCGGCAGCTGCCGCCAGCGGACCCCCGGCATAGTCATTTCGGGCTATGGACACTCGGGGAGCCCGACCACGATCGTTTCCGCGTCGGGGCGCGGGCCCCCGCGAGGGGGGGTGCGCATGGCGGTCGACGCCGGAGAGGACGCGGCCGCGTCCCCTGTCCTTCGGAGTGCGCTGCATGACACGTGGTCCTCGCTGCGCTCGGTCTTCGGCAACCCCTCCCTCCGCCGCATCGAGCTCGCCCTCGCGGGGTCGATGATCGGTGACTGGGCGTACGCGACCGCGGTGGTCGTCTGGGCCTACGGCGTGGGCGGCGCGCGACTCGTGGGCATCTGGGGCGCTGTGCGTCTGCTCCTGATGGCGTTCGCCTCTCCGCTCGGGTCGATGCTGGCCGACCGGCTCCCGCGCAAACGGGTCCTCATCACCAGTGACGTCCTGCGCGCTCTCCTCGCCGTGCTCGCGACCCTGGGGCTCCTCACCGACGCACCCGCTGCCCTCGTGCTGGTGCTGGCGACGCTGCTCTCCCTCGTCGGTTGCGTGTTCCGCCCGGCGCAGATGGCCTGGATGCCGTCACTCACCCGCCGGCCCGAGGAGCTCACTGCCGCCAACGGTGCCTCCAGCACCATCGAGAGCCTGGCCTTCTTCCTCGGGCCCGCCTTGGGTGCGCTGCTCGTCTCCACCACGAGCGTCGAGGTCGTCTTCCTCCTCAACGCCGCGACCTTCCTGCTGTCGGCGGTTCTCGTCGGTGGCATCCGCCCCATCGCCGGCCCCACCCCCGGTGACGCAGGAGGTGCCGGGGCGGACGCCGACGCCGAACAGCCCCGGATGCTGGCCCAGCTGGCCGGAGGCTTCACCCACATCGGGCATGACCGCGACCTGCTGATGGTGGCGATCCTGGTCTGTACCCAGACGATCGTCGCCGGCGCGACCATCGTGTTCGGTGTGGTCTTCGCCGTGGAGATCCTGAAGCTGGGGCCGCAGGGAGTCGGCGTCATCGACTCGGTCTTCGGGGTGGGCGCGATCGTCGGTGGCTTCTCCGCCCTCGCCCGTTCGACCCGGAACCGCGTGGCCGGGGACCTCGCTGTCGGCACGGTCCTGTGGTCCCTGCCGCTCCTCCTCGTCGTCGCCTACCCCTCCCCCGTCACCGTGTTCGCCTCGGCCATCCTCCTCGGGTTCGGGAACCCCCTGGTCGACGTGAACTTCGCGACCATCGTTCAGCGCCTCACTCCGGACGCCGTGCTCGGTCGCGTGTTCGGCGCCTACGAAGGGGTGCTGATCGGCACGATGGCACTGGGGTCGGCCGTCATGCCGTTCCTCATCAGCGGCCTCGGGCTGCGGTGGGCGCTGGCCATCCTCGCCGTCGTCGTGGGAGTACCGGCGCTGGCCTTCCTACCGCGATGCCGGCGCCTGGACGCCTCGCTGCGCGCACCCGACGGCACCGCCTTGCTGCGGGGCCTCACGATCTTCAGCCCCTTGGCTCCGGCCAAGATCGAGGCCCTGGCCCGGGCGCTCACCACGGAGACCGCGCCCGCAGGGGCAGCCGTGGTGCGCGAGGGCGAGGTCTCCGACCGCTTCCTCGTGATCTCCAGCGGCCGGGTCGAGGTCACCGTGGCGGGCGAGCACATCCGCTTCGAGGGCGCCGGCGAGTTCTTCGGCGAGATCGGGCTGCTCCGCGACGTCCCCCGCACGGCGACCGTCACCGCCGTGGAGGACACCGTGCTCTACAGCCTGGCGCGCGAGGACTTCCTGGACGCGGTGCGCGGGGTCGACGAGTCGCTGGCGGCTGCCGACGACGTCGTCATGCGTCGCCTCGCCCGCGCCTGACAGGGCCGGTCCGTCCTCCAGCGGCGCACGAACGGCGACGGCTGCCGCCCTGTCCAGGAGCGGCAGCCGTCGTCCGGGAGCGTGACGCCGTCAGGCGACGCGGGTCTTCGGGCTGTTGGCAGCGGTCTGGGCGGGATCGCGGACCACGACGTCGCCGAGGGCCTCGTCGATGGCGGCCATCGCGGAGGCCTCGAGCTTCACCCCGGCCGCCTTGACGTTGCTCTCGACCTGCTCCGGGCGCGAGGCCCCGACGAGCGCGGCAGCCACGTTGTCGTTCTGCAGCACCCACGCGATGGCCAGCTGCGCCATCGTGAGGCCGGCCTCGTCGGCGATGGGCTGCAGCTTCTGCACGCGGGTGAGCAGCTCGTCATCCATGAAGCGCTTGATCATGTCGGCGCCGCCCTTGTCGTCGGTGGCGCGCGAGCCCTCGGGCGGGGCCTGGCCCGGCTTGTACTTGCCGGTGAGGATGCCCTGGGCGATCGGGCTCCACACGATCTGGCTGATGCCGAGCTCCTCGCACGCCGGGACGACCTCGCCCTCGATGACGCGCCACAGCATCGAGTACTGCGGCTGGCTCGAGATGAGCTGGATGCCGAGGTCCTTGGCCAAGGCGTGCCCGGCGCGGATCTGGTCGGCGGTCCACTCGCTGACGCCGATGTAGAGCGCCTTGCCCTGCCGGACGACGTCGGCGAACGCCTGCATCGTCTCCTCGAGGGGGGTCTCGGTGTCGTAGCGGTGCGCCTGGTAGAGGTCGACGTAGTCGGTCTGGAGGCGGGTGAGCGAGCCGTTGATCGACTCCATGATGTGCTTGCGCGACAGGCCGGTGTCGTTCTTGCCGCCGGGGCCGGTGGGCCAGTAGACCTTGGTGAAGATCTCGAGGCTCTCGCGCCGCTCGCCCTTGAGGGCCTCGCCGAGCACGGTCTCGGCCTTGGTGTTGGCGTAGACGTCGGCGGTGTCGAAGGTGCTGATGCCGCAGTCGAGGGCCGCGCGCACACAGGCGGTGGCGGCGTCGTTCTCGACCTGGGAGCCGTGGGTCAGCCAGTTGCCGTAGGTGATCTCGGAGATCTTGAGTCCGCTGTTGCCGAGGTATCTGAAGTCCATCCCTGCACCGTATGCCTCGCCACCGACGGCGACGGCGGGCAGGTCACCGTGGACCGGCCCGCCGTCGATGCGTCACTCTCGGCGACCTCTCAGGCGAGGGCGGGCTCGACCATCCGGTAGGCGTCGTCGACACCGTTGCGGCACAGGCGCGCCAGCAGGGTGGCGAGCTCGGGGACGTCGTCGAGGGGGAGCTTGCGCAGGGCGACCTCGGGGTGCGAGATGTCCCAGCGGAGGGCCTCGCCGTAGCGGGCGAGGAGGGCCTCGGCACCCACACCGAGGTCGGCCGAGGCGACGTCGCGGCGCGAGAGCTCGACCACCCCGATGGCGGACACGTCGTCGACCGCACCACGGTGCTCGGCGCGCAGGACGACGACCCGGATGTGGGCCAGGCCCGGAGCAGCGGCGAACGCGCAGCGCGCGGATGCCAGGACGGCGCTCGCCACCACCTCGCGCTGCAGGCGGGCCCGGTGCGCCTTCGACGCGGGCCGCACCGACAGCGTGCCGTGGGCCGAGAGGGTGACCGCCTCGGTGGGGAGCAGGTGCTCCTCGGGGGCCAGGACGGCCAGGCCGAGGTAGCTGCCGTGGACGGTCATCGGCGCCGCCGCCAGACCGGCCTCTGCGAAGGCCCGCACCAGCTGGTCGGTGACGACGGCCTGGTGGCCCGACCGCAGGGCATCCCACCAGGTGTCGAGGCGGCGCTGCTCGAGCTCCACGGCCTCGGTCGCGGCGGCCGCGGCCTCGATGTGGGACGCGGCTCGCTCGGCGGCCGCGTGCCCGGCGTCGCGACGCTTCACGATGTCGAACCAGCGGGCCGAGGCCCGGGCGGCGCTGGTGCGCTCGCGCCGGGCGCCCCAGGCGGTGACCGCGCGGTCGGGGGTGGCGAGGGGTCGGGTGGCCGGCTCGTAGGACGCCCGGTGCAGGGAGGTGAGGCGGTACTCCTGCTCGATGATGCGCTGGGCACGATCGGCGACCGCCGCGGGGACGCCGCTGGCCGCCGTCCCGGTGAGGCGCCGGGGAGCAGCGTGACCAGCGCTGCTCCCGGCGCCCCCGGAAGTGGACCGCTGGTGAGATGCGTCGCGGCCGTCCCGGAACAGGCCCGGCCAGCTGACACCGAACGTCATCCTCAGACCGGGTGCCGGCACCCGGAAGCTGGTCGCGGAGACCAGACCGACCGTCTCGTTCACGGTTCCTACTCCTCTCTCGACCCCTGCCCGGCACACCCTAGGCACGTCGATTCCTCTTTGCCTGGCGTTTGCGTCGTACTGACCTCCCTTGTACCAAGTCTTTACGTTGCCTTTACCAAATCCCTCTGACCTGCAGGTTTCCGGACAACGTTGTCGCCTCTGTAGGCCGCCTCCTGGTGCCCGCACCACCACGCCACCGGGGACGTCTCTCTCGGGGACGACGCCGCCTTTCGCCCCGCCCCAACGACCCTGGGGCACCTGCGGAGAAGCTCCGGAACGTCCCCGGGGGAAGCCAGGACCAAGGTCCCGGGCGACGTACTACGGGCAGTAGTAATTTTTGAGCACCGAAGCAATACCGACCGCCCGTCGTACCGAGGGGCCTCCCGAAGGACACGAGAACACCATGCGCAGCTCATTCGACAAGCTCATCTCCTGGACCGGTGTCGCCGTCGCCAGCGTCCTCCTCGTCGCCGGTGGCCTGCTCGTCTGGGCCTCCTCGTTCGCCACCAGCAACGTCCACGACCAGCTGGCGGCGCAGCAGATCACGATGCCCGTGGCCGCCGCGCTCACGACGCCGACGATGAAGTCCCAGCTCACGCAGTACGCCGGGCAGCCGCTCACCACCGGCGCGCAGGCCAAGGCGTACGCCGACTACTTCATCCAGGCCCACATGGACGAGGCCTCGCAGGGCAAGACCTACTCGCAGGTCTCCGGTGAGTACCTCGCCGCCGTCAAGACCGCCCCCACGGCGCAGGCGACGACCGACCTCGGGCAGCTGCGGCAGACGCTCTTCATGGGCACCACGCTGCGCGGCATGCTGCTCAACGCCTACGCCTTCGCCACCCTCGGCACCATCGCGATGTGGGCCGCGATCGCGGCCTTCGTCGGCTCGGCGCTCATGTTCGTCCTCGGGGCGCTCGGTCTGCGCCACGCCCAGGAGGCCGAAGGCGTGCGGGCGCCGGCCATCGAGTCGATCCCTGTGGCGCTCTGACCCGGCGGCCTCTCCCTGTCGAGGTCGCCCGAAGTGGGCCCCGGTCGCTGCAGCGGCCGGGGCCTCCGTCATGTCACGACGCCGGCCGGGCTCGTCGCGGTCGCCTGATGCACTGACCCGCGCGGGGTGGTTGCATGGTCGTCGTGACACCGCGTAGCAGCCGCCGCAAGGGCGCCCCGAACCGTTCGGCCACCCGAGGCCGTGCCCGCCCGCTGCGCGCGGTCGCCGCGCCCGACCCGGCGACCTCGAGCCTGATGGGGACGCTGCGGTCGGCCATCCGCTCCGACGACCCCACGGCGTTGGTCACGCTCGTGTCGTCGATGCTGTCGGTGACCGATGCCTGGGCGGCCGACGAGGACCTCGACACCGCCGAGGGGGTGCCGCTGGACCAGCTCCTCGACTCGCTGGTCGGCACCAGCTACGCGGAGACGACGGTCGCTCTGCATGCCGCGGCCGCCATGCTGCCGGACGACCTCGACGCCGCGCGGGTGCGCCGGGCGATCGGGAGCCGCCGCCATCCGGTCCCGCCCGGGGTCACCGGGTTACGCGAGCTGAACGTGCAGGCGGCGGCCAAGCTCGGCGACGAGCTCGTGGACGGCGACAACGTCATCCTCGGGCTGGAGTGGCCGGGCATCGGGGGCGTCACCGCGGTGGTCTACGTCGACGAGGCCTTCGGCACCAGGGTCAAGGACGTGTTCCTGGTGCCGGAGCCGTTCGGTCAGGTGTGTGGTCGCTACCGCGAGCTGCTGGTCGGGTCCGGCCGCCGGGCGAGCGAGCTGACCGAGATCCCGGTCGCCGACGCGCGCGCGAGCATCGAGGCAGCGATCGCCGCCGCTGATGCCGCCGGGCCGTCCGCGGTGCCGGCCGACTGGACCGGCCCCGACGGCGACCCGGTCGGCTGGCCGGGCGCCCGGCCCTTCGTCGAGCTGGTGCTGCGGCGGATGCCGGCCGGTGGGCACTCCGTGCTGACGTCGGGGCAGCTCCGCGCGACGTCGAGGGTCGACGCCGTCACCGACTTCCTGGCCTCTCCGTACGCCGCGGCGGTCGAGGATGAGGCGGGTGTCGCGGCGGCGGTGCTCATCGCCGAGGATGCGGCGGCCGGGGCCGGGCATCCGCTGCGGTGGTCACCGGTGCAGGTCGAGCTGGCGCTCGCCCAGCGCCTGCCGTGGGCCGACGGTGCCGGCGACGACGCGTTGGCCGCGGTCGCCGATGTCCTGCCCGCGTTCGTCCGGTACGCGCACGCCCAGCTCGGTGCCCCGGCGTCGGCCACCGCCGAGACCCTGGCCGCGATCCAGGAGTGGCTTCCGGCGTTCACGACGCTGCGGCGGGCCCCCGCCGTCGCCCGGTGGCGCGAGATCGGCGGGATGGTCGACGCCTTCGAGCGAGGGGACACGGGGCCGCTCATGCTGCGTTCCCTCGCCGACGAGGTAGGTGGGCCGGCGGCGCTCGACGCGCTGGATGCCGACCCGTTGCCTGAAGAGCCGCTGGCCCTCGACGCCGTGGCCCCCGACGTGCGCGAGCCGGTGGCGGCCATCGCGGAGGCGATCGAGGTGTGGCTGAGGGAGTCTCCTCGGGTCAGCCACCTCGGCGCGCTGCGCGAGGAGTGGCGGACCGCGGCGCACCGGTTGCTCGTGGGGGCGGCGGTCAAGGACCCGGGATGGCTGCGGCGGCGGGCGTCGGTGCGCGGTCGGGCGTGCGGGGTGCTGTGGGCGACCGGGGTCGCCAACCGGCTGGTCGGGCCGTCGGGGGCGGTCCTGGTCAAGGACCTCGCAGCCGACTTCGGGGTGTCGGGGCCGCCGTCGGCCAAGGCCGAGGCCGTGGTGCGGGCGTGGCACGACGGTCGGTGGGTGGGGGGCGACGCGCTCGGTGATGCTCGCCTGTTGGTGTCGACGCGGCGCGCCGCCCTCATCCGGCAGCGGGACCGCTACCGGTCCTGACCCGTGGGTGGCGGGAGCATCCGGCAGCGGGGCCGCTGCCGGTCCTGACCCGTGGGTGGCGGGAGCATCCGGCAGCGACACCGAGCCGGTACCCGGGCGCCTCCGACCCCACGGATGGTCATCGGGCTGGTCCCTCCTGAGGGGGCGGTCTTCGCGACCGAACCGGACGGACGGGCTCCATCGAGCACCAGGCCCCAGCCCGCCGGCTTGGCCCTGACAGCCAAGCTCAGACCACCACGGTCACCCCCATGCGGGGGCCGACCCAGGTGCGCGGCCGACGGCCCGACGGACGACCTCACCCGCACGGCGCGGGTCAGGCGGATCGGTCGAGGAGCCGAGCGCCGGTAGCCGGCGGTGAACCCGTGGGCTCCTCGTCGTCGGGCCAGGGGTCGTCGGACGTCATCCAGCCCAGCTCGGACTCCGCCCACGCCTGCTCCGCCGGGTCGTCGACCCACAGCCCGTCGAGCAGGAGCCGTAGCCGCTCGGGAGTGAGTGGGGGCGGGTCGTGGACGGCCCGTTCGGCGCGGAGCTTCTCGAGGTGGCGGTCGTAGCTGCCGGGTTCGAGGTCCCACGCGACGTAACGCCCCAGATGGTCGGGCCGCGGGCTCACGGTGGCGATGAGCCGCCTGGTGTGGACGTACGTGTGATGGCGCTGGCAGAGAAGGCCTGCGTTGTCGACGTCGGACGCGCCGCCGTCGGCCCAGTGCACGATGTGGTGCGCCTTCGTCCAGGCGGCGGGGGCGGTGCATCCGGGGAAGGTGCAGCCCCGGTCGCGCCGGCGCAGGAGGCGCCGCTGGGCGCGGGTGAAGAGGCGGACGACCCGGCCGAGGTCGAGCTCCTCCCCCGCGGTCCCCAGGACATGCGGGATGAGGTCGGCCTCGCACGAGATGCGGCGGAGCACCTGGGGAGACAGGACCGTGGCGGTGGCGCTGGAGCTGAGCACCTCGCCGCACCCGGTGACCGACACCAGGTCGTTGAGCGCGATGGTCACGTGGACGGCCGACGATGCGGCGGCCGCGCCATCGGCCCCCTTGCCCTCGGCGTCGAGCGCCGACGACCGGCGACACACCTCGGTGAGCGCCTCGACCCGCCGCTGCCCGGCCGGGCGGAGGTCTCGCTGACCCGTCTCGTCGTCGGGGGCGGGCGCGCTGAGCGGGCCGATCGCGGCCTCGAGGGCGGTGGCCTGCTCGGGCGTCATCAACAGCTGGTACTCGGTGAGGTCGCCGGACTCGACGAGGGGCATGGAGAGGCGGGCGCTGCCGGCCAGCCGCTCCTGGAGGTCGTCGAGCTCGCCCGGGAGGCCGTACTCGGCGAGCAGCCGGGGCCGCAGACGCCGCATCACCGTCGGGCCCCACTGGACGCCGAGGTCGATGAGGGCGCGGACCACCGTGGGCAGCGCCTCGTCACGCAGGTGCGGGGCCAAGCGCTCGACCTCGCGCAGCACCGCGGTCGCGAGGGCGGGCGACACGGAGCCGTCAGCGACACCGGCAGCAACCAGGCCGAGGGGCGAGTCGGGCTCGGGCGCAGGGCGGTCGGGCTGCCATCCCGCTCCGCCACCGGTGACGGCCATCGCGACCGTGGCCACCTGGCCCGCCCCGCCCTGCCGTAGGGACGGCGCGTGGTCGCGCACCCAGGTGTGGGCGTTGGTACCGGCGGCGGCGACCTCGCCGCGGTTCAGGGCCTCGGCGGTGATGGCCACCCGTGCTGCCGCCGACTGGGCGGCGACGTCGTCGACGATCGTGAGCAGCTCGGCGAGCTCGTCGCCGGAGGCCTGGTGCAGCACGTCGGCCATCCCCGCCAGCGCCCCGCCAGCAGCCACCAGCGAGGAGCGACGCTCCTCGAGACTGACGGCCAGCTGGTCCATGGGAAGACACTAGGACCAGCCACCGACAGCCCGTCTGACCAGCGTCTTTGCCGCGCCCGGGAGCGCTGAGCGGAGGGTGCGCCTCAGGCCGCTCCGAGGCGCACCCCACCTATTGCTCATTTCGCGAGTCGGACCTCGACGCCGCCAGAGAAGAGCGAGTCGTGCAGTTCCACCTTGGTCAGCTTCGTGCCCTTCGGGACATCGAAGAAGACAGAACCGGTCACGGTGTTGCCGGGGTTGATCTCCTCCCACAGCACCTTCGAATCACCGTCGTAGATGGATGCCCCGGAGTCGGCCGAGAACTTGCGGTTCTTGCTGTCGAAGGCCACTTGATTGTCGGCGAACATGGACTGCGCCTCGTCCCCGATGTTCGTAACTTTCACGCTCAGACGGCAGAACTGCCCTTGCGCCTTCGTGTTGAAGTAGGTGTCCCCGACGCTCGCGATGCCGCACTTCATCCCGGAGACGACGAACTCGAACTTCCCGTCCCGAACCTTGCTGCCGAACTTCGGACCCGCGGCCGGCTTCGGCGCTGCCGGCTTGGTCACCACAGGCTTCGGGGCTGCAGTCGTCACGGCCGGCTTCGGCGAGGCAGGAGCGACAGGGGTCGAAGATTCGACCGTCTTCGTCGCAGGCTCCACGGCCACGACCTTCTCGGGCTGGTCGCCTCCCCCGCCGAGCGCCGAACCGAAGACGATGAGCCCCACCACGCCGGCCGGGATGAGGTAGCGCTTCTTCTTGAACCAGGGCCGCGGCGCGACACCCGCCGAAAGGGCGCCCACCGCCGCAGCGTCGGGTGCCCCCGGCGCGAAATGCTCGGTCCATCGCTGCCCATCCCAATAGCGCTGCTGACCATCGGGCTGTGGGTACCAGCCGGCAGGGGTGTTCGACATGCGTGCTCCTCAAGGGGTTGAAGGTCCTCCGGGAGCACAGAGGGGCCCCCGATCGTTCATCGAGTGATCCCCCACCCGTGAACGCGCCGACCGTAACCAGGCGCCTCTCGGCTGCGGTAGCCGTGGGTCCCATCACGGGCCGAACGAACGATGCGACGCTGCCGAAGGTCGTAGGGCCCCGCGGAGCCAGCAAGGTAATGAGCACGGAGTCGCGGGCGATCAGCAGCCGACCAATGCCGTCCCCGTGTCGCGCTGCGTGACTCGGCACTCCGTGAGTACAGCGACTAACACCACCGATGACTTGGTGGAATCAGCTGCGGCTTTCAAGACCCCTTTGTAATCTGTCGCGGTGTCGAATGGGGGGACCAGGGCGCGCCTGGACGCGGTGACCGGCGGGCCAAAACGGCGGCACCGCGCGATGATGCGCCGGCTCGAGGAGTTGGACCGTCTCGACCGTGTGGCCTCGAGTCCCGAAGAAGTCCTTTGGCCCGTCGGGCGGTCGTCCCGCAACGACCCGCGAGCGTGGCAGCCCGGGCCTCGTGACCGGGCGGCGTCGACCAAGTGGTGGGAGCGCCACCCTGCCATCGGCTTCATCGTCGTGGCTCTGATCATCGGCGGGTGGCTGGCGGGACCCCGCGTCCCCGAATGGGTCGACCGCATGTTCCCCGCTCGGCCGGCGCTGGCGGTTGGGGAGGAGCGACCCGAACCGCCCGAGGGGTCGACGTCCCGGATACTCCCGCCGGTGGTCGTCAGCGGCGTACCGCCGTCCACCACGTTCGACTTCATGGTGACGCAGAACGGTAGCGCCGAGCCCGTGACTTTCGACCCCTGCCGACCCATCCGTTTCGTCGTGCGAGATGCGCTCGGCGCGGGTCCTCGTGGGCGTGAGGCGGTGACTCGCGCAGTCGCGGCGGTCTCCGCCGCCAGTGGCCTGTCGTTCGAGGACGCGGGTGACACCGATGAGGCTCCGGCGCGGGACCGGGCCCTTTACCAGCCGGACCGGTATGGCGAGAGTTGGGCACCTGTGCTCATCGCCTGGAGCAACCCCGCGGAGGAGCCCGAGCTCGCGGGCCGGACCGCTGGGCTGGGCGGTGGTCGGCCCCTCCGTGACACCCACGGGCGGATGACATACGTGAGCGGCACGGTTTGGCTCGACACCCCGTCGCTGGCGCCCGACCTCACTACGCCGGAGGGCTTCATCCGCGTGCAGGCGGTCATCATGCACGAGCTGTCTCATGTGCTGGGCGCCGGCCACGTACAGGACAGTCGCGAACTGATGGCGGAGGAGAACTCGGGACGCACCGACTTCGGCATCGGCGACCGGTACGCGCTGTCCCAGCTCGGCCGAGGCGCCTGTGTCCCGGGCCTCTGAGCCGCGGCGGAACCCTCGTCGCGGAGGGTGAGGGAGTTCAGACAGCCGACGCCCTCCCCTGCGCTGTCACCCGTCCGTCGTGCCGCTCGACCCACGCAGTACAAGCGGCGGGTGCACCAGCGCGTACCCCGATCGTGGCACGGTGCGGCTCGTCCGGGCGACGGAGTGATCTCCAGCCGCTGGACCACCTCGGGGGCGCCGACCTCCCGGATGAGCTCCGGCGGCCCGACCACCGCGAGCCTGTCGGTGGCGCGGGACAGCCCGACGAACTGCCGCTCCCGCGATCGGTCTCGCACGTGTCCGCAGTCGCGACCGAGAGACCCATCGTGACTGCGACCCCTTTCTGGGGAACGGGTCGAGCGGTGAGTACGAGCTCGGCCTCGCCACAGGGTGTCGGAGCGGTGCGCTAGCGTGGCAACAGCTCACGAGAGGCAGCGACAAGCCCTGGCTTGCTGTCCGGCAACCCCTCCGCGGGGGTGCCCCAGGTGACGAGCTGGTCATCCGATGACAACAGCGGATCTCCACGGCCAGGCCGAGGGGTCCGTGTGACCCCGAGGAGCCACCGTGCCCGAGAACAACCCCTACGGCGCCGCCGACCTGCGCCCAGGACAACTGTCCGATGCGTTCGACGAGCTCCCCACGTCCCAGCTGGTCGAGCACCTGCGGCACCTCGACCACGCCCGCACGCATCGCCCCGACGAGCGCGCGCGGTGGTGGCTCTCCAAGCTCCTGTCCGAAGGCCAGCGTGCACTGCACCGGCGTGGCCTGAACCCCTCTGCGTGGGTCTACTCCGAGGGCGACCGATGAGCGACGGGGTCCTGCGCGTGCTGGTCGACGACGTCCGCGTCTTCAAGGACGGACGACCGGCGCTCGTGGCGCGAACATCCGACGAGGTCCTGACGCTGCTGGCGTCGCTCGGCGGGCGGACGATCGACGAGCTCTGGCTCGACCACGACCTCATCGATGACGACACGGTCCAACCGGTCGTCGACCACTTGGTGTCCGTCGCGGCAGCAGGCACTCCCGCACCGGTCCGTCAGGTGCTGGTCCACAGCGCGAACGTGAGGGCCGGCCATCGCGTCACGGTGGAGCTCGTCGCCGCCGGGTACCGAGCCCGACGTTCGTTCGTCGCGGGGATGTGGAGGCACGCTTGGAGCCGATGACGCCGCCCGGCGAGGTGCCCGACCTCGACGGGCTGCTCGCACTGGCCGACGACCTCGTCCGCGCCGCGGGTTGGCTCCGGCGTGAGGTGGTGGGGAATGACCCGACGATGGCCCGCTCCTACGCCTGGTCGGCAGCGAGGCGCGCTCATGCCCTGGCCGTGGCGACCGACACCTGGGGCTCACACCTGTCGCAACCGGCCGACATCCCGCCCGCCCCGGTGTCACTGGCCGGCCAGTCACTGGACGAGGGAGTCGGTCGCCTCGGCGACTCGGACCTCCTTGCGTTGCACGACCAGCTCGCTTGGGACCTGCACCGCGAGCCACGCGTTGCCGCGGCGGCCTGGCTCCGCGAGGGTCTGAGCCGGGTCGCGGCGGAGATGCACGAGCGGGGGTTGCGACGGTGAACCACCGCGTCTCCCACGGCTGCATCGCCCCCGAGGGGTCCGCTGTAGGCCCGGCCTTCCGTCTGCGCGCGTCGGTCAAGTCCCCGGTGGTGGTGTAACGCTGCGTGATCTTCGTTGGGTTAGGCGGTCAGGGCGGACATGGGTTCTGCTCCGTTCTCGGGGTCGGTGGTGGTGAGGGGGGTCAGGCGAGAGCGGGTCAGGACTTCCAGGCCGAGGTAGCGGCGTCCTTCTGCCCATTCGTCGGTCTGCTCGGCCAGGACCGCGCCAACGAGGCGGACGATCGCTTCTCGGGTGGGGAAGATGCCGACGGAGTCGGTGCGGCGGCGGATCTCGCGGTTGAGGCGTTCGGCGGGGTTGTTGGACCAGATCTGGGTCCACACGTCCTTGGGGAAGGCGGTGAAGGCCAGGATGTCCTCGCGGGCGGCGGCCAGGTGCTTCGCGACCGCGGGCAGCTTGTCGCTGACGTAGTCGATCAGCCGGTCGAACTGGGCGTGTACGGCCGCGGCGTCGGGCTGGTCGTACACCGAGTGCAGCATCGCCTTGACGGCCGGCCACATGCTTTTGGGACAGATGCTCATCAGGTTCGCGGCGTAGTGCGTGCGGCAGCGCTGCCAGGACGCGCCGGGCAGGTTCGCCGCGATCGCCTCGACCAGCCCGGGGTGGGCATCGGAGGTGACCAGCTTGACCCCGGCCAGGCCGCGGGCGACCAGGTCGGCGAAGAACTCGTTCCACGCCGCCCCGGTCTCGCTGGTGGCCACCCGCATGCCCAGGACCTCACGGTGCCCGTCGCCGTTGACCCCGACCGCGACCAGGACGACCGCGTTGACCACCCGTCCTCCCTCGCGGACCTTCATCGTCAACGCGTCCGCGGCCACGAACGTGAACGGCCCGGCCGGGCCCAGCGGGCGGTGGCGGAAGTCCTCGACCTGCTGGTCGAGGTCGGCGGCCATCCGCGAGACCTGCGAACGGCTCAGCGAGTCGATCCCCAAGGTCTTGACCAGCTTGTCCATCCGCCGGGTGGACACCCCAGCCAGGTAGCAGTCGGCCACCACGGTGACCAGCGCCGACTCCGCGCGCTTACGACGCTCCAGCAGCCACTGCGGGAAGTAGCTCCCCGTGCGCAGCTTGGGCACGGCCACGTCGATCGTGCCGACCCGGGTGTCCAGCTCGCGGTGGCGATAGCCGTTGCGCTGCGCGACCCGCTCCGGGCTGGGGCGTCCCCACTCCGCGCCGACCACCGCATCCGCATCCGCGGACAGCAACGCGTTGATGATCGACTGCAGCAGCGAACGCATCAGGTCCGGCGAGGCTTCGGCCAACGCCTCGCCAAGCAGCCCAGCAGGGTCGACAATGTGTGGTGCGGTCATCGTGATGCTCCGTTCGAGAGTGCTGTGAGAGGTTCACTCGAAGGATCACGCGGTGGCCGCATCCACGTCCAGCCCCAACCCGAGGACGGCGACCGCGCTACACCACTATCCGGGACTCAACTCGCGCGTCACCACCCGAACGTTCGGTGAGAGGGCCGGCGCAGCGCATCTTGTAGCTTCCCTCACCGCCGAAAGGACGCGTACATGCCCACCGATGACGAACGACTGGAACGGGATTGGCGGCGGGCGGGAGCCACCGACGAGTCGATGATCGATGACGCCGTCTCACTGGGCCTGCACCCCAGCCGGGTGAGCGGGAAGCTCGACGACGCGGCAGGCTTCCTGTCCGCTGCGGCCTTCCAGGACATCGGCGACCTGGTCGAGGTCTACCTGGAACAGGCCGGCGGCGACCCCGGGGTGGCGTGGGAGCTGTGGTCCGATGACGACGGCGAGGAATGAGGAGGAGCCACCGCCGCCTCCGGGTCAGTGACAGATGCCCAGCCGCTTGGCCACCTCGGGGCCGCCGATCTCCCGAATGAGCTCCGGCGGCCCGACCACCACGAGCTTGTCGGTGGCGCGTGACAGCCCCACGTAGAGCCGCTCCCGCGAGCGGTCCTTGACGCCGGTCTCGTTCGCGCAGAGCACGACGACCCGCCGTTCGAGCCCCTTGAACCCGAGGACGTGACCGTAGAAGACCTGGTCGGCGTCCCAGAACGTGTCCCAGTAGCCGTCCTGGCCGAGCTGCTCCTGCCGCGAGGACTGCTCGTCATGGCGGGCGCCGGTCGTGAGGAGCGCGACGTCCTCGGGCCGCCAGTCGTCGAGCAGTGCGTCCACGGCGTCGTCGGCTGCCTCTAGAGCGTCCTCGAGGGCGCTCGGGATGTACGTGACCTCGGGGCCCTCGCCGCCCTTGGCCCGCATCCGCATCGGCGCCAGCGGCGCGAACGCGTCGACGATCTGGCGGGTGTTGCGCAGGTTGTGGTCGAGCACCAGCGGGACCAGCGGCACGGGGGGCCGCCCGAACCGCTGGAAGACCCGCTGGTTCTCGTCGCTGTAGACGTAGAGACCGCCGGCCTCCTCGTCACGGAGGCACCGCATGATCGGCGTCCACCACAGGTCGGCGAAGTCCTGGGCCTCGTCGACGACGACCGCGTCGAACTTCTTCCCGTCCGGCAGCCCGGTGGCCAGCTCGACCATCAGGGCCGGGAGCCGCTCCTCCCAGAAGCCCGGGTCGTCGCGGCCGCCGAACACCTCGACCCCGAGGTAGCGGGCCAGGTCCTCGAAGGTGCCGCAGAACGCGGGCCGATGCCTGCGGTCGACCCCGGCCATCGCACGGCGGAAGTAGCTCGCCAGGCCGATCGAGTAGCAGAGCAGGGCCACCCGCTGCGAGGACCGGCCGCCGCTCCCCCGCGTCAGCTCCTTGGCCTGCGTCGTGGCCAGCACCGTCTTGCCGCTCCCGGCCCCGCCGCGGATCTCGAGGCGCGGCAGCAGCCGGGTCACCCCGAGGATGCTCGCCTGCTCGACGGTGAGGCGGTCGGCACGGCCCTCGCGCTCGTCGGCCTCGGCCAGCACGCTGCGCTGGGGCAGGTTGCGGCCGAGCAGGACCTCGACGATGAGGTCGCAGTCCTCCGCCGACGGCACACGGTGGCCCGTCTCCTGACGCGCCGCGATGTCCCACAGGCGCCCGGCGAGGTCCGCCTGGTCCCCGCGCCCGTGGATCATCCACCGCGGACAGTCGGGCGTCGCGAAGTCCTCGTGCAGGTCGGTGTACGGCACCACGACCGCGTGCCCGTGACGGACCCGTGTGCGGCTGCTGTTCCTCCATCGCGGGTCGCGCTCGACGTAGGCGCGCACGGCGTACTTCGTGTCACGGGACTGGTCGACCGGATGGATCTCACGCGGCCGGCTCGACCCCGACTGCTGCCACCACCGCCCGTCGTCCCCCACGCTGACGCTGCCGCCCTTGACCTCGACCACCAGCACCCCGACGTCGGGCATCAGGACGATGAGGTCGGCCTCGTGGTCCTTCTTCTCGTCGGTCAGGCGCAGGTTGGCCACGATCGTCCAGTCGTCCTCGGCCTGCTCCACCAGGCGGGTCCACACCTCACGTTCGGACTCGGTGGAGAACATCGGTTCCGGCGGTACCAGTCGCGGGCTCACGGAACGTTCACCACGAAGAGGTCAGGGACGGACCGCTGGATGCGAGCCCGCTCGTGCCCGCGCTCGCCGCTGCGCCACCGGGCCGGCCTGTCCAGCACCGAAGGCCCACCGGATGCCGTCCCCTGCCCCGCCAGGCCGACCGGCTCCCCCTGCTGCAACCGAACCACGAGCCCCTCCCCACCGCCGGGGCACGCTCGAGCAGCGTCGCCCTCCAGTTGCCGATCAGCCAGGACCCCAGCTCCCCACGTCGTTCCTCGACCGCGCGGGGTCTCCAGCGCAGAGTATGTCGGCGTGGGGCGGCCGGTCGCCGTCCTGCACCGCGCTGGTCTCCCGGACGTCGTACGCCTCGTCGTCATCGACACCGAGGGCGTCGCGCCCTCGGGCCGCGCCGTAGGTTCTGACGCCCAGGACCGCGCGGATCCGGACCTCCGCGCGCCGAACCGCGGCCGGCTCGACCATCGCCAGGTACCCGAACGGGGAGGCTCGTAGTCACGTTCGTTCGTCATGACTGCGGACCGTAGCGCGGCAGGCCAACACTCCCTCGCCGCGCGCCGTACTCCTCCAGAACACGATCCAGCAGGGCGAGTCGGCGCGTGGTCCACCCAGGGTCGCCGGCCGCTGCCAGTCGGTCCGCGAGTCGGTCGAGTTGACTGCGCACTCCGTCGTCGCGAAGGCACGACTGGACCGCCTTCCACACGGCCACCGGCGCTCCCCGTCGGCACGGGAGACCGAGAGCTCGCAGCAGCCCTGGGCCACACCGCACGAACAGGTCCGGGCGCTTCCTCGCACCCAGGGCCGAGCTGACCTCGGACGTCACCGCCACATCGACCTCACCGCCCGTCGTCCCGAGAAGCACCCTGACCGCGTGGTGGAACGTCTCCATCGCCGCGATGGTGTCGGAGCCGGCCACCACGAGGTCCTGATCGACGTCGAGGAGCGGGACGCGCAACGCGGCGAGGACGAGACGCCGGTCGGTCCCCGGCTCGAGGACCGCCTGCACCTGCCGAGCGGTCAGCCGGTGTCCGGCAGTCACGATGACCAGGAGATCGGCGGCGGTGATGTCAGCGGGACTGACAGGGTCCGTGGCCAGCCAGAGGTGGTCACCGGGTCCGTCCAGCCGGAACTCGCAGGGGACCCGTTGCAGCGCACGTGCGGCTTCGACGACGACGTCCATCCGGCTACCTTGGTGCCCGGGTCCGACATTCCTTTCCGCGCACCTGCCCGGCGATGACCACGAATACCTGGACCCGAGGAGGATGCGATGACACCCACCACTTTCCGGCGTCCGGCCGTCCTGGCGCCCGGCCGCGAGGACGAGGCCGCTCGCCATCTCCGCCGCTACGTGGACGTGTCGACGGCCGGGACGCCGTCCGGTTTCACGGGCGCGTTCTTCGACGGGTGGGACCCGGATGGCCGACGCGCGGAGGACGCCGATCGCTTCACCGCGGATGACCTGGTGGCCGTCACGTTCCTTTCCGTGGAGATCCCCCCGCGTGCTGCCCAGCAGCTCCTCGTAGAGCAACGGGGTGCGCTGAGCCGGCTCCTGGCCGAGGTGGTCGAGCGGGACCTCGTCGACGTCGAGGAGCCGCTGACCCCATCCAGCCCCGAGTGGCAGCTCAACGACGCTCTCCGCACGATCGACGGCATCGGACCCACCACCGCGTCCAAGCTCATGGCCCGCAAGCGTCCACGGCTGCTGCCCATCTACGACTCCGTCATCGACCAGCACGTGCTGTCCGGTTCAGGGGTGCTGTGGGAGCCGCTGCGGCAAGCCCTCAGGGCGGACGGGCGCGCGCTCCACGAACAGCTGGTGGCGCTTCGCGTCCGCGCCGGCGTCGGGGACAGCATCTCGGCGATCCGCGTCGTCGACATCCTGGCGTGGATGGAGGGCAAGGGCTACATCCCTGCTTCCTGACGTTTCACCCGGTGTGATCGAAAGCGTTGAGTGACAGGCATTTCACTGCCACTGTCAGTCCTCCGACAACGAGAGGACGCAGTCATGTTCCACCAGTCGAACGACCAGGACCTCGTGCAGGTCCTGATCACGCCGCGATCCAGCGACGGCTTCCCCAGCTCCGACGAGCCGGTCTGGGCGACCCCGGAGAAGGCTGGGGAGGGCGGCGGGACGTACCGCCTCGTCCACCCGGCCCTCGACGTCCCCCTCACGCTGGACGATGTCGTGACGTGCCGACTGGACGGACACGGCCGCCTCCGGGTCGTCGGGGTCGAGACCCCGGCGCGGCGGATGCACACCGGTGTCGTGGTCGCGCCCGGTACGGACCCCGACGACGTCACGAGCCTCGCGGCAGGGTGGAGCGAGCGATGGGGCTCCCTCTCCTGGATCGTCGGTGACCTCGTCCTCACCGCATGGCCGACCGACATGGACGTCGATGCCGTGGATGCGGTGCTCGTGACAGACGTCGACTCCAGGGACGGCTGGGAGGTCATCGGGTTGGCGGAGCCCCACGAGCGGACGACGGGAGCGCTACGGGGTCTGGTCGACTTCGAGCTCGACGTCACCGCTCCCCCGGGCCACGAGGACGGGTACTGGGCCGCCGAAGACCCCGAGTGGGCCCGATTGGGTGTCACCTCCCCGGACGTCATCGCTGCCATCCAGAGCCTCGCCGCGAGCCACCCCCGCGTCGTCCCGGCGATCCGGGCCGGCTTGCACCGTGACGTCCTGACCCTGCTTCGGCGCCTGTCGACCCGCGACGCGACGACTCTCGCTCCCCTCAGCGGGCCTCTGTTCACACCGACGGGCAGTTGAGCCGCTCGGCCCGCGGCGTGCCCAGGGCCTGGGACGCCACCGGGCGGTCCGTGTTGGACCCCTTCGCCACGATGTGTGCATCAGGGAAAGGGGACGCGGATGGAGCAGGACGAGTCGTCGAGGGTGGACGTGGACGCGGAGATCGAGCAGGCCTGGGCGGAGTTCGAGGCGAGTCTCTCCACGCGCATCGCGGCGCTGGAGGACGGGCGGAGCATCCTCGTCCAGACGCTCGGGGAGGAGCCCGACGGCGCGGCGCTCCCCTACGTGCAGCTGATGTCCTTCGCCGAAGGCACGGCCCGCCGGTGCGAGGTCAGCAGTGACGACCTGCTGGCCCCGGCCACCCGTACGGGCACCCGGGGTGCCGCGCTGTACGAGGAGCTGGGTTTCCAGGCGCCCAGCCCGGACCCCGAGGACGACGCTCCGAACTGGTTCCTCCACGCCGACGCCGAGGACCACGAGGCCCTCGCGCACGTCGTGGTGCAGGTCCTGCGCGAGGCCTTCGAGGTGCTGCACCCGCTCCTGCTGGCCGGCATGCCTGCGGCTCCGTCGGGCGCGGAGGCTCCCGACAGCGCGCTCGCCCGGTGGGCGCCCGAGCCGGTCGACCTCGAGGTCGCCCACCCGGTGGCCTGCGAGGACGAGCTCGCCGACCTCGTGCAGCGGACCCTCCAGATGGTCACCGGCGAGCCCGTCGAGCGCGACCAGGACGGGGACTGGCCCTACCCCCTGGAGCGGGGCACCGCCTGGGTCCGGCTACTCAAGGGCGAGCCGACCATCCGGGTGTTCGCGGTCGTCGTCCACGGCATCCGCTCGCGGCGCGCCGCGACGCGCGAGGTGGCGATCCTCAACCGCGACGCGGTGTCGCTGAGGTACATCAGTGACGGCAACGTGTTGGTGATCGAGCTCGACGTGAACGCCGGCCCGTTCGTCCCCGGGCACCTGGTCGACGGGCTGGCCCGCTTTTCCCAGGCCGCGGCCCAGCAGCCGATGGACTTCGCCGCACGAACGGGCGGCCGCGTGTGGTGACCGGAGCTACCGAGCGGCGGACGTGCGGCGTCGGTGGTGCTCGAGCAGCGCCGCGGCCCGAGCTCGACCGGCATCCATGAGGTCCTTGTCCACGACCATCGCCCGTGGTCCCGCGGTCACGAGTGCCTCGGCCACCCGCTCGCGCACCGGCTCGAGGAAGTACGCGCGGATGCTGACGTCGTCGTCATCGCGCCCGATCTCCTCGACCCGCTCCGCGAGGCGCTCGACGACCCACACCTCCTCCGGAGGCAGCACGAACTCGACTGGCGTGGTCGCCCGTTGCCGGGCGAGCATCTCCGCGAGCCCGTCGGGCAGCTCGAACGACTCGTCGAGGAAGCGCGCCTTCACGACGCCCGAGACCAGGTACGTCCGGAGTCGTCCGTTCTCGTCCGGAGGGCCGGCGTCGACCTCCCACCCCCGTCGGGTCCGGAGCACGCGGTACGGCTCGACCACGCGCTCCGTCACCCCGGGCCGCCAGGACCGGGCGTAGCGGATGGACACCCGCTGCTGGTTGCGCGCCGCCCGGTACCAGGCGGCAGGACCATCCGGGCGCCGGTCGATCGCGCTCGACGGGCGCATCTCGTCATCGATGGAGCGGCCGAGCTTCTCGAGCGCTCCTTCGAGGCGTGAGTTCTCCGGGTCCAGGTGCAGCTGGTCGCGCGCGATCCGGTAGGTGCGGGCCCACGTCGCGACCGGGCTGTAGCGGAAGGCGAGGTCGTTGGTGACGATGTCGCTCGTCAGCCGCACCAGCGGGGCCGACGACGGCTCGACCTCCTGACCCTGCTCGTCGAGGAACTCCAAGGGCGGCACCCATCCGCGCTGGTCGACCGGCTCGTCGGTCATGAAGTACGAGACCAGAAGCTCGCGGACCTTCCTCTCCGGCAGGCCCACCTCGGTGGCGAGGACCGCCAGCGGCACCGCCCGGTGGTACGACAACGCCTCCAGGACCGCCGGGAGCCCGGCCAGCTGCGCGACGAACGACTCAACCACGGGCCACCGCCTCCAGCCGGTCGAGGAAGTCCCGTCGCACGTCCTCCGGGCCGAGCAGCACGACGCGCTCCCCCATCGTGACGAGCCAGTCCATGAACGCCCGACGGTTGGTCACCGTGACCTCGACACGCTCGCCGACCTCACCGTCCGCGTGCCCGACGGCCAGGTTCAGCGTGTGGCGGACCAGGTGCTGGTGCTCCGGGGCGACCGCCAGCTCGACCTCCGTGGGTGGGTCGACGCGCCACTCGTGCGGGTTCAGGGAGTCCTCGGGGTCGTCGATCCCGGTGCGCGCCGAGCCGGGGTCGTCGAGCGATGGGTTCTCGATGCGGTGGATGAGGAACCACTTGACGACACCGTCGTGCTCGTCCAGCGCGCGGAGCAGCCAGCGGCCCGGTGGGTTGTGCAGGCGCATCGGGTGGACCCGCCGCAACGTGCCGTTGTACGTCATCTCGAGCACGCACCGTGCGTCGACCGCCCTCCGGACGGTGGCGATCGCCACCGGCGGCGCGACCTCCGACGCCTCGGGAGGATGCACCGGCAGAGCAGCGAGCGCCTCCTCGAGGACTGACTGCTCACCGGGGGTGAGGCCCGCCCGCTCGGCCAGGTCGTTGGGGTGCAGGACGTACCGGGCGGGGCTGCCGGCGGGCGCGACGTTCTCGATCCACCAGCCTGCGTCACCGAGCCGGCGCACGTCACGCTGCAGGCTCGACATCGCCGCCTTCTGGTCCTCCAGGCGGTAGTCGCCGATGCGGATGAGCTGGTCGGCGGCGACGCCCCGGCGGGCGTCCCCGGCGGCGAGGGCCCGCAGGAGTCGGAGCAGCCGGGCCACCGGAGGCTCCCGACGTGCCCCGGGCGTGGCGCGCCCGGTCACCGGAAGCGATCGCGCGTCGCGGCCGGCCTCCCTCAGGCTCTCGAGAAGAAGGGCGGCCTCGGATGACGGAGCACCGTCCTCTCCCGAGCCCCCCTCATCGTCGGCGGCGTACCAAGGGTCCCCCCAGGTCGGCGTCGTCATCTGCTGTCCTCCTCCCGAGCTGATGACCTTCATACCGGACGAAGGCTTCGGGTCGTGAGCCGCCTGGCCGGCGTCGTCGGAAGTGTGTGACCGCTGCCGCGGACTTCGGCCGGCCCCCTGACAGTGCGTCCCAGCCAGCGCCGGACCCCAGGCGATGACGCATACGACCCAGGCCCACCCCGGTGCTCGCCTCTCGACGCTCAGCCGGTGTGGACCACGAAGGCACGGCTCTCGAGCAGCGCTGCAACGTACTTTTCGGCCGCCTCAGCCACTCTGCGGTTCAGCAGCGGCTCGAGGGGTGGAAGAAGATCCGACCGAAGGCGACCGACCGACCGTCCTTCACGGCGGAACACCTTCGCCTGCCTCTCGCCGGAAAGGTGCTGCTCGTATCGGACCTCGGCCGGATGCCAGCTCTGCCCGACGTAGACCTCGTTGTCGCTGCCCCCGTCGACGTCGATGACGTAGACGCAGTACTGATGAGGTGTCGCCTCTTGCGTCATGCGTTCTCCTCGTCGCGACGAAGCACTCCTCGCGAGAAGGTGGCGAGGATTCGCTGGTGTGTCTGCCGTGGAAGCTGTCGGCTGCCCGGCTCCCCCAGGGGCGTCCCTGGCCGGGCGGGCGCGACGGACAGGAGGTCGTCGAGCCCTTCACGGGCGAGCAGCAGAAGTCCATGGGTTGCTCGCGTACAGGTCACCGCAAGCCGTCCGAACGCCGAGTTGAACTCGTCAAGCGTCGACGCCCCCGACAGGGGGTGGATCGCGACCGTGATCCCGTTCGTCTGCCCCTGCCAGGAGTCGACGGTGGACGCGACGATGACGCCCTCGGGAAGGTCGTACTTCGTCACGAGCTCGTCGACGATGTCCTGCGCGTCATCAACGGCCTGGTTGCGGGTGGCCAGCACCGCGATCAGCGGGTCGCTACCGGGGGCGTCAGGTGAGGAGATGAACGGTGCACCCGCGGGCGCGCCGTGCGCGTCGTACTGCTCCTGGCGCGTGGCGAATCCGGCCGTCAGCAGCTCGTCGAGGAGATCGCGAAGGACATTCATGAGGGGTAGGTCGACGTCCGGGGCCTCGGCGTCTGCGAGACCTGCTACCTCCACCAGCGTCGGGACGCCCGTCGCCACCTGGCGCCACACGTCCATCCCCTGGGCCCATTCGCCAGCGGATTCCAGGTCCAGGCCCCTGTCTCCGGGGGCCGCGACACAGTCCAGGCTGTCCCACTCGGCGTAGAAGGCCCGCCACAGGCCCAGCTGCTCCGCCGTCGGACGCCACACGGCGGGCATCTCGGCCGCCCAGGTGGCCGCGTCCTCGTCGTACGCAGTGGGCCAGGCCCGGTACGGGTTGTACCGCCCGTCACCGCGCCACGGGTTCTGCGACGAGTCCAGGGGCGGCAGCTGGCCGACGTCGCCCACCCCCACCACGACGGGTGCAAGTCGATCGATCCGCCGATAGCGATGCAGCGGCAGCTGCCACGCCTCATCGACGAACAGCACGTCGAACAGCCGACTGCCATTCGCGGCAGGCCCGTGGAGATTGAGCATCCACCGCGCGGACCCCTCGAGCTTGTGCGTCGTGCCGACGACGACCTGGGCCTCGTCGGGAACCTCCTGGTACTTCACCGCGATGGCGCAGACCTGCTGCGCGTTCGGCGGAAGGTCGGCCACCCGGTCCGGGGCCACCATCAGACAGACCTTGTCGCGGCCGAGCTCCTTCGCCAGCTCGAGGGCCAAGGGGAAGACCTGCTTGTTGGCGAATGCTGTCACTCCAACGCGCGACACGCCCGGATGCGAGATGGCTTCCCGCACGAGTCGGCGCAGCGCGTAGGACTTTCCCGCGCCGGCGGCGGCCTTCAGCAGGAGGCGCTCGTAGGGTTCGCTCCCGTCGAGCGCCGACTGGAGCGCACCGACCGCGCTCGAGGTGACCTCGACGTTCCGGATGGCCGCCGCAGCATGGTGTGCCGCCGAGGTCGGCGTCGCGACCGGGGCCGTGAAGTGGATCGTCATGGTCAGTCCAGGTCGTCGATCGTCAGGCCCGGGGGCCTCGCGGGCACGGATTCGTCTGCGGCATCGGTCTCGGTCGGGGAACCCGAGGCCACGGTGTCGAAGTGGTCCTCGTCGATGACCGGCGGCCAGGCCTGAGGATTCAGCTCGCCGTTCGCGCGCCGGGCGGCCAGGTCGTCGGAGAACTCGGCCTCCGCCTCTTCGTGCGGACGACAGCACCACTGGTGACTCGCGGGGTCAAGGGCGTAGTCACCATCGGCGCAGGCTTCGCGCGGTGAGCTGGTCTGGTCCAACGATGGTCTCGCCACAGCGATCTCGTGCCCGGACCTGAAGGTACCGCTGACCCACTCACCGTCGAGGACCACGATCTCCGAACCCACCGGGAAGAGCGACGGGAGCGTGACGGCCCAGAGCAACGAGCCGTCCACCTCGGTCTGGTCATCGGCACTGAGCGTGCCGACCCACTGCTGCCCGAACTTGAAGCTGCCCTTCTGCACCTTGAGCGTCGTGGTCTCCAGTTCGACGGATGCCCCGAGGGGTCCGTGGGCCATGTGGATCGTGGAGCCGTCCTTGATGCGCCGCGAGTGCACGCGGACGCGGAGCGGGACCTGCTGGGTGATGGTCGCGAGCGCCACCTGGCGCGTCCCCGCGGTCGTGGCCATGTCCCGAGCGGCCTGGGGGTTGCCCAAGGCGGCGAGCTGAGTCGCCAGGGCCGAGTCCTTGTCGAGCTGGTCGACCTGGTCGTTGCGCCACCACCAGGGCACCCGCCCGAACCGGACCAGGTCCGACGCGTGAAGTTCCCAGCGCCGCAGCCACACCGCTTGGGCATCCGCCTCGAGGGCGCGATGGACGACCCTGAGCCTCGAGACTTCGAGCGTCTCCAGAATGGCTGCGGCGCGGTCCAGCACCGCCGCCTTGAAGGCCAGCTCCTCCCGTACCAGGGCGTGGTAGGCAGCCGGGTCGTCGTCGCTGCGTTCCTTCTGGCCTCGCCGGCTCACGGCGTGGATCGCGTCGGACCGCCGGTTCGACAAGCGAGCACCAGGGGTGTGCTCCGAGTCCGCGACATCGTCGGAGACGACGCGATGATCGAGGGGCACCGTGGCTTCGGCCCACCGCACCAGGTAGTCCAACCGGAGCGCGTCGGGGCCAGGGCCCCCGGGTACGACATGGGCTGCGAGGACGCGACGCACGTCGACGAGCGCGCTTCGTAGCGTGACCGCCCGCGACCGGTCCGCCTCGAGAAGGAAGCTGACGGCCAACCGCTGATGCAACGTCAGGGCGGCCGGCACCGTGGCGGGTTCACCACCGAAGGTCAGGGGCGTGCGCCCTTCCTGGACGTCCCGCTCCCATCGCAGCCGACTGATCTCCACCCCGGCCAGCGAGTCGGCGATCGACACCAGGACGTCGGCGGTGACGGTGTCGGGCATCACGAGATGGATCGGCTCCCCCGACGGGGCAACGGCGTCCAACGCCGCGTCCAGGGCATGCCCGATCTGCGACATGACCTCCAGGCGCGTCGCCGGAGCCTGCGGATCCTCGAAGACGGTGGTCGACCAGGGCCGACCTCCCCCCTCCCCGTCACGCAGCGAGATCCCGTGGATGCCCAACGCGGCGGCGTCGGACTTGGCGATCACGACGTTGACGGTGCCCGGGAGCCCCACGGGGTCGGTGCGACGCTGCCTCGTGGGCTGCGGGAGCCCGGAGACGGTCGCGGTCAGCGAGGCGACGGAGCTGGCGGGTGCGGACGGAGCGACGGCGCCGGTCCCGTCGACCAGCCCGATGAGCCCAGGCCTCTGCGCCGGCGGCACGCCCAGCTCGACGAGCCGCGCGACCGGGTCCTCGGACGCACGGACCTCGCTGCGGCAGTGGGCGAACATGGCGCACGACGGGCAGGTCGCCGGGTCGTACACCGCCTCGAGGTGCGCCACCCACCCCGGGAGCTTGGCCTCCGCAACGACGTGGTCCCCTCGCGCATCCAGGACCTCCTGCCGCTCCCTCACTCGATCCATGACCTCAGTGCGGTGGTCGTCGAGGCAGTCGACGATGGCCTCCGGCTGCAGGAAGGCATTGCGCGGGACGGCCAGCGCGCCCCAGGAGTGCACCGCCATCCCTGACGGAACTTTGCTCCAGGCCTGGGCCGAGGCGGCACCGAGAGCCACCTGGAGGAATCCCTTGAGCATCCGCTGGTCGTCGATCCGGGACCGGACGCGTTCGTAGTCCTTCGCGTCGCCCATGATGAGCCAGGACCCGGTGGGCGTGCCGTGCCCTTCGACCTCCGTGCCGTCATCGCCGAGGACGTACCGGGGGGCGACGATCGCGAAGTCGGGTTTGACCGGCGTCGCCCCGGCCACCGACTCCATCCCCGCGAACGGAACAGCGAGGCTGGTGACCATAGTTGCGACCTCCTCATGCACTGCCTTGAGGTGGGCCTGCTGCAGGGCTGTGGCGGTGGCCTCCACCGAGACCCGCCCGCTCGCCCGGCGCACCGCCTCCGGCCGTGCCAGCCGGAGCCGGCCCACCGCCGTGGTGAGCAGCTCAAACACGAAGCGCTCGTGCCGCACCAGCGCCTCGAACGTCATGGCGCGCATCCACCGCGCTTCGGGGATGCCGGCCGAGGTGTCGGGGTGCCCGAGCTTCGCCGCCAGCGCCCGCCGCGACATGCCGACCACGAGAGGGTCCGTATGCCGGAACCTCTCGCATCCGGCGTGTGCCGAGGCCGCGACGGCACTGCTCCCGCCCCCCGTACTGAGCCCACCCATGAACGTCCGCCCCTTCCGCAATGCTTCGACCGGCAGCACCCTAGGCGCCGCAACGTGTGGAGGAACGTCTATCAGGGACATCCAACGGACTCGTTCTGCCGGGCTCCCGAGGAAGCGTTGCCGCCCTCGTTAGGGTGGGCGCCACGTTCGTCATGGGGTGGAAGGGCTGTGGTCGCAGGTGTCCGAGTCGGCGCTGGAGTATCTCTACGAGAAGCTCGACGAGATCTGGAACGCGTACGGGGATGACAAGGTCGGCAAGGGTACGGCGTTCGAGCGCCTCATCGCCAGCTACCTGCGCACGGCCCCCGAGTTCGCCGACCGCTTCGAGGACGTCTACCTCTGCAGGACTGGCCGGAGCGGGGCAACCAGCACGACCACGGCATCGACATCGTCGCCAGGGATCTGCACACCGGCGGCTGGTGCGCGGTGCAGTGCAAGTTCTACAACCCGCAGCACCACGTCTCGAAGGCCGACATCGACTCCTTCCTGGCGGCGTCCAGCAAGAGGGGCTTCACGGGACGGGTGATCGTCTCGACGGCGAAGGACTGGGGCCCCACCGCCGAGAGCCAGCTCGATGGCCTGACCGTCCCTGTCACCCGCATCGGGATCAACGACCTGCTCGAGAGCCAGGTCGACTGGTCCCAGATCGACTGGCAGGCGCCCCAGACCTACCTCCCGCTGCACGGTAAGAAGCAGCTCCGGCCGCACCAGCGCGCGGCCAAGGACGGGGTCATCACCGGCCTCGCGACCCACGACCGCGGTCAGCTGATCATGGCCTGCGGGACCGGCAAGACCTTCACCAGCCTCAAGGTCGCCGAGCAGCTCGCCACCGACAACAAGGCGAAGAACACGACGGTCCTCTTCCTCGTCCCCAGCATCCAGCTCGTCAACCAGACGTTCCGCGAATGGGCGCAGGAGTCGGAGCTGCCTTTCCGAGCCTTCGCCGTGTGCTCCGACGTCAAGGTCGGCAAGAGCGGCCCACGGCCGAAGGATGACCCCGAGGACATCGCCGTCCACGACCTCATCATCCCCGCGACGACGGACACCCAGGCGCTGGCCGCCAAGGTCCGCGAGGCCCACGAGAACGACCGCTTCACGGTGATCTTCTCGACCTACCAGTCGATCGACGTCGTCGCTCAGGCGCAACGCGACGGGGTGCCCGAGTTCGATCTCGTCATCGCCGACGAGGCCCACCGCACCACCGGCGTCACGCTCGCCGACACCGTCGAGTCGCAGTTCGTGCGCGTCCACGACAACAGCTACATCAAGGCCGCGAAGCGCCTCTACATGACGGCCACTCCCCGGCTGTTCGACCCGAAGGTCAAGGAGAAGGCGACCACCTCGGATGCCGTGCTCGTCTCGATGGATGACGAGAGCCTCTACGGGCCCGTCCTGCACCGGCTGGGCTTCGGTGAGGCCGTCGAGAAGGACCTCCTCACCGACTACAAGGTCCTCGTCCTCAAGGTCGACGAGGGCTTCGTCGCCGAGTCGTTCCAGGGCGAGCTCGCCCAGTCCGGTGAGATCAAGCTCGAGGATGCGGCGAAGCTCATCGGCTGCTGGAACGGCCTGGCCAAGCGCTTCGGTGACACCCTGACCACCGACGACCTCGATGGTGACGACCTCACCCCGATGAGGACCGCGGTGGCCTTCGCCGCGAACATCCGCGCGAGCAAGGCCGCGCGCGAGACGTTCCCCAGCATCGTCGACCGCCTCATCTCGACCTACGCCGAGGACGAGGACACCGGGGCCGAGCGCACGCGGAACCGGATGAAGGTCGACATCCGGCACGTCGACGGCACGATGAACGCGGTCGACCGCGGGAACGAGCTGGCCTGGCTGCGTTCGGGTTCGGACGAGGCCGACAACGTGTGCCGCGTGCTGACGAACGTCCGCTGCCTCAGCGAAGGCGTCGACGTCCCGTCGCTGGACGCGGTGATGTTCCTGACGCCCCGCGGCTCCCAGGTCGACATCGTCCAGTCCGTCGGCCGGGTGATGCGCAAGGCCGCCGGCAAGAAGCTCGGCTACATCATCCTGCCGGTCGTCGTCCCGGCCGGGATGTCGCCCGAGGCGGCTCTGGCCGACAACAAGCGCTTCGAGGTGGTCTGGGAGGTGCTACAGGCCCTGCGCGCCCACGACGACCGCTTCAACGCGATGGTCAACCAGCTCGACCTCAACAAGAAGAAGCACAGCAAGGTCGTGATCATCGACGGTGGCGGTGGGCGCGCTTCGTCGGGGTCCGAAGACTCCACCCAGCTGACACTGCCCTTCGGGATCGAGGAATGGCGCGACGCCATCTACGCGCGGATCGTCAAGAAGGTCGGCGAGCGACGCTACTGGGAGACCTGGGCCAAGGACATGGCCAAGATCGCCGAGCAGCACATCGCGCGGATCACCGGTCTGCTCGCCCACGAAGACTCGAGCGCGGCCCAGGAGTTCGAGGCGTTCCTCGGCGGCCTGCGTGGCAACCTCAACGACAGCATCACCGGGGCGGACGCCATCGAGATGCTGGCCCAGCACCTCATCACCCGCCCGATCTTCGAAGCCCTCTTCGCCGGATACGACTTCGCCGCGCACAACCCCGTGGCGCAGACGATGGAGCGCATGCTCGCCGTCCTCGACGAGCACTCCCTCGACACCGAGAACGCCGAGCTCGAGCGCTTCTACAGCTCCGTCCGCGGACGGGTCGAGGGCGTCGACAACGCCGAGGGCCGGCAGCGGATCATCATCGAGCTCTACGACAAGTTCTTCGCGACGGCGTTCAAGAAGACCGTGGACAAGCTCGGCATCGTCTACACCCCCGTCGAGATCGTCGACTTCATCCTCAACTCCGCCGACGAGGTGCTCCGGGAGCACTTCGGGCAGGGCCTGACCGACGAGGGCGTGCACATCCTCGACGGCTTCACCGGCACCGGCACCTTCATGGTGCGGCTGCTCCAGTCGGGGCTGATCAAGCCGCACGACCTCGCCCGCAAGTACGCCAACGAGCTGCACGCCAACGAGATCCTCCTCCTCGCCTACTACATCGCCGCCGTCAACATCGAGACGACCTACCAGGACCTCGTGCGCGGTTCGCTCGACGAAGAAGCCGCGTACGAGCCGTTCCCGGGTCTCGTCCTCACCGACACCTTCCAGTCGTACGAGCAGGATGACGAGGACGACCTTGGCGTCTTCCCCGAGAACAACGAGCGCATCAACCGCCAGCGCAAGCTCCCCATCACCGTGATCGTCGGCAACCCGCCGTATTCAGTTGGTCAGGACAGCGCCAACGACGACAACGCCAATGAGAAGTACCCGACACTCGATTCAGAAATACGTAATACATATGCCGCACGATCGTCAGCCACTTTGCTTCGGAACTTGTATGATTCGTACATCCGCGCCATCAAATGGGGCTCGCTGCGGATCAAGGACCGAGGCGTCATCGCCTTCGTGACGAACGGCGGCTGGCTCGACTCGAACGCCTTCGACGGCATGCGATTGACCCTCGTGGATGAGTTCTCCGCGATCCACATCTTCAATCTTCGCGGCAATCAGCGCACAGCCGGCGAGCAGTCACGCAGGGAGGGCGGCAAGGTCTTCGACGCCGGCTCGCGCGCGACCGTGGCAATCACGGTCCTCGTCAAGGACCCCGCGCAATCGGGTCCGGCAGCGATCCGCTACACGGACATCGGGGACTACCTCACCCGTGAGGAGAAGCTCGTCAGCATCGCCTCGGCTGCAAGGCTGTCGCGTCTCGACTCTCAAGCACTCGCTTGCAACCAAGAGGGCGATTGGCTCAACCAGCGCCGAGATGACTTCGGTTCCTTCCTTGAACTTCGACGCGGCATTTTCGCTGACTATTCGTTGGGCGTTTCGACGAGCCGGGACTCATGGGCCGTCGGGTCCTCACGTACGGCAGTCGAGGCAAATATCGAGCGCTTGGTGGACAACTACAACGCTGCCCTGGGCCGTGCAGAAGACGCTGGTGTGGTTGGACCACGCGACATCTCGTGGTCCCGGGGCCTACGGGCCCGTTTTGAGAGGGGGCGACCTTTAACCCGCGCCGAGAACCGATTCGGCTTCACGTCGTACCGACCCTTCCAGCGGCAGTGGGGACTCCTCTCAGGGCCGCTACTCGAGGCTCAGGGAAAGACACCAGCGATGTTCCGGCCCGAGACCCAGCTCGCGCTCTCCGTCTTGAGGCCGAACGACCGGACGCCCTTCGCAACACTCTCCGTTGCTGACCCCCCCAATCTCGGCTTCTTCATGGACCCGCCTGACATCTTGCCTCGTTGGCGCTATAAGGAGGTTCAGGCGGATGAGTCGCTCTTCGAGACTGACGAGGGCCCCGTAGTCGACGGGTATCGGCGGATCGACAACATCACGGATGAGGCGCTGACGCGGTTCCAAGCCGCGTACGGGGAGTCGTTCACGAAGGACGACATCTTCTTCTACGTGTACGGGCTGCTGCACTCGCCGGAGTACCGCGAGACCTACGCAGCCGACCTCAAGAAGATGCTGCCGCGCATCCCGCTGGTCGAAGGCGCAGCGCCCTTCGTCGACGCCGGCCGGAGGCTGTCGGAACTGCACCTCGGTTACGAGTCGGTCACTCCCTATCCGCTCGACGGCCCGGACGTGGACGCCCCGGATGACGACACGGCGTACGACGTCTTCAGAGTCGAGAAAATGGCGTTCGCGAAGAAGCGCGACCCAGAGACGAAGAAGCTCGTCGCCGACAGGTCGACGCTGATCTACAACGACCGGATCACGTTGAGCGGGATCCCGCAGGACGCCTACCGGTACATGCTCGGCTCGCGCTCGGCGGTCGAGTGGATCATCGACCGCTACCGGATCAAGACCGACAAGGCGTCCGGGATCGTCAACGACCCGAACGACTGGTCCCGCGAGGTCGGCGACCCGCGCTACATCATCGACCTCCTCGCCCGCATCGTCACGGTGAGTCTCGAGACGATGCAGATCGTCGACGCCCTGCCCCCGCTCGACATCCTCGAGAACCAGCAGCCGGAGAAGAGTCAGTGAGCAGCGGCGAGCGGCGAGTCCTCGGCGGCTCACCGGTGTGCCGTGCTGCGAGCGCCCTGGACCTGCTCCGGGATGACGTCACCTACGCCGACGCGGTCGTCGTGGCTCGGCTCGTGTTCGACCACGACGGCGGACCCGTGCCCGGTCGAGGCAAGCGCGCGCTCATCGACATCCGGGGCGCGCGGCGTCTGGTGCAACTCGGTCTCGCAGAGCTCGACGAAGGCTTCGGGTACGAGGTCGGCAGGCAGGCGAGCTCCGGCTGGCAGCTGCGGGCGACCCCTGAGGCTCACGATCTTCTGCGCCGGCTCGCTGACGAGCCGCCCCTCTGAATTCACACCCCTCACGATACGAAGGAGTGCGATGCACACCCTCCAGGTCGGCAACCGCTACGACCCGAGCCGGTCCAGTTACCCGCAGACCGAGCAGGTCCGCTTCACACCAGAGTTCAGTGAGCTCGCCCGGTTCTGGCCCTCCCCCAGTCAGTCCGAGGTCGACGCCCACCGAGACGACGCCGAGTTCGCGGCGGTCCTCGTGTCGGAGCACCTGCTGATGTTCGCCTACCGGTTCGGTTCGCTCGACTGGTCGGACGTGCCGTTCCAGATCGGGCGCCTGCGCGACGCCGACCTCCGCGGGATCCCCGAGGGAAGGCTCGAGGATCCCATCCACCTCCGCACCCTCCTCGTGGACTCGGACACGGGCATCATCCGCGCGATGCGCCGCGACACCCTGTCGTCAGAGGTCTCCGCCATCATCAGGGGATCGCTCCAGATGCAGCTCGACGTGCCGTTCGACGACGACACCGCCGGTCGGCACCTGTCGACGATGTACCAGCACTTCAGCACCAGCGAAGCGATGGTGCGCGAAGCGGCTCAGGCTCGCTGTTCCGCTCCGCGACGGAGCACCGTGATCTCCGAGACCCACTACGGGTGAACACCTGACACGCCAAGTACGTGGGGGGCCCAAGAACTGGCCCGTGCGACGACCTCCGGCAACGAGTACCGATCACCGGCCCGGACGAGACATAGGGGCCCGGGCATCGGCAGTCTCCGCGCCCGCGCTGAGGTCGCCGGCGGGTCTGGGGGCAGGGATTCTCGGCCCGGTGGGGGCTGATCCGTAGTGTTGGCCGGGTGATCAAGTCAGCGAACCAGTACCCGGTCCACGCCTTGCTCAGCGCTGAAGGCAACGTCATGTATCGCGTTCCCACGTACCAGCGCGAGTACTCGTGGCAGAAGGGGCAATGGGAGGACCTCTTCGAGGATCTGGTCGAAGCCGATGGGGCGCACTTCCTGGGGACGATCATCACGCTGGACCAGACGACGGACCAGCTCGCCGGCGGAGTCCTCGAGGTGATCGACGGCCAGCAACGCCTCACCACTCTGACCTTGCTGCTGCTGCGGTGCACTCGACATTGCAGGATCATTCCGATGCTCTCGACGACGATGCTCGTACTGACCTGGCGATCCTGAGTCGGCAGCTCGTCCGGGGCAACGACAAGGCACCCCGCTTGACCCCTCAGACACAGGGCCACAACCTGACCGACTACCTGGCGGTGCTCGACGACGCGGGCCTGCCCGTGACCGGCAGTAAAGCCCCCTACTTCCCGATGCGTCGGATGAACAAGTGCTTCCGCTACTTCAAGGACGCCATCGCGGAGCTGGCCGTGGAGCGGAAGACGTCGGTCGTCCAGACCGCCACCGACATCCGCAAGGCTGCCCAGTCGGCAATTCTCGTCAAGATCGAGGTGGTGAGCCATGCGGATGCTTTTGTCCTCTTCGAGTCGCTCAACAACCGCGGGATGCCCCTCACCCCGGTGGACCTGATCAAGAACCACCTGCTCGCCGAGTCGGAGCGCCGGAAGATCATGGCGGTCGACGAGGCCTTCGCATCGTGGAACCGGATCCTCGGCCATCTCGGCGACAGCTACGTGAACCAGGAGCGGTTCCTTCGCCACTACTACAACGCCTTCAAGGGCGAGCTGCCTGACATCCCTCGGGCGCCTGTGGCCACCAGGGCCGACCTCATCCGCATCTTCGAAGCCCTGTTCACGGACGATCTGACGGCCCGGCTCGACGATCTGGAGGCTGCGAGTCGGGTGTACGGGCGGATCACCCGGGTGATCGGCGACGGCGAAGGTGGGCCTGACCTGTCCGAGGCGCTGGATCGGCTCATGCATGCGCAGGGGGCACAGTCCTACGTCCTTGTGGTGTGGGCCATGGTGAAGCACGGGGCACTGGATCTCACCGAGAGCCACATCACCGAGCTCGTGGACCTGATGACCAACTTCTTCGTCCGCCGCAATCTCACGGGGACTCCGCAGACGTACTCCCTCCCGTACCTCTTCATGTCGATCATCGAGGAGGCTTCCACCGTGCGCGGTGACGACCTGCTCGAGACGGTCCGGCGCCGTGTGCGAGAGGTATCGGTGTCGGACAACGACTTCCGGTCACGCCTCAGTGGCCCCCTCTACGCCGAGAACAGCGACGCGACCAGGTTCATCCTGACCCGCCTGGCCGAGAGGCAGATGACCAAGGAGACACACGTCGACCTGTGGGCGTACGACTCAGGCCACTACCGGTGGACGATCGAGCACATCTTGCCGCAGGGGGCCAATCTTCCTTCGGGGTGGCGAGAGATGCTGGGCGGCAGCGAAGAAGCCGCAACTGCACAGGAAGCACACGTCCACCGTCTGGGAAACCTGACGATCACCGCCTACAACAGCAGCCTGGGTAACAAGACGTTCGAGGAGAAGCGCGACCGTCGCGATTCTCAGGGGCTTGCCATCGGATACCGCAACGGGCTGTCCCTGAACGCGGACCTCGCGACCCGGGCGGAGTGGACCGTCGCAGCGATCGAGGAGAGGACCGGCAGGCTCGTCGACGAGGCCGCAACGCTGTTTCCGCTCTAGGGGGCCGTCGGCGAACCGACCTGGAGGAGGGTCGTGCGCTCGCAGCTCGACACCCTGGGGTGCTTCCTGGTGCCCGTCCGCTCTCCGCGCCGGATGAGCGTCACCGCTGCGCCTCATCGCTGCTGAGACGAATGGTGGCGCCTTCTCTTGTCACGCCCCCTCGTTCAGACATACCCCCGACGACGTCAAGCAGCCGCCGCGTCATGTCCTGCGTCCGGCGGCCCCAGCCGAAGATGCGAGCGGTGGCCGTGAGCAGCTCCTCGACGTCCACCCGGCCCGAGTCTCGCAACAGGTTCACCAGCGCCTCTTCGAGCTCCACGTCGGGGACCTGCCCGGCAGTTCGTGCGGTAACGCCCGGCACGGGAACGCGGACGGGGAAGGCCCGCCGAGACGGGACGTCGACGAAGTCGCCCACGACCGTGACCTCGGCCGCCTCGATCGCCGCGCGAATGTTGGCGTGGATGCGATGGCCCACGCGGCCGATCCCCCAGGCCTCGCGGAGGCGATGCTGGAGCACGTCGACGTGTACGGGACCTTCACCGTCGGCGACGGCGCGCACGCCGTCGACCATCTCCCACCGAGCGGACGGGTCCGACACGTCGACCCACGAAGGCAGCGGCGGGACCGTCGCCGGGACGTATGGGACGGTCCATGTGGGTTGCTCGTCCTCACTCACTGCCTCGAGCTCGACGATGGCCCGCTCGAACGGACTGATGGAGCCGGACAGCCGGCCGGTCACCGGCGCCGAGAGCGCATCCTCGATCGCACGCCGGAGCCGTTCCTTCTCGCGCTCCCGGTCGCGGTACCACGCCGTTCCCCAGATGCGGTGAAGGCGCCATCCCAGGCCTTCGAGCACCTGCTGCCGTAGGCGGTCCCGGTCCCTCGCTGCGGGCGAGGAGTGATACATGTAGCCATCGCATTCGACCCCGATGGCGAAGACCCCCGGATGCTCGATGTGCTTGACGCCGATGTCGATCCGGTACCCCGCAGCCCCCACCTGGGGCTCTACGTCATAGCCCATGGCTCGGATCGCGTCGATGACCGAGTCCTCGAACGGGCTGTCGGTGCCGAGCCCCGAAGGTCCCAGATCCAAGGCCAGCGCTGCCGGGCCACGCTCCGCGTAGTCCAGGTACCCCACGAGGTGTCGAACGCTCTCGTTCGTACTCGGCGGGACGTCTCCCGCACGGACCGAGGACACGACCTCGACCCGTTGACGCGCACGCGTCACGGCCACGTTCAGGCGTCGCCATCCCTTGGGGCGGTTGAGGGCTCCGAAGTTGGTGGTCACCTTTCCGTTCTCGTCGGGTCCGTAGCCGATCGAGAAGATCATGACGTCCCTCTCATCACCCTGGACCGACTCCAGGCTCTTGACGAAGAAGCCGTTGAGCCGGTCTCCGTCGAGCTGCGCCGCCAGGTCCGGCCGCTCATCGAGGGCCCGGTCGAGGGCGTTCTGGATGGCATCGGCCTGGGCCACCGAGAAGGTCACGACACCGAGGGATGCATCCGGGCGCGTGCTGAGGTGATGGAGTACGCGCTCCGCCACGTGCTGCGCCTCGACGGGGTTGTCGCGCGAGGTCCCCCGCCGGTAGATGCCCGGGACGTGGAAGAGCTCGACGCCCACGTCCGGCCCCTCCGCGTGCGCTCCCGGGAAGGTGACGAGTCTGCCCTCGTAGAACCGGTGGTTCGAGAAGGCGATGAGATCTTCGTGCCTCGATCGGTAGTGCCACCTCAACCCGAGGTTGCGGAACCCTCCGGATGCCTTCGACAGCTCGAGGATCGACTGGAAGTCGCTGACGTCGGTGTCGGACTCCTCGTCCTCGTCGGCGGCCCGGTCGAAGAAGGAGGTCGGCGGAAGCTGCCGGTCGTCGCCCGCCGTGATGAGTGCCTTGCCACGGTAGATGCAGTTGATGGCGTCCCCCGGCGTGACCTGAGACGCCTCGTCGAAGATGACGACATCGAAAGCCATGTTCGGCGGGAGGTACTGCGACACGGCGAGCGGCGACATCATGAAGCACGGCTTCACCGCGACGGTCGTGGTGCGGGTCTGCGAGATCAGCTCCCGCACCGGCAGGTGACGAGTCTTCTTCAGCCCTTCGCGCCGGATGAGAGCCGGTTCGCCCACGTCGAGCCGCCGAGGGCGCAGTGCGTTCGCGGCCGTGATGACCCCGCTCGTCGCGGCCGGGATGAGCATCTGGTCCAGTCGTCGGAACTCGTCGACGAGCGCATCCCGGTCCGTCGACCGGAACGGTGAGAGCGACGGGTCGCTCGCGAGGACCGCGTCGGCGAACGACGACAGGACTGCCCTCTCGAACACCGCCGGGACCACGGAGCTGCTGACCCTGTGGTCCACACAGAACCGCTCGACGTCACGCAGGCCCGCGTCCCGCAGCTCCGCTGTGGCACGGACGTAGCCCAGCCACTCCTGCTGCCCTGAGCCGTCACCGTCGAGTTCGTCGATCAGGCTCGCGGCGGTGGCAGCGAGGTCCATCTCGTCCTCGAGGTCCTCGCGGCGGTCATCCTCGAAGGCGTCGATGATCGCGTCGCGCGCACGCTCCCACGCCGAGATGACGAGCGAGAGGTTCTCCGTCCGCCGGGCCGTCATCAGGGCCTTGACCTGGGACTCGCTGAGGGGGCGGTCGAACCCTCGGCGCACCTTGCGTACCTTCGTCGCCCAGGTGACGCCCATGTGGACGGCCGGGAGGTCCGTCTCCAGCCCCCGATAGAGCTCATGACCGATGTGGGCCTCGGCTTGGGCCGCCGCCTCAATGGCTCGCTGCCGTGCGCTGAGCGCGCCGTCGCGTGCCTCCAGCATGACAAGGGCATCGTCGGCCGGCAGATCACGCCCGATGACGGCCGCCACTCCCGCGCAGACTTGGGCGGCGCGATCCAGAGGTTCGAGATGGGCCCGCAGCCACTCGGATGCGCCCGCGACCGAACCGACCACAACCTCCGGGCGGTTCAAGCCGAGGCCGTCATCGGAGACTTCACCGCGTAGCCGCACGAGATCATCCCGAGTACGGTCCACGAGAGCCTTGATGCTCGGATCCGGAACACCGGCGACCGTTCGTGCCGCCTGGGGCCAGAGAGCCGGCGGAACGGCACGAAGGATCTCCTCCGCGTGGTTCAGCGCCGCGTCGAGCCGCTCGAAGTCCGTCTCACGTCCCTGCCAGTAGCGGCCCAGAGCGCCGGCCATCCCCTGCTCTGCCGTGCCGAGGTCCGCCTGGGCCCGAGACCATGACACGGCCAGCCCGAGGTCCTTGATCGCGTCATCGAGGTTGACGACCTCCGCCTTGAAGGCAGCAACGGTCTTCTTGTCACGCCGGTACTCCCCCATGAGCTTGCGAAAGCCCTTGTGGACCGTCGTGAAGCGGGCGTGCAAGTCTGCGAGCGGCGCGGCTAGGGCCGCGGGGGTGAAGGTCCCCTGGGCCGCCGCCTCGGCAGCCGCCAGTTCCCGGACCCGGGAGCCCAGGATCTGCGCTGCCCCCCGCGCCGACGCCAGGCCATCGGTCGTCAGCCACGTCGCCTCGGGAGGTGCGTCCATGAAGGGGATGGCCGCGATCGACAACACGTGGTCGATGTCCGAGAAGGTCGCCGGCACTGGTACGCCGAGCACTTCGGCCAGGCGCGAGGCGGAGTCCCGACATCCGTCCGCCGTGGTCGCCCACCCCGACATGCGGCGGCGGAGCTCCTCGGCCCGCGAGCCGGTGAGAGCGCCAACGGACACCGGGCTCGGTGTGGACACGGAGACCGTGTAGTCGCTCGGAAGGTCCTCCGTGGGCGGCAGTGACCGCCAGGCGTCCCCGACCACTTCCCGAACCCGTTGCTCTTCAGCCCTGACGGCTGCGATCCCCGCCTCCACGGTCGATACCGCGCCCTTGACGATCTCCAGGTCCTCCACCGTGAGCCACGCGTTCGGCACCTCTGCGGGTCGGGCTACGGAGAGCTCGATGAGCGCGTCGAGGAGGTGGAGGTCGGACAGCGCAGGCAAGTCGAAAGCCTCTCGAAGGCCGTCGTTGTGGCGCGCCACCCCCTCCAGCTCTTCGAGACCACGCCGCGCGGCGTAGATCCGCGCCCCGAAGGGGGACTGGTCCGTGACGCCGCGCCACAGGAAGCTCTGGCCCTCCAGAGCAGGCCTCCAGCACCTGGCGAGACGCGCTGCGGCATCGGCGATCGCGCCGAGGCCAGTCTCCGTGAGCGCGAGACCGGGTGACTTCGGCGTCGGAGCATGGGGTGCTTCGTCGAGCTCGGCAACGCGACCCAGTACCTCATGGACGGTTCTGCCGAGACCGGGACGGACCTCGTTCATTGCCCGCGCGTAGGCCGACAGCTGCGTCCGTCGGTCGGCCGCCTGGCTCCGGTCGCGGGCCGACATCGGCGGCGGCGGCACCGGCACCGTGTCGAGGGCCGACGCGAGCTGCGCAGCAACTTCTTTGCGGCTCGCCTTGTGGCTGTGCAGCTCGAGGACGTAGCTGCCCAGGCCCACGTGCTCGAGCCGGTTCCTCACGACCTCGAGCGCCGCCGCCTTCTCCGACACGAACAGTACGGTCTTCCCGGTGTGGAGCAGCGCGCCGATCATGTTGGCGATCGTCTGGGACTTCCCCGTGCCGGGCGGGCCGTCCATGACAAAGCTGTGCCCAGCCACGGCGGCGGCGACACAGGCCCGCTGTGACGAGTCCGCGTCCAAGACCAGGGGCGTCGACTCCGGGGGCGCCTCGTCGTCCACCTGCTCCGTAGGGATCTCCTCGAAGAGGAACCCACCGCCTTGGGCCGTGGGGTCCTGCGTTGCGAGCGCCGTGACCACCGGATGCGCCGCGATCGCCTCGGCGTTCTCCAGCAGGTCCCGGTACATCGCCTCCTTCATGAAGGAGAAGACCGAGAGGGTCACGTCGGAAGAGACCATCCACCCCGGCTTCTTCGCTACGGCCGAACGAACTGCGTCCAGGAGCTCCTCGACGTCGGCGGTCTCCGGGTCCTCGACTGTTGGAAGAGTCACCCCGAAGTCGTTGAGCCGTAACGCCAGGGCGGGGTTGAGCACTGCGTCGCCGTCGTCGTTGGCCTTCAGCTTCGGATCGTTCTGACGTCCCATCGGCACCAAGGTGACCGGGACGAGAAGCAGGGGGCTGGCGAACCTCGTGCCGTCGACGTCGGCCCAGTCGAGCATGCCGAAGGCGAAGTACAAGACGATGAGACCCCGGTCCAGGTACTCCTGGTGCTCGCGACGCTGGAGGTTCTTCAGCGCACGACTCAGGTCCCTCTCCAGCATCGAGGTGCTGAGTGCCGTCGGGTCCGAAGGCGGCGTCGTGGACTTCTCCCCGGACTCTGCCGGTTCGGGCCGGCCGCGGAGGCGCCAAGTTCGTCCCGCCCGTAGGCCGGCCAGCACGGTGGCGATGTCCGGACCGTCGATAGGCACGCTGCCCGTCTTGGTGTGCTTGAAGTTCAGGGCGCGGTTGGTTCCCGACAAGTTGATGAGACCGTCACGCCAGACCCGTAACGCCTCGTCGACGTCGGTCGGGATCGATGAGACCTCACTTCGCGGTCGTCCCACGTGTCCTCCCGTGTCCTATCGTGCGTGCGACCCCGGCGCCGCCCCCACAGAGCGGCGACGTTACTTCACCGGTCCATCAGAAGTGCGAGGCCCTGCCCAATTGCTGCGGCCGCGTGCTGACGGACGGGTCTTGGGCGCTGAGGAAGTCGGAACGATGGCGGGGCCGGACAGCCGAGCGGCCGCTCTTGGTCTAGGTACGGGGGCCTGATGCCCCGGGCTGCTCACGGGACTCGCATCCTGCGGGCATCGCAATGACGCGGCCGGGGACGCAACAACTGCCCATATCGGTTGAGCCGCAAGTCTTCGTGGAGGATCCGGCCCACTGAACTCCGGACGTAGGAAACCTGGTTGTCACGCGGCAGCCAGCCTGTGGCCTCGACCGGTGCGGCCCGTAGGCTTCAGGATTCGCTGCCGGAGGGAAGGTGCTCCTTGCTCCAGCGGTCGATGCGGGAGTTGCGTGCGGCGATGAAGTCCACACTCCGGTCGCGGTACTCGCGGTAGGTCTCGACATCCCCGGGGATCGCCCCGGCACCGAAGTCTGTTGACGGCAGGAAGAACTTCACGCCCCCGGTCTCACGGTCGACCAAGTCCTGAAGCAGGAAGAACTCGACGTAGCCAGCGAACGATCCGAACAATGCGAAGAAGTCGTCGTACCGGGCGATGGTCGGCCCGAGGGGAGTCCGGGTGTCGCCGTCGTAGTACCGCCGGATGCACTCGAGCGTCAGGTCCATGCGGTCGGCGATCCGCCTGTGCATCCCGCGGCCAGTGTTGATCGTCCACTTGCGTTCGATCTGGTTGCCCGGGAAGACCATGAAACCGCCGATGGTGTGGCCGAGGTCCCTGAACGACTCCACTTCACCGTCGTCCAACTGATCGAGAACGGGCCCCGCGACCAGCCAGCTCTTGAAACTCGGGATGACCGAGTCGCTCCCGAGGAAGAACTCACCCCGGTGGGACTGGTGGTACAGGTAGGCCCGCGGTCTCGTCGTGACCAGATCGAAGGTCTCGCCGTTCGGCAGCGGCTTGCTCCACAGCAGCTGGTGATACCGGCGAAGCGTCGGGCTGTGGGAGTCGGGGTCCTTGCCTCTGGCGTCGGTGCGGACGTCGAAGGACGTGTCGATCACGGGCGGCTCGGTCATCGTTCCTCGACTTCCTGTGCCTGACTGGGCACTTCCGGACATTCGAACGGTAGCCCACCCCCGGAGCGCGTCGTCCCACGACTGTGACCGGGCACTGCTTCGTCCAGGCGAGATCTCGCAGATGCGCCGGAGATGTGTCAGACCCCTGTGATGTGCTCGGTCCATGTACCGCAACACATCAACCGTCGTCGGCGTCCTCGCCGGCAGCCTTCTTCTGTCCGCCTGCGGCAGCGGCGACTCGAGCGCCCCGTCTTCGCCCGCGGCCAGTAGCGCGACCTCGAGCGCGCCGTCCACGACGGCCGCCAGCACATCGCCAGCTGCCACACCCACGGCACCCCCGGTAGCGGCCGAGGTGGCCGACAGCATCAAGCAACCGTCGGCCACGAAGATCGTCGCCATCACCGAGGACAACGATCCGAACAACCTGATCGGCCGACCCAACGGGTACGTGAGTGCGGCGGTGATCTACGACTCCAACGCGACGTGCACTGACATCGGGGTGGATTGCGGAGCGACGGTCGAGGTCTGGCCGGACGAGGCCTCGGCCAAGACGCGCTCCGAGTACATCCTGAGCATCCTCAAGGCTTCCCCCATCCTGGGGAGCGAGTTCCACACCCTCGACGGACCCGTGCTGCTCCGCGTGGACGGGAAGCAGCTGAAGCCTTCGCTCGCGAAGAAGTACGCCGCGGCGCTGACCGGCTGAAGCCCGCCGATATCGTAGTTCCGGAGGAGTTCCCCTCCGACCCTGGGCGTACCTGCTCGCCTGCTCTCCTGGACCGTGCCGTCGGCGGTATCCCCGTCGCGGTGAGCGGCCGGCGCGACGTGCGACCCACACTCCCCTCGCCTGTTGTACTCCTGGGCTAGGTTCTCGGCATGCCTCAGTACCCCCGCATCAGGGAACAGCACATCGCCGTCTTCGGAGAGAGCGGCTCCGGGAAGACGGTGCTGCTCTCGTCGTTCTTCGGACCGACCCAGGAAAGGTCCTACTCCAACGACCTGTGGGATCTCGTGGCCGACGACACGGGTCAGGGAAACCGGCTCTTCAAGAACTACGTGGGCATGCGAGACGACGCTGAAGTCCCCCCGACCACCAAGTTCGCGTCCACGACGTACCACTTCAGCCTCAAGCTCAAGGGCACGGACGACTCCGCCGTGAAGCGCCGGCCGTTCGACGTGCTTAGGCTGGCGTGGCACGACTACCCCGGGGAGTGGTTCGAGGAGACGCCGGGAACCGCCGAAGAGGAGGCGCGGCGGGTCGACACGTTCCGCTCACTCCTGAGGTCAGATGTCGCACTCCTGCTGGTCGACGGACAACGGCTCGCGGGGCACCGGGGCGAGGAAGAGCGCTATCTGAAGTCTCTCCTCACGAACGTCCGACAGGGTGTGTTGCGCCTCAAGGACGATCTCCTCGCTGGCCAAGGACCCCTCACCGAGTTCCCCCGCATCTGGCTCATCGCGTTGTCGAAGGCCGACCTGCACCCCGATTGGGACGTCTACGCGTTCCGCGACCTCGTCGTGAAGTGCGCGGCCGACGAGATCGATGCCCTGCGCGACACGCTGAGCACGCTCATCGAGGCTCCGGAGGCGCTGTCGGTCGGCGAGGACTTCATGCTCCTGTCGTCCGCGAAATTCGAGCTGAAGTCCGACCACCTGACACCGGAACGTATCGATGTCACGCAGCGGGTCGGCGTCAACCTCATCCTCCCGGTCGCCTCCCTCCTGCCCCTCGAGCGACGCGTCGAATGGAGCGGGCGGCTTCAGGTTCCGCGGCAGGTCCTCGACACCGTCGCCGATGGCGCCGACCTCTTGGCCATCGCGCTCACCGGTGAAGCGGGAAAGGCTGTCAAGAACCTGGTAGCGAAGATTCCCCGAATCGGTTCGCTGGCCAGCCGAGCGGTGGTCCCCGTGCTCACCAAGGCGGCGCAGATGACCGGCTCGCAACTACGAGCGGCCAACGAAGGCGCCCGCCAGAATCACGACACTCTCACGGCCACCTTGACCCAGTTCAAGCTCGACCTGGAGCAGGGCGTCACGGACGCCCTGCTCATCAAGAAGCGGTGATGACGGAGTTCCAGACGGCGCCGGCCGGCGTGCTGTGGGCCACCCGGGGCCGAACCTGGGGCTTCCGGTTCCTCCTGGACGGCGGCCTTGCTGACCCCCTCGCTGCCTACGAGGCGATGTTCGCCGAGCTCGGCGACAAGGCGACCGGTTGGGTGGGCAATGCCCAGCAGGTCGGAGTGCGCTTTGTCGACCCCGAGGGACGACGAGACCGGAGCGGCCGGCTGATCCCCCACGACTTCCTCGTGACGGGCGACCTCGCGACGCAGATCGCCTCCGTGGACGACGCGCTGCGCCTTCTATGGCCCCTGGTGACCAGTCTCTACGCGCGTGTCTGGGATCAAGAAGCCCCACCGTCCCCGGAGGACGTGCGCTTCGATAACTCGTCGCCGCTGCGAGCGGATTGAGACGAGCCCACGCCGTCGCCTTGCCAACACTGGTACTGAGTTGGAGGGATCCACAGGCCTCGGACGAGGGCCGCTGGCAGTGAGCAACACCTCTCTCTCGTTCACGCCACGAGAGCCGTGACTCCGTAGAACAGGGGCATCGCGACCGGTGCCAGTCCGTATGACGACTTGACCGCGTTCCTCGCTTGCCGTCTGGCCTCACCGGCCGGTGACACGCGCTCGGCCTCCCAGTCTCTGAGAGCACGTTGGTACGCGTCCAGGTCTCGCTCGTGAGCGACGTGCGCTTCAGCCTGGCGCTGCGCCTGTTCGGCGCGGGCCGCAATCAACTCGCGGTTCCATCGGACCCACGCGGGGTTCTCCACCATTTTGAACCGCGGTCCGTAGGCCTTGATGCACGTGCTGCCGACCCGCGCCCTCCGGCTCTCCATGTTCGTGAGTGGACGGCCGCAGATGGTGCAGTGCGAAGCGAGTTCGTGAATCCGGCGGGTAGGTTCCGCGGGCAGCTTGCGCAAGTGGACTGAGTGAAGCCGGGGTTCACGCGGACAGCGCCCCGTGGAGTGGTGGGGTTTGGGGTGACGGCGCGGCGTCCTGAATAGAAGGGGGCCACCGGCGAGATTCTCGATGTGTACCGCCAAGCACGCATCGAAGGAGACCTCACCGATGGCCTTGTCCCAGTCTGCCGTGTCCGAGCTGTTCGAGGTGTTCCGCACCGGCGAGGGCACCGATTTCATCCGTGAATGCGTCCGGGTGGCGATGCAGGAGCTGATCGAGACCGAGGCGGCGGCCGCGGTCGGCGCCGGCCGCTACGAACGGTCCGAGACCCGCACCACCGAACGCAACGGGTCCCGGCCGCGGCTGTTGACCACCCATGCCGGGGACGTCCAGCTGGCGATCCCCAAGCTGCGCGCGGGCTCGTTCTTCCCGAGCATCCTGGAGCCACGCCGGCGGATCGACCAGGCGTTGTACGCGGTGGTCATGGAGGCCTACGTCCACGGCGTCTCCACCCGCTCCGTGGACGACCTCGTGGTCGCTCTCGGTGGGTCGGGGATCTCCAAGAGCGAGGTGTCCCGCATCTGTGCCGGGCTGGATGAGACGGTCGGGGCGTTCCGCACCCGCCGCCTGGACCATGTCGAGTTCCCGTACGTGTACCTCGACGCGACGTACCTGCACGTGCGCACCGAGCAGGCCATGGTCACCTCCAAGGCCGTCGTCGTGGCCACCGGCGTCACCAGCCAGGGCCGGCGGGAGATCCTGGGCCTGGACGTCGGCGACAGCGAGGACGAGGTCTTCTGGCGGGCGTTCCTGACCGGGTTGAAGAAGCGCGGCCTGACCGGGGTCAAGCTCGTGATCTCCGACCAGCACGCCGGCCTGACCGCGGCCATCTCCCGTGCCCTGCAGGGCAGCTCACACCAACGGTGCCGGGTCCACTTCATCCGCAACGTCCTGGCCCACGTGGCCAAGGGCGAGTCCGAGATGGTCGCCGCGGTCTTCCGCACGATCTTCGCCCAACCCAGCCTCGCACCGATGAGCAAGCAGTGGGACAAGGTCCGCGACGAGCTCGCCGCCCGCTACCCCAAGATCGGCCCCTTGATGGACGACGCCAAAGCCGAGGTCCTCGCCTTCGCCGCGTTCCCCCGTGAGCACTGGCGCAAGATCTGGTCTACCAACCCCCTGGAGCGGCTGAACAAGGAGATCAAGCGCCGCTCCCGGGTCGTGGGGATCTTCCCCAACGAAGCCGCCGTCATCCGCCTCATCGGAGCCGTCCTGGCCGACACCCACGACGAATGGGCCACCGACGAACGCCGCTACCTCTCCGAAGAATCCATGGCCAAGATCGGCACCACCGAGCATGATGACCCTGTCGCCCTCACCGAGGGTTGACCGGTCGGCATCGAGATGACCTCAAAGCCCACCACTCCACGGGACTCTTTCTTCACGCGGAGCCACTGGATCCTTGTGCGGCGCCAACGAAACGGCCCGGTGCCCCAGCAACGCGCACCAAGCAACCAGCATGAGGACCGGGCCGAGCAACCCCAACCCATCGAGGGTTCCAACGATCCCTGCGGCCGCACCGATGCCAGCGCCACCCAGCGTCCACCACGTTCGGCGGTTCTGCCGCTCAACGCCCATATCCACGCCCCGACTCCCCACTCGTCGAACTGGTCAACAGCACACGAGGGCCCGGGCGACCTTCGCCCGGGCCCTCGTTGTGCTGCTGAGTGTCAGCTGTCAGTTCTCATCCGGTTGTCACTCCGGTTCTCATCGCTGACATCTGCGAGTCCGTCCGCGCTCAGGCTGCCTGTACGAACTGATGCGATGGCGAGACGCCGGAGTGGGGCAGCGCGAAAAGGTGCGATCCCGCCACGCCTCCGCCGAGGTGCCGACATACGAGGTTGGTGGCGGTGCTACTCACGGCGGCGAGGTCGGCGGCCGACCCGTGGTACGTCGGGACGGAGCAGCCGAGCGTCGGTATGAGCGCCTCGGCAGGGTCCATGTCCTCCCAGAAGACCCGGTAGGCCTGTAGGTCACGCTTGGCCTTGACCTCATTGCCGACGTGCTCGTCGATCTCCTCGGGTGCCATGGTTGAGCCGGGCGGACACATGGTGACCAGACCGAGGGAGCCGCTGTGGGCGTCGGTGCTGACCCGCGCGATGAGCGGGAGGTCAAGTCCGTGGCCATGCAGTGCCGTCCACGCACCTCCGACGCTACGGCTCACCGTCGCATCGACGATGAGGTCGAACTGCTGCGGGTCGGGCATGCTCTCCGCGGCGACCACGTCGATCGTGTCGCTGATCTGGCGAATGCGGCGCGCAAGGGCCGATGCCTTGTCCCTTCCGATGTCGTCCTCGGTGTAGTTCTGGCGAGTGAGTAGCCCGCCGTCAATGATGGCTGGATCGACCAGTACGAGGGTGTGCGCTCCGGCCCGGGCGATGTACTCCCCCATCCATGAGCCGATGCCGCCGCAGCCGAGCAGGAGCACACGCTTGCCTTGGAGTACATGCGTTGGGCGTCGATGGTCACGGCGGGTGGTGACCGCTGGCCGCTCGTCTGAGATGCGGATCCACTCAACCGGTGCCTCGCCGTTGCCGTCGCGGACGTCCTGTGCCCGAAGACGCAGCGCGAGGAGGGACGGGGCTTCGTTAACTGGATGCGGAACGAGGAGCACAGCGGTGACTGTTTCGCGGTCCGGGTGCTTCATCGCCATGCGCGAGAGGGCTTCAACGAACCTGAGGGCTGCGATCGGGCTTTCGTGCTTCACAGATGGTGTGCGGTCTGACCTGATTGGCTCGCCGGGGACCGGGAGTCCCATGCAGGGTCGGGGCGCCTTCACGAATGATGGGTGCAGGGCGCGGGGAAGGGTTCCGGAGGTCTCGATCGAATCTGCGATGGACCGGTACGTCGAACCGCTCGGAATGTAGAAGGGCCCCGGGGTTGGCATGAGCAAGACGGAGCGGTCTCGCTCCCCGATGGGTGGGTGTTCGTCCACGAGGTCGACCCGGCGTGGTGTGCGTTCTTGGACGTACGCGAGTCGGGGCTGGGTGCCGTCGAGTGTTCGAACGACGAGAGTCTGCTCGCCAGAGGTGGCACGGCTGTAGCCACCCACTGCGTGGTAGAGCGATGTGGCAGCGTCGAACCGGCCCGCGGCCGCGTCCGTGAGCCAGTCCCAAAGGCGCGCGAGGACGTTCCGGATGGTCATCCGGGAGTCCCATTCGCGACTGGGGTCGAGGTAGAGACAGAGGTCGCGTCCACCCATGACGTGGGGGAACCCCACCCACCGCGCGTGGTCGACGAGGACATGCGGCGGCCGGTCTGTATCGTCGCCGACGACCAGCGTGAACCGCTCTTCGTCGGCGAGCGGCAGGACGGGGAATCGACGTGTCCCTCTGGCTCCGCGCGGGATGGACGTCGTGTCCAGCGCGATGATCGTGGTCACCAATCCCACACCATCAGCGTCGAGCCGTCGGATGATCCGGAGGCCGGTAGCGGGATCGCTCGCAACGTCGGCGAGGTCGCGGCGTACCTGCTGCTGGTACGGCGACATGGACGAAGACGTGCGGGACCTGCTCAACCGGCGCGACCTGAGTGGCTGGACGATGAACCGGCTGCACCGGCACCTGCCGCCCCGACACCGAACTTCGAGGCACCCTCCGAGCGCGAACCATCCGTGAGGTCGGTCGGGAAGTCGTCACCGAAGATGGCAGCCCACTTGTCGAGGCTGTCCTGCTCGTCCTGGGCGTCGTAGGCGTCGCGCATCGCGCTCGCGTAGCCGCTGATGCGGTCCTTGAGTCGCTGGAATGTGGGCTCGTTCCAGCGGTGGTCGAAGGAAAGTCCGGTTCCTGAGGGGTCCCTGATCTCAGGTTTGCCGGGCTGCGCCTGAAGCCAGTCGTTGAGGTCCTCGACGAGACGGACCAGTGTCGTGGGCACGTCCCCGTAGTAGTTGGGGTCGAAGATGGTCTTCATTGCGCTCACACGGTCACCGAGCAGTGTGGTGAGGATGATGGACTTCGTTCCCGCCCAGTCGCTGTTGTCGCGCAGGTACTTCATGAGCCTGACGACTTCGCGGAAGTTGCGGTCGGTGATGTCGTCACGCTCCCGCATCCAGTTGGTGAAGGACTGCGGGTTGGCGTCTTCCCACTCGTTGTCGTCTCCGTTGACGATCACGTTACGGCCGTCGCTCAGGCTGAGGAACGGGACGATGTCGACGTGCGAGTCGGCGTAGGTGACGGTCACGGCGCGGCACGAGTGGCTGACCGGCATGGTCTTGTACTTGTCGCTCCGGTTGAGAGCCCGCTTGATCGCGTTGCGGTACTCGACCGGATCCGACCAGTCGTCGCTCTCTCGCAGCACGAGCATGAAGTCGGCGTCGAACTCGCGATCCTTCTGGGGCTTGATGATCGTGCGGTGGGCCCACGATCCTTGCGGGTCCTTCTTGACGATCAGAGGGTTGAGTTCCTCGTCAGCCTTCAGCGCCCCAAAGATCGCGTCAACGTTGCGGTCGAGGAGTTCGAGGCTGCCCTTGCCGAGGTTGACATGGTCGTTGAGGAAGTCGTTGAACTGCTTAACGTTCTCCATGGAGGCGCTCCTTCTGGCGGGCAATCTGATCTGGGGTCACGTGCGGTTGGTAGGCGGCGGCGTTGTGCGCAGCGAAGCGGGCCGTGTAGGCGGGGCCAAGGCGCCGGGCAGCACCTGACGCCAGCGCTTTGAGGTCGGCAGTTCTCTGCGTATCGAGGGTGAACGTTCCCTCGGGTACGACGACGTCGAAACGGGTGTAGTTCTCGGGGCCGACGAGGTGCTCAGCCACACCTTCGCCGCTCTTGCTCCCTGCTCGCATGAGGAGAGGGAGGACGTGAGGGAGCCACGCCTTCAATCCACCCGTGTGGATGGAGTTCGGCAACATGCCGAGCGTGTCAGTTGTGCCGACGTTGAGCACTTTGATCTGGCTTAGGGGCGCTTCGAGCATGCTGACCGCTTCGGCTATGGCCACGACCGAGGGGTTGTTCGCCCAGATCCCGCCATCGATGAGGTGCTGGTCGTCGACGGTGGCTGGTGCGAAGAAGGTCGGGGCGGCGGAGGTGGCGCGCGCGACGTCGACCATTGGGATCTTCCAGTCGCGGGTCAGTCGCCGATGATGAGGAGTCTTGAAGAGGTGCACTTCGCCGGAGCGGACGTCCCAGGACGTGACGACCAACGGTTTGACACTTTCCCCGAGGAGGCGGTCACCCAGGACGTCTTTCAGGGCTTCGGTGAGAGCGTCCGCGTCGTATTGAGGGTGGGTGATGCGACGCATGAGGGAACGGCGGGTGCGGCGGCTAGCCGGGAAGATGGTCGTGACCAGAGACTCGTAGTGGTCGGCGATCTCGGCCGGGCTCAGCCCGGCCCCCAGGCCAAGCGCGATGATCCCTCCAGCGGAGGTGCCAGCGATGAGGTCGAACGCATCGGTGATACACACACCGAGGTCTTCCTCCAGGCGCGCGAGCACGTTAATGGTGAAGAGGGCCTTTGCCCCTCCCCCGTCCAGCGCCAGCACCTGCATAGAGCGTCCTCCTCCCTGGCTCGCTCTTGACCGTACTAGCCCGCCCTGACACTCCGTCAGATCAAGAGTTGGGCGCCGGTGTTCCTACTCGGGCCGTGCTTCGATGATGAGGGTGGCCCAGGATCCAGCGGCGGCGCGGATGTGGGCTTCGGTGGCGAACAGGTACCGCCAGGTGGGTTCATGGCCGCTGTCCTGAACTGCGCGGGCCCACGTTTCGGCGGCGTCCTTCTTGGCGAGGACGTCGCGGTCGGTGGCGTGGCGGTCGGCTTTGCCTTCGATGAGCCAGTGGGTGCCGGTGGTATCGATGGCGATGAAGTCGGGGTAGTACCGGCCGCCGGTGTCGAGGGTGATGTAGGCGGGGTCGTTGGGGGTGAGGCGGAGCCACCAGGTGATGTTGGGGTCGCGGTCGAGGAGGTGAGCAAGTTCCCACTCGGTGGTCTTGGCGTCGAAAGTGGCTGCGGGGGTGATGCTGCGCTGCCAGCCGGTGAACTGGGTGTGCTTGGTGAACTGGTCGTCGTAGGCGTGGCGGGCATCGCCTTGGACGAGCGTTGCTCCTTCGGCGAGGGTTTGAGCGGTCAGGACGTGCTCCATGCGGGTTTCCCGGTTGCGGATGGCCTGCCGGATGAGGGCCCTGATTCCTTCTAGAGCGCCTTGACGCCGCCGTTCGGTCCATTCGGCTGTGTCGTTGTCGGAGGTGACCCCGGCGCCGCTGAGGAAGGCGTCAACGATGCGTCGACACCCATTGACGGATTCTCGGGTGCGGGGGACTTCGGGTTGGCGCAGGACTGTTTCGGTGAGGTCGTCGCGTACGCGGGTGATGATGACGTGCTCCTGGGCCGCTTCTGCGTTCTCCTGGGGCCTGACAGTGATGCGGACGTCGTCGCCGACGTGCTCGGCTTCGAGTGCGTCTCGGAAGATGAAGGTGGGGGTGTCGCGGGTGAAGTCGCGTCCGGCGACTTCGGCTGCGCTGGTGGGGACGTTGGCGAGGGTGAAGTCGACGTGGGTGACGAGGGACTCACGGCGTGGGAAGGAGATGAGAGGCGCTCCGACACTTCGTTCGAGGAGGCGGGCAGGTTGTGTGTTTGCCCGGGTCTCGGTCTCTTCGAAGTCGACCATGGAGTTGCCGTCCTGGTCGGGGATGTCGAGCCCGTGGCCTCCATGTTGCTCGTCGTCGATGGAGTCGTTGGTGCTATCGCGGTTACCGGGGAGGTCCTCGGGCTCGGAACCGGGCCCTTCAGCGGCTCCGCGGCCGCCCTCACTTGGCGGCGTCTCAGTGGCCGCTCCGTGCTGGTCTACGGCTGGCGGTGTCGGGGAGGTCGCTTGTAGGCGCTGAACGAGGACGTCTCGCTGTTGGAGCAGTTGCGCGTAGGAGTCGTGGGCAACAAGGTCCACCTGATCGATAGTCGGGATGCCCGTGCGGACCCCGTACGGCAGCCGGAGACCGCGTCCGAGGATCTGTTCGGTGAGGGCCTGAGAGGCGAGGGTGCGAAGGGCGACAATGACGGCGATGTTCTTGACGTCCCACCCTTCCTTGAGCATGTTGACGCTGACGATCGCGCGGATCGGTGAGTCGGCGTTCTCGACGTCGGCGAGGGCTTGGAGGGCCTCGTCGGACGACTGGGACGTGACCTGCAGGACGGCATGTCCGTCGCCGATGAAATCGGCTTGCGCGAGGGTTGCTGCGACTGTCTCGGCGTGGTCGATCGAGGAGCAGACCACGAACAGGACGGGTTTGACGGGCGCGGCTGAGGGGGCCGCGGACTGGTAGGCGTTGTATGCCTGCTCCTTGATGCGGAGCAGGGCGCAGGCGTCCCTCAGTTGGGTTCGTTCGTCGGTGGTTCCGTCGCGGCGGTAGACGATGACGGGAGTCTTGACGAAGCCGTCGGCGATGGCTTGTCCGAGGGTGTAGCGGGACTTGATCTTGGAGAAGTTTTCTGGGGCTGGTGTCGCAGTGAGGCCGATGAGGGCGACGGGGTCAAGGTCCCGAATGGCGCTGTTGAACGCGCGGGCGCGAGTCGAGTACAGGTGGTGTTCGTCGGCGATAACGAACAGGTCGTCGGCGTTCTGGAGGTGCTGGTAGAGCGGAGCCCCGATGTTCTCATCGACCTCGCGGGTGCGTCGGCTCGCTTCAGCGGTGGGGGCGAGGAGTTGCTGAACGTTGAAGACTAGGACCTTGAGGGCGGTCCGGTCGTGCAAGAGCGAGCCTGTCTGGGCGGTCTGGAAGTTGTCCGGGGTAACGATCGTGGGGATTAGGTCGGCGCCTGGCACGTACTTGCGGCTGGCCTCGTCGAAGTTATCGATGGTCTTGCGTTGGATGGTCGAACCGGGTGTGACGATGAGGACGTTGCGGACTCCGCAGTGGGCCAGATACTCGATGAGGGCTGACATCAGGTAGGTCTTGCCGACACCGGTGGCAAGGTCGGCGACGCCTTCGTTGTCAGTGTCAGTGTCGCCGCTGGCGAGCCAGGCGACGAGGTCGGTGAGGGCTTGGCGGTTGGGCTCGCGCAGGTCGAATCGGGCGGCGATGTCGGCGATCAAGTTCTCGTCGTGCGGGATATCGATGCGCATGTCACTTCACTGTCGTTGCGGGGAACAGGTCGTCGGGTGCGATACGGAGTCGGGATCCGGGGCGGAGGTTGCCCAGCAGGATGGCCGCCTCGGGCAGTGTGGCCTTGGCGACGACGGTCAGGGTTTCACCGTCAGCGAGGTGCTGGACGAGGCTGCGGATGACGAGGTCGTCGGCCACCCCGTCGATGACGGCGAGCCGTTGCCGGTTGCGTTGTCCGCAGAAGACTGGGTGCTCGGGGGTGAGCGTGAACTTCAACTGTCCGGCGACGGCCTTGGACCATCGTCCGTTGGTGGCCTCCGGGGAAAGGAAGACGGTGCCGGATTCTTCGTCGACGTCGTACATGCTGGGTCCGATCCGGGCGACGGTGAACCCTCCTCCACCTTCCCAGTGAGTGGCTACCTCGTTTCGAGTGCGGGTGGCCTCGCGCAGTGCCTTGAGGGTGGCGTCGTCCAAGCCCTCAACGGCTTTCGCTACCTTGCCCAGCAACGCCCTGAACGCTTGGGCTTCGGTGGCTGTCATGCCTTCGGGGAGGTCCTCGACCGGGACCCGGGTCGTGGTGGATGTAATGCCACCAGGGTCCGTGCCTTCGACGACGCGGGTGAGCCGGGGGACGATGAACGTGTCGGCGGTCGATTCGATGAGTTCGACGGTGACCCAGCGGCGGCCCATCTTGTGGGCTGTAGCCGCCGTGGTTCCAGACCCGGCGAAGCAGTCCAGAACGAGGTCACCGGGGTTGGTCGCGATGCCGATGATGCGTTCGAGGAGCCGTTCCGGCTTCGGGGTGTCAAAGGGTGGCACGCCGGGGAACAGGGACTGGATGTGCTTCTTGGCTTCGTCGTTGGAGCCGACCTCGGCCGCGAGCCAGATGGTGTGCGGGACGAGTCCGGGCGCTTCGGATGCGAACTGCTTGATGCGAGGTCGGCCGTTGCCGTTCTTCGGGAAGTAGACGCGACCGTCAGCGAGGTAACGCTCGTAGACGCTTTGCACTGCGCCCCAGCACCTGTTCGGGGGCGGGTCGTGCACGACACCAGTGGGCGTGGTGATCTTGTACATCTGGTTCGCACGGCTGCCCTGCGCTGTGAAGGGAACGCTGTCCCATGGTCCGCGCGGATCATCGTCGGGGTTCTTGGTCGTGTCCGTGCGGGCGAGCCTGTTGCGGACGTCTCTCCACTGCGTGACGGGTGGGACGGTGTAGACGAGAAGGTGGTCGTGGTTGTCGCTGAACGCGGCCCGGTTCTCGCGCGTGGTCCGCTTCTGCCACACGATCTGGGTGGCGCTGCGGTTGGTGCCGAACACCTCGTCGAGCAGGAGGCGCATCCGGTGGACCTCAGAGTCATCCAGGTGCACCCAGATGGAGGCGTCCGGTGCCAGGAGCGGGACGATGGCCTTGAGGCGGTCGCGCATAAGCGTCAGCCAGACGGAATGTTCGAGTTGGTCGGCGTAGTGCTCGAAAGTCTGCTTGGTGTTGAACGGCGGGTCGATGTAGACCAACTTGACCTGTCCGCGGTAGCGGTGGGCGTACTCCGGGATGGTGCTGAGGGCTTGGAGCGCGTCCCCGGAGTCTCCGATGAGCAGGAGATTGTCATCGGTGCTCTCGTCTCCCACGGTTCCGACCGGCTCGATAGAGCGCACCTCGCGAACCCGCGGGTCGGCTGGGTCGACCCACGCGTAGTCGTACCTGCCGTGCTCGGCGGGCACGAGGGCGAGGTCTTTGCCCATCCACGACAGTTCAAGTCGGCCCTGGGGTGACGGCACGCGCTATTCCTCCCGGTTGGTTCCGTTACCGAACCTATCGTCCGGATCGGTCGGCCGCTGGAACTGAGCACGCCCTTGGCCAAGGGGCCGCCTCGGGCGGAGCGGTGTTACCCGTTGCGGCCGCGGCCTTTCTGCCGAGCGCCGCGCCCGCCGCGCGCGCCACCGGCTGACGACTGCGTCCCCAGGGTGCGAGGTAGGGCCTGATCTTCCGGAAGTCCGAGCGCGGCCCGGTACTGCGCATCCAACTTGGCTCGTTTACGTTCGCCCTTCGTCATCTGCGTCATGGTGCCGTCTGGGGAGGCGGACCTGAGCGCGCCACACCGCCTTCGCATCTCAGGTTCGTTGGTCGGCGCCGACGAGGAGCCGGATCGTGCCGTTGTTGCCCGCGACGAGGCCTGCGAGCACGGCGGCGAACCCGGCGGCGGCGACGAGCAGGCTGAGTTCGGGTTTGCGGGAGGTGGCGGCGTTGTCCATGTCGGTAAGGGCCATGGCGTGCACGGATCCGTCTGGCCGGATCTGGTAGACGATGTGAAGGGGCGCTGTGTAGCCGGTGCGTGTGGTGGGCGCTTGCCAACCGGTGGGGACTGGGGTCGTGTGGAACTCTTCAGGTTCCGGGATCCCATCGAGAAGGACGGTGCCCGTCACACCTTTGAGGCGGACTCGTACGGCGTCAGTTTCGTAGTACTTGCCTCCTCTGCCTTGGAACTGGCCGACGTGCACTTCGGGAGTCGTCACCGTGACTTGTGTCCCCCGCCGGGACAGGTCTTGTGCGGCGGCACGGTCCGAGATGTCGTTCACCGCGGTGATGAGTCCAACGAAACCGAAGAACGAGCCGATGACCAGGATGGGTATCGAGGGTGCGGCGCCTCGGCGGACCCAGTGAGTCAGGCGCGCCCGACGCGTCCGCCGGGGCGCGGACGGCGTTGTCGCAGGAACGCGGTTCGTCACTCGCGAGACCGTCTGCGGCGACGGACGAGCCAGTCGAGGATGAACGCGTTGAGCAGGACTGTCGCCGCCATGATGGTCTCGGTGAGGTACGTGAAGGTGTCACCGAGGTAGGCGCCGCTGTTGACGAAGAGAGCCAGCCCGATCGGCAGGCCGATGAGGGCCGCGGGCAGGGCAGCCACGAAGAAGACCAGGGACAGGACATCCTGCACGGGGAGGGCGTCGTCGCCGAAGGCACCGAGTGCCTCGGTGACCAGGTACAGGCTGAGCATGAAGACGAGGTAGAGGATCGCCACCCTGGTGGGCGGCCACCATCGTGGCGTTCGGGACATGCGGGGGACCCCTTCAACGTTGTGGGCGCTTTGCGCGGCCGTGTGAGAGGGCTAGGACCTCCAAGGCTAGCGATGAGAGGACCTAGCCAGGGCGGTTCATCGGCTGGGCCGCGCTCGTTCAGTATCGAATCTCGCGAGCGGCTTCAAGGGAAGCGGGCCCACGGGGCCCTGGGGCCGCCTACATGGAGGGTTATCCGGGCCGCCGTCGGACCCTACGCTGGGCACGGTAGGTCCCCAGCCCTTCCTTCAACCCGGCGAAAATGCTGACGGCTACGGCGGTCGCGGCACCAACCAGACCAGCCATGGCTAACCACTGCCCGACGCTCTGGATCGGATCGAGGTAGATGTCGTCTTGCGTCAGGCCGGTACGGCGGACCTGGACAACGTCCCCGATGTTGTCCTCCCAGTCGGGGCAGTGGTTGACCCGGAACTCGGCAGGCAACCCGGGGGGCGGGTCCGCTGAGCGGTAGGTCGTCTGCTCCCCCGGCGTATCCGGGATGAGGCCACGCGGACCGCATGCCTCGGTAGTGCCAGACGGGCCCTGGGAGATCACGATGACGCGCTCAGTGGGTCGGTCGTGCACGGCGACGTAGTCGAGTCCCATCAGCGCCGCCGCGACGACGAACGCACCCAAGCCGAAGAGCAAACCTCCCCTCAGGGACCCCGAGATGAGGCCGCGATACGGGTGGTCGTCGTGGTGAGCGGACCTGCTTTCGCGTGCGCTACTCACGCGACCCCGACCCCAGACTGGGATGAGAAAGCCCGCGGAGAGGAGGACGCGACTCGGCCTTGGCTGATCCCGTCTCGCTACTCACGATCGCATCTTGGCAGGCGCGCTGGACAGCGTTGCTAGTGAGGGCGTGGGGAGCCCGCTGCCGACCATTACTGGTCACAGGAGCCCCGGTGTGCACATGGGGTTTCCACGAGGTGGCGCAAGCGCGTGCAGGTGGAGACTGCCAGGGACGGCATGTGTCGCAGGTAGATTGTCAGGCATGGCACGTCAGTGGCCGCCCCGCCCCGACCCCTTCATTTCCCTGCTCTCGGTGTCCTTGAGTGGCGTGTTCTGTGCCGCGACGACGGTGTGGATGGTGGCGGGGATTCGGTTCACCCAACCAATCTCGTTGTTGCCACCCGTGCTGATGTACGCCTTCATGCAGGGCATCTTCCGGCTGGGCGTGCTCCAGTCTGGCCGACGGCTACGAAAGAGGAATCTGCTCTTCATCCCGTGATTTCCTTGCGGTGATGTCAGGTCTGGGGTCTTGCTACTCCAGGTCGCATTGCGTGGTGCGCGGTCGAGCAGGTCAGCGTGGGCCATCGGCATGAGCCCGCTATCCACCTGTCACAGTCGACCCTGATGCCGCCCAGGTCGAACACACCCGAAGGGGGCGGGGAAGGTCACCGGCGACGAGGGATCTGGCGTTCGATCGCGTCGACGGCGATGGCGACGTTCTTGGCGGCGACGAGCAGTTCGTCCAGCCAGGGCGGCTGCTCCTGTCCGTTGGTCGGCCGGTTGACGCCTGAGGCCACGGACGTCTTGCGCTGGAGGGTGCTGTTGGCGCTGAGGAGTCGTTCGAGGGTGTCGGAGGTGACGGTCAGGCCGACAGGGCGCGCTGCCGCTCTGGCTTGTTGACGTCGCGCTTGCTGGATCTCGGTGTTGCGGTCACGCCTGCAGGTTGCGCACAGGGCTTCGCGGCTGTCGGCCCGGAGCGTTGTGTCGCATCGACCGCACCAGCGGGTTCCGTCTGTGGCGAGTCGAGCGGCGGCCCGGTCACGCGTGCCGACGGACAGCACGGGTGGTCGGGATCGTTCGGGGGTGCGGTCGCTGAGGTTTACTCCGCCAGGTAGCGCCATGTTCGAGTGACCCCGTTCCGTCCGGTTGGACGTGCGTTAGTTGCTGTTCGTGACATTTCGTGACATCTCGTGACGTCACGAGTTCGAGTTCCGTCCGACGGCGCGGACGCATGGCCTTGTCCCAGTCGTGGGCCCCTGACCTGCGGCTCCTCCCTCTCGTGCTTGCCACACCGTATATGCGCCGCGGGGCACGCGTGGGCCAACTCGTGACAACTCGTGACAGTTCGTGACAGCCGCAATCACCGCGACCCCACCTGGACGGTTTCCCTGGTGATGCGGGACCTCGGGTGGGCCGAGGCGGCGGAGGGAGCGAAGACGTGAGGGTGGACAAGTCGGGTCGTTCGGAGACGAGAGACCTCCAGTCGGTGGGTGCGTCTACCGTCCGTCGACACTCGAACACTTGTTCGCTTCGGTGCCCTAACCGGGCGAGCGAGGACGCGAGGGCTCACTCGCAGCGTCGGCCCTATGGCGCGGCCGGGTGGGGTGTCAACCGCGTACAGAAGAACATGGAGAACCGTCATGCGTGATCTGCATGCCGGAGCGGGAGTGTTTGCCTCGCGGCCGCTCCCGGTCCCGATCTACACGAACGTCCAGTCCCCCACCCACGAGCGTCGCAACCGGGACGGCCGCGTCGGGGTGCTGGTGCACCGCGTCATCGGTGAGGTCGTTGACTCTGCCCGCGCGCTGCCGGTCACGGACGCGCTGCGAATGGTCGGCGACACCGTGGAGCGCACCGTCCCAGCCACGCGCGGCTCTGCTGCCATCCGGTTGCGGGTCCAGTCGCACGCGGCGCGGTACGTCACGCACTTCATGCCCGGGCACGAGTGCACCTTCCTCGGTGCGGAGGTCCGGGTCGAACGCGGCCGTGTGGACTTGGCGTGGTCGCACCCGGATCACGGGGTCTGGTTCGACGAGGTCAAGACGTGGCGGCACGCCGGGATGTCCTGGGACGCCCAGACCTGGGACCAGGTTGACCGCTACATGAAGGCGGGGACCGCTCAGTTCGGTGCCCGCTTCGCTGGAGTCCGCCTCGTCGTCACGGGCCACACCCAGGACAGCGTCGTGATCGGTCCAGATGGCCTGGTTACGCCGCTGATGTCGTCGCCGCTGGCTCCCGCCGTCGCTTCTACGGTCGGGGCGGCGTGATGACTCGCGATGTCACTCAGAAACGCGCCGTGGTGGCCCAGTTGATGAGCCTGGGCGGCGGACAGTGCCCGTCGATGGGGATGGTGGAGCGGGTGGCAGGGCAGCACGGTGTTACCGCGCGCACGATCTACCGGTGGGTCAAGTCTGCGGACCTGAACGACACGTCACTGCCCGACACCGCGGTAGGGACCGGACGGGCGTCGTTCGAGATCACGACTGGGCACCTGACCGTCATCGCTGACGAGCAGAACGCGCACGGGGCGTGGCAGCGGCTGCGGGACGCGGGCGAAGTCACCTGCTCCTACCCGACGTTCATGCGGGCCCTGGACCGGTGCGACCCGGCGATGCGGCAGGCCGCCATCCACGGCTTCAAGGGGCTGGTGAACAACCGGATGTACCTGCAGACCACTCCCCCGCACCGCAACCACACCTACCACCTGGACCACACGTCCATGGACCTGTACGTGTGGCCCTCGCACCGAGAGCGAGCACCGATCCGGCCTCAGGTCACCGTTGTCGTGGACGGGTACTCCGGCCTCATTCACGCGGTGCCGTGGAAGAACGAGATCAACGGTGACATGGTCGCGGCCGCGCTGGTGGAGGCGGGGATCGACCGGGACTACTACGGCGTGAGTGTGGGCGGGGTCCCCGAGCAGGTGGTCTTGGACAACGCTGCCGCGCACTTTGGCCCGGCAATGCGCGCTGGAGCCACGAACTTGGGCTGGCTCCTGGCTCCGACGCACCCGTTCTCGTCGTGGCAGAACGGCAAGGCGGAGCGAGCGATCGGACTGCTGAACCAGCGTCTGGCCAATCGGGCTCCGGGCGCGACCGACGCAGGCACGACCCGCACCAACCAGCGCCGTCACCTTCAAGTCCCCCAGATGGACAAACTCGACCCGGACACCGTCTGGTCGTGGAAGGCGTTCACGCTCGCCCTGCGCGAGGTCGTGGACGAGATCAACACCACGATCCGGATGAAGCGCCTTGGTGGCCGCACCCGGCTGGAGGCCTACGCGCAGGACCCGACCGAGCGGTTCCCCGTTGCCGAGTCGATCGCCCTGCACGCGATGCTGACCACGGACGGGCGCACCTACACGGCGAGCAAGAACGGCATCCAGTTCGAGAACCGGCACTATGTCGCCGCCGGTGTCCAGTTCGGGCGGGACTACCGCGTGCACTATCTGCCGACGATGCGGGACTCGGTCCACCTGTTCACGCCGGAGGGGCGCTACGTGTGCGAGGCGTTCGAGGCCGGGTCCCTGCCGCCGAACGCGCGCGCGAAGTTCATGGCGGCCCGTGCCCAGCAGGAACGTCACGCAGCCGCCATCGAACAGGGCGTCATCGATTCGCGACGTCACTTCGCCGACGCTGTCAACGCGCGCGTCATCGACCAGGACGACGACGCCCGCTTCGACGGCGGCTCGTCTGTTACCGCGGCGATCGCCGCGCGCGCAGCCCGCCCCCGTAAGCGCCTGCCCCGCGTCACGGCACGCGCCACTGCCCAGGCCGCAAGGAGCACCGCCGACACCGAGTCCTGGCTCGCGGCACTAGATGAGGACGACGAATGAACACCACCCCGGACAGGCGCACTCACGTCGAAAAGAACCTCGACGTCAACCTGATCCGCACGTCCCACTTCAATCTCGGACGGCGCCTGGCAAAAGGCGCAGTAGCCGTCAACGGACTCGTCGCCATCGACGGCCCGCCCGGCACCGGGAAGACCACCTGCGTGCGGTACTTCGCCGAAACCATCGGCATCCCCTCAGCCATCATCACGATGGCTGCCCGCCCAGCACCGTTGGACATGCTCCGCCAGATGCACCGCGCCATCACCGGCCTAGAAGCCACCGGCACCCGCTACCAAATGCAGCGCGACCTGCTGCCGATCCTCAACCACTGGGACGGGGTACTCATCGTCGACGAATGTCAGACCGCGCAGGTCATGACGATGCAGCAGATCACCTGGCTGTGGGAGGAGAGCCAGCAAGCCTTTCCCATGGTCCTCGTTGGAACGGGGATCCTCGACGCCCTGGCTCGGTATCCGCAGTTGAAGAGCCGACTCATGGGCCACGCGGTGTTCGCGCCGCTGGCGGACAACGTCCTCCTCGACACGGTGCGCGCCCTTGACCACCGTCTCCAGGACATTCCCACCAGCGACCTGCTCGACCACGACCGTCACGCCTGCCACGGCCTGCTGCGCCGGTGGGCCATGACCGTGCGCTGGCTCGACGCTCACTGCGTCACCACGACGGCCACCTCTCGCGACCTGCACGCCATCGCGTCCCTCCTCCCGACTCTCGATTGAGGCATCCATGGAACTGACCGTCACCCCTACTCCGTCCACCATGAGCGCCCGGGACGCGCTGCCCGCCCTCGACCCCAGCAGCGGCGTTCTCACCGCGTCAACGACGCTGACGCGCAACGCGTGGACGCTCAGCCAAGACCTCCTTCTCGGCCTTGGCGCGCGGCACGACCTGCCCGGTGCGGGCCGCCGCCACGACGAGGACATCACCCTCTTGAGGTGCTGGATCCGCGCGTACGACATTCGCCTCATCGTGATGCTCAACGCCCACCTCGTCCCTTACCCCCGGCTGTTGACGTTCCTGCTCGACCTTGGACGGGCTGCTGACTGCGACGTCGCGCTGACCCACGACGAAAGCACCGTCACCCCCGTCATCGCATGGGCTCAGGACAACGGTGCCCGCGTCCACACCACACCCACGCCCCTCATTGACCGGATGAAGGCCACCGCTCGACCGGCCTACCCCCTACCCGCCGAAGCCCCCACATCGTTCCCGAAGTTCCTGCCAGAAGTGGACTTCTACGCCTTCCGCGGACTCTGCCGAGAACTTCTCCCCGCCAACGAGTTCGCCATCGTGGACGACCTGTACGTCCGCACGTTCCGCGACATCACTGCAAACCCGCTCGGTGACGACGAGGACGCCTCATCGCGACTGCGCACCATGCTCTCCACCGTCACGACCGAGAGCGAAGCGACAACCATCATCCGAGCGACGCAGGCCGCACTGTTCAAGACCGGACGACACCTGTATGTCTGGATGCCAACCCTGCGCACCGCCATGCAGCGGGACCAGCACCGCCGCCTCACCCCTGCTGAAGTCCGATCCCTGCGGGGTTACCGCACGCCCTGGCGATCAAGCCTGGCCGTCCTCCACGACGCCGAACTGACAAGCAACGACATCGCAGCGCTCACCCTTGCCGACCTGCAGCCCACCGGCCACCTGACCAACCCTGCGCAACCGCTCACGGACGACGCCCGCGCGTTCCTACGCGCCCATCGAGAGTTCCGACGGATCAAGGGCGCGACCGAGGGCGACCCTCTCTTCACCATGAACACACCCGGCGTCCGCGCAGCGCTCCGCTCCATCGGCCGCGACCTCCTCATCCCCACCGTCAGCGCCCAAGCCGGATTCGACGACACCCCCGACCAGACATGGCGCAAAGCGCTCGGCGTCCGCATCGCCACCCTTACCTGAAAGGACCGCCATGGCCATCTATGTCAACGGGCAACTACTCCGCGAAGCGCTCCTGCGCAACGCCTACACCGACCGCGAGTTCTGCCGAATCACGGGCATGGGACAAAGCGTGCTACGAATGATGCTTTTCGAGAACGCCGTCAGCCCCGGCATCGCCATCTCCGACATCGTCAACTGCGCCCGCGCCGCGGGCGTCTCCCTCGACGACCTCCTCACCGAACCGCTGCCCGAACCCTCCACTGAACTCGAAGACGACGCAGTCCTGCTCGCCCGCACCCTCACAGCCATCCGGAAGCGGCAACCCACCCGCCGCCTCGCCGCGGCCCTCGGCTGGGACCTCACCCACACCCACGCCGTCATCCAAGACCTACGCGCTCGCCTCGAACCGCTCGGCCTGGACGTCACCATCGAACCCGACGTCGCCATTACGGCACGCGGCTCCGGGCTCGCAAAGATCACCACCGAACTGAACCGGCGTCGCGACAACGACGACAGCCTCCACCACGGCGCAGCCCGGACTCTCTACAAGATCATGACCGGCAACCTCGGCACCCGAGAACTACCGAACGACACTCAGGTACAGATTGGCGCACTCGCCAATCGTGGCGCCATCATCTTTGGAGAGTCAGGACCCGACCGGTTCACGCTCTCCCCCGACCTCAGATTCGCACTCCTCGACACGGCACCAAGCCCCACCCAGCGGCCTCCACGCCCAAGGTGACCCCACCCTTGGGTCACGATCAGCCGACAACGTTTCCTAACTGGCCGATCAATGAAACCTTGCGACCTCGACTGTCAGCCCACCGCCGACGGCCGATGCTGACGGCCACCGCGCTAGGCGCCCTGGCCGTTTCCAATCGCCCTCGCTCCTTGATCGGCTTCACTCCGCTCCCCCGAACGAGGGAGCACAACGCGCAGCAGCATGCAGAAAGACGCTGTGGGGTGTCAGTGCTTTAGCCGATGATTTGCGCATGAGGGGGACCGCACACGAGCGTTCGGCGCTGGCCCAGTTCCAGAACGGCGAAGAACGACTTGTCTACGCCCGTCACAAAGCCGCCCCCGGTGGGCCCCTGTACTACCTCCACGACGGGACGGCCGCGGAGATCCGCACATGGGCCAAGGAACACCTTGAATGCTTCATGCCGACCTGCGACGCAAGAGAACTGACAACCGTCGCTCGATCCACCCGGCGCGACGGCTTCTCCCACCGGCGTGGGGCGGGCGGCCACGCCAAGGAAGGCCTGTTTCACCAGCAGGCCAAGGCCCTGATCTCTCGCTGGGTGAAAGAGAAGTACGCCGGTGCCGTAGTGGCCCAGCCCGAGCAAGCGACCCGGTCAAAGGAACGCCGCGCCGACGTGATGCTTACGTGGCCCGACGGCCGACAGGTCGCCATCGAGGTCCAGTACGCCCCCCTGACGGTCGCGCAATGGAAAGCCCGCCACGAGTCCTACACCGAGCAAGGACTCACCTGCGTGTGGCTGCTCGGCCACATTCCGCCTCACCTGCGCGAGGCCCGCAACGTGCGCTGTACATCGCGAGGTTCAGCAGGCGCAGTGGCCTTCGGTGCCCTCCACCAGGCCATGCTGGCCGCCCAAGTGCCGCTGTTCTGGATCAACCCGATCGAGGAGCAGGTCGGCACCGTCTGGATCGACACCGACGCTCACGAGTGCGAAGAGACGTTCTGCGACTGGCCGAGCGACGACCGGATGTTCCAGATCCCACCGCAGGAGAGGGCCGAGTCCCTTCACTCGTTCGGCTTCTTCGGCATCGACGTCCTCGCCGAGTGCGAGATCACCCCGGACGGAATGCAGACACCGACGACGAGGCGACTGCGGGCCGAGCACGCTGAGTACCTGACCGCCCGCAAGGCCGACTTCGACGCGCAGGCCGGGATTCGCGAAGAACGGCAGCGACGCGAGGCGCAGGCCAGACATGAGGCCGACGCGCGGCAACGCGTCGCCGCAGCACGCATCGAGAGACTCCTCGAAGAGGACCGCAACGTCCGAGAGTTCCTCGCCAAATACGCCAACGCGCTCGACGGTCGCTGGAAACTCAGCGGCACCTACGCCCGCATCATCGCTGAGCACGGCTTCGTCCCAGCCGTCCTGAGCACCGAACTCCCGAACGACATCGGGGTCCGCGGCCACGCCACCCACTGGCACGCCCTGATCTACGAAGCGCATATCCTCGGGCGCCCCGACGGCCAGAAGTTCACCGTCGCCGACTGCTACCGCACGCTCAGTAGAAACGGCTTTACCCTCCACAGCGACGGCCTGCGCCGCTCAAGCGCCGTCATCGACTACCTCAAGCACCTCGCCGAATCTGACCTCCTGTACGTCAAAATGAGCCGCCCCCGTCCGGGGCAAATCGAGTACGCCCGCGTCTACGGGGACTGCAACACCGCCACCGAGAACAAGCGGCTCCGCGACGTCGCGAAGGCCGAACGTGAAGCGCAACAGGCCGAAAGAGAACAGCGATCCGCAGAACGCCAAGCCGAGATCAGACGGCGACGCGAAGCACTCGCGCTGAAGGAGCGACAGGCTGCCCGCGAGGTCAACCGTGGGACCACGGCCCTACCCACGCCGAGTCCCACCCCTAAAGTCTCGTCTTCAGCGCCTCATACCGAGACCGGGGCAGTCAAGTACACGAACTGCCTCACCTGTGGCATGTCACTCGCCGACGTGCTGATGAAGCGGGGGTACCACTTCGGCTGCGAGCCGCGGCGGTAGCCCCCGTACGACCCAACGCCTGAGGGCGGACCGCTCATGCGGTCCGCCCTCAGGCGTTCTTCTCAGATATCCGTTCTGTCACTGACACTCTCGTGAGAATCCACTGACATCTCGTGAGAATCCACTGACAATCCCGTGAGAATCCACTGACATCCGAGTGAGAACTGACATCAGCTGCAGCCGCTGGTGCTGCCGCAGCCTTCGCAGACGTAGCAGGAGCCGGCGGGGCGCATCTTGGTCCCGCAGGTCATGCACATCGGGGCGTCGGCGGCCTTGGAGTTGCCGAACGCCGCGAGCAGGTCGGCCGAGCTGTGGATCTCGGCGGAGACCTCGCGGGCCGAGGCCGCGCCGGAACCGGACGCCAGGGTCGAGGCCGACTCGGCGTCGCCGCTGGACTCGATGACCGTCGGGCCGGACGGCGCCGGCTCCTCGGCCTTCTTCGCCGAGGCGCCGATGCCCGCCGAGAGCGACTCGATCTCGCCCACGAGCTCCTCGTCGGACTCCGCGGCCTCCGGGGCGTACGAGCCGGTCTCGAGCTGGCGCGCCCGCTCCTCGGCCGTGTGGATGCCCATGTAGGACCGGGTGTCGAAGTCGAGGTGGTCGAGCGCCAGCCGCCGGAACACGTAGTCCATGAGGGACTGCGCCATCCGCACGTCGGGGTCGTCGGTCATCCCGGCCGGCTCGAAGCGCATGTTCGTGAACTTCTCGACGAACGTCTCGAGCGGCACGCCGTACTGCAGCGCGACCGAGGTGACGATCGAGAAGGCGTCCATGACACCGGCGAGCGTGGAGCCCTGCTTGCCGAACTTGAGGAACACCTCGCCCAGGCGGCCGTCGTCGTAGGTGCCGGCGGTGAGGTAGCCCTCGGCGCCACCCACGGCGAACGACGTGGTCTGGCTGGTGCGGCGCTTCGGCAGCCGCTCGCGGGTGGGCCGGTAGACGACCTTCTCCACGATCTGCGTTCCCTCAACCAGCGTCTGCGCGGCCTTGGCCGCGGCCGAGGCCTTGTCGGCCGCGGCGTCCTTGGCGGTCGAGCCGCCGTCGGAAAGGGGCTGGCCCACCTTGCAGTTGTCGCGGTAGACGGCCAGCGCCTTCAGGCCCGACTTCCAGCCCTGGATGTAGACCTCCTCGATCTCCTCGACCGTGGCGGTCTCGGGCAGGTTGACCGTCTTGCTGATCGCGCCCGACAGGAACGGCTGCGTGGCCGCCATCATCCGCACGTGGCCCATCGGGGAAATGGCGCGCGCACCCATCGCGGTGTCGAAGACCTCGTAGTGCTCGGTCTTCAGGCCGGGGGCGTCGATGACGTGACCCTTGTCGGCGATGTACTCGACGATGGCCTCGACGGTCTCCTCGGTGTAGCCGAGCTTGCGCAGGGCCCGCGGGATCGTGAGGTTGACGATCTGCATCGACCCGCCGCCGACGAGCTTCTTGAACTTGACCAGCGAGAAGTCGGGCTCGATGCCGGTGGTGTCGCAGTCCATCATGAAGCCGATGGTCCCGGTGGGGGCCAGCACCGACGCCTGGGCGTTGCGGAAGCCGTTCTTCTCACCGAGCTTGACGACGTCGTCCCAGGCCTTGGTGGCCATCCGGTGGACGTCCTTGTCGAGCGTGCTGACCGTGCGCACCGCGTCGTTGGCGGCGGCGTGCTTGCGCATGACCCGCTGGTGGGCCTCGGCGTTGCGGGCGTACCCGGCGTAGGGGCCGACGACCGCGGCCATCTCGGCGGAGCGCTTGTAGGCGGCACCGGTGAGCAGCGAGGTGATGCTGGCGGCCAGGGCCCGGCCACCGTCGGAGTCGTAGCCCAGACCACTGGCCATGAGCAGCGCGCCGAGGTTGGCGTAGCCGATCCCCAGCTGGCGGTAGTCGCGGGTGGTCTTGCCGATCGGCTCGGTCGGGAAGTCGGCGAAGCAGATCGAGATGTCCATCGCGGTGATGACGAGCTCGACGACCTTCTGGAAGGTGACGGCGTCGAAGGTGTCGTCGTCCTTGAGGAACTTCAGCAGGTTGAGGCTGGCCAGGTTGCACGAGCTGTTGTCGAGGCTCATGTACTCCGAGCACGGGTTGGACGCGGTGATCCGGCCCGACTCGGGGTTGGTGTGCCAGTCGTTGATGGTGTCGTCGTACTGGATGCCCGGGTCGGCGCACTCCCACGCGGCCTTGGCGATCTTGCCCATGAGCTCGCGGGCGTCGACGGTCTCGATGACCGAGCCGTCCTGGCGGGAGGTGAGCCCGAACTCGGTGCCCTCCTCGACCGCGCGCATGAAGGCGTCGGTGACCCGCACGGAGTTGTTGGCGTTCTGGTACTGGACGGAGGTGATGTCCTTGCCGCCGAGGTCCATGTCGAAGCCGGCGTCGCGCAGGGCGCGGATCTTGTCCTCCTCGCGCGCCTTGGTCTCGACGAACTCGACGATGTCGGGGTGGTCGACGTCGAGGACGACCATCTTGGCCGCGCGGCGGGTGGCGCCACCGGACTTGATGGTGCCCGCGGACGCGTCGGCGCCGCGCATGAAGGAGACCGGGCCGGAGGCGGTGCCACCGGAAGACAGCAGCTCCTTGGAGGAGCGGATGCGCGAGAGGTTCAGGCCGGCACCGGAGCCGCCCTTGAAGATGAAGCCCTCCTCCTTGTACCAGTTGAGGATGGAGTCCATCGAGTCGTCGACCGAGAGGATGAAGCAGGCGCTGACCTGCTGCGGGCTCGCGGTGCCGACGTTGAACCAGACCGGGCTGTTGAAGCTGAACACCTGGTGCAGCAGGGCGTAGGTCAGCTCGTGCTCGAAGATCTCGGCGTCCTCGGGGACGGCGAAGTAGCCGTGGTCCTTACCGGCCTTGACGTAGGTGAGGACCACGCGGTCGATGAGCTGCTTGAGCCCGGTCTCGCGCGCCTCGGTGCCCACGGCGCCGCGGAAGTACTTGGTGGTGACGATGGTGGAGGCGTTGACGCTCCAGAAGTCGGGGAACTCGACGCCGCGCTGCTCGAAGATCGTCTCGCCGGTCTTCCAGTTCTGCTGGACGACGTCGCGCTTCTCCCAGGTCACCTCGTCGTAGGGGTGGACGCCCGGGGTGGTGTAGATGCGCTCGATGCGCACCCCCTTGCCCTTGGCGGGCTTGCGGGCACCTGCACGTGCTCCGGCGATGTCGGTCATACGAGTTCCTCTCTTCTGCCCCCTCAGCCGGGAGCGGTGGTGACCTTGGTGTCTGTTCTACTGCTGGGGTCCGACAGGCCGCGTGGCCTGCGGTTCCTCCGCGGTGGCGTCGCGCTCGGCGCGCAGGAGGGTGATGGCCGACTCGAAGTCGTCGAGGGAGTCGAAGGCCTGGTAGACGCTCGCGAAGCGCAGGTACGCCACCTCGTCGAGCTCGCGCAACGGCTCGAGGACGGCGAGGCCGACCTCGTGGGCGTCGATCTCGGCGGAGCCGGCGCTGCGGATGGTCTCCTCGACCTTCTGGGCGAGGAGGGCGAGGTCGTCCTCGGTGACCGGGCGGCCCTGGCAGGCCTTGCGGACGCCGACGAGGACCTTGGCCCGGCTGAACGGCTCGGTGGCGCCGGAGCGCTTGACCACGCTCAGGCTGGCCGTCTCGACGGTGGTGAAGCGCCGACCGCACTCGGGGCACTGCCGGCGGCGGCGGATGGACGAGCCGTCGTCGGTGGTGCGCGAGTCCATCACGCGGGAGTCGGTGTGGCGGCAGAACGGGCAGTGCATGGCGCTGGGACTCCCTCCCCTGTGGATGGAACGGTGGACTGTGGTGTGAACAACCTGTGGACGACCGGTGTTTCCTGTTCACAACATGTGGACGAACTACAGCGGTGTAACCACTAGATGTTGTGCTCATCATGCCCCCGGTGTGACCGGCGACGCAAGCAGGCGGGGCCAAGAATCGTCCGAACGGCTGTTTGCGCAGGTCAGAGGGGGTGCAGGGGTGCGGCGTGTCGCTGCCGGCGGCGTGTCGGGGTACTACTGCTGGGGCTGATGTGACGGGAGAGGCACCACATCTAGGGGTCGAGCGCGCGGAAGGATGCCGGGCAGCCATCAGCCGTTCGGTCGTGTCGTCGCCCGTTCGGCCAGGCTCTCTCAGGAAGCCCTGCGGGGCGGCCGCGCTCCTTGTCACCGTGGAGGAGTACGCAGATCCACCGACGCTGATCAGGGAGAGCTCGGGTCATGAGGTACCACCTGGAAGGCCCCATGGGGCGCTATACCGAGTGCGCGACCGCCCGCCGCGGCAGCGCGGGCGACGACGCCGCCTCCCCCATCCTCGACGCCGTCGTCGTCGGGTTCGCCGCCCTGTCGTCCCTGCCCGCCCGCCTCGGCATCGACGGCCACGGCCCGCGCCGCTGCAAGCGGCACCACTGACCGCACCTCGACCCGCCGGACCCCGCCGGGTCGCTCAGGCCGGGGGATGCAGCACTCGCGCCAGCTCCTCCACCCCGTCGACCAGCCGCGGCCCGGGCCGGGCCCACTCCCCGTTCGCGTCGACCGCGTGCACCCGTACCGCCGCCGGCAGCAGCCCCGCGGCGACGAGGGCGTCCGCCTGCTCCTGCGCCCCGGCGCGGTCGTAGCCGCACGGCGCCACCACCACGACGTCGGGCCGCGCGGCCGCCACGTCGTCCCAGGTGACCCGGCCCGACCGCTCGCCGGCCGTCCCGAGCACGCACTCGCCGCCGGCCAGCGCGACCATCTCGGGGATCCAGTGCCCCGGCGCGTAGGGCGGGTCGGTCCACTCCAGCACGACCACCCGCGGACGCGGACGCCCCGCCACCGACCGCTCGACGGCCGCCAGCCGGTCGCGGCAGCGCGCCACGAGCGCCTGCGCCTCGGCTTCGCACCCCACGGCGGCGCCGATCCTCAGCACCGAGGCGAACACGCCCTCGAGGTCGTGCGGGTCGACGGTGAGCACCTCGGCGCGGCAGCTGAGATGGGCCAGCGCCTCGTCGACGGTCGCGGCGTCAAGGGCGCACACCGCGCACAGGTCCTGCGTGACCACCAGGTCGGCGTCCAGCCCGGCCAGGGCCCCGGCATCCAGCCGGTAGAGGTCCTCCCCCGCCGCGACGGCCGCGGCCACCGCGTCGTCGATCTCGCGCGGCGAGAGCCCCTCGGCCAGGGTCGTCGTCGAGACGATCCGGCGGCCTCGCGCCTGCGCCGGGTGGTCGCACTCGAAGGTCACGCCCACCACCTCGTCGCCCGCGCCCACCGCGAACAGGATCTCGGTGGCCGACGGGATGAGACTGACGACGCGCATCCCCCGACCCTAGGGGCCGGGTCTCAGAGCTGCGGGCCGCGGGCGCGCAGGTCGTCGACGTGCGTCATGGCCTCGCGCAGCTCTCCGAGCCAGGCCTCGGCGTGCTGGCCGACCAGCTTGACCGACCACGCCAGGGCGTCGCTGCGGGAGCGGGCCACGCCGGCGTCGACGAGGGTGTCGAGCACCGCGCGCTCGGGCTGGCGCAGGCGCGTCATCACCGGCACGGCGAGGTGGGTGAACAGGGCGGTGTGCTCGCCCACGCGGGCACCCCAGGACACCGTGCGGCCGTAGCGCGCCTGGGCCTCCTGGGCGACCGCCATCCGCTGCTCCCGGGTGTCGGCCCGGAAGCGCGAGATGCGGCCCTCGACCTCGCCGGGCGCCGTGTCGTGCGGCACCCCCGAGAGGGTGCCGACGACCACGATCTCCTCGCGGTCGACGGTGACGTCGAGCGCGTCGAACCAGCCGTCAGGCAGGCGGCCGGCGAACCAGTCCGGGGCGTCGTCGGCCGGCGGCAGGTCGCCCTGCTGCCAGCCGCCGCGACGGCCCCGGCCGGGGCGGCCGGCGCCGTGCTCGCGGGTGTCGTCGTCGGGTCGGTGTCCTGGGCGCATGTCGTTCTCCTTTGCAGTGATTACTTCATTACACCACTGCAGAACGACGCCGTCGAGACTTCTGTTCCCGGGCATGACGCTGCGCGAGCCCGCCACCCCCAGCCAGGGTGGGCCCGCGCCCCTGCGATGCGTCGCCCCCGTCCGGCGAGTGTGGACGGGGACGAGGCGTGCGACCCGGGGACCCTCTGTTGCCCCCGGGCCGCACGCCTACTCCCCCGGACTCAGGCTCTGGTGCACGAGCGCTGCCGTAAACGCGTGGTGCCAGCCTCCGGAGGATGCGATACCCCGGGCTCCGCACCCACACGTCCACAGCCACCGGCCCGAGCCGCCACAGTGGACGACCGGGTGGTGCGTGGCGCGGTAGGTGCTCCGCCGGCGGGGCTGCATGTAGGGAGTTTCGTGGCGCGCCCGCGCGGTGGACAGCGCTGAGCACGCCCTCTCGGTCGTCCAGCGCCGGACTCCGACAGGACGGGCCATCCCCCCTCGGCCGTTCGGTCGATGGGGGCAGGGTGTGGCAGCAAAGGGACAGGTCGGCGGAGGCCGCCACGGACAGCACGAAGGGCGTCACCCCTCCTGCACGGAGGTGACGCCCTTCGGCGTCCTGAGTCGGGTCGAGGGACTCGGACGAGGGGGGCCGACGGGGCTGCCAGCCCGACGCCGGCGGGTCAGCCGCGGGGGATGACGAGCCGCTGGCCGGCGCTGACCTGGGCCGTGCTCAGCCTGTTGGCCAGCTGGATGGCGAGGACGCCCTGGCTGACGGACAGGCCCGGGAGCTCGGCCGCGGCGACCTCGGACAGGGTCTGCCCGGCGCCGACGGTGACCGCGTGCTCAGCGGTGACGGCGCCGGCATCGCCGACGCCCCCGAAACCCAGGACGGCGGCCACCACGAGCGCGGCCAGCACGAGCAGGGCGAGACGGCCGCGGGCCGTGAGGCGCAAGCCCTCGGACACGCCGCCCTCGGACACGCCGCCCTCGGACACGCCGGCAGCAGGACCGGCGCCGCCCCGCACGACGACGAGCCGGGGCCCCTGCGGCAGCGGGTGGACGAAGCCCTCGGTGGGCTCCCAGGCGATCGCACTCATCATGTCCTCCATCCCAGCGGCCAGTGCCACCGTCGAACCGTTGTTCGATAGAACGTCTGTACGAGTTGTAGCACGGATGTTCGACCGGTTCAAGACACGCGTCGTAAGAATGTTTGAATCCCCTGTACGAACCGCGTAGGCTGTTCTCATGCGCACCAGCCTGCACATGAGCACCGACAAGCCGGCTGACCTGCGATAACACCCCGATCCGGGCGCTCCTGGGGCCCCGGACGCAGCGAAAGGGTCGAGATGGCACGTCCGAGGAACGCCGACATCCACGAGATGCCCGACCGGGGCGACGGCGGGGAGCTCACGCACCGCCAGCGCAAGGTCCTCGAGGTGATCCGCAACGCCATCGACCGTCGCGGCTACCCGCCGAGCATGCGCGAGATCGGCGAGGCCGTCGGGCTCACCTCCCCCAGCTCGGTCGCGCACCAGCTGTCCGCGCTCGAGCGCAAGGGCTACCTGCGCCGCGACCCCAACCGGCCGCGTGCCATCGAGGTCCTCTCCCCCGACACCGCCGACGAGGGCGGCTACCGGCGCAGCGCCGAGGTCGAGCACGACGACGTCGACGTCACCGGCATCCACGACGACCGCCCCGAGGCCACCTACGTGCCGGTGCTCGGCCGCATCGCCGCCGGTGTGCCGATCACGGCCGAGGAGGTCGTCGACGACGTCTTCCCGCTGCCCCGGCAGATCGTGGGCGAGGGCTCGCTGTTCCTGCTGAAGGTGGTCGGCGACTCGATGATCGACGCCGCCATCTGCGACGGCGACTGGGTGGTCGTGCGCCAGCAGCCCAACGCCGACAACGGCGACATCGTGGCGGCCATGCTCGACAACGAGGCCACCGTCAAGACGTTCAAGCGCAAGGACGGCAAGGTGTGGCTGATGCCGCACAACCAGGCCTTCGACCCCATCGACGGCGACCACGCGACCATCCTCGGCAAGGTCACCGCGGTGCTGCGGCGCGTCTGAGCCGCTGCCTGGCCGGTGAGCCCGTGGCGCACCGGCCAGGCTGCGGTGCAGCGGTCACCTGGGACCGGTGCGGATCGGGGTGACCGGAGTGGAGCAGGATGACCGGGGCCGGGCCGGCTCGGGTCAGGCCTCGACCTCGGCGATGTGCACGACCGCGTCGCCCGAGGTCACCAGCGGAGCCTCGGTGCGCCCGATGACGACGCCGGCCCGGTTGGCGTGCACCAGCCGCACGCGCTTGCCGAAGGAGTCGAACAGGCCGCCGAGGCGCTGACCCTCCTCGACGCGCTGGCCGAGGCCGGCCTCGAGGTGGAGCATCCCGGTGCCGCGGGCCCGCACCCAGCCGCTGCGCCACGAGACCTCGGAGGCGGCCGGCGGGTCCTCGGCCACGGGCTCGGTCATCCCGAGCGCGGCCAGCACCCGGCGCACCCCCAGCACCCCGGCCTCGACGGCCCAGGCATCCATCCGCCAGGCCTCCCCCGCCTCGTAGAGCAGCACCGTGGCCCCGTGCTCGCGGGCGGCGTGGCGCAGCGAGCCGTCGCGCACCTTGGCGTGCAGCATCACCGGCGCGGCGAAGGCGGCGGCCAGCTCGCGGGTCCGCGCGTCCTCGAGGTCGGCGCGGATCTGCGGGAGGTTGGTGCGCCGGTCGGAGCCGGTGTGCAGGTCGATGCCCACCTCGCACTGGTCGACGACCTGGGTCATGAACAGGTGCGCGATGCGGCCCGCCAGCGAGCCGCGGGGCGCCCCGGGGAACGAGCGGTTCAGGTCGCGCCGGTCGGGCAGGTAGCGGCTGCCGTTCATGAACCCCAGCACGTTCACGATCGGCACGGCGATCAGGGTGCCGCGCAACGTCTTCGGGTCGAGGGCGGCCAGCACCTGGCGGACCACCTCGACGCCCACGGCCTCGTCGCCGTGGATGGCGGCGTCGACCCACACCGTGGGGCCCTCCTCACGGCCGTGGACGACGCGGATGGGCAGGTCGACGTCGGCGCCGGTGACCAGGCGGGTGATGGGCAGCGCCAGCGACTGGGCGCGCCCGGCCCGCACCCGCACGCTGCCGATCTCGAACGAGGGCCGCAGCGCCCGGGCCATCAGCCGGCCCCCCGGTTGCGCCGGCGCAGGCGCAGCGGCGGGCGGCCCCCGAGGTAGGAACGGCCGGGGTCGACGGCGTACCCCTGGCGCAGCGCCTCGCGGCCGACGAGCATCCGGAAGCCCATCTCGTCGCGGTTGGCGAGCGTCATCTCGGCGCTGACGGTGCGGCCCATCAGGGTCAGGTCCAGGGCGACGACGAGGCGCTGCTCGGTGTGGCCGGAGGACGAGCGCACGTCGCGGACGTCGAGGACCGGGCGCTCGACCACCACGGCGTCGTCGTCGGAGCGCTGCCACGGGCGGATGGTGAAGCGCACCCAGCGCTCGCCGTCGCGCTCGAGCTCCTCGAGGTCGAAGGCGTGCACGGAGGACGAGCGGGCGCCGGTGTCGAGCTTGGCCTTGACCCACGGGACCCCCGCGGACGGGAGGCTGACCCACTCGCGCCACCCGGCGAGGGTGTAGGCAAGACTGTCGGTCGAGGCTGCAGCGCCCGGGCCCGCACGACCGTCCGACACCGTCCGTCCTCTCCGTTCAGGAAGCCATGAAGCTCGCGATCCTCTCCCGCGCACCTCGCTCGTACAGTACGCAGCGCCTGCGCACCGCCGCCGCCGACCGGGGCCACACCGTCAAGGTGCTGAACACCCTACGGTTCGGCATCGACCTCTCCGGGGACGAGCCCGACCTGCAGTTCCGGGGCAAGCGCCTCTCGACGTACGACGCGATCCTGCCGCGGATCGGCAACTCCGTCACGTACTTCGGCACCGCGGTGGTGCGCCAGTTCGAGCAGATGGACGTCTACACGCCGAGCACCTCGTGGGGCATCGCGAACTCGCGGGACAAGCTGCGCGCCACCCAGATCCTGTCGCGCCACCACATCGGGATGCCGCCGACGACGTTCGTGCGCGACCGGGCCGACGTCATCGCGGCCATCGAGCGGGTCGGCGGCGCGCCGGTGGTCATCAAGCTGCTCGAGGGCACCCAGGGCATCGGGGTGATCCTGGCGCCGACGATCAAGGTGGCCGAGGCGATCATCGAGACGCTGCACTCGACCCGGCAGAACGTGCTCATCCAGCACTTCGTCAGCGAGAGCAAGGGGCGCGACATCCGGGCGCTGGTCGTCGGCGACCGCGTGGTGGCGGCGATGCGCCGCGTGGCCAAGGGCGACGAGTTCCGCTCGAACGTGCACCGGGGCGGGTCGGTCGAACCGGTCGAGCTCGACCCCGAGTTCGAGAAGGCGGCGGTGCGCTCGGCCCAGATCATGGGCCTGCGGGTGGCCGGCGTCGACATGCTCGAGGGCGCCGAGGGCCCGCTCGTGATGGAGGTCAACTCCTCCCCCGGCCTGGAGGGCATCGAGACCGCGACCAAGCTCGACGTGGCCGGCGCGATCATCGACTACATCGACAACCAGGTGGCCTTCCCCGAGATCGACGTGCGCCAGCGGCTGACGGTCTCGACGGGCTACGGCGTGGCCGAGATCGCGGTGCTCGAGGCGTCGGACCTGGTGGGCAAGACACTGGCGGCGTCGGGGCTGCGCGAGCGTGACATCACCGCGCTGACGCTGCACCGCGGGACGTCGGTGGTCCCGAACCCGAACGGGAACCATGTGCTGCAGGCGGGCGACCGGCTGCTGTGCTTCGGGCGGCTCGAGGAGATGCGCTCGATGATCCCGAGCCGGCGGCGGCGGACCCGCAAGGTCAAGAAGCTGCCCAAGGAGCCGATCCACGAGCCCCGCCCCGAGTGAGCCCTCAGGGCCCGGCGTCGGGCGCGGCCGGGCGGCGGCGCTGCCAGAGCGCGGTGTCGACCCAGCGGTCGAACTTGCGGCCCACCTCCCGCAGCGTGCCCACCGGCTCGAAGCCGAAGGACCGGTGCAGGGCCTCGCTGGCCGGGTTGGGCTGGGCGATGACGGCCAGGCAGGTGTGGATGCCGTCGGCGTCGACCCGGGCGAACAGCTCGGTGTACAGGCGGCGCCCGAGCCCCCGGCCGCGGGCCACGTCGGCGAGGTAGACCGAGACCTCGCGCGTCGCGTCGTAGGCGGCCCGTGGGCGGTAGACGCCGCTGAACGCGTACCCCAGCACCTCGGCCGACGGCTGCCGGACGGCGACCAGCACGTGGTCGCCGGGCGCCTCGGACCGTAGCCGGTCGGCGTAGTGGTCGTCGGGGCGGGGTTCGACGTCGAAGGTGGCGAGCGAGTGCAGCACGGCGTCGTTGTAGATGGCGGCCATCCCGGGTAGGTCGGCCGGGGTGGCGGCCCGGACGACGACGTCGTCGTCACCGGCCGCAGAACCGGCCGTCACGCGGCCCGGCCCCGGGCCGCGAGGACCTGCTCGAGCGTGGGCGCGAGGTCGGCGTCGACGCGCAGCGACATGTGCTCGTCGCCGCGCGTGGGGCCGCGGGTCACGCCGACCACCGGGATGCCGCGGCGGGCGGCGTGCCGGACGAACCGCAGGCCCGACATCACCGCCAGCGAGGAGCCGAGCACCAGCAGGGCCGGCGCGGCGTCGGTGAGCGCGAAGACGTGGTCGACGCGCTCGCGCGGGACGGAGCCGCCGAAGAACACGACATCGGGCTTGAGGGTGTCGGCCCCGCAGACCAGGCACCCGGCGAGGTGGAAGCCGGCGACGGCCTCGTCGGGCAGGACCACGTCGCCGTCGGGGCGGATCTGGCTGCTGACCCGGGAGCCGTCGGCCACCTCGCCCCGCACCAGTGCCTCGAACCCCGGGTTGGCCTCGGCCATCCGGCGCTGCAGGGCCTCGCGCGGGCTGCGGTCGCCGCAGGTGAGGCACACGACCTCGGCCAGGGTGCCGTGCAGCTCGGTGACGTCGCGGCTGCCGGCGACCTGGTGCAGGCCGTCGACGTTCTGGGTGACGACCGGGCCGAGCACGCCCGCGCGCTGCAGGGCCGCCACCGCGCGGTGCCCCGCGTTGGGCTCGGCCCGCGAGAAGCGCTGCCACCCCACGAATGAGCGCGCCCAGTACCGGCGCCGGTTCTCGGTGCTGGCGCAGAACTCGCCGTGCTGCATCGGGGTGACGCGCCGCGTGCCGTCACGCCCGCGGTAGTCGGGGATGCCGCTGTCGGTGGACATGCCCGCACCGGTGAGCACGATCGTGCCGGGATGGTCGTGCAGCAGGCCGGCCAGCCGGGCGACGGCCTCGGGGCTGCGCGCCTCGGCCGGCGGCTGGGTGAGCGCCCACGCCGGGGTGGCGGTGTCGTCGGTCCGCAGGACCGGCGCCGGGGCGGCCAGCGGCCCGGGGTGGGGCGGGCGCGACGACGGGGAGGTCGGGGCGGCATCCGGCATGGCTCCAGTATCGCCCGACCCGCCGACAGGGCACGATCGATAACACGGGGTTATACGCTGTGGGGCATGATCGACGCCGCAGGACTGCGCGTCATGCGCGCCATCGCCGACGAGGGCAGCTTCACGGCGGCCGCCGGCGCGCTCGGGTACACCCAGCCCGCCATCTCGCAGATGGTGCGCCGCCTCGAGCAGCGCACCGGCACCGCCCTGGTCGAGCGGGTCGGGCGCAACGTCCGGCTCACCGAGGCCGGGCGTGTCCTGGCCCGCCACGCCGGCCCCGTGCTGGCCGCGCTCGACGCCGCCGAGGAGGAGGTGGCCGCCATCGCCGGGCTGCGCAGCGGGCGGGTGCGCATCATGGCCTTCCCGTCGGCATCGGCCACTTTGGTGCCGCGGGCGCTGGCGCTGGTCAAGGCCCGCTTCCCCGACGTGAGCATCAGCTTCACCGAGGCCGAGCCGCCGCAGAGCATCGCGGCGCTGCGGGCCGGCGAGTGCGACCTGGCCATCGCGTTCGCCTACGAGGGCACCGACCTGGCCCGCGGCGAGGAGGACCTCGACGCCTTCGTCATCACCCCCCTGCTCGACGACGAGGTGCGCCTGGCGGTGCCGCGCACCCACCGGGTCGCCGACCAGGAGACGGTGCACCTGGCCGACCTCCGGGACGAGCCGTGGATCGCCGGCTGCCCGCGTTGCCGCGGCCACCTGCTGCAGCTGGCCGACGCCGCGGGCTTCCGGCCCGACGTCGCGTACGAGACCGAGGACTACGTGGCGGTGATGGGGCTGGTCGCCGAGGGTCTCGGGGTGGCACTCATCCCCGATCTGATCCTGCGCACCGTGCACCACCCGGACGTGGTGGCCCTGCGGATGGAGCCGGCCTCGCGCCGCACCATCACCGCCATGACCACGCCGGACCTGCGGCGCGTGCCGGCCGTCGGGGCAGCCCTGGACGCGCTCATCGAAAGTGCCGGCTCGCAGCCGCGTACCCCCACGACCCGGATGGCCGAGCCCGCCTGGTCGATCTGAGCCGACCGTTCACCGGGCGGTGACGACCCGAGTGGCTCCTCCGCCCTCGACCACGGCGACGTCGCCGCGCTGGTCGGTGCGGTAGACCGCGTACCCCAGGCGCCGCAGCAGCGCCACGTGCGCCGGCGCCGGATGCCCGTAGTCGTTGTCGGCGCCCACGCTGATCACCCCGACCGGCGCCCGTACCGCGGCCATCAGCTCGTCGTCGAGGTTCGAGGACCCGTGGTGCGGGGTCTTCACCAGCTCGAAGCCGCGCGCGGCCGCCGCCATCGCGGGGTCGCGGCGCAGCCGCAGCAGCAGGTCGTGGGCGGCCTCGCGCTCGACGTCACCGAGGAGGAGGGCGTCGACGTCGCCCGTGCGCACCGCGAGGACGACGCTGGCGTTGTTGGGGACCGACCCGTCGCCGATGCGCCGCCACGGGCTCCACACCACGGCGTGCAGCTCGCCGAGGGTGAGCGCGTCCCCGGCCCGCAGGGTACTCACGGGGACGTGGTGCTCGCGGGCGACCCGGTCGACGGCTGCCGCACCGGCCTCGGGCTCGCGCACCGGCGTGGTGAGCAGCTGCCGCACGGTGCGGCCCTGGAACGCCCCGGCCAGCCCGTCGACGTGGTCGGCGTGGAAGTGCGTGAGCACCACGGCGTCGAGGGTGCGGATGGCCAGCCGGTCGAGACAGCCGTCGACCAGGGGTGGGTCGGGGCCGGCGTCGACCAGCACGGCGTGGCCCGCGCCGGAACGCAGCACGATGGCGTCGCCCTGCCCGACGTCGCACACCACGACCCGCCACCCGTCCGGCGGCCACGTGACGACGCGGGTGGGCAGCAGCAGGGCCGCGGCGAGCGCGAGGGCGGCGTAGGAGACGGCCGGATGCGCGCGCACAGCCCCCGCCAGCGCCCGGCCGGACAGCACCAGGGCGAGGAACAGCAGCGCCAGCAGGGCCGCCCCCGGTGCCCCGTCGGGCCAGGGCATCGTGCCCCCGGGCACCTCGGCGACGACGCGCGCGACCCGCGCGATCGCCGTGGTGGGGACGACTCCGGCCCAGGCGACCAGCTCGGCGCCGCGCCCCCAGACGAGGGAGACCACCGCCGCGGCGACCCCGCAGACGGTGGCCGGCGCGACGAACGGCGCCGCGAGCAGGTTCGCGACCACCCCGATGACACTGACCGACCCCTGGAGCAGCACCACGACGGGCGCGGTCATCACCTGGGCCGCGACCGGGACGGCGAGCGCCGGTCCGAGGGGGGCCAGCCGGGACGGAAGGCGGCGCCCGACGGCATCCCCCCACGGCCGGGTGAAGAGGAGCAGGCCGAGGGTGGCGAGCGTCGAGAGCGCGAAGCCGTACGAGCGGGCCAGCCACGGGTCGATGACCAGGACGGCCACCACCGCCCCACCGAGCACCGGCAGCCCCGCCGCGCGTCGCGACCGGCTCAGGCCGATGAGCCCGATGGCCCCCATGGCGGCGGCCCGCACCACGCTGGGCTCGGGCCGGGCCAGCACGACGAACCCCGCGAGCGCGAGCCCCGCGAGCACCGGTCGCAGCCGCCGCGGGACGCCCAGCACGACGCACAGCCCCAGCACCAGCCCGACCACGACGGCGACGTTGGAGCCCGAGACGGCGGTCAGGTGCGTCATGCCGGTGGCGAGCATGGCGTCGGTGAGGTCCTGCGGGGTGCGGCTGGTGTCGCCGATGACGAGCCCCGGCAGCAGGCCGCGGGCGTCGGCCGGCGCGTCGTCGAGCGCGGTGCGCAGGCCGGAGCGCAGGTGCTCGGCTCCGTTCGCGACCGCGCCCGGCGCCTCGACCACCCGGGGCGTCCCGGTCACCGTGAGCACGGCCACCCGGTCGTCGGCCCGGTCGGTGGCGGCCAGCCGCCCGCGGACGACGGCCGTCGAACGCCAGGGCGGTGCGGCCACCGCAGGGCCGCCGACGAGCAGGACCGGCGCCGAGGCGGCCTCGGTGCGACCGCGGGCGCTGAGCACCTGGATGGTCGCGGTGCGCACGACCCGGGGCTCGTCACCGCGCGCGGGGATGGCGACGGGGTCGCCGGTGAGGACGACCTCGGCGACGACGCTGGCCCGCGCGGCGGCGAGCGGGACGACGTCGCCGCGCTCGCGCAGCGCGGTCTGGGCCAGGGCGGCGGCCTGCAGCAGCACGACGAGGACCAGGGTCAGCACCACCGGCCAGCGGGCCACCTCGAGGCGAGCCGGCCGGCCGGACCGCCCCCGCGCCCGTCGTCGTGAGGCGCCGGGCCACCCCAGCCCAGCGGCCCCCACCAGCGCCGCCCCGAGGACGCACCAGCGCATTCCCGGACCGGCCCCGAGGGTGGCAGCCGCGACCACCCACGCGCCCACGGCCGGCGCGAGGAGCCGCAGGTCGGACGGGTCGGCCGGCAGCGACGGCGCGGGCGACCGGCGCCGCTCCGCCGTCACGTGGTGACCAGAGGCCGCACCTGGGCCAGCAGCTTCTCGCCGATGCCGCTGACCTCGGCGAGCTCGTCGACACTGGTGAACCGGCCGTGCTCGGTGCGCCAGTCGACGATGCGCTGGGCGATGACCGGCCCGATGCCGGGCAGGGAGTCGAGGGCCGCGGCGTCGGCGGCGTTGAGCGACACGACCGCCCCTGCTCCCCCGGACCCGCCGCCTCCGCCCGCTCCCCCGCCCGCTCCACCCGTCACCGGACCGGCGGCCACGACCTCGCCCGGCCTCGGCACCCGGACCTGCTCGCCGTCGACCAGGACCCGGGCCAGGTTGAGCGCCCCCAGGTCTGCGGCGCGGGTGGCACCCCCGGCGGCCTCGACGGCATCGGCCACCCGCGAGCCCGGCGGCAGCCGGTACAGGCCGCCACGGACCACCTGACCCACGACGTGGACGACGACCACCGCCGCCCCGGACCCGCTGGGTGACGCGGACGGCGCAACGGACGGGCTCGGCGAGGCCGAGGCCGGCACCCCGACCGGGACGGCGCCGCGCTCGACCCCCGCGGCGCCGCTCCCCCCCACCGCCGGCGCGACGACGTCGCCGTCGTCGGAGCGGGCCCACGCCACGCGCAGCCCGAGCACCAGGACCGCCGCGAGCGTGACGAGCAGGACGCCCAGCACCGCCGCGCGGCCCGGCTGCCAGCGAGCACCGACCAGCGCCGCCGGGGCGCGCACCCAGGCCCGCGCACCACTCCCCCGGTGGCGCCCGGGGTCGTCGTCGAAAGCGTCGCCGTCGTCGCGAGCCCCGCCGTCGACGTCCCCGCGCGCCTCGCCCAGCCCGAGCACCTCGCGCGACGGCACCCAGCCACCCGCCCGGCGCCCGCCCGAGCGTAGGCGGGCGAGCGCGCGGGGGGACACCGGCTGGGGGGCGGGTCGACGACGCATGCCGCGACGCTAGGCAGCCCCGGGCCCGGCCGACCGACCCGAGCCCGCATCTGTGGACGGCGACCCCACCCCGAGCCGCCCTGTGGACAGCCGCCTCAGCGCCGTCGGCGCCGCCACCACCATGCACGCACGTTGCGGTGGTGACGCGACAGCACCACGGCTGCCACCAGCACCAGCCAGCCGCCGACCCAGGCCGACACGAACGGCAGCAGCCCGACCACGCCCAGCACGCCGACGAGCAGCAGCCCCACCGTCGCCACGACCGAGGCCTCGCCCACGACCCGCAGCACCGCGACGGCCACGGCGAACAGCACCAGCGCCCCCACCGCGACCAGCGGCTCGACGGCCAGGATCGCCCCGAGCGCACACGCCACCCCCTTGCCGCCGCGCCCCCGCAGGAACGGGCTGAAGGTGTGCCCCAGCACCACGGCCAGCCCCACCAGCAGCGCCGGCCCGACCCCGAACGCCCGCGCCACCAGCAGCGTCGGCAGGTAGGCCTTCAGCACGTCGAGCACCAGCACCAGCACGCCCCACCGCGGCCCGAGGACCCGCCCGGCGTTGGTGGCGCCCGGGTTGCCCGAGCCCGCCGTGCGCAGGTCGCGCCCCAGCGCCCGCGCCACCAGGGTCGCCGGGTTGACCGACCCGACGAGGAACGCGGCGACCACCAGCGCGGCCGTCCAGAGGACGAGGAGCAGGGCCCCCATCGTGCTCAGCCGGCCACGCGCGGGACGACCGCGACGGCGAGGGTGCCCGGGCCGACGTGCGCCCCCACCACCGCCCCGAGCTCGACCACCCGCATCCCCGCGCCCGGCACCCGCTCGGCCAGCCGCTCGGCCAGCCGGGCCGCGCGCTCCGCCGAGTCGAGGTGGTGCACGGCCAGGTCGACTTCGCGCCCGGCGTCGACGGCCAGCTGGGCCGCCTCGGCCGCGAGGTCCTCGAGCCGGCCGATCGCGCGCGTCGCGGTGCGGACCCGCTCGAGCGGCACGATCTGCCCGTCGCGCAGGCCGAGGATGGGCTTGATGGCCAGCGCCGACCCGACTAGCGCCCCGGCCCGCCCGATGCGCCCGCCGCGGCGCAGGAACTCGAGGGTGTCGACGTAGAACACGACGGAGGCGCCGGCACAGGTCTCGCGCACCACCCGCGCCACCTCGTCCGCCGAGGCACCGGCTGCCGCCCGGCGCGCCCCCGCGAGCACGGCGTACCCCATCACCATCCCCAGAGCCCGGGAGTCGATGACCGTGACGGGTACCGGCGCCTGGGCGGCGGCGAGCTCGGCGCCCCCGAGCGTGCTCGACAGCTCGGCCGAGATGTGGACCGACACGACCGCGTCGGCTCCGGCCGCGGCCGCGGCCGCGTACGCGTCGAGGAACGCCTGCGGGGCCGGGCGGGAGGTCGACACCGGAGTGAAGGCCCGCAGCGCCGCGGCCACCTCGGACGGCCCGATGTCGACCCCCTCGCGGAACGCGCGACCGCCCACGACCACGTGCAGCGGCACGACCCGCACGTCGAGGCCCTCGAGGAGCTCGGCCGGCAGGTAGGCCGTGGAGTCGGTGACGATCGCGGTGGCCATGCCCGCAGGCTAGTGGGCCGGGGCGACGGGCCCGCGCGTCAGGAGACGGCGGTGGGGACGCCGCCGACGCACCGGAGGGTGAGCTCGACCTCGCCGTCGCCATCGGACGTCTCGGACGGCGCGGCGGCCGTCGCCCGTTCCCCGTCGTCACGGGTGAAGTGGACCTTGAGGCTCTCGCCGTCCAGCTCGTCCTCGAAGCGCCATCCGTCGCGGACGGTGATCGACCGGCGCCGGATCACCGAACCCGTGCACGTCGCGACCACCGTGCCGCCGGCGGTGGTGAAGGACGCAGTGTGCGTCGCGGGGGACGGGGCGGCCCCGGCGGGGGGCCGCGAGGAGGGCGCGGGGCGCGGCGCCGGACGCGTGGCGGGGGGTCCGCCGGCCTCGGTGGCGTCGGGGTGGGGGGACGTGGACGGGCGGGGGGCCGGGCTCGTCGGGACGTCGCGGCTGGCCGGCGGGCGGGTGGCGGCCGGGGACGTGGTGGAGGCCGCGGGGTCGACCACCACGGTGCGCAGCGCCGACACCTGGCCCACGTCGCGGCCCGCCGCGGAGACGACGACGAAGGTCGCCCCGCCCACGACGAGCACCGTGGCGAGCCACGCGGCCACCATCGCCAGCACCTTGCCGCGCGCCGGGTCCATGCGCGTCACCCCGTTCCTGCTCTACGGTGCCCACTGTGGCACACGTGCTCGTCATCGAGGACGACCCGGCGATCCGGTCGGCCCTCGTGCGCTCGCTCACCGACCGTGGCCACGCGGTGACCAGCTCGCGGGCGGGGCTCGACGGGCTCCAGCTGGCTCTCGGCACCCAGCCCGACGTCGTCCTGCTCGACCTCGGCCTGCCCGACCTCGACGGCCACAGCCTCCTCAGCATGCTGCGGGCCGTCCGCACCACCCCCGTCATCGTGGTGACCGCCCGCGACGACGACCCCTCGGTCGTGCGCGCCCTCGACGCCGGCGCCGACGACTACGTGGTGAAACCGTTCACGATGAACCAGCTGGAGGCTCGGATGCGGGCGGTCCTGCGCCGGGTCGGCGACGACGGCGCCCCCGCGACCCTCGAGGTGGGCGAGCTGGTGCTGGACCCGGCGAGCCGGTCGGCCACCCTGCGCGGCACCGCGCTGGACCTCTCGCGCCGCGAGTTCGACCTGCTCGTCTACCTCGCCCAGCACGTCGGGGAGGTCGTGAGCAAGCGCGACGTGCTCGCCGACGTGTGGAACCAGCCGTACGGCGGGGGCGAGCGCACCGTCGACGTCCACCTGTCGTGGCTGCGCCGCAAGCTGGGCGAGAGCGCGGCTCACCCGGTGTACCTGCACAGCGTGCGGGGCGTCGGGGTGCGGCTCGCCCCGCCCAGCGCACCGGACCCCGCGGGATGACCCGCCGCATCGCCTGGCTCGTCGCCGCGACGACCTCGGCGGTCGTGGTCGCGTTCGTGGTGCCGCTCTGCTTCCTCGTCGCGAACCTGGCGAGCGACCGGGCCTCCACCCGGGCCCGTGAGCAGGCCCAGAGCGTGGCCCGCTTCGTCGCCACCCTGACCGACCGCGCGACGCTCGACCGCACGGTGGCCGACCTGTCGGCCCAGGGCCCCCGCGTGGTCGTCGTGGCACCCGACGGCACCCTGCTCGGGGGTGACCGGACGCTGCCCGCCACGACCTGGGCGGCCGTCATCCGGGCGCGCACCGCGCAGCAGGCGTTCACCAGCCCACGCGACGGCGGCCTGGACGCCCTGGTGCCGGTGTCCACCGACGAGGGCCTCGACGTGGTGGTGGCGGATGTCAGCACGGACGACCTGCGGGCCGGCGTGCCGGCTGCCTGGCTGACCATCGGCACCCTCGGCCTGCTCCTGGTGGCCGCGTCGGTGGGGGCCGCCTGGCGCCTCGGCCGGCGCGTCACCGTCCCGGTCACGGACCTGGCGGCGGTCGCGCACCGGCTGCGCGAGGGCGACGACACGGCGCGCGCGGTGCCCGGCGGCCCTCCCGAGACGGCCGAGCTCGGCCGGGCCCTCAACGCGCTGGCCGACCGCATCCACGGCCTCGTGGCCGCCGAGCGGGAGAACGTGGCCGACCTGGGACACCGCCTGCGGACCCCGGTGACCGCACTGCGTCTCGACACCGACCTGGTCGCCGACGCCGAGGTCGCCCAGCGGCTGCGCGAGCACGTCGACCACCTGCAGCGCAGCATCGACGAGGTGGTGCGCGAGGCCAGACACTCGGTGCGCTCGGACCTCATCGCGCCCACCCGCCCGCATCCGGTGGTCCGCGACCGGGTGGCGTTCTGGGCTCCCCTGGCCGAGGACCAGGGGCGTCGCCTCCGGTGGCACGGCGACGAGCACGCACCACCGGTCCGGCTGCACGACGAGGCCCTGCGCGAGGTGGTCGACACCCTGCTCGACAACGTCTTCGCGCACACCCCCGAAGGCGCCGAGGCCCGGGTGAGCGTGCGGGCGCACCCGCGCCACGGCGGCCGGTCGCGGCCCGCGACCGAGGTGGACGTGGTCGTCGAGGACGCGGGGCCGGGGATGGCGCGACCGTGGGGCGGGCGCGGCGACAGCGCCGCCGGGTCGACCGGGCTCGGCCTGGCCATCGTGCACCGGCTGGCAGCGGCGGCCGGCGGCACGGTGGTCCTGGGCGTGAGCGACCTCGGGGGGCTGCGGGTCACGGTGACCCTGCCGGCCGCCGACGGGGGCTGACCCGCGCGCCGACCGGGGACGCACCTCAGTCGTCGTGCTCGTCGCCGGGCTCAGGGGTCTCGGCCGGCTCGCTCTCGTGGTCGTCGGCGTGGTCCTCGCCGTCGCTCTCGGCGGGCTCGGTGGCCTCGGCGGCGTGGTCGTCACCCTGCGCCGCGGGGGCCGGGGCGGTCACGTGCGTCGGACGGGCCGGGCGGACCGGAGCGGCAGGCGCGACAGGGGCCGGCACGGTGACCGTGGGGCCGGGGACATTCGTGACGCAGGCGCCGCGTACCAGGACCGCCGGCGCCTCACAGTCCTCGACCTCGACGACCGTCGGGGTCGGGACGGGGGCGAAGGTCGGGGCCACGCGGGCGGTGGCGGCCAGCTGGTCGGAGGGGGCGTTGGCGGCGTACACGCCGGTGGCCAGGAGGCCGCCGATGAGCGTGCCGGCGGCGACGGTCGAGGTCAGGGACACGGAGGAACCTCCGGACAGGAGAGATGCAGGGGCCACCAGGATGGCGGACCGGAGGTCAAGCGGGTGTGTGGTTCGCGATAAGAGGGTGTAAAAGGGCGGTCCCGGATTGCACGGGAAACCCGGCGCGAGCGCATGAGGTTCCCTTAACATCCCGATGACGCGCTCTTGCGGTGGGTCAGGGGACCGTGGGGAGTGCGAGATTCCCTGACTCGCTGTGCTCCCTGGAGGCCTTCGGTGATCCCCCTGCTCAGCCGAGGACAACGCGACCGGTCGCGCGTCCTTCTCACGGTGTTCAGCGGCACGCTCGCAGCGACGGCGGTGGCGGCGACCGGTGCTGCCACCGCCGCCGTAGCGACCGAGACCGCGCACCAGCAGAACGAGAAGGCTCGCGCCCAGGCCGCCGCGGCGACCAAGGCCGCCCGCGCCTACCACGAGCAGCTCGTCGCGTGGGCCGCCGCGCACCCGGTGGTCGTCACGAAGCACCGGCCGACGCGGACCGTCGTGGGACGGCCCGTCATCGTGCGGGCGTCGGGAGCCGGCGCGGCCCGCGTCGGGGGCGGTTCGTCCTTCACCGGCGGCGCCACCGTGGCCCGCGCCTCCGGCGGGTCCCGGTCGAGCGCTCCGGCGCCGGCCGCGGCGTCCGCCCCGGCCCCCCCGCCGCCCCCGCCGCCCGTGACGAGCACCGGGTCGTGACCTCGGTGGCCCCGGCTCCCGGGGTCCGGCTCGACCCCCGGCACGGTGCCGCCTCCTGGCACGCCCTGGGCACCTACGTCGAGCTGAGGACGAGCAGCGCCGCGCTGGACGCGGCGGCCCGGCTCGTGGTGGACGTCCTCGACGAGGTGGACGCCGCGTGCAGCCGGTTCCGTCCCGACAGCGACCTGTCGGTGGCCAACGCCCGTCCCGGCCGTCCAGTGGCCGTCTCGCCGGTGCTCGTCGGTGCGGTGCGCGTCGCACTCGAGGCCGCCGTCGAGACGTCGGGGCTCGTCGACCCCACCCTCGGCGAGGTCCTGCGGGGCGCCGGCTACGACCGCACCTTCACCCTCGTCCCGAGCGACGACCCGTCCCCCGCGGCCCTGCCGGGGGCCCGCGGCTCCTGGCGCGACGTCGTCGTCGACGACGCCGCGCTGTGTGTCCCCGTCGGGGCTGCCCTGGACCTCGGCGCCACCGGCAAGGCGTACGCCGCGGACCTCGCCGCGCTCACCGTGGTCGAGGAGCTCGGCGTCGACGTCCTGGTCAACGTCGGCGGCGACCTCAGGGTCGCGGGCCCGGACCCGCAGGCCCCGACGCGCTACCCCGTCGTCGTCGGGCACAGCCGCGAGGACCTGCCGGGCGGCGGGGCGAGCACCACCGTCGTCGTCGCGGACGGCGGGCTCGCGACCTCGAGCGTGTCCGCCCGGCGCTGGCGTCGCGGCGGCCGGCAGTGGCACCACCTCGTCGACCCGCGCACCGGCGGCCCCGCCGACGGCCCCTGGCGCACCGTGACGGCCCTCGGCCACAGCGCGGTGGCCGCCAACACGGCCAGCACCGTGGCGGTCGTGCTGGGGACGGATGCCGTGCCGTGGCTGACCGCCCGGGGCGTGGCCGCCCGGCTGGTCGCGCACGACGGCACCGTGACCCGTACGCCCGCCTGGGCCGCCGCCGGCCTCGAGGAGGACCGATGACCTCGCCGCTGCTCTGGTACCTCAACCGTGGCACGGGCATCGTGCTCGTCGCCGTGTTCAGCCTGACCGTGGTCCTCGGCGTCCTGGCCACGGGCCGCGCCGTCAGCCCCTGGTGGCCGCGCTTCGTGACCCAGGGGCTGCACCGCGCGCTCTCCGCGGTCTCGGTGCTGCTGCTGCTCGCCCACGCGCTCATCGCCGTCGTCGACGAGTACGTCGACATCCGGTGGTGGCAGGCGCTGGTGCCCTTCGGGTCGTCCTACCGCCCGCTGTGGCTCGGCCTGGGCACCGCCGCGCTCGACCTGACGGCGGTCGTGGTCGCGACCTCGCTCGCCCGCTCCCGGCTCCCCCACCGCCTCTGGTTCCTGGTGCACCTCACCACGTACCTCGCCTGGGGTCTGGGCCTGCTGCACGGGTTCATGATCGGCACCGACGCGCACCTGGGCTGGTCGGTGGCGGTCACGGCGGCCTGCGTCGGCCTGGTCGCCCTCCTGGGGGCCGCCCGCGTCGTCGCGGTCCTGCGGGCGCGGGGCCGCTCCCGGGCGCCCTCCCGGACGCCGGCCCCCCGGTCCGGCGAGCCGGCCTCCCGATGAGGACGGTCGCGCCCCCGGCCCGGGTCGAGGTGAGCCTCGGCCCCCTGCTCCTCTCCGGCGTGGACGACGGCCCGGGTCTGGACGCCCACCGCGCACGCTTCGGCGAGCTGCCCGCCCTCGACACGGCATCCCTGGTCGCCCTGGCCGACGACGCCCGGGTCCGCGGCCGCGGCGGGGCCGGCTTCCCGCTGGGGCGCAAGCTGCGGACCGTGCACGAGCGCAGCGGCCGTCGCCCGTCGCGCCGGCCGGTCGTCGTGGTCAACGCGGCCGAGGGCGAGCCGGCCAGCGCCAAGGACGAGACCCTGCTCCGGGTGGCCCCGCACCTCGTCCTGGACGGTGCCGCCTTGGCCGCCCGGGCCCTCGGGGCGCGCCGCGTGCACGTCGTGGTCCCGGCCGACCGCCCGCAGGTCGGCGCGGCGGTGCGCGACGCGCTCGCCGAGCGGTCCGGCCACCGGGAGCGCTGGACGGTGCACGAGGCGGAAGGCCGGTTCGTCGCCGGGCAGGCCCGCGCCGTGCTGGAGCTGATGGAGGGCCGGCCCGGGCTGCCCGTGACGGCGTGGGCGCCGGAGGCGGTCGAGGGGTTCAAGGGCCGCCCGACCCTGCTGGCCAACGCCGAGTCGTGGGCCCACCTCGGGCTGCTCGCGCTCGTGGGACTGCCGCGCTACGGGGCGTTCGGGACGCCGGACGAGCCGGGCACGATGCTGCTCACGCTCACCCGTCCGCCCGGGCCCGACGGTCGCTTCGACCTCGCGCGGGTCGTCGAGGTCGCCCACGGGGACGCTGCCTCCGACGTCCTGGACGCCGACGCCCTCGCCGCGCCGCTGCTCGTGGGTGGCTTCCACGGTGCGTGGCTCCACCCGCGTGACCTGGAGCGCCTGGTCTGGACCCAGGCGCACCTGCGCTCGCTCGGCGCCGCCCTGGGCGCCGGCGCGCTGGTGTCCCTCGCCCCCGGCGACTGCCCGGTGGCGCTGACCGCCGCGTGGACCGAGTACCTCGCGGGCGAGTCCGCCGGGCGCTGCGGCCCGTGCCGCAACGGGCTGCCCGCCCTGGCCCAGGAGGTGCGGGGGCTCGCCGAGGGCGCCGACACCCGGCGCCGCATCCAGGAGCTGACCGGGCTGGTCGTCGGCCGCGGCGCGTGTGCACACCCCGACGGCACGTCACGTCTCGTGCGCTCGCTGCTGACCACGCTGGGCGACCGGGTCGAGGGACATCTCGCCGGCTCGTGCGGATGCGCCCACCCCTTCCCGGCGAGGGTCGCGTGAGCGCCCCCGGGGACCAGGCCGGCTCGCACGTGCTGCGCGTCGACTGGCCGGAGTGCCGGGCCCGCGGGCTGTGCGCCGAGCTGCTGCCCGAGCGCATCGTCCTCGACGAGTGGGGCTACCCGGTCGTCCTGGGCCCCGTGCCGCAGGACCAGCTGGAGCTCGCGCGGGAGGCCGTGACGGCCTGCCCCCGTCGGGCGCTGCGCCTGCTGCCGGGCTGAGCGGCCCTCACCACGACAGCGCGACGTCGAGCCGGTGACGAGGTCGGTGACGAGGTCGGCGACGAGGTCGGGACACGGTCTGCCCCGATGTCCCTGGACCGCGGGACATCCGGCCCGGGAGCGTCCTCCACGTCAGCAGGACACTCCACCACCTCGAAGGAGAACCGCGATGAGCGTGTTCACGCACAACCCCGCCCGGTCCGACGTCAGCGAGACGCCGTCCGCGGGCACCACCCACCCGGCCCCGCGCGGCTGGGCCGTCGCCGGCGTGGTCGCCGGGCTCGCCGGCCTCGCGTCCGTCGTCCTGTCCGGGATGGTCGACCCGGTCTACCGCGAGGACCTGCGCGGTGACGCCCAGGGCATGACCGACGCCCTGGGCGGGAAGGTCGGCATCCTGCTCGGCTTCCACACCGCGACCATGGTCGCCGCCGTCGCCCTGCTCGTCTTCGGGATCGGGCTGCACCGCCGGCTCGCCGCCCGGGCGACCGGCTCCCTCGCCCCGGGTCTCGCCGCGGGCGGCCTCGTCGGCACCGCCGTCGTCCTCGTCCTCGGCGCCGGGCTCGACACCGAGTTCATCTCGGGGGTCATGCAGCCGGGTCTCGTCCAGCCCTCCGCCGCGGTGTTCTACAACCACTGGGTCGGCACGATCCCGTGGTGCTGGGTGCTCGCCGGCCTCGCGGGCACCGCGCTGCACACCGCCGCGCGCGGCGGCACCGTGCCCCGCTGGCTCGGCCGGTTCGGGCTCGTCGCCGGCGGCCTGGTCCTGCTGCTCGGTGTCTCGCCGCTGCAGTACATGGCCGGCTTCGTCGCTCCGGTGCTCGTCGTCGGCGCGGCCCTGGGGTTCCTCGTCGGGGACCGAGCCTTCCGGACGGCCCGGTGACCCACCGGACCGGCGACGACGCCGGTCCGCATCCTCGTGGTGCGGACCGGCGTCCGTCGCGGGCCGGGCACCCCCACAATGTCCCGGTGGGCACGCATGCGAGCGCCTGGTCGCGGACGAGGGCCGGGACGGTCGCTGCCCTGGCGGCGGCCGCTGCGTCGGTCGCCGGGCTGGCGGCCTCCGCCGTGCTCGACGGCCGCGCCCCCGACGCGTCCTCCGGCGTGACCCTCTCCGGCGGCCCCGGCTGGCCCTACGCGCTGCAGGGCGCCGTCCTCGCCGCGCTCGCCACCGCGGTGCTGCTGCGCCACCCGCGCCAGGCCCTCGGCTGGTCGCTCGCGGGCTTCGGCGCGTTCTGGGTCCTCGACGGCCTCGCCCAGTCGTGGGTGCGCGCCGGGCTGACGGCATCCGGCGCGTGGCCCGGGATGAGCGCGGCCCTGTGGTTCCTCAACCGCTTCGGGGCCTTCCTGCCCGTGGTCGCGGCCCTGCTGCTCCTGCTCTTCCCCACCGGACGCTTCCTCCCGGGCCGGATGGGCTCCGCCGGCCGGGTGGCCCTCGGGGTGATGGCCCTCGCCGCCGGGGTGGTCCTCGTCGCGCCGTCCGGGGACCGCACCGCCGGCGTCGTCCTGCCTCCCACGGTCGACCTCGACCCGACGACGCTCGCGGTGGTCCCGGCCGCCGCCGTGCCCGTCGCCGTGGCCGTCGGCACCGCCGCCTTCGTCGTCCCGATGCTCACCGTCGTCACGCGCTACCGGCGCTCCACCGGCCTCGAGCGCGACCGGATGCGCTGGCTGCTCTGGGCCGTCGTCGTCATGGCGGTCGCGATGGTCCTCAGCCTCCTGGTCTCCGAGCCCTGGTTCGACGTCGCGACGGCCTTCCTGGTGATGACCCTCCCCGCCGCCGCGATGACCGTCGCCGTCCTGGCTCCCACCCTGGCGCCGATCGACCAGCTGCTCCCGCGCACGGCCGTCTGGGCCGCGCTGGCGCTCCTCCTGCTGCTCGTCGACCTCGTCGCCGTCGCGGCTCTCGGGCTCGCGCTCGACGGCCTCGACCAGACCCAGGTCGTGGCCGTGGTGCTGCTCGTCTCGGTGCTGCTGTACGGGCCACTGCGGCAACGCATCCGGACGTGGGGTCGGCGCCTGGCCCTCGGGAGCCGCGACGACCCCTACGCCGCCGTCGCCTCGCTCGCCTCGTCCCTGGAGACCACGGACGACGGGCCCGCCCAGCTGCGCGCGGTGTGCGACGCCGTCGCCGACGCCTTCGGGGTGGGTTTCGTCGGCATCGAGGTCGAACGGGCCCGCGGCGAGCGGCTCGTCGCGACGCACGGCACGAGACCGGCCCAGGTCCGCACGTTGCCGATCGCCTACCGCGACCGCGAGGTGGGGCGGCTCGTGCTGCCCGCCCGTGGCGTCCGGAGCCGCCTCACCCCCCGCGACGAGCGGCTCCTCGCCGACCTCGTGCGCCAGGCCGCCACCGCCGCGCGGACCTGGCACCTGGCCGAGGAGCTGCAGGACCACCGCGAGCGCCTCGTCACCGCTCGGGAGGAGGAGCGCCGGCGGATCCGGCGCGACTTGCACGACGGCCTCGGCCCGGCACTGAGCGGTCTGGTCTTCCAGCTGGAGTCGGCCCGGCTGCTGCTCGACCGCGACCCGGAGACGGCACGGGGGCGGGTGGAGTCGACCACCGCCGAGCTGCGCGAGGTCGTCGCCGACGTGCGCCGCCTCGTGCACGACCTGCGGCCCCCGGCCCTGGACGACCGGGGCCTCGTCGGCGCCGTGGCCCAGCTGGCCGAGCGGGTGCCGGCGGTCCGGGTGACGGTCGAGGCCGACGTGCCCGACCGGCTGCCCGCCGCGGTCGAGGTCGCCGCGTACCGGATCGTCGCCGAAGCCCTCACCAACGTCGGCCGCCACGCCCGGGCGCGGCACTGCACCGTCGCTCTGGGCCTCGAGGGCGGGGCGCTCACGCTCGAGGTCGCCGACGACGGTGTCGGCATCGGCGCGGACGTCGAGGTCGGGGTCGGGCTGGGGTCGCTGCGCGAGCGGGCCGCCGAGCTCGGGGGCCGCGCCGAGGTGACCTGTCCGCCAACGGGGGGCACGACCGTGCACGCCCGGCTCCCGCTCGCCGTCCAGGAGGTGCGCCCGTGACCGAGGCGCTGCGCGTCGTCGTCGTCGACGACCACCGGATCGTGCGCGACGGCCTCGAGGCCCTGCTCGGTGCGCTCGAGGGCGTCGAGGTCGTCGGGACGGCGGCCGACGGGCGCGAGGCCGTCCACGTCGTCACCGAGACCGCACCGGACGTCGTCCTCATGGACATCCAGATGCCACGACTGGACGGCATCGAGGCCACCCGCTACCTCACCGGCCGCTCCCCCGCCCCGCGGGTGGTCATGCTGACGATGAACGAGGACGAGGACACCGTCGTCACGGCGGTGCGCGCCGGCGCCTCGGGCTACCTGCTCAAGGGCTCCGGAGCGGTCGAGGTCGAGCACGCGGTGCGCACCGCGGCCGCGGGCGGGCTCGTCTTCGGCGCGGCCGTGGCCGCCCGGGTCGCCGCGCTCCTGGCCGGCGCGCCGCCGCGGGCTGCGGCGCCCGCCTTCCCCCAGCTGAGCGAACGGGAGCGCACGGTCCTGGACCGGATGGCCGCCGGGATGGGCAACGACGCCATCGCGGCCGACCTCTACGTCTCGAACAAGACCGTCCGCAACGCCGTGTCGACCATCTACGCCAAGCTCGGTGTCCCCGACCGGGCGGCGGCCATCATCGCGGCGCGCGAGGCCGGCCTCGGTCGCCGCTGAGCCCTCCCGCCGCTTCGCCGGGGGACCTTCACGATCGCAGGCCTTCGGAAGCGCTGCGCGGGTGAAGGTTCCGGCATGGGGCGAGAAAGTGGAGGTCAGGCGGGGACGACGTTGACCAGCTTGGGCGCGCGCACGATGACGGTGCGAACGCCGCCGGGCAGTGCCGCCTGCACCTTCTCGCTCGCCAGGGCCAGCTCGCGCAGGGCGTCCTCGGTGATGTCCGACGGCACCTCGAGGCGGTCCTTGACCTTGCCCTTGACCTGCACCACGCAGGTGACGGTGTCGTCGACCAGCAGCGCGGGGTCGGCGACCGGGAAGGGCGCGTGCACGAGCGACTCCTCGTGGCCGAGCCGCGACCACAGCTCCTCGGCGATGTGCGGCGCCAGCGGCGCGACCATCAGGACGATGGCCTCGGCCGCCTCGCGCGGCACGCCGCCGTCGAGCTTGGTCAGGGCGTTGTTCAGCTCGGTCAGCCGGGCGATGGCGGTGTTGAAGCCCAGGCCGGCGTAGTCGGTGCGCACGGCGTCGATGGTGCGGTGCAGCACGCGGCTCGTCGCGTCGTCGAGCGGGCTGTCGGTGACGACCAGCGCCCCGGTCTCCTCGTCGACCACGTTGCGCCACAGCCGCTGCAGGAAGCGCTGTGGCCCGACGACGGCGCGGGTGTCCCAGGGCTTGCTCTGCTCGAGCGGGCCCAGGCCCATCTCGTACAGGCGGAAGGTGTCGGCCCCGAACTCGGCGTACATCTCGTCGGGGCTGACCATGTTCTTCAGCGACTTGCCGATCTTGCCGAACTCGCGCGTCACCGGCTCGCCCTGCCAGGTGAAGGCGGGGTGGCCGTCGTCGTCGAGACCCTCCTGGACCTCCTTGGCCTCGACGTACTGGCCGCGGCGGTCGAGGAACGCCGGCGCCTGGATGTAGCCCTGGCTGAAGTACGTGCGGAAGGGCTCGTCGCTGCTCAGGTGCCCCAGGTCGTGCAGCACCTTGTGCCAGAACCGGGCGTAGAGCAGGTGCAGCACGGCGTGCTCGACGCCGCCGACGTACAGGTCGACGCCACCGGGGTCGCGAGTGCCCGCGGGGGCCCCCTCGACCGGCTGCTCGCGCGGGCCCATCCAGTACGACTCGTTCTCGGGGTCGACCAGGGCGGCCCCGTTCTCGGGGTCGAGGTAGCGCAGGTAGTACCAGCAGGAGCCGGCCCACTGCGGCATCACGTTGGTGTCACGGCGGAAGCGCCGCACGCCACGGCCGTCGCCGAGGTCGGTCTCGACGGTGACCCAGTCCTGGTCGCGGGCCAGCGGCGGCTCGGGCTCGCTGTCGGCGTCGTCCGGGTCGTAGGTCTTCGGGCTGTAGTCGGGGACGTCGGGCAGCAGGACGGGCAGCTGGTCGTCGGGCACGCCGTACGCGATGCCGTCGTCGTCGAACAGCACCGGGAACGGCTCGCCCCAGTAGCGCTGGCGCGCGAAGAGCCAGTCGCGCAGCTTGTACGTGACCGCGCCCTCGCCCAGCCCCTTCTCCTCGAGCCAGGGGATGATGCGCGCCTTGGCCTCGGCGACGCCCAGGCCGTCGAGGCTGATCTCGTCGTTGCTGCTGTTGACCGCCGGGCCGTCGCCGGTGAAGGCGGTCGACCCGTCGTGGCCCTCGCTGGGCTGGACGGTGCGGATGATCGGCAGGTCGTACGCGGTGGCAAAGTCCCAGTCGCGCTGGTCCTGCGCGGGCACGGCCATGATCGCGCCGGTGCCGTAGCCCATCAGGACGTAGTCGGCCACGAAGACCGGGATGCGGGTGCCGGTGACCGGGTTGGTGGCCCAGCCACCGGTGAAGACGCCCGTCTTGGTCCGGCCCTCGGCCTGGCGCTCCAGGTCGGTGCGCGCGGCGGCCGCGGAGCGGTAGGCGGCGACGGCCTCGGCCGGGGTCGCGGCACCACCGGTCCAGGCGTCGCGGGTGCCCTCGGGCCAGCCGCCCTCGGGGACGAGGGTGTCGACCAGCGGGTGCTCGGGCGCGAGCACCATGAAGGTGGCGCCGAACAGGGTGTCGGGGCGGGTCGTGAAGACCTCGATCCCCGGCGTCCCCGGGTCGACGGGCAGGTCATCGGCGGTCCGCGCGACCGGGAACGTCACGCGCGCCCCCTGGCTGCGGCCGATCCAGTTGCGCTGCATCGTCTTGACCTTCTCGGGCCAGTCGACCCGGTCGAGGTCGTCGGCCAGCCGGTCGGCGTACTCGGTGATCCGCATGACCCACTGGCGCAGCTCGCGCTTGAACACCGGGAAGTTGCCGCGGTCCGAGCGCCCCTCGTTGGTCACCTCCTCGTTGGCGAGCACGGTGCCCAGGCCGGGGCACCAGTTGACGGTGGCGCGCACGCTCTGCACCAGGCGCTGGGAGTCCAGGATGCCGGCGCGCTCGACGTCCGACAGGTCGTCCCAGCCGCGGCCGTCGTCGGCCGGCAGGGCCCGGGCGCCGGAGCGGTACTGCTCCACCAGGTCCTCGATGGGGCGGGCGCGGCCGGTGCCGCCGTCCTCGCGCGGCGCGTCGTGGTCGTACCAGGAGTTGAAGATCTGCAGGAAGATCCACTGCGTCCAGCGGTAGTACTCGGGGTCGATGGTGCGGATGCTGCGCCGGTCGTCGTGGCCCAGGCCGAGGCGGCGCAGCTGGCGCGCCATGATCGTGATGTTCTCCTCGGTGGTCTTGCGCGGGTGCTGGCCCGTCTGCACCGCGTACTGCTCGGCGGGCAGCCCGAAGGCGTCGTAGCCCAGGCAGTGCAGGACGTTCTTCCCGAGCATGCGGTGGTAGCGCGCGTACACGTCGGTGGCGATGTAGCCCAGCGGATGGCCGACGTGCAGGCCAGCGCCGCTGGGGTAGGGGAACATGTCGAGGACGAGGAGGTGGCCCCCGGGGTGCGCGGCGACGCCCTCCGGGTCGGCCCAGGGGCCGGCGGGGTTGGGCGCGTGGTAGGTGCCGCGCTCGGCCCAGCGGTCCTGCCAGGCGACCTCGATCCGCCCGGCCAGCTCGGCGGTGTAGCGGTACGGCGTCTCGCTCATCTCGTCCTCGTGTGTGTCGTCGTGTCGTCTGCGCCCATGAAAAAACCCCTCGCTCAGGAGGGGTCGCCGCGCGGGCCGGTGGCCGGCGCGGCTAGCGAAGAAGCAGGCTGCTCGTCACGCGCTCAGGGTAGCGCAGACGGTGCGCGCCGGTCCGCGGCGGTCGGCGGCCGAGAAGCGCCGGGACGCCCCGCCACGGCGCACCGGTCACCGCGTCCCGCACCGGTCAGCGCGTCCCGCACCGGTCACCGTGGCCGGCACCGGCCCCAGGAGGGCGGTGGCGGGCAGGGTGGCCGGTGCGCGGCAGGGTGGCCGGTGCGCGGGGGCCCTCAGGACAGCTCGAGCACCCCGTCGTCGAGCCGCCCGAGGCGCATCGTGGCCACGTCGTACGCGTAGCTCTGCACCACCCGCCACGGGCGGCGGCTGCCCTGGTGCGGCAGCAGGTGGGCGCCGCGCTGCACGTAGCCCGAGGTGAAGTCGAGCAGCGGCCGGTCCGCACCGCCCGAGCCGTCCCAGCGCGGCACGGCCACCGCGAGCCCGCGGGCGTCGAGCCGGCGCACCAGGGCGCAGAACCAGCGCGCGGTGAGGTCCGCCCGCAGCGTCCAGCTGGCGTTGGTGTACCCCACCGCGAGCGCGAGGTTGGGCACGTCCGAGAGCATGCAGCCCTTGTAGACGTGCGCCGCCGACAGGTCGACCGGGGCCCCGTCGACGACCAGCTCCGCTCCCCCGCCCAGCTCGAGGCGCAGCCCGGTCGCGGTCACGACCACGTCGGCCGCGAGTACCTCCCCGGTGCTCACCCGCACCCCCGCCGGGACGAAGCGGTCGATGGTCTCCGTCACGACCTCGGCGGCGCCGGACGACAGCACCTCGAGCAGGTCGCCGTCGGGGCTGAGGCAGAGCCGCTGGTCCCACGGGTCGTACCGGGGGGCGAAGTGCACGTCGACCGGGTACCCCTCCGGCAGCCGCTCGACGAGCCGCCGGCGCAGTACCTTGCGCCCCGTCACCGGCCGACGCCGCAGGAACTCGTACGTCAGGCTCGACAACGCGACGTTCTTGGCCCGGACCACGCCGTGCGCCAGCGAGGCGGGCAGCCAGCGGCGCACGGCATCCGCCACGGGGTCGACGTTGGGCAGGGCCGCGACGTAGCTCGGGCTGCGCTGCAGCATCGTCACGTGCTCGGCCCCCTCGGCGACCAGCGCCGGGACGAGGGTCACGGCGGTGGCCCCGCTGCCGATGACGACCACGCGCCGCCCGGCCACCGGCAGCCCCTCGGGCCACTGCTGGGGATGGACGACCTCCCCGGCGAAGTCCTCCTGGCCCGGGAAGTCGACCACGTGCCCGGACGCGTACGAGTAGTAGCCGGTGGCCAGGTACACGAACCGCGCGCGGTGCTCGAGCACCTCGCCGTCGCCGCGCCGGGCCGTGACCGTCCAGCGCCGGTCGTGCGACGACCACGCCAGGCGGGTCACCCGCTGCCCGACGTGGATGCGCTCGGTCACCCGGTACTCGTCCGCGGTGTCGCGCAGGTACTGCAGGATCTCGGCCGCCGGGGCGATCGATGTCGCCCCCTGCCACGGCCGGAACGGGAAGCCCAGGGTGTACATGTCGGAGTCGGAGCGCACGCCCGGGTAGCGGAACAGGTCCCACGTGCCGCCGGTCGCGTCCCGCGCCTCGAGCACCGCCCAGCTCAGCCGGTCGCCCTCCATCGACAGGCGGCACGCGGCATCGATCCCCGAGAGGCCCGCTCCGACGACCAGGACGTCGACATCGAGCGGGGGCGGGGCCAGGGGTCGCGGCGGCACCGGCACAGGCTACGGCCAGCGGGCGCCCCAGGGCTCGACGGCCGTCCGCCGCCCCTGCTCGCGCCCGAGGGTGGCGTCGGTGCCCCGTGCGACGATGACGCCATGACCACCCTCTCCGACTTCTCCGCCACGACGCTGCAGGGCGAGGACCGCCCGCTGGCCGCCTACGCCGGCGACGTCGTGCTCGTCGTCAACACGGCCAGCAAGTGTGGCTTCACCCCCCAGTACGAGGGCCTCGAGGCGCTCTACTCCGAGCTCAAGGACGAGGGGTTCGTCGTCCTGGGCTTCCCCTGCAACCAGTTCGGCGCCCAGGAGCCCGGCGCCGAGGACGAGATCGAGGAGTTCTGCCAGGTCAACTACGGCGTCACCTTCCCGATGTTCGCCAAGGTCGACGTCAACGGCGACGACGAGCACCCCCTCTACGCCTGGCTCAAGTCCGAGAAGAAGGGCCTGCTCGGCGGCCGCATCAAGTGGAACTTCACCAAGTTCCTCGTCGGTCGCGACGGCACCGTCATCGAGCGGTACGCGCCCAACACCGAGCCGGCCGACCTCGCCGACGACGTGCGCGCCGCCCTGGCCGCCCCCCACCCGGCCCCGCAGGACACCGCCGGCGCATGACCCTGTTCGCGCTCGTCGCCCTGCTGGTCATCGGGGCGTTCCTCGTCGTCGTCTGGCACCGGCTCGCCATCGCCCCGCAGTGGGGGCGCCGCTGGCCGGCGGTGGTCGTCGCGCTCGTCCTGGCCGCGCTGGCCGCCGCCGTCCCCGCCGGGTTCGACGTGTGGGGCGGGCGCTGGACGCCGGCCCAGATGCGCCCCATCGTCTGGACCGGGCAGGCCTTCCTCGCGACCTGCCTGTACCTGTTCCTCGGGCTCGTCGCGGTGTGGCTGGTGGCCGTGGGCATCTGGCTGGTCCGCTGGCGCCACGACCACGGGCGCCTCGCCCGCCGCCGGCTCAACCGGGTGGCCTCGCCGCTCGTGGCCCTGGTCGCCGTCGGCCTCACCGCGTACGGCGCGGTGGCCGCCGCGCATCCCACCGCCACCGCGTACGAGCTGTCCTCGCCGCAGCTGCCGCAGCAGTTCGACGGCACCCGCGTCGCCCTCATCACCGACCTGCACGCCGGCGCGGTGCGCAGCGCCGACTTCACCCGGCGCGTGGTCGACCTCGTCAACGCGCAGCGCCCCGACCTCGTCGTCATCGCGGGCGACCTCGTCGACGGCACCGCCGAGCGGTACGGCCCCGAGATCGCCCCGCTCGCCGACCTGCGAGCGCCGCTCGGGGTCTACGCCACGACCGGCAACCACGAGATGTACCGCGACACCGCCAACTGGGTGCGCGCGTTCGAGGCCACCGGCATCACCGTGCTGAAGAACCAGTCGGTGCCACTGACCCGCGACGGCGCCACCATCACGCTCGCGGGGGTGCACGACTGGTCCGGCCAGGGGGCGTTCCTCCCCGACTACGACGCGGCCCTCGCGGGGGTCGACCCGGGCGGGTTCACCCTGCTGTCGGCGCACCAGCCCCGGCAGGCGTTCGCAGTCGGAGGTCGTGGGGTCGACCTCCAGCTGTCGGGGCACACCCACGGCGGGCAGCTCTGGCCCATCCGCTACCTCGTCCCGCTGCAGCAGCCGATGGTCGACGGGAAGGCCGTTGTCGGGGACACCCCGGTCATCACCTCGCGCGGTGCCGGTGCCTGGGGGCCTGCCGTCCGCGTGGGCGCCGACCCGGAGGTCCCGATCATCACGCTACGGCGCTCGTGAGCGACCCCGGGGTCGTCGTGGGGCCCGACGGTCTCGCGCGCCCGGCGTGGGCCGCCACCGACCCGCTGCTGCGGGAGTACTACGACACCGAGTGGGGGATGCCGGTGCGCGACGAGCGCGGGCTGTTCGAGCGGCTCTCGCTCGAGGCGTTCCAGTCGGGGCTGTCGTGGGCGACGATCCTGCGCAAGCGGGCGGCGTTCCGGGCGGCGTTCGACGGCTTCGACCCCGAGGCGGTCGCGGCGTACGGCGAGGCCGACGTGGCGCGGCTGATGGCGGATGCCGGGATCGTGCGCAACCGCGCCAAGGTCGCCGCGACCATCGGCAACGCCCGGGCCACCCTCGCCCTGCGCGACGACCCCGACGGCGACCTGGCGCGCCTGGTCTGGTCGTTCCGCCCGGCCGAGACCCCGCACCCCGTCACGTACGCCGACGTCCCCACCACCTCGCCCGAGTCCCTCGCGCTCAGCAAGGCCCTCAAGCGGAAGGGGTTCTCGTTCGTCGGGCCCACCACGATGTTCGCGCTGATGGAGGCCGTCGGCATCGTCGACACCCACCTGCTGGCCAGCCACCGGCGCGGCACCAGCGGCATCTGGCCCGCCTGAGCCGACGCGCGCCTGCCCCGCCCAGGCCGCCGAATCCCGCTCAGATTGCCGAACCCCGCTCAGATTGCCGACCCACCCTCGGATCGGCGAGCCGCCCCCCTATAGGGCCGGTGCCGGCCGATACCGCCGGTGCGAAGCGGGGTGGCACGACGCCAGAACGCAGAAGAGACCGGACGAGAAGCGTGTCCGGTCTCTTCTGGCGTTGTGGAGCTGAGGGGATTCGAACCCCTGACCCCCTCCATGCCATGGAGGTGCGCTACCAACTGCGCTACAGCCCCGAGTGGGTGTCCCCCGAAGGGGCGACGGCGAGTCTACCCACGCCTCACCGCTGGCCCAAATCGCCCTCAGGGAGCGAAGGTCCCCTCGGCTGAACCGCCGCCCACCGACACGTTCCAGGTGCGCAGCCGCCAGCCCTGGCGACCCTCCGCGAGCTCGGCCCAGTGGCAGTTGCCGAGCGCTCCCAGCACCCGCCACGACACCAGCATGTCGAGACCCAGCAGCCACGACACGCCGGCCCGGCCGGCCGCCCCGTGGGTGGAGACGACGACGCACTCCCCCGGCCCGGTCGCCGCGAGGACGTCGCGCAGCGCCTCGCCCATCCGCTCCCGGACGTCGGCGAGCGACTCCCCGCCCCCGGGACGGGTGACGTCCTCACCGCGGCGCAGGGCCCCGTGCTCGTCGGGCCAGCGCCGCACGATCTCGTCGTTGGTCAGCCCCTGCCAGGCCCCGGCGTGGATCTCGCGCAGGCGCGGGTCCTCGACCAGCGGCACGCCGGCGGCCCGTGCCACCGCGGCCCCGGTGAGCCGGGCCCGCTGCAGGTCGGAGGTCACGACCCGCACCGGGGCGAGCGCGGCCAGCGCGGGGCCGGCCGCGGCGGCCTGCTCCTCACCGAGCGGCGAGAGCGGGCTGTCGAGCTGGCCCTGCCAGACCCCGGCGGCGTTCGAGGTGGTCTGGCCGTGGCGGAGCACCACGAGCCGGCGTCCCGGCCCGTCGGTGAGCGGCGGAGGGGGCCCGCTCACCGACCGCCCTGCTCGGTGCCGACGGCGCCGAGCTCGACGGCCGGGCAGTCCTTCCAGAGGCGCTCGAGCTCGTAGAAGTCACGCTCGTCGTCGTGCTGGACGTGCACCACGATGTCGTTGAAGTCGATGAGCACCCAGCGGCCCTCGCGCTGCCCCTCGCGGCGCACCGGCTTCGAGCCCATCTCGCGCAGGCGGTCCTCGACCTCGTCGACGATCGAGCCGACCTGCCGCTCGGACTCGGCCGAGACGATGACGAAGACGTCGGTCAGCGCCAGCTGGTCGGACACGTCGATGCCGGTGATGGTGGTCGCCAGCTTGTCGGCGGCGGCCGCCGCGGCGGTGCGGGCGAGCTCGAGCGAACGGTCGGATGCGGTCACGGTGCTCCTCGGTAGAGGCGGTGCTTGGAGATGTACTGGACGACGCCGTCGGGCACGAGGTACCAGACCGGCTGGCCGGCCCGCACGCGGTCACGGCAGTCAGTGGAGGAGATCGCCATGGCGGGGACCTCCTGGAGGATGACGCGGTCGGCGGGCAGCCCCAGCTCGGAGAGCGCGTAGCCCGGCCGGGTGACCCCGACGAACTGCGCCAGCTCGAACAGCTCGTCGGCGTCCTTCCACGACAGGATCTGGGCCAGCGCATCGGCGCCGGTGATGAAGAACAGGTCGGCGTCCGGGCGCTGGGCCGTGAGGTCACGCAGGGTGTCGACGGTGTAGGTGAGGCCCTCGCGGTCGACGTCGACGCGCGAGACGGTGAAGCGCGGGTTCGACGCCGTGGCCACGACCGTCATCAGGTACCGGTGCTCGGCCGGCGAGACCTCACCGGTCTCCTTCTGCCACGGCCGCCCGGTGGGGACGAAGACGACCTCGTCGAGCCCGAGCAGGGCCTGGACCTCGGAGGCCGCGACGAGGTGCCCGTGGTGGATGGGGTCGAACGTGCCACCCATCACCCCGAGCCGCAGCCGGGACCCGCTCAGTGGTGGCCCGGGCTCTCGGGCCAGTGGGGCTCGTCGTGGCCGACGGGCGCACCCTGGCCGTCCGGCGCGCCGTGGCGACCCGCGGCACCGTGGCCGTGCGACCCGGGCGGGGCGTACTTGTTGTGGGTCCCCCGGAAGGACCAGGTGAGGCCGAGGAGGAAGGCGAACGCCAGGAGCGCGATGACGGCGATGAGCCACGGCGGGATCGGGAGCTCACGAGGGGTGGACCCCTCGGCGGCGATGAGGGCGGCGAACGTCGACATGGGGCCCAGCGTACCGTCCCGGTTGTCCACGGATTTCGTCCACAGGCCTGTGTACGACCGGGGCGCCGAGCACCCGAGCCTGTGGACGGGCGGTGGACCGTCGACCACGCCTCGGAGAGTTCCGCGGAACCGCTTGCACTCCCTCCCGGGGGGCACTAGAACAGACCCCACGCCCGCTGCGCGGGGCAGGCCCGGACGGCGAGAACCACCGGTCCGGTCCCGACCAGCAGGTGGGTCGTTCGGATAACGGCACATCGTCCTCCCCGGGAGACCGGAGGGGCCGTACACGTCCTCGGGGGTGTACGCCGCGCGCGACGGCGCGGGTGCTGCGGCCGACGGCCCGGAGTCGAAGTCCGTCCTCTGGGCGGCGCCACCGTCGCGTGGCAGACCTTGTGCGGCTCGCCGCACGGACCGACCGGCTCGGTACCGCCGGTGGCCGCGCCGCCGGTGAGGGCCCCCGATCTCATACTCGGGGGCCCTCCGCCGTACCCACAGGTGGGTCACATGCGATCACGGCGCCGCCACAGCCCCCGCCCGTACGCTGGTCGACATGTCCGAGGTCGAGCTCACGGTCGTCGTGCCGATGTACAACGAGCAGGAGGTCATCCCCCTGTTCGTCGAACGGCTGCGCCCGCTGGCCCAGGGCTGGGGGGTCACCTACGAGATCCTCTGCGTCGACGACGGCTCCAGCGACGCCACCCCCGTGCTCCTCCAGCGCCTGCGCCGCGAGTGGGACGCCGTGCGCGTGGTGCGGCTGCGCACGAACGCCGGCCACCAGGCCGCCATCTCGGCGGGGCTGCAGCGGGCCCGCGGGCGCTACGTCGTCACCATCGACGCCGACCTGCAGGACCCGCCCGAGGTCATCGGCGAGATGCTGCGCACGGCTCGTGAGGAGCACGCCGACGTCGTCTACGGCGTGCGCTCGGACCGCTCGAGCGACACCACCTTCAAGCGCGTGACGGCGCGGGCCTTCTACCGCTCGATCCGCGCCCTCTCCGACGTCGACGCCCGGGTCGACGCCGGTGACTTCCGCCTGATGTCGCGGGCCACCGTCGACGCCGTCAACGCCCTGCCCGAGCACAACCGGGTGCTGCGCCTCGTCGTGCCCGCGCTCGGCTTCCCCAGCGCCTCGGTCGAGTACCGGCGCGCCCCGCGGGCCGCGGGCGAGTCCAAGTACCCGCTCGCCACGATGATCCGGCTCTCCGTCGACGGCGTCACCGGGTTCTCGACGGCGCCGCTGCGCTTCGCGACCTGGCTGGGGCTGCTCGGTGGCCTGGCCGCGGTGGTCGTGCTCGTCTTCGCGCTGGTGTCGATGCTGATGGGCAACACCCTCCCCGGCTGGACCTCGACGGTCGTCATCGTCGCGGCCGTCGGGGCCGTGCAGCTGCTGGCGCTCGGCATCCTCGGTGAGTACGTGGGCCGCACCTACACCGCGCTCCAGGCCCGCCCCGCGTACTTCGTGGCCCACGACAGCCTGGATGCCGCCGCCGACGCGCCGCCGTCAGCGGGCCGGCCGGGGGTGGGGTCTCAGACCCGCACCTGACCGTCGCCCTCGACGACCCACTTGGTGCTGGTCAGCTCGGGCAGGGCCATCGGGCCGCGGGCGTGCAGCTTCTGGGTCGAGATGCCGATCTCGGCGCCGAACCCGAACTCGCCGCCGTCGGTGAAGCGGGTGCTGGCGTTGACCATCACCGCGGCGGCGTCGACCTCGGCGGTGAAGCGGCGCGCGGCGGCCCGGTCGTCGGTGACGATGGCCTCGGTGTGCCCGGAGCCGTAGCGCCGGATGTGCTCGAGCGCGGCGTCGAGGTCGTCGACGACGCCCACCGACATCTCGAGGCCGTGGAACTCGGTGGCGAAGTGCTCGGCGGTGGCGGTGTCGTGGGGCACACCGGCGAGCTCGGCGGCCGCGCCGGCTCCGGCGTCGGTGTGCAGGACCACGCCCTCGGCCGAGAGGGCGGCCAGCACCTTGGGCAGGAACGCGTCGGCGACGGCGCGGTGCACCAGCAGCGACTCGGCCGCGTTGCAGACGCTCGGCCGGTGGGTCTTGGAGTTGACCGCGATGGCGAGCGCGGTCTCGAGGTCGGCGCGGGCGTCGACGTAGACGTGACAGTTGCCGATGCCGGTCTCGATGACGGGCACGGTCGAGCCGGTGACGACGGCCTGGATGAGCTCGGTGCCGCCGCGCGGGATGAGGAGGTCGACCAGGCCGCGGGCGGTCATCAGGGCGCGCACGACGCCGTGGCCGCCGTCGAGCAGCGAGACGGCGTCGGGGGGCAGGCCCTGGGCCTCCAGCGCCGCGCGCAGGACGCTGACCAGGGCCCGGTTGGTGTCGGCGGCGGCGCTGCCCCCACGCAGGATGACGGCGTTGCCGGACTTCAGGCCGAGACCGGCGGCGTCGACGGTGACGTTGGGGCGGGCCTCGTAGATCATCCCGACCACGCCCATCGGGACCCGCACCTGACGGATCTGGAGGCCGTTGGCCAGGGTCGAGCCGCGCACCACCTCGCCCACCGGGTCGGGCAGGCCGGCGATGTCGCGCAGGGCCTGGGCGACGGCGGCGACGCGGGGCGGGTCGAGGCGCAGGCGGTCCTGGAGGCTCTCGGTCATCCCCTGTGCGCGGCCGCGCTCGAGGTCGCGGGCGTTGGCGGTGACGATGTCGTCGGTGGCGGCGACGAGGGCGTCGGCCAGGGCGTGCAGGGCGGCGTCCTTCTCGGCCCGCGACAGCAGCGCGAGGCGGCGCGAGGCGGTACCGGCGGCCTCGGCCAGGACCCGGACCCGCTCGACGTCGGCGGGGTCGATGCCGTCGGTGCGCTCGGTCATGCGCCCAGGATAGGCGGGCCGGCGGCGGCCTGCCGAGGCGTTTCCCGGGGTGGGCAGTGGTCTGGCTCGGCGGTCCGGGGGCTCGGGCGCACCGGCTGCCCCGGCGGTGGAAGGATGGGACCCGTGACGACGATCCTGTCCATCCAGTCCTCCGTCGCGTACGGCCACGTCGGCAACTCCGCGGCGGTCTTCCCGCTCCAGCGGCTCGGCGTCGAGGTGTGGCCGGTGCACACGGTGCACTTCTCGAACCACACCGGCTACGGCGCCTGGCGCGGTCCGCTGATGCCGGCCGACGACGTCCGCGAGGTCGTCACCGGTATCGAGGAGCGTGACGCCCTGGCCGAGGTCGACGCGGTGCTCTCGGGCTACCAGGGCGGCGAGCAGATCGGTGAGGTCATCCTCGACGCGGTGGCGCGCACCAAGGCCGCCAACCCCAACGCCATCTACGCCTGCGACCCGGTGATGGGCAACGCCACCTCGGGCTGCTTCGTCCACCCCGCCATCCCGGTGCTGCTGCGCGAGCGGGTGGTCCCGCAGGCCGACCTCATCACGCCCAACCAGTTCGAGCTGGGGTTCCTCACCGAGACCGAGCCGGCCGACCTCGACTCCACCCTCGCCTCCGTCGAGGCCGCCCGCGCCCTGGGGCCCCGCACCGTCCTGGTCACGAGCGTGCTGCGCCCCGACCGCCCCGAAGGCACCATCGAGATGCTGGCCGTCCACGGCGACGGCGCCTGGATCGTGCAGACCCCGCAGCTGCCGATGAAGGCCAACGGCTCCGGTGACGTCACGGCCGCGCTGTTCACCGCGCACCTGCTGCAGACCGGTGACGCCGGTGTGGCCCTCGGCCGCACCGTCTCGAGCGTGTTCGACCTCCTGCAGCGCACCCTCGACTCCGGCCGGCGCGAGCTCCAGCTGGTGCAGAGCCAGGACGAGATCGCGAACCCGCGGATGCAGTTCGAGGTCGAGCGCATCCGCTGACACGGCACGGAACGACGGCACGCGCGTCCGACCGCGACCGTCAGCGGCCGGCGGCTCAGCCGCCCTCGACCAGCCGCCGCGGCGTGTGCCAGCACACCTCGCGCAGCCAGTCGTCGTCGAGCCGGGGCTCGCGCTCGCGCAGCCGGGCCAGCGCCTCGAGCTGGTGCGCGTACGGGTACGGGATGGTCGGGAAGTCCGAGCCCAGCAGCACCTTGGGCCCGAGGTCGGCCAGCCGGGGCAGCAGTGCGTCGGGGTAGGCGCCGGCCTCGTCGATGGCCGAGAAGAAGTCGGTGAACACCATCGTGGTGTCGAGGTGGGTGCGCTCGAACTCCTCGGCCAGCGTTAGGAACTCGCCGTACTCGGGGGCGCCCAGGTGCGCCACGACGACCGTCAGCCGGGGATGGCGCTCGAGCACGCGGCGCAGCGGCACCGGCCCGGTGAACGCGTTGCCGACCGGTCCGGAGCCGGCGTGCACCACGATGGGTGTCCCCGCGTCGGCCAGCGCCCCCCACACCGGATCGAGCAGCGGGTCGTCGAGGTGGAACTCCCCCACCTGCACGTGCACCTTCCAGATCTGCGCGCCGGCGGCGATGAGCTCGGGCACGTACGTCGCCGCCTCCGGCTCGGGGTACAGCGTCGCGCTCCAGAGCGCCTCGGGCACCTCGGCGGCGAACTCCGCCGCCCAGCCGTTGAGGAAGGCGGCCACCCCCGGCTTGTGCGCGTAGGGCAGGGTGCCGAACCGCCGCACCCCGAGCGCCCGCAGCTGCTCGACCCGCTCCTCGTACGACCCGCGGTACCGGATGGGCCAGGCGCGCCCGATCTTGGGCCCCGCGGCGTCGAACACACCCCACACGGCGCGCTGGATCGACGGCGGCAGGAAGTGCACGTGCACGTCGTAGAGGCCCGGCAGCCCCAGGCCCTGCCAGAAGGCCGGCACGTCGGCGTCGGCCCACCCCCCGCCAGCGGCGTCCGGCCCGAGCGCCGACCCCGGCGACGCGTCCCTACCCCCGCTCATCGGGGTCGCCTCAGAGCACCACGAGGTCGTCGCGGTGCACGACCTCGCGCTGGTAGGCGGGGCCCAGCTCGCGGGCCAGGTCGCGGGTCGTACGCCCCAGGAGCCGCGGCAGCTCACCCGAGGCGTAGGTCACGAGCCCGCGGGCGATCACGGTGCCGTCGGCCGCGCACAGGTCGACCGGGTCCCCGGCCGCGAACGATCCGGTGACGGCCGTGATACCGGCGGGCAGCAGCGAGGTGCGCCGCTGGGTGAGCGCGACGACCGCCCCGTCGTCGAGGACGAGGGTCCCGCGGGCCGTGGTGGCGTGGGCCAGCCAGCGCTTGCGCGAGGCCCGGGTGGCGGCCGCGGGGGCGAACACGGTGCCGACGTCGGCCCCGGCCAGCGCGTCCTCGACGTCCGGGAGCCGGGTCAGCAGGGTCGGGATGCCCGCGGCCCCCGCGATCCCGGCCGCCTCGACCTTGGTCACCATCCCGCCGCTGCCCACGGCCGAGCCGGTGCCCCCGATGGTCACGGCCTCGAGGTCCGCCGTGGTCGCCACGAACGGCACCCGGCGCGAGCCCGCCCGTGACGGCGGCCCGTCGTGGAGGGCGTCGACGTCGGTGAGCAGCACCAGGCCGTCGGCCCCGACCAGGTCGGCCACCAGGGCGGCGAGCCGGTCGTTGTCGCCGAAGCGGATCTCGTGGGTGGCCACGGTGTCGTTCTCGTTGACGATGGGCACCACCCCCAGCTCGAGCAGCCGCTCGAGGGTGCGCCGGGCGTTCGTGTAGTGCGCGCGGCGGGTGGTGTCGTCGGCGGTCAGCAGGACCTGGCCCACGGTGAGGCCGTGGCGCGAGAAGGCCGCCTGGTACGCCGCCACGAGCGCCCCCTGCCCCACGCTGGCGGCTGCCTGCTGGGTCGCGAGGTCCGTGGGCCGCCGCTCGAGCCCCAGCGGGCCGATGCCGGCCGCGATGGCTCCCGACGAGACCAGGACCACCTGGGCGCCGTCGGCGCGCCGCGCGGCCAGGACGTCGACCAGCGCCGTGAGCGCCCCGAGGTCGAGGTGCCCGCCCTGCCCGCTCGTCAGCGACGACGAGCCGACCTTGACCACCAGGCGGCGGGCCCGCCCCACGGCGGCGCGCAGGTCGGCGGCGGTGTCGGCCACGGGCCTCAGCCCTCGTCGCCCGCGCCGGCCGGCTCGGTGGCCTCGCCCGGCTCGCGCACGTCGGCCCAGCGCCCGGCCCGGCGCTCCGCGGCCAGCTCGTCGCGGGCCACCGTCTGCGCGTCCTTGCGGGCGTGGAACTCGTCGCGCTTCTCGGCCCGGCTCTTGCGGCCGGAGTCCTCGAGGCGCATGTCGGTGCCGCGCGGGCCGCCGAGCAGCTCGGCGCCGGCCGACATCGTGGGCTCCCAGTCGAAGACGACCGCGTTGTCCTCGGGCCCGATGAGCACGGTCGAGCCGGCCACCGCCCCGGCCTTGAGCAGCGCGTCCTCGACGCCGAGGCGACCCAGGCGGTCGGCGAGGTAGCCGACGGCCTCGTCGTTGCTGAAGTCGGTCTGGCGGATCCAGCGCGTGGGCCGCTCGCCGAGGACGCGGAAGACCTCTCCCTCGGGGGTCGACTCACGACGCACGTGGAAGCCGCTGTCGTCGACGGCCCGCGGACGGACGACGACGCGGGGCCGCTCGATGACGCGGGACTCGATCTCGGCGCGGGCCTGCGTGACGTGCCGCGCCAGCGCGAAGGTGAGCTCCTTGAGGCCGGTGTGCGCGACCGCCGAGACGATGTGCACCTCGAGCCCGCGCTCCTCGAGCATGGGGCGCACCATCTCGGCCAGGTCGCGGGCCTCGGGCACGTCGGCCTTGTTGAGCACGACGATGCGGGTGCGCAGGGAGAGCGGCTCCCCGCCGAGGCTGTCGTCGGTGACGTACGCGGCCAGCTCGGCCTCGATGACGTCGAGGTCGGTGAGCGGGTCGCGCCCCGGCTCGAGGGTGGCGCAGTCGACGACGTGCGCCAGCACCGAGCAGCGCTCGACGTGGCGCAGGAACTCCAGGCCGAGGCCCTTGCCCTCGCTGGCGCCGGGGATGAGCCCGGGGACGTCGGCGATGGTGAACCGGCCGCTGCCGGCGGTGACGACGCCGAGGTTGGGGACCAGCGTCGTGAACGGGTAGTCGGCGATCTTCGGCTTGGCCGCCGACAGCACCGACACCAGCGAGGACTTGCCGGCCGACGGGAAGCCGATGAGCGCGACGTCGGCGAGCGACTTCAGCTCGAGGACGACGTCGAGGGCCTCCCCCGGCTCACCCAGCAGCGCGAACCCCGGCGCCTTGCGTCGCGGGCTGGCCAGCGCCTTGTTGCCGAGGCCGCCGCGCCCGCCCTGGGCCAGCGTGAAGCGGGTGTCGTGCCCCACCAGGTCGGCCAGCACCTCGCCGGCGGCGTCCTTGACGACGGTCCCTTCGGGGACCGAGAGCACCAGGTCGGCGCCGTCGGCGCCGTTGCGCTCGTCGCCGGCGCCGGGGCGGCCGTTCTCGGCCCGGCGGTGCGGCGTGTGGTGGTAGTCGAGCAGCGTCGTGGCCTGCGGGTCGACGGCCAGGACGACCGAGCCGCCCCGCCCGCCGTTGCCCCCGTCGGGGCCGCCGAGCGGCTTGAACTTCTCGCGCTTGACCGACGCGACCCCGTGCCCGCCGTTGCCGGCGGAGACGTGGAGGACGACGCGGTCGACGAAGGTCGCCATCGGTACTGCTCCTGACTGCTGGGGATGCGTGAGGGGCGGGCCGAATCGCGGCCCGCCCCTCACGACGTGGTGCGTGGTGCCGGGCGAGGCCCGGCGTCGCGTCAGCGCGCGGCGGTCTCCACCGGCGTGATGTTGACGGTCTTGCGACCGCGCTTGGCGCCGAAGGTCACCGCACCCGCGACGAGCGCGAACAGGGTGTCGTCGCCGCCGCGGCCGACGCCGTCGCCGGGGTGGAAGTGCGTGCCGCGCTGGCGGACGATGATCTCGCCGGCCTTGACAACCTGGCCGCCGTAGCGCTTGACGCCGAGGTACTGGGCGTTGCTGTCACGACCGTTGCGAGTCGAGGACGCACCCTTCTTGTGTGCCATGTCTGTTCAGTCCTGTCCGTGAGGTCCGAGCGCGGGGCTCAGGCGTCGATCGCCGTGATCTTGACCTGGGTGAGCGGCTGGCGGTGGCCCTGCCGCTTGCGGTACCCGGTCTTGTTCTTGTACTTCAGGATCGTGATCTTCGGCCCCTTGGCGGCCTTGACCACCTCGGCCGTGACCTTGACCTTCGCGAGCTTGGAGGCATCGCTCGTGACCGTCCCGCCGTCGACGACGAGCAGCGGCTGCAGCTGGATCTCGTCACCGGCGACACCGGAGGTCTTGTCGATGAGCAGGACGTCGCCGACGGAGACCTTCTCCTGGCGACCACCCGCGCGCACAATCGCGTACACGTTCGATCTCACTTCCTGTTCGGGCGCGCTCTCTAGGACCGGCCGGTCGCTACCCCGTGGACGACACGGGACACCGACGCGGTGGGCGCACCGACCTCCAAGAGTACCGGCGGGCGGGGCGGCGCCCAAATCTCGGGGGCGCCGCCCGCCCGGGGTCAGCTCTGCGGGGTGCTGAGGGTGTCGTCGGGCGCGCCCGACGACTCGACGGGCGGGGGCGGGCCGGCGGGTGCGACGACCCGGCCACGCTTGCGGCGGGGGCGCCCCGTGGTGATCGGTGCGGCCTCCTGGACGGGGGCCGGCTCGGGAGCAGGCGCAGAGGCCTGCTCGGGGGCCGGCGCCGACACGGGGGCCTCGACGTGCGCCTCGACCGCGGCCTCGACGTCGGCGGCGACGTCGGCCGCCAGCTGCTCGGCGGCCTCGGAGACCTCGCCGTGCTCACCGTGCTCGGCGTGCTTGAGCGCGGCCGCGTGGGCGGCGGCGGCGATCTGCGCAGCGGTGGGCCCGTTCTGCTTGCGGTCCTCGGCGGCGGCACCGTGGTGTCCACCGCCGGAGCCGCTGCCCTGGCCGCCGTTGCCCTGACCACCGCCGCTGCCCCCGGAGCCGGCGTTGCCGCCTCGACCACCGGAGCCACCCCGCGCACCGCGACCCGCGCGCGAGGAACCCTGGCTCTCGGCCGAGCCGTTGCCGCGCTCGATGGGCTCGGTGTGCACGACGATGCCGCGCCCCGCGCAGTGCTCGCAGGTCTCGGAGAAGACCTCGATCAGGCCCGAACCCACCCGCTTGCGGGTCATCTGGACCAGGCCCAGCGAGGTGACCTCGGCGACCTGGTGCTTGGTGCGGTCGCGCCCGAGGCACTCGAGCAGCCGCCGCACGACCAGGTCGCGGTTGGCCTCCAGCACCATGTCGATGAAGTCGATGACGATGATGCCGCCGATGTCGCGCAGCCGCAGCTGGCGGACGATCTCCTCGGCGGCCTCGAGGTTGTTCTTGGTCACCGTCTCCTCGAGGTTGCCCCCGGAGCCGACGAACTTGCCGGTGTTGACGTCGACGACCGTCATCGCCTCGGTGCGGTCGATGACCAGCGAGCCGCCCGAGGGCAGCCACACCTTGCGGTCCATCGCCTTGGCGATCTGCTCGTCGATGCGGTGGGCCGCGAACACGTCGTCGTCCGAGGTCCAGCGGCTGACCCGCTGCGCCAGGTCGGGCGCGACGTCCTCGACGTACTCGCTGACCTCGCCCCAGGCCTTCTCGCCCGAGACCACCAGGGAGGCGAAGTCCTCGGTGAACACGTCGCGGATGACGCGGATGGTCAGGTCGGGCTCTCCGTGCAGCAGCGCCGGGGCGCCCCCACCGCCGGACTTCTTGGCCCGGGCCGCCTCGGCCTTGCTCTGGATGCGCTCCCACTGCTTGGTGAGGCGCTCGACGTCGGCGGTCAGCTCGGCCTCCGAGGCGCCCTCGGCGGCCGTCCGCACGATGACGCCGGCGCCGTCGGGCACGACCTCCTTGAGGATGGCCTTGAGCCGGGCGCGCTCGGTGTCGGGCAGCTTGCGCGAGATGCCGGTCATCGAGCCCTCGGGCACGAAGACCACGTAGCGACCGGGCAGGCTGATCTGCGAGGTCAGGCGGGCACCCTTGTGGCCGATGGGGTCCTTGGTGACCTGCACCAGCACGGTGTCGCCGGAGGACAGCGCGTTCTCGATGCGCTTGGCCTGGCCACCCTCGAGACCGGCGGCGTCCCAGTTGACCTCCCCGGCGTACAGGACGGCGTTGCGGCCCTTGCCGATGTCGACGAACGCGGCCTCCATCGAGGGCAGCACGTTCTGGACCCGGCCGAGGTAGACGTTGCCGGCCATCGAGGCCGTGGTCTCGCGCGAGACGTAGTGCTCGACCAGCACGCCGTCCTCGAGGACCCCGATCTGGGTGCGGCCGTCGCGGCCGCGCACGATCATCGAGCGCTCGACGCTCTCGCGGCGGGCCAGGAACTCGGCCTCGGTGATGATGGTGCGGCGCCGGCCGGCCTCGCGGCCCTCGCGGCGGCGCTGCTTCTTGGCCTCGAGACGCGTGGAGCCCTTGACCGCGGTCGGCTCGTCGCGCTCGCTGCGCGGCTCGCGGACCCGGGTGACGGTGCCGGGCGGGTCGTCGCCGTCGCCCCCGGAGGATCCGCGGCGACGCCGACGGCGCCGGCGGCTGGAGGTGGACTCGTCGTCGCCGTCGTCGGCGGCGTCGTCCTGTCCCTTGGGGCCCGAGCCGCCCCGGCCACGGCCCTCGGCGGGTGCCTCGTCGGAGCGGGCCTCGCCGTCGTCCTGGCCCTCGCCCTTGCCGCGGCCACGGCGGCCACGGCCACCCCGGCGGCGGCGCCGCGAGCCGGGGTCGTCCGCGCCCTCGGCGTCACCGGAGTCGTCGCGCTCGTCGCGTGCCGTGGCCTCGACGTCGGTGTCGTCGGCGGCGGGGGCGGCGGCCGCGGCAGGGCCGTCGACCGCGGCCTCGCGGGCCGCGGGCGCCTCGGCGGGCTTGTCGGTGGGCGCCTGCACCGGGGCGGTGGCGCGCCGGCGGCGCGGCACCACGGTGGTCTCGGGCGCCTGGAAGAGCAGTCCGAAGCCGACGGCCGGCGGGGTCGCGGCCGGCTCGGCAGCCTCCTCGTCCTCGTCCTCGGCCACGGGCTCGGGCTCGACCACGGGGTCGGCGAGCGCCTCGGCGGCGGGCTCGGCCACGGCGGCCTTGGCCCGGCGGCTGCCCCGCTTGCGGGGCGTGGTGGGAGCGTCGGCCTCGGCGGCGGGCGTGTCGGTGGACGGCGCGTCGGTGGACGGCGCGTCGGCGAGCACCGGGGCGTCGGCACCGTCGGGAGCCTCGACGGGCAGCGTGTCGGCCGCCTTGCCCTTGGCCTTGCCGGGGGCCTTCTTGGCGGCCTTGCGGGCGGTCTTCTTCGCGGGCTTCTCGGCGGCCGCCTCGGTCGCGGCCTCGACCGGGGCGTCGGCACCCGGAGCGTCGGTGGGGGCCGGCGCGGGCGCGGAGGCCTTGGTGGTGGCCCGCTTGCGTGCCGCCCGCTTGCGCGGGGCGGGGCCGGCGTCACCGTCGGTGGCGGGGGCGGCGTCCACCGGGAGCGCGCCGGAGGCGGGTGCTTCGGGGGTCGTCGTGTCGTGGTCGGATGCCATGTGCGGGCCTTTCGTCGCCCGTGGCCGACGCCCACACCGGGTCCGCCGGGGCGGATCCACGCCGACCGCGGTGTGCGATCGCATCGTGTGGAGGAACCCACACGGAAGTCTGCTGCTTGCCCCGGGTCGGTTCGCGCGGGCGGCGCGTCACCTACCGGGACCGGCGGCCTCCCTGTCGGTGGCCAGTGGATCGGCCACCCCGTCGTCCGCTTCGAGCAGCGGGCCCTGTGCGAGCCGGGTCACCAACGGTGGGACCGGCGCCGCGAACCCGGTGACTGCCCGGAGAGCGGTCAGGATGTCGTCGGGGCGTACGGACGGTGTGGTGTGCCGTACGACCATCCGCAGTATCGCACACCCGGCCTCGTCGACCCCGCTCACCTGCATCCTCAGCACCGCCTCGCGCGTGTCGAACGTGCGCGGGCCGTTCTTGAAGGTGCGTGTCGTCTCGGCGCGATCGGTGGCCAGGTAGGCGGCCACGGCGGCCCGGACCTCGTCGGGGTCGGCGCCCCGCACGACCAGGTGCCAGTCGCTGGCCTCGAGCCGGTCGGCGAGCGCCCCCGGGCCGGCCTCGACCACGTCGACGATGTCGAGACCCTCCGGCAGGGCCTCGTCGAGCGCCTCGCGCACGGCGGCGGGGTCGACCCGCTCGGTGACCCGCACCTCGAAGTACTCGGCCTCGCTGGCGGTACCGGTGGGGGCCGCGTTGGCGTAGGAGATCAGCGGGTGCGGGTGGAAGCCGGCCGAGAAGGCCATCGGCACGCCGGCGCGGCGCAGGGCCCGCTCGAGCGCCCGGGAGAAGTCCCGCGTCGAGGAGAACCGCAGCCGCCCACGCTTGGCGTAGCGGATGCGCAGCTTCTGCACGGCCGGGGGCGGTGGGGGTCCCTCGGGGGTGCGCTGGGGGGCCATCCGGCCAGCGTAGGAGCGGCCCCCGCCCCGAGGCGAATCGGGCACCGGATGCACGGATCGAGGCGTGCTTCCCGGCGATCGGCACGGATCCGTGGTTCCTCCGCCGCATCCGCCACGGATCACGGGGCGACCCGACTTCCGGCCGCACCCCCGGGATCATTATCGTTCGAGCATGACCGACACCGACCGCGCCCGCCTCGCCCGGCTCCTGTCCGCCGAGCAGGAGACGTACAGCGCCGAGCACCCCCGCAGCCGCGAGCTGTTCGAGGCCGGGACCAACCTGTTCGGGCGCGTCCCCATGACGTGGATGAACAAGTGGAGCGGCGGCTTCCCGCTCTACCTCGACCACGCGCGCGGCAACCGCATCACCGACGTCGACGGCCACACCTACGTCGACTTCGCCCTCGGCGACACCGGCGCCATGGCCGGGCACTCCCCCGCCCCGACGACCGCGGCCGTGGCCCGGCGGATGGGCGAGCTGGGCGGCATCACCACCATGCTGCCCAGCGCAGACGCCCAGTGGGTCGGCGCCGAGCTGACCCGGCGGTTCGGGATGCCGCTCTGGAGCTTCACGCTGTCGGCGACCGATGCCAACCGGTGGGCGGTACGGCTGGCGCGGCTCGCGACGGGCCGCTCGAAGATCCTCGTCTTCGCGTACAGCTACCACGGCTCGGTCGACGAGACCTTCGCGATCACCGGCCCCGACGGCACCACCGTCTCGCGCCCGGGCAACGTCGCGCCGCCGGTGCCGCTCGACGTCACCACCCGCGCCGCCACCTGGAACGACCTCGCCTCGGTCGAGCGCCAGCTCGCGCACGGCGACGTCGCGGCCATCCTCACCGAGCCCGCGATGACCAACATCGGCATCGTCCTGCCCGAGCCCGGCTTCCTCGAGGGCCTGCGCGAGCTCGCCACCCGCTACGGCGCGCTGCTGATGATCGACGAGACCCACACCTTCTCGGCCGGCTGGGGCGGGGCGACCCGCGAGTGGGGCCTCGAGCCCGACCTCTTCGTCATCGGCAAGTCCATCGGCGGCGGCATCCCGTGCGGTGCGTACGGCATCTCCGAGGCCGTGGCGGCGGCCGTGACGGGCCACACCGACACCGGCGAGGCCGACATCATCGACGTCGGCGGGGTCGGCGGCACCCTGGCCGGCAACGCCCTCTCCACGGCCGCGATGCGCGCGACCCTCGACGAGGTCCTCACGGAGGACGCCTTCGCCCACATGACCGCCCTCGCCACCGCGTTCACCGAGGGGGTGCAGGGCGTGCTCGACGAGTACGACGTGCCGTGGTCGGTGAGCCGCCTCGGGGCGCGCTCGGAGTACCGCTTCGCGCGCCCGGCGCCCCGCAGCGGCGAGGAGTCGGCCGCGGCCCACGACGACGACCTCGACGCCTACCTGCACCTCGCCATGTGCAACCGCGGCATCCTCATGACGCCGTTCCACAACATGGCGCTGATGTGCCCCGACACCACCCGCGACGACGTCGACCGGCACACCGCGGTCTTCCGCGAGGTCGTGGCCGCGCTCTACGACTGAGCCGGCCGGCCCGGGGCGCCGGGCCGTGTCAGTGGGTGTGACCGGCGGCGGCCTCGGCCATCTGGGCGCGTCCGGCGCCGAGGACGGTCAGCGGCAGCAGGGTCTTGCCCGTGGGCCCGATCTCGATCTCGGTGCCCATCTGCGGGCAGACGCCGCAGTCGAAGCACGGGGTCCAGCGGCAGTCGTCGACCTCGGTCTCGTCGAGGGCGTCCAGCCAGTCCTGCCAGAGCCACTCCTTGTCGAGCCCGGAGTCGACGTGGTCCCAGGGCAGGACCTCGGCCTCCTCGCGCTCACGGGTGGTGTACCAGGCCACGTCGACGCCCTGCGGCGTCAGCTCGCGCTCGGCGGCGGCCATCCACCGCTCGTAGGAGAAGTGCTCGCTCCAGCCGTCGAAGCGGCCACCGTCGCGCCACACCGCCTCGATGACGCGCCCGACGCGGCGGTCGCCGCGCGAGAGCAGCCCCTCGACGATGCCGGGCTTGCCGTCGTGGTAGCGGAAGCCGATGGCACTCGCGTAGCGGCGGTCGGCACGGATGGCCTCGCGCAGCTTGGCCAGGCGGGCGTCGGTCTCCTCGGCCCCGAGCTGCGCGGCCCACTGGAACGGGGTGTGCGGCTTGGGGACGAACCCGCCGATCGAGACCGTGCAGCGGATGTCGCGGCGGCCGCTGACCTCGCGGCCCGTCTCGATGACGCGCTTCGCGAGCTCGGCGATCTGGAGGACGTCCTCGTCGGTCTCGGTGGGGAGCCCGCACATGAAGTAGAGCTTCACCTGCCGCCACCCCGCGCCGTACGCGGCCGCGACGGTGCGGATGAGGTCCTCCTCGCTGACCATCTTGTTGATGACCTTGCGGATGCGTTCGGACCCGCCCTCGGGCGCGAAGGTGAGCCCCGAGCGGCGTCCGTTGCGGGTGAGCTCGTTGGCGAGGTCGATGTTGAAGGCGTCGACGCGCGTGGACGGCAGCGACAGACCGGTGTTGGTGCCCTCGTAGCGGTCGGCCAGGCCCTTGGTGACCGCGGCGATCTCGGAGTGGTCGGCGCTCGAGAGCGAGAGCAGGCCCACCTCCTCGAAGCCGGTGGCGGCCAGGCCGCGCTCGACCATCTCGCCGATGCCGGTGATGGAGCGCTCGCGCACCGGGCGGGTGATCATCCCCGCCTGGCAGAACCGGCAGCCCCGCGTGCAGCCGCGGAAGATCTCGACCGACATCCGCTCGTGCACCGACTCGGCCAGCGGCACCAGCGGCTGCTTGGGGTAGGGCCACGCGTCGAGGTCCATGACGGTGTGCTTCGAGACCCGCCACGGCACGCCGGGGGCGTTGGGGGCGACGCGCTGGATGCGGCCGTCGGGCAGGTAGGTGACGTCGAAGAAGGCCGGCACGTAGACGCCGCCGGTGCGCGCCAGGCGCAGCAGGAGCTCGTGGCGACCGCCCGGGCGGCCCTCGCGCTTCCACGCCCCGACGATGTCGGTGATGGCGAGCACGGCCTCCTCGCCGTCACCCACCACCGCGCAGTCGACGAAGTCGGCGATGGTCTCGGGGTTGAAGGCCGCGTGGCCGCCGGCGACGACCAGCGGGTGGCTCTCGTCGCGGTCGGCCGCGTGCAGCGGGATGCCCGCGAGGTCGAGCGCGGTGAGCATGTTGGTGTAGCCGAGCTCGGTGGAGAACGACATCCCGAGCAGATCGAAGTCGCCGACCGCGCGGTGGGCGTCGACGGTGAACTGCGGGACGGCGTGCTCGCGCATCAGCGCCTCGAGGTCGGGCCACACCGCGTAGGTGCGCTCCGCCAGGGCGTCGGGCCGCTCGTTGAGGACTTCGTACAGGATCATGACGCCCTGGTTCGGCACGCCGACCTCGTAGGCGTCGGGGTACATCAGGGCCCAGCGCACGGTGGCGTCGCCCCCGACGTCCCAGGGCTTGACCGTGGAGTTGAGCTCGCCGCCCACGTACTGGATGGGCTTGCTCACCTGCTCGAGCAGCGGCTCGAGGGCGGGGAAGACGGACTCACCGGACATCCCCCCAGGGTAGGTGGGGTGTCCACCTCCCCCAAACCGGTCGGCCGGCCCTGTCGAGCCCCGGTCGAGGCTCGCCCCGGGCGGTCGCCCCGACGCCGCGCCCGTGCGAGGCTCGTCCCATGAGCGCGGAGCAGCAGGTCGACCTCGTCGTCATCGGGCTGGGGCCGGGGGGTGAGCACCTCGCCACCGAGGCCGCCCGGGCCGGGATGCGGGTCGTCGGCGTCGACGAGCGCCTGGTCGGCGGCGAGTGCCCGTACTACGGCTGCATCCCCAGCAAGATGATGATCCGCGCCGCCAACCCGCTCGCGGAGGCCCACCGCGTGGCCGCCTTGGCGGGCTCGGCGACGACCGCCCCCGACTTCTCGGTGGTCGCCCGCCGCATCCGCGAGGAGGCCACCGACGACTGGGACGACACGGTCGCGGTCGAGCGCCTCGAGAAGGCCGGCGTGGTGTTCGTGCGCGGCCACGGGCGGCTGGCCGGCGACGGCGTGGTCGAGGTCGGGGGCACCCGCTACGTCGCGTCGGTCGGCGTCGTGCTCAACACCGGCACCGCACCGGCCACTCCCCCGGTCGACGGCCTGGCCGACACCCCCTTCTGGACCAACCGCGAGGCGCTGCGAGCCACCGAGGCGCCCCGCTCGCTGGTCGTCATGGGCGGCGGCGCCATCGGGGCCGAGCTCGCGCAGGCGTTCTCGCGGTTCGGTACCCGCGTCAGCCTGGTCGAGGCCGCGCCGCGCATCCTGGCCCTCGAGGAGCCCGAGGCCTCCGTGGTCGTCGCGAAGGCCTTCGCCGGCGAGGGCATCCAGGTGCTGGCCGGTGCGAAGGTCGGCCGGGTCGCGCACGCCGACGGCCGGTTCGCCGTCACGGTGACCGACGGTGACGGCACCGCGCTCGAGCTGGGCGCCGACCGCCTGCTGGTGGCCGCGGGGCGCCGCCCCAACCTGGCCGACGTCGGGCTCGACACCGTGGGCCTCGACCCTGCCGCCCGCTCCGTCGACGTCGACGAGCGGATGCGCGCCGGCGAACGGCTCTGGGCCATCGGCGACATCACGGGCAAGGGCGCCTTCACGCACCTGTCGATGTACCAGGCCGGCATCGCGCTGCGCGACCTCACCGGCGCCGACGGGCCGTGGGCGAGCTACCACGCCGTGCCGCGCGTCACCTACACCGACCCGGAGGTGGGCGCGGTGGGGATGACCGAGCAGCAGGCCCGCGACGCCGGGGTCGATGTGCGCACCGGCTCGACCGCGCTCGGGACGAGCTCGCGGGGGTGGATCCACGGGCCGGGCGGCGAGGGTGTCGTCAAGCTCGTCGAGGACCGTGCGGCCGGCCACCTGGTCGGCGCCACCTCGGTGGGGCCCACCGGCGGCGAGGTCCTGTCGATGCTGGCCACGGCCGTGCACGCGAAGGTCCCGACGGCGGTGCTGCGCGAGCAGGTGCTCGCCTACCCGACCTTCCACCGCGCCGTCGGGACCGCGCTGGCCGACCTCGACGCCTGAGCGGCACGGCGCGGATCCTCACGCGTGACGCGGAACCTCGCGCACGTCGGGGATGCATCCGCGTCCGGGCGTACCATCCGCGTCCGGACGTACCATCCGCGCCGACGGTGACCCGCCCGACGCCCGGCTCGGTCGCTCAGCCGGTGTAGTGCGCGTCCAGCAGGCCCTGGTAGCGGTCGGCCACGACCTTGCGCTTGAGCTTCAGGCTGGGGGTCAGCTCACCGTCCTCGACCGAGAGGTCGTGCTCGAGGATGGTGAACTTCTTGATGGTCTCCCAGCGGTTCAGCCCGGCGTTCAGCTCGTCGACGTAGCCCTGCACCATCGCGTGGGCCTCGGGCGAGGTCACGACCTCGGCGTAGGGGCGGCCCGCCATCCCGTGCTGGGCCGCCCACGCGGCCATGGCGTCGGCGTCGAGGGTCACCAGGGCCGACACGAAGTTGCGGTCGGCACCGTGCACGACGAGCTGGCTGGCGTACGGGCACAGGCCCTTGAACCGCGACTCGATGACCGAGGGCGCGACGTACTTGCCGCCGCTGGTCTTGAACAGGTCCTTCTTGCGGTCGGTGATCGACAGGAAGCCGCGCTCGTCGAGCTCCCCGATGTCGCCGGTGTGCAGCCAGCCGTCGGCGTCGATGGTCTCGGCCGTCGCCTCGGGGTTGTTGTGGTAGCCCTCCATGTTGCCCGGGCCCCGCAGCAGGATCTCGCCGTCGCCGGCGATGCGGACCTCGATGCCGGGCAGCGGCCACCCGACGGTGCCGTAGCGGTAGGCCTTGGTGCGGTTGACGAACGAGGCGGCGCTGGTCTCGGTCAGCCCGTAGCCCTCGGCGATGAGCATCCCCATGCCGTCGAACCAGCGGGCGATGTCCTGGTTCAGGGCCGCCGAGCCCGAGATGAAGAAGCGGATGTTGCCTCCGAAGCGCTGGCGGATCTTGGCGGCGACCAGCCGGTCGAGGACGGCGTACTTCAGCGCCAGCATCCCCGAGGGGTCGCGGCCCTGCTCGCGCAGCTCGCTGACCTGCCGGCCGGTGTCGCTCGCGGCGCGGAAGAGCCTGGCCTTGAGGCCGCCCTCGGCCTCCATCATCATCTGGATGCGCGCGTAGGCCTTCTCGAAGATGCGCGGCGCGGCGCCCATGAAGGTGGGCTTCACCACGGCCAGGTTGTCGACGATCCTGTCGATGCGGCCGTCGATGGCGGTGGCGAACCCGATCTGCAGCGGCAGGGTCAGCAGGTTCTTGCCGAAGACGTGCGCCAGCGGCAGCCACAGGTACTGCACGTCGTCCTCGGACAGGATGTCGATCGCCTCGACGGCCGCGCTCTCGTAGGTCCAGCAGCGGTGCGGCAGACGCACGCCCTTGGGCCGGCCGGTGGTGCCCGAGGTGTAGATGATGGTGGCCAGCTGGTCGGGCCGGGTGGCGTCGATGCGCGCGTCGACCGCACCGGGGTCGCCCGCCAGGTACTCGCGCCCGAGGGCGCGCAGCTCGTCGAGGGTGAGGGTCCAGTCGTCGGCGTCCGGGACGCCGGTCATCAGCACGACCCGCCCGAGACCCGGGGTGCGCGTGCGCACCGAGCGCAGCTTCTCGAGCTGCTCGGCGTCCTCGGCGAAGACGACCTTGGTGGCCGAGTCGCCGAGGATGAACGCCACGTCGTCCGCGATGGTCGTGGGGTAGATGGTGGTCGTCGCGGCACCGGCGACCATGATGGCCAGATCCGCGACGGCCCACTCGTAGCGGGTCCCCGAGGCGATGGCCACCCGGTCCTCGGGCTCGACCCCGAGCGCGATGATGCCGGCGCCCAGCTCGCGCACCACGGTGTCGAGCTCGCTCCAGGTGACCGTGACCCAGTCCTCGCCGCTCGCGGAGGCGACGGCGTGCAGGAAGGCCGGGCGCCCGGCCGAGGCCGCCACCCGGTCACGGAACAGGTGCCCGACGCTCGCCGCCCGCCCGTCGAGGACGCTCTGGTCGATGGGCTCGTCGGCGGGGCTGTGGATCTGCGGCGTCGCGCGCAACATCGGGAACCGTCCTCGGCTTCGGTGGCGTGGTCCGCAATCGTGACACACCCCCACACCCGGCGGTGCCGATCCCGGAGCGCGTCGGTCGCCGGGCGGTCACCAGCGGCGCTCGCCCTGGGTGGCGTCAACGAGCCCGACGGCCAGCCAGGAGACGAGCATCGACGTCCCGCCGTACGACACGAACGGCAACGGCAGGCCGGTCACGGGCAGCAGCGCCAGGTTCATCCCCACGTTCTCGACGACCTGAACGGCCAGCCAGGTGGCCACGCCGACCCCGACGAGCCGGCCGAAGGCGTCCGTGGCCCGGGCCGCCACGACCAGCACCCGCACCACCACCACGGCCAGGACGAGCAGCAGCCCGGCGGCCCCGACGAAGCCCAGCTCCTCTCCCGCGACCGAGAACACGAAGTCGTTGAGCTGGAAGGGCACGAACCCGCCCTGGGTACGCGGGCCCTGCATGAAGCCCTGCCCCCACAGCCCGCCACCGCCGATGGCCAGCCTCACCTGGCGGGTCTGGTAGCCCGCGCCCAGCGGGTCGGCGGTGGGGTCGGCGAAGGCGGTCAGCCGCGCCCGCTGGTAGTCGCTGAGCAGCGGGGTGGTCCAGGCGGCCACGAAGGCCACGACCGCCAGCCCCACGGCCACGGCCACCCACCGCCGGGGCGCACCACCGACCACGACCACCGCGAAGCCGAGGGCCAGGAGCACCAGGGCGGTGCCGAGGTCGGGCTGCACCACGACCAGCGCGGTGGGGACGCCGACCAGCACGGCTGCCGCCACCAGGTCGCGCCCGCCCGGGTCGGCGCCCCGGTCGAGCCGGTGGGCCAGCAGCGCCGCCAGGGCCAGGGTGAGACCGACCTTGACCAGCTCGGCCGGTTGGAGGGTGAACCCACCCGCCAGCGGGATCCACGAGCGCGACCCGTTGATGGTGGTGCCCAGCGGAGTGCGCACGAGCACGAGCAGGACCACCCCGACCGCCCATACCCACGGCGCCCCCGCGCGCACCCGGTCGCGACCGGCCCGGCTGACCAGCAGGGCCACGGCCAGGCCCACCGCCGCGGTGACGAGATGGCGGACCAGGTATGCGTCACCGGCCGTGCGGACGGTGGCCGACCACACCAGCAGCGCCCCGACGACCGAGGCGCCACCTGCGGCGACGTACAGCCCGAGGTCGTGCCGCGCCCACCGGCGCAGCCCGACCGGTGCCACGCGGCTCAGCGCGGGACGATGTTCGTCAGCAGCTCGCGGCACCGCTCGACGTCCCCGGCCATCGCGGTGGTGAGCTCCTCGACGCTCTCGAAGCGCAGGGTGGGGCGGATGTGGTCGACGAACTCGACCATCACCGTCTCGTCGTAGAGGTCGAGGTCGTCGCGGTCGAGGACGTAGGCCTCGACGGTGCGCCGGTCGCCGGTGTCGAAGGTCGGGTTGGTCCCGACGCTGATGGCCGCCGGCATGGTGCGGTCCGGCTCCTCGTCGCCGAGGTCCATCCGGGTGAGCCAGCCGGCGTAGACACCCTCCTGCGGCACCAGGCCGAGGGAGTCGGCCGACAGGTTGGCCGTGGGGTAGCCGAGGCCGCGGCCGCGATGGTTGCCGTGCACGACCGTGCCGACGACACGGTGGGGGCGCCCCAAGATGCGGGCGGCGTCGGCGACGTCACCGGCCAGCAGCCGGGCGCGGATGACCGTGGACGAGTAGCGCTCCCCCTCCCCGACGTCGTCGAGCGAGAGCACCTCGAAGCCGAAGCGCTCGCCGAGGTCGGCCAGCGTCGACACGTCGCCGGAGTTGCGGTAGCCGAAGCGGGTGTCCAGCCCGACGACGACGCAGCGGGCGTCGAGGTCGCGCACGAAGACCTCGGTGACGAAGTCCTCGGGGCTCTGCTGGGCGAAGTCGGTGGTGAAGTCCATGACCAGCAGCCCGTCGATGCCGGTGTCGGCCAGGAGGTCGTCGCGCACCCGGCCGGGCGAGATCAGCTCGGGCGCCCGCTCGGGGTGCAGGACGGCCACCGGGTGCGGGTCGAAGGTGACCGCGACGGTCGGCAGCCCGAGCCGCTGGCCGGCCTCGACCAGGGCCGAGAGCACCGCCTTGTGGCCTCGGTGGACGCCGTCGAAGTTGCCGAGCGTGAGCACGCACGGTCGCAGGGACTCGGGCGTGGCGGCGAGGTCGGTCCATCGGTGCACGACCCCCACTCTAGGACTCGGTGCACCGCCCTCCGGCGCGGGCCACGCCGTGGTCGTCACGGCGTCGAGGCCGGGCCCGGGTCAGGTCGCGGCGGGCGCGAAGACGACGAGCGAACGGGCCGCGCCGCGGGTCTCGTCGAGCACCGCTACCAGGGTGCCGTCGGGCCCGAACGCGGCCACCGGGCCGGGCCGGCCGGGCTCGGCGGAGGCCACCTTCTGGCCGTACCCGACGGCCCGCGCCTCGGCCTGGGTGAGCTCGCGGACCGGGAAGGCGGCGCGGGCGGCGTCGGCGAGCGGGACGACCGGCATCGGCTCGCCCTGGCGGGCCTCGAGGCCGGCCAGCGTGGTGGCGTCGGCGAGGGTGAACCCGCCCACCCGCGTCCGGCGCAGGGCGGTGAGGTGCCCGCCGGTGCCGAGGGCTGCGCCCAGGTCACGGGCCAGCGCGCGCACGTAGGTGCCCGACGAGACGGTGACCTCGACGTCGACGTCCAGCACCGGGACACTGCTGACGAGCTCGGGGCGCAGGTCGCCCACGACGAAGCGCGCGACGGTGACCGGCCGGGCCGCGAGCTCGACGTCCTCACCGGCCCGGACCCGGTGGTAGGAACGCCGCCCGTCGACCTTGATCGCGCTGACGGAGCTGGGCACCTGCTGGATGTCGCCGGTGAGGTCGGCGACGGCGGCCTCGACGGCGGCGCGGTCGAGGCCCAGGGCGCCGGCCGCGGCCGTGACCTCGCCCTCGGCGTCGTCGGTGAGGGTGGCCTGCCCCAGGCGGACGGTGGCCGTGTAGTCCTTGTCGGAGCCGACCAGGAAGGTCAGCAGCCGGGTGGCGCGCCCCACCCCGAGCACCAGCACGCCGGTGGCCATCGGGTCGAGGGTGCCGGCGTGGCCCACCTTGCGGGTGGCGCACAGCCGGCGCGCCCGCGCCACGACGTCGTGGCTGGTCCAGTCGCGGGGCTTGTCGACGACCAGGACGCCGTCGGGGGTCGGCTCAGCGCTGCTCGGCACCCGGGGCCTCGGGCGCGTCGTCCTCGCCGTCCTCGTCGTCCTCGTCGTCCTCGCGGTCCTTGCGGTACGGGTCGGCGTCACCGGCGTAGCGGGCGCCCTCGGCGGCGCGGGCCACCTCGGCGTCGCGCTCACGGGCCTCCTTGAGGAGGTCCTCGAGGTGGGCGGCGTTCTCGGGGATGGCGTCGGCGATCCACTCCAGGCTCGGGGTGAGCCGGATGCCCAGCTGCTTGCCGACGAACGAGCGCAGCTTGCCCTTGTTGGCCTCGAGCAGCTTGGCCGTGCGGGTGCGCTGCAGCTCGTCCCCGAAGACGGTGTAGAAGAGCGAGGCGTGCTGGAGGTCGCCGGTGACCCGGACGTCGGTGACCGTGACGAACCCCAGGTCGGGGTCCTTGACGATCGCCTCCAGGTTGGCGGCGGTCAGCGTCTTGATGCGGTCGGCGACCTTGCGGGCGCGTGCCTCGTCGGCCACGGCTCCTCCTCGGCTCGGGGTGTGTCAGGGCCTCGTCCACCCTAGTCGCCGACGCAGGTCCGTTCCGCCAGCCCCGCTGCGCCGAGCGGCCGGGCCCGGGCAACGGAACACGCCGTGCGCCCGGAGGGGCACACGGCGTGTTCGTCGACCGCGAGGGTCACCGCATCAGGCGCGCGGCTTCGCCCACGCAGAGCGTGGGACCCGCCGCATCTCGAGGGGACGAGATGCGGTCGGAGCCGCGCGCCCTCGCTGCGCTCAGGCGCGCGGCTTCTCCCGCATCTCGTAGGTGGTGATCAGGTCCTCGAGCTGGAGGTCGTTGTATGACCCGAGGTTGATACCGCACTCGAAGCCCTCGCGGACCTCGGTGACGTCGTCCTTGAACCGGCGCAGGCCGGCGATGTCGACGTTCTCGGCCACGACGACCCCGTTGCGGGTGATCCGCGCCTTGGTGCCGCGCCTGATCTCGCCGCTGCGGACGATCGAACCGGCGATGTTGCCGAACTTGCTCGAGCGGAAGATCTCGCGGATCTGCGCCGAGCCGAGCTCGACCTCCTCGAACTCCGGCTTGAGCATGCCCTTGAGGGCCTGCTCGATCTCGTCGATCGCCTGGTAGATGACCGAGTAGTACCGGATCTCGACGCCCTCGCGCTCGGCGACCTCGGCGTTCTGGCCCTCGGCCCGGACGTTGAAGCCGATGATGATGGCGTCGGACGCCATCGCGAGGTTGATGTTGTTCAGCGTGATGGCGCCGACCCCGCGGTCGATGATCCGCAGGTCGACCTCGTCGCCGACGTCGATCTGGAGCAGGGCGTCCTCGAGCGCCTCGACCGAACCCGACACGTCACCCTTGAGGATGAGGTTGAGGGTGTCGACCTTACCCGCCGCGAGGGCCTCGTTGAGGTCCTCGAGCGAGATGCGCTTGCGGGCCTTGGCCAGGCTCGCCTGACGGTCGGCCGCCTCGCGCTTCTCGGCGATCTGCCGCGCGGTGCGGTCGTCGGGGGCGACGACGAAGGTGTCGCCGGCCCGCGGGACCGAGGAGAGACCCAGCACCTGCACCGGACGCGAGGGGTAGGCCTCGGCGACCTGGTTGCCGTGCTCGTCGAGCATGGCCCGCACGCGGCCGTGCGCCGACCCGGCGACGATGGCGTCACCGACGCGCAGGGTGCCGGACTGGATGAGCACGGTCGCGGTGGCGCCACGGCCCTTGTCGAGGTTGGCCTCGATCGCGATGCCGCGGGCGTCCCGGTCCGAGTTGGCGCGCAGGTCGAGCGCCGCGTCGGCGGTGAGCAGCACGGCCTCGAGCAGCGCGTCGATGTTCTCGCCCTGCTTGGCCGAGACGTCGACGAACATCGTCTCGCCGCCGTACTCCTCGGCGACGAGGTTGTACTCGGTCAGCTGCTGGCGGATCTTGCTCGGGTTGGCACCCTCGACGTCGATCTTGTTGACCGCGACCACGATCGGCACGTCGGCCGCCTGGGCGTGGTTCAGCGCCTCGATCGTCTGGGGCATCACGCCGTCGTCGGCCGCCACCACGAGGATCGCGATGTCGGTGACCTTGGCACCACGGGCACGCATGGCGGTGAACGCCTCGTGACCGGGGGTGTCGATGAAGGTGATGGCCCGCTCGACGCCCTCGTGCTCCTTGTGGATCTGGTAGGCACCGATGTGCTGGGTGATGCCACCGGCCTCGCCCGCGGCGACCTCCTCGTTGCGGATGGCGTCGAGGAGGCGGGTCTTGCCGTGGTCGACGTGACCCATGACCGTGACGACCGGGGGACGGGCCTCGAGGTCGTCGTCGTCCTCGCCCTCGATGCCGGTCTCGAGGTCGATGTTGAAGGAGTCGAAGAGCTCGCGCTCCTCCTCCTCGGGCGAGACCATCCGGATGTCGTAGCCGAGCTCGGTGCCGAGGACCTTGAAGGTGTCCTCGTCGAGGCTCTGGGTGGCCGTGGCCATCTCACCGAGGTGGAACAGCACCGTCACCAGCGACGCCGGGTTGGCGTTGATCTTGTCGGCGAAGTCGCTGATGCTCGCGCCCTGGCGGATCTGCACGATGGTCTTGCCGTCGCCGCGGGGGACGCTGACGCCGCCGATCGACGGCGCCTGCATCTGCTCGAACTCGGCGCGCTTGGCGCGCTTGGACTTGCGGGCACGGCCGGGACGGCCGCCACCGCGCCCGAAGGCACCCTGGGTGCTGCCACGACCGCCACGACCGGCGGGGCCGCCGGGGCGACCGGCGAAACCGCCGCCACCACCGGCCGGGCCGCGACCGGCGCCGGGAGCGCCGGGACGGCCGCCACCACGGGCGGGACGGTCACCGGGGCGGCCGACCGCACTGCGGTCGGGCATCATCCCCGGGCTGGGACGGGCACCACCGGGCGCGGGACGCGGGCCGGCGGGGCCGGCGGCACCACCCGGACGCGGGCCGCCGGGGCGGCTCTGCGGGCGGGGCATGCCCTGGCTGGGCGCGAACGGGTTGTTGCCCGGACGCGGGGCGGCCTCGCGGGGCCGACCCATCCCCTGGCTGGGGGCGTACGGGTTGTTCCCCGGGCGCGGGGAGCCACCACGGGCACCTCCACCGGCGCGGTTCCCGCCTTCGCGGGCGGCCGGGCGAGCCGGCTGCGCGGGGGCGGGAGCGGCCGGCTTGGCCGGGCCGGGGGTGGGAGCCGCAGGGCTGCTCACCGCCGGAGCGGGAGCGGCCGGGGCCGACGCGGCCGGCGCGGACGCCGCCGGAGCCGCCGGAGCGGACGCCGCCGGAGCGGACGCCGCGGGGGCGGCCGGAGCCGGGGTCGACGCCGCGGCCGGGGCCGCGGGTGCGGCGGGGGCGGCAACGGGTGCCGGCTGCGGGGTCGACGCGGCCGGAGCCGGGGTCGACGCAGCGGGGGCGGGGGCGGACGGAGCCGCGGGTGACGGGGCCGACGGCGTGGCGGCCGTCGGAGCGGCCTTCCTGGCCGGCGCCTTCTTGGCGGTGTCGGCCCTCTCGACCGGGAACTTCTCGTTGTAACGCCGCACGACCGGTGCTTCGATCGTCGAGCTGGCGCTCTTGACGTACTCGCCCATCGCGTTCAGACGCTCGAGGACGACCTTGCTGGTCTCCCCGCGATCCTTCGCGAGTGCGCTCACACGGACTTTAGACACATCTCTCCTGTCCAGGTCCGTGCCGGGGCGGCGCGGACCGTCGTTACAGCTGGGGGGTGCTCATCGCTGAGTACTCATCGGGTGCTCATCGCGTTCAAACCCGCTTCCGGTCTCTGAGCTCGACTGACGGTTGCTCCTGCACGAGGGCCGCGACCCGTTCGGCCACCGAGGTGGTGTCCGGGCCCGTGCTGCTACGCAGCGCGCGCCCGAACGCCTTGCGGCGGACGGCGAGGTCGAGGCACGAGGCGCTCGGATGGATCCACGCGCCACGCCCCGAGCGGCGACACTCGGGGTCGGGGACGGCCACGGGGCCGCGCTCCCCCACCTCGAGAACCACTCGCAGGAGGGCCGACCGGCTATCCGCTCGACGGCACCCGACACACGTGCGAACGGGCCCCGCCGGCCGGGGTCCAGTCCGGTCGGTCGCCACCAGTCTACCGCCTACTCGCGCTCGGGCGTGTTTCCGGCCCCACCGGGGGCCTCGGCGGCCGGCGCGGTGTCGGAGCGGATGTCGATGCGCCAGCCGGTGAGCTTGGCCGCCAGCCGGGCGTTCTGCCCCTCGCGGCCGATGGCCAGCGACAGCTGGTAGTCGGGCACGACCACCCGGGCCGAGCGCGCGGCGGCGTCGACGATGGTGACCGAGGTGACCCGCGCCGGCGAGAGCGCCTGCGCGATGAAGGTCGCGGGGTCGCTGGAGTAGTCGACGATGTCGATCTTCTCGCCCTGGAGCTCGGCCATGACCGCGCGCACCCGCTGGCCCATCGGCCCGATGCACGAGCCCTTGGCGTTCAGCCCGGGGACCGAGGAGTGCACGGCCAGCTTGGTGCGGTGGCCGGCCTCCCGGGCCAGCGCCGCGATCTCGACGCTGCCGTCGGCGATCTCGGGGACCTCCAGGGCGAAGAGCTTGCGCACCAGGTTGGGGTGGGTACGCGACAGGCTGATCTGCGCGCCGCGGGGCCCGCGCTTGACCGAGACCACGAAGGTGCGCAGCCGGGCGCCGTGGGGGTAGGTCTCACCGGGCACCTGCTCGGCGGCGGGCAGGATGCCCTCGACCGTCCCGAAGTCGACCAGCACGTGCCGCGGGTCGGAGCTCTGCTGCACGACCCCCGCCACGATGTCGCCCTCGCGGCCCTTGAAGTCGCCGAGGATCGCCTCGTCCTCGATGTCGCGCATGCGCTGCACGATGACCTGGCGCGCGGTGGCGGCGGCCACCCGGCCGAAGTCGGTGGGGGTGTCGTCGAACTCGGGGCCGAGCTCACGGCGCGGTCGCGCCGGCTCGCCCTCGTCGTCGACCTCACCCTCGGGGGCGGGGACCTCGTGCTCCTCGCGGGCCCAGATGACGACGTGACCGCTCTTGCGGTCGAGCTCGGCGCGCGCGGCGCGGTAGTGCCCGTCGGTGCGCTGGTAGGCCAGCAGCAGCGCCTGCTCGATGGCGGGCACGATGATGTCCAGGGAGATGCCGCGCTCGCGCTCCAGGGCACGCAGAGCGGCCAGGTCGATGTCCACGTCAGCTCTCCTTCGGGTCGTCGGGGCGGGAGAACTCGACCTGCACGACGGCGCGGTCGACCCCGCCCAGGGGGATGGTCTCGGTACGGCCCGGGGTCTTCTTCACGGCGGGGACGTCGACGGTCAGGGCGTCGGGGCCGGCCGCCACGAGGCGCCCGGTGACCTCGCCGCCGCTGTGGTGCACGGTGACGAGACGGCCGACGTTGCGCTGGAAGTGGCGCGGGAGGGTGAGCGGGCGGCCGACCCCGGGCGAGGAGACCTCGAGGGTGTAGGGCTGCTCGCCGAGGACGTCGGAGTCCTCGAGGGCGTCGCCCACGAGGCGGGTGGCGTCGGCCACCTCGTCGAGGGTGAGCGGCTCGGTGGGCTCGGTGACCACGTCGTGCACGTCGAGGTGACGGTCGAGGAGGACCCGGACGACGCGCCGCTTGCCGGCGGGGGTCACGGCGACGTCCTCGAGGACGAGCCCGGAGCCGGCGAGCGCCGACTCGAGCACGGGACGGACCTGCTCGGCGGTTGCCATGACGACGGTTCCTCCCTGTGCAGTTCTCGGTCCCCGGCGGCGGGCCGGGGTCCACCACTCTAGGCCACCGCGAACGGGCCGGCGCACCGTGGGAGGATGCCCCCCATGCGCCCGGACGACCGCCCGCAGCCCGGGCGCCGAGCCCTCCTCGGGGCGGTCCTGGGCCTCGGCGCCGCCGGCCTGGCCGGATGCGGCATCCGGCTCGAGGACGACGCCCCGCGCGTGCCCCTGCTACCGGCCCGCACCCCCGTACCGGCCGAGGACATGCTGCTGGCCCTCACCGCCGACTCGCTCCGGCTGGCCACGCTCGCGGGCGCCGTCGCCGCGCCGCTCGGGCCCGAGCTGGCGACCCTCCACCGCCGCCAGCACACCGTCCTGCGCACCACGCTCCTGCGCGGCGGGGTGCCGGCGGCCTCGCTCGACGCCTCGTCCGCGACCGCCTCCCCCACGGCCACCCCGGCCCCGGCAGCCGGCGTGCCGCAGGCCGCGGCGGTGCTGGCCCGCGCCGAGGCGGCCGCGGCAGCCGGCGCCCGGCGCTTCGCCGGCGTCGACGAGGCGCTGCTGGCGCCGGTGGCCGCCCTGCACGCCCAGCGCTTCGCGGCGGCGACGCTGCTCTCCGGCCGGGCTCCCGCCGTGCCCACCGACGCGCTCGACGGGGACGCCGCGGCGGCCCTGGCGGTCGCCACCAGCGCGGCGACCTACCTGGTCGAGGTGGCGGCCGCCCGCTCGTCGGGGGCGGTCCGCGAGCGGGCCGTCGCCACCCTCAGCGCCCTGCGCCGGCTGCACGCCGACCAGGTGGCCGGGGGGGCCGCCGCGCGCGACGTCCTGGGCGTGCCGCTGCCCTTCCCCGTGCGCACCCCCGCCGACGCGTCGCGGCTCGCGACGACCGCCGTCACCGACCTGCGCACCACCACGGGCGCGGCGCTGGGGGGCCTCACCGGCACGCACGGTGCCGCCGGGCTGGCCGCGGCCACCCGCTGGCTGGGCGCGGTCGAGGTCGAGACGCACCGGTGGGGCGTGCCGCTGGCGCCCTTCCCGGGCCTGACGTGAGCGTGGAGCCGCCGCCCGACTGGGTCGCCCGCGTCTCCCGCTACCCCGGCGACACCGGCCCGACCGGGGCGGACTGGGTGCGCACCGTCCCGCGCCTGGTCGACGAGGCCCTCCAGCGCTGGGGCCTGCTGGTCGACGGTCCACCGCGCACCGGGCGGACCGCCCTCGTGGTGCCGGTCCGCCGGGCGGGGCAGCGCTTCGCCCTCAAGGTGGTGTGGCCGCATCCCGACGCCGCCCACGAGGCCCTGGCCCTGCGCACCTGGGACGGCCGCGCCGCCGTACGGCTGGTCGCGGCGCTGCCGTCCGACGGGCTGCTCCTGCTCGAACGGCTCGAGGTCGAGGACCTGACCGAGGTGTGGGCCGACGAGGCGTGCGAGGCGGTGGGGGGCCTGCTCGCGGGGCTGCACGTGCCCGCTCCCCCGCCGGTGCCGCGCATCGGGCCGTACCTGGCACCGCACCTGGAGCGCATGCAGCAGCGCGCGGGCGTCCCGCGTCGCGTCACCACCCGCACCCTCGGCCTGGCCCGTGAGCTGCTGTCCGGCGACGGGCCCGAGCTGCTGCTGCACACCGACCTGCACTACGAGAACGTGCTGCGCGCCCCCGACGGCGGCTGGCGCGCCATCGACCCCCAGCCGCTGGCCGGGCCACCCGCCTTCGAGCTGCTGCCCCTGGTGACGCACCGGGTCGAGGAGCTGGGCACCGGCGCGTCGCTCCGGTGGTCGGTGCGCCACCGGATCGCGCTGGCGGCCGAGGCCGCCGGCATCGACCTCGACGAGGCGATGGCGTGGTCGCTGCTGCGGGCCGGCGTCGAGGTCGGCTGGGCGGTGGGTCTCGACGAGCCCGAGCGGCTGACGACGGCCGTGGCGCTGACCAAGGCGCTCGACGGGTGACCCGGGTCGCGCCGGCCCCCTCGGGTCGGCGCGACCCGGGCGTTCACATCCCCTTCGCCCCCTCCACGACGGCCTCGCGGATGCGGTGGTACGTGCCGCAGCGGCAGATGTTGCGGATGCCGTCGAGGTCGGCGGTGGTGATGGCGCGCCCCTCGGCGCGGACCTTGTTGACCAGGGCGACCGCCGCCATGATCTGGCCCGGCTGGCAGTAGCCGCACTGCGCGACGTCGCGCTCGATCCACGCCTCCTGCATCGGGTGCAGGTCGGCGTCCACGGTGTCCGCGAGCCCCTCGATGGTCGTGACCTCGTCGTCCGGCCCGATGTCGGCCACCCGGACCGAGCAGGGGTTGAAGGCCTTGCCGTTGATGTGCGAGGTGCAGGCCTTGCAGACGTTGATGCCGCAGCCGTACTTGGGCCCGGTGATGCCCAGGACGTCACGCAGGACCCAGAGCAGACGGACGTCGTCGGCGACGTCGACGGTGACGCTCTCGCCGTTCACGGTGAAGGTGTGCTGTGCCATGGCGGGTCTCCTCAGAACGTGGACGAGAGGCCGTCGACCGGGGACTCCGGGACGGGCGGGACGAAGGTCTTCGGGGTGAACGAGATGGTCCCGTGGTTGACCGGGAACCGGGTGGGGACCTTGCCGGTGGCGCGGGCGTAGGCGCAGGCCACCGCGGCCACGGAGGCCGCCACCCCCGCCTCGCCGGCGCCACCGGGCAGCTCCTCGTCGGAGGGCATGACGATGCAGGAGAACTCGAGAGGCACGTTCCACTGCCGCGTGTAGAAGTAGTTGTCCCAGCTGGCCTCGAGGAAGTGCCCGTCCTGCAGGTGGTTGCTGCTGGTCAGCGCCAGGGCGATGCCGTCGCTGACCCCACCCATCATCTGCGCCTCGAGCCCGCGCGGGTTGACCACCAGGCCGACGTCGACCGCGATGACGGCCTTGGTGACGCGCGGCCCGGTGACGGCGTTGCGCACGGTGCGGTTGACGGTGGCCGGCCGCGTGTCGAGCTCGACCAGGACCGCCGTGGCGCCCTTGTACTCGGTGTGCACCGCGATGCCCTGGGTCACCCCCGCGGGCAGGGAGCGGCCCCATCCACCGGCCTTCGCGACCGCCGCCAGGCAGCGCTTGGCCTTGGCGTTCTTCAGGAAGCCCATCCGGAAGGTGTAGGGGTCCTGGCCGAGGCGCTTGGCGATCTGGTCGACGGCCAGCTCGTTGGCGCACGCGACGTCCGGGCTGTAGATGTTTCGCATGCTGCCGGTGTTAAACCGGGTGTCGACCTCGTTCAGCAGCTGGGTCACGACGCCGAAGTCGTAGGGCAGCTCCTGGGTCAGGGTGAAGATCGACTGCGAGAGTCCCATCCCGCCGAGGTTGGCGGGCAGCTCGGCGGCCATGGCGGTGAGGCGCTCGCCCAGCCCGTGCCCGAAGTCGGTGACGACGCTCGTGTGGCGCTGCTCGAAGGTGAGCACCTGGCCGGCCAGCATCGTGGCCCGCACCCGCGAGGTCGCCATCGGGTGCACGCGCCCCTGGCGGGGCTCGTCGGCCCGGTGCCAGAGCAGCTTCACCGGCTTGCCCATCGCCTTCGAGATGACCGCGGCCTCCGTGGCGGCGTCGCCGAACAGCTTGTGCCCGAACGACCCTCCGCCGGTGACGACGTTGACCGTGACGGCACCCTGCGGCAGCCCCACGGCTTCGGCGATGTCGCGCTGGGCCACGATGGGCGCCTTGAGCCCGGCCCACACGGTGGCACGGTCGGAGCGCACGTCGGCGATGGCGCAGTTGGGCTCGAGGGCGGCGCTGCTGCGGAACATGAACTCGACCCGCAGGTCGAGGGTGGTCGCGAGCAGCGGCACCGAGGGCACCGCCATCGGCAGCTCGGCCGCCTTGAGCTCGGCCAGGATCGACGCGTCGCTCTCGCCGGTGACCGACCCGGGGTTCCACTGCACGTCGAGGGCCCGGACGGCGTCGATGCACTGCCCGAAGGTGGCGGCGCGCACCGCCACCCCGGTGGGCACGAGCACGACGTCGGTGACCCCGGGCATGGCGCGCACCGCGGCCAGGTTGTTCACGAAGCGCGGCGAGCCGTTGAGCTCGGGCGGACGGCAGACCATCGTCGGCAGCGCGTCGGGCACCTGGAGGTCGAGGGTGAACTGCTTGCGGCCGGTGACGGCGGCGAGCGCGTCGTCACGCCCCCGGGGGGTGCCGATGACCGAGAACTCGGAGCGCGGGGTGAGCGCGACCTCGACCGCGACCGTCTCGGTGCTGGCGGCCAGGGTGGCCAGGGCGCCGTAGGTCACACTGCTGCCGGTCGGCCCGGTGACGACACCGTCCTTGGCGACCAGGGACGACACCTGCGCGCCGAGCTCGATGGCGGCGGCCTGCAGCAGGCGCCCCTTGGCGGTGGCGGCCGCGACCCGGATGGGTGTGAACATCGACTGCATCGTGTTCGAGCCGCCGGTCAGCTGGTTGAACACCAGCTCGGGGCGCGCCTTCGCGAGCGTGACCCGCACCTTCTCGACGGGGAGGGTGAGCTCCTCGGCGATGAGCATGGCGGCGGCGGTGGTGATGCCCTGGCCCACCTCGGCCCGCGGGATAGCGAAGTGCGCCACGCCCTGCTCGTCGAGGGTGATGCTGATCAGCTGCGAGGTCGGCAGGGCCGAGTGCGTCTGCAGGTCGCCGAGGTCGTAGAGCTCGGGGACCTGGGGCGGGCTCGGCACGGCGGCGTTCGCGGGGGCGGCGCCGACGGTGAGGTCAGCGGCCACGGCGAGGGTGCTGCCCGCCAGGACCCACCCGATGAGGCCACGTCGCGAGACGCCGCGTCCGTCGGGTCCGGCGGGCCCGGGAGGCAGGTGGCTCGACGCGCGGGCGCGGTCGGGAACGGTCGTCATCGACGTGTCCTTCCTGCACCTCGTCGACCGGGCACGTCGTCGTGTCCGCAGGGGAATCGACCAGGAGCGGGTACAGCACGTTCGGAGCCCTCCCCCGCACCGGATGGGCCGGCCCGCCCACCGTGGCCGGTCGACCGAGCCGGCCCGTACGGTGGGTCGATGGCGAACCGGCTCGCGCAGTCCCTGTCCCCGTACCTGCTGCAGCACGCCGACAACCCGGTCGACTGGTGGGAGTGGGGCGAGGATGCCTTCGCCGAGGCCGCCCGCCGCGACGTGCCGGTGTTCCTCTCGGTGGGGTACGCCGCGTGTCACTGGTGCCACGTGATGGCGCACGAGTGCTTCGAGGACGACGAGGTGGCGCAGGTGCTGTCGGCCGGCTTCGTGGCCGTCAAGGTCGACCGCGAGGAGCGCCCCGACGTCGACGCCGTCTACATGGCCGCCACCACGGCCCTGACGGGGCACGGCGGCTGGCCGATGACCTGCCTGCTGACGCCGGCGGGTGACCCCTTCTTCGCCGGCACCTACCTCCCGAAGGCCCAACTGCTGGGGCTGCTCGACAACGCCGGGCGGGCCTGGCGCGACCAGCGCGAGCAGGTCGTGGCCTCCGGCAGCCACGTGGCCCAGCGACTCCGGGAGGTCACCGGCCCTCCGGCCCCGGCCGCGGTCGGCCCGGAGGTGCTGGCGGACGCCGTGGTGCGCCTCCGCGGCCAGTACGACGACGCCCGCGGCGGCTTCGGCGGGGCCCCGAAGTTCCCGCCGTCGATGGTGCTGGAGTTCCTGCTGCGCCACCACGCCCGCACCGGCACGGCCGACGCCCTGGCGATGGTGCGCGGCACCTGCGAGGCCATGGCCCGGGGCGGGATGTACGACCAGCTCGGCGGGGGCTTCGCGCGCTACGCGGTCGACGCCGCCTGGGTCGTGCCGCACTTCGAGAAGATGCTCTACGACAACGCCCTCCTCCTGCGGGTGTACGCGCACCTGTGGCGCAGCACCGGCGACCCGCTGGCGCGCCGCGTGGCCGAGGAGACCGCCGCCTTCCTGCTGCGGGACCTGCTGACGCCCGAGGGTGCCTTCGCCTCCGCGCTGGATGCCGACACGGTGGTCGACGGCCACTCCCACGAGGGGCTGACCTACGCCTGGACGCCCGCGCAGCTGGCCGAGGTGCTGGGGGCCGACGACGGCCCGCGGGCGGCCGCCCTGCTCGAGGTGACCCCCGAGGGCACCTTCGAGGCCGGCGCCTCGACGCTGCAGCTCCGCGCCGACCCGGCTGACCCGGTGTGGTGGGAGGGGGTCCGGGCGCGGCTGCTGGCGGCCCGGGCCGAGCGGCCCCAGCCGGCGCGCGACGACAAGGTGGTCACCGCCTGGAACGGCCTGGCGGTGGCCGCCCTGGCCGACGCCGGCGCCCTGCTGGGCCGGCCCGACCTCGTCGCCGCCGCCGCCCGGGCCGCCGACCACGTGCTCGCCACGCACCTCGTCGACGGGGTGCTGCACCGCACCTCCCGGGCCGGCCGGGTGTCGCAGGCGCCCGGCGTGCTCGACGACCACGCCGACCTGGCCGAGGGCCTGCTGGCCCTGCACCAGGCGAGCGGCGACGCCCGCTGGTTCGCTGCCGCCACCGAGCTGCTCGACCGGGCGCTCCTGCGGTTCGTGGACGACGACGGCACCGTGCACGACACCGCCCACGACGCCCCGACGCTGTTCAGCCGCCCCGCGAGCCGCAGCGACAACGCCGAGCCCGCGGGCGCATCCGCGCTGGCCCACGCCCTGCTCACCGCGGCGGCACTGGGCGGCCCCACCCGCCACCGCGCGGCGGCCGAGCAGGCCCTCGCGGCGTGCGGCTCCGTGGCCACCGGTGAGCCGCGGTTCGCCGGATGGGCGCTTGCGGTGGCCGAGGCCGTGGCGGCCGGGCCACTGCAGGTGGCGGTGGTCGGTGACGGACCGGACGCGGAGGCGCTGCTGGCGGCCGTACGCCGCTCGGGCTCGCCGGGCCTGGTGCACGTGGCCGGCGCACCGGACGCTCCCGGCATCCCCCTGCTGGCGTCGCGGCCCCTGGTCGACGGCCGGGCCGCGGCCTACGTGTGCCGGGGCTTCGTGTGCGACCGCCCGGTCACCGACCCCGGCGCCGTCGTCGCCGCCGTCGGGCCCGTTCCCCAGGCCTGACCTGGGGTCGAGGGGTCCCGCGGACGCCGGGAGGCACAGAGGGAGAGGCAGCCGGGCGCCGGAGCACCCGATCGCCGCCGTCCCGGCGTCCGCCGACCCTCGCTGCGGTCCCGAAGGACCGTGCGGGGCCGAACGGGCAGGGTGCGAACACCCGCCTGTTGGGTCAAGGGGCCGGGTACGGGCAGGCGCGCGTCGGCCGGTGGTGGGATGCGAGGGGGCCGGGGCCGCCCGGGCGGGTCACGCCCGGGGTGGAGGTCGTGGTCGTCGGGCGCCGCTCGCGTCCCTCGGTGAGGGAGCGGGCACGCGAGGGCATCAGGGCGGCGCGGGGTTCCCGCGGCTGCCTGTTGCCTGTTCTCGACGACATGACCCAGCCTGGTGCTCGCGCCGGGGTCCCCTGCTGAACCACGGCTGAACGCAGCGAGGGTAGCAGCGCGGGAGCCCCTCTGGACAGGGGCACCCGCCGGCGCGTCAGCCCCCGAGGCGCCCGGTGACCAGCGTCCGGGTGGCGCCACCCACGAGGACGGCGCCGGACAGCTCGACGGTGACCTCGATGCGGCCCGCGCGGCCGATCGCGCCCCCCTGCGCGGCGACGTAGCGCGGCGGCATCAGCCCGGCGGGGACCAGCCACTGGGCCAGGCCGGCGTTGAGGCTGCCCGTGACGGGGTCCTCGGACGCGTCGCGGCCGTCGGCGTAGAACGCGCGGACCTCGAGCCCGCAGCCGTCGGGGTGGGCGCCGTCGGGCCAGCGGGCGGCCAGCCCCACCTTGAGACCGTCGAGACGGGCGAGGTCGACCCGGCGGGCCAGGAGCGCCTCGGGGTCGTCCAGGAGGACGCCGACCCAGCCGGGGCCGTTGTCGACCCACGCCATCTCGAGGACCTCGCCGGCGTCGAGGCCGAGGGCGGACGTCACGCGCTCGCGGTCGGCCGTCCCGACCGGCCCCGAGCGCACCAGCGGCGGGGCCTCGAACGCCAGCAGCGAGCCCCGCCGAACCCGAACGAGCCCGGCGGCGCACTCCTGCACGACGACGTCGGCGTCGCGCGGCACCCCACCGGCCTCGAGCCAGGCGTGGGCCGACCCGAGGGTGGGGTGGCCGGCGAAGGGCAGCTCGCCGCCGGTCGTCCAGATGCGCACCCGGTAGTCGGCGTCCGGGCGCGTCGGAGCGCACAGGAAGGTCGTCTCGGACAGGTTCGTCCACCGGGCGATCGCCGCCATGTCGGCCTCGCCCAGGTCGTCGGCGTCGTGCACCACCGCCAGGGCGTTGCCGAGGAACGGGGTGCTGGAGAACACGTCGACCATCCGGACATCGCGCATCCGGTCATGCAACCACGAGCCCGCCACCCGCGAGGCGGGGACGGGCTCGGCGGTCACTTACAGGGGTTGAACCCCGTGACGTCGCCGGTGATGGTGCCGGTGCCGCCGGTGCCCGTGGAGTACGAGAAGGTCGCGGTGCCGTTGGCGGAGTTGCCCTTGGACACCTGCAGGTCCGCCGCGAAGATCACGTAGACGGTGCTCGTCCCCGCGGGGATCGAGATCGTCGTGCTCCCGCCGCCGTTCGGGCCGGCCTCGATGACCTGGGCGTCCGGGTAGTTGGGCGCCGAGACCGACAGGAAGGTGACCGTGGTGGCGACCGAGCTGGTGACCTGGAACTCCAGCTTGTAGCCGAACTCCTTGCCGGCGACCGACTGGCCGGGGTACTTGCACCCCTCACCGTCGAAGGTGAAGACGACGCCGGACGACGCGGCGGCCATCGGTGCGGCGACGCCGACGGCGATCACCGGGACGGCCCAGGCCGCAACGGTCGTGAGAGTACGCCGGCTCGTGAGCCGGTCAGTGTTGACCTGCATTGAATTGTTCCCTGCTGCTCACTGCCGACCCCCTGCGGTCGACGAGTAAGGACAGCGTAAAGGAAAAGTAAAGTCCCCGCTGACCGAACGGGACGGCCGAACCACAGCGCACCCCCGGCCGGACTCCGGATCCAGGTGTCTTCGCAGGTCAGAGTACGTGTAGGCGGTACGCGGGGTCGCGGTCCGCGAGGAGCTCGGCCGCCCGTTCGGGGTCGACGAAGGCCGCCGTGGCCCACACGTCGGCCCAGAGCAGGTCCGGGCCGACCACGCTGGCCGAGCCCGCCCGGGTCACCGGGGTGCCCCGCCGGGGGTCCAGCACGTGCCCCCCGCGCTGGGCCGCACCCGACGTCGCCACCGCGCCACGACGCAGGGTGACGACCTCGGCCACCTGCCCCGCGTGGCGGGGATCCTCGAGGCCGATGCGCCACACGGGGGCGGCGAACCCCGGACCGCGACCGGTCCCGACGACCACGTCGCCCCCGGCTCCGATGCTGTAGGCGATCTCCGGGACGAGGTCGAGGTGGGCGGCCGCCCCGGCCACCGCCCAGCCCTTGACCAGGCCGGTCGGGTCGAACGTGGGCCGCTCGCCGCGACGGGCCCGCCAGGCGCGGAACAGCCCGTCGGTGCGTTCCTCGGCCTCGAGGCACAGCTCGGTCACGTCGGCGACCCACGCGTGCACCTCGTCGACCTCCCCGTGCTGGAGGCGCAGCAGGTCGCTGTCGGCGCGCCAGGTCGAGAGGACCCGGTCGACGCATCGCAGGTGCGCGAACACCCGCTGCACGCCGGCCTCGACGTCGGGCCGGGTGGGCTCGAGGGCGCGGACGTGGACGCTGACGGCGGTCCCCATCACGGGCTCGACCCAGGCCCGGCGGGCCAGGACCGGCGGTGGTGGGCCGGCCGGTGTCACCGGGATCTCGGCGGTGATCACAGGTGCGCCTGGTCCAGCGCCGACTGCAGGGACCGGATGTAGCCGTCGGAGGTGAAGGTGGCGCCCGAGACCATGTCGATGCCGGCGCTCTGGGCGGCGACGACCTCACCGTTGAGGACCGGCACCGCGTAGGAGTTGATCTCCTGGTCCTGGCGGCCGTTCCACGGCACCTGGGTCACGACGGACCGGGTGACCTTGCCGCCCGCGACGGTGATCGCGACCTGGACCGGGCCGTACCGGGTGTCGACGGCGTCGCCGGTGTAGGTCTTCGCCGCGGACGACCCGGAGGAGCCGGACGAGCCCGACGAGGTGCTCGGGGTGCTGGGGGTGGCGGTCGACCCCGTGCCGGTGGTGTCCGGCGGGGCGGTGCCCGGCGTGGCGGTCGAGCCGGTGCCGCCGGCGGCCCCCGGGGAGGTGCCGTTGGCGGCGGTGCCGCCGGCGGCCACGATGCTCGTCGTCCCCGCCGCGTTCGTGGAGGTGTGGTAGCTGAACAGCAGGACCAGCGCCGAGACCGTGCTCAGCACCCAGGTGGTGATCCGTCGCATGGGTTCCTCTCCGTGGCCGGGGTGGTCAGTAGGCGAAGCGCTCGAGGTGGACGGCGTCGCGCGCCACCCCGGCCTCGAGGGCGGCGGCGTGCACGGCATCCATCCAGGCGTCGTTGCCACAGACGTAGACGTCGTGCTCGGCCACGTCGGGGACGATCTCGCGCAGCGCCTGGGCGTCGCTCAGGTGCGCGGCCTGCCGCGGCAGCCAGCTGGCGCGGCCCGGGATGCGGCGCCCCTCGACCTGCACGTAGCGGGCGCCACGGGCGGTGGCCAGGGCCTGCAGCTCGTCGGCCAGCACGGCCTCGGCCTGCGAGCGCACCCGGTGCACGACGGTCACGTCGCCCGGCCGCTGGGGCAGCTCCTCGAGGAGCGCGCGCAGGGGCGTGATGCCGATGCCCGAGCCCATGAGGAGGACCTTGCGGTGGGCGCGGACGCCGCCGTGGAGCCGGCCGTACGGGCCCTCCAGCAGCACGCGGGTGCCCGGTCGCAGCGAGGCCAGTCGAGCCGACCCGTCGCCGACGTGCGCCGCCGTGAGGCGCAGCGTGCGCCCGTCCGGCGCGGCCGAGATGGAGTAGGGGTTGGCGCGGCTCCAGCCCGGCCCGTCGAGGAAGCGCCACTGGAAGAACTGCCCGGCCCGGGCCGGGAGGGCGCGCACGCCGTCGCCACCCACGGTCACGGTGGTGACGCCGGGGGCCTCCTCGCGGACGTCGAGGACGCGGATGGGTGAGCGCAGCGAGCGCCACACGGGAACCCCCACCCGGAAGACCAGCACCGCGGCGGCGGTGGTGCCCCACAGGCCCCACCAGAAGACGGTGGCGGCGGTGGAGTCGAGGAACTGCGCGCCGGTCCAGAGCTGGTGCGGCAGGACCAGGCCCGCGCCCAGGTAGGCGTAGAGATGGAGGAGGTGCCAGGACTCGTAGCGCAGCCTCCGGCGGGCACGCTTGACGGAGGTGACGACCACCACGACCAGGGCCGCGGTGCCGGCGAACGCCAGCAACATCCCCGGGTAGTTGACGACGAAGTCCCAGGTGGTGCCCCAGATGCCGAGCGCGCTCGAGGCGGCGTAGCCCAGGGTGATGAGGACGATGTGCGCCATCAGGAGGGTGAACGAGGTGAAGCCCACCAGGCGGTGCACCCGGGCCAGCTCGTCCTGGCCCCAGGCCTGCTCGACCCACGGCACGCGGGCCATCAGGATCACCTGGAGCAGCAGCAGCGCCGAGGCGACCAGGCCGGCGACCCGCCCGGTCGAGGTGAGGAAGCCGCCCCACGTGGTGAGGTCCTGCACGCCGCCGCCGGCCACCCAGAGGGCGACGACCGCGAGGATCACGGCCCAGCCGGCCGCGGCGGTGGCGTCGCGCCACCAGCGGGGCACCGGCGCGAGGGGGGCTCGGCGGCGCCGGGGGGAGGTGGCGGTGGTGGCGCGCTGGGCCCTCACCGTGCTCGTCGTCATGGGGACGAATATTCTCCCCTTCCCTATGCGCCGGCTGTGAGCCGGTTCGGAGGGCACCGTGAGCCCGCGGCCGCCTGCTGGTGGACATGGTGGAAACGCTTGCGCGGTTCCGCCAGAATGCGGCCGTGAGCGCAACGGTGCCCCCGCCCCCGCCCCTGCCCGGCGGGGCCCCGCCCGACCGGGCCGAGATGCTGGCCGCGCGGCTGCAGCGCTGGTGGCCGGACCTGTACGACGGGCTGGCCGCGCTGTACGGCCCGGCGCGGGCCGAGACCGTGGGGGCCCAGCTCGTCACCCTGGCCGCTCGGGCCCATGCCCGCCGCCCCGACCGGCTGCACCGCCGCGACCTCGACCGGATGCTGCAGCCCGACTGGCTCCAGGACCCCTCGGTCGTCGGGTACGCCGCCTACGCCGACCGCTTCGCGGGGGACCTGCCCGGGGTGGCCGCCCGCATCCCGTACCTCGAGGAGCTCGGGGTCCGCTACCTGCACCTGATGCCGCTGCTGCGACCGCGCGACGGCGACAACGACGGCGGGTACGCGGTGGCCGACTACCGGCAGGTGCGCCCCGACCTCGGCACCATGGACGACCTCGGCGAGCTGGCCGACGCCCTGCACGAACGCGGGATGAGCCTCGTGCTCGACCTGGTGCTGAACCACGTGGCGCGCGAGCACGAGTGGGCGCGCAAGGCCCGCGAGGGGACGCTGCGCTACCGCTCGTACTTCCACGTCTTCCCCGACCGGCGCCTCCCCGACGCCTACGAGCGCACCCTCCCGGAGGTCTTCCCCGACTTCGCCCCCGGCAGCTTCACCTGGGACGACGACCTCGACGGCTGGGTGTGGACGACGTTCAACGCCTGGCAGTGGGACGTCAACTGGGGCAACCCCGACGTGCTGGTCGAGTACGCGCAGATCATCCTCGACCTGGCCAACCGTGGCGTCGACGTGCTGCGCCTGGACGCGATCGCCTTCATGTGGAAGCGGCTCGGCACCGACTGCCAGGGCCAGCCCGAGGTACACGTCATCACCCAGGTGCTGCGCGCGCTCACCCGCATCGCGTGCCCGGCGGTGGCGTTCAAGGCCGAGGCCATCGTCGCGCCGACGCAGCTGCTGGCCTACCTCGGGCAGGGGCGCCACACCGGCAAGGTCAGCGACCTCGCCTACCACAACAGCCTCATGGTGCAGGTGTGGTCGATGCTGGCCAGCCGCGACGTCCGGTTGGCCGCGCACGCCCTGGGATCGCTCCCGCCCAAGCCCACCACGGCCACCTGGCTCACGTACCTGCGCTGCCACGACGACATCGGCTGGGCGGTGATGGACGAGGACGCCGCGGCGCTGGGGCTGACGGGGCCGGGGCACCGGCACTTCCTGGCCGACTGGTACTCCGGTGACTTCTGGGGCTCGCCGGCGCGGGGCCTGGTGTTCCAGTTCAACCCCGAGACCGGCGACCGCCGCACCTCCGGCACCGCCGCATCGCTGGTGGGCCTCGAGAGCGCCGAGACCGGCGACGAGCGCGAGTCGGCGCTGGTCGCGCTGCGCCTGGGCCACGCGGTCGTGTTCGGATGGGGCGGCATCCCGGTCATCTGGAGCGGTGACGAGCTGGGGCTGCCCAACGACCCCGCCTGGGCCGACGAGCCCGGGCACGAGGGCGACAACCGCTGGGCCCACCGGCCGCGGCTGGACGCCGAGCGGGTCGGGCAGCGGCACGACCCCTCGACCGTGGCGGGCCGGGTCTTCGGCGACCTGGCGCGGCTGGCGCAGGTGCGCGCCGGGTTGCCGCAGCTGCACGGGTCGGTCGAGACGACGATCGGCCCGGTCGACGACCCGGGGGTGCTGGTGACCCTGCGCGACCATCCGCTGGGGCGGTTCGCCGGCGTCTACAACGTGACGCCCGAGGTGCGGCACTGGCCCGGCTGGCGGGTGCACGAGCTGGGGCTGGCCGACGCCGTCGACGCGCTGACCGGCGAGGGGCTGACCTGGGACGCGACCGGCGACGTCCGCCTCGAGCCCTACGCCGCCCTCTGGCTCACCTGACCCCCTCCCTTCCCCTGACCCCTCCCTCCCCCCTCCCCCCTCCCTCCTCCCTCCCTCCCCCGAACGTGTGTGAAGAACGTCGGCAGGTAGAGGTTCTTCACACACGTTCGCGGAGGGGCAGCGGGGGCCTGTGGATGACGCCCGCGGCCGACCGCCCCGGGCGGCCATGCTGCCGGGATGACGACGCCGCGCCCCCCTCGCAAGGCGCTGCGCCGCGCCGCGAGGGCCGCGGCCGAGGACTCCGGCGGCGCGTTGCCCCGCTGGCGACTGCTGGAGCTCGGGTTCGACCACGCCGCCATCCAACGTGAGGTCGATGCCGAGCGCTGGCAGACGCTCGGGACCCACACCGTCGTCCTGCACACCGGCCCGGTGGGCATCGAGGCCCGGCGGCATGCCGCCGTGTGGGAGGTCGCCGTCGACGTCGCCCTGGTCGACGGCACCTCTGCCCTGCAGGCGGCGGGCCTGACGGGATGGAGCGACGACGAGATCCACGTCTCCGTGCCCCGCAACGCCCGCTGCCCGAAGGTCGACGGCGTCCACATCCACCGGGTGGCGCGCCGTCCGCTCGAGGCCGCTGGTACCACCCTGCCGCGCACGACGGTCGAGGTGGCTGCTCTCAGAGCGGCTGCGTGGGTGCGCACCGACCGCCAGGCAGCGCTCGTGCTGTGCCTCGTGGTCCAGCAGCGGCTCACCACGGGCCCGCGTCTGCAGCAGGCGTTCCGCACCGTCCGCAACCGAGGCCGTCGTCCGCTGGTGCGCCAGCTGCTGCGCGACATCAGCGACGGCGCCCAGTCGCTCGGCGAGCTCGACTTCGCTCAGCTGTGCCGCCGGTACGGGTTGCCCGAGCCGGAGCGACAGGTGGTGCGCCGGACCTCGCGGGGGCGCATCTACCTGGATGTGCGGTGGCCCGGCTCACGTCTCGTCGTCGAGATCGACGGTGCGGGCCATCGTGTGGGGCTGGCCGTGACCGACGACAACCTGCGGCAGAACGACGTCGCCCTCGGCCGCGACACCGTCCTGCGCATCGACCTGGTGGGCCTGCGCATCCACGAGCGGATGTTCATGGAGCAGGTCGCGCGCGGGCTCGCTCTCCCCCTCGCGGCCTGACCCCCCTCCCCTCCCCTCCCTGCGCGAACGTGTGTGAAGAGCGTCGACATACCGAGGGCCTTCACACACATTCCGGGTGAGGCGCGGCAGAGGAGGGGTGGGCTACCAGAGGCCGGCGAGGTCTCCGCCGATGCGGATGACGAACGCCACCACCACCACCACGAACACCGCCCGGATGAACCGGCTCCCCCGCGCCACCGCGGTCCGGGCCCCGATGTACCCGCCGAGCAGGTTCGCCACCGCCATCACCGCCCCGACCTTCCACAGCACGTGCCCGCCGGGCGCGAACACCGTCAGCGCCCCGAGGTTCGTCGCCAGGTTGGTGATCTTGGCCTTGGCGCTGGCCTCGAGGAACGCGTAGCCCAGCAGCCCGACCAGCGCGAACACCAGGAACGACCCCGTCCCCGGCCCCAGCGCGCCGTCGTACATCCCGATGACGAACCCGGTCAGCACTGCCGCCGTGGTGTGCCGCCCGCCGCTCCAACGCAGCCGGGTCAGCTCCCCCACCGACGGCTTGAGCAGCGTGTAGGCGCCCACCACCAGCAGCATCACGAGGATGACGGGGTTGAAGGCCGACTTCGGGATGTGCAGCCCGAGCAGCGCTCCCCCGATGGCGCCGACGTACGCGACCGCCGCCATCGGCAGCGCCGTGCGCAGGTCGGGTCGCACCCGTCGGTAGTACGTGCCCGCCGCCGTGGCGGTCCCCCACACCGAGCCGAACTTGTTCGTCGCGAGCACCTGCGCGGGGCTCGCGCCCGGGAGACCGATGAGCAGTGCCGGCAGCTGCACCAGCCCGCCGCCACCGACGACGGCGTCCACCCAGCCGGCGAGGAAGCCGGCGAGCGCGAGCAGGAGCAGGACGTGCAGCCCGGGGTCGGCCACGGCTCAGCCGCGACCGGGGCGAGCCGCCCCGAGCCCGATGGCGCCGACCGGCGGCGCGCTCACGCGGCGTTCCAGGCGTCGACGACGGCGAGCACGTCGAGCAGCTCGTGGGCGCGGGCGTCGGGGACGGCCGTGACCTCGACGCGCTGCGACGCCGGGATGTCGCTGTGCGGGATCCAGATGGCGCGCATCCCGACCTGCTGCGGCCCGTGCACGTCCTCGAAGATGCGATCGCCCACGTACACCGCCCGCACCGGGTCGACCCCGACCGCACGGCAGGCGGCCCGGAACACCTCGGGATGCGGCTTCACGTGGTCGAGCTCGCTGGAGTAGAGGTCGGCGTCGACCAGGTCGAGCACGCCGTCGCGCGCGAAGATCTCGCGGTGGTACTCGCGGCTCCAGATGGTGTTCGACAGCACCCCGACCTGGATCCCCCGCTCGCGCAGCCCCTCCCATAGCGGGCGGACCTGCGGGTCGGTGAACGTGTGCGGCTCCCAGAAGCGCCGGTAGGCGGCCAGCGCCAGGTGGTGCCGGTCGTGCTCGGGGTCGATGCCCGCGGCGTCGAGGATGTCGGCGAGGGCGGCCGACGAGTGCTCGTCGCGCCCCCGCCGCCACGCGGCCGCCTCCACCTCGAGGATGCGGTCGGCCAGCCGGTGGGCCTCGGCGAGGTCGGCGTCGGACACCTCCGGCGAGCCGACCGGCACCCCGTGCACCTCGCGGGCGAAGACCCGCCACTGCTCGGGGAGGTCGACGTCGTGCCAGGGCGTCAGCGTGCCGCCCCAGTCGAAGACGACGGCCTCGACGGGTCGGCTCACGCCTGGCCGATCTCGCGCAGGATGTCGTCGACGGCCGTGGCCACGGCCAGCTCGCGCCGCTCGCCGGTGCGGCGGTCCTTGAGCTCGAGGGTGCCGTCGGCGAGGCCACGCCCGACGACCACGATGGTGGGCACGCCGATGAGCTCGGCGTCCTTGAACTTCACGCCCGGGCTCGCCTGGCGGCGGTCGTCGAGCAGCACCTGGGCGCCGCGGGCCTCGAGCTCGCGGGTGAGCTCCTCGGCGTAGGTGGCCACGGCCTCGTCCTTGCCCGTGGCGACGACGTGCACGTCGGCCGGGGCCAGCGCCCGCGGCCAGACCAGGCCGAGCTCGTCGTGGTTGCCCTCAGCGACACACGCCACGGCCCGGGACACCCCGACGCCGTAGGAGCCCATGGTGACCGTGCGCAGCTTGCCGTGCTCGTCGAGCACCTTGAGGTCGAGCGCCTCGGCGTACTTGGTGCCGAGCTGGAAGATGTGTCCCATCTCGATGCCGCGCGCCGCCTCGAGGCCGTGGCCGCACGACGGGCAGGCGTCGCCCGGGCGCACCTCGGCGGCCTCGATGGTGCCGTCGGCGGTGAAGTCGCGCCCGGCCACCAGGTCGAGGACGTGGCGGCCGGGGGTGTCGGCGCCGGTGACCCACGCGGTGCCCTCGCTGACGCGGGGGTCGAGCAGGTACCGGATGCCGGAGGCCTTCTCGGACCCCAGCACGCCGGGACCGATGTAGCCCTTGGCCAGGGCCGGGTGCGCCGCGAAGTCGGCCTCGACGAACGCCTCGACGGCGGCGGGCTCCACCTGGGCGCCGAGGCGCTTCTCGTCGACCTCGCGGTCACCGGGCAGCCCGATCGCCAGCGGCTCGCGGGTGCCGTCGGGGTGGACCAGCATCACCAGCACGTTCTTGAGGGTGTCGGCGGCGGTCCAGGCCCGCCCGTCGGAGCGCGGGAACGCCGACTCCAGGTGCGCCACGAGGCTGTCGATGGTGGGGGTGTCGGGGGTGTCCTCCGCGTGGGCGGCGGGCACCGCGGTGGCGTCCACGGCATCCGGCACGGGCACGCGGACGGCCTCGACGTTGGCCGCATAGCCGCAGTTCGGGCAGCGGACGTAGGTGTCCTCGCCGTTCTCGGCGGTGGCGAGGAACTCCTCGGACTTCGAGCCGCCCATCGCGCCGGCCATCGCCTGCACGATCACGTAGTGGAAGCCGAGCCGGTCGAAGATGCGTACGTAGGCGTCGCGGTGCAGCTGGTAGCTCTTGTCGAGCCCGGCGTCGTCGAGGTCGAAGGAGTAGCTGTCCTTCATCACGAACTCGCGCCCCCGCAGCACCCCGGCGCGCGGCCGGGCCTCGTCGCGGTACTTGGTCTGGATCTGGTAGATCGACAGCGGCAGGTCCTTGTACGAGCTGTACAGGTCCTTGACCGCGAGGGTGAACATCTCCTCGTGCGTGGGGCCGAGCAGGTAGTCGCCGCCCTTGCGGTCCTTGAGCCGGAAGACGTTCTCGCCGTACTCGTCCCAGCGGCCCGAGGCCTCGTAGGGCTCACGGGGCAGCAGGGCCGGGAACAGCAGCTCCTGGGCGCCGATGGCGTCCATCTCCTCGCGCACGATGGTCTCGACGCGGCGCAGCACCTTCAGCCCCAGCGGCAGCCAGGTGTAGATGCCGGGGCTGACGCGGCGGATGTAGCCGGCCCGCACCAGCAGCCGGTGGCTGGGCACCTCCGCGTCCGCCGGGTCCTCGCGAAGGGTTCGCAGGAACAGGGACGACATGCGCATGGCCACGGGAAGGCTCCTGGGGTTCGGGGGTGACCGGCCCAGGATAACGAGGCAGGCGGACCCTCCGCGCCGCGGTTGACCGGCGCACCGGTCGCTCAGAGCAGGACGGTCGTGAACTCACCCGCGGAGCGGAAGCCGAGGCGCTCGTACGTGGCGCGGGCGGCGGTGTTGAAGTCGTTGACGTAGAGGGAGACCAGGGGCGCCGGGCCGGCCATCACCTGCTCGAGGACGGCGGCCAGCATCGGCACCGCGAGACCCTGCCCGCGCAGCCGCGGCGCCACCCAGACGCCCTGGAGCTGGGCGCAGCCGAGCGCGAGGCTGCCGATGTCGGTCTTGAAGACGACCTCGCCGCCCTCGACGACGACGTAGGTGTGCCCGCGGGCGATGAGGGAGGCCAGCGAGGCACGGTAGCCGCGGCTGGACCCGGTGTAGGGGCGGTAGCCGATCTCGGCCGTGAACATGTGCTCGGCGGCGGGCAGGACCAGGTCCACCTCGTCGGCCCGCGCCAGGCGCACGCGCGGGTCGGGCTCGACCCCCTCCGCCGACGGGGGGAGGTCGGCCACGAGCAACGGCTGGTGGGCCCGGACCACCCGCGGCTGGCCCCAGTGCGGCTCGAGGTGCTGCCAGAGCCCGAGCACCTCCTCGCGCGGGCCGAACACCGACGCGCAGCGACCGCGCCAGCGGCGCAGCCGGTCGGCGAACAGCGGGCGGTTCTCCTCGGTGGTGCCGACCGGCACGATGTTGGCGCTGGCCCAGCACAGCGAGGTGAGCACGCCGTCGTCGCGATGCCCCAGCACCGACGACAGCGACCCCGTGCGCGAGCCCTCGAGCACCCGGGCCGCGACGAACACCCTCTGGGGGAGGTCCCGGGCGCAGAGGTCGAGCGCGGCGTCACGGTCGTCGAGCGACAGCGGCCGGACCGGGGATCGTGTGCGGAGCACCCGCTCAGCCTAGGGGTCTCCGGCTCCGCGCACGACGCGCTCGACCGGCCTGCGCGTCACGGCGCGTCGCTGCCGGTCAGGAGACGCTGACGGTCGGCGCCCCGGCCGACTCCTCGTCGACGGGCTCGCCCATCTCGTCGGCCAGGCGCATGGCCTCCTCGATGAGGGTCTCGACGATCTGGCTCTCGGGCACGGTCTTGATGACCTCGCCCCGGACGAAGATCTGGCCCTTGCCGTTGCCGGACGCCACCCCGAGGTCGGCCTCGCGGGCCTCCCCCGGGCCGTTGACGACGCAGCCCATGACGGCCACCCGCAGCGGCACGGTCATGCCCTCGAGCCCGGCGGTGACCTCGTCGGCCAGCTTGTAGACGTCGACCTGCGCGCGGCCGCACGAGGGGCACGACACGATCTCGAGCTTGCGCGGGCGCAGGCCCAGCGACTGGAGGATCTGGATGCCGACCTTGACCTCCTCGACCGGCGGGGCCGAGAGGGAGACCCGGATGGTGTCGCCGATGCCCTGGCTGAGCAGTGCGCCGAACGCGGTGGCCGACTTGATGGTGCCCTGGAAGGCGGGCCCGGCCTCGGTGACCCCGAGGTGCAGGGGCCAGTCGCCGCGCTCGGCCAGCAGCTGGTAGGCCTTGACCATCACGACCGGGTCGTTGTGCTTGACCGAGATCTTGAAGTCGTGGAAGTCGTGCTCCTCGAACAGCCCCGCCTCCCAGACGGCCGACTCGACCAGCGCCTCGGGCGTGGCCTTGCCGTACTTCTCGAGGATCCGCTTGTCGAGCGAGCCGGCGTTGACGCCGATGCGGATGGAGACCCCCGCCTCCTTCGCCCGCCGCGCGATCTCGCCGACCTGGTCGTCGAACTGCCGGATGTTGCCGGGGTTGACCCGCACCGCGGCGCACCCGGCGTCGATGGCCGCGTAGACGTACTTGGGCTGGAAGTGGATGTCGGCGATCACCGGGATCTGCGACTTGCGCGCGATGGCGGGCAGCGCCTCGGCGTCGTCCTGGCTGGGGCACGCCACGCGCACGATGTCGCAGCCGGCCGCGGTGAGCTCGGCGATCTGCTGGAGGGTGGCGTTGATGTCGGTGGTCGGGGTGGTCGTCATCGACTGCACCGACACCGGGGCGTCGCCGCCGACCTCGACCTTGCCGACGCGGATCTTGCGCGTCACGCGACGAGGGGCCAGGACGGGAGGCGGGGCGGCGGGCATACCCAGGGAGACGGACATGCCGCAAGCCTACGACCGCGCGCTGGGGGTTCCCTGCACGGGCGGCGGCTCAGCCCCCGAGCTTGATCGGGTTCACCAGGTCGGCGTAGATGAGCAGGGCCGACATCCCGATGAGCACGAAGGCGACCGTGTAGGCGACCGGGAGCGCCTTCGCCACGTCGACGAAGCCCGGGTCGGGGGCACCGCGCAGCGTCGCCCACTGCCGCTTGGTGCCCTCCCACAGCGCCCCGGCCACGTGCCCGCCGTCGAGGGGCAGCAGCGGGATCAGGTTGAACAGGAAGAGCATCAGGTTCAGGCTCGCCACGAGGCTGACCAGGAACCAGAACCGGTCGGCCAGGGACCCCCCGGTCAGCGCGTCGAGCCGGCCGGCCGAGACCTCGCCGGCGACGCGGCCGACGCCGACCACCGACATCGGGCTGTCGGCCGCGCGCTCGCCGCCACCGAAGGCGGCCTTCCAGACCCCCGCCATCCGCTCGGGGACATGGACCAGCGCGAGTGCGGTGTTGCTGACGCCCGCCCACAGGTACGGCGGTACGGCGCTGAGGGACTGCGGCACGTAGGCGGAGGGCTGTCGGGTGGTGACCCCGAGGAAGCCGGCCTCGGTGGTGCGAGGCTTGCCGTCGGCGTCGAGCACCGGGTTGCCGGCGTCGTCGGTGACGGCCAGCAGGTTGCGGATCGGCGTGGCGCGCAGGGTCAGCCGGCGACCGTCGCGCTCGACGACGATGTCGACGGGGCGGCCGGCGGCGGGGCGCACCAGGGCGCCGACGTCGCGGATGTCGCGCACCGGGGTGCCACCGATCGAGACCAGTCGGTCGCCGGGGAGGATGCCGGCCGCCACGGCCGGGGTCGGGGGCTTGCCCGCGCACTGACCGGTGGTGGCCGCGGCGTCGGTGGCCGGTACGACGCACCGGCTCACCGACGCGACGACCGCGCCGGGCTGGGCCGTGGGGACGCCGTGCGCGGTGAGCAGGAGGGTCAGCAGCACGACCCCGATGAGCAGGTTCATGGTCGGCCCACCGAGCATCACCACGACCTTCTTCCACACCGGCAGCCGGTAGAAGACGCGGTCGTGGTCGTCGGGGCCGACCTCCTCCAGGCTGGCGGTGCGGGCCTCGTCGACCAGCTGGCTGAACCGGCCGGTGCTCGACGCCCGCAACGTGCCCTTCGGGTCGCCCGGGCGGGGCGGGAACATCCCGATCATCCGGATGTAGCCGCCGAGCGGGACGGCCTTGAGGCCGTACTCGGTCTCACCCCGGCGGCGCGACCAGACGGTGGGCCCGAACCCCACCATGTACTGGGTCACCTTCACCCCGAACCTCTTCGCGGGCACCAGGTGGCCGACCTCGTGGAGCGCGATGGACAGCGCGAGGCCGAGCGCCATGAAGAGCACGCCGAGCACGAAGGCGATGGTGGTCATCTCGGCAGGATACGTCGCGTACCCGGGACCCGGCCGGGGGTCGTGGGAGACCGCCCCCCTCAGCGGGCGGCGAGCACCAGGTCGCGGGCGGCGGCGCGGGCCCAGGCGTCGGCCGCCAGGACCCCCTCGACGCTGGAGGCGTCGCCCGCGCCGGCGTCGTGCGCCGCCACCACCTGCTCGACGGTGTCGACGATCGCCACGAACGAGAGCGCACCCTCGTGGAAGGCGTCGACCGCCACCTCGTTGGCCGCGTTGTAGACCGCCGGGAAGGTCCCCCCGGCCTCCCCCACCTGCCGCGCCAAGCGCACGGCGGGGAACGCCTCGTCGTCGAGCGGGTGGAAGTCCCACGACTGCGCGCGGCTCCAGTCGCAGGGCACGTCGACGTCGTCGAGCCGCTCGGGCCAGGACAGCCCGAGCCCGATCGGCACCAGCATCCGCGGCGGCCCCAGCTGCGCGATGGTCGAGCCGTCGCGGAACTCGACCATCGAGTGGATCTGCTGCTGTGGGTGCACCACGACGTCGATGCGCTCGAACGGGACGTCGAAGAGCAGGTGGGCCTCGATCACCTCGAGCCCCTTGTTGACCAGCGTCGCCGAGTTGGTGGTGATGACCCGGCCCATCGAGAAGTTGGGGTGCGCCAGGGCCTGCGCGGGGGTGACGTCGGCCAGCTCGGCGCGGCTGCGCCCGCGGAAGGGTCCGCCGCTGGCGGTGACGACCAGGCGACGCACCTCGTCGGCCCGGCCGCCGCGCAGGCACTGGGCGATGGCGCTGTGCTCGGAGTCGACCGGCACGATCTGGCCGGGGCGCGCGGCCGCCTTCACCAGCGGGCCGCCGACGATGAGCGACTCCTTGTTGGCCAGCGCCAGGGTCGAGCCGGCGGCCAGCGCGGCCAGGGTCGGCGCCAGCCCGATCGAGCCGGTGATGCCGTTGAGCACGACGTCTGCCCCACCGCCGGCCACCGTGGTCGCGGCGTCGTGGCCCACCAGCACCTCGGGGCGGTAGCCCGGGTCGCCGGTGGCGTCGGCGATGGCGGCCCGCAGCGCGTCGGCATCCCCGTACGCAGCGGCGACGACCGGGGCGCGGGTGGCGGCGGCCTGCTGCGCCAGCAGGGCGAGGTTGCCGCCTCCGGCCAGCGCGGCGACCGAGAACCGGTCGGGGTGCGCGGCCATCACCTCGAGGGCCTGGGTGCCGATCGAGCCGGTGGAGCCGAGCAGGGCGACGGTGCGGTGGGTCACGCCCCCCATTCTCGGGGATGCGCGCGACCGCCACGCACCCCGCCGCCCGGGCCGGTCAGGTGGTGAAGACGCGCTCCTCGATGAGGCGCTCGGACACGATCCGCATCGTCGGGTGGAACCGCCCGTGCTCGAAGTCCTTCTGCAGCTCGAGCTCGGCCGACCCGCTGCCGTGCCGGTTCTTCTCGACGGTGATCACCGACCAGCGGCGGTAGATCTTGATGGCGCCGAGGTCGTAGACCAGGTGCTCGCGCGAGACGATGTTGTCCTTGCTCGATAGGATGAGCACGACGTCGGCCTCGTAGGCCAGCGCCGACGAGCCGCGCAGGTCGTGCGTGCGCATCCGCCGGCCGCTGCCGAGGCTGTCGCGGTCGGCCGCCGAGATGGCGACGACCGGGCACTCCATCTCCATCGCGAGGTCCTTCAGGCTCTCGGTGACGATGGTGACACGGGTGGTCTCGTCCTCCTGGACGCCGGGGCGCGGGACCTTCTGGAGGTAGTCGACCAGGACCATCGGGGGCTCGCCGCCCTCCTCGCTGACCATCGCCACCACGCTCGCGATCTCCTCGATCGTGGTCTGGTTGTTGGCCTCGTGGATGTGCAGGCGCTCGGCGTAGGCGTCCATCATCGTCAGCGCCGCGCGGCCGTAGGGCAGCTTCCCCAGGGCCTCGGCGAGCCCCTGGCGGTGCGGGTCCTCGGCCTCGAACACCGCGCGGAACGCGTGCACGTTGCCGGCCTGCGACACGGGCTGGTCGGACGCCTCGGCGGCGTAGGCCGCCTCGAGCCCCAGCAGGCGCTGCACCACGGTGCCGGCCTCGTGCTCGAAGGAGAAGATGACCGCCGAGCGGCCGGCCGCGACGGCGTTGCGGACCATCTGCACCGCCAGCGTCGTCTTGCCCGAGCCCTCGCTGCCACCGAGCAGGACGAGCTCGCCCGAGCGCAGCCCGCCGTCGAGGGTGCTGTCGAGCAGCCGGAAACCGGAGGGCCACACGACCGCCCCCGGGCGGGTACCGCGGCGCAGGGCGTCGTCGGTCTGGTCGAGCAGGGTGCGCACGGAGCGGCGTCGGTCGGGCCGGTGCGTCGACGAGCGGGTCTCTGTCATGCGTGCATTGCACCACCGGCCGGGCCGGTCGCGCACCCCCTTGACACGGATCCGCGCCGAGTGGCGGAGGCCGCGCCGGTCACGTGGCGATCCCCACGTACTTGACCTCGAGGTACTCCTCGATGCCCTCGGCGCCGCCCTCACGGCCGAAGCCCGAGTGCTTCACCCCGCCGAAGGGCGCGGCCGGGTTCGACACGATGCCGGTGTTGATGCCGACCATCCCGAACTCGAGCGCCTCGGCCACACGCAGCACCCGGGCGTTGTCGCGGGTGAAGACGTAGCCGACCAGGCCGTACTCGGTGGCGTTGGCGCGGCGCACGGCGTCGGCCTCGTCGGTGAAGGTGGCGATGGGCGCGACCGGGCCGAAGATCTCCTCCAGGAGCAGGCGGCTGTCGTCGGCCACGTCGGTGAGGACGGTCGGCTGGTAGAAGTGCCCGCGACCGGCCACCGGCGCGCCGCCGGTGAGCACCGTGGCCCCGCGCCCGACGGCGTCCTCGACCAGCTCGTGCACGCCCTGGCGGGCCTTCTCGGTGATGAGCGGCCCGACGTCGACGCCCTTCTTGGTGCCCTTGCCCACGGTGAGCGCGCCCATCCGCGCCGCGAGCTTGGTCGAGAACTCCTCGGCGACCGCTGCGTGCACGAAGAACCGGTTGGCAGCGGTGCACGCCTCGCCGATGTTGCGCATCTTGGCCAGCATCGCGCCGTCGACCGCGGCGTCGACGTCGGCGTCCTCGAACACCAGGAACGGCGCGTTGCCACCGAGCTCCATGGAGACCCGCAGCAGCTGCTCGGCCGACTGCTCGACGAGCACCTTGCCGACCGCGGTGGAGCCGGTGAAGGTCAGCTTGCGCAGCCGCGGGTCGCGGATGACGGGCTCGCAGACGGCGCCGCTGTGGGTGGTCGTGACCACGTTGAGCACGCCGGGCGGCAGGCCCGCGTCCTCCAGCAGGGAGGCCAGCAGCAGCATCGACAGCGGGGTCTCGGCGGCGGGCTTGACGACCATGGTGCAGCCGGCGGCGATGGCGGGCCCGATCTTGCGGGTGCCCATCGCCAGCGGGAAGTTCCAGGGCGTGATCATCAGCGTGGGCCCGACGGGCTGGCGCATGGTGAGCAGCCGGGTGGCACCGTTGGGGGCGACCGCGTAGCTGCCGTGGACGCGCACGGCCTCCTCGGAGAACCAGCGGAAGAACTCCGCGCCGTACGTGACCTCGCCGGCGGCCTCGGTGAGGTTCTTGCCCATCTCGAGGGTCATCAGCATCGCGAACTCGTCGGCCCGGGCCGTCAGCGCCTCGAACGCCCGGCGCAGGATCTCGGCCCGCTCGCGGGGTGGCACCGCGGCCCACGAGGGCTGGGCCTCGTGCGCGGCCGCCAGGGCGGCCATCCCGTCGGCGGGAGTGCCGTCGGCGCAGGTGGTGAGGACGCTGCCGGTGGCGGGGTCGTGCACGTCGAAGCGCTCACCCCCGCTCGCCTCGCGCCAGGTCCCTGCGACGAACAGCCCCGTGGGGACCGCGTCGATGATCGCCTTCTGGGTGATGGCCATGGGCTCCTCCGGGTCGGACGGTCGGCGCCGCACGGCGCCGGTGGGATCGAGCGTATGCGCAGGTGGGGATGACGGGCGGCCCCGGGGTCAGCGGTCCTCGAGGCCCCAGGGCGAGCCGTAGCCCTCGGGTCTGGGCGCCGCGAGCAGGTCGAGGAACGGCACCGCGTCGAACGCCTCGGGCCCGAGGACCCCGGTGCCCGACCACGTGCCGGCGGCCAGGAGCTCGAGGGCCACGACCGGGTTGACGGCCGTCTGCCACACGACGCACTGGCTGTCGTACTCGCGCATCGTGTCGGCGTTGTCGACCACGTGGTAGAGGTAGGTACGGCGCGGCTGCCCGTCCTTGCCGGTCCCGGTGACCCACAGGCCCGCACACGTCTTCCCCTCCATGCGCGGGCCGATGGTCAGCGGGTCGGGCAGCACGGCGGCCACGACGTCACGCGGGCTGACCGCGACACCCTTGACGACGACCGGGTCGGTGCGGTCGAGGCCGAGGGTGTGCAGCACCCGCAGGATGCCGATCATCTCCTCGCCGAGGCCGTACTTGAAGGTGACCTTCTTCGCGTCGACCCAGCGCGGCATCAGGAGCACCTCCTCGTGCTCGACGTGCACGCACTCGACGGGGCCGATGCCGCCGGGGAAGTCGAAGACCTCCGGCTCGCTGAACGGCGGCAGCGTGAAGAACCCCGCCTCCACGTCGTACTGCCCGTCGGCCCCCACGGCCCGCTCGCGCTCCCAGACCACGGGCGGGTTGAGGCACTCCTCGATGATGGTCCACATCGAGAAGCCGGGCGCGAAGACCTCGGTGCCCTCGTCGTCACGGATCACGAGGTTGGCGCCGTCGCGGGTGCCGAGCTCGTCGATCTCGGAGAACAGGTGGTCGGCGGCGTAGCGGGCGAAGACGTCCGACAGGCCGGGCTCGACCCCGATGCCCACCAGCGCCAGCCGCCCCGCGGCCTCCCACTCCCCCGCCTGCGCGAGCTGCTCGTCGCCGAGCTTGACCCCGACCTCGGAGTAGGGCCGCTCGGGGTGGCGCTGCGACAGGCTCATCGCCATGTCGAGGTAGTCGGCACCGGCCGCGCGGGCGCCCTCGAAGATCGACACCACGAAGCGCGGGTCGACGGCGTTGAAGACGTGGGTGGCCCGGACCTCGCGCGCCAGCGCCGCGACGGCCGCGGGGTCGGAGGCGTCGACCTGCGCCGCGGAGAAGCGTGAGCCGTCACCGGCCCGGCCGGCGGCGGCCGCCACCGTGCGCTCGGCCCGCGCGATGTCGTGGTCGGCGACGACCCACGCCTCGAAGAAGCCACGCTCGGCGGCGATGCGGGCGGCGGCGTCGCCGACCCCGCCGGCGCCGATCATCAGGACGCGCACGGGAGGACCTTTCGGAGAGGGGCGAAGAGGTGGGAGCGGGGCGCCGGCTCAGGCGCGGGCGCGCTGGCGCCCGGACGCCAGGAGCTGGCCGATGCCCACGAAGGCGACGGCGGCCAGGAACAGCACCGAGCCGATGACGTTCACCTGCACCGGGACACCGCGCTGGGCGGCGCCCCAGATGTACATCGGGAAGGTCACCGAGCTGGGGCTGGCGTTGAAGTTGGTGATGATGTAGTCGTCGAAGCTCAGCGAGAACGCCAGGAGCGCGCCGGCGGCGATGCCGGGGGCGACGAGGGGCAGCGTGACCCGTCGGAAGGCCTGGGCCGGGCTCGCGTACAGGTCGGCGGCGGCCTCCTCGAGGCGCGGGTCGAGGGAGGCGATCCGGGCCTTGACCGTGACCACCACGAAGCTGAGACAGAACATGATGTGCGCGATGAGGATGGTGGTCTGCCCGGTACCCACCCCGAGCGCGATGAAGAGGGTCAGCAGCGAGGACCCCATGACGACCTCGGGCGTCGCCATCGGCATGAAGATGAGCACGTTGGTGCCGGCCCGGCCGCGGAAGCGGTGCCGCCCGAGCGCGAACGCGACCAGGGTGCCCAGCACGGTCGCCGTCAAGGACGCGATGATGCCGATCTTGAGGCTGAGCCCGACCGACGAGCAGATGCCCGGGCTGTTGCACGGGTTCAGCCACGCGTCGAGCGAGAACTCCTGCCAGGTGATGTTGAGCCGGCCCTTGGGCTTGTTGAACGAGTACGCGAGCACCACGAGGTTCGGCAGCAGGATGTAGGCCATGACGAGGAGCCCGACGATCCGCACGGCGTGACGGCGCAACCACGACATCTCAGACCAGCTCCTCGGTGCCGGCACGGCGCACGTACACCGTGACGAAGGTGATGATGAGCGCCATCAGGGCGACGGACAGGGCGGCGGCCAGGGGGTAGTTGAGCACCCGGAGGAACTGGCTGTCGATGACCTGCCCGATCATGACCGTCTGCGTGCTCCCCAGCAGGACCGAGTTGATGTAGTCACCGGTGGCCGGGATGAAGGTGAGCAGCGTGCCGGCGACCACGCCGGGGAGCGACAGGGGCCAGATGACCCTGCGGAAGGCGCTGGCCGGCGTCGCGTACAGGTCGGAGGCCGCCTCCACCAGCCGGAGGTCGAGGCGCTCGATGTTGGCGTACAGCGGCAGGACCATGAACGGCAGGAAGTTGTAGGTGAGGCCGGCGACCACCGCGAAGGGGGTGTACAGCAGCTGGTTGCCCGTCCCCAGGTTGACCAGGCCGAGGAAGGACTCGAAGCCGTGCAGGAGCCAGGTCAGGTGGAGGGCGCCCATGGTCGTCTCGAGGAGGCCGCCGTTGCCGAGGATGGTCTGCCAGGCGAGGGTCCGGATGAGGAAGGACGTGAAGAACGGGGCGATGACCAGCACGAGCAGCACGTTCTTGAGCCGCCCGGAGCGGTGCGCGATGAACCACGCCAGGGGGTACCCCAGCAGCAGCGTGAACACCGTCGCGAGCCCCGCGTACACCAGCGAGCGCAGGAGCTGGGGCCAGTAGGTCCCCAGCGCGTCGACGTAGGTCTGGACGTTCCAGGTCAGCGTGTAGCCGTTGAACACGTCGCCGGTCTGCAGCGACTGCGAGACCAGCGAGACCGTCGGGACGACGAAGAAGACGACGAGCCACAGCAGCCCCGGGGCCAGCAGCGCGTACGGGACCCAGTTGCGGCGCACCCGGCGACGGGGCGGGGGCACCGCGACGGCGGCGTCACTCATCGTCGATCTCCGCGCCGGCGTCCGCGTCCTGGGCCTGGTCGAGGATGAACTCCTGGCCGGGGTCCCACGAGAGCGTGACGTTCTCGCCGACGGGGAGCCGGCCGGAGCCGTCGTTCTGCTGGACGACCACGAGCTCCTTGCCCCACGGCAGCCGGACGAGGTACTGGGTCGCCACGCCGGTGAAGGAGGCGTCGGTGACGACCCCGCGGAGCCGGTTGCGGCCGGCGTCGCCGATCCGCAGCTTCTCGGGCCGGACCCCCACCCACACCGAGCGGATCCCCGGCGGCAGGTGCTCGGCCGCCACGGCGATGTCGTCGTGGTCGCGGGTCCGGACCGTGACGACCCCGTTCTCGGCGGCGCCGCCCTCGGAGACCACCTCGGCGGGGAGCAGGTTGGACTGCCCGAGGAAGTTCGCGACGAAGGTCGAGGCCGGCTTCTCGTAGAGCGTCGCTGGGTCGGCCAGCTGCTCGATCCTCCCCCCGTTCATGACCGCGATGGTGTCGGCCATGGTCATGGCCTCCTCCTGGTCGTGGGTCACGTGGATGAAGGTCAGGCCCACCTCGGACTGGATCCGCTTGAGCTCGATCTGCATCTGTCGCCGCAGCTTCAGGTCCAGGGCGCCGAGCGGCTCGTCGAGCAGCAGGACGTCCGGGCGGTTGACCAGCGCGCGCGCCAGCGCCACCCGCTGCTGCATGCCGCCCGAGAGCTGCGGCGGCTTCTTCTTCGCCGTGTGCCCCAGCTCGACCAGGTCGAGCGCCTCCTGTGCCTTGCGCTTCCAGTCCCCGTCCTTGCGCTGGCGCAGCCCGAACGCGACGTTGTCGATGATGTTCAGGTGCGGGAAGAGCGCGTAGGACTGGAAGACCGTGTTGACGTTGCGCTGGTACGGCTTCAGCGAGGTGACGTCGGCGTCGCCGATGTGGATGGTTCCGATCGTGGGCTGCTCGAGCCCGGCCACCATCCGCAGGGTCGTCGTCTTCCCGCAGCCCGAGGGGCCGAGGAGGGCGAAGAAGGAGCCCTGCGGGATCGTCAACGAGATGTCGTCGACCGCGGTGAAGCTCTCGAAGGACTTGGTGACCGAGCTCAACCGCAGGTCGCCGGAACCGTGGCCGCTCATGTCAGCCGGTCACCACGCTCTGGAACGCCTGGGTGTACTTGGTCTCCTCGGCCTCGCTCAGGCCCCGGAAGACCTGGGCCCGCGAGAGGGTGTCGGCGCTGGGGAAGATCAGCTGGTTCTCGGCGACGGTCGGGTCGTCCTTCGTGAGGATCTCCTTGGTCCCCTGGACCGGGCTGATGTAGTTGACGTAGTCGACGACCTGCGCCATCACGGCCGGGTCGTAGTAGTAGTTGATGAGCAGCTCGGCGTTCTTCTTGTGCTTGGCCAGGGCCGGGATGACGAAGTTGTCCGACCACAGCGTGCAGCCCGTGCTCGGCAGGACGTACCCGAGCTTGGGGTTGTCGGCCTGGAGCTGGACGACGTCGCCGGTCCAGGCGATGCAGGCCGCGGTGTCACCCGAGGCGAGGGGCTTGGTGTACTCGTTGCCCGTGAAGCCCTTGATCTGGCCGGCCTCCTTGGCCTTCTTGATCTCGTCGATCGCGGCCATGAAGTCGGCGTCGGTGAACTTGGCGATGCTCTTGCCCATCGCCATCATCACGAGGCCCACGGTGTCGCGCATCTCGGTGAGCAGGGTGACCTTGCCCTTGAGCGCGGGGTCGGTGAGCAGCTGGTCGACGCTCTCGATCTTCCTGCCGCCGGTCGCCTGCGGGTTGTAGGCGATGCCGGCGAACCCGCTCTGCCACGGCAGGGAGTACTTGCGGCCCGGGTCGAACTCGACGTCCTTCAACGACCCGTCGACGTTGCCGTGGTTGGGGATGTTGGCGAGGTCGAAGGGCTGGACGTAGCCCTGGCGGATGAGCCGGGCCACCATCCAGTCGGTGCTGCACCAGGTGTCGCGCCCGGTGTCCTCCCCCGCCGCGAGCAGCGGACGGACCTTGGCGTAGAACTCGTCGTTGTCGTTGTAGTCCTCGGTGTAGTTGACCTTGATCCCGAGCTTCTTGGTGAACTCCTCCAGGCTGGGGTGGCCTCCCCCACTCTCGGCGACGTCGATGTACTCGGGCCAGTTGGACCAGTTGACGAGCTTGTCGGTGTCGCTCAGGTCGGTGGCCGCCTTGGCGCTCGGCTTCGCCCCGCCGGTGGCGGTGGCGTTGGTGCCCTTGCTGCCGCACGCGGCCAGGGCGAGGGTGGCGCCGATGCCGAAGACGCCGGACACGACCGTCCGGCGCGTCGTCAGGCCGCGGGCGAGGGCGGCACGGGCCGCGAGGGACGAAAGGTCAGGGGTCCGCTGCTCGGGCATCGGGCTCTCCTCGGTGGTGGGTGGGTTGGGGTGCTGGGGGGTACTGGGGAATCGGGTACTGGGTGTGCTGGGGGCGGGTGCGGCGCGGCACCCGGTCCGTCAGCTGTCGATGTTGGCCATGACGTGCTTGATGCGGGTGTAGTCCTCGAAGCCGTACATCGACAGGTCCTTGCCGTAGCCGGACTTCTTGTAGCCGCCGTGCGGCATCTCGGCCACCAGCGGGATGTGGGTGTTGATCCACACGCAGCCGAAGTCGAGCGCCTTGCTCATCCGCATCGCGCGGCCGAAGTCCTTGGTCCACACCGAGGACGCCAGGCCGTAGTCGACGCCGTTGGCCCAGGCGACCGCCTCGGCCTCGTCGGTGAAGCGCTGCACGGTGATGACGGGCCCGAAGATCTCGTTCTGGATGGCCTCGTCGTCCTGGCGCAGCCCCGAGAGGACCGTGGGCTCGAGGTAGTAGCCGTCACCGAGGTCGGTGCGGCGGTTGCCGCCGGCCGAGACGGTGGCGTGCGAGGGGATGCGCTCGATGAAGCCCGTGACGCGCGCGAGCTGGGCCGCGTTGTTGACCGGGCCGAACAGGGCGTCCGCGTCGTCGGGCAGGCCGACCGCGGCCGAGCTGCGCGCGTACTCGGCGAGCGCGGCCACGAAGTCGTCGTGGATGCGGGGGGCGACGAGCACGCGGGTGGCGGCGGTGCAGTCCTGGCCCGCGTTGAAGTAGCCGGCGACGGCGATGCCCTCGACGGCCGCCTCGATGTCGGCGTCGTCGAAGACCACGACCGGGGCCTTGCCGCCGAGCTCGAGGTGGACCCGCTTGACGTTGGGGGCGGCGCTGGCTGCGACCTCGGCGCCGGCGCGCACCGAGCCCGTGATGGCCACCAGTCCCGGGGTGTGGTGCTCGACCAGCAGCCGCCCGGTGTCGCGGTCGCCGGTGACGACGTTGAGGGTGCCGGCGGGGAGGCACTCGGCGGCGAGCTCGGCCAGCCGCAGGGTGCTCTCGGGGGTGGTGTCGCTGGGCTTGAGGACGACGGTGTTGCCGGCGGCCAGGGCCGGTCCGATCTTCCACACCGCCATCAGCAGCGGGTAGTTCCAGGGGGTCACCTGGCCGACGACGCCGATGGGCTCACGGCGGATCCAGGAGGTGTGGCCCTTCATGTACTCGCCGGCCGCCTTCCCCTCCAGGACGCGGGCCGCCCCGGCGAAGAACCGGAGCTGGTCGACCATCGGCGGGATCTCCTCGCTCGCAGTGAGCGCCTTGATCTTGCCGGTGTTCTCGGACTCCAGGGCGATGAGCTCGTCCGCGTGGGCCTCGACGGCGTCGGCGAGCTTCAGCAGCGCCTGCTGGCGCTCGCTCGGGGTGGTGGCGCCCCACTCGCCGTCGAAGGCCCGCTGCGCGGCGGCGTACGCGGCGTCGACGTCGTCGGCGCCGCTGATGGGGGCCTTCGCGACGACCTGCCCGGTCGCCGGGTTGACGACGTCGGTCGTGGCGTCGGAGGCCGCGTCGACGTACCCCCCGTCGACGAAGTTCCTGAGCATGCGCGGGCTGGTCATCGAGAGACTCCCTCGGGGTGGGCGGGATGGTCCGGTGCGGGCACAGTAATACCGTGCACCGCTAATTCACTAGCCCAGGTCCATAAATGGCATGCGAAGTCGTGGTCTGGGAGGTCTGATAGTACGGATTCCGTCTCGAACGACTTGCGCGAAGCGGTCGAGATCGCCACGATGGGCGCGTGACCTCCCGTGCGCAGCGAGACCGATCACCCGAGATCCGCCTCGACGACGTCGCGAAGCGGATCATCGAGCTGCTCCAGGAGGACGGCCGGCAGTCCTACGCCGCCATCGCCAAGACCGTCGGGCTCTCCGAGGCCGCGGTGCGCCAGCGGGTGCAGCGCCTCCTCGACGCCGACGTCATGCAGATCGTGGCCGTCACCGACCCGCTCCAGGTCGGCTTCCGGCGCCAGGCGATGATCGGCATCCGGGCCGACGGCGACCTCGTCTCGCTCGGCGACGCGCTGTCGGCGATGCAGGAGGTCGACTACGTCGTCACCACCGCCGGCTCCTTCGACCTGCTCGTCGAGGTCGTGTGCGAGGACGACGACCACCTCCTCGACCTGCTGACCCGCGGCATCCGCGTGCTGCCGGGAGTCACCTCCACCGAGACCTTCGTCTACCTCAAGCTCAACAAACAGCACTACAACTGGGGCACCCGATGACCACGACCAGCCAGCCGAACGTCGACGCGGCGGCCTCGCAGGCCCGCACCCCCCTCGGCGCGTCGTACTCCGACGCCGCCCGCGACCACCTGTGGATGCACTTCACGCGCCACTCGGTCTTCGAGGACCGCGACCACGGCGGCCTGGGCCAGAGCGTGCCGGTCATCGTCCGCGGCGACGGCTGGCGCATCTGGGACGACCGGGGCCGGGAGTACATCGACGGCCTGGCGGGCCTGTTCGTCAACAACGTGGGCCACGGGCGCACCGAGATCGCGCAGGCGATGGCCGCCCAGGCCTCCGAGCTCGCGTTCTTCCCGCTGTGGTCCTACGCCCACCCGCGCGCCATCGAGCTCGCCGAGCGCCTGGCCCACCACGCCCCCGGCGACCTCAACCGGGTCTTCTTCACCACCGGCGGCGGCGAGGCCGTCGAGAGCGCCTGGAAGCTGGCCAAGCAGTACTTCAAGCTCACCGGCAAGCCGACCAAGCACAAGGTGATCTCGCGCTCCATCGCCTACCACGGCACCCCACAGGGCGCGCTCTCGATCACCGGCATCCCAGCAGCGAAGATCGACTTCGAGCCGCTGGTGCCGGGCGGCCACAAGGTCCCCAACACCAACCTCTACCGCGCGCCGGAGCACCTGCGCGACGACGAGAAGGCCTTCGGCCGCTGGGCCGCCGACCGCATCGCCGAGGCCATCGAGTTCGAGGGCCCGGACTCGGTCGCCGCCGTCTTCCTCGAGCCGGTGCAGAACTCCGGCGGCTGCTTCCCGCCCCCGGCCGGCTACTTCGAGCGGGTCCGCGAGATCTGCGACGAGTACGACGTGCTGCTGGTCTCCGACGAGACCATCTGCGCGTTCGGGCGGATCGGCTCGATGTTCGCGTGCGAGGACTTCGGCTACCAGCCCGACATCATCACCACGGCCAAGGGCATCACCTCGGGCTACGCGCCGCTGGGCCTGATGGTCGCCAGCGACCGGCTGTTCGAGCCGTTCCGGCACGGGACCACCTCCTTCCCCCACGGCTACACCTGGGGCGGGCACCCGGTCTCGTGCGCGGCCGCGATGGCCAACCTCGACATCTTCGAGCGCGAGGGCCTCAACGACCGGGTGAAGGAGAACGCCCCGGTCTTCAAGCGCACGCTCGAGCAGCTGCTCGACCTGCCGCTGGTCGGCGACGTCCGCGGGGCGGGGTACTTCTACGGGATCGAGCTCGTCAAGGACAAGGAGACCCGCGAGACCTTCGACGACGCCGAGAGCGAGCGGCTGCTGCGCGGCTTCCTCTCGAAGGCGCTGTTCGAGGCCGGGCTCTACTGCCGCGCCGACGACCGCGGCGACCCCGTCATCCAGCTCGCCCCGCCGCTGACGATGGGGCCGGCCGAGTTCGACGAGATCGAGCGCCGGCTGCGCTCGGTGCTCACCGAGGCCGAGAAGCACCTCTGACGATGCCGGCGCCGGCGGCCTCCGGGACGGTTCCGCTGTGGGCCGACACCCGGGCGGCGAACGGGCCTGACCATGACGCCGCGGCCGCGGCCGTCCTCCCGACGGCCGCGGACGTGGTCGTGGTCGGCGCCGGGTTCACCGGCCTCTGGACCGCGTACTACCTGCTGCGCGAGCGCCCCGACCTGAGCGTGCTGGTCCTCGAGGCCGAGCACGTGGGCTTCGGGGCGAGCGGGCGCAACGGCGGGTGGGTGTCGGCGCTGTGGCCCGTCTCGCCCGACACGCTGGCGGCGCGCTCCGGGCGGGCCGCCACCCTGGCCCACCTCGCTGCGCTGCGCGACACCGTCGACGAGATCGGCCGGGTCGACGCCGAGGAGGGGCTGGGCGGCGGGTTCGTCAAGGGCGGGACGCTGGCGCTGGCGCGTACCCCGGCCCAGGAGGAGCGGGCCCGGGCGGCCGTCGCGCACGCCGCGTCGTGGGGCGAGGGCCTGGAGTGGCTGGGGCCGGAGGCCGCCCGCGAGCGCCTGGCCGCCGAGGGGGTGCGTGGGGCGACCTTCACGCCACACTGCGCGCGGGTGCAGCCGCGCGACCTGGTCGACGGGCTGGCCGCCGCCGTGCGCCGCCGCGGCGGGCTGGTGCTCGAGGGGGTGCGCGTGGCTCGGGCGGGCGACGGCGTGGCGGTGCTCGAGGACGGGCGGCGCGTGAGCGCGGGGGCCGTGGTGCTGGCCACCGAGGGCTGGACGGCGCGGCTCCCGGGGCACGAGCGGGCCGTCGTCCCCGTGTACTCGCTGATGGTCGCCACCGAGCCGCTCTCCCCCGAGCGGTGGGAGGCCATCGGGCTGGCCGGGCGCGAGGTCTTCACCGACCACGGGCACCTGGTGATCTACGGGCAGCGCACGACCGACGACCGGATCGCGTTCGGCGGCCGCGGGGCCCCATACCACCTGGGCTCGGCCATCCGCCCGTCGTTCGACCACGAGGAGGCGGTCTTCGCGTCGCTGCGCTCGACCCTCACCGGGATGCTGCCGGGCCTGGCCGGGGCGCGGTTCACGCACGCGTGGGGCGGGCCTCTCGGCATCCCGCGCGACTGGCACCCGTCGGTGACCTGGGACCCGGTCACGCGCACCGGTCGGGCGGGCGGCTACGTCGGCGACGGGGTGGCGGCGACCAACCTGGCCGGGCGCACCCTGACCGACCTGGTGCTGGGGCGCCCGAGCGCCCTCACCGGGCTGCCGTGGGTCGGGCACCGCTCGCCGTCGTGGGAGCCCGAGCCGCTGCGCTGGCTCGGGGTGAACGCGGGGCTGCGGCTGGCGCGGCTCGCCGACCGCGACGAGGCCCGCAGCGGGCGCCCCAGCCGGCTGGCCCCCCTGCTGGCGCGGCTGACCGGCGGGCACTGAGCCGGGGTCGGGCCCGGCGGCGGGCTCGGGGCAAGAGCTCCTTCGCGAGACCCCGCCTGCCAGGTCTTGTCCGGTGCAGATTTCGGGGTCACCCCGAAAAGCTGATGCCCGCAGGTAGGTTCGGCGGGTGCGCGAGATCGAGACGCTGGCGGCCCTCGACGCCGCCCTGGCCGCCGGGACCTCGCTGCGCGGGCTGCGTCTGCAGGACCTCGACCTGGGCGAGCGCACCACCGCGCTGCTGCGCCGCACCGACCTGGAGGGGCTGGTGGTGCTCGGCGGTCACATCCCGCCGGCGGTCGAGGAGCACCTGCGGGCCCACGGCGCCCTCGTCTTCCCCACCGACCCGCACGCGCCGGTCGACCCCTACCGCGCCAGCCTCTACGCCCCGGACGAGCTGTACGCGGGTCTGCGCGAGGTGGGCTACGCGGCCACCCCCGACGCGCGCGCCTACCGCTGGTCGCTCGACGCCGCCGTGGGGCACGACGTCTTCGTCACGCTGCTGCGGGCGGTCCACGACGACTCGATGAGCGACGCCCTCGCCGACCTCCTGCGCGACGCGCCCGTCGTCGGCGTGATGGGCGGGCACGCGCTCCGCCGCGACGGGGAGGGCTACGCGCGGGCCGCCCGGCTCGGTCGGGCCCTGGCCGACGCCGGGCTGGTCGTGGCCACGGGCGGGGGCCCCGGCGCGATGGAGGCCGCCAACCTCGGCGCCTTCGCGGCCGACCCGACGGCGCTCGGCACCGCCCTCGACCGGCTGCGGGCCGTCCCCGAGGTCGGCACCGACATCGGGGCCTGGGCCACCCTGGCCCTGGATGTCCGGGCCGGGCTGGCGGCCGGCCGTTCCCCCGACGACCCGGCCCGCAGCATCGGCATCCCGACCTGGTTCTACGGTCATGAGCCGCCCAACGTGTTCTGCGACGGCATCGCGAAGTACTTCTCCAACGCCATCCGCGAGGACGGCCTGCTCAGCCGCTGCACGGCCGGCGTCGTGGTGCTCGAGGGCGCGGCCGGCACCGTGCAGGAGGTGTTCCAGGCCGCGACCGGCCTCTACTACGCCGTGCCCGGGCGGCCGCTCCCCCACCTGGTGCTGGTCGGGCGCCGGCACTGGACCGAGACGGTGCCGGTGTGGCCGGCCCTGTCCGCGCTGGCCCGCGGCCGCTCGATGACCACGCACGTGCACCTCGTGGAGGACCCCGCCGACGCCGTGGCGCTCGTCGCCGGCTGAGCCTGGGCGTCGCTCAGGCGGTGGAGGCCGCCAGCTGCCCGCAGGCACCGTCGATCTCGGAGCCGCGGGTGTCGCGGACCGTGGTGGGGATGCCGTGGGCCCGCAGCCGCTCGACGAACTGCTGCTCGACGCCGCGCCGGGAGGCGGTCCACTTCGAGCCCGGCGTGGGGTTCAGCGGGATCGGGTTGACGTGCACCCAGCCCCGGCCGCGGCGGTTGAGCTTGTCGCCGAGCAGGTCGGCCCGCCACGCCTGGTCGTTGATGTCACGGATGAGGGCGTACTCGATGCTGACCCGCCGCCCGGTCGCCTCGTAGTAGCGGTAGGCGGCGTCGATGGCGTCGTCGACCGCGTACCGGGTGTTGATGGGGACCAGCTCGTCGCGCAGCTCGTCGTCGGGCGCGTGCAGCGACAGGGCGAGGGTGACCGGGATGCCCTCCGCCGCGAGCCTGTCGATGCCCGGCACCAGGCCCACCGTCGACATGGTGATGCCGCGCGCCGAGAGGCCCAGACCCGAGGGCGCGGGCTCGGTGAGGCGGCGGATGGCGCCGATGGCCGCCTTGTAGTTGGCCAGGGCCTCCCCCATCCCCATGAACACGACGTTGCTGACGCGGGCCGGGCCGGAGGGCTCCTCGGACCCGTCGGCCTCGTCACCGAGCCCCGCGGTGCCGGTGCTCGCGCCCACCTCGGGCAGGCCGCCATGACGCAGCATCCGCGCCGCCGCCACCACCTGCTCGACGATCTCACCGGCCGACATGTTGCGGGTGAGGCCCTCCTGGCCGGTGGCGCAGAACGGGCAGTTCATCCCGCACCCGGCCTGGCTCGAGATGCAGACGGTGACCCGGTTCGGGTAGCGCATCAGGACCGACTCGACGAGCGCGCCGTCGAACAGCCGCCACACCTGCTTGACGGTGGCGCCGGCGTCGGCCGAGATGTGGCGCACCGGCGTCAGCAGCGGCGGCAGGAGGTCGCGCACGAGGTCGTCGCGCACGGCCTTGGGCAGGTCGGTCATCTCGGCCGGGTCGTCGACGAGGCGCTCGAAGTAGTGGGTCGAGAGCTGGTTGGCCCGGAAGGCCGGATGCCCCAGGGCGGCAACCACTTCGCGGCGCTCGTCCACGGTGAGGTCGGCGAGGTGGCGCGGGGGCTTCCCGCGTCGCGGGGCGACGAGGGTCAGCTGGCCGGGGACGGGGCGCGGGGCGGCGGGCTCGGACATGATGCACCCGATTCTCGCAGGTCCCTGAGAGCCGCGACCACGGCGCCGGCCCGGCTTCCCCGAAAGGGCAGCGGCGGGGTCCCCGGTGTCCCTACGATGTGCTCGTACTTCGTTCTGCAGGGGAGCGAAGGCTGCAGGGAAGGGCACCTTTCATGGGCCTGTTCGACCAGTTCCGCGCGCACCCGGGGGCCTACGGCCTCTCGATGGACCAGCCGCCGCTCCGCCCGACCGCACCGGTCCCCCATCTCGACGACGTCGAGGCGCCGTTCGAGGAGTGGATCCGCGACCACCTCGCGCGCCTCACCGATGCGGCCGAGTCCGACATCGACGCGCTGGACCAGGATCAGTTCGACGCCGCGTTGACGGTGCGGCTGGCCGGCTCGGCCCGGCTGCGCGAGACCGGGCTCGGCTTCGAGTACGCCCTCCCCTTCGCCGACGGCGTCGACGAGGTCCTCTCGCTCGACCTGCCCGACGCCGTCGTCACCCTCCCCGACGAGCGGGTGTCGGTCCTCGGCCGCTACGTGCCCGACCTGGTCGACCTGGGGCGGCGCAACCTACGCCGGCTGCTCGCGAGCACCCCGGTCGATATCGACCACCTCAGCGCCGGCGGATCGTCGTGCGTTCTAGTGCAGTCGGACTCGCCGTACACCGCGTCCTTCGCCCGCCTGCTGTTCGAGGCCGTGCCGTGGTGGCTGCCCGAGGCCGACACCTCCAACGGCGTCGTCTTCGCGATCCCGCACCGGCACGCGGTGGTCTTCCAGACCTGCAGCTCACCGGCCGAGACCAAGACCGCGCTCGACCTGGTGCCCTGGCACGCCGCGCAGCTCTACGGCGAGGGCGTGGGGCCGGTGTCACCGCACGCCTACCACTGGCTGGACCGGCGGGTCACGACCCTCACCCACGAGACGTCCGACGGCTCGCTCACGGTGCGGCCCACGCCGTTCCTGGAGTCCCTGCTGGCGAACGTCCGCCGGGTGGGCTGACCGGGCCCGTCGTCCCCGGGGTGACCTGTCGGGCGAACGGGCTACGTGGAGCGCGTACCTGCCGTCAGCCGGTGGGGACGAACCAGAGCAGGAGCGCCCAGGCGACCGGGGCCACCACGACGAGCGAGTCGAGGCGGTCCATCAGGCCGCCGTGCCCCGGCAGCACCGAACCCATGTCCTTGATGCCGAGGTCGCGCTTGATGCTGGACTCGATGAGGTCGCCCAGAGTGGCCGCACCGGCCGTCACGGCACCGAGGACGGCCCCGGCCCACCACGGCCCCGACAACAGCAGCGGCAGCGCGACCGCGCCGATGACGGCGCAGGTGAGCACCGAGCCGGCGAAGCCCTCCCAGGACTTCTTGGGGCTGAGCGAGGGCGCCATCGGGTGCTTGCCGAAGGCCACCCCCACCGCGTAGCCGCCGATGTCGGAGAACACCGTGACCAGGACGAAGGTGATGATGCGCAGCCGACCGTCGGGGGCCGCCAGCATCAGCGAGGCGAAGCCGCCGAGGAACGCGGGGTAGAACGCGACGAGGCTGGAGGCGGCGAGGTCGCGGGCCGCCCCGGCCAGGCCGTCGGCCGCGCGCCAGACGAGCATCCCCACGATGGTCAGCCCGAAGGTGACGACCAGGGCCTCGGCACCGCGCAGGTAGGCCGAGGCCAGCATCCCGACCGTGCCCAGCACCAACGGCACCAGCGGCACCGACATGCCCTTGGCGGCCACGCCGCGGCGGACCTCCCAGGCCCCGATGCTCACCGCTGCGGCCACCACGACCAGGAAGGCGCGGGCGTCGAGCGCGAGGGTGCCGATGACCAGGGCGCCGAGCAGCAGCCCGACGCCGATGGCGGCCCGCAGGTCGCGACCGGCCCGCGGACCGCGGCGGGCCGGTTCGGGAGCCCCGGTCGACTCGGAGGTCGCGCCCCCGCTCGCGCCCTCGGCGGTCGCCGGAGCGACCACCGGGCCGTCGGTGCCGGGGGTCTCGGAGAGGGCGCTCGCAGGGTCGGGCATCGGGCGGTCAGACCTCGAGGAGCTCGGCTTCCTTGCCCTTCAGGAGCTCGTCGATCTGGTCGACGTGCTTCTTGGTGACCGACTCGAGCTCCTTCTCGGCGCGCGAGCCCTCGTCCTCGCCGACCTCGCCGTCCTTGACCAGCTTCTCGAGCGTGGTCTTGGCCGAGCGCCGGATGTTGCGGATGGAGACCTTGGCCTCCTCGGCCTCGACGTTGGCCATCTTCACGTACTCGCGGCGGCGCTCCTGGGTGAGCTGGGGCATCACGCAGCGGATGATGGTGCCGTCGTTGCTGGGGTTGACCCCGAGGTCGGCCTGCTGGATCGCCTTCTCGATGGCGTGCATCGAGGACTTGTCGAACGGGCTGATGATGATGGTGCGCGCCTCGGGCGTCTGGAACGAGGCCAGCTGCTGCAGCGGGGTGGGAGCGCCGTAGTAGTCGACGGTGATCTTCTGGAACATCCCCGGGTGGGCGCGGCCGGTGCGGATGCCCGCGAAGCTCTCCTTGGCGACCTCGACGGCCTTCTCCATCTTCTCCTCGGCCTCGAACAAGGTCTCGTCGATCATCGCGGCGCTTCTCCTTCGGTCGGCGCCGCGTGCGCGGCGCTGCGGGTCCAGTCTGTCAAACGTTCGGGCGGGGCGGGGCGGGCGGCCGGGTGGGTCGGGGGCGGGTGCCGTCGGCGCGGGGTGGGCCGGGTCAGCTCGCGGAGACCAGGGTGCCGATGCGCTCGCCCCGCAGCGCGCGGGTGATGTTGCCCTCGCCCTCCATGCCGAACACGACCATGGGCAGCTTGTTGTCCATGCAGAGGCTGAACGCGGCGGCGTCGACGACCTTCAGGCCGGTGCGCAGCGCCTCCTCGAAGGTGACCTCGTCGAGCTTGCGGGCCTCGGGGTGAGTGCGCGGGTCGGCGTCGTAGACCCCGTCGACCCCGCTCTTGCTCATCAGGACCGCGTCGCACTGGCACTCGAGCGCCCGCTGCGCGCTGACGGTGTCGGTGGAGAAGTACGGCATCCCGGCGCCCGCGCCGAAGATGACGACCCGGCCCTTCTCGAGGTGGCGGATGGCGCGGCGCGGGATGTACGGCTCGGCGACCTGGCCCATCGTGATGGCGGTCTGCACCCGGGTGTCGACGTCCTCCTTCTCGAGGAAGTCCTGCAGCGCCAGGCAGTTCATCACGGTGCCGAGCATCCCGATGTAGTCGGCCCGCGCCCGCTCCATGCCCTTCTGCTGCAGCTCGGCACCGCGGAAGAAGTTGCCGCCACCGACGACGATGGCGACCTCGATCCCCTCGCGCACGGCGTCGGCGATCTGGCGGGCGATGCCGCGCACGACGTCGGGGTCGACGCCCACGCGGCCGCCGCCGAAGACCTCGCCGGAGAGCTTGAGGAGGACGCGGCGCGGGCGGTCGGGGGTGCGGTCCGGCACGGAGGCCAGGGTGGCGGCGGGCGTGGTCACGGTGGGCCTCCTCGTGGGCGTGCGCAGCGGTCGACCGATCCTGTCACACCGCGCGGGTCGGCAACGAACCGGGAAACGGGCGCCCAGCGCGGGCCGGGGGGCCCGGTCAGGGCCAGAACGCCCCGTTGCGGAGCATGAACTCGGTCTCGGTGTCACGGCCGCCGCGGGGGTCACGCGCCGGCTCGACCGGCTGGGTGGTGACCATCTCGTCGGGGCCCACCCGCGGCAGGTCCACGTGCACCCGGTGCGCCAGGTGCTCGCGGCTCTCGGGCTCGGCTGCGGGCTCGTGCGCCCCGTCGGTCACGGGGTGCGGCTGCTCGTCCATGGGCCACCTCCGAGGCCAGTATGCGCCGAGGACCTAGGCTCTCCCCCGATGAGCGCCACCCTGGTCGTCAAGGACCTCGCCGCCGGGCACGGCGACCGCCACCTCTTCGCCGGGCTCGACCTCGTGGTCGCCCCCGGTGACGTGGTCGGGGTCGTCGGGGCCAACGGTGCCGGCAAGTCCACCCTCCTGCGCCTGCTGGCCGGCCTCGACGAGCCCACCGAGGGCCGCGTCGGGGTCAGCCCGCCGCACGCCGTGGTGGGCTACCTGCCCCAGGAGGAGCGCCGCATCCCGGGTGAGACCGTGCGGGCGTTCGTCGAGCGGCGCACCGGCGTCACCGCTGCCCAGCAGGCCCTGGACGCCGCCACCGCGGCCCTGGCCGAGGGGGCCGCCGGGGCCGACGACGCCTACGCCGAGGCCTTCGAGCGCTGGCTCGGCCTGGGTGCCGCCGACCTCGACGAGCGCCTCGCGGCCGCCGACGTCCCCGACCCCCACGCCCTGATGACCACCCTCTCCGGGGGTGAGGCGGCGCGGGCCGCGCTGGCGTCCCTCGTCCTCAGCCGGTACGACGTCGTCCTGCTCGACGAGCCGACCAACGACCTCGACCTGGCGGGGCTCGACACCCTGGAGCGGTTCGTGACCGGGCTGGCCACGGGCGTCGTCCTGGTGAGCCACGACCGCGAGTTCCTGGCCCGCACCGTGACCTCGGTGGTCGAGCTCGACCTCGCGCAGCAGCAGGTCGCGACCTACGGCGGCGGCTACGAGGCCTACCTCGAGGAGCGGGCGGTCGCCCGGCGGCACGCGCGCGAGGCCTACGAGGAGTACGACGACACCCGCAGTGCCCTGGTCGACCGCGGCCGGATGCAGCGGGCGTGGATGGAGAAGGGCGTGCGCACCGCGCGGCGCAAGGCCCCCGACAACGACAAGGTCGGCCGCAAGTTCCGCAGCGAGGCCAGCGAGAAGCAGGCCGCCAAGGCCCGCCAGACCCAGCGCCGCATCGAGCGGCTCGAGGTCGTCGAGGAGCCCCGCAAGGAGTGGGAGCTGCGGATGGAGATCGCGCCCGCTCCCCGTTCCGGCGCGGTGGTGGCCGGTGCCCGCGGCGTGGTGGTGCGCCGCCCCGGGTTCCTCCTCGGGCCGGTCGACCTGCAGCTCGACTGGGCCGACCGGGTGGCGCTCACGGGGGCCAACGGCTCGGGCAAGTCGACGCTGCTCTCGGTGCTCCTCGGCCGCACCGCCCCGGACGAGGGGACCGCCGCCCTCGGCCCGGGGGTCGTCGTCGGCGAGGTCGACCAGGCGCGCGGCTCGTTCACCGGGCCCGCGACCCTGCTCGACACCTTCGCGGGCCTGCTGCCCGAGCTGCCGGACGCCGACGTCCGCACCCTGCTGGCCAAGTTCGGCCTGCGGGCCGCGCACGTGCACCGGGCCTCGGCCACGCTCTCGCCCGGCGAGCGGACCCGGGCCGCCCTGGCGCTGCTGCAGGCCCGCGGCGTCAACCTGCTGGTGCTCGACGAGCCGACCAACCACCTCGACCTGCCGGCGATCGAGCAGCTCGAGTCGGCGCTCGACGCGTTCCCGGGGACCCTCGTGCTCGTCACGCACGACCGCCGGATGCTGGAGGCGGTGCGCACCACCCGGCATCTGCACGTCGAGGACGGCCGGGTCACCGAGCGCTGAGGCGGGCACGACGACGCCGCCCCCGGGAGGTCCCGGGGGCGGCGTTCGTGGTGGCGCTGCGAGCAGCGCGCGGCTCAGCTGCCGACGCGGTAGCGCGCGAAGCCGGTGGCCTGGGCGCCGGCCTCGTCGAGGATCTTGCCGACGGTCTTCTTGGCGTCCTTGGCGAACGGCTGCTCGAGCAGGACGTTCTCCTTGAAGAAGCCGTTGACCCGGCCCTCGACGATCTTCGGGAGGGCGGCCTCGGGCTTGCCCTCCTCCTTGGCGGTGGCCTCGGCGACGCGGCGCTCGTTCTCGACCGTCGCGGCGTCGATCTCGTCGCGGGAGAGGACGCTCGGGCTGAACGCCGCGATGTGCATCGCGACGTCGCGGGCCGTGGTGTCGTCGCCACCGGTGGTGGCCACCAGGACACCGATCTGCGCGGGCAGGTCGGGGCTGGTCTTGTGCAGGTAGGAGACGACGTGCTCGCCCTCGAGGCGGGAGACCCGCTTGACCTCGATCTTCTCGCCGATGGTGGCGTTGGCCTCGTCGAGGAGGTCCTTGACCGACTTGCCGTCCTCCAGCGTGGAGGCCAGCAGCGCGTCGGCGTCGGCCGCCTTGGTGGCGACCGCCTGGGTCAGGACCTGCTCGGCCAGGGCGCCGAAACGCTCGCCCTTGGCCACGAAGTCGGTCTCGCAGAGGACCTCGACGAGGGTGCCCTCGCCGTCGCCGGCCCGCGCGGTGACCAGCCCGTTGGAGGTCGTACGACCCTCGCGCTTGGTCACGCCCTTCTGCCCCTTGACGCGGAGGATCTCCTCGGCCTTGGCCATGTCGCCGTCGGCCTCGTCGAGAGCCTTCTTGACGTCCATCATGCCGGCCGCGGTCTTCTCGCGGAGCGCCTTGATGTCAGCGGCGGTGTAGTTCGCCATGGGTACCTATCGCTCTTTCGTTCGTGTCGGGAGGTGTGGGTCAGGCCTTCTCGGCCGGGGCGTCCTCGGCCGCGGGGGCCTCGGTGGTCTCGGCGGCCGGAGCCTCGGTGGCCGCGGTGGCCTCGGCGACCGGAGCCTCGGTGGTCTCGGCGGCCGGAGCCTCGGTGGCCTCGTCGGCCGGAGCCTCGGTGGCCTCGTCGGCCGGAGCCTCGGTGGTCTCGGCGGCCGGAGCCTCGGTGGTCTCGGCCGCGGCGGCCTCGACCTCGGTGGCCTCGGGCGCCGGGGCGGCGGCGGTCTCGCCGGCCTCGGGAGCGACCTGCTCGGCCGTCTGGGCGGCCTCGCCGGCGAGGAGCTCGCGCTCCCACTCGGCCAGGGGCTCGTCCGGGGTGCCGGCCTGCTCGCCCTCGGTGCGGGCACCGGAGCGCTGCATGAGGCCGTCGGCGACGGCGTCGGCGATGACCCGGGTGAGCAGCGTGACGGAGCGGATCGCGTCGTCGTTGCCGGGGATCTTGTAGTCGACCTCGTCGGGGTCGCAGTTGGTGTCGAGGATGGCGATGACCGGCAGGTTCAGCTTGCGGGCCTCGTCGACGGCGAGGTGCTCCTTCTTGGTGTCGACGATCCACACGGCGGAGGGCACGCGGGACATCGAGCGGATGCCGCCCAGGGTCTTCTCGAGCTTGTCCTTCTCGCGCTTCATCATGAGGAGCTCCTTCTTCGTGCGGCCCGAACCGGCCACGTCGTCGAAGTTGATCTCCTCGAGCTCCTTGAGGCGGGTCAGCCGCTTGGAGATCGTCTGGAAGTTGGTGAGCATGCCACCGAGCCAGCGGTGGTTGACGTACGGCATCCCGACCCGGGTCGCCTGCTCGGCGATGGGCTCCTGCGCCTGACGCTTGGTGCCGACGAAGAGGATGGTGCCGCCGTGGGCGACGGTCTCCTTGACGAACTCGTAGGCGTTGTTGATGTAGGTCACCGACTGCTGCAGGTCGATGATGTAGATGCCGTTGCGCTCGGTCATGATGAAGCGCTTCATCTTGGGGTTCCAGCGACGGGTCTGGTGCCCGAAGTGGACGCCGCTCTCGAGGAGCTGGCGCATGGTGACGACGGCCATCGTCGTTCTCCTTGCTCTGTGGTTGTCAGTTGAGTCGGTGGGGACCTGGCCCGCGAACGGGTGGCCCCACCTGCCTGGCGCCTGACGCGACCCCGGACGGATGCCGTGCCGACCCGAGGGTCGAGCACCCGCCACTGCCGTGGTGCGCCCCTGCTCGGAGAAGTCCTCGTCGCAGGAGGTGGACGCGCGAATTTCGGCTCCCGCGTGAGATCGCGGAGGCCATCGGACATGCTACGGCGGCGGGGCCCTCGGCACGAAATCGCGCGGGCCCGGCGGGTAGGGTCGCGTGCTCGTGGGACGGCTGACCGACATCATCGCGCCCCCGCGCATGGGGACCGCGTTCCGCTGGAACCTCGCCTCCTCGTGGGTGGGCCAGGTGGGCGACGGCATCGCGCTGGCCGCGGGTCCGTTGCTCGTCGCGACCCAGACCCGCTCCCCCGTCCTCATCGCGGCCGCCGCGGTGGTGCAGCGGCTGCCCGGACTGGCCGTCGGTCTCTACGCGGGGGCCGTCGCCGACCGGGTCGACCGGCGGCGCGTGGTCATCGTCGCCAACCTGGCGCGCCTCCTGGCCCTCGTGGCCCTCGTGACCGCGCTGCTCACGGGCACCCTCTCGATCGGGCTGCTGCTCGGGCTGTTGCTTCTCGTCGGCACGGCCGAGGTCTTCGCCGACACCGGGTGGCGCGCCATCCTGCCGATGATCGTCGACCCGGCGGACCTCGGGCTGGCCAACGCCCGCCAGATGTCCGGCTTCCTCGTGGCCAACCAGCTCATCGGGCCGGCGGTCGGGGCGGCGCTGTTCGCCCTCGGCTCGGCGGTCCCGTTCGGGGTGCACGTGCTCAGCCTGCTGCTGGCGGTGGCGCTCTTCTCGCGCGTCGAGCTGCCCGCCGCCGGGGCCGGGCGGCCCGCGCAGCACGCGGGGCGCGACATCCTCGACGGCCTGCGCTGGATCCGGCACCACGCGGCCGTCCGCACCCTGACCCTGGTGATCCTGGTCTTCAACATCACCTGGGGTGCGCCGTGGGGGGTGCTGGTCTACTGGGCCCAGGAGCGGCTGGGCGTCGGACCCGTGGGGTTCGGGCTCCTGACGACGGCCTCGGCGGTGGGCGGCATCGCGTCGGTCCTGGCCTACGGGTGGCTCGAGCGGCGCATACCCCTGGGGCGGCTGATGAAGGCGTGCCTCACGCTGGAGGTGCTCACCCACCTGGCGCTGGCCCTCACCACGTCGTGGGTCGTGGCGATGGCGGTCATGGCGATGTTCGGCGCGTACGCGTTCGTGTGGGCGTCGCTGAGCTCAGCGGTGCGTCAACGGGCGACGCCACAGGAGTACCAGGGGCGCGTGGGCTCGGTGTACTGGGTGGGGCTGGTCGGCGGGCTCCTCGTCGGGCAGGCGCTCGGCGGCGTCATCGCCGACCGGTTCGGGGCGGCGGCGCCCTTCTGGTTCGCCTTCGCCGGAGCGGGGTTGACCCTGGTGCTGGTCTGGCGCCGCCTCGACCTCATCGCGCACGCCGACGCGGCCGAGGTGTGACCGGCGTCAGCCCCCGGGCGGCGTGGCCTCGAGCAGCCGGGGGAAGGTGATGTGGAAGGGGTCGGTGGCCGGCTCGGTCCACGGCCCCACGGTGGTGACGGTCGTCGACGTGCCGCGCAGCGCACCGACGCCGTACTCGTGGGCGGTGTGCGTGTCGGCGTCGACGCCCACGACCCGGGCCGCGGTGCGGGAGGCCGCCGGCACGCTGTGCAGTGCCTCGAACGCTCCCCAACCGCGGGTGCGCAGCCGGGTGGAGGTGGCCGACAGCCCCGGCCCGGTCGTGGGCACCGTGACGGCCGACAGCGCGCCGTTGGTGGTGGTCACCAGCAGGACGTCGGCGCGCGGACCCGTGGAGTACAGCGCCATGGTGCGCACCCCGGTGAACCCCGGCTGCGCGCCCGCGGAGCGCACGGTGCGGCCGTCGGCGCTGCGCGTGTAGCGGCGCAGGACCCCGTCGGTGCCGATGCCGTAGAACCGGCCACTCCAGCTGTACGTGCTCTGCGCCACGGTCCCTCCGGTCGTCTGCGCGGCGTCGGTGAGCAGCCGCATCGAGCCCCAGCCGTGACCGCCCAGGGCGGTGTGGATGGCGGTGCGCGACGGGGTGTCGCCCACCATCACGAGTAGGTAGCGGAGCTCGGTGAGCTCCAGCGCGCCTCCCACCACGGACAGGAGCTGGAGCCGCTCGAGGGTGCCGCCGGTGTTGTAGTGCACGTAGTACAGACCGTCCGAGACCGCGGTCGGCAGCACCGGGAAGGCCCCCGGGATGTCCATGGTCCCGGACCGGTCGGAGGTACGGGGCAGCGAGGTCGTCGACCCGTCGGCGCCGACGGCCACCACGTCCCTCGGGCTGACGTCGGCCGTCGCGGGCCCGGCGGTCAGGGTGGCCGCCCCGGTCGTGGCCAGCACCGCGACGATCCCCATCAGAGCCCGCGTGCTCGTGCGCATCGTGCCCATCGTGTGCCTCCACGGTCCGTGCACCGGGCGGAGGCGACCCGTCCGGCGACCGCCGCCGACGGTACTCCCGTCCGCTGCCGCCGGCCAGGGGCGAGGCCCGCCCCGCGGAGCCGCAGGAGGGCCCCGCGGTCGCTAGCCTGCCGGGATGAGCACGCCGCCACTCGCCGGGTCGCCCGCCACCGTCGGCCATCCGGCCCTCGCGCCGTTCGGGACCACGATCTTCACGACGATGAGCGCGCTGGCCGCCGAGCACGACGCCGTCAACCTCGGCCAGGGCTTCCCCGACACCGACGGGCCGCCCGAGGTCCTCGCCGCGGCGGTCGAGGCCATCCGCGGCGGCCGCAACCAGTACCCGCCCGGGCCCGGGACGCCCGACCTGCGCCGGGCGGTCGCCGAGCACCAGGAGCGCTTCTACGGGCTGCGGTACGACCCGGCGTCCGAGGTGCTCGTCACCGTCGGGGCCACCGAGGCGATCGCGGTGGCGATGCTCGCCCTGCTGCGCCCCGGCGACGAGGTGGTGATGTTCGAGCCCTACTACGACAGCTACGCGGCGACGGTCGCACTGGCGGGTGGGGTGCGCCGGACCTCGGTGCTGACCTTCCCCGACTTCGCGGTCGACGAGGCGTCGCTGCGGGCCGCGTTCAGCGACCGGACGCGCGTGGTCCTGCTCAACAGCCCGCACAACCCCACCGGCAAGGTCTTCACCCGCGAGGAGCTCGAGCTGGTGGCGTCCCTGGCGCGCGAGCACGACGCGTGGGTGGTGACCGACGAGGTGTACGAGCACCTGGTCTTCGACGACGCGCGGCACGTCCCGCTCGCGAGCCTGCCCGGGATGCGCGAGCGGACCCTGACGATCTCCTCCGGCGGCAAGACCTTCTCGACCACGGGCTGGAAGGTCGGCTGGGTCTGCGGGCCGGCCGCGGCGGTGGCGGCGCTGCTGGCGGTCAAGCAGTTCCTGACGTTCGGCGCCTCGGGGCCGTTCCAGCCCGCGGTGGCCGCGGGGCTCCGGCTGCCCGACGAGGTCTTCGCGGGGCTGGCCCACGCGCTGGAGGCCAAACGCGACCGCCTGGTCGGGGGGTTGCGGAGGATGGGGCTCGAGGTGGCGGTGCCGCGCGGGACCTACTTCGTGGTCGCGGACGTGGCGCCGCTGGGCGTCGTCGACGCGACGGACTGGTGCCTCGGGCTGCCCGAGCGGGCCGGGGTCGGGGCCATCCCGGTCGCGGCCTTCCACGACGACGCCGCGGCCGCGCGGACCCTGGTGCGCCTGGCGTTCTGCAAGGAGGACCACGTGCTCGACGAGGGTGTGCGGAGGCTCGCGACCCTCGTGCGCTGAGGGGCCCCTCGACCGCGACGACCGTCCACAGGGGCCGCCCCCGGTTCTCGCCGTCCACAGATCGTCCGGTGCGGCTGGCGCCGACCCCCGTGCCCCCGGACCGTGGTGCCATGGCCCTCCTCCACCTCCTCTCCGCCGCGGCCGCCGCGGCCGCGGGTACCGCTGTGGTCCTGGCGGCCCCCGCCGCGCCCGGGCCGGCTCCCTCGGCACCGGTGCCGGCGGCCGCTGCGCCCGGGGCGGCGGTGGCTGCGCCCGGGGCGGCGGTGGCGGACGCCGGCCCCTCACGCGTGCTCGCGGACCCGTCCCGCGGTCCCGCGCGGGCCGGGCCGGGGGCCGCTGCGTCGGCCGGGGTCCACCGGTGGCGCTGGCCGGTGCCGGCGGCCTCCCCCGTCCTGCGCCCCTTCCGGGCCCCGCCGAGCCCATGGGCCGCGGGTCACCGTGGGCTCGACCTCGGAGCCACGGCCGGCGTGCTCGTCCGGGCGGTCGAGAGCGGGGTCGTCACCCACGCGGGGCGCCTGGCCGGGCGCGGCACCGTGACCATCACCCACGGCGACGGTCTGCGCAGCACGTACGAGCCGGTGTCTCCGCTCGTGGCTGAGGGGCAGACGGTGTCGGTGGGCGACCCGGTCGGCCGGCTCGAGGCCGCCGCGGGGCACTGCGGGGCGCGGGCCTGTCTCCACCTGGGTGCGCGGCAGCGCGCGGGGTACCTCGACCCGTGGCCGCTGCTCGCCGGTGGCCGCGTGCGGTTGCTGCCCCGGCCGCCGTGACCGCGCCCCGGTCCTCCGTCGCCCCACGCAGGATGGACGCGGCGGCAGGCGCGGTCGGCGCACTCGCCGAGCACGGGCACATCCGGCGGAGCGGGACCGTTCCGCGGAGCCCCTGCTCGGGTCAGACGCCGCCGACCGGGGCAGCCGGAGCGGCGGTCAGGGCGAGGCGCGAGAGCTGGGCGTCGAGGGTGCCGGCCGACGCCGAGGGGTTCCCCCGCGTGACCCACCAGGTCGTCGCGACGACGACCACGAGCAGGACGGCGGCCGCGAGCGCCAGCAGGCGTCGCTGCCGACCGCGCCGCTCGGCCAGCCGGGCGGCGCGCCGTGCCCCGGCTCTGCTCTCGCGCCCGGTGCCGTCGTCGGACCCCCCACCGGAGCGCTCGCCGGCGGCGGCCCGCGCGGGCTTCGGCAGGCGACGGACCCCGGAGGACCCTCCGTGCCGCCCGCCGCGGCGCACGGGATCGAGGGCGCCGGGGGATGTCGCCTCGTCGGCGGCCAGCTGGTCGGGCAGCGGGGCGCCCCCGGTGTGCCCCTCGTCGGGAGGGTCGAGCCGGCTCGCGGTCAGCTCGTCGTGGGCGGAAGGACGCGAGGCCTCGGCGGTCGCGTCCGAGCCCTCGTGCCGGTCGACGGCCGGGCCGGCCTCCTCCGAGGAGTCGGCAGCCGCGGTCGGGGTCACCGGCGGCTCCTCGGCCGGTCGCTCGGGCTCGGCCGAGCCCGTGGAGGCAGCCTCCGGAGCAGGTCCGGCCGGTCCGGCAGGGCCGGCCGGTTCGGCCGGCGGCGGCGGGGTCGCGACCGGGGCGCCGGTCGGGGCACCCGAGTGCTCGTCCGGCGACGCGGCCTCGGGCCACCCGAGCCCGGCGTCTCCGGGGCCACCCCCCGCCTCGGCCGGTGCGGGCTCCTCGGAGCGACGCGCCCGGTCGGCCAGTGGCGCTGAGGTGGCATCCGCTGTGGTCCGGGTGAGGGGCGCAGCGTCGGCCGTGGGCCCGTCCGCGAGACCGGGCGCCGCGAGCGGCTCCGCGGTGCCCGCGCCGTCGGAGGGTGCCGCGAGGTGGGGCGTGGCGCTTGCGCCGGCGACCACCTCGGGCCGGGTCGACCCCGGCGTTCGACGGGGCCAGCCCAGCCGGTCGGGCCGGTCGGGGCGGGTCTTGGGCTCGACGTAGAGCCGTCGGAACTCCGAGACCCATTCGGGGATGTCGGTGTAGCCGGCGGGCCGGTCGCCGTCCGAGCCGGGGCGGCCGACGGGCTCGGCATCCGGGCGGCGCCCGACCGTGGAGCCGTTGATGTGCACGCGACGCGGCTGGTCGCCTCTGTCCTCCGCGGCGTCGAACCGCTCGTCCTCAGGCACGCGGGTGCGCCTGGGCGAAGGACCGCTTGAGCCGGTCGACGGACACGTGGGTGTAGATCTGGGTCGTGGCGAGCGAGCTGTGCCCGAGGAGCTCCTGGACCATGCGCAGGTCGGCGCCGCCCTCGAGCAGGTGCGTCGCCGCACTGTGCCGCAGCCCGTGGGGGCCGAGGTCCGGGGCGTCGGGGACCTCGGCGAGCAGGCGGTGCACGACCTCGCGGATCTGGCGGGCGTCGGCCCGGCGACCCCGTCGGCCCAACAGCAGCGCCGGGCCGCTGGCCGCCGTCACGAGTGCCGGACGGCCCGCGTCGAGCCAGCGCGTGACTGCCTCGCCGGCGGGCACCCCGAAGGGCACACGCCGCTCCTTGTCGCCCTTGCCGACGACCCGCAGCACCCGGCTGTGGAGGTCGACGTCGTCGACGTCGAGGCCGACGAGCTCGCCGACGCGGATCCCGCTGGCGTACATCAGCTCGAGGGCCGCCCGGTCGCGGAGGTGCACCGGGTCGGCATCGTCGGCGGCCAGCGCCGCGACGTCGAGCAGGGCCGTCGCCGAGCGCTGGGCCAGCACCCCGGGCAGGGTCCGGTGGCGCCGGGGGGCCGAGAGGCGCAATGACGGGTCGACCGGCACCCGGCCGGTGTTCTCGCACCACCGGAAGAACGTACGCAGCGAGGCGGAGGTGCGGGCGATGGTGGCGCGGGCGACCCCGCGGCGCGAGACCGTCCCCAGCCACGCCCGCAGGTCGGCCAGCCCGACCGCGGCCAGGTCGGCGTCGTCGCGGACGTCCGCGGCGTCGAGGAAGGCACCGATGTCGCGCACGTAGGCGCGCACGGTGTTCGCCGAGCGCCCGCGTTCGAGTCGCAGATGGCGCTCGAACGCGGTGAGCGTCTCGTGGCTTGCGACGGTCACCGGGCCACCGTTACATCCCGGGGGTCCCATGCGCAACGAAAAGCCCCACAAAGGGGACGTCCGGCCCGGCTCCGGGCGAGTCGGCATCGACCCCCTGGCGCGACGCCCCGGCGCGCTCGGATCTCAGCGGGCCCCCGTCCCTCCTGGGGCCTTGCGCCAGCCGTCACCGCTGACCTCGACCAGGCCGAGCATCTCGAGGTTGGCCAGGGCGCGCGCCATCCGGGCCTCCGCCTGCCCCGACAGCACAGCCAGGCGCTGCATACCGACGCCTCGCCGGACCGGCGCGGCCGACCAGACCGCGTACTCGACGGGGTCGAGGTCGTCGGTGACGCGCCGCGGGGCGCGCCGCTCCGGCTCGTCGTACTCGCCGATGGCCGAGGCGAGCTCGACCACCTCGGCCGTGTCGGTGACCAGCACGGCCGCCGCGCGGCGGACCAGGTCGTGACAGCCGGCCGACAGCACGCTGGTGACCGGCCCAGGCACCGCCCCCACCGGGCGGGCGATCTTCTCGGCCTCGTTCGCCGTCGACAGCGACCCCGACCGCAGGCCCGCCTCGACCACCACCGTGGCGCGCCCGAGCGCCGCGATGAGGCGGTTGCGGGCGAGGAAGCGGCCCCGGAACGGCGCCGCGCCGGGGGGCACCTCGCTGACCACCGCGCCCACCTCGGTGATCTTCCCGAGCAGGGAGCGGTGGGCCTCGGGGTAGGCGCGGTCGACGCCGCAGGCCAGCACCGCCACGGTGGGGCCGCCGCCGGCGAGGCAGCCGCGGTGAGCGGCGCCGTCGATGCCGAAGGCGGCGCCGCTGACGACCACCCACCCCTGCTCGGCCAGCCCGGCCCCGAGGTCTCCGGCGACGCCGAGCCCGTAGTCGGTGGCGGCCCGCGCGCCGACCACGGCGACCGAGCGGTCGGTGAGGCCCCCGAGGTCGGGGTCGCCCCGGACGAAGAGGCAGTACGGCGGGTCGCGCAGGCGCTCGACCGTCATGGGCCACTCCGGGTCGCCCGGCACCAGCACGCGGACGCCGAGCCGCCGCACCGCGCCGGCCAGGCCGTCGAGGTCGAGCTCGGGGAGGCGGACGTACAGCTCCTGGGCGGCGCCCGCCCGCCGTTCGCGCAGGGCCGCCAGCGTCGCGGCCCCCTCGTGCGCGGCCAGGAGCTCGCGGATGCGCCCGTTCTTGGGCTCGAGGAGGAAGGACACGGCCACCCGCGCCCAGCGGTCGTCGGCCTCGAGCGAGGAGACCCGGCCGCGGCTCATGCCGCCGCCTGCTCGCCGCGCCGCAGCGAGAGGCCCAGGGCGACGTCGTCGCGCGAGGGCACGGTGCGCCCGCCGAGGTCGGCCGCCGACCACGCCACCCGCAGCACGCGGTCGTACCCCCGCAGCGTCAGCCGCCCGGTGTCCAAGGCGCGGTCGATCACCCCGGTCGCCTCCCGTGGCAGCCGGTAGGGCGCCCGCCGCAGGACGTAGCCGGGCACCAGCCCGTTGAGCGCCCAGCCACCGCCGGCCCAGCGCTCCTGCTGCACCGCCCGGGCGGCCAGGACGCGGGCCGCGACCGCGGCGCTCGCCTCCCCCGCCTCGTCGGAGAAGGCGGCGCGACGTACCGGGGGCACCTGCACCTGCAGGTCGACCCGGTCCATCAGCGGCCCCGAGAGCCGGGCCGCGTACGCGCGCAGCTCGCGCGAGGAGCACCGGCACTCGAGACCCTTGCCGAAGGCCATCCCGCACGGACACGGGTTGGCGGCCAGCACCAGCAGGAACCGGGCGGGGTAGCGCACCACTTGGCGCGCCCGGGCGATGACGACCTCGCCGGACTCGAGGGGCTGGCGCAGCCCCTGCAGCACCGCACCCTTGAACTCGGGCGCCTCGTCCAGGAACAGGACCCCACGGTGGGCCCGGGACACCGCGCCGGGCAGGACCACGCCACTGCCACCGCCGACCAGCGCGGCCGACGAGGTGCTGTGGTGGGGCGCGACGAACGGTGGGGTGAGGTCGAGGGCCGCGACCTCCCCGACCGGCGCCACGAGGGAGCGGACGGCGTGCACCTCGAGCGCCTCGTCGCGCTCGAGCGGGGGCAGGATCGTGACCAGCCGCTCGGCGAGCATGGTCTTGCCGACACCGGGTGGCCCGGCCATCAGCAGGTGATGACCGCCCGAGGCCGCGAGCTCGAGCGCCACCCGCGCCTCGGGCTGCCCCACCACGTCGGCGAGGTCGACCCCGCCGGCGGCCACCACGTCGGCGGGCCGGGCCGGCGCGGCGACCGGCAGCGCCACCCCCGCCGTCGCGGCCTCGCGGTACCACCGGACGACGTCGCCGAGCGTGCCGGCGCCGTGCACCGTCACGGCCTCGACCAGCTGGGCCTCGGCCACGTTCTCGAGCGGCACCACGACGTGGCGCACCCCGTGGCGGGCGGCCTCGAGCACCGCCGGAAGCACGCCGCGCACGCCCCGGAGCCGGCCGTCGAGGGCGAGCTCACCGAGGTGCACCACGGGCCCGGCCACCGCGGCGCTGACCACCCCGGCGGCCGACAGGACCGCGACGGCGATGGCGAGGTCGAACCCGGAGCCGCGTTTCGGGATGGACGCGGGCGACAGGTTGACCGTGACCCGGTGGGGCGGCACCGGGGTGCCGGTCTGGGCGGCGGCGGCGCGGATGCGGTCGCCGGCCTGGGAGCAGGCGGTGTCGGGCAGGCCGCCCACGATGAAGGCCGGCAGCCCCTGCGCGATGTGCGCCTCGACGTCGACCAGCGTGCCGTCGAGCCCGGTGAGCGCCACCGACCGGGTGCGCCCGAGCCCGAGCGTCACGACCCCACCCCCACGACGTGGCGCAGCGTGACCGGCCGCCCCGGCCGGCAGAGCACGCCGATGACGTCGACCCGCATCTGCGCGGGGTGCAGGTCGTGGGCGCGCACGTAGGCCGCCGCCAGCCGGCGCAGCCGCATCGCCTTGGCCACCGTGACGGCCTCGACGGGGTCGCCGAAGCCGGTGCCCCGGCGTGTCTTGACCTCGCACACCACGAGGCAGTCGCCGTCACGGGCGACGACGTCGACCTCGCCGTGCTCGCAGCGCCAGTTGCGCTCGACCACCTCGAGGCCCTGGTCGCGCAGGTAGCGCGCGGCGACCTCCTCGCCGTAGCGACCCAGCCGCATCCTGGGCGGTGCCCCCGCCGTGTCCGTCGCTCCCGTGTCCATGCGTCCAGCCAAGCCCGCGCGAAGCCGGACACCCAGACCGGAGCGGACATCTGTGGACGACGGGCGCCCCGGGCGTGGCCTGTGGACGACCGTCCTCCCGGCTCGACGTGCCGCGCTCGGCCGGCCCTCGCCGCGTCATCCCGCCGGGTCATCCCCCGGGTCAGACGGTCAGAACTCGCCCTTCGGCATCTCGAGCTCGCTCTTGGCCAGCTCCTCGACGTTCACGTCCTTGAACGTGACGACCCGGACCGTCTTGGCGAAGCGCGCCGGCCGGTAGATGTCCCACACCCACGCGTCGTGCATCGTGACGTCGAAGAAGACCTCGCCGCCGTCGCTGCGCACCTTGACGTCGACGCTGTTGCACAGGTAGAAGCGCCGCTCGGTCTCGACGACGTGGCTGAACAGCCCCACGACGTCGCGGTACTCGCGGTAGAGCGCGAGCTCCGCCTCGTTCTCGTACTTCTCGAGGTCCTCCGAGCTCATCGCTCTCCTGCCGGGGTCAGGGCGTCCACCACGCCATCATCGTCCATCGAACCGGGCAGCCGCCACGACCGCCGGTGCCACTCGCACGGGCCGTGCAGGCGCAGCGCCTCCAGGTGCTCGGGGGCCGCGTACCCCTTGTTGCCCACCCAGCCGTACCGGGCGTGCTCCCCGCCCTCGGCCCCGAGGTCGACCATGATGCGGTCTCGGGTGACCTTGGCGAGGACGCTGGCCGCGGCCACCGACGAGCACGTCAGGTCGGCCTTCACCAGCGTCGTCACGGGGGGCGTGACCAGGGCCTCCTCGTGCGAGAAGGCGAGGAGCCCGACGTCCTCGGGTGCGGTGAGCCAGTCGTGGTTGCCGTCGAGGATGACCAGGTCCGGGCGCACCCCGCACGCCGCCAGCGCCCGCGTGCCGGCCAGCCGCAACGCCGCGATGATGCCCACCTCGTCGATCTCGGCGGCGCTGGCGTGCCCCACCGCATGACACAGGGCCCAGCGCTCGATGCGCGGCACCATCGCCTCGCGCACGTGCGGCTGGAGCAGCTTGGAGTCGCGCACCCCCGGCGGCGCCGACCGGCAGGACTCGTCGATGACCACGACACCCACGGTCACCGGACCCGCGAGCGCACCGCGCCCGACCTCGTCCATCCCGGCCAGGACGCGGTGGCCGTCACGCTGCAGCGCCCGCTCGACCCGCAGGCTGGGCTTGCGCGACCCCCCGGAGGCGGCCGGCCCCCGGCCCGCCCCGCGCCGGGCGGTCGGGCTCACGGCCCGGAGCCGGCCGAGGGGACGCCCGAGAACGTGGTCGGGTGGTCCGAGAGCCAGCCGAAGCGCGGGAAGGGCCAGACGACGGCGACGGCGCGGCCGGTGACCCGGTCGATCGGCACCGACCCCTCGGTGCCCTTGCCGGACGGGTCGTGGAAGCGCGAGTCCTCGCTGTCGGAGCGGTGGTCGCCCATGACCCAGACCCGACCCTGCGGGACCGTGATGTCGAACGTGATCGAGCTCGGTACGTCGCCGGGGTGGATGTAGGGCTCGGTGATGGGGGCACCGTTGATGGTGAGGCGGCGCTGGGCGTCGCAGCAGACCACGTGGTCGCCCGGCAGGCCGATGACCCGCTTGATGAGGTGGTCCTCGGACTCGCTGGGCAGCAGCCCGACGAAGACGAGGCCGTCGTGGACGACCTTGCCGAGACCGGTACGCGGGGCGGTGGGGACGCTCGCGCCCAGCCAGCCGCCCGGGTCCTCGAAGACGACGACGTCGCCGCGCTTGAGGTCGACCGGGGTGGGGGTGAGCTTCGAGACGACGACGCGGTCGCCGACCAGGAGGGTGTTCTCCATCGAACCCGAGGGGATGAAGAAGGCCTGGAGCAGCCAGGTCTTGACGACGAACGAGAGCACCATCGCCATGACCAGGACGAGCGCGACCTCCTTGACGGCGGAGCCGACCCAGCGGCCGACGGACGCGACGGAACCACCCGGGCCGGGACGGTCGGTCCCGGCCTCGTCCGGGGCCCCGGACACGTGCCGACCGGGGCGGGGCTCGTCGACGCTCTCGCGGGCCTGTTCGCGGGCGCTCACGAGGGCGACCCGACGGGGGCCGCGGTGGCCTCGGGGCTCGCCGCACCCACGCTCCCGAGCCGCCCCAGCGGCCAGAAGCGCCACACGACGGTGCCGACCACCTGCCCGCCGGCCCCCTCGGCCTCGACCGACGGGACGAGCCGGAGGGTGCCATCACGCTCCTCGACGAGGGTGGTACGCCCGGCGTCGGCGCTGCGGTCGGTCTTCAGGACGAGCACACGGTCTCCTGGCTCGAAGGTCGGCGCGAAGGCGGCCGAGGGGACGACGTAGGACTCGAGCACGAAGCCGCGGACGAGGGCCGCGACGACGAGCCCGACGGCGACGGTGGCCAGCACCCGGGGACGACGCGACCCGGCGCTCGCCACTAGGGCGGGCGCCGGGTCGGTACGAGGGGGTGCCGTCACCCGGTCGAGGGTAGCCTCCCCACCCGGACGCGACGGCCCGGGTGCGGGGTCACGCTCAGGCGTTCGCCGGGGTGTCCCGCTTCTCCTTGATCTTGGCGGCCTTGCCGCGCAGGTCGCGCAGGTAGTACAGCTTCGCGCGACGGACGTCACCGCGGGTGACGACCTCGATGTGGTCGATGATCGGGGTGTGGAGCGGGAAGGTCCGCTCGACGCCGACGCCGAAGGACACCTTGCGGACGGTGAAGGTCTCGCCGACCCCGCCACCGTGGCGACGGATGACGACGCCCTTGAAGACCTGGATGCGCGAGCGGGTGCCCTCGACGACCTTCACGTGGACGTTCACGGTGTCACCGGCGCGGAACGCGGGGATGTCGGACTTGAGGGACGCGTGGTCGAGCTCGTCGAAACGCTGCATGACGGTGTCGCTTTCTCGCGGGCTGCCACAGGTCATCCGCAGGTGTCGGTGGTGCGCTGGTTCGTTCGGAGCGACCCACCGGGCCTCATGCCGGGTCGGACCGGGGTCCGGGGCACTCCCCCTGTGGCGGGGGCCGTTCGTCGACGGGTCGCAGCACCCCAGTCTGCCAGAGGGTGACGGGAGCGGCGAAATCCACCGGCTAGCGTGACGCCCGTGACGATCGACCCCGGCCTGCCCGTCGCCCTGGCCGTCGTGCTCCTCCTCGGGGTCACGGTGGTGGGGTACGTCGTGGGTCGCCTGCCCGGGCCCGACTCGCCGGTGCTCGCGATGGCGCGCGCGATCGCCCAGCTGGGGGTGGCGGCGCTGGTCATCACCACGGTGGTCCGCTCGCTCGCCCTGTCGGTGCTGCTGTTGGTCGTGATGTTCACGATCGCGGTTGTCACCACCGTGCGCCGGGTGGACGCGCGAGCGGCCTGGCCCTGGGCGACGGTGGCGATGCTGGCCGGCCTGCTGCCCGTCGTGGGGGTGGTGCTGGCGACGCGCACGGTGCCGCCCACCGGGCTGGCGCTCATCCCGGTGGTGGGCATCATCGCCGGCAACACGATGAACGGGCACACCCTCACCTGCCGGCGGGCGTTCGCGGCGCTGCGCGAGGAGAAGGGCCAGTACGAGGCCGGTCTCTCGCTGGGGCTGACCCGGGCACAGGCGGTGGACGAGGTGATCCATCGCCGCGTGCCCGAGGCCCTCGTGCCGGGTCTCGACCAGGTGCGCACCGCCGGGGTGGTGACCCTGCCGGGGGCGTTCATCGGGGTGCTGCTGGGCGGTGGCACCCCGGCGCAGGCGGCGGCCGCCCAGGTGCTGGTGCTCGTCGGCATCATGGCGGCCCAGACCGTGACCGCGGTGGTGGCCGAGCGCCTCATCGGGGCGGCCCTGCTGCTGCCCCCGGACCTCAAGGAGTCGCTGCGCCCCTGAGCCGCGGTGGGCACGCCGACACCCCGGCTCCTTCGCGAGACAAGACCTCGCAGCCCTTGTCCTGCCGGTTTTTCGGGGTGACCCCGAAAAACCGGGAGGGGTGGGGCGGAGGTGGAGGGGCTGCGGGCTGGGGCTCAGCGGCGGCGCTTGGTGAGGTCGACGCTGCCCGGGAAGCTGCCCTCGCCCGGCCGCAGCCGGTAGCCCGCCCGCCGGTAGCGCCGGATGTTGCCCTCGCTCACCCGGCCGGTGTTGATCCAGTAGGTGGCGACGGAGTCGGGGGCACCGGCCTCGGCCAGCCCCAGCAACGCCCGGCCGAGCCCGCGCCCCTGCAGGTCGGGCGCCACCATCAGCCGGCCCGACTCCCACACGCTCGGGTCGCCGGGGCGCACCCGGCCGCGCACCGACCCCACGGGCCGTCCGGGGCCGCCCCCCGCGGACGGCGTCCGGACGACCCAGGTGGTCCACTCCCCCAGCCCGCGCACGACGTCGTCGAGCCCCTCGTCGAGCGGCGGGATGCGCCACGAGCCCGAGACGCGGCCCTCCGGCATCCAGCACGCGCGCTGCAGCACGAGCAGCTCCGGCGCGTCGGCCGGCACCGCCACCGTGACCTCCAGGTCGTCGAGGCCGCCCACCGTCGCGGCCACCGCGACCAGGTCGGGGCGGCGCGCAGCGGTGCGGGCCACCCGCTCGTCGTGCCGCCAGCGCGCGATCGCCCCGTGGTCGCCCGACAGCAGCACGGGGGGCACGTCGCGCACGGTGTCACCGTCGGCCCAGGACGCCGGCCGGGTGTACACCGGGTACTCGAGCAGGCCGCCCTCGTGCGACTCCTCGACGAGGGACGCGGCGTTGCCGACGACCCCGGGCAGCAGGCGTGCGACGGCCTCGACCATCGCCAGCACGGCGACCTCGCCCCCGTTGAGGACGTAGTCGCCGAGCGAGACCACCGTGACCGGCATCCGCGCGGCGGCGTGCTCGTAGACGCGCTCGTCGATGCCCTCGTACCGCCCGCACGCGAAGGCCAGCCACGGCTCGGCGGCCAGCCGGTGCGCCATCGCCTGGGTGAACGGCACCCCGCCGGGCCCGGGCACCAGCAGGTGCGGCACGGCCGCGTCGGGCCCGGCCCCGTCGGAGACCACGTGGTCCAGCGCCGCCGCCCAGGGCTCGGGCTTCATGACCATCCCGGCCCCGCCGCCGAACGGGCTGTCGTCGACCGTGCGGTGCCGGTCGGAGGTGAACTCGCGCAGGTCGTGCACGTGCAGGGCAAGCAGGCCGTCACGCCGGGCCCTGCCGATCAACGACAGGTCGAGCGGGGCCAGGTACTCCGGGAAGATCGAGACGACGTCGAGGCGCACGGCTCAGCCCTCGAGGTCGAACAACCCGGCGGGTGCGTCGAGGACGAGGCGGCCGGCGGCGAGGTCGACCTCGGGGACGAGCGCGGCCACGAAGGGCACCTGCCCCTCGCGCCCGTCGGCCAGGCGCACGACCAGGCGGTCCTGCGCGGCACCGACCACGAGGGCGACGACCTCGCCGAGGGGCGCGCCCGCGGGGTCGACGACCGCCAGCCCCACCAGGTCGCGCTCGGCGAAGGTGTCGGCCTCGTCGTCGGCCGGCTCACCGAGCTCGGAGGCGTCGATGACGAGGCGGGTGCCGCGCAGGCCCTCGGCGCCGGTGCGGTCGGGGATCTCCTCGAACGCCAGCAGCCACACGCCCTGGTGCACCCGGGTCGAGCGGATGGTGAGGGCGCGCGGGACCCCGGTGCCCTCGCCGGCCTCGGTGGCCAGCACGGTGCCGTCGGCGAAGCGCCGCTCCGGCTCGTCGGTGTGCAGCTGCACGGTGACCTCACCGCGCAGCCCGTGGGGCTTGCCGATCCGGGCGAGCACGACCTGGTCGCTCACGGTCTCCTCCTCGGGGACGACGGTGGGTGGGGCGCCGCCGCACCCGACGGCCGGTACGGCGCCGCGGGCTGGGACGACGACGGCGGGGTGCCCCGGGGAGTCTCCTCCCGGCACACCCCGCCGTGGGGGACGCGGGTCAGCGGACCCGGTCGGTGTCGACGATGTCGATGCGGACCTGACGGCCACCCGAGAGGGCGCCCATCACGGTGCGCAGGGCGCTCGCGGTGCGGCCGGAGCGGCCGATGACGCGACCGAGGTCCTCGGGGTGCACGCGCACCTCGAGCAGCTCGCCGCGACCGCGGTCACGCCGACGGACCTGGACCTCGTCCTTGTGGTCGACGATGCCCGTGACGAGGTGCTCGAGAGCCTCCTCGAGCACGGTCAGGCCTTCTCGCCCGCGACGTCCGCGTCGGCGTCGGTGCTGTCGGTGGCGGCGGCGCCGGAGTCGGTGTCGGCAGCGGCGGGCGCCTCGTCGGCCTTCGGCTCCTCGACCTTGGCGTCCTCGGTCTTGGCCTCCTCGGCCTTCGGCTCCTCGGCGGCGGCCTTGGCCGGGCGCTTCTTCGGGGTGGTGGCCCCGGAGCCGTCGTCGGAGGTCTTGCCGGCGGCGGCGAGCGCGGCCTCGTAGAGCTCCTTCTTGGAGGTCTTCGGCGCGGCGACGCGCAGGGTGCCCTCGGTGCCGGGCTCGCCCTTGTACTTCTGCCAGTCACCCGTGATCTTCAGCAGGGCGGCGACGGCCTCGGTGGGCTGGGCGCCGTTGCCGAGCCAGTACTGGGCCCGCTCGCTGTCGATCTGGATGACCGAGGGCTCCTCGGTGGGGTGGTACTTGCCGATCTCCTCGATCGCCCGGCCGTCCCGCTTGGTGCGGGAGTCCATGACGACGACGCGGTAGAACGGAGCGCGGATCTTGCCCATGCGCTTGAGGCGGATCTTGACGGCCACGGTGTGGTCTCCTGGTGCGTTGTGAGCGCGGCGAGACCGCACGGATCGTGCGGGGGGCCGGATGCTCGGTGTAGGCGTCCGGTCCGTGCTGAGCTGAGGCGCTCGGCCGGACGGGTACAGCCCGCCATTCTGCCAGAGCCCGCCCGCGGGGCCGAATCGGGCGGGATGCCGTGGCGCCGGGCCGTCCTCGCCGCCGGCCTCAGCGGTTGCGCCAGGCGTCCGGCTCCTCGACCAGGGCCCGCACGTGCCGCGGCAGGTCGCCGTCGAGGACGTCGGCCAGGGTGGTGCGGTCGAGGACGTCCCGCAGGCTCGAGCGGACGGCCACCCACAGCGACGGCAGGTGCTGGGCGACGCCCTCGTAGGCGGTGTCCTGCGGGCGCAGCCCGCGCACCTCGGCCAGCGGCCCGTCGACCGCCCGGAACACGTCGCCCAGGGTCACCTCGGTGGCCGGCAGGGCCAGCACGTAGCCGCCGTGCGCCCCGCGGCGGCTCAGCACCAGCCCGGCCCCCCGCAGGTCGGCGACCACCGCCTCGAGGAACTTGCGCGGCAGGTCCTGGCGGCGCGCCAGTGCCTCGACGCTCACCGGGCCCGCGTCGTCGCGATGGGCCGCGGCCAGGGTGAGCATCGCCCGGACGGCGTAGTCGGTGCGGGCGGAGATGTCCACGACCGCATCGTGGCACAGCACCCGGCCCGGTCCGCGGGCGTCGACCACGGCCGGCCGGGTCTTGCGGACCAGGAAGTCCTACCGATACAGTCGGATTTAATTCCTACTGAACAGATCGGATATCAACGATGCGCAAGCTGGTCCTGCTGGCACTGGTCGGGCTCGGCGCCCAGCTCGTCGACGGCTCCCTCGGGATGGCCTACGGGGTCACCTCCGCCACCCTGCTGCTGGCCATCGGCACCAACCCGGCCGCCGCCTCCGCCACCGTCCATCTCGCCGAGATCGGCACCACCCTGGCCTCGGGCGCCTCCCACTGGAGGTTCGGCAACGTCGACTGGGGCGTCGTCGTCCGCATCGGCATCCCGGGTGCGGTCGGCGCGTTCGCCGGCGCGACCTTCCTGTCGAGCCTCGACACCTCGGTCGCGGCCCCGGTGATGTCGCTGCTCCTGCTCGCCCTCGGCACGTACGTGCTGGTCCGCTTCACCGTCCGGGGCCTGCGGCGGGACCGTCTGGGCGCCCCGCTCCGGAGCCGCTTCCTCGCCCCCCTCGGCCTCGTCGCCGGCTTCGTCGACTCCACCGGCGGGGGCGGCTGGGGGCCGGTCGGCACGCCGGCGCTCCTCGCGAGCGGCCGCCTGGAACCGCGCACGGTCGTCGGCTCGATCGACACCAGCGAGTTCCTCGTGTCGGTCGCCGCGAGCGTCGGCTTCCTCCTCGCCCTGGGCTCGAAGGGCATCGACGTCACCTGGGTCCTGGCGCTGCTCGCCGGCGGTCTCGTCGCCGCGCCCGTCGCGGCCTGGCTCGTGCGCAAGGTGCCGCCGCGCGTCCTCGGCTCGGCCGTGGGCGGCGTCATCGTGCTGACCAACAGCCGCACCCTCCTCAAGAGCGACTGGGTCGGCGCCTCGGAGGGCACGCGCTGGCTCGTCTACGCCGGGCTGTACCTCGCCTGGGCGGGCGCCGTCGCCTGGTCGGTGCGGGCGCACCGGGCCGAGGTCGCCGGGCTCGACCGCGAGCTGGCCGCGCTCGAGGACGCCCAGGACGCGGGCGCGTCGCGCGGCTGAGCGGTCAGCCGACGGGCCGCCCCCGCAGCACGACCAGGGTGGGGTGGGCCAGCACGCCGACGTCCTCGCGCGGGTCGGCGGGGTACACGACGAGGTCGGCCTCCTCCCCCTCCCCCAGGCCCGGGCGTCCCAGCCACGCGCGAGCGCCCCAGGTGGCGGCGTCGAGGGCGTCCAGCGTCGAGAACCCGCAGCGGGTGAGCCGCTCGACCTCCTGCCCGACCAGCCCGTGCGGCAGCGAGCCCCCGGCGTCGGTGCCGACGTAGACCGCGACGCCGGCCTCGCGGGCGGCCGCCACCGTCTCGTACCGGCGCGCGTGCAGGTCGAGCATGTGCCGGTGGTAGGCCGGGAACTTCTCGCGGGCCGGCTCGGCGATGCGCGGGAAGGTGTCGATGTTGACCAGGGTCGGCACGACGGCGATGCCCTGCCGGGCGAACGCCTCGATGCTGTCGGGGACCAGACCGGTGGCGTGCTCGACGCAGTCGGTGCCGGCGGCGGCGAGGTCGTGCAGGCTCTGCTCGCCGAAGCAGTGGGCCGTGACGCGCGCGCCCTCCTCGTGCGCGGCGGCCACGGCCTCCGCCAGCACGTCGGCGGGCCAGCACGGGGTGAGGTCGCCGGCGTCGCGGTCGATCCAGTCGCCGACGAGCTTGACCCATCCGTCGCCGGAGCGGGCCTCGAGCCGGACGCGCTCGACGAGGCCGTCGGGCTCGACCTCCCAGGCGAAGTCGCGGATGTAGCGCCGGGTGCGGGCGATGTGGCGGCCGGCCCGGATGATGCGGGGCAGGTCGGGCCGGTCGTCGACCCACCGGGTGTCGGCGGCCGACCCGGCGTCGCGGATGAGGAGGGCCCCGGCGTCGCGGTCGCGCACGGCCTGGGCCTCGGTGGCGGGCCGGTCGACCGCCCCGTGCGCGTCGAGCCCGATGTGGCAGTGGGCATCGACCAGGCCCGGCAGCACCCAGCCGTCGACCGTGGTCACGTCGTGGTCGCCGACGGGCCGCTCGACGGTGACGCGGCCGCCGAGCACCCAGGCCTCGGGCGCCTCCTCGTCACGGCCGAGCAGGACGGGACCCGTGAGATGCAGCACCGATGCCATGGGGCGACCCTAGCGACGGAGCCACGGCGGGACCGTCACACGGCGCGTGGCACTAGCCCGCCGCCGGGGCCCGCCCCAGGGTGTAGCGCATGTCCTGCCAGCTCACGACCCGCCCGGTCCCGTCCCGGGCGCCGTCGAGGATGTCCGCGGCGCGGGCCAGCAGCCCGTCGCGCTCCGCCTCCGGCACGAGGGCCCACATCATCCGCTGGCCCGTGCTCATCGAGAACGCCTTCCAGCCCTCGACGTCGCCGTAGACCACCGGGACCCGGCGGGTCACCGTGCGGACGTCGGTGGCCCCGGCGCCGGCCAGCAGGGCCTCCATGCCGGCGTCGCTCGCGAAGGGGTCGTCCGGCCCCATCGCCTTCGGGTCGAGCATCGCCGGCGGCAGCCAGGGACGGAACAGCGCGTTGACCTCGGCGGCCGCGGGATGCTCGGCCCCGAACGTCGTGAGGCCGATGCGGCCGCCCGGGGCCAGCAGCCGGACCCACCGGGCGAGCGCCGCGGCGGGGTCCGGGAGGAAGAACAGGACCAGCGCCGACGCGACGAGGTCGAAGGACCCGGCGGGGAGGTCGGGGTCGGCGGCGTCCATCACCCGCACCCGGGCGTCGAGACCCTCGCGGGCGAGGAGGGCGCTGGTGTGCGCGACCATGGCCGGGCTGAGGTCGACCGCCTCGACCGTTCCGCTCGGCAGGACCGCACGGGCCAGCCCGGTGGTCACCGCGCCCCGGCCGCACCCGAGGTCGAGCGCCCGCTCACCCGGCTGCGGGGCGAGGGCCTCCAGCAGGCCCAGGGCCGCCGGGCCGAAGAACGCCACCCCGCTCTGGTCATAGTCGTCGGCGACCGCGTCGAACGTCGCCCGCACCCGGGCGACCGGGTCCTGCCCCGCCGTGCTCATGGGCCCGAGTATGGCCCTCGGGCCGCGCGTTGCCCAGGGGTCGGGCGCTCAGGCCGCGGGGCCCGGGTCGGCCGCCCGCAGCACCCGGCGCAGGGTCTCGACGACCACCTCGGGGGCGTCGGTGTGCACCCAGTGCGCGGCCCCGCGCACCCGCACCAGCCGGGTCCGGGGGAACAGCGCGCGCATCGCGGGCACGTCGTCGTCGCGGACGTACTCGGACTCGGCGCCCGCCAGCCACACCACGGGGCCGTCCCACGAGACCTCACCGAGGTCGGGGAAGCCCGCGATGAGCGAGGCCGGCCCGCGCTCGGCGTCGCCGTGCACCAGGTCGAGGTTGGCCTGCCAGGACCAGTCGGTGCCCGAGCGCCGCAGGTTCTGCAGGAGGAAGGCCTTGACCGCGCGGTCGGGCTCCGCGAAGCGGGCCTCGGCGTCGGCACGGCTGGTCAGCTCGGCCAGCGGCAGGGCCCGCATCTCGCCGATGTAGCCGGTGAACCGGTCGAGGCTGCCGTACCCCTTGGGGGCGATGTCGACGACGACCAGGCTGGCGACGAGCTCGGGGTGCGTGAGCGCGAGCACCATCGAGACCTTGCCGCCGAGGCTGTGCCCCACCACGACCCACTGCTCGCCCGGTGCCGCCGCCTCGAGGGTGGCCGCCACGGCGTCGGCGTACGCCTCGTACGAGAACTCCGCCGACCAGGGCGAGCGGCCGTGGTCGGGCAGGTCGACGAGCAGCGCCCGCGCCCCGGTGCCGTCGGGCCCCGCGAGCGCCTTGGCGACCTGGGTCCAGTTGCGGCCCTGACCGAACAGCCCGTGCAGGAACGCGATCCGCGGGCCGTCGGTGCCGACCGCCAGGGTGTGCAGCGCGGCGGGCGCGGCGCTCACTTCCCCAGGAACTTCTCGAAGCCCTTCGGCAGCTGGGCCGGGTCGAGCGCGGCGGGGTCGACGCCACCGGCGGGGCCGCCGAAGCTCGAGCCCGCCGGGGAGGCCGCCGGCCGCTGGGCCGCCGCGCGCTCCTCGGCCGCCCGCTTGGCGGGGTTGCCCGACTTGGACTTCTTGCGCTGGGGCTGCTGCTTGCCGCGCTTGCCCGGCCCCGAGCCCATCCCGGGCATGCCCGGCATCCCCGGGATGCCACCGCCCTTGGCGAGCTGCTTCATCATCTTCTGCGCCTCGCCGAAGCGCTCGAGCAGCCCGTTGACCTCGGAGGTGGAGACGCCCGAGCCCTTGGCGATGCGGGCCCGACGCGAGCCGTTGATCTGCTTGGGGTGGTTGCGCTCGAACGGGGTCATCGAACGGACCATGGCCTCGACCCGGTCGAACTCGCGCTCGTCGAAGCTGTCGAGCTGGGCCTTCATCTGGCCCATGCCCGGCATCATCCCGAGGATCGACTTCAGCGAGCCCATCTTCTTGATGGCCGCCATCTGCTGGAGGAAGTCGTCGAAGGTGAAGTCCTCGGCCGCGAGGAACTTGCGCTCCATCTCGGCGGCCTGGGTGCGGTCGAAGGCCCGCTCGGCCTGCTCGATGAGGGTGAGCACGTCGCCCATGTCGAGGATGCGCGAGGCCATCCGGTCGGGGTGGAAGACCTCGAAGTCCTTCACGCCTTCGCCGGTGGAGGCGAACATGATCGGGCGGCCGGTGACCGACGCGACCGACAGCGCCGCACCACCGCGGGCGTCGCCGTCGAGCTTGGAGAGGACGACGCCGGTGAGGTCGACGCCCTCGAGGAAGGCCTCGGCGGTCTCGACGGCCGCCTGGCCGATCATCGCGTCGATGACGAACAGGACCTCGTCGGGCTGGATCGCCGCGCGGATGTCGGCGGCCTGCTGCATCAGGTCGGCGTCGACGGCGAGGCGGCCGGCGGTGTCGACGATGACGACGTCGTGCTGGCGGGCCCGCGCCTGCTCGATGCCGGCCCGCGAGACGGCCACCGGGTCACCGTGCGAGCGGGTGCCCTCGACCGCGCCCCCGACGACGTCGTGGCCGGCGGTGTTGCCGCGCTCGGGCGCGAAGACCGGCACACCGGCGCGCTGGCCGACGACCTCGAGCTGGGTGACGGCGTTGGGGCGCTGCAGGTCGGCGGCGACCAGGAGCGGGGTGTGGCCCTGCTCCTTGAGCCAGTGGCCGAGCTTGCCCGCCAGGGTGGTCTTGCCCGAGCCCTGGAGGCCGGCGAGCATGATGACGGTCGGGGGCTGCTTCGCGAACCGGATCCCGCGGGTCTCGCCGCCGAGGATGCCGACGAGCTCCTCGTTGACGATCTTGACGACCTGCTGCGCCGGGTTGAGCGCCTCGCTGACCTCGGAGCCGAGCGCGCGGTCGCGCACGCTGGTCGTGAAGGCCTTGACCACGGGCAGGGCGACGTCGGCGTCGAGCAGGGCGAGCCGGATGTCGCGGACGGTCCGGTTGACGTCGGACTCGCTGAGCCGTCCCTTGGTCCGCAGGTTGCGGAAGGTCTCGGTCAGGCGGTCGGACAGGCTGGTGAACACCGGGACAGCCTAACGACGCCGCGTCCCCACCTCGAACGTGTGTGAAGAACGTCGGGATGCCGACGCTCTTCACACACGTTCGGGGTGGGTCAGGGGGGGTCAGCCCGGGGTGACGCCGTCGCAGGTGTCGATGACGAGGCTGACGGCCTGCCCCACCCGGGCCGGGGGCAGCGGCCGCCCGTCGGCACCGGTGAGGTAGAAGGTGTCGAGGGTCTGCCCGGCGTAGGTGGCGATGTGGGCCGAGCGCACCGAGATGCCGGCCCGTGCCAGGGCGACACCGAGCTCGTGCAGCAGCCCGGGCCGGTCCTGGGCCCGCACCTCGAGCACGGTGGCCTCCGAGCTGGCACCGGGGACCACGAGGGCCCGCGCCTGCCCGGGTGAGCCGAGACCCGACTCCCCCGACGGCCGGGCCAGGTGGGCGCGCCGCCGGTCGAGGGTCTGCAGCGGCGTGCGGTCACCGCGGGCCAGCCGGGAGAGCCCGCGCACGATCCGCTCGGGGTCGGGCACGGCGCCGCTCGGGGACTCGACGTGCCACTCGTTCGCGGCCACGCCGTCGACGGTGCGCAGGATGGCCGTGCGCACGGTGTGCCCCTCGGCCGCCAGCAGGCCCGCGGTGTCGGCGAAGAGCCCCACCCGGTCGAGGTCGAGGATGTCGAGGCGGTGCGACCCGCCGCCGGAGACGACGCGCACGTCGGGCTCCCCGGCCCGCACGGAGGCCGCCAGGCCCTGGTCGAGGTGGCCGCCGCCCGTCGGGTCCTCGACCGGGGCTACCGGGTCGGTGACGGGGCGCGGGGCGTCGAGCCGGGCGCGGGCGGCGACGGCCAGCTGGTCGAGCAGGGTGGCGCGCCAGTCGGTCCAGGCCAACGGGCCGGCCGCGGAGGCGTCGGCCTCGGTCAGGGCCAGCAGCAGCTCGAGGACCTCGCGGTCGCCGTCGACCGCGGCGACGACGGCGTCGACGGTGGCGGGGTCCTGGTGGTCACGGCGGGTGGCGAGCTCGATGACCGTCAGGTGCTCGCGGACCAGGGTGACCAGGACCTCGACGTCGTGCGGCGCGAAGCCCCAGCGGGTCGCCACCACGCGGGTGGTCTCGGCGCCGGTGACGGAGTGGTCGTGGGCGCCGCGGACCTTGCCGATGTCGTGCAGCAGGGCCGCGGCCAGCAGCAGGTCGGGGCGTGAGGTGCGGCGCACCAGGCCGGCGGCCCGCACCACGGTCTCGACCAGGTGCCGGTCGACGGTGTGGCGGTGCACGGCGTTGCGCTGGGGGCGCGAGCGGACGGCGGCCCACTCGGGCAGCCACCGCTCCACGATGCCCACCTGGTCGAGCCCCTCCCACACCGTGACGAGCCCGCCACCCGAGGCCAGCAGGTCGCCGAGCAGGTCGCGGGCGGGCGCCTGCCACGGGGTGGGGAGGTCGGGCGCGCCGGCCGCGAGGTTGTCGAGCGTCGCGGGCGCGATGGGCAGGCCGGCGCGGGCGGCCACCACGGCGGCCCGCAGCGGCATGGTGGCGTCGGTCTCGGCCAGGCGCGACGAGCCCAGCACGACCTCGCCGTCGCTGGCGAACAGGCCGTGGCCGAGCGGAGTCATCTGCGGGCGACGGGGGCCGACCCGCAGGGTGCGAGCGCGCTGCGACTGCCCGGCGCGGCGCACGGTGCCGTCGAGGGCGTAGGCGACGGTCCGGCCCGCGTCCGAGACGGCGGTCAGCAGGTCGTCGGCGTCGGTGTGGCCGAGCAGCGCGGCGACCGCGTCGTGGTCCTCGCGGCCGAGCCGGTCGCGGCCCCGACCGGTCACCACGTGCACGGCGTCGCGCACGTCGAGCAGGAGCGCGTGGGCGGCATCCACCCCGCCGTGCGGCCGGTCGGCGAGCCAGGCCTCCGCGAGGGCGGTGAGGACCGTCATGTCGCGCAGACCGCCGTGCGACTCCTTCAGCTCGGGCTCGATCGACTGCGCGAGGTCGCCCTGGCGGGCGTGCCGCGCGGCCAGCGCCTCGACCAGCTGCGGCAGCCGCTTGCGGGCGTTGCCGCGCCAGTCGTGGGCCACCGTGGAGCGGGCCGCGGCCACGAGGTCCTCGTCACCGGCCAGATGGGCCAGGTCGAGCAGGCCCACGGCGGCCGTGAGGTCGGAGGCCGCGACCTGCCGGCACTGGGTGACGGTGCGGACGCTGTGGTCGAGGCGCACCCCGGCGTCCCAGATCGGGTACCAGACGCGGTCGGCCAGCGCGGTGAGGTCCTTGGCCGGCATCGACCGCTCGGAGTGCAGCAGCACCAGGTCGTAGTCGGACAGCGGCCCGGCGTCGGCGCGGCCCAGGCTGCCGACGGCGGCGAGGGCGACCCCCTCGAGGCGCGCCCCACCGGTCGCGGCCGCCCACACCTCGGCCAGCCACTCGCGGTTGAAGGCCGACAGGGCCGCCCGGCGCGACCGGCCGGCCCCCGCGACGGCGAAGTCGCGGGTGCCGGCCAGGTCGAGCCTCCGGGAGCCGATGTCGCTCGAGGAGGTCGCCATCCTCAGATCGCCTCGACCCCGCGCTCTCCGGTGCGGACCCGGGCGACGTCCTCGACGGCCGTCACCCAGACCTTCCCGTCACCGATGCGGCCGGTCTGCGCCGCCTTGAGGACGACGTCGACCACGGAGCTCGCGTCCATGTCGTCGACGAGCACCTCGAGGCGGGTCTTGGGGACGAAGTCCACCGTGTACTCCGCGCCGCGGTAGACCTCGCTGTGCCCACGCTGGCGGCCGTAGCCCTGGGCCTCGCTGACGGTCATGCCCTGGATGCCGAAGGCCTCGAGGGCCTCCTTCACCTCGTCGAGCTGGTGCGGCTTGATGATGGCGGTGACGAGCTTCATCACTTGGCTCCTTCGAGGTCGTGGCTCTGGTCGCTGACGTTGGTGCGGGCCGGTGCGGGCACCGACGCCCCGCCGATCCGGCCGCCGCGCGTCGCGAGCTCGTAGGCGGACTCGGCGTGCTCGTCCTGGTCGATGCCGGAGACCTCGACGTCCTCCGAGACGCGCCAGCCCATCGTCGCCTTGAGGGCCAGGGCGATGACGAGGGTGACGACCCCCGAGATGACGACGGTCGCCAGGGCGACGATGACCTGGACGATGGTCTGCCGGATGCCGCCACCGTAGAACAGGCCGGTGGAGGTGGCGAGCAGGCCGGCGCCGATGGTGCCCCAGAGGCCGGCGACGAGGTGCACGCCGACGACGTCGAGGCTGTCGTCGAAGCCGAAGCGGTACTTCAGGCCGACCGCGAGGGCGGAGAGGCCACCGGCGACGACGCCGAGGATGATCGAGCCGACGGGCGAGAGGGCGCCGCAGGCGGGCGTGATGGCGACCAGGCCGGCGACCACGCCGGATGCGGCGCCGACGGAGGTGGCGTGGCCGTCGCGGAGCTTCTCGACGAGGAGCCACCCGATCATGGCCGCACAGGTGGCGGCGGTGGTGTTGACCCAGACCAGGGCGGCGGTGCCGTCGGGGGCGAGCTCGGAGCCGGCGTTGAACCCGAACCAGCCGAACCACAGCAGGCCGGCGCCGATCATGACGAGCGGCACGTTGTGGGGGCGCATCGGGATCTTCCCGAAGCCGACGCGGGTGCCGACGACGAGCGCGAGCACCAGGCCCGCCATACCGGCGTTGATGTGGACGACGGTGCCGCCCGCGAAGTCGATGGGCGCGACGTCGGCCGCCCCGTCGGTGGCGCCGAACAGCACTCCGGAGATGCTGTTCCCGGCCGCGCCGAGGATGCCGCCGCCCCACACCATGTGGGCGATCGGGAAGTACGCGAACGTCACCCAGATCGGGGCGAAGACCAGCCAGGTCGAGAACTTGACGCGGTCGGCGACGGCGCCGCTGATCAGCGCCACGGTGATGACGGCGAAGGTCAGCTGGAAGGCGACGAACGCGAGCTCGGGGATGTTCCCGTAGCCCTCGTAGCCGAAGCTGTTGTAGATCGGCTCCATGTGAGCGAGGCCGAACTTCTGGAAGGGGTTGGCGATGACGCCGAGGTTCTCGGTGCCGAAGGACATCGAGTAGCCCCACAGGATGTAGACGACCCCCACGACGCCCATGGCGCCGAAGGACATCATCATCATGTTCAGGACCGACTTGGCCCGGGTCAGACCACCGTAGAAGAGGGCGAGACCGGGGGTGGTCATGAGAAGGACGAGGGACGCGCAGATGATGACGAAGCCGGTCGACGCGTAGTCGAGGGTCTCCGCCGCCTCTGCCATGGGGAAGAGTGTCGTGCTCATGGCCAGTACTGTCCTGCGGCCCGGTTTCGCCCCTCGCCGCGTCGGGTTACGCCGATGTTTCGAGACCGCTCCCCGGGTAAGCATCGCGTTTCGCGGCCGGGATGGTCCCGCATGGTGAGACCCGGCGAGCGTGCGACCCTGTGGACATGACCGCACCGCGCCCCGTCCTGCTCTTCGACGGCGACTGCGCCTTCTGCACGAGCGCGGTCGGCGTGGTCGAGCGGCTGCGCCGCTCCCCCGGTGACTTCGCCGTGCTGCCGTGGCAGCGGGCCGACCTGCCCGCGTACGGCCTGACGCCGGAGCGGTGCGCGGAGGCCCTCCAGTGGGTCGGCGCCGACGGGCAGGTGTCCTCGGCCCAGGACGCCGTGGCCCGATGCCTGCGCTCGTGCCGGGGGTGGGTGCGGCCGGCCGGCACCGTGCTGCTGGCGCCGGGCGTCAACGCCCTGGCCGGGGTGGCCTACCGCTGGGTGGCCGCGCACCGCAGCCGGCTGCCCGGGGGGACGCCCGCCTGCTCGCTCTGACCCCGAACCCCGGGGGGTGACGCTCAGTCCAGGATGGCGTCGACGAACGCCTCGGGGTCGAAGGGCGCGAGGTCGTCCGGCCCCTCCCCCAGGCCGACAAGCTTGACCGGCACGCCGAGCCCGCGCTGCACGGCCACGACGATGCCGCCCTTGGCGGTGCCGTCGAGCTTCGTGAGCACGATGCCGGTGATGCCGACGACCTCGCCGAACACCTCGGCCTGCCGCATCCCGTTCTGGCCGGTGGTCGCGTCGAGGACCAGCAGCACCTCGTCGACGGGGCTCTGCTTCTCGATGACGCGCTTGACCTTGCCGAGCTCGTCCATCAGGCCGACCTTGTTCTGCAGGCGCCCCGCGGTGTCGATGATGACGACGTCGGCCTCGAGCTCAGCCGCGGCCTTCACCGCGTCGAACGCGACGGCGGCCGGGTCGGCACCGTCGCGCTCGGAGCGGATCGTCGGCACCCCCACCCGGCCGCCCCAGGTCTCGAGCTGGTCGGCGGCGGCGGCGCGGAAGGTGTCGGCCGCCCCCAGCACGACGTCCTTGTCCTGGGCCACCAGCACGCGGGCCAGCTTGCCCACGGTGGTGGTCTTGCCGGTGCCGTTGACACCGACGACCAGGATGCAGGCCGGCCGGCCGTCGACGCGCTCGTCGGCCAGCGACCGGTCCATCGCGGGGTCGACCAGCCGCAGCAGCTCCTCGCGCAACATCCGGCGCACGCCCGCCTCGTCGGTGGCGCCCTCGACGGCGACCCGGGTGCGCAGGGCGGCGACGAGCTCAGTGGTCGCGGCGACGCCGAGGTCGGCGGCCAGGAGGGTGTCCTCGACCTCCTCCCAGGCCGCGTCGTCGAGCGAGCCGCCGGCGAGCAGCGCGAGCAGCCCCTTGCCCAGGGCGGAGTTCGAGCGGGCCAGCCGGGCCCGCAGCCGGCGCAGGCGGCCGGCCGGCGCCTCGGGGGTCTCGACGGTCGGCGCCGGGGCCGGAGCGGGGGCCGCGACGACCTCGGGCTCCTCCTCGACGACCTCGCCGGGGTGCTCGATGGTGCCGATCGCGCCGTCGGGCGCGAGGTCGGCGTCACTGGGGCCCGGGGAGCCCGGCAGCGGCGGCGCCTCACGCTCGTCCTCGACGGAGGAGCGGCCACGCCCGCGCAGCAGCCCCAGGATCACCCCCCCGACGACCACGAGGATGGCGACGGCGATGCCGACGTAGGTCATGAGCGACTCGGTCACCCCGTCATCCTGTCAAGGCCGGGGCGCCGCACCCAACTCCGGCGCCCCGGTCTCGCTCAGAAGATGCGCACCCGCTCGTCGGGAGCCAGGTAGAGACCGTCGCCCTGGAGCACGCCGAAGGCGTCGTGGAACTCGTCGAGGTTGCGCACGGCGTTGGCCCGCAGGTCCATCGGGCTGTGCGGGTCGATGGCCAGCAGGCGCTCGGCCTCGGCGGTGCGGGCCTTGCCGCCCCACACCCGGGCCCAGCCCAGGAAGAAGCGCTGGGCGCCGGTGAGGCCGTCGAGCTCGGGAGCGGGCTCGCCGCCGAGGGCGATGCGGTAGGCGGAGTACCCGATGGTGAGGCCGCCGAGGTCGCCGATGTTCTCGCCGACTGTGAGGGCGCCGTTGACGGGCCGGCCGGGGGCGTCGCGCGTCTCGAGCGCGCCGAACTGCGCGATGAGCGCGTCGGCCCGCGCCTGGAAGGCGGTGCGGTCCTCCTCGGTCCACCAGTCGCGCAGCTCGCCGCGGCCGTCGAACTGCGAGCCCTGGTCGTCGAAGCCGTGGCCGATCTCGTGGCCGATGACGGCGCCGATGCCGCCGTAGTTGACGGCGTCGTCGGCCTCGACGTCGAAGAACGGCGGCTGGAGGATGGCCGCCGGGAAGACGATCTCGTTCATCCCGGGGTTGTAGTACGCGTTGACGGTCTGCGGCGTCATGAACCACTCGTGCCGGTCGACGGGGGCGCCGAGCTTGCCGAAGTTGCGGTCGACCTCGAAGGCGGTGGCGCGCTTGACGTTACCCAGCAGGTCGCCGGGCTCGACCTCGAGCGCGCTGTAGTCACGCCAGACGTCGGGGTAGCCGATCTTGGGGGTGAACCGGTCGAGCTTGGCCAGGGCCTCGGCCCGGGTGGCCGGCCCCATCCACGGCACCGACGACAGGCTCTGCCGGAACGCCTCGACCAGGTTGGCGACCAGCTCGACCATCCGCTCCTTGGCGTGCGGAGGGAAGTGGCGCTCGACGTAGAGGCGGCCCACGGCCTCGCCGAGGGCGCCCTCGACCAGCGCGACGCCACGCTTCCAGCGCTCGCGCAGCGTCGGCACCCCCGAGAGGGTGCGGCCGTAGAAGTCGAAGTTCTCGTCGACGAAGACCGACGACAGGTAGGGAGCGTGCGCGTGCACCAGCTGCCACACGAGCCAGTCGCGCCAGGTCTCGACCGGGACCTCGGCCAGCGCGGCCTCGACCGAGCGGAGGTGGTCGGGCTGGCGGACGACGACCGCGGCGAACGCCCCCTCGGGGGCGCCCATCCCCTCGAGGTAGGCCGGCCAGTCGATGTGGCAGAGCCGGCGCAGGCCGTCGCCGTCGAGGAGGGTGTAGGTCTTCACCGGGTCGCGGTTGCTCACCTTGTCCCAGTGGCCGGCCGCGATGCGGGTCTCGAGGGCCATCACCCGCTCGGCCGCGGCCTCGGCCCCCGGCCAGGCGACCAGCGACAGCATCCGGCCGACGTGGGCGGTGTAGGCCGCCCGCAGGTCTGCGTACTGCTCCTCGCGGTAGTACGACTCGTCGGGCAGCCCGATCCCGGCCTGCTCGAGGTAGACGACGTAACGGTCGGGGTCGCGGTCGTCGGTGTTGACGTAGGGCTGGACCAGCCCCTCGACGCCGTCGCGAGCGAACGAGCCCAGCAGGGCCAGCACGCCGGAGGCGTCGCGCACCTGCGTGACCCGCTCGATGTCGGCCGCCAGCGGCTCGGCGCCGAGGCGCTCGACGCGCTCGTGGTCCATGAAGCTGGAGTACAGGTCACCGACCTTGGCCGCCACGGTGCCCGGGGCCGGCGAGCCGGCGGCCACCTCGTCGATGATCGCCCGCACGTGCTCCTCGGCGGCCTCGCGCAGGACGTCGAAGGTGCCGTAGCGCCCGCGGTCGTCGGGGATCTCGGTGGTCGCGAGCCAGGTGCCGTTGGCGTGGGCGAACAGGTCGTCCTGGGGGCGCACGCTGGCGTCGATGGCGGCGGTGTCGATGCCGGACTTCATCGGGGCGGCTCCTTCGTTGTCGGGGTGACCTTCATTCGACCACAGCACGCCGACGGCGCGGCCCGCAGGATGCGGACCGCGCCGTCGGTGCGATGCGGAGCTCAGCTCGTGGCCGGGACCGCGATGCTCCAGATGCCGCGCCCGTGGGTGGCGGCGTAGAGGTTGCCGTCCGGGCCGGCCTCGAGGTCCATGACGACCGTGAGAGGCAGGCCGGTGCCGAGACGGCTCCAGTCCTTGGAACCGGAGGGACGGTAGAACGCGCCCAGGTCGCTGCCCACCACGGTGGCCCCGTCGGACAGGACCTTCACCGAGTTGGCCGGGACGTCGGGCAGGTTGCCGGACACGTCGGTCCAGGTCTCACCGGCGTTCTTCGTCTCGTAGAGGTGTCCGAGCCCGACGCCGGGGCCCTCGGTGAACCGGCGGGAGAACCCGTTGATGGCGGCCAGCGCGTGGCTGCCCGACGTCGGGTCGACCCACATCCCGGCGATGTACCGGTTAGGCAGCTTCGAGACGTCGAGCTGGCGCCAGGCACCGATGGTGCCGTCGGTCTGGACGTTGGTCGAGATGCCGCGGGTGAAGTCGGCGTTGTTGCACGGCCCGCACCACGCGGCGTACCCGGCCCCGTCGGCCATCGCCACGGCGGTCGAGGAGTGCCCGGCGCCGTTGTCGAAGACCTTCTTGACGGCGCTGGCGTCCTGGGCCTGCCACACGTTGTCGACGGTGTAAACGTACTGGCCACCGAAGATCGCGTTGTCGGGCTTCACCTGGTCGCGGTCGACCGGAGCGATGAACCGGGGGTTCGGGTCGTTCGGGTCGAGCAGCCGCGACGACGCCTCGGCCTCGGACAGCGCGCCCTTGTTGGCGGCACAGTTGTTCGTGACCTTCATCGACAGGTAGACGTAGCCCTGTACCTGGTTGCAGCCGTTGCGCGGGTCGGCGAAGCCGTCGGCCCCGTCACCCCCGAAGTTGCTGCCCATCATCCCGGCCGGGTCGTCGTTCGAGCCGTCCTGGTTGACGTGGAACAGGTTCGAGACGCCGTTGTCCTGCAGGCCACCGGAGACCACGACGCCACCACCGGTGGTGAGGTCCTTGCCGACCGAGACCGAGTAGTACTGCAGGGAGTCGTTGGTGCCGTCGTTGAGCGACACCAGGTCGGTGGCGTTCTTGTTGGCGTCGTCGCTGCCGTTGACGGGGCGTCGGTAGACTCCGCCGTCGTTGCCGAAGAACACGTTCTTGCCGCCGACCGCGACCGAGTGCTGGTCGGGGTGCCCGGCGAGCGGGCAGGAGTTGCTCGCGTCCGAGATGTCCCAGCACGGGAAGTAGAAGTTCCAGTACGGCGACGGGGTGTTCCAGCTGGCCCCACCGTTCTTGGTCTCGAAGACCTCCTCGAGACCGGCCCAGACGTGGTCGGCGTTGTTCGGGTCGACGGTGAGGAACTGGTTGTACCAGGCCTGGACACCGACGTCGTAGCCGCCGGAGAGGGCCGAACCGCTGTTCCGCAGCTCGGCGGCGTCGGCGATCTTCTGCCACGGCCCCTGGGGCTTGCCCTGCTTGGAGACGAAGATGCCCATCAGGCTGCTCGAGCCGGCGATCTTGCTCGGCTGCTGGACGATCGCGTAGAGGCGGTCGCCCTTCTTGCTGAACGCGAACGTCGTGTAGCCGATGTCGTTGTTGTTCGGGATCTGGCCCTTGACCGGGGTCACCTTGTGCCAGCCGCTGGGGCCGGTGGTGTAGTCGTCGGTCTCGTAGAACCCGTTGTAGGTGTCACCCGAGCGCCAGCCGATCGCGGCCACCACGTGCTTGGGGTTGCGGGGGTCGACGGCGATGTCGTTGACAATGTTCTTGTACGCCGCGTTGGTCGGGCCGCAGTCGATGTTCTTCTTGCAGTTGGCTCCCGCGGAGATACCAGCCTCCGGGATGGCGGGCATCCAGTCCATGTTGGGCGCGAACGCGAAGGTCCACGCGCCGGAGGTCGTCGAGCCCGAGTGGTACCAGATGCCGCGGTTGGTGGCGGCCCAGACCTTGCCGTCACCGCCGGGGCGGATACGGCCGATGGTGGTCGAGTTCAGCTCGTTGCCGCCGACCTTGTCGGTGGTAGCGAACGCGCGGGTACGCGGGGAGGCGAGGCGGTAGACCCCGGCTCCGACGTAGGAGGTACCGCCGGTGTTGGCCTCGCCGGTGGAGAACCACAGCGAGCCGTCCTTGGCGAGCTCGAGGTCGCCGCCGGAGAGCGAGGGCAGCTGGTCGGCGATGGGGACCCACCCCGGGTCGGCCGACTGCTTGAGGGCGGTGCTGCCGGCGCCCTTGGCCGCGACGTCGGCGTTGGTGCTGCGGAAGACGCCACCGTCGGCGCCCGCGGCGTACACGTACTTGCCCGCCGGGTCGGCCGCCAGGCCGGTGATCCGGCCGGTGACCAGACCGGCGCCCCCGCTGGAGTTGGAGTACCAGTCGCGGTAGCGCGGGTCGTCGGCGTTGTACGGGGTCTTGGTGACCTCGTTCCAGGTGCCGCCGACGCTCGGGAGGCCGCTGATCTGGCTGTAGGCGTTGCTGTAGGCCGAGGAGTCGACGATGCCCGAGGGCGCGGTGCGCGCCTGGGCGAACTGCTCGGCGATGGTGACCGCCTCGCGCGACTCGTTCTGCACCTCGGCGGGATTCCCCCCGGCGATCATCAGCGCCTTCTCCATGACGGCCGCGTTGTAGTGGCGGTCGCGCCACTGGAACTTCAGCCACTGCTCGTTCAGCTCGCCACGGCCCGCGAAGGCCAGGCCGGCCGAGGCGACGAGCCCCGTGCCGACGACGCCGGCGATGATGCGCCGGCGGCGATGGGATGTGTTGTCTCGCATGAGGGTCCTCACGGCAGACGCTGCGCCCTGCGCAGCAGACGACGGGTGCCGGTCGGCATCCGGTTGGCACCGTACGTGTCTCCCGCACGGATCCGAAGGGGTCGTTGCCGGCGCTCTGACAGCGACTTCTCAGGATTCCAACAGGTTCGGTATGTCGCAGGCGCCGCGGGCGGACGCGCGCCCCGTCGGCCCCGACGGTTAGGGTGACGCCGTGACCGATGCCGGCGCCAGCAGGCGCCAGCCCCCCCAGCGTCGGCGTCGACTCCCGTGGTTCACCGAGGTGGTCGTCGCCGTCCTCGGGGTGGCCTTGGTCCAGGCCTTCCTCGTCAAGCCCTTCGGGGTGCCGTCGCAGTCGATGGAGAACAGCCTCCACATCGGTGACCGCATCCTCGTCAACCGGCTCGACCACACGCTCGACCGCGGTGACGTCGTGGTGTTCGGGCACGGGGCGCAGTGGCAGGACCGCCACCTCCCCACGGCCGCCAACCCGCTGGAGCGCGCGCTGCGGGCGGTGGGCGACGTGGTCGGCATCGGGCCGAGCAACACCTCGTACACGGTCAAGCGGGTCATCGGCCTGCCCGGTGAGCACGTCGCGTGCTGCACCGACCGGGGCGCGGTCACCGTCGACGACCGCCCGCTGGTCGAGCCCTACGTCTTCGAGGACCTGCCGTTCGTCCCGGGCACCCTCGACTGCTCGTCGTCGCCGCGCTCCACGCGCTGCTTCCCCGAGATCACCGTGCCGCGCGAGAACCTGCTGGTCCTCGGCGACCACCGCTCCCAGTCGGCCGACTCGGTCATCGGCTGCCGGGGTGCCACCGACGGGCAGGAGTGCGCCCGTTTCGTCCCGTTCGACCGGGTCGTCGGGCCGGTCGTGCTGCGGTTCTGGCCGCCCGGCGACGTCGGCGCGATCCCGCGCTGACCCCAGCCGCCCCGACCGCCGAGCCGGTCGGGGGTCGGGGCGCCGTCAGCCGCCGGTCCCTTCGACAGGCGGATCGCCCGAGCCGGGAGTAGCGTCCCGGGCACTTCCAACGAAAGGAAACCCCATGAAGAAGGTCGCTCGGATCGCCGCCATCACCATCCTGGGGGTGGGGACCGTGGTCGCGACCACGGTTCCCGCCAACGCTTTCGTCATCAAGTGCGGCCCGTGCTACGCCTGCTGCACCGCGTCGAAGTAGCTCACCTGGGGGGACACCCCTGACCCGACGAAGGGGCCGGCCGCCACGGGTGTCCGGTCCCTTCGCCGTGCCGGCCGAGGACGGGCCGCGCTACGCGGTGGCGGCGACGTCGCGGATACGCTGGCTGACCACCGTGGTGACGCCGTCGCCGCGCATCGAGACGCCGTAGAGCGCGTCGGCGACCTCCATGGTCCGCTTCTGGTGGGTGATGACGATGAGCTGGCTGGAGTCGCGCAGCTCCTCGAAGAGGGTGATGAGGCGGCCGAGGTTGGTGTCGTCGAGCGCGGCCTCGACCTCGTCCATGATGTAGAACGGGCTCGGCCGTGCCTTGAAGATGGCCACCAGCAGGGCCACGGCCACCAGCGAGCGCTCGCCTCCCGAGAGCAGCGAGAGCCGCTTGACCTTCTTGCCCGGCGGCCGCGCCTCGACCTCGATGCCGGTGGTCAGCATGTGGTCGGGGTCGGTGAGCACCAGCCGGCCCTCGCCGCCGGGGAAGAGGCGTTCGAAGACGCGCTCGAACTGCCGCTCGGTGTCGCGGTAGGCCTCGGTGAACACCTGCTCGACCCGCTCGTCGACCTCCTTGACGATGTCGAGCAGGTCGCGCTTGGAGCGCTTGAGGTCCTCGAGCTGGGTCGTCAGGAAGGTGTGGCGCTCCTCGAGGGCGGCGTACTCCTCGAGCGCGAGCGGGTTGACCCGGCCGAGCTGGCCGAGGGCGCGCTCGGCGCGGCGCAGTCGCTTCTCCTGGTCCTCGCGGACGTAGGGCACCGGCTCGGGCACGGCGGCCGGGTCGTCGTCGGGGCCCGCGACGTGCGGCACGGGCCGGTCGGGCCCGTACTCGGCGGTGAGGACGTCCGGGTCGATGCCGAGCTCCTCGATGGCACGGGCCTGGAGCTGCTCGATGCGCGCCAGCTGGCGGGCGCGGGCCATCTCGTCGCGGTGGGCGGCATCGGTGAGGTCGCGCAGCTCGTCCTGGACGCCCGTGAGCTCGGTGCGCAGCGTGGCCGCGACCCGGTCGCGCTCGGCCCGCTGGGTCTCGGCGGCGTCGCGCAGGAGGGCGGCCCGCGCGAGGGCGGTGCTCACCCGGTGGCCGGCCCAGCCGGCGGCCTCGTGCACGGCCGCGGCGACCTCGGCCTCGCGGCGGCGCCGCTCGCGGCGCTCACGCAGCCGCTCGCGGGCCGCGATCTCGTTGCGGGCGGCTCCCTCGAGCGAGTCGGCGCGGCCCTTCAGGGCCCGGGCCCGCTCCTCGGTGGTGCGCAGGGCGAGGCGGACCTCGGTCTCGGCGGTGCGCGCGCGGCTGGCCTCGAGCTCGAGGCGGTCGCGCTCGTCGGTGCTGGGGTCGGTGTCGTCGTCGGCCGGCTGCTCCTCGGCCTCGGCGAGGCGCGTCGAGAGGGCCTCGAGCTCGACCCGGTCGCTCTCGAGGTTCTCGCGGGCCGCGGCGATCGCCCGCTCCGCCCGCTCGGCCTCGGCCGACGAGGTGCGCACCGAGGCGCCGAGGGCCCCGAGACGCTCGGCGACGGCGGCCATCCGGGCGTCGGACTCGTGCAGGGCCTCGAGCGCCGCGTCGACGTCGTCGGCCGCGGCCCGCTCGCGCTCGCGGGCGGCGGCCAGGGCGAAACGGCTGCGCTCGACGCGGGCGCCGGCCTCGTCGAGGGTGGTGCGGGTCTCCTCGACGGCGGCCTGCACCTCGAGGAGGCTCGCCCCGGCGCTGCTGCCGCCGCGGGCCCAGCCAGGGCCGTGGACGTCGCCGTCGGCGGTGACGGCGGTGATCCCGGGGTGGCGGTCGACGAGGGCGAGCGCGTGGGCGGCGGTGGGCACCAGCGCCACCCGCTCGAGCAGCTGCTCGACGGCGGGACGCACGGTGTCGGGGGCCTCCACGACGTCGCGCGCCCACACGGCGTCGCCGCCGAGGTCGGGCCACGAGCCGGGGTCGGCCGGGACCGCGGTGGCGCCCACCAGCAGGGAGGCGCGGCCGGCGTCCTGCTCGCGCAACGTGGAGAAGGCGGCCGCGGCGGCGTCGGCCGAGGAGACCGCGAGGGCCTCGGAGGCCCAGCCCAGCGCGGCGGCGACGGCGGCCTCGTGGCCCCCGCGCACGTGCAGGAGTGCGGCGACGGTGCCGATGATCCCGTGCTCGTCGTCGGCGGCCTCGAGCAGGGTGGCGGCGCCGTCCTTGCGGCGCAGGCTCATCTCGAGCGCCTCGAGGCGAGCCTGGGCCGACGACCGGTCGCGCTCGGCCTCGCGTTCGGCGGTCTGGAGCGCGACGATCTCGGCCTCAGCCGCGGCGAGGGCCGCGGCCGCCGTCTCGTAGCGGGTGTCGAGCCCCTCCTCGCCCTCCTCCTCGTGGGCGATGCCGCCCTCGAGGTGGGCGAACTCGCGCTCGGCCTCGGTGGCGCGCTGGCGGGCCTCGGCGGCCAGTGCGCGCAGGCGGCCGATCTCGGCCTCCCCCGCCTCGATGCGGCTGCGGCGGGCGCCCACCTGGCCGGCGAGCTTCGCCAGGCCCTCACGGCGGTCGGCGGCGGCCCGGGCCCGTCGCGCGAGGCGCTGCTGCTCGGCGGTGAAGGCGGCCTCGGCGGCTTCGCGCTCGGCCACGGCGTCCTGGAGGGCCTCGGTGGTCTCGGCCACCTCGGCCAGCAGGAGCTCCTCGGCCTCGCGGGCGCGGGCAGCCTGGGCACGCAGCTCGTCGGGGTCGCGCCCGGAGGTGGCCTCGTGCTCCTCGTCCTGCGACAGCAGGCGCACCCGCTCGGCGGCGACCGACGCCGTGGACTCGAGGCGGTCGCGCAGGCTCTGCAGCCGCACGACCCGGTCCTGGGCGCGGCCGAGCTCGGGGGCGGCCTCGGCGGCGCGGGCCTCGACCTCGGCGACCCTCGCCCGTACCGAGGCGAGCGCCTCCTCGACGGCGCGGCGACGCTCGAGGAGGGCGGTCTCGTCGGCCTCCTCCTTCTCGACCACGGCGGTGAGCTGCACGAGGTCGTCGGCCAGCAGGCGCAGGCGGGCGTCGCGCGCCTCGGCCTGCACGACGGCGGCGCGGCGCGCAGCCTCGGCCTGGCGCCCCAGCGGCCCGAGCTGGCGCCGGATCTCGCCGGTGAGGTCCTGGACGCGGGTGAGGTTGCCCTCCATCTGCTCCAGCTTGCGCAGCGTGCGCTCCTTGCGGCGGCGGTGCTTGAGCACCCCGGCCGCCTCCTCGATGAAGCCGCGACGCTCCTCGGGGGTGGCCCGCAGGACGGTGTCGAGCTGGCCCTGCCCGACGATGACGTGCATCTCGCGCCCGAGCCCGGAGTCGCTGAGCAGCTCCTGGACGTCGAGCAGCCGGCAGGAGGTGCCGTTGATGGCGTACTCGGAGCCGCCGCCGCGGAACATCGTGCGGGTGATCGTGACCTCGGTGTACTCGATCGGCAGGGCGCCGTCGGTGTTGTCGATGGTCAGGCTGACCTCGGCCCGGCCCAGCGGAGGCCGGCCGGAGGTCCCGGCGAAGATGACGTCCTCCATCTTGCCGCCGCGCAGGCTCTTGGCTCCCTGCTCGCCCATGACCCAGGCGAGGGCGTCGACGACGTTGGACTTGCCGGAGCCGTTGGGGCCGACGACGCAGGTGATGCCGGGCTCGAGGCGCATCGTCGTCGCCGAGGCGAACGACTTGAACCCCTTGAGGGTCAGCGTCTTGAGGTACATGCGCGCCTGTCGTGGTCTCTCGCGGGGTCGGGCTCGGGCGGGTCCGGGTCGCGGGCGATGTTACCGGGGCCGCGCGGGACCGGCGGGACCTGCGCTCCCCCACGGTGACGTCTGTGGCCTCCGTGACCAGTGGGGTGCATGTGGCGCGTGGGGCGCGCTCACTCCGAGCCGGCGCGGCCCGCGATGTGCTCGTGGTGGTGGATGACCTCGGCGATGATGAAGTTGAGGAAGGCCTCGGCAAAGCGCGGGTCCAGCCCGGACTCGTCGGCCAGCGCCTTCAGCCGCGCCACCTGGGCCTCCTCGCGCCCGGGGTCGGCCGCCGGCAGACCGGCGGCGGCCTTGAGCTCACCGACGGCCTGGGTGCACTTGAACCGCTCGGCGAGCAGGTGGACGAGCGCGGCGTCGATGTTGTCGATGCTCGACCGCAGCCGCGCGAGGTCCGGGGGGACGGTGCTCACCCGGCCATCGTAGGAAACGGGGGCCGCCCCGGCAGTCCTGTCCAGCCCGCGGGAGCCGCCCGGGGCCGGCTCAGCGCTCGCGGAACCCGCGCTCGCCCCGCGGGGCCGCCCACAGCGGCACCGACGTGGCGGCGACCGCGCCCGGCCGGCCGGCGACGCTCGCGGCGGCCTCACCGGGGCGGCCCACGGCATCCGGTCCGAGCAGGGCCAGCAGGCGCTCGACGTCGCCCCGCTCCCCCTCGGCCACGACCTCGACCCGGCCGTCGGCGGTGTTGCGCGCCCAGCCGGCCAGGCCCAGCTCCAGCGCCCGGGCCCGCGTCCACCAGCGGAAGCCCACCCCCTGCACCCGCCCGCGGACGAAGACGGTGCTGCGGACGGGCCCCTCGGTGCTCACCCGGCCACTGTAGGAGGCCACCGCGCGCCTCCGTCCCACTGTCACCACCCGTCACTACGGTGTTCGCATGGAGCCGCACGGCGGAGGCGAGCGGGGCGGCGTCGCCACCGTGCGGCGCCCCGGCGGCGAGCCCGCGGCCGCCGGCGACCTCACCCCGGGCGACGGCCCCCGCCGCCTCGCCGGGCTCGACGGCCTGCGCGCGCTGGCGGTCGTCGCCGTCGTCGTCTTCCACCTCGACCCCACGTGGCTGCCCGGCGGCTTCCTCGGGGTCGACGTCTTCTTCGTCGTGTCCGGCTTCCTCATCACCACCCTGCTGGTGCGTGAGCATCGCGAGACCGGCCGCGTCGACCTGCGCGCCTTCTGGGCCCGGCGCGCGCGGCGGCTGCTCCCCGCGCTGCTCCTGGTCGTCCCGTCGGCGGTGCTGCTGGCGCGCCTGGCCGAGGGCGACCTGCTCGTCGGCGTCGGCCGCCAGGTCCTGGGCGCGCTGACCTTCACGTCGAACTGGCTCGAGATCGGCGCGGGCAGCGACTACTTCGCGTCGACCTCCCCGGTGCTGCTGGCCAACCTCTGGTCCCTGGCCGTCGAGGAGCAGTTCTACCTGCTGTGGCCGCCCGCCCTCCTGCTCCTCCTGCTGCTGGTCGCCCGCCCGTCCCCTCGGGTGGCCGTGGTCGGCGCCCTCGCTGCGGCCAGCGCCCTCGCGATGGCCTGGCGCCTCGACCCCGAGCATCCGACCCGCGTCTACTACGGCACCGACACCCACGCCATGGGCCTGATGGTGGGGGCCGCGCTCGCGCTGGCACTGGCCTCCCCCGCCCGGGCCGGTACCCGCAGCGCCGGGTGGGCGCGCCACCGCCGCCTCGTGGGGGCCGTCGCGCTGGTGGTCCTGCTGGGGTCGTTCGTCGTGGCCGACGAGCGCTCGGCCCTGACCTTCCGCGGCGGCATCCTCCTGGTCTCCCTCGCCACCGCGGCCCTGGTCCTCGTGGTCGTCGAGCGGCCCGGGCGGCTGCGGGCCCTGCTCGAGGTGCCGGCCGCCCGCTGGGTGGGGTCCCGCAGCTACGGCATCTACCTGTGGCACTGGCCGGTGGTCCTGGTCGTCGGGCGTGACCTGCCGGTGGCACCGGGCGGCACCGAGTACGTGCTCACCCGGCTCTGGGCCGTGCTGGTCACCCTCGCCGCCGCCGACCTCTCGTACCGGTTCGTCGAGACCCCCGTCCGCCGCCGGGGCGTCCGGGGCGCCTTCGCCGGGCTGACCCGCCGGCTGCGCGCCGTGGGCACCCGCCGGGCGCGGGTGGCCTGGGCCGTGGTCGCGACGGTGGCCGTCGCGGTGCCGGTGGTCCTGCTCACCGCCCCCGAACGCAGCTCGGTCGAGGAGTCGCTCGTCGTGCGTGAGGCCGCCCTCAGCCGGCAGACCGCGAGCGCCGGGCCGACGCCGGGCGGCACCCGGCCCAGCGCCGCCCCGTCCGCCCGCACCAGCACCCCCGCCGCCGACACCGCCGCCTGGGCGATGCCCAGCGGCGCGGAGATCGACGGCTTCGGCGACTCGATGCTGGTGGGCGCCAGCGACGCGATGGAGTACTGGTTCGACGGCATCCGCCTCGACGCCCGCTCCAACCGCCGCTGGAGCCAGGCCCCCTCGCTCGTCGAGAACCGTGGTCCGGGGCTGCGCCGGGCCGTCGTGCTCGCCTTCGGCACCAACTTCGGCACCGACGAGAAGGCCATCGCCGCCACCCTCGACGCCATCGGGCCCGACCGGATGGTCGTCATCGTCACGGTGCACGGGCGCTACGCGCGGGCCGAGTCCGACAACCGCCGGCTGCGTTCGGCCGTCGCCCGGCGCGACAACGTCCAGGTCGCCGACTGGGACGCCGCCCTCGCGGGCACGCGGGGGATGCTGCAGTCCGACGACATCCACCCCAGCATCCGGGGTGCCCACCTCTACAGCAGCACCGTGCGCCAGGCCTTCGCCACGCTCTCGGAGCGCCACACCGGCCGGAAGGTCACGCTCCCGGCCGTGCGGATCCCCTGAGCCGGCGCGGGCGCGGCTGGCAGCGCGGGCACGAGAACGAGCTGCGGTTCATGAACTGCTCGCGGCGGATGGGGGTGCCGCACCGGGGGCAGGGCCGGCCCACCTGCCCGTAGGCGGCGAGCGAGCGGTCGAAGTAGCCCGACGCGCCGTTGACGTTGACGTAGAGCGCGTCGAAGCTGGTCCCGCCCTGGTCGAGGGCGGCCCGCATCACCTCGGCCGCATGGTCGAGCACCGAGGCCAGCACCGGCCTGCTCAGCGACGAGGCGGGGCGCTCGCCGTGGACCCGGGCCCGCCACAGCGCCTCGTCGGCGTAGATGTTGCCGATGCCCGAGACCACGGTCTGGTCGAGCAGGACCCGCTTGACGGCGCTGTCCTTGGCCTTGGCCCGGCGCACGACGGCCTGCTGGTCGTAGGCGTCCTCGAGCGGGTCGGGAGCGATGTGGGCGATGGTGCGCGGCACCCCGGCCGGGTCGAGGTCGCTGAGGACCAGGCCGCCGAAGGTGCGCTGGTCGACGAAGCGCAGCTCGGGGCCGCCGTCGCCGAAACGGAAGCGCGCGTGCAGGTGCTTCTCGTCGGGGGCGTCCGGGCCCGCGACGAGCAGCTGTCCGCTCATCCCCAGGTGCAGCAGCAGACCGAGGTCGTCCTCGAGGTCCCACCACAGGTACTTGCCGCGGCGACGCACGGCGGCGACCCGGCGCCCGGCCAGCCGCGCCGCGAGGTCCTCGGGTCCGGCCACGTGGCGGCGGGCGACGCGGTGGCCGCGCAGCTCGACGCCGGTGAGGACGCGCCCCTCCACGTGCTCGGCGAGCCCGCGCCGGACGACCTCGACCTCGGGGAGCTCAGGCACCCCGGCTCACGCGGGGCTGACGGGGTGGTCGGCGGTGGGGAGGGTGGCCTCGTGGCTCTCACGGATGGCCCCCCACGCGTGCGCGGCGGCCTCCTGCTCGGCGTTCTTCTTGGTGCGCCCGGAGCCGCGCCCGAGGGCCCTGCCCCCGATGACGACCTCGGCCTCGAAGAACTTGGCGTGCTCGGGGCCGTCCTCGCTGACGAGGTACTCGGGCGAGCCCAGGCCGTGCTTGGAGCAGATCTCCTGGAGGCTGGTCTTCCAGTCGAGCCCCGCTCCGAGCGTGGCCGAGCGGGCCAGGAGGGGGTCGATGAGGTGGTGCACGAGCAGGCCCGAGGCCTCGATGCCGGCGCTGGAGTAGACGGCGCCGATGACGGCCTCGACGGTGTCGGCCAGGATCGAGTCCTTGTCGCGGCCTCCGGTGCTCTCCTCGCCCCGGCCCAGGAACACGTGGTCGCCGAGGCCGAGGGTGCGACCGACGTCGGCCAGGGCGCGCATGTTGACGACCGCGGCGCGCAGCTTCGCGAGCTGGCCCTCACTGTCGTCGGGGTTCGCCTCGTAGAGGGTGGTCGTGACGACGAGACCGAGCACGGAGTCACCGAGGAACTCGAGCCGCTCGTTGTGCGGCAGGCCGCCCATCTCGTAGGCGTACGACCGGTGCGTCAGGGCGCGACGGAGCAGCGCCTCGTCGACCACGACGCCGGTGACCCCTGCCAGGTGGTCGGCCAGCTCGGAGACGGGGCGCAGAGGAACCAGGTCGTCGGCGCTCGCCGAGCCCTTCCCCATCGCCCGAGACCCGGGGTCAGCCCTGGTGCTCGGTGCGCTCGGCGACGCCGTAGTGGCGTCCCTTGTAGGTGCCGCACGACGGGCACGCGATGTGCGGCTGCATGAGCGCCTTGCACTGCGGGCAGGTCGTGGTGGTGACCACCGTCGCCTTCCAGTTGGCGCGGCGCGAGCGGGTGTTGGAGCGCGACATCTTCCGCTTCGGAACGGCCACGTCAGGTCCTCTTCTCTGTCGTCGTGGGCGACTCGGCCAAGGCCGAGAGAGCCGCCCATCGGGGGTCGATCTCGTCGTGCTGGTGCTCCGGGTCCTCCGCGAGCGGCTGGCCGCACACGGAGCACAACCCGGGGCAGTCCGGCCGGCACACCGGCTGGAACGGCAGTGCTGGTACCACCGTGTCCCGGACCACCGGGTCGAGGTCGATCAGGCCGTCCTCGATCCGGTACTCCTCGTCCGCGTCCTCGTCCCCCACCGCGAGGTGGTGGTCGTGACGGTCGGCGTGAACGAACAGCTCCTGGAAGCGCCCGTCGACCGGTTGGGCGACGGGGTCCAGGCACCGCACGCAGGCGCCGGTCGCCGTGCCGCGCACCGAACCGGTGACCAGGACTCCCTCGAGCACGGACTCCATCCGCAGCGTGAGCAGGAGCGGGCTCCCCTCCTCGACGCGGATGACGTCGGTGCCGAGCTCGCTCGGCGCTCCCGCCTCACGCTCCAGCTCGTGCATCGACCCGGGTCTCCGGCCCACGAGCTTGGTGTCGAGCACCAACGGGGACCGGGGGTCGAGTCGAGTCATGGCTTTCGGTGAGGTCGGGACGGTTCGGGTCACGCCGCACGGACGCAGACCGAAGGACAACGGTACCGGAGGGCGCGGTCGCACCCAAATGCGCCGACCCGGGGGCCGCGCCGCGCGGGATGCTCAGCCGCGCAGCCGCTCCTCGAGGGCGCGGCGCACGGGCTCGGGGACCAGGCCCGTGACGTCGCCGCCGTAGCGCACGACCTCCTTGACCAGCGAGCTCGAGACGTGCCCGAGCGACGGCTCCCCCGGCAGGAAGACGGTCTCGACCCCGGTGAGGTGGCGGTTCATCAGGGCCATGGGCAGCTCGTAGGCGAAGTCGTTGCCGCTGCGCAGGCCCTTGACGACGGCCTGCGCGCCGACGTCGCGGCACACGTCGACCAGGAGCCGGTCGGCGAACGCCTCGACCCGGACGCCGGAGGTGACCCCGGCCGCCGCGACGGCGTCCGCGACGAGCCCGACCCGCTCGGGCACGGTGAAGGTCCCCTGCTTGGCCGGGTTGTGCAGCACCGCGACGACGACCTCGTCGTAGAGGGCCGCGGCCCGGACGACGACGTCGACGTGCCCGAGGGTCACCGGGTCGTAGGAGCCGGGGCACACGGCCCGGCGCACGCGCTCGCTCACGCGCGTCACCCTACAAGCGGGGGCCGGCTCAGCCGTCGTGCTTGGCGGCGTCCTCGATCTCGGAGGCCTTCTCCTTGGCCTCGGCCTTGACGGCGTCGGCCTCCTCGCGGGCCTCCGCCGGGGCGAGGGTGCCCTCGGCGACGGCCTCGTCGAGCAGCGCGGCCACCTGCTCCTCGGAGCCGCAGCCCTGCTCGAGCAGCTCGTTGCGACGGGTCGCCCAGGTGACGCCGAGCGTCTCGCGCGTCTCGAGCGCGACCTCCTCGCGAGCCGGGTTGAGGATCGTCTGCTCCTCCTCGTTGGAGTGGTGGTTGACGACCGTGGCGAGGTCCTCGAGGGCGTCGTCGTACTTCTGGGTGTCGGTGCCCTTGGCCTGCAGGAACGCCAGCAATGCCTCGATGATCTCGGCGTGCTCCTCCTCGCCGTGCTCGGCCTCGTGCTCGGTGATGTCGTCGGCCCGGCGGCGCAGCGCGGGGTAGACCGTCTCCTCCTCGGCCGTGGCGTGCGCGACGAGGATCTCGGAGAGGGCGGCGCGGGCCGCTGCGCGGTCGGTGTCGGTGCGGCGGCACTCGCGCAGCAGGTCCTCGAAGCGGCGGTGGTCGTCGAGGATGAGCTCGAGGACGTCGCCGCTGACGGGCCGGGAGATGTCGTAGTCGCTCATGCCGTCATCCTGTCAGACGGACGCGCTGACCTGCGCGGACGCCGCGACGGGCTCAACAGCGCCCAGCCCCCCCATCCGACCTCGTGCGAGTTGCACACGGTTCTCGCAGCCCCCGGGGTGCGAGAAGCGTGTGCAAGTCGCACGCAGACGATGAGTGGAGGTGTCAGGGGCGCTCGGCGAGCCAGACCGTGGTCTCGCCGTAGCGGCGGGGCTTGCCGACCCGCTCGAGACCGGGCGGCCACGCCGGCTCGGGCGAGCGCGTCGATCGCTCGACGACGACGAGCGCGCCTGGGGCCGCCCAGCCGGCCGCGAGGCGGTCGAGGACGGCGGCCAGCGCCTCCTCCCCCACGTCGTAGGGCGGGTCGACGAGGACGAGGTCGGCCGCGTCGTCCGGGCCGGGGTCGGCGGCCAGGGCCGAGGAGACGGTGACGGGCAGGACGCGGCCGGTGGTGAGGCCCAGCGCGCGCAGGTTGGCGGTGATGGTGGCGGCCGCCCGCCGGTCGGACTCGACCCACCGGGCCGAGGCCGCACCGCGGCTCAGGGCCTCCAGACCCAGGGCGCCGGAGCCCCCGTAGAGGTCGAGCACCCGGGCGCCGCGCACCGCGTCGCGGGCGTCGAGGGCCGAGAACAGCGCCTCGCGGACGCGGTCGCTGGTGGGGCGGGTGCCCGAGCCCGGCGGGGTGCGCAGGGTGCGCCCGCCGTGCGTGCCCGCGACGACCCGGGTCATCCGCGCTCCAGGTAGGCGGCCTGCTCGGCGTCGACACGCGCCTGCACCGCGGCGGCGAGCAGGGGGTGGCCCGCGAGCTCGGGGTCGGCGTCGACGACGGCGAAGGCGTCCTCGCGGGCGTCCTCGATGACGTCCTCGTGCTCGAGGATGTGCAGGAACTCCAGCTGGGTGCGGCGGCCGTGCTGGGCGGCGCCCAGGATGTCGCCCTCGCGGCGCTGCGAGAGGTCGAGGCGGGCCAGCTCGAAGCCGTCGGTGGTGGCGGCCACGGCCGCCAGGCGCACCCGGGCGGGCTCGGCCTCGGTGCCCGTGACCAGCAGGCAGAGGCCGGGGAAGCCGCCGCGCCCGATCCGCCCGCGCAGCTGGTGCAGCTGCGAGACCCCGAAGCGGTCGGCGTCCATCACGACCATGACGCTGGCGTTGGGCACGTCGACCCCGACCTCGATGACGGTGGTCGACACCAGCACGTCGGTCTCGCCCCGCTGGAAGCGTGCCATCACGGCGTCCTTGTCGTCGGGGGCCAGCCGGCCGTGCAGCACCTCGACGGTGAGCCCGGCCAGCGCCGGCTCGTCGACCAGGGCGGCGTGCACCGCGGTGACGCTCTTCAAGGGGCGCGGCGGGGCCGGCGCCTCCTCGCCCTCGGGGTCGAGGTCGGCGTCCGGGGCGGCGAGCACCGCGCCCTCGTCGGGCGCGTCGTCGTCGCCGATGCGGGGACACACGACGTACGCCTGCCGCCCGGCGGCGACCTCCTCGGCGACCCGCGCCCAGGTCCGCGCCATCCAGCCGGGCCGCTCCTCGGGCACCACGTGGGTGGTGATGGGGGCGCGGCCGGCCGGCAGCTCGCGCAGGGTCGAGGTCTCGAGGTCGCCGAAGACCGTCATCGCCACCGTGCGCGGGATGGGGGTGGCCGTCATGACCAGGACGTGCGGCGGGGTGGCGCCCTTCCCGCGCAGGGCGTCACGCTGCTCGACGCCGAAGCGGTGCTGCTCGTCGACCACGACCAGCGCGAGGTCGAGGAACTCGACGTGCTCCTGGAGCAGGGCGTGGGTGCCGACGACGATGCCGGCCTCGCCGCTGACGACGTCGAGCAGGGCCTTGCGCCGCTCGGCGGTGGACATCGAGCCGGTCAGCAGCACCACGCGGGTGCCGTGCTCGGCGCCCCCCAGCATCCCGCCCAGGGCCAGGTCGCCGAGCATCCCGCTCATGGTGCGGTGGTGCTGCGCGGCGAGGACCTCGGTGGGCGCGAGCAGGGCCGCCTGGCCGCCGCTGTCGACCGCCTGGAGCATCGCCCGCAGCGCCACCACGGTCTTGCCCGAGCCGACCTCCCCCTGGAGCAGCCGGTGCATGGGCACCGCCCGGCCGAGCTCGTCGGCCACGGTCGAGCCGATCTCGCGCTGGCCGTCGGTGAGGGTGAACGGCAGGCGCTGGTCGAAGGCGGCCAGCAGCCCGTCGGGGCGGCCGGGGCGCGCCCGGGTGGCCTGGGCCGCCGAGACGCGCCGGCGCTGGGCGAGCGTGGCCTGGAGGACGAACGCCTCCTCGTAGCGCAGCCGCCGCCGGGCCTCCTCGACCTCGTCGAGGGAGTCGGGGGTGTGGATGCCGCGCAGGGCGTCGATACGCGAGACCAGCCGGCGCCGCTCGCGGACCTCCGGCGGCAGGGCGTCGGGGACGTCGTCGAGGACGTCGAGGACGCGCCGCACGCTCTCGGTGACGGTCCAGGTGTGCAGCTTGCCGACCCGGCGGTAGATGGGGATGAGGCTCTTGCGCTCCCCCGCGTCGAAGTCGTCGAGCATCGTGTAGCCGGGGTGGGTGAGCTGGAGGCGCTGGTTGTAGGTGCCCACCGTGCCCGCGAAGATCCCGCGCGCGCCCGGCACCAGCGCCTTCTCGTGGCCCCACGCCGTGAAGAAGGTGATGCCGATGTCGTGCCGGCCGTCGGTGATGACGACGTTGAGCATCGTGCCCTTGCGCTTCTGCATCGGGCGGGTCGAGGCGCTCCTGACCTCGGCGACCCCGACGAGGAACTCCCCCGGGGTCACCGCGCCCAGGTCGCTCTCGCGGGTGCGGTAGCGCCGCGGCCAGAACGCCAGCAGGTCGCCGACGGTGTGGATGTCGCGGTGCTTCGCGAACTCCTTCTCGGCGGCCGCGATGATCGGGCGCAGCGGGCTGGACTCGGTGGCCATCACTCGACCCCGAGCAGCAGGGGGTAGACGGGCTGGCCGCCGTCGATGACCACGACCTCGACCTCGGGTCGCTCCCGGCCGAGCCGCGCGGCCACGCGGTCGGCCAGCGCGGTGTCGGCACCCGCGCCGACGACGAGGGTGACGAGCTCGCCGCCGGCTGAGAGCATCCGGTCGAGGACGTCGTGCGCGGCGACCCCGAGGTCGTCGGCGAGGAGGGCGACGTCGCCGTCGACGATCCCGAGCACGTCGCCCGGCCGACACACCCCGGCCCAGGTGAGCGCCTCCTTGGTGGCGACGGTGACGGCCCCGTGGCGGGTGGCGACCGCGGCCCCCGTCATGGCCACGACGTTGGCGTGCACGGAACGGTCGGGGTCGAGGACGGCGAGAGCGGCCAGCGCCTGCACCGTGGTGCGGGCGGGCACGACGTGGAGCTCCAGGCCCTCCCCGGCGGCCGCGCGGGCCGCGATCTCGGCGGTCATCAGCCCGTCGGCGTCGGCCGGGAGCAGGACCACGGACGTGGCGCCGGTGCGGCGGGCGGCGTCGACCAGCTGGGTGGCCGAGGGGCGGCGGCCGGGGCCGAAGGGCACCGCCACCGCGCCGGCGGCCTCGAGCACCGCGGCGACGCCCGGGCCGGCGGCGCCGGCCACGACACCCAGCGGCAGGACCTGGTCGCGCGCGGCCGGCTGCGAGACCAGATGGGTGATGCGCACCCGCTCGGGGCGGCCGGCCAGGATGCCCGCCTCGACCGCGGCGCCGGCGTCGTCGACATGGACGTGCACGTTCCAGAGGTCCGGGCCGCCGACGACCAGCAGCGAGTCGCCCAGCCGGTCGAGGGTGGCCGTGAGGGTGGCGACGGAGTCGGCGGTCGCGCCGGTGAGCAGGTACATCACCTCGAACGCCGGGCCGTCGTGGCCGGCGCCCCGGTCCCGGGCGTCATCCGCCGCCGGAGGGGGCGCGTCCACGTCGGCGCGCCACTCGGCGCGCCGGTGGAGCGGGGCCGCGCTGAGCAGGCCGTCGTCGGTGGCGGTCCAGGCGCCGGTGACCACGCGGTGCAGCGACTCGAGCAGCAGCACGCAGCCGGCTCCCCCGGCGTCGACGACCCCCGCTCGGGCCAGGGCGGGGAGCTGCTCGGGCGTGGCGGCCAGCGCCTCCTGGGCCGCGGCCACGGCGGCGCCCGAGACGTCGGCGAGCGTCCCGTCGGCGTCGGCAGCGGCCCGGGCGCCGCCGGCGGCCGCGTCGGCGACCGTGAGGATGGTGCCCTCCTGCGGGTGCGCCACGCTGGCGCGGGCCTTGGCGGCGCCGCGCTCGAGGCACGCGGCCAGCATCCGCGCGTCGACCTCGGTGGCCTGCCGTTCGGTGACGACGTCGCACAGGCCGCCGACGACCTGGCTCAGGATGACGCCGGAGTTGCCCCGGGCGGCCATCAGCACCGCCCGCCGCATCGCCGTGCACTCGCGCACCAGGTCGGCGGTGCCGAGCTCGCCGTCGGCGCGCAGCGCGGCGGTGGCGTCCTCGATGGCGCCGTCGAGGGTCAGGTACAGGTTGGTGCCGGTGTCGCCGTCGGGCACCGGGAAGACGTTGAGCTCGTCGATCTCGGCGCGGCGGGCCGCGAGGGCCGCCCGGGTGAGGAGGGCCCAGTGCCGGGCGTCGTCGGCGGTGAACACGTCGGGCACGGGCTTACAGTAACGGTCGGTGCCGTCACCACCGTGGCGCCGTTTTGGTCGCCCGGGTGGGGCTCGGCTACGCTTGTCCGGTTGCGCGTGCACCGTCGTGCACCGCCCCCATGACCACTCATCACGTTACTTCTCAGGAGATCCCCGTGGCTGCCAACTGCGACGTCTGCGGCAAGGGCCCCTCGTTCGGGCACAACATCTCGCACTCGCACCGCCGCACCAAGCGCCGCTGGAACCCCAACATCCAGCGCGTCAAGGCCCTCGTCGGCGACGCCGGCGTCACCCCCAAGCGGCTCAACGTGTGCACCTCCTGCCTCAAGGCCGGCAAGGTCAAGCGCTGACCCACTGACGCACCGGTGACGGGCGGCTCCCCTCGGGGGGCCGCCCGTTCCGCTGTCCCCGGGCGGGTCGGGAGCCCGACCTGGGAGGGCGGGCTCAGGAGGGGGCGAAGTGGTCCCAGCCCCGCACGTCCGGCACCTCGCCGTCGACCCGCACCACCGGGCCGGCGGCACCCACGGGCTCGACCACCCCGATGGCGTGCCACGGCTCCCCCGGGATCCCCGCCACGTCGGTGCCCGCCGGGAAGCAGCCCACCAGCGAGTGCTCCTCGCCGCCGGCCAGCACCTGGCGCAGGGCCTCGTCGGGGCCGAGGCAGTCGCTGAGCGGGCCGTCGGCGTAGCGGGCCCGCAGCACGGCGCCGTCGAGCTCGATGGCGACCCCGCTGGCCCGGGCCACCCGGCCGAGGTCCGTGACGAGCCCGTCCGAGACGTCGACCAGGGCGGTGGCCCCGGCGTCGGCCGCCACGGGGCCGGCCTCCCACGGCGGTCGTGGGGCCCGGTGAGCGGCCATCAGCGACGCCGCCTCCGCGGTGCGGGCGGCGGCGTCGGCCCCGGGGTCGACCGGCCGCTCCCCCGCCAGGTAGAGCGCCAGCCCGCCGCCGGAGCGGCCCAGCGAGCCGCAGACGGCCACCACGTCGCCCGGGCGCGCCCCCGAGCGCAGCACGGGGGCGCGGCCGCCGAGGTCGCCGAGCGCGGTCACCGTCACGACGAGCACGCCCTCGGGGGCCGACGACAGGTCGCCGCCCACCACGCTCGCCCCGGCCTCCCCCGCCACCTGCGCGATGCCGCGGGCGAGGTCGACCGCCCACTCGACGGCGACGGCCGGGCCGGCCACCAGCGAGACCAGCAGGGCGGTCGGACGGGCGCCCATGGCGGCGACGTCGGCCACGTTCTGCGCGGCGACCTTGACGCCGACGTCGTGCCCGCTGGACCAGTCGTCGCGCCAGTCGCGGCCCCGCACCATCCCGTCGGTCGTCGCCACCACCGTGCCCCCCGGGGCCCCCACCACGGCGGCGTCGTCGCCGGGGCCCACCGGCACCTCGCGCGGGTCGCGGGCGGTGGCGGCGTACACGGGGAAGATCCGTGCGAGCAGCGCGGACTCGTCGAGGTCGCGCAGGCGCTCGGTCATCGACCCCTCCCTCCGGTGACGTGGGGTGCACCGGCACGGTAGCGTCTGAGGCCACCCCGTCCCTCGTGGCGGGTCCGGTCGGGGTCGCTCAGGCCCCGCGACACGACGGCAAAGGTGGAATCAGTGGTACAGGCCTACATCCTGGTCCAGACCGACGTCGGCAAGGCCGCCTCGGTCGCTTCGACGATCGCGCAGATCGAGGGCGTCGTCCTCGCCGAGGACGTCACCGGCCCCTACGACGTCATCGCCCGGGTCGAGGCCTCGTCGGTCGACGACCTCGGCAAGCTCGTCATCTCCAAGATCCAGGACACCGACGGCATCACCCGCACCCTCACGTGCACGGTGGTCCACGTCTGACCCCCCGGTCCGCCCGCACGGCGGCAGCGCTCGGCGCTGCCGCCGTCGTGCTGTCCGGATGCTCCTCCGCCGTCGAGGTCTCGGTGCCGGGCGGGGCCGGCGCGCCGGCCTGCCGGGCCGCCGCGTGGCCGGCGACGGTCTCGGGCCAGGAGCGCCGCGACACCTCCCCCGCGAGCCCGGCCGTCGCCGCCTGGGGCGACCCCGCCCTGGTCGCGCGCTGTGGCGTCGCGGCCATCGGCCCCACCGACGTCGAGTGCGTCGACGTCGACGGCCAGGGCTGGATCCCCACCCCGCTCTCGGACGGCACCCGGCTGGTCTCGTTCGGCACCGACCCGGCGGTCGAGGTGCTCGTCCCGAGCTCCTACGGCCCGGCGCCGCTGCTGCTGCCGGCCTTCACCGAGGTCGCGGCCTCGCTGCCGCGCAACGGGCTCGTCTGCCGCTGAGGCCGTCCCGCCCCCGGGCGCCGTCAGCGCAGCCCGACGCGGCGCTCCAGCGCCAGTGCCACCAGGTCGTCGATGAGCTCGGGGTAGGGCAGGCCGGTGGCGGCCCACATCCGGGGGAACATCGAGCTCGGCGTGAAGCCGGGCATGGTGTTGACCTCGTTGACCAGCACCTCGCCGGTGTCGGTGAGGAAGAAGTCGACGCGCGCCAGCCCCTCGCAGCCGGCGGCCTCGAAGGCGGTGACCGCCATGGCCCGGATGCGCTCCGCGGTGGCGCTCGGCACGTCGGCGGGGGCGGTGAGGCGCACGTCGTCGCCGGCCAGGTACTTGGCTTCGAAGTCGTAGAAGTCGTGGCCCGAGACCACCACGCACTCGCCGAGCTCGCTGGCCCGCGGGGCGTCGGTGCCGTGGCCCTCGAGCACGCCGCACTCGATCTCGCGCCCGGTGATGCCCTGCTCGACGACGACCTTGGGGTCGTGCTCGCGGGCGGCCTCGACGGCGGCCTCGAGGTGCTCCATCGACGTGACCCGGGTGATGCCCATGCTCGACCCCGCGCGCGCCGGCTTGACGAAGACCGGGAAGGTCAGCGCGCCGACGGCGTCCAGGGCGGCCGCGGGGTCGCGCCGCCACTCGCGGTCGGTGATGACGACGTAGGGCCCCACCGGCAGCCCGGCCGCGGCCAGGACGACCTTCATCATCGCCTTGTCCATCATCACGGCCGAGGCGGTGACACCGGAGCCGACGTAGCGCACGTCCGCCAGGTCGAGCAGGCCCTGGATGGTGCCGTCCTCGCCGAACGGGCCGTGCAGCAGCGGGAAGACGACGTCCACCTCGCCGAGCGTGCGCGGCGGCTCGCCCGGCTCGTGGACGACGAGGGTGCGGTCCGCGGCGCTGGTGGGCACGATGACGCTGGCCGAGCCGCCGTCGACCTCGGGCTCGTGGCCGGGGGCCAGGCGCAGCGGCTCGGGGTCGTCGGGCGCGAGCACCCAGTGCCCGTCCTTGGCGATCCCCACCGGGATCACCTCGTAACGGTCGCGGTCGAGGGCCTCGAGGACGCTGGCCGCGGTGGCGCAGGACACGGCGTGCTCGGAGGATCGGCCGCCGAAGACGAGGGCCACCCGGATGGGGTCGGAGCTGGAGCGGTCGGTCATCGCACGCGACTCTAGCCGCCCCTAGGGTGGGGTCTCGTGACCGACGAGCCGACCACCGAGACCACCGACCGACAGACGCCGCGCGACGTCGGCGGCCTGGCCCCCGCGACGCGCATCGTGGCGCTGGGGCGTGAGAACCCCGCTCCCGGAGCCCAGGTGGGCGCCCCGCTCGTCCTCACCTCCACCTTCCACGCCGACGGCCCGGTCAACTACGCCCGCGGGGGCAACCCCACGTGGTCGGCCTTCGAGGAGGCCCTCGGCTCGCTCGAGGGCGGTGACGCCCTCGTCCTGGCGTCCGGGATGGCCGCGGTCACCGCTGCCCTCTCGCTGCTGCCGCACGGCGGCACCGTCGTCGTCCCCGACGCCGCCTACAACGGCGTGATGGCCACCGTGGGCGACCTCGAGGCCGCCGGGGCCGCCACCGTGCGCCGGGTCGACGTCACCGACACCGCCGCCGTGGTCGCGGCCCTGCCCGGAGCCGACCTGCTGTGGCTCGAGTCGCCCACCAACCCGCTGCTCGAGGTGGCCGACCTGCCGGCGCTGGCGGCCGCGGCCCGCGAGCGCGGCGTGCTCACCGTGGTCGACAACACCTTCGCCACGCCGCTGCTGCAGCGGCCGCTCGAGGCCGGCGTCGACGTCGTGGTGCACTCGGCCACCAAGTACCTCTCGGGCCACAGCGACGTCCTGCTCGGTGCGGTGGTCACCGCCGGCGACGAGCGCGGCCGGTCCCTGCACGAGCAGCTGCGCCGGCACCGCCAGCTCGGCGGCGGGATCGCCGGGCCGATGGAGACCTGGCTGGCCCTGCGCGGCCTGCGCACGCTGCACCTGCGTCTCGAGCGCGCGTGCGCCAGCGCTGCCGACCTCGCCGGGCGCCTCGCCGGGCACCACGCCGTCACCCGGGTGCGCTACCCCGGGTTCGGCGCCATCGTCAGCATCGAGGTCACCGGCGGCGCGGCCGGGGCCGAGGGGGTGGCGGCGAGCACGCGGGTCTGGGTGCACGCCACCAGCCTGGGCGGGGTGGAGTCGCTGCTCGAGCGTCGGCGCCGCCAGCCCAACGAGCCCGAGAAGGTGCCCGAGGAGCTGCTCCGGCTCTCGGTCGGCATCGAGGACGTGGACGACCTGTGGCGCGACCTCTCGGCCGCCCTCGACCGGCTGGGCGACGACGCCTGACGCCGGCAGCCCGGCCCCGGCTCAGCCCGTCTCGGCCTTGCGGGGGCGCGACAGCAGCGCGGCGGTGACCTCCTGGGCGGTGGCTCCGTGCCGGATCATCGAGTCGACCTGCTCGACGATCGGCACGTCGACGCCGTGGGCCCGGGCGAGCTCGAGGATGGACGTGCACGACTTCATGCCCTCGGCGGTCTGCCGGGTGAGGGCCACGACCTCGTCGACGGCCATCCCCTGCCCGAGGCGGACGCCGAAGGAGTGGTTGCGCGACAGCGGCGACATGCAGGTGGCGATGAGGTCGCCGACCCCGGCCAGGCCGGCGAAGGTGACGGCCTCACCGCCGAGGGCCGTGCCCAGCCGCATGGTCTCGGCCAGCCCCCGGGTGATGATCGAGGCCTTGGAGTTGTCGCCCATCCCGAGGCCCTCGGCCATCCCGACCGCCAGCGCGATGACGTTCTTGACCGCCCCCGCGATCTCGGTGCCGACGACGTCGGAGGCGGTGTACGGCCGGAAGTAGGGGGCCGCACACGCCGCCGCGACCCGCTCGGCCATGGCTGCGCTGCGGGACGCGACCACCGAGGCCGCGGGCTGCTTGGCGGCGATCTCACGGGCCAGGTTGGGCCCCGACACCACCACGACGCGCTCGTCCTCGACCCCGGCGACCTCGGCGATGACCTCCGACATCCGCTGGGTCGTGCCGAGCTCGACGCCCTTCATGAGCGAGACCACCGCGGCGTCGCGCGGCAGCACCGAGCCCCACCGGGTGAGGTTGTCGCGCAGCGTCTGCGACGGCACGGCCAGCACCACGACGTCGGCGCCCTCGGCGGCCTCGGCCGGGTCGGTGGTGGCGCGCACGGTGGGCGGCAGCCGCAGCTCGGGCAGGTAGTCCTCGTTGACGCCGGCGTTGACCTGCGCCACGACCTCGGCGCGGCGGCCCCACATCGTCACCGGGGTGCCGGCATCCGCCAGGACCGCCGCGAAGGCCGTGCCCCAGCTGCCGGTGCCGTAGACCGCGGCGCGGCTCACGAGGCGTCCCGGAGGCGGCGCGGCCTCCCGGTACGGGTGACCCCCTCGCGGCGCGGGTCGAAGCGCTGCGCGGGCGCCCGCTCACCGCGCACGACCTCGAGCTCGGCGGTGATGGCGTCGATGATGCGGTCGGTGGCCTCGGCCAGGAGCTCGGCGGTGACCGGGCGGCCGTAGAGGTCGTCGAGGGGCACCGGGGCCCCCGCGCGCACGTGCATGGTGCGGCGCGGGAAGAGCCGCAGCCGCCTGCCGTAGGGGGCCAGCAGCTCGTGCGGGCCCCACGTGGCCACCGGGACGACCGGACACCGGGTCTCGAGGGCCACCCGCGCAGCGCCGGTCTTGCCGCGCATCGGCCACAGGCCGGGGTCGCGGGTCAGCGTGCCCTCGGGGTAGATGGCCACGCACTTGCCGGCGCGCACGGCCTCGACGGCGGCGCGGTACGCGTCGGAGGCGCGCCCGGACTCGCGGTAGACCGGGATCTGGTCGGCCGAGCGCAGGATCGCCCCGACCACGGGCACGGTGAAGACCTCGTTCTTGCCGAGGAACCGGGGGGCGCGGCCCTGGTCGACCATGAAGTGCGCGAACGCCAGCGGGTCCAGGTGCGAGGTGTGGTTGGTGCAGACCACCCAGCCGCCCTCGGTGGGCAGGTGCTCGGCGCCCGACCAGTCGCGCCGGGTCAGGGCCATCAGCAGCGGCCGGATGAGGCCGATCGCGAACCGGTAGCCGAAGGGACGCGAGTCGTCGCTGCGGGTGCTCACCTCGGGCCTTCCGTCCAGTCGGGTCCTCGCGGGGTGCTCACGGACCGGGTCGGTGTCGATCGTGCCACGTCGGCTTGGCAGGATCGGGGACGTGGCTGATGCTCCGGTCGCGGTCGTCGTCCCCGTCAAGGGCGGCCCGCTCGCCAAGACGCGGCTGGGGCTCGAGCTCGCGTCCCGCCGCGACCTCGCCGACGCCTTCGCGCGCGACACCGTGGCCGCCGTGCGCGCGGGGCTGCCCGACAGCCCGGTGCTGGTCGTCACCTCGGACGTCGTTGCCTCCGGCTGGGCCCGCGAGGCCGGCTGCGGGGTCGTCGACGACCCCGGGGCGGGACTCGACGCCGCGGTCACGGCCGGTGTCGCGCAGGCGGCGCGGGCCGGTTCGCGGTTCGCGCTCGTCCTCCTGGGCGACCATCCTGCGTTGCGGCCCAGCGAGATCGCCGCCGTGGTGCGCGAGTCCGTGCACCGGGCACCGGCCTTCGTGCCCGACGCCGACGGGCACGGCACGGCCTGCCTGCTGGTGCCCACCGGGCCGGAGGCTCCGGCCACCCGCTTCGGGGCCGGCAGCGCGGCGGCCCACGCAGCGCTGGGGTACACGGTGCTCGAGCCGGACGCGCCGGGTCTGCGCACCGACGTCGACGACGCCGGCTCGCTGGCGGACGCGCTGGGCCTGGGTGTCGGGCGGTGGACCCGCTCGGCGCTGGCGCGCGCTAGCCTGCCGGGCGTGCAGGCCACCATCCACCGCTCCCCCGACGACGGGCCGGGCAGCGCCCTGCTCGACGACGGGGTCGAGGTACGGGTCCCCCTGGCCGCGCTGGCGAGCAGCGGGCTGCTGCACCTGCGCGTGGGGCAGCGGGTCAGCATCGAGCTCGACGCCACCGGCCTCGTGGCGACCCGGGTGTGGGTCGTCGGCATCGGCGACGGGGAACCCATCCGCTGACCCGCCGCGCCTCAGCGGCCGGAGGTCTTCTTGGCCGTCGACTTCCTGGCGGTGGCCTTGGTGGTGGTGGTGGTGGTGGCGGCGGCCTTGGCGGTGCTCTTGGCGGTGCTCTTCTTCGCCGCCGGCGTCGCCGCGGGGGTCCTCTTCGCGGCGGTGGTGCGGGCGGGGGCCTTCGTGGCGGTCTTGGCGGCGGACTTCGTGGCGGCGCTGCGGGACGCCGTCTTCACCGGGGTGGCCTTGGTGGCCACCGTGGTGGCCGCCTTGGTCGCGGCCTTCGTGGTGGCCTTGGCCGTGGTGGCGGGCCGGGCCGGGGCCTTGGTCGCGGTCTTCGCCGCCTTCGCCGGAGCCGCCTTCGCGGCATTGGCGGTCTTCGCGGGGGCGGCCTTGGCGGCCCTGGTGGCGGTCTTCTTCGCGGCGGCGGCGGTGCCCGCGGTCCCGGCCGGGGCACGACCGGTGGCCGGAGCCGACTTCGGCAGCGAGCTCGGCTTGCGCACGTAGTCCTTGAAGGCGGTGCCCGGGCGGAAGCGCGGCGCCTTGGCCTTGGCGATGCGCACCGAGTCGCCGGTGTGCGGGTTGCGCCCGGTGCGGGCGGCGCGCTCGACCCGGTCGAAGGTGCCGAAGCCCGTGATCGCGACCTTGCCGCCGCGCACGATCTCACGGACGATGGTGTCGAAGACGGTGTCGAGGGCGTCGGTCGCGGCCTTGCGGCTGCCGAGGGTCTTCTCGAGCTCTTTGATGAGGTCTGCCTTGTTCACGTGCGTCCTCCAGAGGAGCGCGTCGGGGGGCCCGACGGCGAGGTGGTGGGCGGGCCGGTCCGACCCGCCGAGACCCCGACGCTATTGCCTGTGGCACAGGCGAGTCCACCCCCGGTGTCCGGCGTGTTGACAACCCGCTCAGCGAGGAGCGCTCCGCGGCACCCCACCAGGGGCCGGGAGGCGTGCACGGCACCGCCGGCGGGTCACGCCGTGACGGTCGGCCGCCACGACGGGCGGGTCTGCTCGAAGGTCGTGATGTCACCCTCGTGGCGCAGCGAGAGGCTGATGTCGTCGAGGCCCTCCAGGAGCCGCCAGCGGGTGTAGTCGTCGACCTCGAAGGTCGCCGTGAGGTCACCCGCGGTGACGGTGCGCGACACCAGGTCGACCGTGACCGAGGTGCCGGGCTCGTTCTCGAGCAGCTTCCAGAGCAGCTCGACGTCGTCCTGGCTGCACTGGGCCGTGAGCAGCCCCTGCTTGCCGCTGTTGCCGCGGAAGATGTCGGCGAAGCGCGACGAGATCACCACGCGGAAGCCGTAGTCCATCAGCGCCCACACGGCGTGCTCGCGCGAGGAGCCGGTGCCGAAGTCGGGGCCCGTGACCAGCACCGAGCCGGCCGAGAACGTCGGGTCGTTGAGCACGAAGGTCTCGTCGCCCCGCCAGGCCGCGAACAGCCCGTCCTCGAAGCCGGATTTCGTGACCCGCTTCAGGTACACGGCCGGGATGATCTGGTCGGTGTCGACGTTGCTGCGCCGCAGCGGGACCCCGATGCCGGTGTGGGTGGTGAACGCGTCCATCAGAGGCTCCCCTCGCTCGCGGGCTCGAGATCGCTCGGGCTCGACAGGGTGCCCCGCACGGCGGTGGCGGCGGCCACGAGCGGGCTGACCAGGTGGGTGCGCCCGCCCTTGCCCTGGCGGCCCTCGAAGTTGCGGTTCGACGTGGACGCGCTGCGCTCGCCGGGCGCCAGCTGGTCGGGGTTCATCCCGAGGCACATCGAGCAGCCGGGCAGCCGCCACTCGGCGCCCGCCGCGATGAAGACCTCGTGCAGCCCTTCGCTCTCGGCCTGGAGGCGCACCCGCGCCGAGCCCGGGACGACCAGCATCCGCACGCCATCGGCCACCTGGCGGCCCTGGATGACGGCCGCGGCCGCGCGCAGGTCCTCGATGCGGCCGTTGGTGCACGAGCCCACGAAGACGGTGTCGACGTGGATGTCGCGCAACGGCGTCCCGGCCGTCAGGCCCATGTACTCCAGCGCCCGTCGGGCCGCGACCTTGTCGTTGTCGTCGCCCATCGTCTCGGGGTCGGGGACGGCCTCGCCGAGCGGGCTGCCCTGGCCCGGGTTGGTGCCCCAGGTGACGAACGGGGTGAGCTCGGCGGCGTCGAGCACGACCTCGGCGTCGAACTCGGCGTCGTCGTCGCTGCGCAGCTCGCTCCAGGCGGCCACGGCGGCATCCCAGTCGGCCCCCGTCGGCGCGTGGTCGCGGCCCTGCACGTAGGCGAAGGTGGTCTCGTCGGGCGCGATCATCCCCGCGCGGGCGCCGGCCTCGATCGACATGTTGCACACGGTCATCCGCGCCTCCATCGACAGGGCGCGGATGGCGCTGCCGCGGTACTCGAGCACGTAGCCCTGGCCGCCGCCGGTCCCGATCTTGGCGATGACGGCCAGCACGATGTCCTTCGCGGTGACCCCGGGGGCGAGCTCGCCCTCGACGGTGATGGCCATGGTCCTGAACGGTTTGAGCGGCAGGGTCTGGGTGGCGAGGACGTGCTCGACCTCGGAGGTGCCGATGCCGAAGGCCAGCGCCCCGAAGGCTCCGTGGGTGGAGGTGTGGCTGTCGCCGCAGACGATCGTCATGCCCGGCTGGGTCAGCCCGAGCTGCGGCCCGACGACGTGCACGATGCCCTGCTCGGCGTCGCCCATCGGGTAGAGCGTGACGCCGAACTCCTCGCAGTTGCGGCGCAGCGTCTCGACCTGGGTGCGGCTGACCGGGTCGGTGATCGGCCCCGGCGTGGTGGGGACGTTGTGGTCCTCGGTGGCGAGGGTGAGGTCCGGGCGCCGCACCGGCCGGCCGGCCTGGCGCAGCCCGTCGAACGCCTGGGGGCTGGTGACCTCGTGGAGGAGGTGGAGGTCGATGTAGAGGAGGTCGGGCTCGCCCTCACCACGATGGACGACGTGGGACTCCCACACCTTCTCGGCCAGGGTTGCGGCCATTGCTCGACACCTCCAGGTGGGCCCGCTGCTGAGGGCCCGCGACGACGGTCAGGGGGCCACGACGCCAGTGCGTCCTCGCCCGTGGTCCCGAGATTCGCACGGCGGAGGCGCGTGGTGACTTGCGTCTCAGGCAATGAGACTGCAATATCAAGACATGGACAACACCAGTGGGGTCGGGGTGCTCGACAAGGCGGCGGTCGTGCTCTCCGCGCTCGAGGCCGGTCCGTCGACCCTCGCCCAGCTCGTCACCGCCACCGGCCTCGCCCGCCCCACGGCCCATCGCCTGGCCGTCGCACTCGAGCACCACCGGCTCGTCACCCGTGACCTCCAGGGTCGCTTCGTGCTCGGACCGCGCCTCGGCGAGCTCGCGGCCGCCGCCGGCGAGGACCGCCTGCTGGCGGCCGCCGGCCCGGTGCTCGGCGCGCTGCGCGACCACACCAACGAGTCGGCCCAGCTCTTCCGCCGCCAGGGCGAGTACCGCGTCTGCGTCTCGGCGGCCGAGCGCCCCGTCGGCCTGCGTGACTCCATCCCGATCGGTGCCACGCTGTCGATGCGCGCCGGGTCGGCGGCCCAGATCCTGCTGGCGTGGGAGGAGCCCGACCGGCTGCACCGCGGCCTGCAGGGCGCGGCCTTCACGGCCACGGGGCTCTCGGGCGTGCGGCGCCGCGGCTGGGCCCAGAGCGTCGGCGAGCGCGAGCCGGGGGTCGCCTCCGTGTCGGCGCCGGTCCGCTCCCCCAGCGGCCGGGTCATCGCGGCCGTCTCCATCTCGGGGCCCATCGAGCGGCTCTCGCGCCAGCCGGGGCGCCTGCACGCCGCGACGGTGATCGCCGGGGCCAACAAGCTCACCGAGGTCCTCACCCGCCACGCGGCCCAGCAGGACGTCCAGAACAACGCCTGACGCCACGCCCGGCGGCCACAGTGCCACGGCCTCCCCGCGTCCCCACGGAGGCGCTGCGCCCCGGTCACCTCGTGCCGCGCCGGCGACCTCGTCCTGCACCGGCCATCTCGTGCCGCACCGGTCACCGAATGCCGCACCGGTCACCTGGGACCGCGGCGGGACGGAGTGGCCGGTGCCTCGGCCGCTCGCCCCGGACACGACGAAGGCCCGGTCCGTGACGGACCGGGCCTTCGAGCGATGTAGCCCCGACGGGATTCGAACCCGCGCTACCGCCTTGAGAGGGCGGCGTGCTAGGCCACTACACAACGGGGCCTTGGTGCTGCTCGCCCCGAATCGACACGGTGCGGGCAACGGGAGAGGACTCTACCGAAGGGTGGGGCAATCTCCGAATCGCTCCCGGCGGACCGGGGGCGATGGCTGGGGTACCAGGACTCGAACCTAGAACGGATGAACCAGAATCACCAGTGTTGCCAATTACACCATACCCCATGGGGTATGCCACCCGTCTGTCCACGATGGGGCGGACGAGCGGCGAACCGAGTCGCGATACTACCGGGCGGACTCCCCCACCCCAAATCGCGCACCCGGCCGCGCGAGCAGCCGCGGGACCTCCGTCAGCGAGGCGATGACGGGCACACCGCGCCCGGCCAGCAGGCGTCCGTCGTGCGGCTCGGGCTCGCCCTCGCGGACCAGCCACACCGCGGCCAGGCCGGCGTCCGAGGCGCCCACCGGGTCGTTGACGACCTCGTCGCCGACGTACAGCGTGGCCTCGGGCGCGGTACCCAGCCGGTCGCACGCCGCGTGGAAGGCGCGGGCGTCGGGCTTGCCGAAGCCGAGAGTGTCGCGGGTGCAGACGACATCGAAGACGCCGGACAGCCCCGCTGCCCGTAGCTTGGCCGCGGTGTAGGTCGCCGAGGAGTTGGTGAGGACCCCCACGGCCAGACCGGCCGCGCGCAGCTCGTCGACCACGGGGCGGACGTCGTCGAAGGCGGTCAGCGCCCCGAGGAAGGCCGGCTCGTAGAGCGCGTCGAAGCGGTGCCACCAGAGGTCGTCGTGGCGCTGACCCAGCCAGCCGGCGAGCTCGGCGACCCGGGCCCGGCGCATCTCGTCGTACTCGACCTCGCCGCGGGTGTAGGCCCCGAAGTGCCCCTCGGGGTCGTCGCGGAAACGCACGCCCGCCCCGGCGATGCGCGCGGGGTCGGCCTCGGGCCAGAGCTCGGCGGCCACCTGGGCCCCGGCCGCGTGCATCGCCGCCCGCGTGTCGTAGAGGGTGTCGTCGGCGTCGAGGAGGACCCCGAGCGGCGTGGCGGCGGGGCGGCCCGGCGCCGTCACAGCGTGGCGCGCAGCGTCGCGAGACGGGTCAGGGTGGCCCCCTTGCCGAGGATCTCCATCGACTCGAACAGCGGCGGGCTCACCCGGCGGCCGGAGACCGCTGTTCGCAGCGGGCCGAAGGCGAGCTTGGGCTTGATGCCGAGCCCCTCGACCACGGCCGTGCGCAGGGCCGTCTCGATGGCCTCGGCCCGCCAGGTGGGCTCGGAGCCGAGGACGCCCTCGTGCTCGTCGGGGACCTCGGTGAGCGCGGCCGTGGCGGCGTCGAGCACCTGGGCCGCGTTCTCGCCCAGCTGGGCCCGGGCGTCGTCGGCCACCTCGACGGCGTCGTCGGCCACGTAGAACGGCGCCACGAGCTCGGCGGCCTCGGTGAGGTGGGCGATACGGGTCTGGATGAGCGCGGCGACCTCCTTGAGGCGGCCGAGCTCGCCGAGGGTCGGGTCCGCGCCCAGCACGCCGGCCCGCTGCAGGAACGGCAGGATGCGAGCGGCGAAGTCCTCGGGGGCGAGCTCACGGATGTGCACGCCGTTGAGCCAGTCGAGCTTCTTGAGGTCGAAGATCGGGCCGACCGGGTTGACCTGGCTCCAGTCGAAGCGCTGCGAGAACTCCTCGAAGGTGAAGAGCTCGACGTCGTTGCCCTCGGCGTCCTGGGCCGGCGGGTACGCGAGCAGCCCGAGGAAGTTGACCAGTGCCTCCGGCAGGTAGCCCTCCTCCTCGAACCAGGTGAGCCGCGCCTCGGGGTTCTTGCGCTTGGAGATCTTCGACTTGTTGGTGTTGCGCAGCAGCGGCATGTGCGCGAAGGCCGGCGGGGTGAGGCCGAGCCAGCGGTAGAGCAGGACGTGCTTGGGCGTGGAGCTGATCCACTCCTCACCGCGCACCACGTGGGTGATGCCCATCTCGTGGTCGTCGACGACGACGGCCAGGTGGTAGGTCGGGAAGCCGTCGGCCTTGAGGATGACCTGGTCGTCGGGGCGCGGGGCCGAGACGCGGCCGCGGATGAGGTCGTCGAACTGCAGCTCGACGTCGTCGGGCACGAGCATCCGCACCACCGGGGTCGGCGAGAACCCGGGCAGCTGGGCGCGCTCGGCCTCGGTCCTGCCCAGGCACATCCGGTCGTAGCCGGTGGGCTGCTTCAGCCGCTGCTGCTCCTCGCGCATCGCGGCGAGGCGCTCCGTGGAGCACCAGCAGTGGTAGGCGTGCCCGGCGGCGAGGAGCCGCTCGACGTACGGCTGGTAGCTCGTGAGCCGCTCGCTCTGCCGGTAGGGGGCGCACGGGCCGCCGACGTCCGGCCCCTCGTCCCAGGTCAGGCCCAGCCAGCGCAGGGTGTCGAAGACCTGCTGCTCGGAGTCCTCGCGGAACCGGGCGCGGTCGGTGTCCTCGATGCGCAGCAGGAAGCGGCCGCCCTGCTGGCGCACGAAGGCCAGGTTGAACAGCGACATGTACGCGGTGCCGACGTGGGGGTCGCCGGTCGGTGAGGGGGCGACGCGCAGCCGCAAGGGGCCGGGCAGGTCGGACACGGGGACGTCGGGGGTGTGCTCGCTCATGATGGGTCCCAGCGTAGTGACCTCCCGCGGCGCGGGACTCCCCCGGCAACCGGGCGAGGAGCAGACTGCCGCGCATGGGGACACCGAACGTGCGGGCACCCGACGACGCGCGGCGCGCGCGCCGGGTGGGGGTCGTGGTGGCGCTGCTGACGGCCGTGGTGCTGGTGTTCTTCGCCCGGCGGGTGGTCGGCGACGGGCCGCACATCCTCGCCGGCACCGTGCCCGACGACGACCTGTCCGTGCTGTACGTGGCCCATCCCTGGCTGGCGTACGGGCACATGGTGCCGGGGGTGGTGTACCTGCTGGGCGCGCCGCTCCAGCTCTCACAACGGTTCCGGACACGGCACTACGGGGTGCACCGGCGGCTCGGTCGCGCGCTCCTGGCGTGCGCCCTCCTGAGCGGGACCCTAGCCGTCGTGCTGGGCTTCGTGTTCGCGTGGGGCGGCTCGGCCGAGACGTTGGCGACCCTGGTGTTCGGCAGCTGGTTCGTGGGCTGCCTCGTGCTCGCGTTCCGGGCCGTCCGGACGGGACGGGTCGCCGACCACCGGCGCTGGATGGTGCGGGCGTTCGCCGTGAGCATCGGGATCGCGACCATCCGCATCTGGGTGGGGATCTTCACCGGCGTCCAGATCGGGCTGCTCGGGATGGGGGATGCGACCTTCCCGCTGCGCGCGACGTTCGGGATCGCGTTCTGGCTCGGGCTGTCGATGCACGTGCTCGCCGGCGAGTGGTGGCTGCGCCGGACGCCCGCTCTCGACGGCTGAGCCGCCCGCGTCAGGCGCCGTCGGCCGGGGACACCTCGGCGGGGTCGACCTCGGGGCCGCCGGAGTGCTCGTCGCCCTTGACGTCGTCGATCTCGTCGACGAGCCGCTGCTTCTCGGTGTCGCTGACGTCGACGCCGGCGGCGTCGAGCCCCTTCTCGAGGTCGGCCTGGATGGTGCCGCGCTCGGCGCTGTACTCCCACGAGGTGGTCTCGTCGACGGCGTTCTGCGCCGCCTCGGTGGCGGCGTCCTGGGCGTCGTTGCGGGTGGGCTCGTTCATGGGAAGCTCCTCTCGCCCGGGGCCGGGCGTGTCGTCGAACCTCCACCGTAGGCGCGACGTGCGACAGAGGTGGGCCGGGCGAGCACGCGTTCGGCAGCGCGCGACCCGCCCTGGCAGGAGGCGGGGATGCCGGTGGCCTCCGGCCGCCCTGGACGACCGGGTGCGCGGGCGTCACGGAAGGCGCCGTGCGGCGGCGAGGTCGCAGCTGGTACCGACGTGGAGCGTGCCGCACCCGGCGGCAGAACGGCTTTCCACCAGCCCGACTGCCGGGCACCGACCTGTGGATATCGTGGGCTGTCGGACGTCTGTTCGATACTATGGAGCATGACCAGGGGGACGATCGGGATCGCGGAGCGACGCTCCGCGATCGCCGCTGCCCGCGCCGCGATCGGCAGTCTGGGTGAGGTGCTGGCGACCGCGTCCGCTGAGGACCTCGCGGCCCTGATGGGTGAGCTCGACGCCGTCGTGGCGTCCGCGTCGGCCGCACGGGTCGAGGTGGTCGTGGAGGCGACCCGACGGGGCGAGTGCACCGGCTCGGGAGTGCACGCGTGGGTGCGCGAGCACGCGCCGTCGCTGCGTCAGGGCGGCGCCGCCGCGGTCGCCCGGGTCGCGCAGGAGGTCACCGCGCGCGACACCGGCCTCGAACGCCGTGACCCCGACGGGTCCTCGCCGGTCGGCATCGTCTGGTCCGCGGTGCGTGCGGGCACCCTCGAGGCCGGCACGGGGTGCGCGGTCCTGCGCGAGGCCGCCCGCCTCGAACCCCTGCTGCGCCCCGAGGCCGCCCCCACGGTGACAGCGGCACTGGTCGACCTGGCCGCGGCGTGGGGTCCGGCGATGATGCGCCGCCTGCGGCCAAGGCTGGTCGCCGAGCACGGCCACCACGGCGCGTTCGACCAGCTCCACGACACGCTGGCCGCGGCGGCGAGGCTGTCCTCGCCGCGCATCGAGTCCGGGGACCTGACCGAGTACCAGCTGTGGATGACCCCCGAACAGGCCGCCACCCTCGAAGCCGCCATCGGCCCCCTCTCCGCACCCCAACCGAACGGCGAGACCGGCGAGAAGGACCGGCGCCCCGCCGGGCAACGCCGCGTCGAAGCCCTCACCACCCTCTGCGCCGCCAGCAGCGCCCGTACGGCCGACGAGACCGGGGACCCCTCCACGAACGGCACGGTCCTGCACGTCAGCATCGACCTCACCGACCTCGAGCACCGCACCGGCGCCGCCGAGGTCCTCGGCTCGACCGCCGACGGCACCCTGCTTCCACCCGAGACCCTGCGCCGCCTCGCCTGCGACGCCGCCCTCGTCCCCTACGTCCTCGGCACCCACGGCGAGACCCTCGACGTCGGCCGGGTCGCCCGCCTCTTCACCCGCGCCCAACGCCGCCTCCTGAGGAAACGGGACCGCGGCTGCACCTACCCCGGCTGCACCGCACCCCCGGACTGGGCCCGCGCCCACCACATCCGCCACTGGGCCGACGGCGGCCCCACCGACACCACCAACGCCGCCCTCCTCTGCGACCGCCACCACACCCACGTCCACCAGAAGAGACTCTGGGCCCACGTGCGCGAACGACCCGATCGCAACGGCCGCCACGTCACCTGGGACCTCACCCCCGGCTCCTACGACCACCACCTCACCCTCACCAACGCCGCCCAACCCCCACCCCACCCCGCCACCCAGCTGCTCCACGCCCTCATCGGCCCCCTGCCACCGGAACCCGACGACCTTGACGGGTTCAGCGACGACGACCCATGGTGGGACGACACCTGGCCCGACGACGGCCGGCCCGAGCTCGCCTGGTACGACCCCGAACCCGCAGCACCTCACGACCACGCCGCCTGACCTCGTCAGCGACCAACGTGCCGGCCACGGCACCCCCGCGCACAGCACCCGGAGCGACCCTCGTCAGGGTCGGCCCAGGCCACTCGCGCCGCTGCGCAGCCGGTCCGAGCGGCGGGGGTCGGCGGCGCGCCGGTCAGTGACGGACGACGGGGTTGGCGAGCGTGCCGATCCCCTCGATCTCCACCTCGACCCGCTGCCCGGACTCGATGGGCCCGACACCGGCGGGGGTGCCGGTCAGGATGACGTCGCCCGGCAGCAGCGTGAACGCCTTCGACGCGTACGACACCAGGGCCGCCACCCCGTGCACCATGTCGGCGGTGGTGCCGTCCTGGACGACCTCCCCGTCGCGGCGGGTGACCAGGCGCAGGTCCGAGATGTCGAGGTCGGTCTCGATCCACGGCCCCAGCGGGCTGAAGGTGTCGAAGCCCTTGGCGCGGGCCCACTGGCCGTCGCCCCGCTGCAGGTCGCGCGCGGTCACGTCGTTGGCGCAGGTGTAGCCGAAGATCACGCCGAGGGCGTCCTCGGGCTCGACGTCCTTGCACAGCCGGCCGATGACGACCGCAAGCTCGCCCTCGTAGTGCACCTCCGCACTCTGCGGCGGCAGCACGACGGGGTCACCCGGACCCACCACGGCCGTGTTCGGCACGAGGAACATCAGCGGCTCGACCGGCGGTTCGCCGCCCATCTCGGCCGCGTGGTCGGCGTAGTTCTTGCCGATGCCGATGATCTTGCTGCGCGGGATGACGGGCGCGAGCAGCCGTACGTCCTCCACCCGGTGTGTCGCCCCGGTCAGCTCGATCCGCTGGTAGAGCGGGTCGCCGGTGACCTCGGCGATCTTCTCGCCCGCCCCGTCGACCAGGCCGTACACCGGGTCCTCGCCCGTGGTGAACCTCGCGATACGCATGGTGCCCAGCCTAGGGCCCGCCCCGGGTCAGGAGACTCCGGCCTCGGTGGCGGCCTCGGCCAGGACCCGCCCCACGACGGCGGCGCCCTCGTCGGTGAGATGGATGTCGAAGGCCGTACAGATGAAGGTCAGCGTGCACACCTGCGCGACGTTGGTCGGCACCTGCCGCCCCCCGAACGTGGTCGGCGTCGTGTCGCCCAGCTTGAACGCCGCCGTCAGCGGCACGTACGCCGCACCACTGCCCTTCGCGGCGCGCGCGATGGCGGAGTCCAGGGCGGTGAAACCCTTCGTCGCAGCCGCCAGCTGGTCCTGGCCCTGCCCGAGGTAGGACGCCGCGAGGAACGGGTTGTAGTAGCCGAGGACCAGCACGGGGACGTCGGGCCCGGCAGCGGCGCGCAGACGGGTCAGGATGGCCGGCAGGTTCTTCTGCACCGTCGCGACACCGGTGGTGACGCAGGCCGCGTCGACCGCGCGCCCCTTGATGCAGTGCAGCAGGTCGTTGCCGCCCAGGTCGATCGAGACCATGGCCACCTCGCCCGCGCGGGCCTTCAGCACCTTCTCGGCCTGCGCCATCTGGCTGCCGGCGGCGAAGTCGCACCGGCCGCCCTCGAGGAAGCTGCCGGTGGTCTCCCCGCTGCACGCGATGTTCTCGATGCCGACGCCGTCGCCGGCACGCCCCAGCCGGGCCGCGGCCAGTGCGGGGTAGGCGCTGTCGCGCAGCTCGGTACCGCGCGGCTGGTAGCCGGCGGCCAGCGAGTCCCCCAGCGCCAGGTACAGCGGCCCGGCGCCGGCCGACGCCGACGCCGACGGGCTCGGCGGCACCGACACCGAGGAGGGCGCCGACGACGGGGCCGGCGCCGCGCTCGACGGGGCGGCCTGCTCGGAGCCACCGCCGCAGCCGGCGAGGAGGAGCACCGCGGTGAGCACGGAGACGATGAAAGGACGTCGCACGAGGGGCACCTTCGGGTCTGGGGGTTCCATCCTCCCTGCCCAACGCGCGGTCGCGACACCGGGTGCCCCGTCGGGGGCGCCGCGGCAGCCGGACCCCCGAGGACCATCGACGCCCCCGGTACCGTGGCGCCGTGCCGACCGTCGTCCCCCATGCCACGTGGACCGCGCTCGAGCGGGCCCACGCCGAGCGCGTGGACTCCGCGACCGCCGGCCACCGCGCCCGCCGCGCCGGCGGCCGCCCACATCCGGTCGAGGACTTCCTCTTCCGGTACTACCAGCACTCCCCCGCCCGGCTGCGCCGCTGGCACCCGGGTGCCGGCGTGCTCCTCGAGGGCGCCGCGACCGGCGAGCGCACCGGCTGGCGCCACCACCGCGTCGTCGGCGACGGCGTCGAGCTCGACCTCGGCGCGTTCCTCGAGACCCGCGGCGACACCGTGCGCTTCGTGCGCGAGCTGTTGACCGCCACGCTGTCGCGGCCCCCGCACCTGGGCTGCTTCGGGCTGCACGAGTGGGCGATGGTGCACCGCCTCCCCGCCGACGACGTGCGCCACCCGGGCTGGCCGCTGCGCCTCGGGCCCGACGGCACCGACGCCGTGCTGGAGCGGCACACGCTGCGCTGCTCGCACGTCGACGCCGCCCGCTTCTTCACCGACAGCGCCGTCCCCCGCAACACCCTCACCCCGACCCGAGCGACCCAGGTGGCGATGGAGCAGCCCGGTTGCCTGCATGCGGGGATGGACGTCTACAAGTGGTGCTTCAAGCTCGCCCCGCTCGTGCCGAGCGACCTCACCGCCGACGCCTTCGACCTGGCCCGCGACATCCGCGTCCTGGACATGCAGGCCTCGCCCTACGACCTGCGGGAGCTCGGCTACGAGCCGGTGCCGGTCGAGAGCGCCGAGGGCAAGGTCGCGTACCTCGAGCGGCAGCGCGCCTTCACCGAGCGCTCCAACGGGCTGCGCCGCCGGCTGGTCGACGTCCTCGACGCGGCCCTCGCCGACCGTCCGCGCCCGCATGGCGGACAGCCGCCGATCCGCGTGTCGTAGTTCCCCCGTGGCACCGCCGGCGGTGCCAGGGTCGAGGTCATGACCCCGAACGACCCCTCGACCCCATACCCCGGCACCGGCACCCGCACCGGCACCACGACCGCCTCCGGGCCGGCCGCCGACCCGCCCACCGCGGCCCAGGTGGCCAGGGCCCGCAAGGCCGTCATCGCCTCGTCGGTGGGCAACGCGCTCGAGTGGTTCGACATCATCGTCTACAGCAGCTTCGCGGTCGTGATCAGCGAGCTGTTCTTCCCTGACGTGTCGGGCTTCGCCGCTCTGATGTTCACCTTCCTGACCTTCGCGGTGTCCTACGTCATCCGACCGGTGGGCGCCGCCGTCATCGGCAACTGGGCCGACCGGCACGGCCGCAAGAAGGCCCTGTCGTTCACCATCCTGATGATGATGCTGGGGACCGGCCTGATGGCCGTCGCCCCCACCGCGGCCGTCATCGGCCCCGTGGCCGCCGGTCTGTGGCTGCTGGTCTCACGGCTCATCCAGGGCTTCTCCGCCGGCGGCGAGTTCGGCACCGCGACCACCTTCCTGGTCGAGTCGGCTCCGGACCGCAAGGCGTTCTACGGCAGCTGGCAGGTGGCTACCCAGGGCGGAGCGCTCCTGCTGGCCTCGGGCTTCGGCCTGGCGCTCACGACGCTCCTCTCGAAGGACGCGCTCTACACGTGGGGCTGGCGGGTGCCCTTCTTCTTCGGGATGCTCATCGGCCCGATCGGCTACTACATCCGCAGCCGGATGGACGAGACCGAGGAGTTCACCGCCGCCGAGAAGCTCGACTCCCCCCTGCGGACCGCGTTCACCAGCAACGTCACCCGCCTGCTGACAGCCGCGGGCGCGGTCGCCCTCGCGTCGCTGTCGGTCTACCTCATCCTCTACATGCCGACCTTCGCGGTGAAGAGCCTCGGGCTGCCCTCCTACGCAGGGTTCCTCGGCGGCATCATCGCCGGCGCCGTCACCCTGCTCGGCACCCCATTCGTGGGCCGGCTCGCCGACCGGGTCGGGCCCGGCCGGGTGATGCTCGTCGCGGCCGCGGCCGCAGCGGTGCTGGCATGGCCGCTGTTCCAGCTGGTCGTGGCCGTCCCGACGCTGGCCGTCCTCACCATCGTGCAGGTCATCTTCGGCGCGCTCATGGCGGCGTACTTCGGGCCTCTCCCGGGGCTCTACGCCGAGCTGTTCCCGGCCAACGTGCGCACCACCGGCATGGCCATCGGCTACAACGTGGGCGTCCTGGTCTTCGGCGGCTTCACCGGCGCCATCTTCACCTACCTCATCCAGGCCACCGGCAGCAAGACCGCCCCCAGCGTCTACTTCGTGGGCATCGCGGTCATCTCGTTCGTGACCGTGTTCCTGGCCCGGCGCCGGTTCGGCGTGCGCTGACCTGACGCACGCCCGCCCGGCGGCCTCCGACCACGTCGAGGTCGCCAGGCGGGCGCGTTTCCCACGCGGTGTCTCAGCGCGGGCTGACCCCGGCCCGGACCAGCCCGTACGTCACCGACTCGACGAGGGCGTCCCAGCTGGCCTCGAGGATGTTGGCCGCCACGCCGATCGTGGTCCATGACGTGGTGCCGTCGGAGGTCTCGATCAACACCCGGGTGACGGCGTCGGTGCCATGGGCGGCGTCGAGGATGCGCACCCGGTAGTCGATGAGCTCGAGGTGGCGGATCTCGGGGTAGGTCGACCCCAGGGCCGCGCGCAGGGCGTGGTCGAGGGCGTTGACCGGGCCGTTCCCCTCACCGGTCTCGACGGCCCGCGCACCCGCCGCGCGGACCTTGACGGTGGCCTCCGACAGGGCGTCCTCGGTGCCGCGCGCATCGGTGATGACCCGCCACGACTCGACGTCGAAGAACGCCGGGAGGGCGCCGTCGACCTCGCGGCGCAGCAGCAGCTCGAAGCTCGCGTCGGCCGCGTCGAAGGTGTAGCCGCGCAGCTCCTTCTCCTTGACGGTGGCCAGCACCCTGCGCAGCGTGGCGGCGTCGTCGGCATCGGAGGCGTCGAGGTCGAAGCCCAGCTCGCGCGCCTTGAGCTCGATGGACGCGCGACCGGCCATGTCGGACACCAGCATCCGCATGTCGTTGCCCACGAACGCGGGGTCCAGGTGCTGGTAGAGGTCGGGGTCGACCTTGATGGCGCTCGCGTGCAGCCCGGCCTTGTGGGCGAAGGCACTGGAGCCCACGTAGGGCTGGCGCGAGTACGCGGGCACGTTGGTGACCTCGGCGATGGCGTGCGCGATGCGGGTGGCGTCCTGGAGCCGGTGCGGCTCGAGGAGCTCGCGGCCCTGCTTGAGCTGGAGGTTGGCCACGACCGTGAGCAGGTCGGCGTTGCCGGTGCGCTCGCCGTAGCCGTTGATGGTGCCCTGGACGTGGGTGGCCCCCGCGTCGACGGCGGCCATCGAGTTGGCCACCGCGCACCCGGTGTCGTTGTGGCAGTGGATACCGACCCGGGCGCCGGTGGTGCGCACGACGTCGTCGACGATCTCGCCGACCTGGTTCGGCAGCAGGCCGCCGTTGGTGTCGCAGAGCGCGACCACCTCGGCGCCGGCCTCGACCGCCACCCGCACCGCCTCCAGGGCGTAGGCCCGGTCGGTGCGGTAGCCGTCGAAGAAGTGCTCGGCGTCGAGGAACACCCGCCGCCCCTCCCCCGCGAGGAACGAGACGGTGTCGCGGATCATCGCGAGGTTCTCCTCGAGCGTGGTGCGCAGCGCCCGCTCGACGTGCCCGGTGTGCGACTTCGCGACCAGCGTGACGACCGGCGCCTGGCTGTCGAGCAGTGCCCGCACCAGCGGGTCGGTGTCGGCGCGGCCCCCGGCCCGCCGGGTCGCACCGAAGGCCGCGAGGGTGGCGTGCCGCAGCCGCAGGTCACGGGCGGCGCGGGCGAAGAACTCGGTGTCCTTGGGGTTGGCGCCCGGCCAGCCGCCCTCGATGTACCCGACCCCCAGCTCGTCGAGGTGGGACGCGATGGCCAGCTTGTCGGCCACGGAGAGGTTGAGCCCCTCCTGTTGCGCCCCGTCGCGCAGGGTCGTGTCGTACACGTGCAGGTCGGTCATCGTCTCTCACCGTGCTCGGGCCGGTCTCCCGGCGTCCGGCCCCGGCCCGGGTGGGCCGGGGCGTCGACGCGTGCTGCTGCGTGCCCATCATCGTCCAGCGCCGGCCCGGGCCGCCCACGAGGGTGGGCGGGCGACCCGCTCCGCCGGGCCGGTCGCCGCCCTCCCGGGTGACGCCCGTCCCAACAAAAAGACCCCCCGGGTGCGGGAGGTCTGCGCGACGAGGAGGTCTCGTCGCGCTACACGATGATGATCGCGGCGGTGGCCGCGTCACGGAACGTCACGCGGGGAGCGTCCCACGGTCGCCGGGCGGGAGCCACCGGGCGTCCACATGGTGGCGGCCGTGGACCCGGGAGGGGCCGACGCGGCGGCGCTCGGGACGGACGCTCAGGCTCGAGCGACCGGGGCGGCGGCACTCTCCCACCACGGGTCGAGCCCGGGCGGGTCGGCGACGTCGACGCGGTCGCCGACGCGCGGCACCACGACGGGCACCCCGGCCGACGCCGCGGCCACCAGCAGCCGCTCGACGGGCTCGGCCCACGGGTGCGGGGCGAGCACGAAGGTGCACCAGTGGATGGGGAGCAGCAGGCCGCCGCCGAGCTCGGCGGTGGCGCGCACCGCCTCCTCGGGGTCGAGGTGGATGTCGCGCCAGGTCGGGTCGTAGGCACCGACGGCCATCAGCGACACGTCGAACGGCCCGTGCTCGGCCCCGATGCCCGCGTAGCCGTCGAAGTAGCCGGTGTCACCGCTGAAGAAGACCTTCCCGCCCGGCGCGGCGAACACCCACGACGACCAGAGCGTGCCGTCGCGCCGTAGCCCTCGCCCCGAGAAGTGCTGCGACTCGACCGCGGTGACCCGCACCGGGCCGACGTCGTGGCCCTCGCCCCAGTCGCACTCGACCACGCGCGCTCCGGGGACGCCCCACACGTCGAGGTGGGCCCCGACCCCGAGCGGCACCACGAACACGGCGTCCGTGTGCGCGGCGAGCCACTGGATGGTGGCCATGTCGAGGTGGTCGTAGTGGTCGTGGCTGATGACCACGGCATCCACCCGGCCCAGCCGCTCGAGCGGCACCGGCGTGGCGTGCAGCCGCCGTGGGCCGACGTGCTGGCTGGGTGAGCAGCGCTCGCTCCACACCGGGTCGAGCAGCAGCCGGATGCCGTCGAGCTCGACCAGCGCGCTGGCGTGGCCGAACCAGGTGACGTGCAGCCCGCTGGTCGCCGGCTCGCGGTGCGCGCTGACCACGGGGATGGGGCCGGCGGGCTTGCGGGTCTCGGCGTTCTGCCGGTAGCGCTCGAGCACGTCGCGCTGGCTCGCGGGCATCGACGTCGTGCCGCGGCGGCGGTTGTGGAAGGCCCCGGCCCGGTACTGCGGCGAGCGCCGCATCCGCTCGAGCCGCACCCCGTCGGGACGGGCTCCCATCGAGGCCCCCACCCCGCGGCCCGCTGCGGCGAGGGCCCCGAGGGCGCTCGCGGCCCCGGCGGCCACGGCCACCCTGCTGATCGCGCTGATCCTGCTCACCGACCCATTGTCACCCCCGGGCCGTCGACCCGTCCCCGGCGACCGCGTGTCGGAGGACCCCGGCCGGGGCCCCGTCGCGTGCGGCGGCCACCAGGGCCTCGAACAACGCCGCCCCCTCCGCCTCCTCGGCGTGCCACTGGACGGCCACCCGGAAGCGGGCCTCGGGGCACTCCATCGCCTCGAGCGTGCCGTCCTCGTGCCAGGCCGCGGGCACCCAGCCGGTGCCCTCGACCGTGGCCGGCAGCACCGCCTGGTGGTGGTAGGTCGGCACGTCGAGGACGTCGTCCCCGACCACCGACGCCAGAAGGGTGCCCGCGACAGGTGCCACGTGGTGCGAGGTGTAGACCCCCGGCCGGGGGCTGTGCGCCTCGTGACCCACCCGGTCGGGCAGGTGCTGCTCGAGGCGCCCGCCGGCGGCCACGGCCATCACCTGCATCCCGCGGCAGATCCCGAGCACCGGCAGGTCGGCGGCCTCGGCCGCGCGCACCAGGGCGCTCTCCCAGGCGTCGCGGTCCGGCCGGGCCTGCTGCGAGCTGGGATGCGCCGGCTCGCCGTACAGGCCCGCCTGCACGTCGGCGCCGCCGGCCACCACGAGGGCGTCGACCCGCGACAGCACCTCGGCCGCCATCGCGTCGTCGACGTCGGGTCGCGGCGGCAGCACGACCGCGATGCCGCCCGCCGCCTCGACCTGCTGGACGTACCGGTACGGCAGCACCGCGCTGCGCTGGGCCACCCAGGGCGTGCGGTCGACGTCCTCGACGTAGCACGAGATGCCCACCACCGGGCGGGAGCCGCTCACGACGCGCTCACCCCCTACCGTCACAGCGGGGTGACGTAGGCACCCGAGATGCCGCCGTCGACCAGGAAGGTCGAGGCGGTCATGAAGCTCGAGTCGTCGGACGCGAGGAACAGCACCGCGCTGGCCATCTCCTCGGGCTCGGCGAAGCGGCCCATCGGCACGTGCACGAGCCGGCGGGCGGCGCGCTCGGGGTCGCTGGCGAACAGCTCCTTGAGCAGCGGGGTGTTGACCGGGCCCGGGCAGAGTGCGTTGACGCGGATGCCCTGCCGGGCGAACTGCACGCCGAGCTCGCGGGTCATCGAGAGCACCCCGCCCTTGGAGGCCGAGTAGCTGATCTGCGAGGTCGCGGCGCCCATCACGGCCACGAAGCTGGCGGTGTTGATGATCGAGCCGCCGCCCTGCTCCAGCATGATCGGGATGACGGCCTTGCAGCACAGGTAGACCGAGGTCAGGTTGATCTCCTGCACCCGGCGCCACGCGTCGAGGTCGGTGTCGAGGATGGAGTCGTCCTCGGGCGGGCTGATGCCGGCGTTGTTGAACGCGATGTCGACGCGACCGTGCCGTTCGAGCGCGGTGGCGAAGAGGGCGTCGACGTCGTCCTTGGACGAGACGTCGCAGTGCACGTAGGTGCCACCGATCTCGGCCGCCAGCGCCTCGCCGGCCTCGTCGGCCAGGTCGGCGACGACGACGGTCGCGCCCTCCTCGGCGAACCGCCGGACGGTCGCCAGCCCGATGCCCGAGCATCCGCCGGTGACGACGGCGACCTTCTCCGCGAGTCTGCCTGCCACTGTGTCTCCTTGGGGTGTTGGTGGGTCCTGCTGTGGGGATGGGGGTGGGACCGCCCGGGTCGCGCCGGGGCGCCGGCCGGCTCAGTCCTCGGTGGAGATGAAGACGTTCTTGACCTCGGTGAACGAGTCGAGCGCGTCGGGGCCGAGCTCGCGACCGAGGCCACTGGCCTTGAAGCCGCCGAACGGGGTCGAGTAGCGCACCGAGCTGTGGCTGTTGACCGAGAGGTTGCCGGCCTCCACCGCGCGGGCCACCCGCAGCGCGCGCCCGACGTCGCGGGTCCAGATCGAGCCCGAGAGACCGTAGGCGGTGTCGTTGGCCTTGGCCACGGCGTCGGCCTCGTCGTCGAACGGCAGCACGGCCACGACGGGCCCGAAGACCTCCTCGCGCCACACCCGGTCGTCGGTGCTCGCGGGGAGCACCACCGTGGGCGGGTACCACCAGCCGGCGCCCTCGGGCGCGGTGCCGCGGAACGCGACGTCGACCGGGTCGTGGCCGTCGGTGCCGTCGACGTAGCCGCGCACCGTCTCGCGCTGGCGGCTGCTGACGAGGGGGCCCATGTCGGTGGCCTCGTCGCGCGGGTCCCCGACGACGACCCCGCGCAGGGCCACCTCGAAGCGCTCCATGAACGCGTCGTAGACACTGCGCTGCACCAGGATGCGGGTGCGGGCGCAGCAGTCCTGCCCGGCGTTGTCGAGGAAGCTCATCGGAGCCGCGGCCGCCGCCTTGTCGAGGTCGGCGTCGGCGAAGACGATGTTGGCCGACTTCCCGCCGAGCTCGAGGGTGACCCGCTTCAGGTCCTCGGCGGCGCCGCGCATGATGCCCTGCCCCACGGCCGTGGAGCCGGTGAAGCAGATCTTGCGCACGTCGGGATGGGTGACGAACCGCTCGCCGACGACCCGGCCCGCGCCGGGCAGCACGGTGAGGACGCCCTCGGGCACACCGGCCTCGAGCGCGAGCTGCCCGATGCGCAGTGCCGTGAGCGGGGTCAGCTCGGCGGGCTTGAGCACCACGGTGTTGCCCGCGGCCAGCGCCGGCGCCATCCCCCAGCCCATGATCGGCATCGGGAAGTTCCAGGGCACGATGACGCCGACGACGCCCAGCGGCTCCTTGAAGGTGACGTCGATGCCGCCCGCCACCGGGATCTGCCGGCCGAACAGCCGCTCGGGCGCCGCGGAGTAGTACCGCAGCACCGCGACGATGTTCGAGGCCTCCCACCGGGCGTTGCCGATGGTGTGCCCGGAGTTGCGCACCTCGAGGGCCGCGAGCTCCTCGGCGTGCTCCTCCAGGACGTCGGCGAACCGGCGCAGCAGCATCCCGCGGTCGGCGGGGCTGACGGCTCGCCAGGCGGGGCCGACCTCGACCGCACGGGCGACGGCCGCGTCGGTCTCGTCGAGCCCCGCGAGGTCGACGGTGGTGACGACCTCCTCGGTGGAGGGGTCGATGACGTCGTGCGTGGTGGTGCTCATCGGTTCGTGCTCACAGCCTCTCGAAGCCTCGGACGCGCTCCCAGTCGGTGACCGCGGCGTTGAAGGCCCTGATCTCGACATCGGCGGCGTTGACGTAGTGGTCGACGACCTCGTCGCCGAACGCGGCCCGCGCGACCTCGCTGGTGGCGAGGAGCTCGCGGGCCTGGGCCAGGGTGGAGGGGACGTGCTCGTAGTCACCCTGGTAGGCGTTGCCCTCACAGATCGGGGGCAGCGCCAGCTTCTCGCGGATGCCGTGCAGCCCGCCGGCCAGCATGGCCGCGACCGCGAGGTAGGGGTTCACGTCGCCGCCGGGAACGCGGTTCTCGACCCGCAGCCCGGCGCCGTGGCCGACGACCCGCAGCGCGCAGGTGCGGTTGTCGGTGCCCCACGCGACGGCGGTCGGGGCGAACGAGCCGTCGGCGAACCGCTTGTAGGAGTTGATGTTCGGCGCGTAGAAGTAGGTGAGCTCGCGCATCGTGGCGAGCAGCCCGGCCAGGAAGTGGTCGAACAGCTCCGAACGCCCACCGTCGCGCTCGTCATCGGCGAAGACGACCTCGCCGTCGGCCCCCCGCAGCGACAGGTGGATGTGGCACGAGTTGCCCTCGCGGGCATCGAACTTCGCCATGAAGGTCAGCGACTGCCCGTGCCGGGCCGCGATCTCCTTGGCGCCGGTCTTGTAGATGACGTGGTTGTCGCAGGTGCGCAGGACGTCGTCGAAGAGGAACCCGACCTCGTGCTGGCCGAAGTTGCACTCGCCCTTGGCCGACTCGACCGTCATCCCGGCCCGGTACATCTCGTTGCGGATGTCGCGCAGCACCGGCTCGACCTTTCCACCGCCGAGGATCGAGTAGTCGACGTTGTAGCGGTTGGCGCCGGTGAGCCCGTGGTAGCGGCGGTCCCAGGCCTGGTCGTAGGAGTCCTCGAACAGGATGAACTCCAGCTCGGTGCCGGCGAAGGCGTTCCAGCCCTGGTCCGCGGCCGCGGCGATCTGGCGCTTGAGCACGGTGCGCGGGGACTGCAGCACTTCGCCCGAGCCGTCGAGCCAGGTGAGGTCGCTCTGGACGGTGACCGAGGTGGGGTGGCCCGGGGTGCGGCGCAGCGTGTCGAGGTCCATGGCGAAGAACATGTCGCCGTAGCCGCGCTCCCACGACGAGATGGCGTAGCCGTCGACGGTGTTCATGTCGACGTCGACGGCCAGCAGGTAGTTGCACCCTTCGGTGCCGCCCTCCAGGACGTGCTCGAGGAAGAAGGCCCCGTGCAGGCGCTTGCCCTGGAGCCGCCCCTGCATGTCCGTGAAGCCCACGACGACGGTGTCGACGGTGCCGTCGGCGATGTCGGCGCGCAGCTGCTCGAGGGTCAGCTGGGGCGGTCCACCGCGGTGTATCGAGCTCGGCATGGTGCTCCTCCTGGTCATCCGATGAGACCGCGCAGGAGCGCGGACGTGGCGTCGCAGTGCTCTTCCATGGCGGTACGGGCCTCGTCGGCGGCCCCCGCCAGGATGGCATCCACGACCGCCCGGTGCTGGTCGTGGGAGTGCTGGATGTTGGTGCGCAGCACGGGGATGGCCGACAGCAGCTCACCGAGCGCCGCCTGCGCGCGGGTCACGGCCTCGATGAGCATCGGCGAGCCCGACAGGGTGGCGATCGCCAGGTGCAGGCGCGAGTCGGCCAGGCGGTGGCCGCCGGGGTCGTCGGCCTCGGTGGTCTCGCGCAGCGACGCGACCAGCCAGGCCCGCTGGTCGCCCGACAGGCCGCGGGAGGCGGCGAGCCAGGCGGCGCCGGGCTCGACGACCCGGCGGAAGTCGAGCGCGTCGAGGAGGGTGGCGCCCCGGCGCACCGCCGGGGCGCCGCTGCCGGGGGTGGGCGCCGCGTAGGTGACGACGGTTCCCCCGCCGCGGCCGCGGCGGGTGGTGACCAGCCCGGCGTCGCGCAGGGCCGCGATGGCGTCGCGCAGGGTGTTGCGCGCGACGCCCATCCGCTCGGCCAGCTCGCGCTCGGGCGGCAGCTGGTCGCCGTCGACGAACACCCCGAGCCGGATGGCGGTGGCGAGCTGCTCGACCGTCGTCTCGAAGGGGTTGCCCACGGTGTGTCGCAGGATGGCGTGCGGGAGGTCGGTGGCGCCCTCGGCGGTGGTCATCGGCGTCCTCCTCCCGGCGCGGACGGGTCGGTGGCCCGTGGCTCTTTGGTCCGGACTTGGACCATTACGTCGCAGTCTGTCACGTCCGCCCGATCCTGACACCGTCGGGGTCGAAGGGCGGCCGCAGCGACACCCGGACCGGCACGAGGGTCCCCGCGAGGTCGACCTGCCACCGGCCGGCACGGCACCAGTCGGCGCTCGCTCCCCCGGCTCCGGCGGCCCCCGCGGCGCCGGCATCGGTGCCGCGGGGGCCGACCAGGGCGAGCCCGACCGAGGCGCCCACGGTCGCGCCGAACGCGGCGCTGGTCACCTGCCCCACCGGGGCGCCGTCGCGCAGGACCACCTCGCCGCCCCAGAGGTGGGCCTGCGGGTCGTCCGCCACGAACGAGACGACCCGTCGCGCCGGACCGGCCGCCCGCCGGGCCTCGACCGCGGCCCGCCCGAGGAAGTCGCCCGGCTCGCGCAGGGCGCACGCGAAGGTCAGGCCCGCCTCGACCGGGGTGGTCTCGGGGGTCAGCTCCCGCGCGAAGGCCCTATAGCCCTTCTCGAGGCGCATCCCCTCGATGGCCGAGTAGCCGGCCGGGGCCACCCCCAGGTCGGCGCCGGCCGCGAACAGGTCGTCGTAGAGCAGAGCCGCCTGATCGGTGGGCACGTACAGCTCGTAGCCCAGCTCGCCCACGTAGGTGATCCGGGTGGCGCGCACCCGCGCCCGCCCGATATCGAGCAGGCGCGAGGTGCCGAACGGCTGGGCGGCGTCGTCCAGGGGTGCCGCCGTCAGCCGGCCGAGGAGCTCGCGCGAGCGCGGGCCCATCACGCCCAGGACGGCGTACGCGCTGGTCACGTCGACGACGGCCGGGTCGCCGACCGCGTGCCGCCGGATCCAGTCGAGGTCGCGCTCGGTGGTGGCGGCGCTCGAGACCACCAGGAACTCGCGCGGCCCGGTCCGGGTCACCGTGACGTCGGCCTGGTAGCCGCCCGCGGCGTCGAGCATCGGGGTGTAGACCGCCCGCCCGACGGGGACGTCGACATCGCCGGCGCACACCCACCGCAGGGTCGCGAGCGCGTCCGGGCCGGTGACGAGGTACTTGCTGAACGAGGTCTGGTCGAAGACGCCGACCGCCGAGCGGGTGGCGCGCTGCTCGGCGTCGCACCAGTCGACCCACGCGGGCCGCTCCCACCGGTGGTCCAGGCGTGGCTCGACCCCGGACGGCGCGAAGACCAGCGGCCGCTCCCAGCCGTTGCGGGTACCCATCACGGCCCCCTGCGCCAGGGTGCGCTCGTAGACCGGCGAGCACCGCTGCGGCCGCCCCGAGACGGGTTCGCGCCCCGGCCACGGCACCGCGTAGTGCAGCCCCAGCACCTCGGCCACCCGCGATCGCAGCCACGCGCGGTTCCCGGCGCTGGCCGGGAAGCGGCGGACGTCGACCGCCACCAGGTCCATGGTCGGCTCGCCCTCGACGACCCACTCGGCCAGGGCGCGCCCCGCGCCGCCGGCCGAGGCGATGCCCACGGAGTTGAACCCGGCCGCGACGTAGAACCCCTCGCACTCGGGCGCCGGGCCGAGCAGGAACTGGTTGTCGGGGGTGAAGGACTCGGGGCCGTTGTAGAACTTGCGGATACCGGTCTCGGCCAGCACCGGCAGCCGGTGCACGGCGCTGTCCATCAGGATCTCGAAGTGCTCCCAGTCCTCGTCGAGCAGCTGGAACTCGAAGGGGCGCGGGATGTCCTCGGGCGCGACCCACGGCTTGGCCTCGGGTTCGAACCCGCCCACCAGCAGGCCACCGACCTCCTCCTTGACGTAGGTCCAGCCGTCGGGGTCGCGCAGCACCGGCAGGTCGCGGTGCACCCCCGGCACCTGGTCGGTCACGACGTAGAAGTGCTCGGCCGAGTGCAGCGGCACGTTCACCCCGGCCATCGCTCCCACCAGGGGCGCCCACTGCCCGGCGGCGTCGACCAGCAACTCGCACTCCACGTCGCCGTGGTCGGTGCGCACGCCGGTGACGCGCGGACGGTAGCGGCCCTCGACCGTGGTGACCCCCGTGACCCGCACCCGCTCCTCGATACGCACCCCGAGCGTGCGGGCCCCCTTGGCCAGGGCCTGGGTCAGGTCGGCCGGGTCGGCCCGCCCGTCGCCCGGCAGCCAGATCGCTCCGACGAGGTCGTCGGTGCGGATGAGCGGGTAGCGCTCGCCCGCCTGCTCGGGCGTGAGCAGCTCGCATTCGAGGTCGTAGGCCGAGGCGCTGGCGGCGGTGCGCCGCAGCTGCACCATCCGCTCGGGGGTGCGCGCCAGGGTGAGGCCGCCGCAGACCCGGTAGCCGGTGGCGAGCCCGGTCTCGGCCTCGAGCCGGGCGTACAGCTCGGTCGAGTACCGCACGAGCCGGGTCCCGGCCTCGCTGGCCCGCAGCTGGCCCACCAGCCCCGCGGCGTGCCACGTCGTGCCGCACGAGAGGGTGCCCTGCTCGAGCACCAGAACGTCGGTGACCCCGAGGTGGGCCAGGTGGTAGGCGATGGAAGCACCGATGACGCCGCCGCCGACCACGACGACGCGGGCCCGGCTGGGCAGCGCGGTCATCGCGTCGCCCCCACGCGGTCCAGGAGGTGCTCCAGGCCGGGGTCGGCGAAGCGCTCGGCGGCGCGGTCGAGCTTGTCGGCGGCCCAGCCCGCGAAGTCGAAGCCGAGCGTGCTGGTGCCGGCCTGGATGACGCCCCACAGCGTCCACGTGTGGGCGGCCGCGCCGACGAAGAGGCGCGCCCGGTCCAGGAGCACCTCGGCCCGGGCGCCGTCGGGCTCGTAGGCGTGGACCAGGGCGGCCAGGGCGTCGTCGCCGAGGCCCGCCTCCTGGGCCAGGTTGCCGAGCTCGAAGGCGGCCTCCCCCATCCCGGAGTACTCGAAGTCGATGATGCGGACGCGTTCGCCGTCGTCGAGGAGGTTGGCCGCGAGCAGGTCGTTGTGGCAGGGCACCGGGGCCGACCGGTGGGCGGCCAGGGCGGCCTCGACGCGGCCCGCGGTGGCGGCCAGGTCGTCGTACCCGGCGGGCGGCGCGAGTCCGTGCTCGCGGGCCAGCGCCAGGTAGCGGCGCTGGAGGTCGAACACGTCGAAGGCCCCCTCGAACGGCGCGGCACCGTGCAGGGCCCGCACCGCGTCGGCCACGCGGTCGAGCTCGGCCGCGACGGCGGCGTCGGTGAGGGTGCGCGAGGGGATGTACTCCACCACCAGCACTCCCTCTCCGGGCAGGTGTCCGAGCACCTCCGGGGCGACCCCGACGGCCGCGGCCCGGCGCGAGTTGGCGACCTCGCACTCCCGGTCGACCGCGAGCAGCGCGGTCGCCGGGTCGGAGAGGCGCACCACGACGTCGGGGCCGCCGTCGAAGCAGACCCGCAGGATGCGGTTGGTCAGCCCACCCTCGAGCTCGGTGACCCGGCGCGGCCGGTGGGCATGGGCCGCGAGCGCGGGGACGCGGGTGAGGGCCAGCTCGATGGTCGGGCCCTCACCCGCGGGCTCGCGGGGCGGGGTCAGTGCTTCGGCCCCGGTTCGGCCGACCCGTCGTGGGCCACCCCGTCGTGGGCCGTCCCGCCGTGCGCGCTGCCGCCGTGGTGCTCCAGCGCGATCTCGTCGGCGCTGGACACCCCGTCCGGGAGGTCGAGGGTGACCTTGGGCCCGGTGAACCACTTCTTCGCGGACAGGTGCCACCCGATCCACAGCGCGAGCAGGGTGCCACCCATGAGGATCGGCGCGTAGTTGACGAACTTCCACTCGAAGGTCTCGTGGAAGGGGTTGGCCGCCGGGGTGAAGGGCAGGATGAAGTAGACCGAGATGGTCGCGATCTCCGCGACCGCCACCGGGGCCATCCACCGCCACTTGCGCCCGAGGTTCCACCGCCCCTGCGGGAAGGCGTCGCCCTGGCGCCAGCGCAGGTAGATGGGGATGGCGAAGGCCGTGTAGAGGCCGATGACACCCACCGACACCACCGCGTAGAAGGCGACCGGCACGATGAGCGGGGCGTCCGCGGTGCCGAGGTTGACCTCGACCAGGGCCGGGAGGGTGATGATCGCGGCGATGACCGACGAGACGATGACGGCGTTGGCCGGGACCTTGCGCGCGTTCAGGCGGGCCCAGCGCGACGAGCCGGGGACGGCCCCGTCACGGCTGAAGGCGAACAGCATCCGGCTCGTCGACGTCATGCACGCGGCGGTGCAGAACACCTGGGCGATGCTCGCGATGAGCAGCACGGTGCCCGCCCAGCCCGACGACAGCGCCTGGTTGAAGATGACCGCCACCCCGCCGCCGCCGGCCGTGACGGCCTTCGGGTCCTGGACCGCGAACAGGAAGGCCAGCAGGAGGAACCAGCCGCCGATCGCGGAGTACAGGATCGAGCGCCAGATGCCCTTGGCCGCACCGTCGGCGGCACCGTGGGTCTCCTCGGAGAGGTGGGCCGAGGCGTCGAAGCCGGTGATCGTGTACTGGGTGAGCAGGAAGCCGAGCGGCAGCACGTAGAACCAGAAGCCGATGCCGCTGTCCTCGCCGCCGGCCAGGCCGCCACTGTTGTTGACCCGCATGGTGAAGACGTCGGCGACGCTCATGTGCTTGTCGGGCAGGAAGACCAGGATCAGGATGATGACGGCCGCTCCGATGACGTGCCACCACACCGAGATGTTGTTGAGCAGGGCGAGCAGGTGGCCGCCGAAGATGTTGATCAGCGCCGTGACGACCAGCACGACGAGGAACATCACGAAGACGCGGCTGAGGCTGTAGCCCGCGGCCCACGACTCGCTCATCGTGCTGAAGGACAGGTCGAAGAACGTCGCGGCGCCGTAGGCCACGGACGCGTCGATCGCGAGCAGCCCGATGAGGTTGAGCCAGCCGGTGTAGTAGCCGGCCTTGACGCCGCCGAGCTTGCTGGCCCACCAGTAGATGCCACCGGAGGTCGGGTAGGCCGACACCAGCTCGCTCATGCACAGGCCGATGATGAGGATGAAGACCGACACGATGGGCCAGCCGATGGAGATGGCGATCGGGCCGCCGTTGTTCCAGGCCTGGCCGAAGGTGGTGAAGCAGCCGGCGAGGATCGAGATGATCGAGAACGAGATCGCGAAGTTGGAGAAGCTCGACCACGTGCGGCTGAGCTCCTGCTTGTAGCCCAGCTCGGCGAGGAGCTCCTCGTCGGACTTGGGGCTGGTCGATGGGGACGCGCTCACATGCACCTCTTGATGTGCGGAAGTGGACCGAAGGCCCAGGGCGGCTGACGTGGTGCACAGACAACACCCGCCGCCGACCGGCTGTCAATGGTTCGTCCGCGCACCATTGGGGCGGCATCCTCGGTCGCACGCCGACGAGGCCCCGACCGCCCGGGGGTGGTCGGGGCCTCGTCGGGGAGGTCGGTCAGACGGTGGGGTCGCGCCGCTCGTCACCGAGGTCGGTGCGGGCCTCGTCGGGGACGTCGGTGCGGTCGGCGCGGTCGGGGCCGTCGGCGCGGTCCAGCCGCTCGCCGGTCTCGGGGTCGAGCCGGTGGCCGTCGTCGTCGGTGGGCACGTCCGGGTCGTGCCGGTCGGCCTCGCGCAGCCGCGCCTCGCGCTCGCTGCGGATCTCGTCGGCGGACGCCGCCCGCTCGTCGGCCTCCTGCTCGAGGCGCTCGGCGTCGAGCTGGCGCTGGCGGGCGTCGGCCTGGGCCAGGTCGGACTCGGCCCGGGCGCGGGCGGCGTCGGCCTCGCGCTGGCGCAGCTCGCGGTCGTGCTGGGCGGCGTCCTCACGGATCTCCTGGGCGTGGGCGCGCTCGGCCTCGACCTTGCGAGCGCCCCCTCGGCGCATGAGGACGGCGGCGACGGCCACGAGGACGAGGACGACGACGATGATGATGGCGAGGGTCATGCCGGTCATGAGGGCTCCTGACGCAGGGGACGGCGGTGCCGAGCAACCTAGTCCCCGGCATCCGCCCACAGGGCCCGCGTGACGGACCGAAACCCGAGGTCACGGCGGGTGCGGCCGCCGCGGTGGCCCCGCGACGGCATCCGGCCGAGGCGTCCGAGCGCCCCCTGGCCGAGGGGGTCAGGCCAGGCGGGTGAGCCAGCCGTGGGTGTCCTCGGCGCGCCCGTACTGCACGTCCAGCAGCGCGGTGCGGATGGCGCGGGTGACCTCGCCGCCTTCGTCGCCGGCGGTGGACGGGGCCGACCCGCCCTCCCAGCGCAGCTCGCCGACGGGGGTGACCACGGCCGCGGTGCCGCACGCGAAGATCTCGCGGATGCTGCCGTCGCGCACGCCCTCCTGCCACTCCTCGATGGGGACGCGGCGCTCCTCCGGTTCGAGGCCGAGGTCCTTGGCGAGCTCGAGGATGGAGCTACGGGTGACGCCTTCGAGGATGGTGCCGGTGAGCTCCGGCGTGACGAGCCGGTGGTCGTCGGTGACGAGGAACAGGTTCATCCCGCCCAGCTCCTCGATGTAGGTCTGGGTGGCCGAGTCGAGGAAGACCGCCTGGTCGCAGCCGTGCTCGATGCCCTCGAGCTGGCCCGCGAGTGACGACGCGTAGTTGCCGCCGGTCTTGGCGGCGCCGGTGCCCCCGGCGCCGGCGCGGGCGAAGTGCTGCGAGATCCACAGCGTGACCGGCTTGAGGCCGCCCGAGAAGTACGCGCCCGCGGGTGAGGCGATGACCGAGTAGGTGACCTCCGCGGCGGGGCGCACGCCGAGGAAGGCCTCGGAGGCGTACATGAAGGGGCGCAGGTAGAGGCTGGTCTCGCCGGTGCCGTAGGCCGGGACCCAGGCCTGGTCGACCTCCACGAGGGCCTTGAGCGAGGCGAGGAAGTCGTCGGTGGGCAGCTCGGGCAGGGCCAGGCGGCGCGCGCTGCGCTGCATCCGCTCGGCGTTGGCCTCGGGGCGGAAGGACCAGACGCTGCCGTCCTCGTGCCGGTAGGCCTTCAGGCCCTCGAAGATCTCCTGCGCGTAGTGCAGCACCGCGGCGCTCGGCATGATCGTGATCGGGCCGTAGGGGTGGATGCGGCCGTCGTGCCAGTCCTCGCCGCGGGTCCAGGTGGCGGAGGCCATGTGGTCGGTGAAGTGCACCCCGAAGCCGGGGTCGGCGAGGATCTCGGCGCGCCGCTGCTCGCCGGCCGGGTCGGGTCGACGCTCGAGGGTGAAGCTGAGGCTCATGGGGATGACGGTCCTTTCCTCGGGGAGCGGCGGCGCTCCCCCGCAGGCTACCGGTCCTTCACGTTCTCGCCCCCTGCGGGAAGGTTCAGGCTCGCACCGCAACGGTTCCGTGGCGAGGGCGAAGGTTCCCCCATCGGGCGAAAAAGTTCAGGCGGGGGTGGGGGCGGGGGTGGGGCGCGGGTGGGTCAGAGGCGCGCGGCGATGGCGTCGCCGACGGCGGTCGTGCTGCGCGGCGCGCTCCCCCGCTCGGCGAGGTCGGCGGCCACCGCCCGCTCGACCCGCTCGGCCTCGTCGACGAGCCCGAGGTGGGCGAGCAGCATCGAGACCGACAGGACGGTCGCCGTGGGGTCGGCCACGCCCTGCCCCGCGATGTCCGGCGCTGAGCCGTGCACCGGCTCGAACATGCTCGGGAAGCGGCGCTCGGGGTTGATGTTGCCGCTGGCCGCGAGCCCGATGCCCCCGGCGATGGCCGCGGCGATGTCGGTGATGATGTCGCCGAACAGGTTGTCGGTCACGACGACGTCGAAGCGACCCGGGTCGGTGGCCAGGAAGATGGTCGCGGCGTCGACGTGCTGGTAGGCGGTCTCGACGTCCAGGAACTCGGCGCCGACCTCCTCGACCGTGCGCCGCCAGAGGTGGCCGGCGTGGGTCAGGACGTTGTGCTTGTGCACCAGCGTGAGGTGCCGGCGGGGGCGCGCCTGGGCGCGGGCGAAGGCGTCACGGACCACCCGCTCGACCCCGAAGCGGGTGTTGACGCTGACCTCGGTGGCGATCTCGTGCGGGGTGCCCGTGCGCAGCGACCCGCCGTTGCCGACGTACGGCCCCTCGGTCCCCTCGCGCACGACCACGAAGTCGATGCCGTCCGGCGCCACCCGCTCGACGGCCAGCGGGCTCTCGACGCCCGGGTAGAGCTTGGCCGGCCGCAGGTTCACGTAGTGCTCGAGCGCGAAGCGCAGCGGCAGCAGGACGCCGCGCTCCAGGACGCCGCTCGGCACGGTGGGGTCGCCGATCGCGCCGAGCAGGATGGCGTCGTGGGCCTTGACCTCGTCGAGCACCGACGCCGGCAGCGTCTCACCGGTGGCGTGCCAGCGGCGGGCGCCGAGGTCGTACTCGGTGGTGGTGACCTTCGGCCCCGCGGGGCCGGTGACGGCCTCGAGGATCTTCAGCCCCTCCGCCACGACCTCCGGGCCGATGCCGTCGCCGCCGATGACGGCGATGTCGAGGGAGGTCACGGGCGTCGGGGCGGCGCTGGGCATGCGGACCAGGGTAGGTCGCGTCTCGCTCCCCGGGACCGACCGTCCGGAGTCCGGACCCTCACCCGTGTCGCCGGGCGGCTCAGTCGTCGGAGTGGCCCTGGTCGCGCAGGTCCAGTGACTCCTGCAGCGCCTGACGCGCGCGGGCGGCCTCGTCGTAGGTGGTGTTCTCGTTCATGGTGGTCTCGCATCCCGCGGCCGGGCCGCGTCTGTCGGTGGTGGGGTTCGTTCCTCGAGCCGGTGGGTGGCACCCGCGAGGAGCCGGCGGGGTCGCGGGGCTCTCCGCGACGGGGATGCCGGCTACCTGACCCCGCCGCGGCCGGGAATGAGGAGTACCCGCCGCGTCATCCTTCGACGGTAGTAGGACGTTCTCGTACCGACGAACGGCATCCATCATATGGACCCCGTGGACGTCGTGATGGGCGTCACAGAGGGGTCTACACGACTGGATCCGTCGCCGCGGAGGCCGTAGGCCACCCGATCCGCACGCGAGCCTCCCCGCTCGAACGCCGGACACGCCGACGGCGGGCCACCCGCGAGGGGCGGCCCGCCGTGCGGGACGGTGGCGGTGCTCAGCCGAGCGCGACGACCTTGACCGTGTCGGCGCCGATCTCGGCGCCGATGGCGCTGACGACGTCGTCCGGGATGGCGCTGTCGACGGTGAGCGCGACGAGCGCGGTGCCCCCCTCGTCCTGGCGCGACACCTGCATCGAGGCGATGTTGACGTCGGCGTCGCCGAGGAGGCGGCCGAGCGCGCCGATGACGCCCGGGCGGTCGACGTAGGAGAAGAACGCCATGTGCCGACTCATCGGGACCTCGAGGTCGAAGCCGTTGACCCCGATGACCTTCTGGACCATCTTCGGCCCCGTGAGGGTGCCGGCGACCGACACCACGGTGCCGTCGGCCAGGGTGCCGCGCAGCGTGGTGACGTTGCGGTACTCGTCGCTCGTGGCGTCGGTGACCAGACGCGACTCGCAGCCGCGCTCCTTGGCCAGCAGCGGCGCGTTGACGTAGGTCACCGGGTCCTCGGTGACGTCGGTGAAGACGCCCTTGAGGGCCGCGAGCTCCCACACCGAGACGTCGTGCGCAGTGATCTCGCCCCGTACCTCGATGTCGAGCTGGACCGGCACCGAGCCGGCGATGGCGGTGAAGACGCGACCCAGCTTCTCGACCAGGTCGATGCCGGGGCGCACCTCCTCGGCCACCGCGCCGCCGGAGACGTTGACGGCGTCGGGGACGAGGTCGCCGCCGAGCGCCAGGCGCACCGACCTGGCGACCGCGACCCCGGCCTTCTCCTGGGCCTCCTCGGTGGACGCGCCCAGGTGCGGGGTCACGACGACCGACTCGAACGCGAAGAGCGGGCTGTCGGTGCACGGCTCCTTGGCGTACACGTCGAGGCCGGCGCCGGCGACGCGCCCCTCGGCGATGGCGGCGGCCAGGGCCTCCTCGTCGAGGACGCCCCCGCGGGCGGCGTTGATGATGCGCACGGTGGGCTTGACCTTGGTCAGGGCCTCCTTGCCGATGAGGCCCATCGTCTCGGGCGTCTTCGGCAGGTGGATGGTGATGAAGTCGCTCTCGGCCAGCAGCTCGTCGAGGGTGACGAGGCGGGCACCGAGCTGGCCGGCGCGCTGGACCGAGACGTAGGGGTCGTACGCGAGGATCTCGACGCCGAAGCCCTTGAGCCGCTCGGCCACGAGCTGGCCGATGCGGCCGAAGCCGACGATGCCGACCTTCTTCTCGAGCAGCTCGACGCCGCCGTACTTGCTGCGGGCCCACTTGCCGCCCTTGAGCACCTCGTTGGCGGGCGCGATGTTGCGGGCGCAGGCCAGCAGCAGGCCGATGGCGAGCTCGGCGGCGGAGGTGATGTTGGAGGTCGGGGCGTTCACGACCATGACGCCGGCCTTGGTGGCGGCGTCGACGTCGACGTTGTCGAGCCCCACCCCGGCGCGGGCGATGACCTTCAGGCTCTTGGCGGCGGCGATCGCCTCGGCGTCCATCTGCGTGGCGGAGCGGATCAGGACGGCGTCCACGCCGTCGAGGGCCGGCAGGAGCTGGGAGCGGTCGGCGCCGTCGGTGTGACGGACCTCGAAGTCGGGCCCGAGGGCGTCGACGGTCGCGGGTGAGAGCTCCTCGGCGATGAGTACGACGGGCTTGGTCACGAATCGTCCCTACTTCCGTGCGAAAGGGAGGGCCGCGCAGGCGGCCGCGAGCCGGGTGGCACGCCGCTGTGCCGGGGTTCCCATGGTAGGGGCCTGCCAGCATGTGGACGCCCGCGCCCACCATGTGAGCCACGCGAGGAGGCGACGCGCACGGCGCCGGGATGCTTCCCGGCGGTACGCGTCGCCTCCTCGTCGGTGGCCCGAGCCCGGTGTCAGCGGGCGGCGGAGCCCTCGACGTAGTCGCTGTCGCGGTCGGTGTCGACCCAGGCCATCAGCCCGCGCAGCTCGCGGCCGGTGGCCTCGATCGGGTGCGCGGCGCCCTTGGCCCGCAGCTCGTTGAACTCCGGGGCACCGGCGTCCTGGTCGTCGATGAAGCGCTGGGCGAAGGAGCCGTTCTTGATGTCCTCGAGGACGGCCTTCATGTTCTCCTTCACGTGGGGGTCGATGACCCGCGGGCCCGACACGTAGTCGCCGTACTCGGCGGTGTCCGAGATCGACCAACGCTGCTTGGCGATGCCGCCCTCGATCATCAGGTCGACGATGAGCTTGAGCTCGTGGAGGCACTCGAAGTAGGCGACCTCGGGCTGGTACCCGGCCTCGACGAGGGTCTCGAAGCCGTACATGACCAGCTGCGAGGCGCCGCCGCACAGCACGGCCTGCTCGCCGAACAGGTCGGTCTCGGTCTCCTCGGTGAAGGTGGTGCGGATGCCGCCGGCGCGCAGGCCGCCGATCGCCTTGGCGTAGCTCTTGGCGAGGTCCCAGGCCGAGCCCGAGGCGTCCTGCTCGACGGCGAGGAGCACCGGCACCCCACGACCGTCGACGAACTCGCGGCGCACGATGTGGCCGGGCCCCTTGGGGGCGACCATCAGCACGTCGGAGCCGGCCGGCGGCTGGATGTAGCCGAAGCGGATGTTGAAGCCGTGGCCGAAGAGCAGGGCCGCGCCCTCGCGCAGGTTCGGGGCGATCTCGGCCGCGTACAGGCCGCGCTGCACCTGGTCGGGGGTGAGGATCACGACCAGGTCGGCGTCGCGCACCGCGTCGGCCACGGCGAGCACCGTCAGGCCCTCGGCCTCGGCCTTGGCGCGGGACTTCGAGCCTTCGGCCAGGCCGATGCGGACGTCGACGCCCGAGTCGCGCAGGTTCAGGGCGTGGGCGTGCCCCTGGCTGCCGTAGCCGATGACCGCGACCTTGCGGCCCTGGATCACCGACAGGTCGGCGTCGTCGTCGTAGAACATCTCGGCCATCAGGAGGCCTCTCCTTCGTGTGCGGGGGTGCTGCGGACGGGTGCTGCGTCGTGCTGGTCGGGGGCGGGCGCCCGCGGGGACGCCCTGGGTCGGGACTGTAGGGGCTGGGCGCTCAGGCGCTGCGCAGTGCCCGGTCCGTGATCGAGCGGGGGCCTCGGCCGATGGCGACCATCCCGCTCTGGACGAGCTCGCGGACCCCGAACGGCTCGAGGACCTCGAGCAGGGCCGAGAGCTTCTCGGAGGTGCCGGTCGCCTCGATGGTCAGCGACTCGGTGGCCACGTCGACGACCTTGGCCCGGAACATCTGCACCATCTCGAGCACCTGGCTGCGGGTGGCGGCGTCGGCGCGGACCTTGATGAGCATGACCTGGCGCTGCACGGCCGAGCCCGGCTCGAGCTCGACGACCTTGAGGACCTCCACCAGCTTGTTCAGCTGCTTGGTCACCTGCTCCAGCGGCAGGTCCTCGACGTCGACGACCACGGTCATCCGCGAGACCTCCGCGTGCTCGGTCTCACCGACCGCGAGGCTGTCGATGTTGAAGCCCCGGCGTGAGAACAGGGCGGCGATCCGGGCGAGGACGCCCGGCTTGTTCTCGACGAGGACGGACAGGGTGTGCTTGGACATCGTCATCTCCTCACTGACCGTCGTGGTCGGCGTCGGTGCTCTGCTCGATCGCCTCGGACTCCTCGCGGTCCCATTGGGGCGCGGTGTCGCGGGCCACCTGGATGGCGTCGTTGCTGACGCCCGCGGGGACCATCGGCCACACCATGGCGTCGCGGTGGACCACGAAGTCGACGACCACGGGGCGGTCGTTCACGGCCATGGCGGCCCGGATGGTGTCGTCGAGGTCCTCGGGGCGCTCGCAGCGGAAGCCGGCGCAGCCGTAGGCGTCGGCGAGCTTGACGAAGTCGGGCACCCGCGAGCCCACCGAGGTGTGCAGGTCGGTGTTGGAGTAGCGCTCGTTGTAGAAGAGCGTCTGCCACTGGCGGACCATGCCGAGACTGCTGTTGTTGATGATCGCGACCTTGATCGGGATGTTGTTGATGACGCAGGTGGCGAGCTCCTGGTTGGTCATCTGGAAGCAGCCGTCGCCGTCGATGGCCCACACCGTGCGGTCGGGCTCGCCGACCTGGGCGCCCATCGCGGCCGGCACCGAGTAGCCCATGGTGCCGAGACCGCCCGAGTTGAGCCACGCGTTGGGCCGCTCGTACTGCACGAACTGCGCCGCCCACATCTGGTGCTGGCCCACGCCGGCCACGTAGACCGCGTCGGGACCCGCGATGGCGCCGAGCCGCTCGATGACCAGCTGCGGCGAGAGGGAGCCGTCGCCGGGCGAGGTGTAGCCCACGGGGAAGTCGCGCTTCCACCCGGCGACGCGCTCGCGCCACTCGGTGTAGTCGCCGCGGATGCCGGCCTCGTGGTCGGCGTCGACGGCGTCGGCCAGGTCGGCGATGACGGCCTTGCAGTCGCCCACGATCGGCACGTCGGCCTGGCGGTTCTTGCTGATCTCGGCCGGGTCGATGTCGGCGTGGATGACCTTGGCCTCGGGCGCGAAGGTCGACAGCTGGCCGGTGACCCGGTCGTCGAAGCGGGCGCCGAGGGCGATGAGCAGGTCGGACTTCTGCAGCCCGGTGACGGCCGCGACCGACCCGTGCATGCCGGGCATCCCCAGGTGCAGCTCGTGGCTGTCGGGCAGGGCGCCGCGCGCCATCAGGGTGGTGACCACCGGGATGCCGGTCAGCTCGACGAAGCGCGCCAGCTCCTCGCTCGCCCGGGCCCGGATGACCCCGCCGCCCACGTACAGCACCGGGCGCTCGGCGGCGGCGATGAGCCGGGCCGCCTCGCGGATCTGCTTGCCGTGCGGGCGGGTGACCGGGTGGTAGCCGGGCAGCGCGATCTTCGGCGGCCACGAGAACGTGGTGCGCGCCTGGAGGGCGTCCTTGGAGATGTCGACGAGCACCGGGCCGGGGCGCCCGGTGGAGGCGATGTGGAAGGCCTCGGCGATGACGCGCGGGATGTCGGCGGCGTCGGTGACGAGGTAGTTGTGCTTCGTGATCGGCATCGTGATGCCGCGGATGTCGGCCTCCTGGAAGGCATCGGTGCCGATGGCGGCCGAGCTGACCTGGCCGGTGATGGCGACGATCGGCACCGAGTCCATGTAGGCGTCGGCGATCGGGGTCACGAGGTTGGTGGCGCCCGGGCCGGAGGTCGCCATGCAGACGCCCACCCGCCCCGTGGCGGCCGCGTAGCCCTCGGCGGCGTGGCCGGCACCCTGCTCGTGGCGCACCAGGATGTGGCGGACGGTGACCGAGTCCAGCAGCGGGTCGTAGGCGGGCAGGATCGCCCCGCCGGGGATGCCGAAGACGGTGTCGACGTCCATCGCCTCGAGGGACATGACCAGGCTCTGCGCGCCGGTGACCTCGAGCGGGGCCTTGGAGCGCGCCTGCTGCGCCAGCCGCGCGGGGGACGGCGGCGCCGGGGCGAGGGCCGTGGGGGGAGCCTGCGTGGTGTCGCTCACGAGGGGTTCACCGCTTCCTTGTCGTGGGTGTCGGACGGGGTCGACGCACAAAAAAACCCTCCTGTCCCGGGCGGGACGACGGAGGGAGCGCGCCTGGTCGTGCAGTCAGGCGCGCTGTGCAAGTACGAGGACTCGAGCCACAGGACCACTGTGGACCGCGGCTGCAGCCGTGTCAACCGGCGAGACACCCGGTCCCACGATCCGGACCGCGAGGTGGCCCACCCCCATCGGGACCGGACGGTCTCACCCGAGCGGTGCGACCACGCGCCGCCAGCCGTGCTCGTCCGGGACCGCACCGGTCTGCACCGCCAGCAGCCGCTCCCGCAGGGCGGCCGTGACCGGGCCGGTGTCGCCGTCGCCGACGACCCACTCGGCGCCCTCGCGGCGCACGCGCCCGACCGGGGTCAGCACGGCCGCCGTCCCGCAGGCGAACACCTCGGTGAGCGCCCCCGAGCGGGCGTCGGCCTCCCAGTCCTCCACCGAGACCCGCCCCTCCTCCACCTCCATGCCGAGGTCGCGCGCCAACGTGAGCAGCGAGTCACGGGTGATGCCGGGCAGCAGGGTGCCGGTGAGGGCGGGCGTGACCAGCCGGGGCACGTCGCCGCCGTACACGAACAGCAGGTTCATCCCGCCGAGCTCCTCGACCCAGCGGCGCTCGACGGCGTCGAGGAAGACCACCTGGTCGCAGCCCTGCTCGGCCGCCTCGGCCTGCGCGGCCAGCCCCGCGGCGTAGTTGGCGGCGCACTTCGCGGCCCCGGTACCCCCGGGCGCGGCCCGTACGAAGTGGTCGGCGACCCAGACGGTGACCGGCGTGAGCCCGCGCGGGAAGTAGTCGGCCGCCACGAAGGCGGTGAGGACGAAGAGGCACTCCTCGGAGGGGCGCACGACCAGCTCGGGCTCGCTCGCGAACAGCAGGGGGCGGACGTAGAGCGTCTGCCCCGGGGCGCTGGGCACCCAGGCGTGGTCGTGCCCGACCAGGAGGTCGACGGCCTCGGTGAAGACCTCGACCGGCAGCTCGGGCAGGCACAGCCGGCGCGCCGAGGCCCGGAAGCGCTCGGCGTTGGCCTCCGGGCGGAACGCGGCCACCGAGCCGTCGGCGCCGCGGTAGACCTTGAAGCCCTCGAAGACCGACTGCCCGTAGTGCAGCGCCGAGGTCGCGGGGTCGAGCGCCAGCGGCCCGTAGGGCGTGAGCCGTGCCTCCTGCCAGCCGCCCTCGCGGGTCCAGCGGATGGTCAGCATGTGCTCGGAGAAGACCCGGCCGAAGCCCGGGTCGCGCATCCGTTCGGCCCGCGCCGCGTCGGTGAGCGGGCTGGTCGTCGGCTCGACCGTGACCGGCAGCCCTCCGATGGTCGTCGCCGGGGCGGCGGCCGCGCTCACGCGCGCTCCTCGACCTCGGCGCCCCCGGTGGCACCGGCCGCCGAGGCCTTCTCGGCGATGAGGGCGTCGATGCCGAGCACCTCGTCCATCCCCGCTCCGGCGGCGAAGGCCGCCTGCCACTGCTCCTCGCGGCGGGCCACGACCCCGGCCCGCTCGAGCACCTCGGCCAGCCCGCCCCGCCGCACCACCACGACCCCGCTGCGGTCGGCGCGCACCACGTCGCCCGGGTGCACCGCCACCCCGCCGAGCTGCACCGGCACGTTGAGGGCCCCGGGGCCGGTGTTCGAGCCGGTGGCCGGGTGGGCCCCCCGCGCGTGCACCGGCAGCCCCAGCTCCTCGAGCCCCTCGACGTCGCGCACGGCACCGTCGACGACCATCCCCACGCAGCCGCGTGCCTGCAGCCGGCCGCCGATGACGTCACCGATGACGGCGGCGTCGAGGCGGCCGCCGGCGTCGACCACCAGCACGTCGCCGTCCTGCACGACGTCGGGCGACTTGAGGATGAACAGGATGTCCCCGGGGGCGGTCCACAGCGTCACGGCCGGCCCGCAGATCTCGGTGGCGGCCACCATCGGGGCGATGCCGGGGCCGACGACGGCGATGGGGCCGCCGCCGTCGGCGATCTGGGTCGTGGGGAGCTGCGCGAGCGCCGCCACCAGGGCCGGGTCGGGGCGCTCGACCTGGGTCTCGACCGTCCACGCCTGCGGGTGCCAGCGGCTCACCGTGCCTCCTCGTCTCGCCGGCCGGCGCGGTGCCGGGGGCGTCCCCATCCTGGCGGTCGGCGCGCCGCGGGCCAAGGAGCGACCGACGGGTGGTCGCCGGTGCGCGCAGGGCGCCCGGTCACATCTGGGCGTGCGCCAGCTGCCCGAGCATCTCGGGCCCGCGGCGGTCGAGCCGCCGACCACCCACCAGCACGCCGAGGCCGAGCAGCCCCAGCCCGTAGAGGGCACTGAGGAGCAGCACCACCCAGCGCCCGACCGGCCGCTCGAGGGTGAGCACCGCGCCGAGGACCACGGGCACGACGAGCAGGAGCGGCCCGACGAACGACACCAGGGCGGTCAGGCAGCCCTGGGCCGCACCGCCCGAGGTCGCCGCGAACGGGTTGCCGCCGGTGCGCGGCGCGGTGCCGGGCAGGTAGGCGCCGACCGCGAGCGCCAGGGCCAGCGCCCCGAGGAAGGCTGCGAGCACCACGCTGCCCCAGGCCACCGCGTGCTGGATCACGCCGAGCGCCACCGAGACGACGTAGGTGAGGAGCACGGCCGGGGCGAAGACGACCACCGAGGCCAGCGCGCGCCCGAGCCGGTCCTCCCATCCTCGTAGCCCGGTGGTCAGGTGCAGCCACCACGCCTCACCGTCGAAGGCGAGGTCGTTCATCAGGGTCAGGCCCGCGAAGACGGCCAGCGTGACGACCCCGGCACCGGCGAGGCCCGGGGTGCCGGTGACCACGCTCTGCACCACGAAGAACACCGGCAGCACGGCGGTGCGCAGCGCGATCGCCACCAGCCGGCTGTCGCGGTACCACGCCCGGATGCGGCGCGCGGCGACGGTGGCCACCGGCGAGCGCCCGAGCACCGCCGGCAACAGCCGCCCGGCGCCGATGCTCTGCCCGCCGCTGCTGGTCAGGGGTGAGGTGAGCACCCGCTCGAGCTGGCGTACCCACACCCGCCACAGCACCGCCAGCAGGACCAGGGCGAGCACCAGGTGCACGGCGGCGAGCAGCCATCGCCCGCCCGCGACGTCGAAGGGCAGCGCCCAGGCCCAGCCGGTGGGGAACCACGACGCGGCCCGCGCCACCGGCCCGGCGTCGAAGGCGAAGAGGGCGTCGATGCGCTGGCCGCGCGCGACGGCGAGGTTGAGCGAGAGCGGCAGCAGCGTGGTGAGCGACACGATGGCGGCGCCGACGAGCCGCCCGGTGCGCGTCGTCATGACCCGCGCCAGCAGGGTGGTGACGGCGCGCGAGGCGACGACGGCGGTGACGGTGCCGAGCACGGCCGCCAGCGCGGCGGCCGGCACCGCCACCGGGGCGCTGAGCCACGCGAGCACCTGGAAGAACGCGAGCCCGATGAGCATCAGCGCGGGGATGCCGGTCAGCGTCGCGGCGAGGAGGCCCCGGGCCAGGGCGCGGGCGGGCACCGGCAGCACGGCGAAGCGCGCCGGGTCGAGCACGTTGTCGACCCCGGCGGCGATGACGCCGAGGACCACCCACATCAGGGTGATGCCGGTGAAGAGCGGCACGGTGATCGCGGTGAGCTCGGGCGGGCGCAGCGCCAGCAGGCCGATGAGCGGGCCGAAGACCACGACGATGCCGATGGCCGCCAGCGCGCCGAGGACCGACGAGGTGAGGTGCAGCGAGCTGCGCGACATCGCCGTCCACCACATCCGCAGCCGGAGGCGGACGACGAGCCCGGTCACGCGTTGCCCTGTGGCCCCGCGCCCAGCCAGCCGAGCCCGTCGCCCACGACCTCGCCGGCGCCGACGAGCTCGAGGAACCGGTCGTGCAGCGAGCCGCCGCGGGTGAGGCCGGCGACGGTGTCCTCGGCCAGCACCCGGCCGCCCGCGATCACCGCGACCCGGTCGCACAGGCCCTCGACGAGCTCCATCACGTGGCTCGACATCACCACCGTGCCGCCGGAGGCCACGTAGCGGCGCAGGATGGTGCGGATGACCTGGCCCGACACCGGGTCGACGGCCTCGAACGGCTCGTCGAGCACCAGCAGCCGGGGGGCGTGGATGAGGGCCGCGGCCAGGCTGATCTTCTTGACCATGCCGGCGCTGTAGTCGGCGACCACGGTGCGGGCGTCGCCGGCGAGGTCGAGCACGGTGAGCAGCTCGGTGGTGCGCTCGACCACCACGTCGTGCGGCATCCGGCGCAGGGCCCCGACGTACTGCAGCAGCTCGCGCCCCGAGAGCTGCTCGAAGAGCCGCATGCCGTCGGGGGCGATCCCCATGACGGCCTTGGCCGCGGCGGGGTCGGCCCAGACGTCGAGGCCCAGGACCCGGGCGGTCCCGGCGGTGGGCCGCAGCAGGCCGGTGGCCATCGACAAGGTGGTGGTCTTGCCGGCGCCGTTGGGCCCCACGAGGCCGTACAGCGAGCCCCGGGGCACCGACAGGCAGAGCTCGTGGACGACCCGCCGCCCCCGGAACTCCTTGACGAGGCCGACCAGCTCGAGGGCCGGCTCCTCCCCCACCGGATCAGTCACACACGGCGCCGGTGCTCGCGCTCTGGACGAGCCTGCGGTACTTGGCGAGCACGCCGCGGGTGTACTTGGGCTCGGGGTGGGTGACGCCCTCGGCCCGGCGGCGGTCGAGCTCGGCGTCGTCGACGAGCAGGTCGAGGGTGCCGCCCGCGACGTCGAGCCGGATGCCGTCGCCGTCGCGCACGAACGCGATGGGGCCCTCGTCGACGGCCTCGGGGGCGACGTGGCCCACGCACAGGCCGGTGGTCCCGCCGGAGAAGCGGCCGTCGGTGAGCAGCAGCACGTCCTTGCCGAGCCCGGCGCCCTTGATGGCCCCGGTGACCGCGAGCATCTCGCGCATCCCGGGCCCGCCCTTGGGGCCTTCGTACCGGATGACGACGACGTCGCCGGCGCCGAGGCTGCCGTCCTCGACGGCGTCCATCGCGGCGCGCTCGCCGTCGAAGACGCGTGCGGTGCCCTCGAACACGTCGGAGTCGAACCCGGCCGACTTGACCACCGCGCCCTCGGGGGCCAGCGAGCCCTTGAGGATGGTGATGCCGCCGGTCTTGTGGATGGGCTCCTGCATGGCCCGCACGACCTTGCCGTCGACGTCGGGCGGGGCGATGGAGGCGAGGTTCTCGGCCATCGTGCGGCCGGTGACGGTGAGGCAGTCGCCGTGCAGCAGACCGGCGTCGAGCAGGGCGCGCATCACGACCGGCACCCCGCCCACGCGGTCGACGTCGGTCATCACGTACTGGCCGAAGGGCTTGACGTCGGCCAGGTGCGGCACCTTGGCGCCCACCCGCACGAAGTCGTCGAGCGAGAGGTCGACGTCGGCCTCGTGCGCGATGGCCAGCAGGTGCAGCACGGCGTTGGTCGAGCCGCCGAAGGCCATGACCACGGCGATGGCGTTCTCGAACGCCTCCTTGGTCATGATGTCGCGCGCGGTGATGCCGCGCCGCAGGAGCTCGACGACGGCCTCCCCGGACTTGCGGGCGAAGCCGTCGCGGCGGCGGTCGGTGGCCGGCGGCGCGGCCGAGCCGGGCAGCGACATCCCGATGGCCTCGGCCACCGAGGCCATCGTGTTGGCGGTGTACATGCCGCCGCACGCGCCCTCACCGGGGCAGATCGCCCGCTCGATGGCGTCGACGTCCTCGCGGCTCATCAGGCCCCGCGCGCAGGCCCCCACGGCCTCGAAGGCGTCGATGATGGTGACGGTGCGTTCGCTGCCGTCGGACATCTTGGCGATACCCGGCAGGATCGAGCCCGCGTAGAGGAACACCGACGACAGGTCGAGGCGGGCCGCGGCCATCAGCATCCCGGGCAGGGACTTGTCGCAGCCGGCGAGCAGCACCGAGCCGTCGAGGCGCTCGGCGCTCATGACGGTCTCGACCGAGTCGGCGATGATCTCGCGCGAGACGAGGGAGAAGTGCATGCCCTCGTGCCCCATCGAGATGCCGTCGGAGACCGAGATGGTGCCGAACTCGAGGGGGTAGCCGCCGGCGGCGTGGACGCCGTCCTTGACCGCCTTGGCCAGCCGGTCGAGGCTGAGGTTGCACGGCGTGATCTCGTTCCACGAGCTGGCCACGCCGATCTGCGGCTTGACCCAGTCGTCGTCACCCATGCCGACGGCCCGCAGCATCCCTCGCGAGGCGGTCTTCTCGAGACCGTCGGTGACGTCGCGGCTACGGGGCTTGATGTCGGGCGTGGGCGTCATGTCGGTCATCCTAGGTTCGTCCCCGCCGGCTCGTGAGGGTGTCCCGACGACTGGCCGTCGCGGTGGCGCGGGGGTCACGCCGCCTCGGGCACCAGGCGCCAGTAGGCCAGTGCCAGCGAGGTCGCGACCGCCATCCACAGCGCGTACGGCACGAGGATCCAGCCGGCCCACGGCAGCGACCCGGCCGCCACGACCACCAGGCCCACGGTCAGCAGCAGGGCCACCACCAGGGCGAGCGCCGCCCGTCCGAGCGCATGGGGGACGTAGAAGGCGTGGGCCCAGGTGAGGGCGGCCGCGACCGAGGCGACGAGCAGGGCCAGGAACGCCAGCACCTCACCCGCCGGGCGGGTCCACGCGATGGCCCCGCCGCTCACCGCGAGCGCGAGGAAGTTCAGGGGCCAGACCACCCCGAAGACCCAGGGCGGCGGCTGCCACGACGGCTTCGGGAGGTCGTCGTACCAGCCGGTGTCGGTGGAGACCCAGCGCCCGGAGAGGACGGCGTAGAGCGTCACGACCAGCAGCACGGCCGCGACCCCCAGGGCGCGGGTCACGCCTCCCCCCGGGCGGGGCCCACCCGCCTCGGCCACCAGAACCGGTCACCGAGGATGAGCGCGACGGCCGGCACCAGGACGGTGCGCACGACCAGGGTGTCGAGCAGGACGCCGACACAGATGACGACACCGAGCTGCGCGAGCACGACCAGCGGCAGCACCCCCAGCACCGCGAAGACCGCGGCGAGCAGGATGCCGGCACTGGTGATGACGCCGCCGGTGGCCGCCAGCGCTCGCAGCATCCCCTGGCGGGCACCGTGCTCCCGGGCCTCCTCGGCGGCGCGCGTCACGAGGAAGATGTTGTAGTCGACGCCGAGCGCCACCAGGAACACGAAGGCCAGCAGCGGCACGCCGTCGTCGAGGCGCTCGAAACCGAGCACCTGGGTGAAGATCACCCACGAGATGCCGAGGCTCGCCAGGTAGGTGCCGACGACGGTCGCCACCAGCACGACCGGGGCCACGACGGAGCGCAGCAGCAGCCCCAGGGCCACCAGCACCAGCCCGAGGATCAGCGGGAAGACGACCGTCCGGTCACGGGTCGAGGCCTGGGCGGTGTCGAGGGCCTCGGCCTCGGTACCGCCGACGTGGGTGTCGGGCATCGAGGCCACGGCGTCGCGCAGGGCGGTGACGGTGCGCTCGGCGGCCTCGGAGCCGGGCTGGGCGGCGATGACCGCCGCCACCTCGCTGACGCCGTTGCCGCTGACGACCGGCCGGGCGCTGGCGACGCCGTCGACCTGCGCGACCGCCGCCGCCAGGGCCGTGCCGTCGTCGGTGCGCGAGACGACCACGGCGGGGTCGGCCGAGCCGGCCGGGAACGACTGCGCCAGGCGCTCGCCCGCCGCGATGGCCTCGGGCTTCTGGAGGAACTGGTCGGCCGCGTCGAGACCGGCGCGGACCTGGGTGAGACCGCCGGCGGCGATGGCGAGGAGGGCGACGGTGACGGTGACGAAGACGGCGGGGCGCTTCGCGACGGCATCCCCGACCCGGCGCCACAGCGAGCGGGAGTCGGCCAGGCTGGTCTGCCCCACGTGCGGCGCCTTGGGCCAGAACACCCACCGCCCGAAGACCACCAGGGCGGCCGGCAGGACCACGAGGGCGAACGCCGCGGCCACGAGCACACCGACGGCACAGGCCAGCCCGAGCCCCCGCGTCGACGGGAAGAGCGAGAGCAGCAGGGTGAGCAGGCCGAGCACCACGGTCGCGGCGCTCGAGAGCACGGCCTCGGCGGTGCGGCGCAGGGCGTGCGCCATGGCGTCGCGGCGGTCCTCGATGACGCGCAGCTCGTCGCGGTAGCGCGAGATGAGCAGCAGGGCGTAGTCGGTGCCCGCGCCGAACACGAGGACCGAGAGGATGCCGATGGTCGACTCGTCCCACTGCACGTCGAAGGCGGCGAGGGTGCGGGTGGCCAGCACGGCGGCCAGCTGGTCGGCGACGCCCACGACGGTCAGCGGCACCAGCCAGAGGACCGGGCTGCGGTAGGTGATGACGAGCAGCAGCGCGACGACCGACGCGGTGGCGGCGAGCAGGCGGAAGTCCGCGCCGTCGAAGACCGCGGCCAGGTCGGCCTGGATGGCGGCGGGCCCGGTGACCTGGGCGGTCAGGCCCGGCGGGAGGTCGGCCTTGGCGGCGCGCCGGAGGGCGGTGACGACGTCGGCGGTCTCGGTGGCGTCGTTGGTCGTGACCGGGACGACGACCGTGGCGGCGGTGCCGTCCTCGGCCACGGACGCGGGTGCCCCGGTGGCGCCGGGCAGGCTGCGGGCGCGCTCCTGCACGACGGCCACCTGCTCCGGGGTGAGCGCGCGCTCGGACGCGAAGAGGACCACCGCGGCCGAGCCCTCGGCCTCCGGCAGCTCGGCGCGCAGCTCGGCGGCGGCGCGGCTGTCCGAGCCCGTGGGCAGGGCGGCGTTGGTGGTCGGGGGCTGCTCGGCCTGGCCGACGACGCCGATCGCGGCTCCCGCCCCCAGCAGCGCGAACAGGGCCAGCAGCCCGGCCACCCATCGCCGTGTCACGAGCTGCGCGATCCTGCCCATCGATGCACTCCCTTGCTAGAATGTCGTTCAGGTGATGATTCACCAAGTTACTAAGTAGGTGAGTGATATTACGGAGCCCCTCCCCTCCGACGCAAGCCGGCCCTCGACGGCCGAGCCCCGTTCCGACGCCGCGATGGTGCAGTCGGTCGTCCCCGCCTACCGGTCGTCCGGTTCGCTCGAGGCCCTCCAGGAGCTGGTCGACGTCGCCGGGCAGGTGCCGCACGAGGTCGCCCGCCGGGCCGGGCTGTCGGTCAGCGAGCTGCACTCGCTGCGCCACCTCATGGCTGCGCCGATGGGTCCGGTCGAGCTAGCCCGCGAGCTCGGTGTCACGTCGGCCGCCTCCTCCGGCGTGGTCGACCGGCTCGTGGCGCGCGGCCACGCCGAGCGACGCCCGCACGCCGACGACGGCCGCCGCACCGAGGTGGTCATCACCGACTCCGGCCGCGTCGAGATCCTCACCCGCCTGGCCCCGATGTTCGCCGGGCTGGCCGCGACCGACGCCGCCCTCACCGACGACGAGCGCGCGGTCGTCGAGCGCTACCTGCGCGGGGCCACCGCCGCCATGCGGGCGCTGATGTGAGCGGCTCCTCGCAGCCCGGGGGCCTCACCGGCGCGGCGCGCATCGCGGCCCGCGGCATCGACACCCTCCTCGACCGCACGGTGGCGCCGGGGTTCACCGCCTTCGGGCTCGGGGTGCGGCGCCGGCTCCCCGGGTGGCCCGCCGACGCCGGGCCCGACGCGCTGCGCGGGCACGCCGTGGCCGTCACCGGTGCGTCGTCCGGGCTCGGCCGGCGCACCGCGCTGGACCTCGCCGCGCTGGGCGCACGGGTGCACCTCGTCGTGCGCGATGTCGGGCGCGGGGAGGTCGTGGCCGACGAGGTCCGGGCCGCCGCCGGCGACCCCGAGGCGGCCCGGGTGTGGCGCTGCGACGTCTCCGACCTGACCTCGGTGCGGGCGTTCGCCGAGGCCTTCGTCGCCGATGCCGGTCCCCTGCGCGGGCTCGTGCACAACGCCGGTGCCCTGCCGGCCGTGCGCACCACGTCGGCCCAGGGGCACGAGCTCACCCAGGCCCTGCACGTGCTCGGGCCGGTGCTGATGACCGAGCTGCTGCTCCCGTCGCTCGCCGCCGACGCCGGGCGGGTCGTGTTCGTCACCTCGGGCGGGATGTACACCCAGCCCCTGCCGGCCGACGACCCCGAGTACCTGAGCGGCCCCTACAGCGGCAGCGTCGCGTACGCCCGCAGCAAGCGCGGGCAGGTCGAGCTGCTGCCCGTGCTGGCGCGGCGCTGGGGATCCGCCGGCGTCTCGGTCCACGCCACCCATCCGGGCTGGGCCGCCACCCCCGGCCTCGACTCCTCGCTCCCCCGGTTCGCCACCGCCCTGCGCCCGGTCCTGCGCAGCGACACCGCCGGTGCCGACACCACCGTGTGGCTGCTGGCCACCGACGCGCCGCTCGCGCCCGGTCGCCTGTGGCACGACCGCCGGCCACGGCCCTCGCACGTGCTGTCCCGCACCCGGCCCACCGGCGACGAGGTCGGGCGCTACTGGCGGTGGGTCGCCGACGCCACCGGGCTCGACCCGCGCTGAGCCGGCCGTCCGGTCTCCCCTCCCCGAGGCTCCCAGGAGTGGTCACCCCGGGAGGTCCGGATGCTCCGACGTATGAGGCGTCAGTCGAGCGGCAGGAGGTGCCGGCCGCTCCGCCGGCCCCACAGCAGGTAGACCGCCGGCAGCACTCCCGCCGAGCTCACCACCCCCAGCGCCGCCGCCCACGCCGCCTTGGGACCCGCGACCTCCCCGGCCGGGCGGGTGCGCAGGTCGGCCAGCGCCCAGGCCCGCAACCCCACATCGAGCGCGGCGACCCCGACCAGTGCCGCCCTCCCCTGCGCCGGGAGGTCCTGCCAGCGCTGCCCGGCCCGGTTCATCGCTCCCCACCCCGGGCCACGTGGAACCGGTCGAGCCGCGCGTCGCCGAAGGTCAGGTCGGCCCACCGGCCGGCGTAGTGCAGGACGGCCAGCGCGCAGGTGGGGAAGCCCTCGGCCATGGCCCGGTGCCCGTCGGCGCTGCCCTCGCCGTCGGCGAGCAGCTCGGCCAGGACGGGGATGCCGGGGGCGTGGCCGACGACCATCACGACGTCGGCGTCGTCGTCGGCCTCGCGCACGACGTCGAGCAGGACCTCGGGCGTCACGCCGTAGATGCGCCGATCGTAGCGGACCTCGCCCTCGGAGCAGCCCGCCTCCCACATCACCTCGCAGGTCTGGCGCGTGCGCTCGGCCGTGGAGCACAGCACCTCATCGATGCCGATGCCCTCGCGGCACAGCCAGCGCCCGGCTTCGGCGGCGTCGCGGCGTCCGCGGCCGGTGAGCTCGCGGTCGTGGTCGCCGCCCGGGTTGCTCTCCTCCGTCTTCGCGTGGCGGAGGAGGACGAGCGTTCGGTCTCTCGCGGCACGGGTCATGCCTCGATCATCCTCCTGCCGGGGCACCACGTCAGCCCCGGCGCGACCCACGCCACGCCGCCGTCCGCGGCGCTAGGGTCGCGGTGACCGGGCGTGCGCCGCGCCGCCCCCAGCGAAGAAGGCCCCCATGAGCGCGTACGACGAGATCCTCTCCGCCCTCCCCGTCGACGACATCGCCGGCCGGGTCGGCGCCTCGCCCGAGCAGGTCCGCCAGGCCGCGTCCGCCGCGCTGCCGGCGCTGCTCGGCGGGATGAGCGCCAACGCCCAGGAGCCGTCGGGGGCGAGCTCGCTGGTCGACGCCCTCGGCCGCCACGACCCGAGCCTGCTCGACGGCGGGGTCTCTCTCGACCAGGTCGACGAGGCCGACGGCCAGCGCATCGCCGGGCACGTCTTCGGTGCCCAGCAGGAGGCCGTCGCCGCCCGCCTGGGCGAGTCGCCGCTCAGCGGGGCCGGCGTGGGCGGCCAGCTGGTGCAGCGCATCATCCCCATCCTGGCGCCCATCGTCATGTCCTGGCTGGCCCGGCAGGTGCTGGGCGGCGCCCGGGGTGGTGCGGCCACCGGCGGCGGGGGCGGGCTCCAGGACGTCCTGGGCCAGGTCCTCGGCGGCGCCACCGGCCGCTCGGGGCCGGCGGGCTCGGCGTCCCCGGCGCCCACCTCCGGCGGGGTCGACGCCGGCAGCATCATCGGCGACGTGCTCGGCGGCCTCCTCGGCGGCGGCCGCCGCTGACGTGTCGGACCTGCACTGCCCCGCCCGCGTGTTCCTGGCCCGCCCCGGCGAGGCCGAGGACGAGACCGGGCCGCCCACGGCAGCCGGCGGCGGCCTGACGGCGACCGGGCGCGACCAGGCGCGAGCCCTCGCCGAGCGGGTGCGGGACGAGAACGTGGCGCGTGTCTGGTCCAGCCCGCTCCCGCGCGCGGTGCAGACGGCCGAGATCGCGGCCGCGGTCCTCGGCGTCCCCGTGGTCGTGCGCGACGGCCTGCGCGAGTGCGACGCCGGCATCCCCGCCGGCGAGCGCATCGCCGACGTCGCGGCGCGGGTGCGGGGCGTGCTCGAGGAGGTCGCCGACACGCACCGGGGCGAGGCGGTCCTCGTCGTCTCGCACGGCGGGGCGTTCGCGGCCGGCCTGCCCGACCTGGTCGGCGCACCCCGGACGAGTGGTCACGACCTGACCCCACCGCCCGGAGGCACGCTCGCCCTCGAGGCCGACGAGGACGGCTGGCGCCGCCTCCCCTGAACCCCGGGGGCCCCGAGGCCCGGTCAGGCCTGGCCGAGCCGTTCGAGGATGATCGTGCGCGCCGCCCCGGCGTCGGCCTGGCCCTTCATCTCGCGCATGACCTGGCCGATGAGCGCGCCCACGGCCTGCACCTTGCCGTCGCGGATCTTGTCGGCGACGTCGGGGTTGGCCGCGATCACGGCGTCGACCGCGGCCTCGAGCGCGCCGGTGTCCTGCACCAGCTCGAGCCCGCGGGCGTCGGCGACCGCGGTGGGCGTGCCCTCACCGTCGAGGACGCCCTCCCAGGCCTGGCGGGCCATCGAGTCGTTGAGCCGGCCGGCCGTGACGAGCCCCTCGAGCTCGACCACGTGCGCAGGGGTGACCCCCAGGCGCTCGGCGTAGGTGACCACGTCCTCGCCCTCGGTGTTCGCGCGCCGGGCGATCTCGCCCGACCACCACTTGCGGGCCGCGGCCGGCGAGGCCCCGGCGGCCACGGTCTCCTCGACCAGCTCGAGGAGCCCGGCGTTCATCACGTCACGCATCTCGAGGTCGCTGTAGCCCCAGGTGGTCTGCAGGCGGCGGCGGCGTTCGGCGGGCGGTTCGGGCAGCGTCGCGCGCAGCGCCTCGACGGTCTCGGCGGCGGGGGCCACCGGCACCAGGTCGGGCTCGGGGAAGTAGCGGTAGTCGTCGGCGTCGGACTTGGGCCGGCCGGAGGTCGTGATGCCGGTGTCCTCGTGCCAGTGACGGGTCTCCTGCGTGATCGAGCCCCCGCCGGAGAGCACCGCGGCGTGCCGGCCGATCTCGTAGCGGACCGCCCGCTCGACCGAGCGCAGCGAGTTGACGTTCTTGGTCTCGGTGCGGGTGCCGAGCACCGCGCTGCCCTTCGGCATCAGCGACAGGTTGACGTCGCAGCGCATCGAGCCCTGCTCCATCTTCACGTCCGACACCTCGAGCGCCTTGAGCAGGTCGCGCAGCGTCGCCACGTAGGCCTTGGCGACCTCGGGCGCGCGCTCCCCCGCGCCGAGCATCGGCTTGGTGACGATCTCGACGAGCGGGATGCCGGCGCGGTTGTAGTCGACCAGGCTGTGGGTGGCGCCGTGGATGCGGCCGGTGGAGCCGCCGACGTGCAGCGACTTGCCGGTGTCCTCCTCCATGTGGGCCCGCTCGATCTCGACGCGGTAGGTCGAGCCGTCGTCGAGCTCGACGTCGAGGTAGCCCTCGAACGCGATGGGCTCGTCGTACTGCGAGGTCTGGAAGTTCTTCGGCATGTCCGGGTAGAAGTAGTTCTTCCGGGCGAAGCGGCACCACGGCGCGATGGAGCAGTTGAGCGCCAGCCCGATCCGGATGGCCGACTCGACCGCCTTCTCGTTGACCACCGGCAGGGCGCCGGGCAGCCCGAGGCACACCGGGCAGGTCTGGGTGTTGGGCTCGGCCCCGAAGGCGGTGGGGCAGCCGCAGAACATCTTGGTCTCGGTGCCCAGCTCGACGTGGACCTCGAGGCCCATCACCGGGTCGTAGGTCGCGAGGGCCTCGTCGAAGCCCAGCACGGGCTCGGTCGCGGTGCTCATCGGGCCACCTCCGTCAGGTCGGGCGCACGGTCCAGGAGGGGGCCTCCCCAGGCAGCGGTCAGGCGCGCCTCGAGGGCGGCGCCGACGGCGTACAGGCGGTCGTCGGCCATCGCCGGGGCGAGGACCTGGAAGCCGGCCGGGAGACCGTCCTCGTCGGCGAGCCCGCTCGGCACCGAGAGCCCCGGGATGCCCGCGAGGTTGGCCGGGATGGTGGCGATGTCGTTGAGGTACATGGCCATCGGGTCGTCGAGCTTGTCGCCGAGGCGGAAGGCCGTCGTCGGCGCCGTGGGGCTGACGAGGACGTCGGCCCGCTCGAACGCGGCGGCGAAGTCGTTCGCGATGAGGCGGCGCACCTTCTGGGCCGAGCCGTAGTAGGCGTCGTAGTAGCCCGAGGAGAGGGCGTAGGTGCCGAGGATGATGCGGCGCTTGACCTCGTCGCCGAAGCCGGCGTCGCGGGTGGCCGCCATGACCTGCTCGGCGCTGGGGGCGTCGACGCCCTCAGGGCTCACCCGCAGGCCGTAGCGCATGGCGTCGAACTTCGCCAGGTTGCTCGAGGCCTCGCTGGGGAGGATGAGGTAGTAGGCGGCCAGGGCGTAGGTGAAGCTCGGGCAGGAGACCTCGACGACCTCGGCGCCGCCGTCGACCAGGTGCTGGACGGCCTCCTCGAAGCGCGCCTGCACCCCGGGCTGGAACCCCTCGCCGGTGAGCTCCTTGACGATGCCGATGCGCATCCCCGAGACGTCGGCCCGACGGGCGGCCTCGACCACGGCGGGTACGGGGGCGTCGATGGAGGTCGAGTCCATCGGGTCGTGCCCGGCGATGACCGCGTGCAGCAGGGCGGAGTCGAGCACGGTGCGGCTGCACGGGCCGGCCTGGTCGAGCGAGGAGGCCAGCGCCACGAGGCCGTAGCGCGAGACGCCGCCGTAGGTGGGCTTGGCCCCCACGGTGCCGGTGACCGCGGCGGGCTGGCGGATGGAGCCGCCGGTGTCGGTGCCGATGGCCAGGGGCGCCTGGAACGAGGCGACCACCGAGCTCGAGCCGCCACCCGAGCCACCGGGGATGCGGTCGAGGTCCCACGGGTTGTGGCTGGGGCCGAAGGCGCTGTGCTCGGTGGAGGAACCCATCGCGAACTCGTCCATGTTGGTCTTGCCCAGGATCGGCATCCCGGCCTCGCGCAGGCGCGTGACGAGCGTGGCGTCGTACGGCGGCACCCAGCCCTCGAGGATCCGCGACCCGCAGGTGGTCGGCAGGCCGCGGGTGGCCAGGACGTCCTTGACGGCGACCGGCACGCCGGCCAGGTGGTGCAGCGACTCGCCGGCCGCGCGGCGCCGGTCGACCTCGGTGGCCTGCCCCAGCGCGCCCTCGCCGTCGACGTGGAGGTAGGAGTGCACGGCGCCGTCGACGGCCGCGGTGCGGTCGAGCAGGGCCTGGGTCACCTCACGGGAGGAGACGGTGCCGGCGCCGAGGAGGTCGGCGAGCTCGGCGGCGGTGGCGCGGGTCAGGTCGGTGGTCACAGGGAGGTCCTCAGCGGGTGCGGGTGGGAGGTGCGGGCGGGCGCGGGGGCCGCCTCACTCCTCATCGAGGATGCGGGGGACGCTGAAGCGCTGCTGCTCGGTCTCGGGCGCGGCGGCCAGGGCGTCCTGCGGGGCGAGGCTCGGGCGTACGACGTCGGGGCGGGTGACGTTGACGATGGGCATCGGGTGGCTCATCGGCTCGACGTCGGCGATGGGGGCCTGCTGCACGGTGGCCACCGCCTCGAGGATGACCCCGAGCTCGCCGACCATCCGGTCGAGCTCGGCGTCGGAGAGGTCGATGCGGGCGAGCCCGGCGAGATGCGCGACGTCGGCGCGGGTGAGGTCGGCCATGGCGGCCAGTCTATGGGTGGGACGGCGCGGCCCCGTGCGGGCCCGTCCACCGCCCGCGGGCCGTCCCCCGGCGCTGCGAGAATCGAGCGGTGCTCACCGACACCGCCTCGCTCCAGACCGTGCTCGACGTCGTCGGCGTCCTGGTCTTCGCGCTCTCGGGCGCCATCGTGGCGGTGCGCCGCGGCCTGGACCTGTTCGGGATCCTCGTCCTCGCGTGGGTGGCCGGGCTCGGCGGCGGCATCATCCGCGACCTGTTCCTCGGCATCACCCCACCGGTGGCCGTCAGCGACTGGCGCCTGCTGGCGGCGGCCGTCACCGCCGGGCTCGGGGTCTTCCTGCTGCACGGCACGTGGGAGCAGGCCCTGCTCGCCCGTCCCCACGCCCGCTGGCGCCGGGTCTCGTCGGTGGTGCGCCTGCTCGACGCCGCCGGGCTGGCGGTGTTCGCCGTCAGCGGGGCCCTGGTGGCCCTCGACCGTGGCGCCGGGCCACTGGCCGCGACCCTCATCGGGGGCATCACCGCGGTCGGCGGGGGGATGCTGCGCGACGTGCTGGCCCGGCAGGTGCCCGAGGTGCTGCAGCGCGAGCTCTACGCGGTGCCCGCGCTGGCCGGGGCCGCGCTCGTCGTGCTCCTCCAGCACCTCGGGCTGCTCTCGCCCCTGACGGCATGGGGCGCGGTCGTGCTGGTGTTCGTCATCCGCGTGGTCGCTGTCGCCCTCGACCTCAACGCCCCGCGCGCGCTGCGCAGCACGCCGGTCGACTGAGCGCTCAGGCCGGCGGCCGCGCCGGGTCGACCGTCCCGAGGACCGCGGCGGTGTCGGTGTCCTGCAGCAGGTCCGGGCGACGCGCGACCCAGCCGCGCACCACGGCCAGACCCTCGTCGAAGCCGGTCTCGGTGGGCCGCAGAGCCGCAGCCACCCGGCCGTCGCGGTCGAGGAGGAGCACGGCCGCCGGGCGGGGACCGGTGGGGCCGTGGGTGCTCGCGCCGCGGGCCTGCACCCGCCGGAGGTCCGCCAGCCCGGTCTCGTGCCGGCGGCCGAACGTCTGCCGGGCCACGCCGAAGGGCGTCAGCCGCACCGAGGTCCCCCACAGTGCCCAGAGCGACAGGCCCACCCCGGCCAGCACCAGGAGCGCCACGACCCAACCGAGGACGACGAACGCGCTCCAGCCGGTGCGGTCGAAGGACACGCCGGGGTCGCCCGCGCGCAGGGCGTCGACGACCGCCACGAGGATGCCTGCGCCGAGCGGGACCATGAGCACCGCCGCCAGGACCCGCACCCCGCGGGCGACGCGCACCACCACCTCGGGCCCCGTTGTGTCCACGCCGCCACGCTACCCGCGAGCGCCCCCGTCGGCGCCCCGTCCTCGTCTAGGGTGACGGCCATGGTGGGGAGCCCGGCCGGCGACGCGTACGGCGACATCGACGCCCAGATCCGCGACGCGCAGGAGCGCGCCGAGCACTCGGGAGCGTGGGCCGCGCAGGTCCAGGAGCTCACGGGGTACGGCACGGCGCTGCGCGGGGGCGTCACCGTGGAGGTGGACCAGAGCGGCACCGTCGTGCGCCTCGGCATCTCGGACGCCGCCGCCGGCTACGGCGGCCAGATGGTGGCCCAGGCGGTCCTCCAGGCGAACACCCAGGCGCAGGAGGAGCTCCGCCGCCGCGTCGAGGAGTCGACCAGCGCCATGTTCGGCGCCGCCTCGCCGACGACCACCGCCGTCGTCGAGGAGGTCGAGCGACAGACCCCCGCGGCCGACCGCGAGCCACCCCCGTCGACCCCTTCGGCCCGCGGCGGTGCCTGGTGAGCTTCGACGACCTGAGCCGCATCGACGGCCTGACCCAGGCCGAGCTCGACCGTCTCGCGGCCCGCGCCCGCGCCGCCCTCGCGTGGCGTCGGGCGGTCGAGGCGATGCGCGCCGAGGGCGAGGTCGACGGCGTCCGCGCCACCGTGAACGGCACCGGGTCGCTGGTCGACCTGCGCATCCCCACCCCCGCGTGCGCCGACGGCGGGGACGCGCTGGCCGAGCGGGTGAGCGAGGCGATCACCCGGGCGCGCGCCGAGGCCGCGCGGCTCGCGGCCCTCTCCGGCGCGGAGACCTTCGGCGAGGACTCGCACGAGACCGCGACCATCCGCTCGTCGTGGGAGGACGGTGCCCGGCGCCGACCGCAGGTCGTGGCCGCCACGGGCGACCGGCGTGACGACCCCCGACCGCCGAGCGGCCCGCCCCCGGCGGCACCGCCGTCGGGGACCTGGTGAAGCCCTAGCCGAGCCCCGTCCAGCCCTTCGCCAGCAGCCGCACGAGGTTGACCACGATGGACCCCATCGCGACGACCAGCAGCACGCTCATGAGCGACCAGAAACCCCAACGCACGGCCAGACCCGCTGCGGACCCCGGGGTCCGGGCTCGCATCGCCGACCACCAGTGGTTCTGCGCCAGCGGGCCGTACCGGCCGGACTCCTGCGGCAGGAACGGCAGCCACCAGTTGCCGGCGGCGTTGGCGCGCATCGCCTCGGTGACCACGGGCCGGACGATGAGGCCCAGCACGAGCAGCACGATCCCCAGCACCCCCAGCCCCACCACGACGAGCATGACGCGCAGCCCCCAGACCATTCGGTCGTCCCTTCGGTCGAGCACGAGGCCCCATCGGACGACGGGGACCGCTCCCCATCGTGCGTCCCGGGGAGGCCCACATATCCTACGAGCCGAGGGGTCGAGTGACCTCGGGAGGGACGGAGCACCGTGCAGTATGAAGTGAGCCCCACCGGGATCCGCGAGCATGCGGTGAGCCTGGCCGGCATCGAGGGCGACCTGCGCTCGTGCTCGACGGCCGCCGAGACCACGCTGGACTCCTCCGCGTTCGGCATCGTCAACGCGTTCCTGAGCACCACCGTCGGCATCTTCGGGGCGGCCGTGAACCTGGGCATCGCGAACGTCGCCGAGGACATGGGCGAGACCGTCGCCACGCTGCGGACGCAGGCCACCAGCTACGAGACCACCGACCACGACGCCGGCAGCCGCGTGAACGGGGCCGGGCGATGACCGGCGGCCTGGTCGTCCAGCCGGGCGAGCGGTCGGCGACCAGCGGCGCCGGGCTGATCGACTCGGGCTCCTCGCTGTGCCAGGCCATCGCGGGCAAGGACTGGGTCGACGGCGCCCTCTCGGGAGTCGCCGTCGGCTTCGACGCCGTGGCCACCTACAGCGACCCCCTGGGCAGCCTGTTCGCCGCCGGCATCGGCTGGGTCATCGACCACCTCGACCCGATCAAGGGCTGGTTCGACGACCTGGCGGGCAACCCCGAGGCCGTCAGCGCCTTCGCGGGCACCTGGCTCAACGTGTCGAACTCGATCTCGGCCTGCAACACGACCTTCGTCGTGGGGGCCAACCAGAAGCTCGAGCGGATGAGCGGGCCCAACATGGAGCGCTACCGCGGCCACGTCGACGAGATGTCCGACAAGCTCACCTTCTACTCCGGTGCGGCGCGGGCCATGTCGATCGGCACCGAGGGTGCGGCCGTCATCGTCGGCTTCGTCCACGGGCTGCTGCGCGACGCGCTCTCCCAGGTCGTCGGCGCCCTCTGCAGCTACGTCACGGAGCTGGTCATCACCCTCGGCACGGCCACGCCGCTGATCATCCACCAGGCCTCCACCCGCATCTCGGCCCTCGCCGCCGAGATCGGGCCGAAGATCACCGGGCTGAAGAACTCGGTCACCGACCTCGACAGCCTGATGCGCGAGCTGCGCGACATCCTCAATGACATCCCGCGCTTCCTCGGCAACCGCTACTCGGTCCCCAACCACCCGAACCTGCGGTGGAGCTCGGTGATGGACGACCCGAACCACCTGCTGCAGGGGATGTCGGTCCGCGACGCCATGAACCTCGTGCACGTCAAGCCGGAGTACCGGCACATCCTCGCCAACAACCCCGCCCTGTGGGAGCAGGTGGTGCGCGACGCGTTCAAGGAAGGCATCCCCGGCAACGCCAGCGACGCCGGCAAGAACATCAACGAGGCCATCCGCAGCCAGCTGGACGGCCACCACTGACGGCGGCGGGTCGCCGGGCGAGGGGCCCCGGCGACCCGCGCGCCCCCTCAGTCCGGCGACCCGGTCTCCAGCAGCCGGGTGAACTGCGCCTCGTCGAGGATGGTGAGCCCGAGCTCGCGGGCCTTGTCCTCCTTGGAGCCGGCGTTCGCCCCGACCACGACGTAGTCGGTCTTCTTCGACACCGACCCGGACGCCTTGCCGCCGCGGGCCAGGATCGCCTCCTTGGCCGAGTCCCGCGAGTACCCCTCGAGGGAGCCGGTGACCACGACGGTGAGCCCGGCCAGGGTCTGCCCGACCGACTCGTCGCGCTCGTCCTCCATGCGCACGCCGGCGGCGGCCCACTGCTCGACGATGCGCCCGTGCCAGTCGGCGTTCTCGCCGTCGAACCACTCGCGGACCGCGTCGGCGATGACGGACCCGACCCCCTCGACGCCCGCGAGCTCCTCGCGGCTGGCGGCCCGCACGGCGTCCATGGTGGCCAGGTGCTGGGCCAGCGCCCGGGCGGCGGTGGGGCCCACGTGCCGGATCGAGAGGGCCACCAGCACCCGCCACAGCGGCTGGTCCTTGGCCCCGGCCAGGTTGTCGACCAGGCGCTGCCCGTTGGCCGAGAGCACCCGCCCGTCGACCACCGCGTCGTCGGGGTCGCCCTTCTTGGCGGTGCGGGTGTAGAGCGGGACCCGCGCGACGTCGGCGGCGGTGAGCCCGAACAGCATCGCCTCGCTGGGGCCGCCGAGCTCGGGGTCGTCGAGCACGCCGGACTCGAGCAGCGCGATGGACCCCTCCCACCCGAGGGCCTCGATGTCGAACGCGCCGCGGCCGGCCAGCGCGAACAGCCGCTCGCGCAGCTGGCTCGGGCACGAGCGGGCGTTGGGGCAGCGGATGTCCTTGTCACCGTCCTTCTCGTAGGCCAGCTCGACGCCGCACGCCGGGCAGTGCGTGGGCATCTCGAAGGCGCGCTCGGAGCCGTCGCGCAGGGCCACGACCGGGCCGAGGATCTCGGGGATGACGTCGCCGGCCTTGCGCAGCACCACGGTGTCGCCGATGAGCACGCCCTTGCGCACCACCTCGTGGGCGTTGTGCAGCGTCGCCATCGAGACCGTGGACCCGGCCACCGTGACCGGCTCCATGACCCCGAACGGCGTGACCCGGCCGGTGCGCCCGACGTTGACCTGGATGTCGAGGAGCCGGGTGTTGACCTCCTCGGGCGGGTACTTGAAGGCCATCGCCCAGCGGGGAGCGCGGCTGGTGGCGCCGAGCTGGCGCTGCACCGCGATCTCGTCGACCTTGACGACCACACCGTCGATCTCGTGCTCGACGCTGTGCCGCTGCTCGCCGTAGCGCACGACGAACGCCTGGACGGCCTCGACGGAGTCGAGCACCCGGTAGTGCGTGCTGGTGGGCAGGCCCCAGGCGTGCAGCAGCTCGTAGGCCCGGCTCTGCCGGGTGATGTCGAAGCCGCGCCGGGCTCCGATGCCGTGCACCAGCATCCGCAGCGGGCGGGTGGCCGTGACGCGGGGGTCCTTCTGGCGCAGCGAGCCGGCCGCCGCGTTGCGCGGGTTGGCGAACGGCGCCTTCCCGGCCTCGACCAGGCTCGCGTTGAGGTCGCCGAAGGCCTCGATCGGGAAGAACACCTCGCCGCGGACCTCGACCAGCTCGGGGACGTCGTCGCCGGCCAGCTGGGTGGGGACGCCCTCGACGGTGCGCACGTTGAGCGTGACGTCCTCCCCGGTGCGCCCGTCGCCGCGGGTCAGCGCGCGGGTCAGGGTGCCGTTCTCGTAGAGCAGGTTGACGGCCAGGCCGTCGATCTTGAGCTCGCACAGGTAGTGGAACGGCGCGCCGCCGGCGTCGCGCTCGACCCGGGCCGCCCAGGTCGCGAGCTCCTCCGGGGTGAAGGCGTTGTCGAGGCTGAGCATCCGCTCGAGGTGGTCGACGGCCCGGAAGTCGGTGGAGAAGACCGCTCCCCCGACCTGCTGGGTGGGGCTGTCCGGCGTGCGCAGGCCCGGGTGGGCCTCCTCGAGGGCGTTGAGGCGTTTCATCAGCGCGTCGTAGTCGCCGTCGCTGACGGTGGGCGTGTCCTTGACGTGGTAGGCGAACTGGTGGCCGCGCGCCTCGTCGGCGAGGGTCTCCCACTCGTGGCGCACGTCGTCGGGCACGGCGTCGGCGGGACGGCCGGCCGCGGGGTCGCTCGGGGTGTCGCTCACGGCGCCAATCCTGCCGCAGACCACCGACGGCCCGGGGCCGGGCCGACGGCCGGCCTCAGGCCGGTGGGTAGGGGTCGCGCGCCGGCGCGGGAGGCGGTGCGGGCGGCGCTGCGGACGGGGACGCCGGGGCACGGTCGGGGCGGTCGGCCACGACCGCCGCCACCCCGAGCCCGGCCGCGCTGAGCGACAGCAGGGTCAGCAGGGGGTTGAGGAGGACCAGGGACGACGACACCAGCCCGATCCCCGACCGGTAGCCGTGGACGAACCCGAACGTCACCAGCACCGACACCTGGGCCTCCGTCCGCCGGGGCCTCCCCCGGTGGGGGCCGAGTGTGCCGGAGCGGGCCTGCGCCGAAGTCTCGACGCACTCTGGCGGTGGGAGGGGGATCCGGGTGAGGATGGGGTCCCGTCACCGCCGCCGGACCACCAGGAGCCTTGATGACCAACCTCGCGACGAACCTCACCACCACCGCAGCCGAGCACGCCGACAAGGACGCGCTGCGCGTGAACGGCCAGGGCGTCACGTACCGCCAGCTGCACGCGATGGCCGCGAAGGTCGCGGGCACGCTGCGTGAGCGCGGGGTCGAGCCCGGTGACCGGGTGGCCGTCATCCTCCCCAACGTGCCGGCGTTCCCCGTCGTGTACTGGGGCATCCTGCTGGCGGGCGGCGTCGTGGTGCCGATGAACCCGCTGCTGAAGTCGGGCGAGATCGACTTCTTCTTCACCAACTCCGGCGCCAAGTTCGCCTTCGTGTGGCCCGACTTCGTGGGCGAGGCGACCAAGGGCGCGCAGAACAGCGGCACCGTGGTCGTCGAGACCGGGCCGATGGGCCCGAACGACTTCGAGGGCGGCGAGCCGATCTCCGAGCCCACGCCCCGCGACGACGACGACACCGCGATCATCCTCTACACCTCGGGCACCACCGGGCGGCCCAAGGGCGCCGAGCTCACCCACAGCAACATCCACCTCAACGCCCTCCGCTCGGCCCAGGTGATCCAGACCATGACCTCCGACGACATCGTCATGGGCTGCCTGCCGCTCTTCCACGTGTTCGGCCTGGTCGTCGGCCTCAACGCCGCCACCATCTCGGGGGCCTCGCTGGCCCTGATCCCGCGCTTCGACCCGGCGGCGGCCGTCGAGGTCATCGAGAAGGAGCGGGTCACGATCATGCAGGGCGTGCCCACGATGTACGCCGCCATCCTCAACCACCCCAGCTCGGACGGGATGGACGCCAGCTCGCTGCGCACCTGCGCCAGTGGCGGGTCCGCGATGCCGCTCGAGGTCATGAAGGCCTTCGAGGAGAAGTTCGGCTGCGTCATCCTCGAGGGCTACGGCCTCTCGGAGACCTCGCCCGTCGCCTCCTTCAACATGCCCGACCGGGAGCGCAAGCCCGGCACCATCGGGGTCGCGATCCCCGGCTGCGAGATGCGCTGCGTCGACCTCGACGGCAACGAGGTGCCCACCGGCGAGGTCGGCGAGATCGCCATCCGCGGCGACAACGTGATGAAGGGCTACTGGCAGAACCCGGAGGCGACCGCCGAGGCCATCCCCGACGGCTGGTTCCGCACCGGTGACCTCGCGACGATGGACGACGAGGGCTACTTCACGATCGTCGACCGCAAGAAGGACATGATCCTGCGCGGTGGGATGAACGTGTACCCGCGCGAGGTCGAGGAGGTCGTCTACCAGCACCCCGACGTGCTCGAGGTGGCCGTGGTGGGGATGCCCGACGACCTGCTCGGCGAGCAGGTCGGGGCGGCCGTGGCCCTGCGCGAGGGCTCGACCGCGACGCCGGAGGACATCGTCGCCTTCACCAAGGAGCGCATCGCCGCCTACAAGTACCCGCGCAAGGTCTGGGTGGTCGAGACGCTCCCCAAGGGCCCCACCGGCAAGATCCTCCGCCGCGAGGTCCACGCGCCGGCCGAGTGAGCGAGTCCCCGGCGCGCCGTTCCGTGAGCCCGGCCCCGGCCGCGGAGCCGCTCCTCGCGCGGCGGCGGGCGGAGCTGTGGCGCGCCACCGGGCTCGGCTTCTCGCTGGTCTGGGTCGTGGTGCTCACCCTGGTGGTCCTGTTCTGGGTGCGGGTCACCTTCTTCCCGCGGCCCGGCGACGACCTGCCCGGGGCGCTCGAGATCGTCATGGCGCCGGTGGCGCTGTTGTGCGCGGGCCTCGTCGGCTGGGTCGTGGCGTGCGCGTGGCGGCTGTGGCGGCGCCGGGCCAGCGGGTCCGACGCGATCGTGGTGGTCGGCGCCTTCGCCCTCGCGGTGGCCGTCTTCGTGTGGGCGCCGGGGCGGCTGCTCGACGGCGCCGAGCGCGCGCCGCGGCCACTGCTCGCCGCGGTGGTGCTGCTCGGGGTGTCGTCGGTCGTCACCGGCCGGCTGGCGCAGCGAGCGTTCGTCCGGGCGGCCGTGGGCCCCGAGCCCTCAGACGACGGGTTCCTCGGCGACGACGACCCGCTGTACTGAGCGCGGCCGCCGGTTGACCGCCCAGGCCGACACCAGGACCACCACGAAGCCTCCCACCTGCCAGACCCCGAGGTGCTCGCGCAGCACCAGCACGCCCAGCAGCACCGAGACCACCGGGATCAGGTAGGTGACGGTCGAGCCGACCAGCGCCCCGGCGCCGCGCACGACGTCGAACTGGAGCACGTAGGCGAAGCCGGTGCCCACCACGCCCAGGGCCAGGACACATCCCAGGGGCAGCCAGCCGGGCGAGGTCCCGGGCGCCCCGTAGGCGGTCAGGGCGTCGAGGCCGGCCGGCTGCCCGGCCGCCCAGACGAGCGTCACGGGCACCATGAGCGCGACCCCGGTGAGCAGGGTGGCGGCCGGCATGGCGAACCCGCCGAGGTCGGCGCCGGCGAGGAAGCGGCGGTTGTACGTCCAGCCGATGCCGTAGCTCGCGCCGCCGGCCAGCGCCATGGCGAAGCCGACCAGGTCGGGACCGGAGGTCGCGGACCACGGCTCCATGATGGTCACGACGCCCGCGAACCCGAGCAGGACGGCGCCCACCCGCCGCCCGGTGAGCCCCGAGCCCGGCAGGATGGCGAGGCTCGCGAGCACGGTGGCGATGGGGGTGGCGGCGTTGCCGATGCCGGCCAGCGCGGACGCGATCCGGGTCTCCGAGAGCGCGAAGAGCGTGAAGGGGAGGGCCGCGAGGAACACCCCGCAGACGACCAGGTGACCCCACACGCGGCGCCCGGTCGGCAGTCGGCCGCCACCGGCCAGGAGCAGGCCGGTGACGACCACCGCGCCGGCCAGGATGCGCAGGGCCGAGATCTGCACCGGTGCCAGGGCGTCGAGACCGACCTTCATCAGCAGGAAGCTCGACCCCCACACCAGCACGAGCGCCACGAACTTCAGCTGCCACGGGACACGGGGCTGCACCATCAGGGACCGACCTCCTCCAGCAGACGGCGCGCGGTGTCGAGCGCCGCCCGGTGAACGCCGCGGGCCCCCTCCGGTGTGAGCCCGGCCAGGCCGCAGGTGGGCGTGACGACCAGCCCGGGCACGGTGTCGAGGGCCAGGCCGGCACGCGACAGCCCGTCGACGAGCAGGGCGACCGCGGCGGTGTCGGTGGTCGAGCCGTCGGAGGCCAGGACCCCCGCGTGGATGCCGGTGCCCCCGTCGAGCGTCGCGGCGACCGACTCCCAGCGGGCGGGCCCGGCGGCGGTGAGGTCGAGCGAGAGGGCCCCGGCCCCCGTGGCGCGCAGCAGCGGGACGGGCGCCTGCGGGTGGCAGCAGTGCACGACGGTGGGCCCGTCGTGGGCCGCCAGCACCTCGCGCAGGCCGCCGAGGGCCCGCTGGGGGTCGACGGCGCGGACCCGCCCGTACCCCGAGGCGGTGGGCAGCGAGCCCTCGAGGACCGCGGGGAGCCCGGGCTCGTCGAGCCGGACCGTCACCTCGGCCCCGGGCACGAGCCGGCGGACGTCGCGGACGTGGACGGCGACGCCCTCGGCGAGGGAGGCGGTGAGGTCGGCGACGGCTCCGGGGTCGGTGAGCACGCGCTCCCCACGGGTCAGCTCGAGGGTGGCGGCCAGCGTCCACGGCCCGCAGACCTGGACGGCCAGGGGTCCCACGTAGCCGTCGTAGGCCTCGGCCAGCTCGTCGAGATCCTCGCGCAGCAGGGCGGCAGTGCGCCCGGCGTCGTGGCCGGGGCGGTCGACGACGCGCCAGCCGCTGGGCTGCAGGTCGACGTGGAGGTCGACGAGCAGGCCGGCGGCACGCCCCACCATGTCGGCGCCCGGCCCGCGGCCGGGGGTCTCGGGCAGGTACGGGATGCCGACGCCCTCGCCGTCGACCAGCAGGTCGCGGACGGTGCGGACGGCCTCGCGGGTCGAGCGTCCGGGCCAGGAGCCGACGCCGGTGGCGCGGATGCGGGCCGCGGGGACCGGGCTCACCGGGACCACCGGTCGAGCAGGGTGAGCACCGACGCGGGGACCTCGCGGGCGGCCGCGACGCTGGCGGGCGCCGGCTCCGGCGGCTCGGCCACCACGCGGAGGGGCAGGACGCCGGTCCAGACGTCGGTGGGCTCGTCGGGCTCCCCCGGGCCGCCGCTGCGAGCCTTGTAGAGCCACTGCCCCTCGGTCACGGGCAGCGCCATCGTCAGGGTCGCGGCCTGCTCGCGGCGGGTGCTGGGGCGGACCTCGCAGGTGCGGCCGGGGATGAGCCGGTCCGAGAGGAGGTCGAGGGCGGCGGCCGCCTCGTCGGGCCCCAGCGGGGTCAGCACACCGTGGACGACGGCCGAGCGGTAGTTGGCCGAGGAGTCGAAGGTGGTGTGCGCCACCACGATGCCGTCGAGCGAGACCACGGTGAGAGCGGCCGGCGCCCCCGCGGCCACCTGCCGCAGCGCGCCGGCACCGGTGGAGCCGTGCAGCAGGATCCGGTCGCCGTCGCGAGCGAAGAGCATCGGGACGACCCAGGGGCGTGCGTCGACGACGGTCGAGAGGGTGCCCACCAGGACCTCGTCGAGCAGCGCGTCGAGCTCGGCCCGGCCGGCCGCTCCGCGCTCGGGCTTGCGGGTGAGGCGCTGGGTCGGAGCGGTGCCGCCGGTGTAGCCGCGCCCCGGGCAGGGCGTGGTGCCGTGGACCCGCTCGGTCGAGGCCGGCGTGCGCTCGAGGGCCTCCCCCACGCGGGTGGGGCGCGGCATCAGCGCGCCTCCGCAGGTCGGGCAGGTGCGGTCGAGGTGCTCGGCGCATCCGGCGCAGAACGTGCACTCGAACGAGCACACGACGGCTCCCACCGAGTCGGCGGGCAGGTCGGTGTCACAGCACTCGCAGTTGGGTCGCATCGCCAGGCTCACGCGGCCATCCTCTCGCGCCGCGCGCCCCGGCGCCGCCACCCGCCGGTACGCGGACCGCCCGCGCCCCCCTGCGGAGCGCGGGCGGTCGGCGGCGTCGCCCGACCCGTGGGTCAGAGGACGTCGTGCCCCGGGTGCGGCTCGCTGGGGACGGTGCCGAGGCGGCCGGCCTGGAAGTCCTCGAACGCCTGCACGAGCTCGGCGCGGGTGTTCATCACGAACGGCCCGTACGCGGCCACGGGCTCGCGGATGGGCTGCCCGCCGAGGACGTAGAGGTCCAGGCTCGGGCTGCGCGACTCCTGGCTCTCGTCGGCACCGACCTCGACGACGTCGCCGCCGCCCAGCACCGCGAGCTGGCCCATGCGCAGCGGCCGGCGGTCGGGGCCGACCGAGCCGTTGCCGTTGAGGGCGTACACGAGGGCGTTGTAGCCGGGGTTCCAGGGGAGGCGCACCCGCGCGCCGGGCGCCACGGTCAGGTGGAGCACCGTGATGGGGGTGTGCGTGATGCCGGGACCCTGGTGGCCGTCGAGCTCACCGGCGATGACGCGCACCAGCGCGCCGCCGTCGGGGCTCGAGAGCAGCGCGACGTCGCCGCCCCGGATGTCCTGGTAGCGGGGGTCCGCCATCTTCTGGGCGCGCGGCAGGTTGACCCACAGCTGGAGGCCGTGGAAGAGCCCGCCCGACTGCACCAGCGACTCCGGCGGGACCTCGATGTGCAGCAGGCCCGAGCCGGCCGTCATCCACTGGGTGTCGCCGTTGGTGATGACGCCGCCGCCACCGTGGCTGTCCTGGTGCACGAAGGCGCCGTCGATGATGTAGGTGACGGTCTCGAAGCCGCGGTGCGGGTGCCAGGCGGTGCCCTTGGGCTCGCCCGGGGCGTACTCGACCTCGCCCATCTGGTCCATGTGGATGAAGGGGTCCAGGGCGGTCAGGTCGACGCCGGCGAACGCGCGGCGGACGGGGAAGCCCTCCCCTTCGAAGCCCTGCGGGGCGGTGGTGACCGACCGCACCGGCCGCGAGACCGCCGTCGTGACGGGCTCGGCGACCCGGGGCAGGGTCAGGATGTTCTCGACGGTCACGGCTGGCATGTGGCTCACGCTCCTCGCTGGTCATCCTCCGCGGTGGAGGCTGCCTCGTCCAACAGTAGTTGATGTTTCAACATTCCCTCACCCCCGCTGAACTGCCGGGCGGGGCGTCGCTCAGCGCGCGTGGGCCACGCAGGTCCGGGCCGCCGGGCGCGCCTCGAGCCGCCCGGCCGCGATGGGCTCGCCGCACACCTCGCAGCGTCCGTAGGTGCCGTCGGCGATGCGGGACGCCGCGGCGTCGAGCTCGGCCAGGTGCTCGCGCAGCCCGGCCGTGAGCGACGCCAGCTGCGCCCGCTCGTAGGCGATGGTCTGCCCCTCGGGGTCGTGCTCGTCGTCGGCGTTGGAGTCGACCGACGCCGCCACCATCCGCTCCATGTCGCGGTCCATCCCGGCCAGCCGCTCGCGCAGGTCGGCCCGCTGGCGCGCGACGAGGGCGGCCGCCTCCGCCACGGCTCCCGCCCGGTCGCGGTCCGGCCCGCTCACGCCGCGCGGCCGGTGCCGCTGATGGTGGCCGACCCCACCACCCGGGTGCCCTCGTAGAGCACCACCGACTGCCCCGGGGCCACCCCGCGCACCCGGGTGTCGAGCCGCACGCTGACGCGCCCGTCGCGCACCACCGCGCTGGCCGGGACCTCCTCGCCGTGGGCCCGCACCTGGGCGCCGACCCGCACCTCCCCCGCCGGGGCCGGGCCGCACCAGCGCAGGTGCTCGCCCTCGACGACGTCGACCCCCAGCAGGTCACCGGTGCCGATGAGCACCCGGTTGCGGGGCGCGTCGACCCCGACGACGAACCGCGGCTCCCCGTCGAGGCGCGAGCGGTCGATGCCCAGCCCGCGCCGCTGCCCGACGGTGAAGCCGTGGGTCCCCGCGTGGGTGCCGACCACCTCGCCCGAGACGGCGTCCACCAGCTCGCCCTCGCGCTCCCCCAGCCGCCGAGCCAGGAAGCCGCGGGTGTCGCCGTCGGGGATGAAGCAGATGTCGTGGCTGTCGGGCTTGCGCGCCACCGCGAAGCCCCGCGCCGCCGCCTCCTCGCGGATGCGGTGCTTGGTCGTGTCACCCAGCGGGAAGAACGAGCGCGCCAGCTGGTCGGCGTCGAGCACCCCCAGGACGTAGCTCTGGTCCTTGGCGGTGTCGACCGCCCGGTGCAGCTCGCGACCCCCCGCCCCCTCGACGACCTGGGCGTAGTGCCCGGTGGCCACGGCGTCGAAGCCCAGCGCCACCGCCTTGTCGAGCAGCCCGGCGAACTTGATCTTCTCGTTGCAGCGCAGGCAGGGGTTGGGGGTGCGCCCGGCCTCGTACTCGGCGACGAAGTCCTCGACCACGTCGCGCTCGAAGCGCGCCGCGAGGTCCCAGACGTAGAACGGGATGCCGAGCCGGTCGGCCACCCGCCGCGCGTCCCCGGCGTCCTCGAGGGTGCAGCAGCCGCGGGCCGACTCGCGCAGCGTGGCCGCCGACCGCGACAGCGCGAGGTGCACCCCGACGACCTCGTGCCCGGCGTCGAGCATCCGGGCCGCGGCCACGGCCGAGTCGACCCCGCCGGACATGGCGGCGACGACGCGCATCAGCTGCTCCCCCCGGCCCTCCGGGCGCGCTCGACGACACCGGGCAGTGCCGCCAGGGCGGCGTCGACGTCGGCGTCGGTCGAGGTGTGGCCCAGCGAGAGCCGCAGTGCCCCGCGGGCCTCGGCCTCGGGATGCCCCATGGCGAGCAGCACGTGGCTGGGCTGCGGCACCCCGGCCTGGCACGCCGAGCCGGTGCTGCACTCGACCCCCGCGGCGTCCAGCAGGTAGAGCAGCGAGTCGCCCTCGCAGCCCGGCACCAGCAGGTGGGCGTTGGCCGGCAGGCGACGGGTGGCGTCGCCCGGGGTCCAGCAGCCGCTCACCGTGATGCCGAGCCCCAGGGCCAGCGCGCCCTCGAGCAGCCGGTCACGCAGCGCCAGCACGCGCTTGGCCTCGACGTCGCGCATCCCCACGGTCTCGTCGAGGGCGACCGCGAAGGCGTGGACGCCGGCGACGTCGAGGGTGCCGCTGCGCACCTGCCGCTCCTGGCCCCCGCCGTGCAGCTGCGGCACCAGCGCGGCGTCACGCCGCGCCACCAGCGCCCCGACCCCCACCGGGCCGCCGACCTTGTGCGCCGACACCGACATCAGGTCGGCCCCGGACGCCTCGAAGTGCACCGGCAGGTGCGCGACCGCCTGCACGGCGTCGGTGTGGAACGGCACCCCGTGCTCGCGCGCCAGGGCGGCCAGCTCGGCCACCGGCTGCACGGTGCCGACCTCGTTGTTGGCCCACATGACCGACACCAGGGCGGCCTCGCCCGGATGCTCCGCGAGCGCGGCGGCCAGCACCTCGGGGGCGATGTGCCCGCAGCGGTCGGAGGCGAGCCAGGTCACCGACGCCCCCCGGTGCTCGACGAGGAAGTCGACCGGGTCGAGGACGGCGTGGTGCTCGATGGCGCTGGCGAGGATGCGCGCGCGGGCCGGGTCGGCGCTGCGACGGGCCTCGACCGCGCCCTTGACGGCGAGGTTGTCGGCCTCGGTGCCGCCCGACGTGAACACGACCTCGGACGGCCGGCAGCCCAGCGCCGCCGCGATGCGCTCGCGGGACTCCTCGACCGTCTTGCGTGCCGCGCGGCCCGCGGTGTGCAGCGACGAGGCGTTGCCCACCCGCCCCGCGGTCCCGACGTAGGCCTCGACCGCGGCCGGCAGCATCGGCGTCGTCGCCGCGTGGTCGAGGTAGTGGGTCACGGGGTCCCACTCTACGTTTCGGGGCCACCCTCCGGCCGCCACCGCGAACGTGTGTGAAGAACGTCGGGATGCCGACACTCTTCACACACGTTCCGGGGTCCCTCGGGGGCGGGCCTACCGCTCCAGGCGGGCGACCACGGCCGCCCCGACCTCCTCGGTGGACGCCGTGCCGCCGAGGTCGCGGGTCCGCACCCCGTCGGCGGTGACGGCCTCGAAGGCCTCCTGGAGGGCCGTGGCCGCGGCGGCGAACCCCAGGTGCTCCAGCATCATCGCCCCGGTCCAGATCTGACCGACCGGGTTGGCGACGCCCTGCCCGGCGATGTCGGGCGCCGAGCCGTGCACCGGCTCGAAGAGCGAGGGGTGGGCGCGCTCGGGGTTGAGGTTCGCACTCGGCGCCAGCCCGATCGAGCCGGCCACCGCCCCGGCGAGGTCGGAGAGGATGTCGCCGAACAGGTTCGAGGCCACCACGACGTCGAGCGAGGCGGGCCGGAGCACCAGGCGGGCGGCCAGGGCGTCGATGAGCACGCTGTCGAGGCGCAGCTCCTCGTGCTCGGCGACGACCTCACCGACGACCTCGTCCCAGAACGGCATCGTGTGGATGATGCCGTTGGACTTGGTCGCCGACGTCAGCGTCCCCCCGCGGGAGGCCGCGAGCCGGGCCGCGTAGCGGGCGACCCGCTGGATGCCGTACCGGGTGAACAGGTCGACCTGGATGGCCGACTCGCGGTCGCGGTGGCGGAAGGCCCGGCCGCCGATCTCGGAGTACTCGCCCTCGGTGTTCTCGCGCACGATGACGACGTCGATGGCGTCGCCCCCGCGCACCGGGCTCGGCACGCCCGCGAGCGCCTTGACCGGGCGCAGGTTCACGTACTGGTCGAACTCGCGGCGGATCGGGATCAGCAGGCCCCACAGCGTCTCGGTGTCGGGGATGTCGGGCATCCCGACCGCCCCCAGGAACACGGCGTCGTGGCGGGCCAGGGTCTCGAGGCCGTCGAGCGGCATCATCCGGCCCGTGCGGTGGTAGTGGTCTGACCCCCAGGGCAGGTCGACCCACTCGATGCGCTCGCCCTCGCGGGCCAGGGCGGCGTCCACGCAGGCGATCCCGACCGGGACGACCTCCTGCCCGATGCCGTCGCCCGCGATGACGGCGACGCTCACCACGACGAGCCGTTCGGCAGCACGAGCACCTTGTCGACGCGACCGTCGGCCTGGGCCGCGAGCGCGTCGTGGACCTCGTCGAGGCCGAAGGTGCCGAGGTGGAGCTGGTCGAGCCCGAGGGTGTTCACGAGGTCGGCGGCGCGCCGGTGCGTGAACGGGTTGAGCGCCGTCCCGAGGACGGAGAGCTCCTTGGCGTAGATCTCGTTGGGGCTCACCTCCCAGCGGTCACCGGGGCGGGCCACCCCGAACACCAGGATGGTGGCGCCGCGGGCCGCCACGGCGGTCGCCTGGGCCAGCACCTTCGAGGAGCCCACCGCGTCGACCACGTACCGGAAGCCGTCACCTCGGGTCAGCTCGGCCATGGTGTCGGCGAAGCCGGCGTCGGTCGGGTCCAGGGCCACGTCGGCGCCCATCCGCAGCGCCAGGTCGCGACGCTGCTCGCGCATCTCGACGGCCACCACGGTCGACATCCCGGCCCGGCGCAGGAGCGAGATCAGCAGCGCCCCGGCCGGCCCCACCCCGAAGACGGCGGCGCTCGAGCCCGAGACCGGGGCCAGCCGGTCGATGCCGTGGACGGCACAGGCGAGGGGCTCGACGAGCGCGCCGAGGAGGGGCGGGGTGGCCGGGTCGAGGCGGTAGGCCAGGGTCTCGGGCACCACCATCCGCTCGGCCATCCCGCCGGGCAGGTGCACCCCGGGCGCCTGGCGCTCCGGGCAGAGGTGCGGACGCCCGGACTGGCAGTGGACGCACACGCCGCAGTAGATGTGCGGCTCGACCGTGACGAGGTCGCCCGGGCGCACGGAGCGCGTGGCGGCTCCCACCTCCAGGACGCGGGCGCACACCTCGTGGCCCAGGGTGATCGGCGGCCGGCTCGTGTAGTCGCCCTCGATGATGTGCTGGTCGGTGCCGCAGACCCCGACCGCGAGGGGCTCCAGCAGCACGTCCGCCGGGCCGGGCTCGGGGATGGGCAGCTCGACGACCTCGACGGTGTGGTCACCGACGTACTGGACGGCCTTCATGGGGGTTCCTCGTGTTCTCTCAGGGGATGATGCGCTCGGACCGCAGGTTCGCGAACCAGTGGCGGAAGGTGATCTCGGTGTCGACGCAGTCGACGAAGCCCGCCTGACGCAGCTTCACCGTGCTGAGCAGCACCGGCCGGGCGCGGCTGGCGAGCTCGGACCCCGGCGGGGCCCAGGCGAAGGCGTCGTCGGCGAACCGGTGCGAGTACCCGACCAGCTGCTCCACCGTGTGCGCGCGCAGGTGGTGGCGCTGCACGACCCGCTGCCAGACCTCCTCCTGCTCGGGCAGCCAGGCGGCCAGGGACAGCGGCTCGTCGGGCCCGGGATCGACCCCCAGGGCGTCCGCGAGCGCCGGCCAGAGGTCGCGCCACTCGAAGACGTCGCCGTTGGTGATGTTGAAGGTCTCGTCCCGGGCGGCGGGTGCCTCCGCGGCCCAGTGCAGGGCCGACGCCAGCAGCCGCGCATCGACGCCCTCGGCGACGTACGACGGGCCGCCCGGGAACGAGAACGGCTCCCCGCGCTCGTGGCGCACCGCGGCGTAGCACGCGATCACCGGCACCAGGTTCATCGCCGCCCCGAGCACCCCGCCCAGGATGAACTGGGGGCGCCACACGGTGTGGCCGAAGCCCTGCTCGGCCGCGGCCTCGCGCAGGAGGTCCTCCTGCGCCCAGTAGAAGTTGTCGTGCTCGACGCGGGGCCGGGACTCCTTGGCCGGCACCCGCATCGGGCCCACGTGGTACGCGTAGGCCTTCGTGCCCTGCATCAGCGACACGTGCCGCAGCGGCGCCCCCGCCGCGCGGAGCCCCGCCAGGACGTTCGCCAGCATCGCCCGGTTGGTGGCGATCTGCTCGGCGTCCTGCCACCCCGCGACGAGGTCGGGCTGCTCGTACAGGGCCGCGTAGACGACGTGGGTGACCGGACCCGCCTCCGCCAGGGCCTCGGCCACCGCGCCGGAGTCGCGCAGGTCGACCGCCACGTGGTGGTGGCGCTCGGTCTCGGGCAGCCGCGGGTCGCGCCGCGACACGGTCACCACGTCGTAGCGCTCGTCCGCCACGAACCGACGGGCGGCGGCGTTGCCGGCGACCCCGGTGGCACCCAGCACGAGCACGCGGTCACGCACGACGGCCACCGCTCGCGGCGGACCGCCGGTCGGCGCGGACCGGGCCCGTGCCGACGACCTCCGGGCCGTCGGTCATCCGGCGGCCATCCTCCGCAGCCGCGCGGCGGACACCGTCCGCAGGAAGTCCGCCGGGTCGGCGGCGGTCACGGCGTCGGCCCAGATGGCGCGCCCGGCCAGGAAGCCGTCGGCCCCTCCGGCCTCGCACGCCTGCACCGCGGCCGGGAAGTCGTCGGCGGTGACGCCCGACGACAGGACCACCCACGGGCAGTCGAGCACGGCGGTGACCCGGGCGGCCACGGCGGTGATGCCCGCGAGGTCGCCGCGCCCGTAGGACGGGACCTCACCCTTGTAGAGGTCGGGGGCGACCCCGCCGAGGTCGCGAGCGGCGGTGACGATGGCCTCGTCGCGGTCGGCGTCGGACCAGTCGGCGATGTCCGCCGGGCGCACGACGCCCTCGACGATGCCAGGCAGCCCCGCCGCCCGGCAGAGCTCCATGAACCGCGCGGACAGGTCGACCGCCGCGTCCCGCGTCTCGGGCGTCCAGGGCACCAGCTGCTTCAGGGCCGCCGCGCGGTACTCCCGCGCGACGTCCGCCGTCACCTCGAGGTCCAGCTCGGCGCTGTCGACCGGCCCCCCGGGCACCGAGGAGCTCAGCACGTCGGCGGCCAGGATGACCGGGCAGCCGGCGGCCAGGGCGGCCTCGTGGCCGTAGTCGCGGTCGACCAGCATGGCGCTGGCGTGGCCGGAGAGGCTGCGGGCCACCTCGACCTTGAACGCCACGAGCTGCTCGTCGCTCACCCGCCCGGGATCCTCACCCTGGGCGAGCATGGTCCGCAGCGAGCCACGCTGGTCGATGGCGAGCATCGAGAACCGTCCGCGGGGGTCGCGGAGGTCGTCGATCGACGTGCTGGGCATGGGGGTCCCTTCGGGGTCAGCGGATGACGACGGGGTTGACGGGGGCGCCACTGGCGCCCTCGACCTTCAGCGGTGCTGCGGTGTACAGGAAGGACCAGCGACCGTCGGCGGCACAGGCCGCGGCGAGGTCGTCGAGCCAGCAGATCTCGGTGAACGCGACCCCGAGGTTGCGCATCAGGGCGCAGTGCAGGGCCATCTCGATCCCGGTCTCGGGGTCGACGCTGCGTTCGTTGGCGATGGTGTCGGTCACCAGGTTCGGGATCTCCATGGCCTGGAACCACTCGACGAGCTCGGGGCTGTAGATGAGGCCGGGCTCGTTGAAGTCGGTGTAGAACTCGGCCCGCGGCATCCGGTAGTACGACCCGATCCAGCCGGTGCGCACCAGGATGACGTCGCGCGGGCGGATCTCGACGCCCTGCCGCTCGGCCGCCTCGAGGAGGTCGAGGTGGGTGAAGGACTCGGCCCGTTCCAGGACCTCCTTGCCACGGTGGCGCGCCATGTCGATGAGCACGCCGCGGCCGACGACACCCCGCTGGGCGATGGGCATCACCGAGGCACGCGAGAGGCTGCCGATGGTGGTGCTGGCGTCGTAGCCGTTCCAGATCAGACCGTCGTACCAGAGGTGCCCGAGCGCGTCGTACTGCGTCGAGCCCTGCAGGAACATGTCGATCCGGTCGTCGGCCCAGCGGTGGCCGTCGGCCGGCACCTCCGGGGCCTCTCCGCGCTGGAAGAACCCCTCGTCCATCACGGGCGTGCGGACCGCGGAGGTGCGGTTGGGCCACACCGGGTCGCCTTCGACGTCCGGGGACCCGATCGGCACCTGGAGGGTGAACACCTCGCCGGTGACGACGCTCCCGACGCCGCGCAGCACCTCGTCGGCGGTCAGGTAGTTGAGGCTGCCGACCTCGTCGTCGGGCCCCCACTTGCCCCAGTTGCTGGGCGGGGTGGGGCCGAGGAGGTCGGAGATCGTGCGTGGCTGGTCCATGGTCGTCCTTCCGGTCGGTGGGTGGGCTCAGGCGGAGCGGCTGAGCTTGCGGGCCACGGTGCTGAACGACACGGCGGCGATCAGGACCAGGCCCTGGAAGAGGAACTGCACGTACGACGGGACACCGGCCAGGGCCAGCCCGTTGAACCCCGTCGAGACGGTGACCACGCCGACGAGCGTGCCGACGATGTGGAACTGCCCCTCACGCAGGACGGCCGTCCCGAGGAAGGCCGCGGCGAAGGCGCTGAGGGTGTAGCCGTCGCCGCCGGTGGGCTGCCCACTGCCGACCACCGAGGCGAGCAGGATGCCGGTGACGGACGCGCAGACCGAGCAGATGACGAAGGCTGCGCCGGTGACCCCGCCGACGCCGACGCCGGCCAGCCGGGCCGCCTCGGCGTTGCCGCCCACCGCCTGGATGTTGCGCCCGAGGTCGGTGCGGTTCAGGACGAGCCAGAGCAGCACGACGACGACCACCATGTAGTAGACGTTGCGCGGGATGCCGAACCAGGTGCCGACCGAGATCTCCGAGAAGCCCGGCATCACCGAACCGAAGGGTTGGGCCGCACCGCCGCTGATGAAGTAGTTGGCGCCGACGGCCACGCTCCCGACCCCCAGCGTCGCGACCAGCGCGTTGACGCCGAGGCGAGTGACCAGCAGCGAGTTGACGACGCCGATGACCACGCTGGTGACCAGCGCGACCAGGATCGCCAGCGGGATCGAGAACCCGTTGATCATCAGGTAGGCGACCAGCACCCCCGACAGGCTCGCGACGTTGCCGATGCTGAGGTCGAACTGGTTGGCGGCCAGCACCATCGTCAGCCCGCACGCGATGATCGCGGCGAGCGCCGACTGGTTGAAGATCTGGACGATGTTGCCGTAGGTGAGGAAGTACTGGGGCGAGATGACGGTGAACACCACCACCAGCAGCCCGAGCACGATGAGGGCGCCGAACTTCCCGATGAAGAGCGTCACCGACTGGCCCAGCGTGCGCGACGGGGTCACGACGGTGTCGGTCGGGGTGTTCGCGGGGGCGGGAGCGGGGGCGGTCATCGGGGGTCCTCCTGGGATCCGGTGCTGGCGTGGGTGTGCTCGTAGATGACGGAGAGCATCTGCTCCTCGGTCACGCCGGGGCCGACGAGCTCGGCGACGGTGCGGCCCTCGACCATGACCGCGACGCGGTGGCAGACCGAGAGCTCCTCGAGCTCCGAGCTCACGACGACCACGCCGTTGCCCGCGGCCGCGAAGTCCTCGGCCGTCTGCCAGATCTGTTGTCGGGCACCGATGTCGACGCCACGGGTGGGCTCGTCGAGCAGCAGGAGCCGGGAGTCGCGCGCGAGCCAGCGCGCGAAGACGACCTTCTGCTGGTTGCCGCCCGAGAGCTTGCGGACCTCGGTGCGGGTGTCGCCGGCCTTGATGGCGAGGGAGTCCTTCATCCCCACGGCCACGGCCTGGGCCCGGCGGTCGCTGACGAACGGCAGCGCCTTCACCGCGCGCATCGACCGCCAGTTGCCGAGGGTGATGTTCGAGCGGATGGAGTCCTCCATGACCAGCGCCTGGGAGCGCCGCTCCTCGGGGACCAGGGCCACGCCCTGGCGGATGGCCGCGCGCACCCCGTGCGGCTGGTACGGCTCGCCGCCGAGCTCCATGCGGCCGGCGACGGGGCGGCGGTCGCCGAACACCAGCGACAAAGTCTCGCTGCGGCCCGCCCCGACGACGCCGGCGAGGCCGACGATCTCACCCTCGCGGACCTCGAAGGACACGTCGCGCACCAGGGAGCCGTCGGCCAGGTGCTCGGCCCGTAGCAGGACGCCGGCGTCGGCGGCGACCGGGGCCAGCGAGCGCCGCAGCTCCAGCCCCTGCTCCTGCCCGGTGATGCCGCGGATGAGCTCGGCGCGCCCGTAGCCGCCGCGCTCGAAGCGGCCGGTGACCTGGCCGTCCTTGAACACGGTGACCCGGTCGCTGAGCTCCTCGATCTCGTTGAGGCGGTGGCTCACGTAGGCCACGCTCACCCCGTCGCGGGCGAGGTCGCGCACGATGCGGAACAGCCGCTGGCACTCGACGTCCGAGAGCGCGGCCGTCGGCTCGTCCATCGCGATGAAGCGGGCGTCGCGCGCCAGCGCCCGCCCGATGGCGACGAGACCGCGCTCGGCCGGGCTCAGCTGGCGCACCGGGCGCCGCAGGTTGAAGCCCATCCCGAGGCGCTCGGCGATCTCGCGGCTGACCCGGGCCCGCTCGCGCCGGCTGCCGACGCCGAAGCGGGAGGTGCCCCGCAGGCCGAGCGTCATGTTGTCGACGGCCGAGAAGTCGGGGACCAGGGCCAGCTCCTGGTGGATGAACGCGAAGCCGAGGGCGTCGGCCTCACGGGGGCCGCCGATCTCGGCCTCCTGCCCGTCGACCAGGACCACCCCGCCGGAGGGGCTGAGCGCCCCGGCGAGGACGTTGAGCAGGGTGGACTTGCCGGCGCCGTTGGCACCGACGAGCCCGTGGACCTCACCCCCCCGGAACTGCACCGAGACCTCGCGCAGAGCCTGGACGGCTCCGAACGACTTGCTGACGGACCGTGCCTCGATGAGGGGAACCTCGGGGCGGGAGGGCGGCTCGGGCACGGTCACATCGGTCATGGGTACAGCTCCGGGGGGGCTCGGTCGGTCGGGAGTCGGTCAGTTCAGGAAGTTGGGGTGGTCCTTCAGGAACTGGTCGATGTTGTCCTTGGTCAGGATGGTGTTCTCGGCGGGCACGCCCTTGGCCTGCTTGGTCGAGAGGTAGTCCTTGACCAGACCGGCCACCTGCGCGCCGACCTTGGTGCCGTCCAGGCTCAGCGTCGCCGCGATCTCGCCACTCTTGAGCGGCTCGAGGATGGTCTTGTTGAAGTCCCAGGTGTAGATCGGGATGTCACTGCGACCGGCCTGCTTGATGGCCGCCACGGCGCCCGCCGAGGGGTCGGTGAAGCACGACCAGATGGCCAGCTTGCCCGAGCCCGCGGGGTGGGCGGCGAGCCAGGCGGCGGTGGCGTTCTGGGCGTCGACGACCTGGCCCGGGATCGGGAACTCGTGCTTGGAGACCTTCACCGAGGTGCCCTTGAGCTGCTCGTCGCGGTACTCCTTGCGGATCCGGCACGGCGTCCCCGGCGTGTAGTCGAGGGTGAGCACGTCGGTGACCTGCTGGTCCTTGACGTAGGTGACGAAGAGGTCGTTGATGGGCTTGGGCGAGGTGACGTCGACCGCGCCGGCCATCCCGTCGAGCAGCGGGCTGCCGATGTAGAAGACCGGGATGTTGGCCGCCTTGGCCTGCGACATGCACTGCGACATCTGGTCCAGGGCGAAGGTGGTGACCACGATGGCCTTGACCTGGCGGGTCACGTACTGGGTGCAGATGGTGTTCGCCTGGCCGGGGTCGCCCTTCGGGTCCTGGCTCAGGACCTCCCAGCCCGCCTTCTCGAGGGCGCTGCGGGCGCCCACGACGAACTGGGCGTCGATGGCGGAGGTGGTGTCGAACTCGACGATGCCGGCGGTGCCGGCCGCGGCCCCACCGGAGCCCGAGGCCCCGGACGTAGCGCCGTCACCGGCGCCGCACGCCGAGACGGAGAGGGCCAGACCGAGCGCGAGGAGACCGGCGGCGTTCGCCCGGCCCCACATGAATCGGGACATGTACTACTCCACTTCATTGTAGAAAGCGCGAACGTTCTTCGACGCTGTGCCCCTGACCTCCGGGGTAGGGCTGAGGCTAGGGCCGACACTTACAGGATGTCAACCTATATTTACAGGCGGACAGGCTGCTAACCTCTGGGCTCATGAACGCATCGTCCGCGCAGGCCGGGCTGCTCCAGCAGCTGGAGGCCCGGCCGCTCGCGCGCACCGGGGGGACCGCCCTGCACTGGCAGTGCGGTGAGCTGCTCAAGACGCTCATCGACGAGCTCCACTACCCGCCGGCCGTGCCGCTCCCCCCCGAGAACGACATGGCCCGCGCCCTCGGCATCAGCCGGCCCACCCTGCGCCAGGCCATGGCGCGGCTCGCCTCCGAAGGCGTCATCCACTCCCAGCGGGGGGTCGGCGCCTTCGCCCTGCGGCCCGGGCTGGTGCGCCCGATGGGTCTGAGCAGCCTCTACCGCGACCTGCAGAGCGCGCAGCGCAGCCCCACGACCCGGGTCCTCGTGGTCGAGGACACCGTGGCCACCCCCCGCGTCGCCGAGGAGCTGCGCATCCCGGTGGGCACCCCGCTGCTGCACGTCGAGCGGGTACGCGCGGCCGACGGGGTGCCCGTGGTGCTGACCCGCTCGCTGCTCGCGCTGCCCGACGGTGTCACCCTCACCCCGGCCCAGCTCGAGAGCGACGGGCTCTACAACCTCCTGCACCGGGTCGCCGGCATCGAGCTCGTGGGCGGCTCGCAGAGCGTCAGTGCGCGGATCGCCACCGCCGAGGAGTCCGAGCTGCTCGAGATCGAGCCGGGCTCGGCGGTCATGGTCGCCCACCGCGTGGCCTTCGACGCCATCGGCCGCGGCGTCGAGTACGTGCACATCATCTACCCCCAGGGCACCGAGCTCATCTCCGACCTGCGCGGGACCTCGGTGCGACCGGCCGTCGACCCACGCCCGTGACACCACCCCGCGAGGAGCAGCCCGTGCCGACCCAGACCTCCTGTCCCCCGACGCCTCCCCCCGCATGAGCCCGGCCACGGCGCCGGTCGTCTGCGCCGGCACGCTCCTGCTCGACAGCCTCGCGGTGGTCGACCGGCTGCCGGGTGAGGACCAGCGGGTCCAGAGCACGGCCACCGCCCTGGTGGCGGGCGGCAACGCCGCGAACTCGGCCGTCACCATCGCCCGGCTCGGGGTCGACGTCGAGTTCGTGGGCGTGGTCGGCGACGACCTCCTGGGCCGGACGGCGCTGGCGGAGCTGGAGGCCGAGGGCGTCGGGACCTCTGGCGTGCACGTCGACCCGGGGGTGCAGACCTCCACCAGCCTCGTTCTCGTCTGCACGGACACCGGCACCCGCACCATCGTCACCCGCCCCGCACCCCCTCCCCCGCGGCTGCCCACGGGCCACCCGTGGCTGCACGTCGACGCCTGCGGGTACCTGGCCCTGCAGCGGGCCGGCGGCTCGGCCTCGCTGGTCTCGCTCGACGACGGCAACCCCGTGCCCGGGCTCGACCTGCGGCTGGTCGACCTGTACGTCCCCACCGTGGCCACCCTCGCCGTCCGCTACCCGGGTCTGGACGCGCTGGATGCCGCCGCCCGGGCCCGCGCCGACGGGGCCGGCACGGTCGTCGCGACGGCCGGCGCGCAGGGCTCGTTCGCCCTGTCCGACACCGGTACCGCCTTCGCCCCGGCCGCCGCCGTCGTCCCGGTGAGCACCCTGGGTGCCGGCGACGTCTTCCACGGCGCGCTGCTGGCCGCCCTGGTCCTGGGGCATGACCACGCCGGCGCCGTGCGCTTCGCCAACGTCACCGCCGCCCTGTCGTGCCTGGCCCTCGACGGCCACTCCGGGGTCCCCGACCGCACCACCGTCGAGGACCACCTCGCGGCCCTCCCCCCGGGCCCGGCCGACCCCGTCGCCGCCATCCGTGCCCTCCACGCCTGACCGCCCCCACCCCCACGGAAGAGAGACCCCATGCCCATCGCCACCGTCAACCCGTTCACCGGCGTCACCGAGGAGACCTTCACCGCGCACACCCCCGAGGAGGTGCAGGAGGCCCTAGCCCGCGCCGTGCGGGCCCAGCGCGACCTGCGCGAGCGCACCTTCGCCGAGCGCGCCGGCTGGCTGCGGCGCGCCGCCGAGCTGCTCGAGGCCGAGGTCGACACCGCGGCCGCGATGATGACGGTCGAGATGGGCAAGCCCATCGCCCAGTCCGAGGCCGAGGTGCGCAAGTGCGCCAAGGGCATGCGGTTCTACGCCGACCACGCCGAGGCCATGCTCGCCGACACCCCGCTGGCGGACGCCTCGGCCGTCGGCGCCGGCGCCGCCTGGACCCGGTGGGAGCCGCTGGGTGTCGTCCTCGCGGTGATGCCCTGGAACTTCCCGCTGTGGCAGGTGGTGCGCTTCGCCGCCCCCGCGCTCATGGCCGGCAACACGGGCCTGCTCAAGCACGCCTCCAACGTCCCGCGCTCGGCCGTCTACCTCGAGGACGTGCTGTCCCGGGCCGGCTTCCCCGAGGGCTGCTTCCAGACCCTGCTCATCGGTTCCGACGCGGTCGCGGCCGTCCTCGACGACGAGCGCGTGGTGGCCGTGACCCTCACCGGCTCCGAGCCGGCCGGCCGCTCGGTGGCCGCGCGCGCCGGCGCCGGCCTCAAGAAGGCCGTCCTCGAGCTCGGCGGCTCCGACCCGTTCGTCGTGATGCCGTCGGCCGACCTCGATGCCGCGGTGGCCACCGCCGTGACCAGCCGCACCCTCAACAACGGCCAGTCCTGCGTCTGCGCCAAGCGGTTCGTCGTGCACACCGACGTCTACGACGACTTCGCCGCCCGGTTCACCGCGCGGATGGCCGCGCTCGTCGTCGGCGACCCGCTCGACCCCGCCACCGACATCGGCCCGCTCGCGACCCGCGCCGGGCGCGACGAGCTGGCCGAGCTGGTGCAGGACGCGGTCGACCGGGGCGCCACGGTGCTCACCGGCGGCACCGTCCCCGAGCGCGACGGCTGGTTCTACGAGCCGACGGTCCTGGCCGACCTCCCCGAGGGCACCCGCCTGGTCATGGAGGAGGCCTTCGGCCCGGTGGCCACGCTCTACCGCGTGGGCGACCGTGACGAGGCCCTGCGGGTGGCCAACCAGACCAGCTTCGGCCTCTCGAGCTCGGTCTGGACCACCGACGCCGACGAGCAGGACTGGTTCACCGCGCGGCTGGAGGCGGGGGCGGTCTTCGTCAACGGGATGACGGCCAGCTTCCCCGAGCTCCCGTTCGGCGGGGTGAAGGCCTCGGGCTACGGCCGCGAGCTGGCGGCCGAGGGCATCCGCGAGTTCTGCAACCTCAAGACGGTCTGGCGGGCCTGAGCACACCACCCCCTACCCCGAACGTGTGTGAAGAACGTCGATCGGCCGACGTTCTTCACACACGTTCGGGGAGGGCGGCGGTCCTTGCTCAGCCCTTGCGCTTCCTGACCTCGCCGGTGGCCTGCGGCAGCACCTGGAACAGGTCGCCGACGACGCCGAAGTCGACCAGCTCGAAGATCGGCGCCTCCTCGTCCTTGTTGACGGCCACGATCGTCTTGGAGGTCTGCATGCCGGCCCGGTGCTGGATGGCGCCGGAGATGCCGGCGGCCACGTACAGCTGCGGCGAGACCTGCTTGCCGGTCTGGCCGACCTGGTTGCTGTGCGGGTACCACCCGGCGTCGACGGCGGCGCGGCTGGCCCCGACGGCGGCTCCGAGGCTGTCGGCGAACTCCTCGACGGGGCCGAAGTCGCCGCCGGTACCGCGACCCCCGGAGACCACGATCGCGGCCTCGGTGAGCTCGGGGCGGCCGGTGGCCTTCTTGGGCTGGCTGTCGGTGACCTTCGCAGCCTTGGCGGCGTCACTGACCGTGATGTCGACGGCCTCGACGGTGCCGGCCTCGGGGGCCGCCTCGATGCCCACCGAGTTGGGCTTGAGGCAGATGATCGGGGTGCCCGTGGTGACCTTGGCGGTCACGGTGTAGGACCCGGCGAAGACCGACTGGGTGGTCTCGATGCCGTCGTCGCCGGCGCGCACGTCGACGGCGTCGGTGATCAGGCCCGAACCGGTCTTGATGGCGAGCCGGGCGGCGATCTCCTTGCCGGCGGCGTTGCTCGGGACGAGCACGGCGGCGGGCGACACCTTCTCGACCAGCGCGGCCAGGATCTCGGCCTGCGGCGCGACGAGGAAGCTCGCGGCGTCGGGGTCGTCGACGACGTACACCTTGTGGGCGCCGTACTTGGCGAGGGTCTTCTGCGCGGCGTCGGCACCGGGGCCGACGTGCACCGCGGAGGGCTCGCCGAGACGGCGGGCGATGGTCAGCAGCTCGGCGGTCGACTTACGCAGACGCCCGCCGTTGTGGTCGGTGAGGACGAGGACTTCGGCCATGGGTGGATGCTCCTGAGGGGTGCGGGCGCTGGGGGTCAGAGGAACTTCTGGGCGCTGAGGAACTCGGCGAGGCGAGCCCCGCCCTCGCCCTCGTCGGTGACGATCTGCCCCTGCTCGCGCGGCGGGCGCTTGGCGAAGGTGACGACGGTGGTCCACGCGGCGTCGAGGCCGACCTGCGAGGCCTCGAGCCCCAGGTCGGCGAGCGACCAGGTGTCGACCTGCTTCTTCTTGGCGGCCATGATCCCCTTGAACGAGGGGTAGCGCGGCTCGTTGATCTGGTCGGTGACCGACACCAGCGCCGGCAGCGAGGCCTCGACGGTCTCGGACGCGGTGTCGCCGTCGCGCCGGATGGTGACGGTGCCGTCGCCGACGGTGAGCTCGGAGGCGTAGGTGACCTGGGGCAGGCCCAGGCGCTCGGCCATCATCGCCGGGACGACGCCCATGGTGCCGTCGGTCGAGGCCATCCCGGTGAGCACGAGCTCGGGGCTGCCGTCGGTGGCCTTCTTGACGGCCTCGGTGAGCACCAGCGAGGTGGCGACCGCGTCGGAGCCGTGGATGGCGTCGTCCTGGACGTGGACCCCGCGGTGCGCGCCCATCTGGAGGGCCTTCTTGATGGCGTCGGCGGCCGCCGGGGGGCCCACCGTGACGACGACGACCTCGCCCTCGCCCCGGGCCTCGACGATCTTCAGGGCCTCCTCGACGGCGTACTCGTCGAGCTCGGACAGCAGACCGTCGACGGCGTCGCGGTCGACGGTGCTGTCGGACTCCTGGAACGTGCGCTCGGACTGGGCGTCCGGGACGTACTTGACGCAGACGACGATGTTCATGCGTGCCTCGTCCTCTTCCTGTCGCTCGTGGTCTCGCCCGGAGTGACCGGGCCGGTATCGCCCTCCATCCTCTCAGCCGGTGGGCGCTCGTCGACCACCCCCAGGGCGTGACGGTCGCCACCGTCGAGCCTCGCGCTCAGAAGCGCGTGCGGTAGTACGGCCGCGACACGGTCACCACGAGGGCCAGCGACGCCCGGGAGGCTCGGACCGACGCCAGGTCGGCCGCGTCGTAGCGGTCGCCGCTCAGCACGTCGTTGCCCGCGAGGTCGGGCCCCAGCGCGGCGGCGGGGTCGGTGTCCCGGGTGTCGGCCCCCGTGGGGCGGGCCTCCACCCGGGAGCCGTCGGGGCAGTCGTAGGCGGCGCGGGGCAGGCCGGCCGCGCCCTCGCGCACGACGTTGGGGTTGGTGGGCGACCAGTACTGGGTGCGCACCGCGTCGAGACCGCCACCGGGCGAGGCCTCGCAGCCGCGGCCGCGCACCGTCGCGTCGAAGTCGGTCAACGCCGGGCCGACCTCGGCGTCGGTGGCGGCCAGCTCCAGGACGCGGCTGTCGCGCACGAAGCACTCGTGCGAGTAGGTGTCTCGGACCTTCCAGTTGTGCTGCCCGGCCAGGCAGTCGTCGAGAGTGGTGGCGGCCAGCACCGGGTGGCCCTTCGCCAGCGAGGCGCCCGCCTCCGCCAGCGCCGCCGTGGCCTCGGCCCTCGCCCGCACGGCCTCCTCGCCGTGCGGCTCGAAGTCCTCGCTGAGGACCGTGCAGCCGAACGTGGAGCACCACGCGAGGGCCCCGACCGCCCCGAGCCCCAGCACGATCGCCCCCACCACGGTCAGGACGATCGGGAGGCGGCTGCGGCGGCGGGGCGTCTCGGGCATGCCGCGATCCTGCCGCCGCCGCCGCGCGCCCGCCTGAGCACCGCTGCTCACCGGCCGGGCGGGGGCACGGCTCTGACAGGATCGTGACCGTGAGCAGTCAGGGTGAGGGAACGCGAGGGACCGTCCGCCGCACGGTCGGACCCGTCGGCGACCCCGACTCCGTGGGCTGGTGGGAGGCGACGTGGAGACCCTTCTGGGTCCTGCCGTCGACCATCACCCTCCTGGCGGTGGTCGCCGCCACGGTGCTGCCCGTCCTCGACGACCGGGTCCTCGGCGACGTGCCGTTCGTGTTCGACGGCAACGTCGACTCGGCGCGCAGCCTGCTGAGCACGATCGCGAGTGCGATGATCTCGGTGACGGGGCTGGTGTTCTCCATCACCCTGGTCGTGATGCAGCTGGCCAGCAGCCAGTTCACCCCCCGGCTGCTCGGCTCGTTCCTGGCGAGCCGGACCGTGCAGGTGACCCTCGGGGTCTTCACGTCCTCCTTCGTCTTCTCGCTGATGGTGCTGCGCACCATCCGCGGGGGTGACACCGTCGTCGTCCCCCAGGTCTCGGTGACGGTGGCCTTCCTGCTGGTGCTCACGAGCGTGGCGCTGTTCTTCGCGTTCATCCACCACATCACCCAGTCCATCCAGGTGGTGGAGGTGATCGACCGGGTGGCGGCCGGGACGGCGCGGGTGCTGGGCGCCGGCTCCGACGAGGAGTGGCGCGAGGGGACGGCCGGCGCGCCCGTCTGGTCGCCGATCGCCGGCCCCACGGTCGTCGTGACGACCGGGTCCGGGCACGGCTGTGTCCAGCGCATCCACTACTCCCACCTCGTCGAGTGCGCCGAACGCTCCGGGGTGCTCGTGGAGCTGATGACCCGGGTGGGCGAGGTGCGCCACCAGGGGCAGGAGCTGGCGCTGGTGCACGGGGCGGGAGCCGACGACCGGGTGGTCGACGCGGTGCGCGCCGCGATCGGGCTCGGGCGGGAGCGCAGCCTGCCCCAGGACCCCGAGTTCGGCGTCCGCCAGCTCGTCGACATCGCCGAGCGCGCCCTCTCCCCGGCCGTCAACGACCCGACGACCGCGGTCCAGGTCCTCGACGAGCTGCACCGGCTCCTCCGGGTGGCCGCGGCGCGACCCGACCGGTCGCCCCATCTCGTCGACGGTCACGGCGTCGTGCGCGTCCTCGACCGGCCCACCGGCTTCGCGCGGCTGCTCGACCTGGCCGTCGACGAGATCGCGCACTACGGAGCCGACGACCTCCAGGTGCCGGCCCGCATCGAGGGCGTGCTGGCCGACCTGGCGGGGATGGCGCGCCCGGAGCACGCCGCCACCGTCGAGCAGAAGCGCGCGGCGCTCCGGGCGCGCCACGGTGGCCGGCACGCGGACGCCGGCTGACTCAGGCGCCCTCGAAGGTGGCCTTCCCGGGCCCCTGCTCGACGAAGCTGCGCATCCCGGTCTCCTGGTCCTTCGTGGCGAAGAGCCCGGCGAACAGCTGACGCTCGATCTCGAGCCCGGTCTCGAGGTCGACCTCGAGACCGCGGTCGATGGCCTCCTTGGCGGCTCGGACGGCGAAGCGCGGGCCCCCCACGTAGCGGGCCACCAGCTCGCGCGCGGCGCTGTAGACGTCGGCTGCGGGGACCACGCGGTCGACCAGCCCGATGGCCAGCGCCTCCTGCGCGTCGACGAAGCGACCCGAGAACACGATGTCCTTGGCCTTGGCCGGGCCCACGAGGCGCGCGAGACGCTGGGTGCCCCCGGCGCCGGGGATGATGCCGAGCAGGATCTCGGGCTGGCCGAGGCGCGCGTCGTCGGCGCAGACCCGCCAGTCGCACGCGAGCGCGACCTCGCAGCCCCCGCCCAGGGCGTAGCCGGTGACGGCCGCCACGGTGGGCTTGGGGATGCGCGCCAGGGCCCGGGTGAAGTCCTGCAGGAGCGAGGAGTGCTCGACCATGTCGGTGTACGACATCGTGGCCATCTCCTTGACGTCGGCGCCCGCGGCGAAGACCTTCTCGCCGCCGTAGACGACCACCGCGGCGATGTCGGCCCGCTCGGCCGCCTCGCGGCACACCTCGACGAACGCGTGCTGGATCTCGGCGTTCAGCGCGTTCATCGGCGGCCGGTCGATGCGGATGGTGCCGATGCCGGCCTCGACCTCGAGGCGGACCAGGGCGCTCACTGCCCCTCCCCCACGGGCCCGCCGGTCTCGGGGTCGATCCCGAGGATGCGCTGGTGCCAGAGGTGCACGGCCGAGAGCACCACCTGGATCGAGACCTGGGTGAGCATGCCCAGGTCGGCGCCGGCGGTGACCACGTGCTCGCCGGTGACCACCAGCGTGGTGCCGGCGACCCCGAGCTTGACGTGGTTCATGTGCAGGTTGATCTCGTTGCACGCCTCGTGCAGCGCGAGCCGGTCACCGAGCAGCTCCTCCTGGATCTGCCACTGGCCGAACAGCCGCATGATCTCGACGTCGCCCTCGGTGCACCGGACGAAGAGCTGCTGGTCGTTGACGGTGAACGCCACGTCGCCGTCGCCGTCGAGGTTGGGGGCGAGGCCGAGGTCGACCAGGACGTCGAGGACGCGACCACGCAGGGGGTGCTCGTCCGCGGGAGGCGGGAAGTTGGGCAGCGACGTGGGATCGGTCATGGTCCCACCGTAACGACTGACTAGGCTTCGCCACCATGTCGCCCTGGCCGGACCCGCGCACGCCGTCACCCGGGCGGCTGACCCGCGACCTGCCTCCTCCCCCCGGCGTCACCCCGACCCCCGGCGGCGCCGACGTGGCGGTCTACGCCGGCCACGCCGACGCCGTGGCGGTGAGCCTGTTCGAGCCCGGCGACACCGCCGGCGAGAGCGAGCGCGTGGTGCCGCTGCGCGAGCGCGCGCACGGCTGGTGGTTCGGCGAGGTGCCCGGGATGGGGCCGGGCCAGCGTTACAACCTGCGGGTCGACGGCCCGTGGGACCCCGAGCGCGGCCACCTGCACAACCCCGCGAAGCTGCTGCTGGACCCCTACGCGGGGGCCGTCGAGGGCTCGGTCGCCTGGGGGCGCGAGATCTACGGCCACGTGGTCGACGACGCGTGGTCCGGCGACCTCGAGGTCCGCTCGCCGCTCGACAGCCGCGGCCACGTGCCGCGCGGGGTCGTCGTCGACCACGCCTTCGACTGGGGGGCCGACGCCCCGCCCGGTCGCTCGCGCAGCGAGAGCGTGGTCTACGAGGCGCACGTGCGCAACCAGACGATGCGCCACCCCGGCGTCCCGGAGTCGCTGCGCGGCACCTACGCCGGCCTGGCCCACCCGGCCTCGGTCGAGCACCTGCTCTCGCTGGGCGTCACCGCCGTGGAGCTGCTGCCCGTCCAGGCCTTCACCCACGAGCCGCACCTGGTCCGGCGGGGGCTGAGCAACCACTGGGGCTACAACACCCTGGGCTTCCTCGCGCCGCACGCCCCCTACGCGGCCGCCACGGACCCGCAGGGCGTGGTCGACGAGGTCAAGGGCATGGTCAAGCTCCTGCACGAGGCGGGCCTCGAGGTCATCCTCGACGTCGTCTACAACCACACCTGCGAGCAGGGCCGCACCGGCGCGACGCTGTCGTGGCGCGGCCTGGACCAGCGGGCCTACTACCGCCTCGACGACCGCGGCCGGGACATCGACGTCACCGGCTGCGGCAACACCCTCGACCTGCGCCATCCGGTGGTCTGCCGGATGGTGCTCGACAGCCTGCGCCACTGGGTGCAGGAGTACCACGTCGACGGGTTCCGCTTCGACCTCGCGGTGGCCCTGGGGCGCGGACGCAGCGACGACTTCGACCCCGACCACCCGTTCCTCGTGGCCCTGCGCACCGACCCCGTGCTCTCGCGGGTCACCCTCGTCGCCGAGCCGTGGGACCTCGGCATCCACGGCTGGCGGACCGGGCAGTTCCCGCCGCCCTTCCAGGAGTGGAACGACCGCTTCCGCGACGGCACGCGGCGGTTCTGGGTCGGCGAGGCCCGGGCGCAGTCACAGGGGCACCCGGGGCACGACGCCCGCGACCTGGCGACCCGCCTCACGGGCTCGCACGACCTCTTCGGGGCGCGTGACCGCGGGCCCACGGCGTCGGTCAACTTCGTCACCGCCCACGACGGCTTCACCCTCGCCGACCTGGTGTCGTACGACCACAAGCACAACGAGGCCAACGGCGAGGACAACCGCGACGGCTCCGACGGCAACGGCTCGTGGAACCACGGGGCCGAGGGGCCCACCGACGACCCGGCGGTCCTGGCCGCGCGGACCCGGGCCCTGCGCGCACTGCTCGGCACCCTGCTGCTGTCGTCGGGGGTCCCGATGATCAACGCCGGCGACGAGCTCGGGCGCACCCAGGGGGGCAACAACAACCCCTACTGCCAGGACAACGAGATCTCGTGGGTCGACTGGGACCTCGCGCCGTGGCAGGAGGACCTGCTCGCCACGACCCGCCGTCTGCTCGCCCTGCGCCGGGAGCTGCCGGTGCTGCGGCAGCGCACCTGGCTGCTGGGCCGCGACGTCGACGGCGACGGCACCCCCGACATCGGCTGGTTCGGCGCCGACGGCACGCCGATGGGCGAGCGATGGCACGACGCCCGCTCGCGGGTCCTGCAGATGGCGCTGGCCGCGCCGGCGCCCTGCGAGCCCGGGGCGCTGCTGGTGCTCAACGGCTCCTCCGACGCGGCCGAGGTGACCCTGCCGGCGCCCCCCGCCGGCGCGCGCCACCGGCTGCGCTGGGACAGCGCCCACGACCGCCCGCAGGTCGACGCGGGGAGCACCGAGGACGTCGCGGCCCCCGCCCGGGTGACGGTCGCGCCCGGCACCCTGCGCCTCTACGCCACGGCCTGACCCGTCGGTGACCGCGCCCCCGCCCGGCCCTGGTCGAGATGAGGCGACACGCACGTCGTCGGAGCCTCGCGGTGTGCGTGTCGCCTCCTCTCGACGGGCAGGTGCACGGGCACGGGCGCCGCACCCGGCACCGCCTCGCCTCCCGGCTCGCGCGGCCCCCGGTCCTACACTGGGGGAAACGAGCCGTGCCTGCGTGCGCGGCAGCGGGAGCGGTGCCCCCGCCGTCGTCGGCACCACGTGAGGAGCATCCGAGCATGACCGCGACCACCCAGGCCCCCACCGGCTTCGAGCCGCTCGACCCCGCCATCCGCGAGCAGTACGACCGCGACGGCTTCGTGGTCATCAAGGGCGCCCTGCCCGAGGAGGACCGGGCGTACTTCGAGAACGCCGTCGACCGGATCTACGCCGAGGAGGAGGCGGCCGACCGCCGCCGCCCCGACAAGTCGATCCACGTCATGGGCTGGCTGCACAAGGACCCGCGCTTCCCCGAGCTGCTCACCTGGCCCACGACCTTCCCCTACATCTGGGGGACCATGGGCTGGAACATCTACACCCACCACAACCACATCGACGTCAACCCCCCGAAGGACGAGCCGCCCTTCTGGAACTGGCACCAGGACGGCTACCGCCAGAACTCCGACATCGACATGGACGTGCGTCCGATGTTCATGACGAAGATCTGCTACGCCCTGACCGACCTCTCCGAGCCGGGCTACGGCAACACCAAGGTCATCCCGGGCAGCCACAAGAGCAACACCCTCGCCGGCCGCCCCGAGAAGCCGGGCGACCCCATCATCGAGCCGGAGGGTGCCGTCGAGGTGTGCCTCGAGCCGGGTGACGCGTTCATCTTCGACCGCCGCATCTGGCACAGCCGCTCGATGAACAAGAGCGAGCGCATCCGCAAGCTGATGTTCATCGGCTACACCTACCGCTGGATCCGCCCCCTCGACGAGGACGTCGCCGACCAGGACTCCGAGTGGTTCAAGAACCTCTCGCCGCTGCACCAGCAGCTCCTCGGCTACGGCCCCGACCACGCCTCGTTCTGGGGCATCAAGCAGAGCGGCTGGATCGACGACGAGATCCCGCTGCGCGCCGAGCTCAAGGAGCGCGGCCTGCTCGACCGGGCCATCCCCTTCCTGCGCTGACCCCGCACGCCCAGGGCCCGCCCTCCCGATGTCCGGGAGCGGCGGGCCCTCGTCGTGGGCGGGCCGGCGCCGGTCAGGCGGCGGTGAGCGCGCCCGACCGGGACACCCGCTGGAGCAGGACGACCGCCAGCAGCCCCACCACCACGGCGGCGACCACGGCCAGCCCGTAGAGGGCCAGACCCGAGGTGGCGTACAGCACCAGCGACCCGACGAGCAGCACACCGAGGGCCACCGCCGCGAGGGCCAGCCGATGGGCCCACCGCTCGAGGTCCTCGGGGATGCCGACGGCCATCACCCCGGTGCACAGCTGGTGCACGAGCACGGCCCACACGACCGCCTCGACGGTGAGCGCCGTGTACTGGAGGATCACGTAGCGGTCGGCGGCGAACAGCGGCGTGCCGGTGACGACCCACACCGCCAGGCCCACGACCGCGGCCACCCGCGCCACCAGGAACGGCCGGGCGGCGGCGCCCCACAGCCCGTAGAGGACCCAGGCGTAGCCGACGACGTCGGGCGCCACGTCCCACCCGCGCAGGGGGAGGTCGATGACGACGACGAGCAGGCCCCATGCGGCCCAGGGGAAACGGTGCACCCGAGAACCCTAGGGGCCCCACCCGGGCACCGCGCGCCGACAGTGGCTTCCGGCGGCCCGGTCCGGTAGACAGGCGCTCGTGGCCGCCACCGACATCGGACGTCTCGTGCAGGGCGCGATCTACCGCGCCGGCTCCTTCGGGCACCGCCCGGCGGTCCCGACCGACGGTCGCCACCTCGAGGCGGCCGCCGAGAAGGTGATGTCGCGCCGCGCCTTCGCGTACGTGGCGGGGTCGGCCGGCGGCGAGGCGAGCGCCCGCGCCAACCGTGCCGCCTTCGACCGCCGGCGGGTGCTCCCCCGGATGCTCGTCGACACCCGCGAGCGCGACCTGTCGGTCGAGCTGCTGGGCCGGCGCCACGGGTCGCCGCTGCTGCTCTCGCCGGTGGGGGTGCTCTCGAGTGCGCACCCCGACGCCGACCTGGCCGCGGCGCGGGCCGCGGCCGGCGAGGGCGTGACCCCCGTCCTCAGCACCCAGGCCAGCGTGCCGATGGAGGACGTCGCGGCCGCCGTGCGCGGCGCCGGGCACTGGTACCAGCTGTACTGGAGCAACGACGACGACCTGGCGGCCTCGCTGGTGCACCGCGCCCAGGCGTGCGGCAGCGACGCGCTCGTGGTCACGCTCGACACCGCCTACCTGGGCTGGCGGCCGCGTGACCTCGACCTCGGACACCTGCCGTTCGCCCGGGGCGAGGGCATCGCGCAGTACACCTCCGACCCGGTCTTCCGGCGCCTGGTGCGGGAGCGGGTCGACGCCGCCGCCGGGCGGCCGTCCGAGCCGTCGCCCCGCCCCACCCCGACGGCGGTGCGGACACTGCTCTCGATGAGCCGCAACCACCCCGGGCCCACGCGCGAGAACGTGACCTCGCCGGTGCCGCGAGCCGCGGTCGAGACCTTCCTCGACGTGTTCTCGCGCCCCGGCCTCACCTGGGACGACCTGCCCCGGCTGCGCGCCATGACCTCGCTGCCGATCGTCCTCAAGGGCGTGCTGCACCCCCAGGACGCGCAGCGGGCGGTCGACGCCGGGGTCGACGGCGTCTGGGTCTCGAACCACGGCGGCCGGCAGGTCGACCGCAGCGTGGGCGCCCTCGACGCGCTGCCCGGGGTCGTCGACGCCGTGCGGGGCCGGGGTTCGGCGATGCCGGTCCTGTTCGACTCCGGCGTGCGCACCGGCGCCGACGTCTTCGTCGCCATGGCCCTCGGCGCCACCGCGGTCGGCATCGGGCGGCCCTACGTCTACGGCTTGGCCCTGGCCGGCCAGGAGGGGGCCGCCCAGGTCCTGCGCCACCTGCTGGCCGAGCTGGACCTGACCATGGCCCTCACCGGCTGCCGGACCCTGGCCGACCTCACCCCCGACCGGCTCGTGGCCGCGCCCGCATCCTGAGTCCTCCCGGCCGGCCGCCCCGAAGTGTGCAAGCGTTTCCGCACGAGATGGCTACCCTGTCCAGCGCACCCCCGCCGTTGCACCTGACCCACCTCCCGGCCCCGAAGGACGACCTCGAATGACCGACACCGCGCCCCGCCCCGCCGTCATGTCCGACGAGTCGCCGACGACCGACGTCCGCCGGATCGGCCCCGCGTTCCGCACCAGCCACCCCCTGGCGTCGGGCCCCGTCGTCCAGCCGGCGCCGACGGTCGACGGCTTCGTCGAGACCTTCCTCGGCGAGCTGAACTACGGGCAGGGCACCCTGCTGTCGCAGTCGACGGTCAACGACCAGTACCTGGCGCTGGCCCGCACGGTCCGCCGCTACCTCATGGCCGACTGGCTCGAGACCGGGACGCGGCGCCGGCAGACCCAACAGAAGACGGTCGGCTACCTCTCGGCCGAGTACCTCCTCGGACGCCAGCTGGGCAACAACCTGCTCGCCACCAACCTCCAGGACATCGCGCAGGTCGCGATGGAGCGCTGCGGCATCGACATCGCCACCCTGCGCGCCCAGGAGGTCGAGCCCGGGCTCGGCAACGGGGGCCTGGGCCGGCTCGCCGCCTGCTTCGTCGACTCGCTCGCCACGATGGACGTGCCCTGCATCGGCTACGGCATCCGCTACGAGTACGGCATCTTCCGCCAGACCTTCGAGGCCGACCGCCAGGTCGAGGTGCCCGACTCGTGGCTCTCGCTGGGCAACCCGTGGGAGTTCCCGCACCCCGAGCGCCAGGTGCTGGTGAGCTTCGGGGGCAGCACCGAGACCACCACCGACGCCGACGGTCGCGAGCGCTGCACCTGGACCCCCGACTGGCAGGTCATCGGGATGCCGTACCACTACATGGTCCCGGGCCATCGCAACGGCGTCGTCAACACCCTGCGGCTGTGGAGCGCCCGCGCCACCCAGGCCTTCGACCTCCAGATCTTCAACTCCGGTGACTACGCGCAGGCCGTGCGGGCCCAGACCACCGCCGAGAACATCAGCAAGGTGCTCTACCCCGAGGACTCCACGCCCCAGGGCAAGGAGCTGCGCCTGCAGCAGCAGTACTTCTTCGTGGCGTGCTCGCTGCACGACTTCATCGACAACACCCTGCCCGCGGACTTCGACCTGCGCCGGCTCCACCAGCGGATCATCTTCCAGCTCAACGACACCCACCCCGTCATCGCCATCCCCGAGCTGATGCGGATCCTCGTCGACCGCAAGGGCTTCGCGTGGGACGAGGCCTGGGAGATCACCCAGAAGTGCTTCGCCTACACCTGTCACACGCTGCTGCCCGAGGCCCTCGAGGTCTGGTCCGCCGAGCTGCTCGGGCGCCTGCTCCCCCGCCACCTCGAGATCATCTACCGGATCAACGAGGAGTTCCTCGAGGAGGTCCGCGAGGCGCACCCCGGCGACGAGATGCTGGTGCGGCGGATGTCGATCATCGCCGAGCACCCCGAGCGGGCGGTCCGGATGGCCTACCTCGCCACCGTGGCCGCCTCCAAGGTCAACGGCGTCGCCGAGCTGCACAGCCAGCTGCTGCGTGACAAGGTGCTGCCGGACTTCTCGCGGCTGTGGCCCGAGAAGTTCACCAACGTCACCAACGGCGTCACCCCGCGGCGCTTCGTGCGGCTGGCGAACCGGCGGCTGTCGGACCTCCTCACCGAGACCATCGGCGACGGCTGGGTCACCGACCTCGACCGGCTGCGCGAGCTCGAGCCCTACGCCGACGACGCCGGCTTCCGCGAGCAGTTCCGCGCCGTCAAGCAGGCCAACAAGGAGCGGCTCACCACCCTGCTGCGGGTGCGCGACGGCCTCGAGCTGCCCCCCGAGGCGATGCTCGACGTCATGGTCAAGCGCCTGCACGAGTACAAGCGCCAGACCCTGAAGCTGCTGCACATCGTCTCGCTCTACGACGACGTCGTCTCCGGCCGCGTCCCGGCCGAGCAGGTCACCCCGCGCACCTTCGTCTTCGGCGCCAAGGCGGCCCCCGGCTACCACCTGGCGAAGGAGATCATCTTCCTCATCAACGCGGTGGCCGACGTCGTCAACGCCGACCCGGCGGTGGCCGGGCGGCTCTCGGTGGCGTTCCCCGCCAACTACAACGTGACCCTGGCCGAGAAGCTCATCCCGGCCGCCGACCTGTCCGAGCAGATCTCGCTCGCGGGCAAGGAGGCCTCGGGCACCGGCAACATGAAGTTCGCGCTCAACGGCGCGCTCACGATCGGCACCGACGACGGCGCCAACGTCGAGATCCGCCGGCTGGTGGGCGACGAGCACTTCTTCCTGTTCGGGATGACCGAGCCCGAGGTCGAGGAGCTCACGGCGCGCGGCTACACCCCGTCGGCGGTCTACGAGTCCGACCCGCAGCTGCGCAGCACCATCGACCTGCTGGCCAGTGGGCACTTCACCGGCGGCGACCGCCAGGCGGTGGCGCCGGTGGTCGACAACCTGCTGCACCAGGACTCGTTCATGGTGCTGGCGGACTTCCGCGCCTACCTCGACGCCCAGGCCCGGGTCGACGCCGCGTACGCCGACCCCGACGCCTGGTCGCGCTCGGCCATCCTCAACGTGGCGCGCTCGGGCTACTTCTCCTCGGACCGCTCGATGCGCGACTACCTCGAGCGCATCTGGCACGCCTGACCGGCCTGACCGGCCCGGACCGGCCGGGGCCGCCGGGTGGCGCGACTGCGTCGGGAGCGTCGGCCCGTGTAGGTTCGGTGGGGTGAGTGACGCCCTCCGTACCGCCCCTCCGCAGACCCCCCTCGGACGGATCCCGGTCCTCGACGTCAGACCGGTGGTCGACCACGGCGACCGGCCCGCCAAGGCGGTCGTCGGCGAGGAGCTCGAGGTCCGGGCCACCGTGTTCCGCGAGGGCCACGACGCCGTCAACGCCACCGTCGTCCTCACCGACCCCGACGGCGTCGAGACCTTCCACCCGATGACGTGCACCAACCCCGGGCTCGACACCTGGGTCGCACGGGTCACCCCCGACCGCACCGGCTGGTGGTCCTACCGGGTCGAGGGCTGGTCAGACCCCTACGGCACCTGGGAGCACGACGCCACCATCAAGGTGGCCGCCGACGTCGACACCGAGCTGATGCTCGAGGAGGGCGCCCGCGTCCTCGAGCGGGCCGTCGACGAGGTCGACCGCACCGCCGAACAGGAGCAGCTGCTGATCGACGCCATCACGGGCCTGCGCGACACCGCCCGGCCTCCGGCGCTACGGCTGCGGGCCGGCACCGCGGCCGACGTCGAGACCGAGCTGGGCGAGCGCCCGCTGCGTGACCTGGTCTCGCCCTCGCGCGAGCTGCCGCTCCTCGTCGAGCGCGAGCGAGCCCTCTACGGCGCGTGGTACGAGCTCTTCCCGCGCAGCGAGGGGGCGCACTACGACGAGGACGAGCACCGGTGGCACACCGGCACGCTGCGCACCGCCGCGGGCCGGCTGCCGGCCGTGGCGGCGATGGGCTTCGACGTCGTCTACCTCACGCCCATCCACCCGATCGGGCAGGCGGCCAAGAAGGGCCCCAACAACACCCTCGACGCGCGCCCCGAGGACCCGGGCAGCCCCTACGCCATCGGCTCCCCCGACGGCGGGCACGACGCCATCCACCCCGACCTCGGCACCTTCGACGACTTCGACGCCTTCGTGGCCGAGGCGAAGCGGCTGGGGATGGAGGTCGCCATGGACCTCGCCCTGCAGTGCTCGCCCGACCACCCCTGGGTCGCCGCGCACCCCGAGTGGTTCACCACCCGCGCCGACGGCACCATCGCCTTCGCCGAGAACCCGCCGAAGAAGTACCAGGACATCTACCCGCTGAACTTCGACAACGACCCGGCGGGCATCTACGCCGCCGTGCGCGCCGTGGTGCAGGTGTGGATCGACCACGGCGTCGAGATCTTCCGGGTCGACAACCCGCACACCAAGCCGGTCGAGTTCTGGCAGTGGCTCATCGCCGACGTGGCGAAGGACCATCCCGACGTGATCTGGCTGGCCGAGGCCTTCACCAAGCCCGCGATGATGCACACCCTCGGCAAGATCGGCTTCCAGCAGAGCTACACGTACTACACCTGGCGCAACACCGCCCCCGAGCTGCGCGAGTACGTCGAGGAGCTCGCGGGCGAGTCGGCCTCCTACATGCGCCCCTCGTTCTGGCCCACCACCCACGACATCCTGACGCCCTACCTGCAGTTCGGCGGCCCCGCCGCCTGGAAGCTGCGCGCCGCCCTGGCCGCCACCCTGGTCCCCACCTACGGCATCTACGCCGGCTACGAGCTGATGGAGCACGTGGCCCGCCCGGGCGCCGACGAGCAGATCGACAACGAGAAGTACGAGTTCAAGGACCGGCGCTGGGCCGACGACGAGCCCGGCGGGGCCCGGGAGGGGAGGTCGCTGGCGGGCTACCTCACCCGGCTCAACGAGATCCGCCGCGAGCACCCCGCGCTGCACCGCCTGCGCGGCATCCGCTTCCACCACGTCGACGACGAGAACTTCCTGGCGTTCTCCAAGCGACGGGCCCTGCCCGACGGCACCGACGACGTGGTGCTCGTCGTCGCCAACCTCGACCCCCACTCGACCCGGGCCACCACGCTGCGCCTCGACCTGGCGGCCCTCGGCGCCGAGCCGGGCGAGACGCTCGAGGCCACCGACCTGCTCACCGGGCACACCTGGCAGTGGCAGCAGGAGGTCTACGTCCGCCTCGGGCCCGAGGTCGAGCCCGTGCACGTGGTCGCCGTCAGGAGGGCCCGATGAGCGCGATCCCCGGCATGGGGCACAGCCACCCCGGTCTCGGCATGAACCAGCCCGGGCTGCGCCACGACCCCGAGTGGTTCCGCACCGCCGTCTTCTACGAGGTCCTGGTGCGCGCCTTCGGCGACTCCACCGGCTCCGGCGAGGGCGACTTCGCCGGCATCATCAACCGGCTCGACTACCTGCAGTGGCTGGGCGTCGACTGCCTCTGGCTGCCGCCGTTCTACGCCAGCCCCCTGCGCGACGGTGGCTACGACATCTCCGACTACACCCAGGTGCTGCCCGAGTTCGGCACCCTCCCGGAGTTCCGTGAGCTCATCACCCAGGCGCACGCCCGCGGCATCCGCATCGTCACCGACCTCGTGATGAACCACACCAGCGACCAGCACCCGTGGTTCCAGGCCTCGCGCAGCGACCCCGAGGGCCCGTACGGGGACTTCTACGTGTGGTCCGACACCGACGACAAGTACACCGACGCCCGCATCATCTTCATCGACACCGAGACCTCGAACTGGACCTTCGACCCCATCCGCCGGCAGTTCTTCTGGCACCGGTTCTTCAGCCACCAGCCCGACCTGAACTTCGAGAACCCGGCGGTCCACGACGCCATCTTCGACGCCGTGCGGTTCTGGATGGACATGGGCATCGACGGCTTCCGGCTCGACGCCGTGCCCTACCTCTACGAGGAGGAGGGGCACAACGGCGAGAACCACCCCAAGACCCACGAGTTCCTGGCGTCGCTGCGGGCGATGGTCGACGCCGAGTACCCCGGGCGCATCCTCCTCGCCGAGGCCAACCAGCCGCCCGGCGACGTCGTCGACTACTTCGGCACCGAGGAGGCGCCGGAGTGCCAGATGTGCTTCCACTTCCCGGTGATGCCGATGCTCTACTACGCCCTGCGCGAGGAGAAGGCGGCGCCGATCATCGACGTGCTCGCCGACACCCCCGCCATCCCGCCGGGCACCCAGTGGGGCACCTTCCTGCGCAACCACGACGAGCTGACCCTCGAGATGGTCACGCCGGAGCAGCGCGCCGCCATGTACGGCTGGTACGCCCCCGACCCCCGGATGCGGGCCAACGTCGGCATCCGGCGCCGCCTCTCGCCGCTGCTCGACAACAGCCGCCCCGAGATCGAGCTCATCCACGCGCTGCTGCTCTCGCTGCCCGGGTCGCCCTGCCTCTACTACGGCGACGAGATCGGGATGGGCGACAACATCTGGCTCGACGACCGCGACGCCGTGCGCACCCCGATGCAGTGGACCCCCGACCGCAACGCGGGGTTCTCCACCGCCGACCCCGGCAAGCTCTACCTGCCGGTCATCCAGTCGCTGGTGCACAACTACAGCCACGTCAACGTCGAGGCCCAGATGGCCTCGGGCTCCTCCTTCCTGCACTGGCTGCGGGGGATGCTCGCCGTCCGGCGCGAGCACCCCGTGTTCGGGCTCGGGGACTTCGAGGTGTGCGCGTCCTCGCACGACCGGGTCCTGTCGTTCGTGCGCGTCGACCGCCGTGAGCGCGAGGTCGAGGACCGCTCGGCCCGAGCCGTGCTCTGCGTCAACAACCTGTCGTCGCGGCCGCAGGCCAGCACCATCCAGGTGCCCGAGCACTTCGCCGGCTACCAGACCCGGGACCTGTTCGGCGGCACCGGTTTCCCCGACATCGGGCCCACCGGCGAGCTCACGGTCACCCTCGGGTCGCGCGACTTCTTCTGGCTCGCGCTCGACCCGCCGGCCGGGGGCACCCATGGCTGAGATCCACACCGGCGCCACCCTCACGCCGACCAAGCTCGAGCTCCTCGAGGGCTGGATGGGCGGGCAGCGCTGGTACGCGGCCAAGGGCCGGCGCCCCGTGCTGCGCCGGCTGGCCGCGTGGCGGCTCGACGACCCGGCGGGCGAGGTGGGCGTCGAGACGTTGCTGGTGGCCGACGAGGCGGGCGACGAGACCGTCGTCTACCAGGTGCCGCTCACGTACCGCGGCGAGCCGCTGGCCTCGGCCGACCACGCCCTCGTGGGCGTCCTCGAGCACTCGGTCCTCGGGCGGCGCTGGGTCTACGACGCCCCGCACGACCCGGTCTACGCGGCCCAGCTGCTCGAGCTCGTCCAGGGCCGGGTGAGCGCGGTGTCCTCCTCGGCCACCGACGCGCCCGAGGGCTCGGTCGCCGGGGCGCCACAGCCGAGCTGGGGCTCGGCGGTACGGGTGCGCTCCTCGCGCGTGCTCACCGGTGAACAGTCCAACACCTCGGTCATCCTCGACACCAGCGACGACGCGGGCCGCCACGTCCCCCTCATCGTCAAGGTCTTCCGGATGCTCTCGCCCGGCGAGAACCCCGACGTCGTCCTCCAGGGCGCGCTGGTCGACGCCGGCTCGCGCCGGGTCCCGGCCCTGGTCGGGGCCGTCACCGGCGCCTGGCCCCACCCCGGCCCCGAGGGTGACCACGAGGCCACCGGCCACCTCGCGTTCGCGCAGGAGTTCCTGCCCGGCGTCGAGGACGCGTGGCGGGTCGCGCTGCGCGCGGCCGAGGACGGCACCGACTTCACCGGCCCCGCCCGCGACCTCGGCGCCGCGACGGCCGAGGTGCACCGCGTGCTGGCCGGCGCCCTCGGCACCACGCCCACCCGGCCCGAGCAGGCCGACGCCATCCTCGCCGCCATGCGCGGGCGGGTCGACGCCGCCGTCGTCGAGGTGCCCGACCTCGCCTCGGCCCGCCCGGCCGTCGAGGCGGTGTTCGAGGCCGCGGCCGCCGCGCCGTGGCCCGACCTGCAGCGCATCCACGGCGACTACCACCTCGGCCAGGTGCTGCACTCGCCCGAGCGGGGCTGGGTCCTGCTCGACTTCGAGGGCGAGCCGCTGCGCCCGCTCGCCGAGCGCTCGCTGCCCGACCAGTGGGCCCGCGACGTCGCCGGGATGCTGCGCAGCTTCGACTACGTGGGTGGCACCCGGGAGCAGGCCGTCGGCCTCTCGGCCCGCGACTGGGTCACCGCCACCCAGCAGGCCTTCCTCGACGGCTACGCCGCCGAGGCCGGTGCCGATCCCCGCCGCCTCGGGGCACTGCTGGCCGCCTTCGAGATCGACAAGGCGATGTACGAGGTCGTCTACGAGGCGCGCAACCGCCCCGCGTGGGTCGGCATCCCACTGGGCGCCGTCCGTCGCCTCACCGCCCAGGCCCCCTCCCCCACCTCGCAAGGAGACCGTTCGTGACTCCCACCCCCAGCCCCGAGGTCGGCGGCGCGATCACCGCGCTGGTCCAGGGCCGCCACCAGCAGCCGCACGACCTGCTCGGCCAGCACCTCGAGCCGGGCGGCCTGCGCATCCGCGTCCTGAAGCCGCTCGCGAGCGCCGTGCGGGTCCGGTTCGAGGACGGCGAGGAGCTCACCCTCGACCACGAGGCCGAGGGCGTCTGGACCGGCGTGCGCACCGACGCCACCGCGACCATGGACTACCGCCTGCTCGTGGCCTGGGGCGACGGCGTCGAGCACGAGCAGGACGACCCATACCGCTTCGCGCCGACCCTCGGCGAGGTCGACCTGCACCTGGTCGGCGAGGGTCGCCACGAGGAGCTGTGGACCGTCCTGGGGGCGCGGGTGCACGAGTACGGCGGCCCGATGGGCACCGTGCGCGGCACCTCGTTCGCGGTGTGGGCCCCCCGGGCCAAGGCCGTGCGCGTGGTCGGCGACTTCAACGGCTGGGACGGGCGGATGCACCCGATGCGCCTCCTCGGCGCCAGCGGGGTCTGGGAGCTCTTCGTGCCGGGCGTGGGCGCGGGCGAGGTCTACAAGTACGAGATCCGGGGCGCCGACGACGGCGTGCGCACCAAGGCCGACCCGATGGCGCGGCGCACCGAGTGCCCGCCACGCACGGGCTCCGTCGTCGACGACAGCCACCACACGTGGGGGGACGACGCGTGGATGGAGCGCCGCGCCGCCGCCGACCCGCACACCGGCCCGATGAGCGTCTACGAGGTGCACCTGGGCTCGTGGCGCCAGGGCATGACGTACCGCGACCTGGCCGAGCACCTGGTCAACTACGTCACCGACCTCGGCTTCACCCACGTCGAGCTCCTGCCCGTGATGGAGCACCCCTACGGCCCGTCGTGGGGCTACCAGGTCACCGGCTACTACGCGCCGACCGCACGCTTCGGCACCCCCGACGACTTCAAGTACCTCGTCGACGCCCTGCACCGCGCGGGCGTGGGCGTCATCCTCGACTGGGTCCCCGGCCACTTCCCGCGGGACGAGTTCGCGCTGGCGCGCTTCGACGGGCTGCCGCTCTACGAGCACCCGGACCCGCGTCGCGGTGACCAGCCCGACTGGGGCACGCACGTGTTCGACTTCGGCCGGCTCGAGGTGCGCAACTTCCTCGTGGCCAACGCCGTGTACTGGCTCGAGGAGTTCCACATCGACGGCCTGCGGGTCGACGCCGTGGCCTCGATGCTCTACCTCGACTACTCGCGCCGCGACGGCGAGTGGATCCCCAACGTCCACGGCGGCCCGGAGCACCTCGAGGCGATCGGGCTGCTCCAGGAGGCCAACGCCACCGCCTACAAGCGGGTGCCCGGCATCGTCACCATCGCCGAGGAGTCGACCTCGTGGCCGGGTGTCACCAAGCCCACCTCGGCCGGCGGCCTGGGCTTCGGGCTGAAGTGGAACATGGGCTGGATGAACGACACCCTGCGCTACCTCCACGAGGAGCCGGTGCACCGCCAGTACCACCACAACCTGCTGACCTTCTCGCTGATGTACGCCTTCAGCGAGAGCTTCGTGCTGCCGATCAGCCACGACGAGGTCGTCCACGGCAAGGGCTCGCTGGTCACCAAGATCCCCGGCGAGCGGCCCGACCAGCTCGCGACCGTGCGGGCCTTCCTGGCCTACATGTGGAGCCACCCCGGCAAGCAGCTGCTCTTCATGGGCTCGGAGTTCGCCCAGCCCGGCGAGTGGGCCGACGGCCGCTCGCTCGACTGGTGGCTGCTCGACCACGCCGCGCACTACCGCGTGCACGCGCTGGTCAAGGAGCTCAACACCCTCTACCGCGAGCACCCGGCGCTGTGGGCGCTCGACGCGCAGCCGGCCGGCTTCCGCTGGCTCGACGCCGACGACAACACCGGCAACCTGCTGTCGTACCTGCGCTTCGAGAACGCCGACGGCACCGGCGACGTCGTGGCCTCGCTGGTCAACTACAGCGGCCAGGACAAGGAGTGGGTGCGGGTGGGCGTGCCCCGCTCCGGGCGCTGGGAGGTGGTGCTCGACACCAGTGGCTACGACGAGGCGAGCAGCCCCAGCCAGGCCGGCATCGTCCTCGAGGCCGAGACCTCGCCGTGGAACGACCAGCCGTACTCGGTGACGGTGCGCGTGGCACGGCTCTCGACGCTCTACCTGGCGCCGGTGCCCGGCACCGAGAAGCCGGCCCCCGAGCTCGGCATCTGACCCCCGCTCGCCCCCGAACGTGTGTGAACACGCCGGTGTTTCCCCGGCGTGTTCACACACGTTCGCGTCGGCTGCCTCAGATGAAGAGCAGCTGGGCTCCCTCGGTGAGCTCGATGAAGTCGCCCGCCGAGATGATGCCCTCGACACCCTCGTGGAGGTCGTCCGCGGTCAGGTGGTTCATGTCGGCCGACATCCGGCAGGCCCACAGGTGCGCCCCGGAGCCGACGAGCAGGTCGAGGAACTCCGGCACCTCGGGCACGTCGAGGTCGGCCAGCTGCTTCTTCATCAGCATCGTCGCGGCCGTCGTCGCCCCGGGCAGGGCCCCGAGCATGTGGTGCACGCCGAGGCCGCTGTGGCCGGGCGGGTGCATGGCCGTGTTGCCGACGAAGCTGAACTTCAGGTCGGCCATCGTCGCCTTCGTGATGATGTCGAAGCCCCAGAAGGTGAAGAACAGGTGGGTCTCGACGCCCTCCCCGACGGCGGCGTTGGCCAGGATCAGGCCCGGGTAGGCCATGTCGAGGTTGCCCTTGGAGCAGATGATGGCCAGCTTCCGGCCGCTGCCCTCCGGCGCGTCGAACGACGGGACGAGCGGTGCGGTGTCGACGGCGGTCATGTCAGACACATCCTTTCGGCTTGGGCAGCCCGGAGACGTAGGCCATCTTCTTGGCGGGCTTGCCCGGGAAGAGCGCGAAGAGCTCCTTGACGGGGGTGCCGGTCGCGGTGGCGACCCGGCGCAGGGTCGGGGTCTCGCCCCGGGCGGCGTGGTCCTCGCGCAGGAAGCGGATCAGCCGCCAGTGGTCCTCGGTGAGGCTGAGGCCGGCGAGCCGGGCGAGCTCGGGGGCGAGGTCCTCGCTCCACTGCTGGGGGTCGGTGAGGAACCCTTCGTCGTTCACGTCGACCGGGTGGCCGGCGATCGTGGTGGTGGTCATGGTGGGTCGTCCTTTCCGGGGTGGGTGGTGGGTGGCCGGCGGATGGGCCGGTCGGCTCAGGCGGGATGCTTGCCCGCCATCGACATCTGCGGTCGGAGCCCGAGAGGCCGCCCGGGGAGCAGGGCGTTCCAGTACAGGTGCCGGAACGCGAGCTTGCCGAGGTGGTTGGCGCGCGACTCCCCCAGCAGGGTCAGCGGGCCGACCACGGGGAAGGGGAAGGTGCCGGTGAGCGGCTCGGTGTCGTAGTTGAAGTCCAGGAGCAGCGCCTTGCCGTGGCCGGACTCCACGAAGCAGTTCGCGTGGCCGTCGAAGACGTGCGTCATGGGCCGGCCGGCGATGTGCTCGAGGAAGTTCTCGGTGAAGACCTCGACCGAGAAGTGCGCCACCGAGCCGGCCTTGCTCGTCGGGATGTTGCTGGCGTCCCCCAAGGCGAAGACGTCGTCGAGGCCGTCCGCGAGGAAGGTGTGCCGGTCGACGGGCACGTAGTTGAGCTCGTCGCCGAGCCCGGAGACCGCGACGAAGTCCGCCCCCATGTTCACCGGCACGGTGACGAGCTGGTCGTAGGCGACCTCACGCTCGTCGTAGGACACCAGGACGCGGCGTTCCTGGTCGATGTGCTCGACCATGAAGTCGGCCTCGACGGTGATGCCCTTCTCGGCCAGCAGACCACCGAGGGCTCGGCTGGCGACCGGCTTGGTGAAGGCGCCGTCCAGGGGCGTGACGAACACCAGCTCGGTGCGCTCGCGCAGCCCGCGGCGGCGCAGCCAGTCGTCGGCCAGGAAGGTGAACTCCAGCGGTGCCACCGGGCACTTGATCGGCAGCTCGGTGATGTGCACGACGAGCCGGCCCCCGGTGAACGTCTCGAGCCGGTCGCGCAGGGCGAGCGCGCCCTCGTAGGTGTAGAACTCGCCCACCTCGCGGTGCCACTGCGGGCCGAGGGTGCCCTGGGTCTGGTCGGGTCGCGGGGTGGTGCCGGTGGCGATGACGAGCTGGTCGTAGGGCAGCACGCGCCCGTCGGCGAGATGCACCTCGTGCTCGGCGGTGTCGACGCGCTCGACACCCGCCCGCACGAGGTCGATGCCGTCGTGCACCAGCCCACGGGTGCGGCGCCGGACCTGCTCCGGCGCGATCGCGCCGAACGGGAGGAAGAGGTAGCCCGGCTGGTAGTCGTGCGTGTCGTGCTGCTCGACCACGGTGATGCGCCACGGCGCCGGGAGGCGGCGGCGGAGGCTGTTGACGACCATGGTGCCGGCGGTGCCGGCGCCGAGGACCACGAGGTTGCGAGGGGTTTCCATACCTCAGTACTACACCTGGTAGTAGTTCGCCACCAGGGCCGACAGCCCCTCCACCCTGTGATCCTGCGGACACCGATGCTGTGCCGGCGCGGGGGTGGTCTGCGAGGATCGCGACCATGAGCTCATCGCGCGCCGGCCAGCCCGCCCAGCCCTCCGACCTCGTCGACGTCGCGGCCCTGGTCACCGCGTACTACGTGCGCGAGCCGGACCCCGACGACGTCGACCAGCAGGTCGCCTTCGGCACCTCGGGGCACCGCGGCTCGAGCCTGAAGACGTCCTTCAACGAAGCCCACATCCTCGCGACCACCCAGGCCATCTGTGACTACCGGCGCGAGCAGGGCTTCGACGGGCCGCTGTTCATCGGCCGCGACACCCACGGGCTGTCGGAGCCGGCGTGGGCCTCGGCGCTCGAGGTGCTGGTGGCCAACGACGTCACCGTGCTGGTCGACGCCGCCGACCGCTACACCCCGACGCCGGCGGTCTCGCACGCCATCCTCGTCGCCAACCGCGGCAAGGTCTCGCGCGTCGACGACCTGCGCCCGGGCATCGGGCTGGCCGACGGCATCGTCGTCACCCCGTCGCACAACCCGCCCACCGACGGCGGCTTCAAGTACAACCCGCCGCACGGGGGGCCCGCCGACTCCGACGCCACGAAGGTCATCGCGGCCGGGGCCAACGCCTACATCCGGGCCGGTCTCGACGGGGTCCGGCGGGTGCCGTTCACGCGGGCGCGCGCCACCGTCGGCACGTACGACTTCCTGGGCACCTACGTCGACGACCTGCCGAGCGTGCTCGACCTCGACGCCGTCCGGGACGCCGGGCTGCGGATCGGGGCGGACCCCCTCGGCGGCGCGGCCGTCGACTACTGGGGCGCCATCGCCGAGCGGCACCGCCTCGACCTCACCGTCGTCAACCCCCTGGTCGACGCCACCTGGCGGTTCATGACCCTGGACTGGGACGGCAGGATCCGGATGGACTGCTCGTCGCCGTCGGCGATGGCGTCGCTGATCGCGCGGCGCGACGAGTACGACATCGCCACCGGCAACGACGCCGACAGCGACCGGCACGGCATCGTCACCCCCGACGCCGGGCTGATGAACCCCAACCACTACCTGGCCGTGGCCATCCAGTACCTCTACGGCGGGGCGCGGCCGCAGTGGCGCGACGACGGCTTCGTCGGCAAGACGCTGGTGTCGAGCTCGATGATCGACCGGGTGGCGGCCGACCTCGGGCGCCGGCTGGTCGAGGTGCCGGTCGGGTTCAAGTGGTTCGTCCCGGGGCTGCTCGACGGCTCGGGTCCGTTCGGCGGCGAGGAGTCGGCCGGCGCCTCGTTCCTGCGGCGGGACGGCTCGGTGTGGACCACCGACAAGGACGGCATCCTGCTGGCCCTGCTGGCCTCCGAGATCCAGGCGCGCACGGGCACCAGCCCCAGCGAGCACTACCGCAGCCTGGTGCAGCGCCACGGCGAGCCGGCCTACGCCCGCATCGACGCCGCCGCCACCCGCGAGGAGAAGGCCAAGCTCGCGGCGCTCTCCCCCGACGACGTCAGCGCCGAGTCGCTGGCCGGCGAGCCCATCACCGCCAAGCTCACCGAGGCCCCCGGCAACGGCGCGGCCATCGGCGGGCTCAAGGTGGTCACCGAGTCGGCCTGGTTCGCGGCCCGGCCCTCGGGCACCGAGGACGTCTACAAGATCTACGCCGAGTCCTTCCGCGGCCCCGAGCACCTCGCGCAGGTGCAGGCCGAGGCCAAGGACGTCGTCGGCGCGGCCCTCGGCGGCTGACGGCCCGTTCGTCGCCGAGCGCCCCACCACGACCACCCGCACCACCAGGAGGGCAGATGGAACCCGTGAACATCGGGGTGCTGGGCGCCTCGACCTTCGCCCTGGAACAGACCGCCCCCGCGATCCACGCGGCGAGGGGGGCCAGGCTGGCCGCGCTGGCGACCTCGTCCGCCGCCAAGGCGGAGCCGTTCACGGCCTTCGCACCGGACCTCGTCGTGCACCTCGACTACGACGCGATGCTGGCCGACCCCGCGATCGAGGCGGTCTACGTCCCGCTGCCGAACCACCTGCACGTCGAGTGGACCCTGAAGGCCCTGGAGGCCGGCAAGCACGTCCTCACCGAGAAGCCGATCGCCATGGCGGCGCCCGAGATCGACGCGCTGATCGAGGCCCGTGACCGGACCGGGCTGTTCGCCTCCGAGGCGTACATGATCGTGCACCACCCCCAGTGGCAGCGCGTCCGCGCCCTGCTGGACGAGGGCGCCATCGGCACGCTCCGGCACGTGGACTCGGTGTTCAGCTTCGACCTGCGCGACCCCGGGAACATCCGCAACCGCCCCGAGACCGGCGGGGGCTCGATCCCCGACATCGGCGTCTACACCTACGGCTCGGCGCGATGGGCGGCCCGCTCGGAGCCGGTGGCGCTGAGCTCACGGATCCGGAGGGAGAACGGCGTCGACGTGTGGGCCCAGGTCACCGGGACGATGGCGGGTGCGAGCGGCGAGTTCAGCTACTGCGCGCTCACCTCGACCCGCCTGTACCCCCGGCAGGAGGTCACGTTCCAGGGCGAGGACGGGATGATCCGGGTGACCGCCCCGTTCAACGCCGGGCTCGCGGGCGAGGCGCAGGTGCACGTGACCCAGGGCGACACGCTGCGCATCGAGCGGTTCCCGGCGGTGCGCCAGTACGTGCTCGAGTTCGAGAGCCTCGTGGCGACGCTGCGCGCGGGGGCCGACTTCCCGTGGACCCTCGAGGACGCGCGGGGCACCCAGGCGATGATCGACCTGGTGCGGGCGGGCGAGGTCTGAGGCCGCGCCCGCACCGTGCGGGCGCGGGCCTGCGACACCGGATGCCGGTCAGGCGTCCGCCGCCGCGGCCAGGCGCCGCTGCTCGTCGGACACCCACAGCCCCAGCAGCCCGCCGAAGTGGGCCTCGAAGCGCTCCCACTCGTGCGGCGGGTAGGTCTGCTGGATGGTCGAGGTCAGCAGCATCCGGAAGTCGTCGCCGGTGATCCACTCGAGGACCAGCTCGTCCAGGTGCGGCAGGGTGCTCGCGCAGAACTCGCGGTAGCGCTCGGTCTCGAAGTGCTCGTCGGCCAGCCGCTGGTACGCCGCCAGCCGCCCCTGGTGGTCCAGCGCGGGGTCGTCGGCCACCGCGAACCACGGGTCGGTCTCGACCTGGGTGCGCGCCGTGCGGCCGGTGACGGCGCAGAACACGGTCCAGCGCAGCAGCGCGCTCATCGCCCACGGGAAGTAGTAGTGCAGCGAGGTGACGGCGACGTCGGGGCAGGCGTTGGCGTAGTCGATCGGGTACACCACCCCGTCCTTGACCAGCATCTCGCAGGAGTTGAACTCCCACCGGAAGAACGCGTTCACGGTCTGGCTGGTCGTCAGCACCTCGGCCCCGACGGCGTCCGAGAGGAACCCGTGGGCGACCGTGTAGCGCTCGTGCATCGGCCGGTCCGGCTCGAACTTCATGACCATCGTCTCGGGGCCGATGGTGAGCGAGCGCGCGAAGTGCTCGAAGTCCGGCACCGACGCCTGCAGGTGCATCAGCATCTCGCCGGAGTCGTCGTAGGAGTGGTGCAGGTCCTCGCGGTCGCGGACCTGCGACACCCCGCGCCAGCCGCCGCCGTCGAACGGCTTCATGTACAGGGGGTAGCCCAGCCGCTCCGCGATCTCCTCGAGGTCGAAGCCCCGGTTGTACTTGGCCGAGGTGTAGGCCCACCGGGCGTTGTCGACGGGGTTCTTGTACGGCACCAGCACCGTGTCGGGCACGGAGAAGCCCAGCCGCATCAGGGCGCAGTAGGCCGAGTGCTTCTCCATCGACTGGAACGTGAACGGGCTGTTCAGCAGGTACACGTCGTCCATGAGCGCGGCCTTCTTCAGCCACTCGCGCGGGTGGTAGTACCAGTGCGCGAGCCGGTCGATGACCAGCTCCTGGCGGACCCGGTCGCGCAGGTTGAACGGCTCGATGGTCATCCGCTCGGTCGTGAGGGTGTGCTCGCTGCCGTCGGGGGCACGCAGCACCCCCAGCCGCCGGGCCAGCGCCTCGAACGCCGTGGGCCAGTCCTCCTCGGCACCGAGGAGGAGGCCGACGAGGTGGTCGGTGGGGTTGCTCACGGGAGCGGTCCTTTCGGTCAGACGAAACGGGGCAGGTGGTGGGCCAGCTGGCGCTGCCACCAGGGCCAGTCGTGGGCGCTGTCGTGGCCCCACACGTCGAGCTCGTGGCGGATGCCCTGGCGCGCCAGGACCCCGGCGAAGGCGCGGGTGCCGGGCAGGGCACGGGTGGGCGAGACCTCGAAGGGGCCCTGTCCGACCACGAGCAGCAGCGAGACCCGCGCGCGCAGCCACTCGAGGTGCTCACCGTGCGCGTTCGCGACGAAGGCGGTGGGGTTGGCGAAGTAGGTGGCGTCACCGAGCTCACCCCACCCGTTCCAGGCGGTCGGGTCGTAGGTGCCGGAGAGGCCGATGGCCAGCGGCACGACATCGGCCCGGGTCAGGGCCAGCCGCACCGCGTGGTAGGCCCCCAGCGACGGCCCCACGGCCACGAGCTCGGTCGACCCGCCGCTCTGCCCCTGTACCCACGGCAGCACGGCCTGCTCGAGCCAGGACGTGTAGGCCTCGGCGCGCCGGGCCCGCTCCTCGGTGGGCAGCGCGGTGTCGGACCACGACCGGCCGTCGAGGGAGTCGACGCAGAACAGGCTCATCCGCCCCGCCTCGACCAGCGGTCGCACGGCCTCGAGCATCCCGTTGCCCTCGGCGTCGTGGGCGCTGCCGGCCTCGGAGGGGAAGAGCAGCACCGGCCGGCCCCAGTGCCCGTGCCGGACGACCTCGAGGTCCCCGTCGTGCCCGGGGACACCCAGCCGGACGCTGCGTCGCTCCATGCGAGCGACCCTAGCGGCGGGTCAGGCGTCGGCGCCCGGGGCGCACCACAGGCTGCGCAGCACGTCGGTGAGCGCCGGGTCGAGGGCGTCGCGCCAGGCGGTGTAGTTGTGCAGGTCGCGCACCTCGCGGTACCTCACGTCGTGCCCGGCCCGGCGCAGGGCGGCCGCCATGTCGCGGTTGTTGGCCACGTTCTCCTCGAGGGCCCCGCAGGTCATCCCCACCACGAGGGGATGGTCGGTGTGGCGCATGTCGAGGATGGACTGCACCGTGCGCGAGATGCGGTCGAAGTACCGGAAGCCGCTCTCGGCGCCGTCGTGGCGCAGCTGGAAGAACGAGCCCGACTGCGCCAGGACCCCGCCCACGCGCGGCGCCGCCGTGAGCCCCAGCAGCAGCGCGGTGAGGCCACCGAGGCTGGCCCCCATCACCACCACCGGCCCGGCCACCGCGTAGCGCTCGCCCAGCCGGTCGAGCCCGGCGTCGGCCATGGTGCGCAGGAAGGCCGGCGACCCGGAGTACCAGGCGTCGCGCAGCACCGGATGCACCAGCGCCACCCGGTGCGGTGGCAGCACCCCGGCCGCGACCGACGCCGCGCAGTAGCGGGTCAGGCGCGCCAGGTCGTCGTACTCGGGGCCGTCGTGCACCAGCAGCAGCGGCGCGTCGTCGGCATCCCCCAGCCCGTCGGGCGACCAGACCGTGACGGGCACGTCGTGGCGGGTCTCGCCCGCCAGCGTGAACGGGTCGTAGCGCCCGGGCGCCGGGGCGGCCGAGAGCCACGCCGGTTCCGCGTAACCGGGACGCTCGAGCACCGATCGCTCGCCGAAGGCGGTGCGCACCGTGCACGGGTTGGCGGGGTCGAGCACGGTGTCGGCCGCGTCGCCGCGGTGGACGACGAACCGGTACTCCAGGCGGTCGAGCCCGGGGTCGGCCAGCTCGAGCCGCCAGCCGGTGTCGTCGCGCGCGAAGGCCCGGGGGCCGGGTACGGCGCCGTCGCACTCGAGCGAGACGCCGGTGACGGCCGCGTCGTGCGGGTCGAGCCGGAAGCGCATCCGGCGCTCGACGAGGGTCGGCGGCACGCTCAGAACAGGGCGCTCATGAGGGCGGTGCGGCCCCGGCGGACCCGCTCGTCGTCGTTGCCGACGACCGAGAAGAGCTCGATGAGGTGGGTGCGCGCCCGGTCACGGTCGTCGTCGGTGGTGGTGCGCACGAGGTCGACGAGCCGGCTGAAGGCGTCCTCGACGTGGCCGCCCAGGACGTCGAGGTCGGCCACGACGAGGGCGGCGTCGACGTCGGTGGGGTCGGCGGCCGCGGCGGCCCGCGCGGCGGCGAGGTCGACGCCGGTGGTGCGCTCCATGAGCCGCACCTGGGCGAGCCCGAGCCGGGCGTCCTCGTCCTTGGGGTTCTCGGCCAGTGCCTGCTCGTAGGCGGCGGTGGCGGCGGCCAGGTCGCCGCGCTCGATGGCGTCGTAGGCGGCCTGGTGCAGTGGCGGCACCGCGTCGTCGTCGGGGGCACCGGCGACCGGGCCGAGGTCGACGCGGCCGGTGATGCCGTTCTGCACCGCGGCCTGGAGCAGCTGCTCGACGGCCTGGGCCACCTGCGTGTCGTCGGCGAGGCCCGGGAAGAGCGGCACCGGCTGGCCCTGGAGCAGCCCGAACGTGGCCGGGACGGTGGCCTGGCCGAACGCCTCCTGGAGCACCGGGGAGAAGATCCGAAGCAGCTCGGGGTGGCCGGTGAGGTCGGCGGTCAGCACGACGACCCGGCCGTCCTGCGCCGCCGCCACGCGGGCGACGGTGTCGACCAGGTCGCGCGTCTGCGGGTGCCCCGACGACCAGAGGACGAGGAGCCCGGCCACCTGCACGGTGCGGGTCAGCGCCTGCTGGAGGTTCTCGGGGGTCACCTCGACGACGAGACCCTCGGGGATGGCGGGCGCCCCGGAGCCGGTGCCACCGGCGGGGACGGGCCCGCCGGCGGCGGACCGGCCACCCGGGGCACCGGCGGCCGCGGCGGCCGCCTTCGACAGGTCGACGGCACCGCGGGTGCCGAGGGGGTCAGGCGTCTGCGTCATGCTCGGATTCTCCCCCATCGGGACACGGTGTTCGGGGCGGGGTGCAGCGGCCCGGTCACCGGCCGGTGCCGCTGACGAGGATCTCGCTCGCGCCGATGGCCGTGACATCACCCTCGGTGGGGACGATGAGCACGACCGGCTCGAGGCTCTTGAGGCTGACCGACGTCGTCACCTTGGTCTTGCCGACGAGCTCGGCGTAGCGCCGGGGCAGCACCAGCTCCTTGGCCCCCGCCCGGACCGCGATGGTGTCGGTGCGCTGCAGCAGCCCGAAGGCGACGACCCCGCCGTCGGCGAGCCGGAAGGCCACGGTGCCCTTGGGGATGGCGACGTGCCGCTGGCGCAGCGAGGCCAGCGTGCCGAGGGCCTTGCTCTGCCGGGCCGCCGAGGCCGCCAGGGCCGCACCGAACGCGTCGTCGACCGAGACGGAGGCGGGGGGCTTGCTCGGGGCGGGCCGGGCCAGTGCCGCCGCGTAGGCGGCGAGCGCCTTCTCGGGCGAGAGCACCAGCCCGGTGCCGTCGGACGCCTCGACGAACGGCGCACCGGCCTGCTCCGAGCCGAGCGCGGGCAGCTCGGCCCCCCCGAACATGCCGACCGAGGACGCGATGCGGAAGGGGTCGGTGGGCGTGAGCGAGACCATCACGTGCAGGACCTGGGTCGAGGTCGTCGGGTCGAGCGTCGTCGCCAGGATGGCGCGCGGCCAGCCCCGGCCCCGCGACTGCGCCAGCACGGTGGGCTCGGGCGCCTTGCTGAGCTCGGCGGTGGTGGCGACCGCCTGCCCGCGGGCGGCGACGGCGTTGGCCAGCAGCAGGGCGTCGCCGCGGAGCACGGCGGCCCGGGCGGTGTCGCCCTTCGCGCCGGGGACCCCGGCGACGGCCCGCTCGGCGGCGAGCAGGCGGGCGGCGATGCCGGTGGCGCCCTCGGCGTCCAGCGGGGCGGCGGCCGACGCCTCGGCCGGGGCGGGGTGCAGGCCCACCAGGGCGTCGGTGGCACCGCAGCCGGCGGTGGCCAGCGCGAGGGCTCCGGCGACGGCGGCGACGACGGTGCGACGGGCGGTGTGGCGCGGGGTGGGGCGGCTCATCGGCTGACCTCCTGGGGGTCGGTCACGGGGGCAGCGGCGCTGCGGCGGCGGGGCCAGAGCGCGACCACCCCGGCGACGAGCAGGAAGAGCCCGACCAGCGCCGCCACGACGGCCTCCACGAACCAGCGCTTGTCGGTGACGGTGAGGGTGAGGGTGCTCAGCCGGCCGCCCTCGGCCGCCACGACGAGCGACTCCGGGGCCTGCGCCTGCCGGACGGTCAGCGACACCCTGCCGGGGCCGTCGACCTGCTGGCGCCACAGGTCGGCGGTGCCGAGCCCCCGGGCCTCCCCCGTCCCCCGCGAGACGCTGCGCAGCGTCCAGTCCCGGACGTCGACCCCGGTGACCTCCACGTGCTGGGCGCCGCCGATGACGGCCGTGGCGTCGGAGGGGTTGGCCCGCGCCATCCGGACCCGGCCCGAGCCCGCCGCGGTGGCGGAGACCGTGACGTCGGCGTCCACCCGGTTGAGCACCTCCGGGCTGACCAGCACCGGGCGACCCGCCGGCGGGTGCAGGGTGAACTGCGCCGTCCCGGAGCCCCCCAGGTGGGTCGCGAACCACACCCCCACGACGGTGAGGGCGAGGCCCGCCAGGGCGAGCAGCGCGCCGACGGCGCGCGTGACGATCGTGACCATGGGGTCGGGGTCCTTCGGGTTCAGCGTGTCCGGAGCGGCTCCGCCGGACACGTCTCGTGCCCTCCACCATGACAAACGGCGGACGGGCTCGACAAATCCCCGCCCGTCAGGGCGTGAAGTCGCGAGCCCCCACCCGTACCTCGCGCAACACCGCGAACAGCGTGTCGTGCTGGTCGGCGTCGAGCATCCCCAGGCCGAAGTCGGCCTCCTCGAGGTCGACGGTCACGGCCTCCATCGCCGCGACCCCGGCCGCGGTGATGACCGCGAACGCCCCCCGGCGGTCGGTGGGGTTCGGGACCCGCTCGACGAACCCCTGCGCCACGAGGCGCTGCACGATGTTGGTGGCGCTCGTGGGATGCACCATGAGCCGCTCGCCGATGCGCGACATCGACAGGCGCTGGTCACGGCTGAACGCCAGCAGGACCAGCGCCTCGTAACGGGCGAAGGTCAGCCCGTGCCGCCCGGCGATGGCGTCGAAGCGGGCCAGGAGGAGCTGCTGCACCCGCATCACCGAGGTGGCGGTGGCCATCGAGGTGGCGTGTGCGTCCGTGCCCCACCGCTGGACCCACAGCTCGCGCGCCCGCTCGATGGGGTCGAAGGGCAGGCGTACCGGCTCGCTCACGGTCAGCACGCTAACGCGCCCGGGAGCGGGACCGATTGTGTGTCCGGGCCCGCGGTCCCTAGCGTGGGGCCGGTGAACGGCTCGAGAACAGTGGCCTGGCGCGACTACGCCGCCGTGCTCTTCGACCTCGACGGGGTCCTGACGCCCACCGCCGAGGTGCACATGGCGGCGTGGTCCGAGATGTTCAACGCCTTCCTCCGGGGCCTCGCGCCGGGACACCCCGCGGCGGATGGCGCCGACACCGCGCCGTACACCGAGGCCGACTACTACGCCCACGTCGACGGCAAGCCCCGCTACGACGGCGTCGCCGACCTGCTCGGCGCCCGCGGCATCGACCTGCCCCGCGGCGAGCCCGGTGACGCCCCCGAGGCGGAGACGGTGTGCGGCCTGGGCAACCGCAAGAACGACGCCTTCACCGCCGTGCTCGAGCGCGACGGCGTGCGCCCGTACCCCGGCTCGCTCGCGCTGCTCGACCACCTGCGCGACCTCGGCGTCCCGCTGGCCGTCGTCTCCTCCTCGGCCAACGCCCCCGCCGTCCTGGCCGCCGCCGGGCTGGCCGACCGCTTCGTCACCGTGGTCGACGGCCGGGTCGCCGGAGCGCTCGGGTTGCCCGGCAAGCCCGCCCCCGACACCTTCCTCGAGGCCGCGCGCACGTGTGGCGCCGCCCCTGGGGCCGCCGTGGTCGTCGAGGACGCCGTCTCGGGGGTGCGGGCGGGCGCCGCGGGCGGCTTCGGGCTCGTCGTCGGGGTCGACCGCGGCGCGGGCGAGGACGCGCTGCGCTCGGCCGGCGCGCATCTGGTCGTGACCGACCTCCGGGAGCTCGCGTGAGGACGGGCCGGGTGGGGGCCGACCCCCTCGACCGCACCCGTTTCCCCGCCGACCCTTGGCGCCTGGTCGAGACCGCGCCCGACCTCGCCGACCTCGGGCTGACCGAGACGCTGTTCGCGGTGGCCAACGGCTACATCGGGCTGCGGGCCAACCCCGAGGAGGGGCGCGAGGCCCACGAGCACGGCACCTTCGTCAACGGCTTCCACGAGACCTGGCCCATCCGGCACGCCGAGGCGGCCTACGGCTTCGCCCGGACCGGTCAGACCGTGGTCCCCGTCCCCGACGCCAAGCTGATGAAGCTGTACGTCGACGACGAGCCCCTCGTCCTCGGGATGGCCGACCTGGAGGAGTACGAGCGCAGCCTCGACCTGCGCGACGGGGTGCTGCGCCGCTCGCTGGTGTGGCGCACGCCGTCGGGCAAGCGGGTGCGGGTCGACTCCACCCGGATGGTGTCGATGACCGAGCGGCACCTCGTGGTGCTCACCCTCGAGGTCACCATGCTCGCGGGCGACGCCCCCGTCGTCGTCTCCAGCCAGCTGCTGAACCGGCTCGACGGCGAGGACGAGTACCACGCTCCGGCTCGCGGGATGGTCGACCCGCGCAAGGCGGGCTCGTTCGAGGGCCGGGTGCTGCTCCCCCGGCTGCACGGCGCCACCGAGCACCGGCTCATGCTCGGCCACCGCTGCCGTGGCTCGGGGATGACCGTCGCGGTCATGGCCGACCACACCGTGCGCTGCACCGACTCCTACGAGGTCGTCACCCGTGCCGAGGACGACCTGGCCAAGGCCACCTTCCGGGTCGAGGCCCGCGAGGGACACACCCTGCGCGTCGAGAAGCTCGTGGCGTACCACACCTCCCGCAGCCTGCCCGTGCGCGAGCTGGCCGACCGCTGCGAACGCACCCTCGACCGCTGCGGCACCCACGGCGTCGACGACCACCACGCCCAGCAGCGCGAGTGGTTCGACCGGTTCTGGGAGTGCGCCGACATCGAGATCGGCACCGGCGCCCCGCAGGCCGAGGCCCTCCAGCAGGCGGTGCGCTACAACCTCTTCTCGCTGGCGCAGGCCGCGGGCCGGGCCGACCAGCACGGCGTGGCCGCCAAGGGCGTCACCGGCTCGGGGTACGAGGGCCACTACTTCTGGGACAGCGAGGTCTACGTCGCCCCGTTCCTCACCTACACCCGCCCGGAGCTGGCCCGGAACCTGCTGACCTTCCGCAGCCGGATGCTGCCGGCGGCCCGCGAGCGCGCCCGCGAGATGTCGCAGCCCGGTGCTCTGTTCCCGTGGCGCACGATCAACGGCGAGGAGGCCTCGGCCTACTACGCGGCCGGCACCGCGCAGGTGCACATCGACGCCGACGTCGCCCACGCCCTGGCGCAGTACGTGGCGGCCACCGACGACGTCGGCTTCCTGGTGCGCGACGGGGTGGCCATCCTGGTCGAGACCGCCCGGATGTACGCGGCGCTGGGCTTCTGGCGCAGCAACGGCGTCCCGAGCTTCCACATCCACGGCGTCACCGGGCCCGACGAGTACACGACGGTCGTCAACAACAACCTGTTCACCAACGTGATGGCGCGCGCCAACCTCGAACAGGCGGTGCGGGCCGTGGAGCGGGTGCGGGCCGAGCACCCGCGGGAGTGGGAGCGGCTGAACCGTCGTCTGCAGGTGCGCGACGAGGAGCTGGCCGAGTGGCGGGCCTGCGCCGACGGCATGCACATCCCCTTCGACGAGGGCCTGGGCATCCACCCGCAGGACGACTTCTTCCTCGACCGCGAGGTGTGGGACCTCAGCCGCACCCCGGCCGACGTCCGGCCGCTGCTGCTGCACTACCACCCCCTCGTCATCTACCGCTTCCAGGTGCTCAAGCAGGCCGACGTCGTCCTGGCGCTCTACCTGCAGGGCGACCGGTTCACCGCCGAACAGAAGCGCGCCGACTTCGAGTACTACGACCCGATCACCACCGGCGACTCCACGCTCTCGGCCGTCGTCCAGTCGGTGGTGGCGGCCGAGGTCGGCTACCACGAGGCTGCTTACGAGTACTTCTGCCGGGCGCTCTACGTCGACCTCGCGGACCTGCACGACAACACCGTCGACGGGCTGCACATCGCCTCGGCCGGCGGGGTGTGGGCCACCCTCGTCGGCGGCTTCGGCGGGATGCGCGACCACGGCGGCCTGCTGCGCTTCGACCCCCGGCTGCCCGAGGGCTGGGGCTCGCTGACCTTCCGGCTCGCGTGGCGGGGCTCGCGGCTGCGGGTGCAGCTGAGCGAGCACGAGGTCGCGTTCACCGTCGAGGACGGTGCGGCGCCGGTGCCGGTCGAGGTCCGCGGCGAACGGCACGAGGTCGCTCCCGGCACCCCGGTGGTCGTCGCGCTCGACGGGCACGGCGCGCGGCGCGGCGGCCTCCTGGGTCGGCGCCCGCAGCTGGGCGGCACCCGGGCGGACGGCAGCCGCATCACGGCCGGCGTCCCCGACCCGATCCCCTTCGAGGACGTCGAGCCGTTCGACGGCATGGTCACCGACGCGCGCTGAGCCCCTCGCCGGGCGGGCCGGGACCGAGCGCGGCGACCAGCCGCTCGGCGGCGGTGTGCGGGTCGAGCGCCCCGGCCGCCACTGCGGCCGCGAGCCGGTTGAGCCGGTCACCGGCCCCGACGCCGCCGATCCGGGCGCGGACGGCGTCCAGGGCCAGGGCCTCGACCTCACGGGCGGCCCGGTGCCGGCGGCGCGCGAGGAGGCCGGCCGGCCCCAGGGCGTCACGGTGCGCGGCGACCGCCGCGACGAGTGCGTCGACGCCCTCGCCGGTCGTGGCCACGGTGCGCAGGACCGGGGTGCGCCACTCGCCCTCGGCCCGGGCACCGAGGGCGAGGGCGCCGCGCAGGTCGCGCACGGTGCGGTCGGCACCCGGGCGGTCGGCCTGGTTGACGACCAGCACGTCGGCGACCTCGAGGATGCCCGCCTTGGCCGCCTGGACGCCGTCGCCCATGCCGGGGGCGACGAGCACGACGGTGGTGTCGGCGGTGCCGGCCACCTCGACCTCGCTCTGGCCGACCCCGACGGTCTCGAGCAGGACGACGTCGAACCCCGCGGCGTCGAGCACCCGCGCCGCGTGGGGGGCGGCCCACGACAGCCCGCCGAGGTGCCCGCGCGAGGCCATCGAGCGGATGAACACCCCACGGTCCGACGCGTGCTCGCCCATCCGGACCCGGTCGCCGAGCAGCGCCCCACCCGAGAACGGCGAGGTGGGGTCGACCGCCAGCACCGCCACGGTCAGCCCCTGGCGCCGGTACGCCGAGATGACCGCGCTGGTGGTGGTCGACTTGCCCACGCCCGGCGGCCCGGTGAGCCCCACGACGTGGGCGCGCCCGGTGTGTGGCGCCAGGGCCGCCATCACCTCGCGCAGGGCCGGGTGGGCGTCCTCGACGAGCGAGAGTGCCCGCGCGACGGCGCGCGGGTGCGCCTCCCGGGCCGCGGCGACGAGGGAGGGGACGTCGACCTCGCGCCGCCCGGCCAGCGGGTCAGCCCCGGGCCGGGACCCGCAGGACGAGCGCGTCGCCCTGGCCGCCGCCACCGCAGAGGGCGGCCGCGCCGACGCCGCCACCGCGGCGCTGCAGCTCGAGGGCCAGGTGCAGGGCGATGCGGGCCCCGGACATCCCGATGGGGTGGCCGAGGGCGATCGCACCGCCGTTGACGTTGACCTTCTCAGGGTCGATGCCGAGCTCCTGGGTGGAGGCGAGCCCGACGGCCGCGAAGGCCTCGTTGATCTCGACCAGGTCGAGGTCGGTGGGCGAGATGCCGTCGCGGGCACAGGCCTTGGCGATGGCGCGGGCGGGCTGGCTCTGGAGGGTGGAGTCCGGGCCGGCCACCACGCCGTGGGCGCCGATCTCGGCCAGCCAGGAGAGCCCGAGCGCCTCGGCCCGGGACCTCTTCATGACGACGACCGCGCAGGCGCCGTCGGAGATCTGCGAGGCCGAGCCGGCCGTGATGGTGCCGTCCTTGCGGAACGCCGGCCGCAGCCCCGAGAGCGACTCGGCGGTGGTGTCGGGCCGGATGCCCTCGTCGGTGCGGAACTCGAGGGGCTCGCCCTTGCGCTGCGGGATGCTGACCGTGACGACCTCGTCGTCGAAGTACCCGTCCTTCCAGGCGCGCGCGGCGAGCTGGTGGCTGCGCGCCGAGAAGGCGTCCTGCTGCTCACGGGTGAACGCCACGCCGCCGGTGTTGGCCGCCTCGGTGAGCAGGCCCATCGCCTGGTCGGTGAACGCGTCCCAGAGTCCGTCCTGGGCCATGTGGTCCTTGAGCGTGACGTCGCCGTACTTGAACCCGTCGCGGCTCTTCTCGAGCAGGTGCGGGGCGTTGGTCATCGACTCCTGGCCGCCGGCGACGACGACCTCGAACTCGCCGGCGCGGATGAGCTGGTCGGCCAGGGCGATGGCGTCGAGCCCGGAGAGGCAGACCTTGTTGATGGTCAGCGCGGGCACGTCCATCGGGATGCCGCCCTTGGTGGCCGCCTGGCGCGCCGGGATCTGGCCCTCGCCGGCGGTGAGCACCTGGCCCATGATCACGTAGTCGACGTCGGCCGGGGCCACGCCCGCCTTCTCGAGAGCACCCTTGATGGCGAACCCGCCGAGGTCGGAGCCGCTGAAGCCCTTGAGCGAGCCGCTCATCCGCCCCATGGGGGTGCGGGCGCCGGCGACGATGACGGTCGGGTCGGTGGTCATGCGAGGGCCTTCCGTGGCGGGTCTGGGCGGACCCTGCCGACTCTAGCCACCCGGCCCGACGGTGCCATCCCCCGCGGGCGGTGACGCTCACCACCGGCTGGGCCACCGCCGCCCGGCGGCTCCTACGCTGGGCGTATGACCGACGCGCTCCCCACCGACCTCTTCACCGCGATCGACCACGTGGGTATCGCGGTCCCGGACCTCGACGACGCGGTGGCGTTCTACTCGGCCACCTACGGGATGCGGATGCTGCACGAGGAGACCAACGAGGAGCAGGGCGTGCGCGAGGCGATGATGGGGGTCGGCGAGTCGGGCTCGTGCATCCAGCTGCTCGCACCGCTGTCGCCGGAGTCGACGATCGCGAAGTTCCTCGACCGCAGCGGCCCCGGCATCCAGCAGATGGCCTACCGCGTCGACGACCTCGACGCGGTCAGCGCGACCCTTCGCGAGCGCGGTCTGCGGCTGCTGTACCCGGAGGCCAGGCGCGGCACCAGCGGCTCACGGGTGAACTTCATCCACCCCAAGGACGCCCGCGGGGTCCTGGTCGAGCTGGTCGAGCCGGCCGCGGACGCCGCTCACTGAGCGGTGGCGCGGCACGTCCGGTCGGCGAGGTCGAGCACGGTCACGCCGGCCACGACGCTCGGGCAGCCCCGGCGGCGGGCCCAGTCGACGGCCGCGGCCACGGGATGGCCGGCCAGCGCGGGTGGCGTGCCGAGCGGGTACCGCCGGTACTGGCCGAGCAGCACCACGTAGCGCAGCCGACCCGAGGCGACGAACGAGCGCAGCTGCCCCTGGGTGGGAGCGTCGCTGGACCCGGTGAAGCCCCCGAGCGGCAGCACCGGCAGGCCGCTCGCGAGCTGCAGCTGGGCCGCCGGTGACGCCTGGGGCACGGCGGCCGCCCAGTCGCCCGAGCGGCGCGCCCGCAGCCACGCGACCAGCGCCGGGGGCGGCACGGAGGTGGCGCCCGCCTGGCTCCACCCGGCGCGCGGGTCGGCGCCGTTGACGACCACCTGCGTGGTCACCGCGTCGGTGACCACGGGTCCGGTGAGGACGGCCAGGGCGGCGGCGAAGGCCGCCAGCGGCAGGAGCCGGGGCCTGCGGCCCTCGGGCAGCAGCAGCGCCAGCACCGCGGCGACGGTGGCCACCCCCGCCACGGCCGCCAGCCACGCGAGGTCGCGGCCGGTCGCGGCCAGGACGGCGGTGCCGGTGGCGCCCAGGACCGCCACGAGGGCCGCGCCCCGCCAGGGCGCCCACGCGCGTCCCACCCGCCCGGCGGCCAGGCCGAGCAGCCCGGCGGCCGGCGCGGCGAGGTAGCTCGTGTAGTACGGGTGCATCGCCCCGCCCATGGCGCTGAACAGCATCGCGGCGACCACCAGCCAGCCGCCGAGCAGCACCACGAGCGCGCGTTCGGCGCCGCGCACGGCGCGGTCGAGCGCGAGCAGCACCAGCGCCAGCAGCGCCCCCGGCAGGAACCACGTCACCTGGTCGGCGAACGGCGGGGTGAACAGCCGCAGCAGGCCCGGGTGGCCCGAGATGCTCCCTCCGCCGCGCCCCTCGAGCCGCGCGAAGCCGTTGGAGCCGAGGACGAGCTCGACCAGGCTGCCCTGCGAGTCGTCGGCGAACGGCCGCCGCCCCGGGCCCAGGACGGCGAGGACCGCGACCCACCACAGCCCCGACACCACGGCCGCCACGGCCACGGTGACGACCGCCCGCAGGCGCTGGGTGGCCAGCGGTCGCCAGAGCGCGACCCCGGCGGCCGGGGCCAGGACGAGGCCCGCCAGCCACTTGGTGAGGAAGGCCGCCCCGAGCGCGCCGCCGAGGAGCACCAGGAGACGCCGGCGCGGATGGTCGGCCAGCGCCGCCACGGCCCACGCGGCGACCACCGACACCAGGAGCAGCATGGTGTCGGGGTCGTCGTAGCGCGACAGGGCGAAGGTCACCGGGCTCACGGCCAGCAGCACGGCCGCGACGACCCCGGCCCGCAGGCCGGCCACCCGCCGGACGGTGTGCCCGAGCAGCACGACCGCGGCCGCCGTGACGAGGGCCTGCGGGAGGAGCACGGCCACCGACCGGACGCCGAGGAGCCGGACCGAGAGCATCATCGGCCAGAGCCCCAGAGGCGGCTTGTCGGTGGAGACGACGGATCGTGGCTCGAGGCTGCCGAAGAACGCGGCGCCGAGGTGCCGGCCGCCGGTGGCGGCGATGCCGGCGTAGTAGACGTTGCCCCACCCGTTGCGCGACAGGTGCCAGGTGCTCGCCAGGAGGGCCAGCAGGCCGACCGCGCCCAGGGCGGCCCACCCGCGGCGCCGCCCGGTCATCCGGGAGGCTCGGCGACGTCGGGGATGCGGTCGGGGACGCGGTCGGCGCTGCGGTCGGCCAGCACCAGGGGCAGCAGCGACAGGGCGACGAAGGCCGGGACCACCAGGCCCGAGTCGTTGATGGCGAACCCCACGACCCCCACGACGGCGCATCCGCGCAGGACCAGCGCGCCGGCCCGCGTCGGCCGCCAGCGGGCCCGCCACAGGGCCACGGCCAGCACCAGGGTGCCCAGGGCCACGGCCAGCAGGGGCGGGGACCCCAGGTTGGTGAGGTTCTGGGCGAGCTTGCGCCCCAGCACGTCGCCGAGGCCGCCGTCCAGGACGGTCTGGACGAACTCGCCGAGGTGGGTGCGCGACGCCGCCGGGCGCAGCCAGTCGAGCACCGCCACGCCCGCTGTCACCAGCACCACCGCCGCGAGGGCCGCCCCGACCCGCACGGCGGTGAACCGCACGCCCGCGGCGAGCGCCAGCACGACCAGCCCGGCCAGGAGCAGCCCCGGGGGGCCCCCGAAGTCGGCGCCGTACGAGGGGTGCCCCTCGACGGCGGTCAGCAGCAGCCCGACGACGCCCGCGAGCGTGAGTGCCCACGGGCGGGGCAGCCGCCCGGCCGTCGCGACGAGGACCACGACGGCGACGGAGGCCGTCCCGTACAGGGCGTAGCTGGTGTTGCCGATGCCGTAGAAGCGTCCGCCGACGACCGGGTTCTGTCCGAAGACCGACGCCAGCTGCAGCCCCGAGCCCGTGAGCACGTCGCCGACCAGGACGAGCAGCGTCAGGACGGCGACCACGAGCAGCGCCCCGAGGGGGCGCCGGCGCCCCACCGCCACGGCCAGGGCCGCGACGGCCACGGCCGCGACCGCCAGCGCGGCGGTGAAGGCCAGGACCGGACGCCCCGCGTGCCACCAGGGCACGAGGTTGGCGACGTAGGTGGCGAGCGGCACGGTGGCCAGGGCCTCGCCGAGCACCCGCACCGACGGCGGCAGGCGCTCGGCGGCGCGGCCGCGCAGCACCAGCAGCGCCGCCACGGCACACCACAGGGCATAGGCCGCCGCGAGCCAGCCGGTCACCTGCGGGCTCACGGAGCGCAGCGTGGCGGCGCGGGACTCGAAGCCCGTGCGGTCGGCCACGCGCTCGGCTCCGGGGACGTCGCCCGACCCCGCGACCCGCGAGACGGGGCGCCCGGTGAGACCGCTGTCGTCGGCCCCGGCCCACGAGAGCAGCGAGGCGGTGAGGTCCTGCAGCTGGACCAGCCCGGGCTGGCGGGTGGAGGCCGACGTCAGCTCGCCGGCGCCCAGCCCGGTCGCGATGACGGCCCGCGGCCGTACCGGGGAGGCGCCGTCACCGATCCCGGCGACCACGAGCCGGGTCCCGGGGCGGGACGCGTAGCCGGACACCAGGCTGTCGAGAGCGCGCAGGGCCTCGGCCCGTGCGGACGGGTCCACCGGGAGGGTGCCGCCGTCGACGAGGAGCACCGGGCACGGCGAGCCGGCCCCCGCCGCGACCGTCCGGACGTGTCCCGAGGGGTCGGCGGCGGCCACGGCGGCGCCCGGGCCGGTCGCCGCGACGCAGGCCCCGGCGGCCTCGAGCCGCTGCGCCAGGGTGCCCGGGCGGGCGTCGTAGCCGTCGGCGCGGGCGCGGGCCAGGTACTCCGACCAGCGCGGCACCACGCCGTCCGTGACGGGTGGGGCGGCGCGACACGGCTCGGCCACGTCGGCCGCGCGGCGGCCGGCCGAGAGGGTGAGCCAGCCGTCGACCGCGCACGCGCGCGACCGGACGGCGCGCACCGTCATCGACGCGACGGCGCCGTCGTCGGCCAGCCGGCGCAGCGTGGGCGTCGTCGCCGCGTCGATGTCGCTCCAGGCCAGGCCGGCCGCCCCGACCAGAACCACCGGCCCCGCCCCGGGGGACGCGGGCCGGGCGGGGGCGGACGCCGTGGCGCCGACGGCCGTGAGGCCGAGCAGCGCCAGCAGGGCGGCGACCACGGCCAGGGCGGCCCGGCGGGGAAGGGTCATCGCAGCGCCAGCTCGTGCCGGGCGATGACGACCGAGGCCGCCGTCCACGCCAGGGGGGCCACGGCGGCCGGTCGGCCGTCGTGCAGGACCTTCTCGGGGAAGGAGCCGGCGGCGGTGCGGTGGCGCCCCAGCCAGGTCAGCAGCTCCTGGGCCTTGGCGGGGTAGCCGGTGGCCGCCCACGCCGCGGCGAAGAGGGCGGTCTCGGGGGTCCAGCTGATGCCGTCCTCCTTCCACGAGGCGCCGGGAGCCAGGCCCCCGGCAGGGCGGGCCATCGCGGTCTGGGCCCGGTCGACGGCCGTCAGCAGGGCGAGGTCGGGCTGGGGGTCGCCGATCGGCGCGACCAGGAAGGTCACCGCGGCGTCGGGGGCGTCGCCGCCGAGCAGCCGCGGGTAGCCGCGCGGGGCGAAGACGTCGTGCACGTGCCGCCCCAGGACGGCGGCCGCGGCCTCGGTGCGGTCGGCCATGGCCATCTCGCCGGCCAGCCGGAGCGCCCCGGTGCCGCTGCGCAGCCCCGCCAGCACCGCGGCGGCGGTCCCGAGGGTCAGGGTGTCCTCGACCAGCTCCCAGTAGTCGCTCGACGGCGGCGGGAGGCCGGTCGTGGCGTCGCGCGAGACCAGCAGCAGGCGCGCGGCGCGCACGAGCATCGGGCGCAGCGGCTCGACCAGCTCGTGCGCGCGCTCCGGTGCGAACCGCCCGAGCTGGTCGGCGGCCCAGAGCACCCACGCCGCGCCGTCGAGCTGGGGGTGCCGGTCGTCCGGCGGGCCGCCCGAGGTGAGGTCGTAGCGGGCCTCGAACCAGCCGTCGGCCCGCTGCACACCCTGCAGGAACGCCAGCTGGGCGGCGGCCTCGTCGGGCCGGCCCAGGCGGGCCAGGGCGCTGGCCACGAACGCGACGTCCCGCGGCCAGGCGTAGCGCCACCGCGGCGACCATCCGGCGACCGCCACGGGGAGGCCGTCGGTCAGGGCGCGCAGGTCGAGCAGGGCCGAGTGCAGCACCCCGTCGCGGTCGGCCACCCGCCGGACCCACGGCGCGCAGTCGGCCAGCCACTCCTCCTCGTCCTCGACCAGCCGCGAGCGCCACGGCCCGGCCTCCAGCACCCGGGTGCGGGGCACGACCTCGTCGGGACGCCCGGCCGGCACCAGCCGGCGCTGGGCGGGGGCCGAGAACGCCACCGTCTCGCTGTACAGCGGGATCTCGGCGTGCCGGAGCCGGTCGACCACCACACCGCCGGTGCCGCCCACCAGGGCGGCCGCGCCGCCACCGAGGACCAGGCCGCGGCGGCTCACCCGGACACGACTCACCCGCGAACGGTATCCCGACCGTCCGTGCGGCGTCGGGGGCCCTCGTGAGGCGGATCACGCGGTGACCGGCGTCTCAGGCGCCCGCCCCCCGACCGAACCGGCCAGTAGGTTCGCCGCGACGCATCCCCGTCCGCCGAAGGAGCACGACCCCATGGACCAGATCCGCGAGGCCATCCTCTCCGGAGACCGCAGCGCCCGGACCTACGCCGGGCTCGCCATCCCCGACTCCTACCGCGCGGCCACCGTGCACCGGGACGAGGTGGGGATGTTCGAGGGCCTGCCCACCAAGGAGAAGGACCCGCGCCGGTCGCTGCACGTCGAGGACGTCCCGGTCCCCGAGCTCGCGCCCGGCGAGGCCCTCGTGGCGGTCATGGCCAGCGCCATCAACTACAACACCGTGTGGACCTCGATCTTCGAGCCCGTCTCCACCTTCGGGTTCCTCGAGCGCTACGGGCGTACCTCCGAGTTCGCGAAGCGGCACGACCTGCCCTACCACGTGGTCGGCTCCGACCTGGCCGGCGTCGTGCTGCGCACCGGGCCCGGCGTCACGAAGTGGAAGGCCGGCACCGAGGTCGTCGCGCACTGCCTCTCGGTCGAGCTGGAGGACGCCGAGGGCCACGATGACACGATGATGGACCCGCAGCAGCGCATCTGGGGCTTCGAGACCAACTTCGGCGGCCTGGCCGAGCTCGCGATCGTCAAGGCCAACCAGCTGATGCCCAAGCCGGCCCACCTGACCTGGGAGGAGGCCGCCTCCCCCGGGCTGGTCAACTCCACCGCCTACCGCCAGCTCATCAGCAAGAACGGCGCCCACATGAAGCTCGGCGACCGCGTGCTGGTCTGGGGCGCGTCCGGCGGCCTCGGCTCCTACGCCACCCAGATGGCGCTGGCCGGCGGGGCCACCCCCATCTGCGTCGTGTCCTCGCCCGAGAAGGCCGAGATCTGCCGGGCCATGGGCGCCGAGCTGATCATCGACCGCTCCGCCGAGGGGTACCGGTTCTGGAACGAGGAGAACACCGCCCAGGACCCCAAGGAGTGGCAGCGCCTGGGCAAGCGCATCCGCGAGCTCACGGGCGGGCACGACGTCGACATCGTCTTCGAGCACCCGGGCCGCGAGACCTTCGGTGCCAGCGTCTACGTCGCGCGCAAGGGGGGCACCATCATCACCTGCGCCTCGACCTCGGGGTACCTGCACGAGTACGACAACCGCTACCTCTGGATGAACCTCAAGAAGATCCTCAGCTCGCACTTCGCGAACTACCGCGAGGCCTGGGAGGCCAACGACCTCGTGAACCGCGGGATCGTCCACCCCACCCTGAGCAAGACCTACCGGCTCGAGGACGTCGGGCAGGCCGCGCTCGACGTGCACCGCAACGCCCACCAGGGCAAGGTCGGCGTCCTGACCCTGGCCCCGGAGGCCGGGCTCGGCGTCACCGACCCCGAGAAGCGCGCCCGGTTCGAGCCCGCCATCAACCGCTTCCGCGACGCCTGAGGCACGCGTCCGCGACGCGGCGGCCGGGGTCCCTGACCTGCGCTCACGCGGGACGCTCCCCGGCTAGGGTGAGCGCCGGAGGTGGATGGTGCGACTGACCACGGTGTGGGGCCCGGTGTCCCGCTGGGGCGAGTTCCGCCGACGCCAGCTCCAGGCGCTCGAGCGCAGCAACCGCCTCGACCGCGGGCCGCTGGGCGACGAGCCGGGCGCCGCCCCGGCCGAGCACCCGTTGTCGCGCTACGGCGCGGTCGGGCAGCCGCTGAACCGGCACTCCCCCTTCTACCTCGGGTTCTTCGGCGCCACCGGGGCCATGCTCGCGTTCGGGCTGTGGACCACCCTCGGGCGGCTCGCCACGACGCTGAGCATCCTGCTCGTCGCGTTCTTCCTCGCCCTCGCGCTGGACCCCGTGGTCGAGCGCCTGATGCGCCACCGCGTGCGCCGGTCGGCGGCCGTCGCGGCCGTCTTCGGCGGCCTGGTGGTCGTCATCGGCGCGATCGGCTGGCTGGTCCTGCCGACGGCCATCACCCAGGGCTCGTCGCTGGCCCAGGCGGCCCCCCAGTACGTCGTCGACCTGCTCGACGCCCGCTGGGTCCACGAGCTCGACTCGCGCTACAACGTCATCGGCCGCCTCCAGACCGAGCTGCTCCAGAAGCTGGGCGACCAGGGCTTCATCGAGGGCCTGGTCGGGGGGCTGCTGGGCGCCGGCCGGGCGGTGCTCTCGGGCACCTTCCAGATCCTCACCGTGCTGGTGCTCACGCTCTACCTGCTGGTCTCCCTCCCGCGCGTCAAGCACGCCACCTACGCCCTGGTGCCGGTCAGCCGGCGCCCGCGCGTCGAGTCGCTCTCCGAGGAGATCATGCGCCGGGTCGGCTCCTACGCCGGCGGCCAGGTCGCCATCGCCACCCTCAACGCCACCATGTCCTGGATCATGATGCTCATCGTCGGCGTGCCCTACTCCGCGGCGCTGGCCGTGCTGGTCGGCGTGCTGGGGCTCATCCCGATGGTCGGCGCCACCCTGGGGGCCGGGCTGGTGACGCTGGTCGCGTTCTTCGACGAGCCGCACAAGGCGCTGGTCGTGGTCATCTACTACGTCGTCTACCAGCAGGTCGAGAACTACCTCATCGCCCCGCGGGTCATGCAGCACACGGTCTCGGTGCCCGGCATCGTCACGGTGGTGGCGGCCCTGACCGGCGGCGCGCTGCTGGGCATCCTCGGCGCGCTGCTGGCCATCCCGGTCGCCGCCGGGCTGCTGCTGATCTACGACGAGGTGCTGGTCCCGCGCCAGCGCGCAGCCTGAGGCCCGGCCGCCGGCGCGCTCAGGGGCGCGCGGCGTTGCGGGCGCCCCAGCAGCGGGTGTGCCAGTGCCGGCGCTGCTCGAGACCGCCCACGCCCTCGGCCGGCCACGCCACCACGTGCGGGGTCCCGGTGGGGATGCCCTGGTGGCAGCCCGGGCAGACGTACTCGCGGCCCGAGGTGGCCCCGCTGAGCCGGCGCACGTTCCAGGGCCGGCCCCGCCACGTCTCGGTGCTCACCGCGGTCGAGGCCCCGAGGGGGCGCACCTCGAGGTCGCGGCGGCGGCGGTTCGATCGGGGCACCGCTCCAGTCTCGCCGATCAGCCCCGGACCCGCGCCGAGGTGGGGTCGTACGGCGGCCGCAGCGACACCGCGGCGGGGTACCGGCGCCCGGCGACGTCGACCTCCCACCCGCCCTCGGCCAGCCAGGCGGCGGTGACCCCCTCGGGGTGCTCGACCCCGGCCAGGCCCACCGCCCCACCGAGGGTCCAGCCGTAGGAGCCGCTGCGCACGTCGCCGACGGGGACGCCGTCACGCAGCAGCACCTCGCCGTGCCACAGCATCGGCTCGGGGTCGCGGACGACGACCGACACGATCCGATGGGTCGGGGCGCCCTGCTCGCGGGCCGCGAGGGTGGCCTCGCGCCCGACGAAGCCGCCCGGCTTGTCGAGCGCGACGGCGAACCCGAGCCCGGCCGAGCGCACGTCGTCGGTGTTGTCGAGGTCGTGCCCGTGGTCGCGGTAGCCCTTCTCGAGGCGCAGGCTGCCCAGGGCGGCCAGCCCGGCGGGGCGCAGGCCGTGCTCGGCGCCGGCGGCCAGGAGGGCGTCCCAGACGGCTGTCGCCTGGCCGGCCGGCACGTACAGCTCCCAGCCCAGCTCGCCGACGTAGGTGATGCGGACGGCCAGCACCTCCGCCCCGGCCACCCGCACCCGGCGGGCGTCGCGGAAGGCGAAGGCCTCCCCCGACCAGTCGGTGTCCGGTGCGACGTCCCTCAGGACCGCGCGCGACGCCGGGCCCTGGAGGCTCAGCAGCGCCACCTCCTCGGTGACGTCGGTGACGGTCGCCCGCGCCTCGCCCACCCCGCGGCGCAGCATCCCGAGGACCCGCCCGTGGGCCGTGTCCGACGCCACGACCAGCAGGTCGTCGGCCGCGAGCCGGGTCACCGTGAGGTCGGCGTCGACGCCGCCGTCGGCCCCGAGCCACGGGGTGTAGGTGATGCGCCCGTCGCGGCCGAGGTCGCCGGCCGAGAGCCGGTCGAGCACGCGCAGGGCGTCGGGGCCGCGGACGGCCAGCTTGGTCATGAACGACATGTCGAACAGCCCGGCCGCCTCGCGCACCGCCCGGTGCTCGGCCTCCCAGTGGGCCGCCCAGGGCGCCCGGCCCCAGGTCGGCTCGGCCTTCGGCCGCTCCCCCGGGCCCGCGTACCAGGCGGGCGCGTCCCAGCCCGAGACGTCGCGCAGGTACGCGCCGGCCGCCACGGTCGCGTCGTGCACCGGCGAGCGCAGCACGCCGCGCGAGGAGGCCAGCTGCACCCCCGGGGTGTGCGCGGCGTACACGGTGCCGAGGACCTCGGCGGTGCGGGCGCGGCGGTGCTCGGGCCGGAGCTGCCAGTCGCGGAAGCGGGCGACGTCGATGCCGGTCACGTCGACGTCCGGGCGACCCGCGACGACCCAGTGCGCCACGATCCGCCCCAGGCCGCCGGCCGAGAGGATGCCGACCGAGTTCAGCCCGGCGCACACGAAGTACCCGTGCACCCCCGGCGCCTCCCCGACGGCCGGGGCGAGGTCGGGGGTGAAGGACTCCGGGCCGCAGAAGAAGGTGCGGATGCCGACCCCGTCGAGCGCCGGGATGCGGGCCATGGCCTTCTCGAGGAACGGCCCGACGCGGTCGGTGTCGGGCGCGATGGTCCCGAAGCTGAAGTCCGGTGGGATGCCGTCGACCTTCCAGGCGGCGGCCTCGGGCTCGAACAGCCCGACCATCATCCCGCCGCCCTCCTCGCGGTAGTAGCCGTAGGCGGCCGGGTCCTCGAAGACCGGGGCGTCGGGGCTCATGCCGTCGACGGGCTCGGTGACCAGGTAGTAGTGCTCGGCGGCCTGGTTGGGCACCACGACCCCGTTGCGCCCGGCCAGCTCGCGGGCCCACATCCCGGCCGCGTTGACCACGACCTCGCACTCGATGGCCCCGCGGTCGGTGTCGACGCCGGTGACCTCCTCGACCAGCCCGCGCGGCCGGGTGCGGACGCCCTCGACCCGCACCCCTTCGACGACCCGCACCCCGAGCGCCCGGGCGCCCTTCGCGAGCGACATCGTCAGGTCGACCGGGTTGACCCGCCCGTCCCCCGGCACGTGGAAGCCGCCGGCCAGGTCGTCGGTGCGCGCCAGCGGGAACAGCGCGGCCATCTCGGCCGGCGACACCTCGTCGACCTCGAGCCCGAGGCGGCGCTGGAAGGTCGCGACCCGCCGGTACTCCTCGAGCCGGTCCGCGTCGGCGGCGGCCTCGACCAGGCCCACCGCGCGGAAGCCGGTGGCCTGCCCGGTCTCGGCCTCGAGCCGGCCGTAGAGGTCGCGCGAGTAGAGGCGCAGCCGGGTGCTCGTCTCGCTGAACGAGCCGAAGCAGGTCATCAGCCCGGCGGCGTGCCAGGTGGTCCCCGAGGTCAGCCGGTCACGCTCCAGCAGCACGACGTCGGTCTCGCCGGCGTGCGCCAGGTGGTAGGCGATCGAGGTGCCGATGACCCCGCCGCCGATGACGACGACGCGGGCGCGCGAGGGCAGGGCGGCGCGGGTGCTCATCCGGGCGACGATACCGACGTCGGGCGTCCCCGCTCGCCCCCCGGCCGCGACGCCCCCACCCCCGCCGCGCGGCCCCTCCTCGTCGAGAGGGGGCGACACGCAGTCGAGAGGCCCGCTCGGTCGGCGTGTCACCTCCTCTCGACGGGGGCCCACCGCGCCCCTGTGGATGACGGCGCGGCCGCCGGCCCGGAACCGGCCACGATCGCGGGATGTCACCGGTCCTGCCTCCGCTGCCCTCCGGGCCGCTGTCGCTGGACGCCGCCCGTGACCTGGGGCTGGCCGACCACCAGTGGCGGATGCCGCAGCTGCTGCGGGCGACCCGCTCGGTGCGCAGCACGACGCCCCTGACGGCGGTGCACGAGCGGGCCGCCGCCTTCGCCCTCGCGCTCCCTCCCGACGTCGCGTTCTCCCACCTCACCGCGGCCCGGCTGTGGGGCCTCCCCCTGCCGGCGCCCCTCGAGGAGCAGGAGGAGCTCGACGTCATCCGGGCCACCGGGCGGGCACGCATCGAGCGCCGTGGATGCATCGGCCACCGCGGCCTCGAGCATCGAGCGGTGTCGAGCGTCCAGGGGCTGCGCGTCACGTCGCTCGCCGACACCTGGGTCGACCTCGGCGAGTGCGTGCCCCGGGGGCTCGGTCGCGACGATCTGGTCGTCGCCGGCGACGTGGTCGCCACCCGGCTCGGCGGCGAAGGTCACGCATCCCCCCTGGCCGAGGCGCTGGACGCCCGCGTGCGCCCCCGGCACGCGCGGACGCTGGCCGACGCCCTGCGGCTGGTGCGGCCCGGGGTGCGATCCCCCGCCGAGACCCGCGCCCGCCTGGTCTTCCACGACGCCGGCTTCCCCGAGCCCGAGGTCAACGGCCACGTCCACGCGGCCGGGGGCGGCTGGCTCGCGGAGGGCGACCTGGTGTGGCGCGCCCAGCGGGTCATCGGCGAGTACCAGGGGTCCGTGCACGCCGGTATCAGGCGCCGCAGCGAGGACTCCTACCGCAACGGGCTCCTCGGCGACGAGGGCTGGACGGTCCTGGAGCTGTTCGCGCAGGACCTCGTGCCGGGGGCGCGCCGGGTCTCCACCCTGCGGCGGTTCGCCCGCGCCCTCGCGCTCGACCCGGCCCGGCTGCGCCTCCACTGACGGACCGTCCGCGCGGCGGGGCCGTGGGCGGAGGGAGCGACGTCGTCCGGCCCGACGCCGCGCTCGAGGGGAGGTGACACGCACACCGGATCGCCCCGGACCTCTGCGTGTCACCTCCTCTCGACGAGGAGGGCCGCTCAGGCGTAGGTGCGGAAGCCCCGCCCGCTCTTGCGGCCGAGGTACCCCGCGGTCACGAGATGCTCCAGCAGCGGCGCCGGGGCGTAGCCGCGCTCGCGGAACTCGAGGTACAGCTCGCGCTCGATGGCCAGCGAGACGTCGAGCCCGACGACGTCGAGCAGCTCGAACGGCCCCATCGGCAGCCCGCAGCCGGTCTTCATCGCGGTGTCGATGTCGTCGGCGGTGGCGTAGTTCGCCTCGAGCATCTTCACGGCGTCGTTGAGGTAGGGGAACAGCAGGGCGTTGACGACGAACCCCGAGCGGTCTCCGCACGTGACGGCCACCTTGCCGAGGGTCGCGCACAGCTGCTGCACCGTGGCCAGCACGTCGGGGGCGGTGCTCACGGTGTGCACGACCTCGACCAGCTTCATGACCTGTGCCGGGTTGAAGAAGTGCATCCCGATGACGTCCTGCGGGCGCCCGGTGACCTTGGCGCAGTCGATGACCGGCAGCGACGACGTGGTGGTCGCCAGGATCGCGCCCGGCCGGCAGATGCGGTCGAGGTCGCGGAACAGGTCCTGCTTGACCTCGAGGTCCTCGGCGATGGCCTCGACGACGAGGTCGACCCCGGCCAGCACCTCGCGGTCGGTCGACCCGGCGACCCGCGCCACGACGGCATCGGCCTCGGCCTGCTCCAGCCGGCCCTTCTCGACCGAGCGGGCCAGGCCGGCGGCCAGCGACGAGCGCACCGCGGCCACCTTCTCGTCGGAGCGCGCCACGAAGGTCACGGGCAGGCCGGCCCGGGCCAGCACCTCGATGATGCCGACGGCCATGGTGCCGCTGCCGACGACGCCGACCGCCGCGACCTCGCGCAGGGCCACGCCCTCGGGCACGGTCCCCGACGGGGTCTGCCGGTCGGGAACGACCCGGGGCGAGCCGGGCGCCTCGTAGGTGTAGAAGCCCCGCCCGGACTTGCGGCCCAGCATCCCCGCGCTGACCATCTGCTTGATGAGCGGGGTCGGCGCGTGCAGACGGTCGCGGCCCTGCTTGTACATCGTGTCGAGGATCTCGTAGGCGGTGTCGAGGCCGATGAGGTCGAGCAGCTGCAGCGGGCCCATGGGGTAGCCGCAGCCGAAGCGCATGGCCGCGTCGAGGTCCTCGCGGGTGGCGTACCGGCTCTCGTACATCGCGACGGCGTGGTTGAGGTAGCCGAAGAGCAGCGCGTTGGCGATGAAGCCGGCCTTGTCACCGACGACCACCGGCTTCTTGCCCAGCCGCTCGGCGAGGGCCTTGACGTCCTCGAAGACGTCGTCGGCGGTGATGACGGTGCGGATGACCTCGACGAACTGCTGCACCGGGGCGGGGTTGAAGAAGTGCATCCCCACGACGCGCTTGGGGTTGCTGGTGGCCACGGCGATCTCGGTGACCGGCAGCGACGAGGTGTTGGTCGCGAGCACGGCGTCGGCGGCCACGATGCGGTCCAGCCGGCCCAGGACGTCCTTCTTCAGGGCCAGCTGCTCGGGCACCGCCTCGACCACCAGCTGGCAGCCGGCGAGGTCGTCCAGCGCGGTGGTGAAGGTGACACGTTCGTGCAGGGCGTCGTGCTCCTCCTGCGTCATCTTCCCGCGGGCCAGCGCGCGCCCGGTGCTGCCGGCCAGGATCTCGCGCCCGTGGGCCAGGCCGGGCTCGTCGGCGTCGACCGCGAAGACGTCGAGCCCGTTGCGGGCGAACACCTCGACGATCCCCGCTCCCATCGTCCCGAGTCCGATCACACCCACCGTGGTGAAGTCGCGCGCCATGTCGGCGATCCTCGCACCAGCCCCCGCGCGCGGACGACCCCGCCGGGCGTGACGCTCCTTACCCCGCGGGCCCCGCGGTCACCGTCAGCGCGGTGACCGGCGGCGCCCTCACCAGTCGAGGCCGCTGGCCACCAGGTCGGCCTCGAGGTCGAGGCGGTCGCGCGGGTCGAGGGGCAGGAGGCCGATGGGCGTCGGCACCTCGGCGTGGGTGCACAGCTGCACCAGCACGTGGTCGTAGGCCGCGAAGGCCGCCGCGAGCCGGGCGGCGCGGTGCGGCTGGTGGTCGCCCTCGATGCGGCGCACCTCGTACCCCAGCCGCCGCAGCTCGAGGGACAGCAGCACCGGAGGCACCGGCTCGTCGCGGCGGCGGGTCGCCATCCCGACGCGTTCGAGGGCGTCGACCACCGCTCCCGAGCGGGGGGCCCACCAGCGGGCGAGCGACGGGCCGAGGCGCTCACGCAGCCAGCGCACGAGGCGTGGCGTCCCGCCGCCGCAGGCCCAGTTCAGGGCCGAGAAGCCGGCCAGGTAGATGACGCCGGGCAGCGCGAGCAGCACCAGCGGCCCCAGGGCTGCCTTCATCGGCCTCACCTCGTCACCAGTGTGCGGGCGGCTGCGCCGGAGGGCAACCATCCCTCGACGCCCGCCCCTGGGTAGGGTGCGCAGGTGCGGATGGTGATCGCGACGTGCTCGGTCGACTACGAGGGACGCCTCACGGCACACCTCCCCCTCGCGACCCGACTCCTGCTGGTCAAGGCCGACGGCTCGGTGCTGGTCCACAGCGACGGCGGCTCGTACAAGCCGCTCAACTGGATGTCGCCCCCCTGCGCGATGGCCGAGGTGGCTCCCGACGAGGCCGAGGCCGCCGAGGGCGTCCGTGCGGTGTGGGTCGTGCAGCACGCCAAGTCCGAGGACCGGCTGCGGGTGCGCCTCCACGAGGTGCACCACGACTCCGCCCACGAGCTCGGGGTCGACCCGGGCCTGGTCAAGGACGGCGTCGAGGCCCATCTCCAGCGGCTGCTCGCCGAGCACATCACGACCCTCGGGGAGGGCTACACGCTCTCGCGGCGCGAGTACATGACGGCCATCGGCCCGGTCGACATCCTCTGCCGCGACCGTGACGGCGCCCACGTGGCGGTCGAGATCAAGCGCCGCGGCGAGATCGACGGTGTCGAGCAGCTGACCCGCTACCTCGAGCTGATGAACCGCGACCCGCACCTGGCGCCCGTCACCGGGGTGTTCGCGGCCCAGGTCATCAGGCCCCAGGCCCGCACCCTCGCGCAGGACCGCGGAATCCGTTGCGTGGTCCTGGACTATGAGGCCCTCAAGGGGGCCGACGACACCGAGCACCGCCTCTTCTGACCATTCCGGGGGCCGGCGTGAGGGCGCTCGGCGCCGCGCGGTCCGCGCCCGCCGAGGGCCGGCGACAGGCGGGTGACGCCCCGGCCGACGGGCCGTGGACGGCTGATGAACATCCACGGCCGAGACCCTCCGTTCGGCCACTTGAGCATCGTCCGTTCGCCCAAGGGGGGTGACCGCGGGCCGTTCCGTACGTACTCTTCTCCTACCGATTCCGAACCGACCCGAGGACTCGAGCACGCCATGACCCACCGCACCAGCACCGGGGCCCCGAGCCCTCATGGCGGGGTGCCCCCCACGGGGAGCCGGGGGGTCCGCTCGTGACCTTCTCGTCGGTGTTCATGGCCTACGTCGTCGTCGCCGCCTCCGCCGGGCTCATCGGCACCGGGGTCGCCTGCGACGGCCACCGCTCGATGCGTGTTCGCGCCTGCGCCACCTGGGTCGCCATGACCTGCTTCGTCTGGCCGGTGACAGCCGCCGCCCTCGCCGCGATCGCGGTCTCGGCCCTGCGGCGCCACCGCCACGGGCTGGTCCCGGTGGCCGGGGCCGTCATGCACGCCACCGCCACCCGCCAGTCGGTCTGAGCCCACCGCCGCCGGCGCGGTGTTTCACCCTGCGCACGGCCGGGTAGCCCATCGGGGACAGCATCTCCCATCCCGAGAGGACCCCATGTCCAGCAGCAGCCAGAAGGTGGCCTTCCTCGTCGCGACCGAGGGCATCGAGCAGGTCGAGCTCACCGAGCCCTGGAAGGCCGTCGAGCAGGCCGGCCACACCCCCGTCCTGGTCGCCACCGAGCCCGGGCGCGTCCAGGCGTTCAACCACCTCGACAAGGCCGACACCTTCGAGGTCGACGTGACCGTGGCCGAGGCCGAGGTCGGCGACTACGCCGCCCTCGTCCTGCCCGGTGGCGTGGCCAACCCCGACGCCCTGCGCACCGACGCCGATGCCGTCTCGTTCGTGCGCACCTTCGTCGAGTCCGGCAAGCCCGTGGCCGCCATCTGCCACGCGCCCTGGACCCTCGCCGAGGCCGGCGTCCTGCAGGGCCGCCACCTCACCTCGTGGCCGAGCCTGCAGACCGACCTGCGCAACGCCGGCGCCACCTGGAGCGACGAGGAGCTCGTCGTCGACGACAACCTCATCACCAGCCGCAACCCCGACGACCTGCCGGTCTTCTCGAAGGCCCTGGTCGACGCGCTCAACGGCTGAGCCGGGCCTCCGCGTCCGTCGTCCCCGCGTCGTCCGCGGCCGTCCCCGTGTCCGGGGGCAGCCCGCGGGCGGCGCGCACGACGTCGACGAAACGGCCCATGATCTCGGTCAGCCCGAAGTCCTTCGGGGTGAAGACCGCGGCGACCCCGAGCTCCTCGAGCCGCCGGGCGTCGGCCGTGGGGATGATGCCGCCGACGACCACCGGGATGTCGCCCGCGCCGGCCGCGCGCAGCCCATCGAGGACCTCGGGGACGAGCTCGAGGTGCGAGCCCGACAGGATCGAGAGCCCCACCAGGTGCACGTCCTCGGCGACCGCCGCGTCGACGATCTGCTCCGGGGTGAGCCGGATGCCCTGGTAGACGACCTCGAAGCCGGCGTCGCGGGCGCGCACGGCCACCTGCTCGGCCCCGTTGGAGTGCCCGTCCAGGCCCGGCTTGCCCACCAGCACGCGCAGCGTCTCGCCGAGCTCGGCGCCGGTGGCCCGCACCCGCCGCCGCACCGCCCGCAGCGCCGCGGTCCCCCCGTCGCGCCCGGCGGCGGCCCCCACCCCGGTGGGCGCGCGGAACTCGCCGAAGACCGCGCGCAGCGCCCCGGCCCACTCCCCCGTGGTCACCCCGGCGCGCGCGCACTCGAGCGTGGCGTCCATCAGGTTGGTGTCGGTGCCGGCCTCCGCGCGCAGCCGCTCCAGCGCCGCCCGGACCCGCTCGCGGCCGCCGGCGTCGGCATCGCGCTCGTCGCGCCAGCGCCGGACCGCCGCGACGGCGGCCTGCTCGACGTCGGCGTCCACGCGCTGCACGGCGGTGCCCAGGTCCGCCGTCAGCGGGTTCGGCTCGCTGGACGTGAAGCGGTTGACCCCCACCACGACCTCGGCGCCCGACTCGATGCGCGCCCGGCGACGGGCCAGCGAGGCCACGAGCTCGGACTTCATGTACCCGCCCTCGACCGCCACGACGGCGCCCCCGAGGTCGGCCACGCGCTCCATCTCGGCCCGCGCCCCGGCCACCAGCTCCTCGACGCGCGCCTCGACCACCACCGAGCCCTCGAAGAGGTCGTCGTACTCGAGCAGGTCGGACTCGAAGGCCAGCACCTGCTGGATCCGCAGCGACCACTGCTGGTCCCACGGCCGCGGCAGACCCAGCGCCTCGTTCCACGCCGGCAGCTGCACCGCGCGGGCGCGGGCGTCCTTGCTGAGGGTCACCGCCAGCATCTCGAGCACGATGCGCTGGACGTTGTTCTCGGGCTGAGCCTCGGTCAGGCCGAGGGAGTTGACCTGAACGCCATAGCGGAAGCGGCGCTGACGGGGGTCCTCGATGCCGTAGCGCTGGGCCGTGATCTCGTCCCAGAGCCGGACGAAGGCGCGCATCTTGCACATCTCCTCGACGAAGCGCACCCCGGCGTTGACGAAGAACGACATCCGGCCCACGACCTCGCCGAAGCGCTCGGGCGGCACCTGGCCGGAGTCCCGCACGGCGTCGAGCACCGCGACGGCCGTCGACAGCGCGTAGGCCAGCTCCTGCACCGGCGTGGCCCCCGCCTCCTGCAGGTGGTAGCTGCAGATGTTGATGGGGTTCCAGCGCGGGATGGTCGAGACGGTGTAGGCGATCATGTCCGTGATCAGCCGCATCGAGGGGGCGGGCGGGAACGCGTAGGTCCCCCGCGACAGGTACTCCTTGATGATGTCGTTCTGGGTCGTGCCCGCGAGCGCCGCCACCGCCGCGGCGGGGTCCGCGCCCTCGGCTCCCGCCTGCTCCTCGGCCACCACCTGGTAGAGCGCCAGCAGCCACATCGCGGTGGCGTTGATGGTCATCGAGGTGTTCATCGTGGCCAGCGGGATCTCGTCGAACAGGGCCCGCATGTCGCCGATGTGCGAGACCGGTACGCCCACCTTGCCGACCTCGCCGCGGCTCAGCGGGTGGTCGGGGTCGTACCCGGTCTGGGTCGGCAGGTCGAAGGCCACCGAGAGCCCCGTCTGGCCCTTCTCGAGGTTGCGCCGGTACAGCGCGTTGCTCGCGGCGGCGCTGGAGTGGCCGGCGTAGGTCCGCATGACCCAGGGGCGGTCGCGCTCGTGGTGCGGGGCGTCGGCCGGCTCGGACATGGGCCCGACGCTAGCCGCGGCGCTCGGAGGCGGGTAGGCGCTCGGCCGGTGACGGTGCCCACATCACCGTGTCACGGGCGGTGAGACCCGTCACGTCGGGCCGCTCTCGTCATGCGGTGCCGGCGAGGGCGGGATCGTCGAGGGCCGCACGCTCGGCCGCGCGCGGCGAGCGCAGCGGCGCGGCCAGCAGCGCCCCCAGCCGGGCCCGCAGCAGCAGCCGCACGGTGCGGTCGTCGGCCGCGACCACGCGCACCTCGGTGCCGTGGCGCTGGGCGCGGCGGCGCAGCTCGACCAGCAGCCCCAGGGCGGTCGAGTCGCCGATGACGGTCTCCTCGAGGTCGAGCAGCACCGGCCGGCCGGCCTCGAGCAGCAGGTCGCCGACGGCCGCCCGGACGTCGGCCGCCGAGCGCCGGTCGAGCCGGCCGCCGAGGCGCACCACGGCGCCGTCGTCGCGCTCGTGCACGGTCATCGTGACGAGCCCGCCACCCCACTGCGCCATGTCGGCCCCTTCCGCTGGTCCCCGTTCAGGACGACGCACGCCCCCGCGTGATACGTCGGCCGGAGGGTCAGTGTGGCAGGTCCATGCCGCTGGCGCGTAGATGCCATGCCGTGTGTCCTGCGGCCGTCTGCCACGCTGGGGCCATGGTCAACCTCACCCGCATCTACACCCGTACCGGCGACGACGGGTCCACGGCCCTCGGCGACCTCAGCCGCACCGCGAAGACCGACCCGCGGCTGGCCGCCTACGCCGACGCCAACGAGGCCAACGCGGCCCTCGGGGTGGCCGTCGCGTGCGGCTCGCTGCCGGTGGACGTGCGCACCGTGCTGCTGCGGGTGCAGAACGACCTGTTCGACGTCGGCGCCGACCTCGCCACCCCGCTGCAGGAGTCGTACGAGTACCCGCCCCTGCGGGTCAAGGAGGAGTGGGTCGCCGAGCTCGAGGCCGACTGCGACCGCTACCTGGCCCCGCTCGAGAAGCTGCGCTCGTTCATCCTGCCCGGCGGTACGCCGGGCTCGGCGTACCTGCACGTGGCCCTCACGGTCGTCCGCCGGGCCGAGCGTTCGACCTGGGCGGCCATCGAGGCCTACGGCACCGAGCCCGGCACCACGCGGGGCGAGGGTGGGATCAACCCCACGACGGCGCGCTACCTCAACCGGCTCAGCGACCTGCTCTTCGTCCTCGCCCGGACCGCGAACGTGGAGGCCGGCGGCGATGTGCTGTGGGCGCCCGGTGGTGGCCGCGAGCAGGATCCCTCGCGCCGCTGACCCCGCAGCGGCCGGACCCTCAGGCGACGTTGACGTTGTAGCCGGGCGGGCTCGACTCGAGCCACGACCGCACGGCGGTGTACGCCGCCGGCACGAAGGCGAACTCGCAGGAGCGCCCGGCCACCCCGCCGGTGACCGAGACCGGCTCGGCCAGGCCGGGGATGACGTCGGCGGTGGGCGCGGGTGAGCCCAGGCGCACCTCGCCGCGCAGCCACGAGACCTCGGGGCGCAGCGACGGCCCCACGATGCTGAACCACTCGAAGCGTTCGGCGCTCAGGCGGGCCAGGCCGAGCCGCCACCGGGCGGCGTCGTCGTCGCGGCGGGCGCACAGCATCACCGGCCGCCCGTCACCGCTGATGTAGCGACGGCGCGCCCACACGAAGGTGAGCGCGCCGACGACCAGGAGGACGATGAGGGCGAGGACGAGCTCGGAGGTGACCAGTGCGTCCATCCGAAGCCCGTCCTCGCCCTAGACGATCAGGAGCCCATACCGGAGGCGTCCACGGACTCGGCGACGATCGTCACGCGGTCGTGGTCGACCGACAGGAAGCCGCCGTCGATGGTCGCGCTCTTCCACCCGCCGGCGTTGATGCGGACCTCGCCCTCGGCCAGGACGCAGAGCATCGGCTGGTGGCCGGGCAGCACCCCGAGGTCGCCCTCGGTCGAGCGGGCGCTGACCTGGGTGGCCTCGCCCTCCCACACCTTGCGGTCGGCGGCGACGAGCTCGACCTGGAGTGCCATCAGAGGTTCTTCTCGATCTCGGCGGCCTGGCGCTCGACGTCGTTGAGGCCACCACACATGTAGAAGGCCTGCTCGGGGAAGTGGTCGAACTCCCCGTCGGAGATCTTCGTGAAGGCCTCGATGGTGTCGGCCAGGCTCACCGTGGAACCCTCGATGCCGGTGAACTGCTTGGCGACGTAGGTGTTCTGCGACAGGAAGCGCTGGATGCGACGGGCCCGGTTGACGAGGATCTTGTCCTCCTCGGAGAGCTCGTCGATCCCGAGGATCGCGATGATGTCCTGGAGCTCCTTGTTGCGCTGCAGGATCTGCTTGACCCGCACCGCGGTGTCGTAGTGCTCGGTGGAGATGTAGCGGCGGTCGAGGATCCGGCTCGTCGAGGTGAGCGGGTCCACGGCCGGGTAGATGCCGAGCGAGGCGATCTCGCGCGAGAGCTCGGTGGTGGCGTCGAGGTGCGCGAACGTCGTGGCCGGGGCCGGGTCGGTGTAGTCGTCGGCCGGGACGTAGATCGCCTGCATCGAGGTGATCGAGTGGCCGCGCGTCGAGGTGATCCGCTCCTGGAGCGTGCCCATCTCGTCGGCCAGGGTGGGCTGGTAGCCCACCGCGGACGGCATCCGGCCGAGGAGGGTGGAGACCTCGGAGCCCGCCTGGGTGAAGCGGAAGATGTTGTCGATGAACAGGAGCACGTCCTGGCCCTGGACGTCGCGGAAGTACTCCGCCATCGTCAGGGCCGAGAGGGCGACGCGCAGACGCGTGCCCGGCGGCTCGTCCATCTGGCCGAAGACGAGCGCGGTCTGCCCGAGGACGCCGGCCTCCTCCATCTCGACCATGAGGTCGTTGCCCTCACGGGTGCGCTCGCCGACACCGGCGAACACCGAGACGCCACCGTGGTCGCGGGCGACGCGGGCGATCATCTCCTGGATGAGGACGGTCTTGCCGACGCCGGCGCCGCCGAACAGGCCGATCTTGCCGCCCTGGACGTACGGGGTGAGCAGGTCGATGACCTTGATGCCGGTCTCGAACATCGTCGTCTTGGACTCGAGCTGGTCGAAGGCCGGAGCCTTGCGGTGGATGCCCCAGCGCTCCTTGACCTCGAAGGTCTCGCCCTCGGCGAGGTTCATGACCTCGCCGGTGGTGTTGAAGACCTTGCCGAGGGTGACGTCGCCCACGGGGACCGTGATGGGGCCGCCGGTGTCCTGCACCGGGGTGCCGCGCACGAGACCGTCGGTCGGCTGCAGCGAGATGGCCCGCACCATGTTGTCGCCGATGTGCTGGGCGACCTCGAGGTTGAGGTTCTTCTTCTCCCCACCGATCTCGACCTCGGTGGTCAGCAGGTTGTACTGCTCGGGCATCTCGCCGACGGGGAACTCGACGTCGACGACGGGGCCGATGATGCGGGAGATCCGGCCCGTGCCGCCGGGGGCGGCGGCCTCGGTCTTCTCGGTGACAGTGGCAGTCATGGTCTCTCTCTCACTCACTTGCTCTCGGCCAGCGCGCTGGCGCCACCGACGATTTCGCTGATCTCTTGGGTGATCTCGGCCTGGCGGGCCTGGTTCGCCAACCGGGTGTACTTCTTGATGAGCTCCTCGGCGTTGTCCGTCGCGGACTTCATCGCCCGCTGGCGGGCGGCGAGCTCGGAGGCGGCCGACTGCAGCATGCAGTTGAAGATCCGGGCGTTGACGTACTTCGGCAGCAGCGCGTCGAGCACCTGGCCGGCGCCGGGCTCGAAGTCGTACAGCGGCAGGAGCTCGTCGGCGGCGGGGGCCTCCTCGCCCTCGACGACCTCCAGGGGCAGGAGGCGGATGACCTCGGGCTCCTGGGTGACCATCGAGACGAAGCGGGTGAACACCACGTGCACCTCGTCGACGCCGCCGTCGTCGGTCGCGAGGACGAAGTCGGCGACGAGCCGCTCCCCCACCTCGCGGGCCCGCTCGAAGGTGGGCTTCTCGGAGTCACCGCTCCACTCGGCCGCGAACTCGCGCCGGCGGAAACGGTAGAAGCCGATCGCCTTGCGACCCAGGAGGTAGGGAACGACCTCCTTGCCCTCCTCGCGGAGCCGGGCGACGAGTCGCTCGCTCTCCTTCAGGACCGAGGAGGAGTAGGCACCGGCCAGGCCGCGGTCGGAGGTGATGATGACGACCGCGGCGCGGCGCACGTCCGCCTTCTCGGTGGTCAGCGGGTGGTCCTCGTTGGAGAAGGTCGCCACCGCCGAGACCGCACGGGTCAGCGCGCGCGCGTAAGGGGTCGACTCGCGCACCGCCTGCTGGGCCCGGACGACACGCGAGGCCGCCATGAGCTCCATGGCCCGCGTGATCTTCTTCGTCGCGCTGACGGACCGGATGCGCTGCCGGTACTCCCGGATCTGCGCTCCCATGTCATTCCGCCTTTCGTGGTGTCTGCTCGGTGGGGTGCGGTCAGCGCTTCTGCTTGACGATCTGCTCCTGGTCGGAGTCCATCGCCTCGCTGCCGTCCTCGCCGTCGTCACGGACCGGCACGGTCTCGGTGCCGGAGCCGTCGAAGTGCTTCTCCTTGAACGTCTTGACCTCGGCCGCGAGGGCCTCGCGGGTCTCGTCCGGGAGCTTGCCCGTCTCACGGATGCCCGCGAGCAGGTCGTTCTTGGTGCGGCGCAGGTGGTCGAGGAACTGCTCCTCGAACGTGCGGATGTCCTCGACGGCGACGCTGTCGAGCTGACCCGTCGTCCCCATCCAGATGGAGACGACCTGCTCCTCGACCGGGAACGGCGACGCCTGCGGCTGCTTGAGCAGCTCGACCAGACGCGCGCCCTTGGCGAGCTGGGCCCGCGAGGCCGGGTCGAGGTCGGAGGCGAACATCGCGAAGGCCTCGAGCGCCCGGTACTGCGCCAGGTCGAGCTTCAGACGGCCGGCGACGTCCTTCATGGCCTTGATCTGCGCGGCGCCACCGACGCGGGAGACCGACACACCCACGTCGATCGCGGGGCGGACGTTGGCGTTGAAGAGGTCGGCCTGGAGGTAGATCTGGCCGTCGGTGATGGAGATGACGTTGGTCGGGATGTACGCCGAGACGTCACCGGCCTTGGTCTCGATGATCGGCAGGCCGGTCATCGAGCCGTGGCCCAGGTCGTCGGACAGCTTGGCGCAGCGCTCGAGCAGCCGGCTGTGCAGGTAGAAGACGTCGCCGGGGTAGGCCTCACGGCCCGGCGGGCGGCGCAGCAGGAGGGACACGGCGCGGTAGGCCTCGGCCTGCTTGCTCAGGTCGTCGAAGACGATGAGGACGTGCTTGCCCTGGTACATCCAGTGCTGGCCGATGGCCGAGCCGGTGTAGGGAGCGAGGTACTTGAAGCCCGCGGAGTCCGAGGCGGGGGCCGCGACGATGGTGGTGTACTCCATCGCGCCGGCCTCCTCGAGGGTGCCGCGCACGGCCGCGATCGTGGAGCCCTTCTGGCCGATCGCCACGTAGATGCAGCGCACCTGCTTGTCGGGGTCGCCGGTCTCCCAGAACTCCTTCTGGTTGATGATCGTGTCGACCGCGACGGTGGACTTGCCCGTCTGGCGGTCGCCGATGATGAGCTGGCGCTGGCCGCGGCCGATGGGCGTCATGGCGTCGACGGCCTTGAGGCCGGTCTGCAGCGGCTCGTGGACCGACTTGCGCTGGACCACGGTGGGCGCCTGCAGCTCGAGGGCTCGGCGCTCCTCGGCCTCGATCGGGCCCATGCCGTCGATCGGGGTGCCGAGCGGGTCGACCACCCGGCCGAGGAAGTTGTCGCCGACGGGGACCGAGAGGACCTCGCCCGTGCGCTTGACCTCCTGGCCCTCCTCGATGGCGCTGAAGTCACCGAGGATGACGACGCCGATCTCGTGGACGTCGAGGTTGAGCGCCAGGCCCAGCGTGCCGTCCTCGAACTGGAGCAGCTCGTTGGTCATGGCCGAGGGCAGACCCTCGACGTGCGCGATGCCGTCACCGGCGTCGGTGACGCGGCCGACCTCCTCACGGGAGGCCGTCCCCGGCTCGTAGGAGCGCACGTAGCTGTCCAGCGCGTCCCGGATCTCGTCCGGACGGATCGAGAGCTCCGTCATGTGTGATCTTCTCCTCGGTCACCGGCCCCAGATGGGCCGAAGTTCGGTGGGTGGTGCGGGCGGTGCAGTGGTTCGGTGGTGGGCGCGAGCGGCGGGTCAGCCGCCGGTGACGTGCCGCCGGGCCTCGTCGAGGCGTCGGAGCACGGTGCCGTCGACGACCTCGTCGCCGACCTGGACCCGGATGCCGCCCATGACCGCGTGGTCCTGGACGACCTGGAGCGTGACGGACTTGCCGTAGTGCGCCTCGAGGGCACCGCGCAGGCGGGCCTGCTGCGGCTCGGTGAGCGGCGTCGCGACGGTGACCAGGGCGCTGAGCTCGTCGCGCCGGCGCGCCGCGAGCTCGAGGTAGGCCTCCATCACCCGGTCGAGCCGGCGACCGCGGGGCGCGCGGACGGCCTGCTCGGCCAGACGGACGGTCTCGGGCGCGGCCTTGTCCTTCAGGAGCGCGCCGACGAGGCCGACCTTGCCGGCGGCGTCGGTGTTGCGGCTGGAGAGCGTGTCGCGCAGGCCGGGGTCGCCGGCCACGATGCGCTCGAAGCGGAACAGCTCGTCCTCGACCCGGTCGATCCGGCCGGTGCCCTCGGCGTTGGCGAGCAGCGCCTGGACGGCGAGACTCTCGAGGGTGTCGGCCAGGTCGCGCTCGGCGGCCCAGCGCTGCCCGACCACGGAGGCGACGAGCCCGACGGTGGCCTCGGAGACCTTGCCGCCGAACAGCGAGCGCGCCAGGCCGGCCTTGGCCTCGGTCTCGCGGGACGGGTCGGCGAGGGCCCGGCGCAACGAGGCGCTGCCGTCGACGACACCGGTGACCGCGAAGAGCTCCTCGGCCAGGGCGGTGCCGCTGACGCTGTTCGCCAGGGCGCCGTCGAAGGCCTCCTGGGACGCGCGGGCGGCCCCGCGGGACGAGCCACGCATCAGGCGTCCGTCCCGGCCGGGGTGACCTTCTCGGGCGTGACCTCGCCGGCCTCGAGCTCGGCGAGGAACCGGTCGACGATGCCCTTCTGGCGGACCTCGTCCTCGAGGGACTCCCCGACGATCTTGCTCGCGAGCGCGGTCGACAGCGTCCCGACCTCCTGGCGGAGGGAGACGACGGCCTGCTGGCGCTCGGCCTCGACCTGGCGCTTGGCCGACTCCGTGATGCGCGCGGCCTCGGCCTGGGCCCGGGAGCGCATCTCGGCGACGATCTGCGCGCCCTGCTCGCGGGCGGACTCGCGGATCTCGTTGGCCTCGGCGCGGGCCTCGGCGAGCTGGGCGGTGTACTGCTCGAGGGCCGCACGGGCCTCGGCCTGCGCCTGCTCGGCCTGCTCCATCCCGCCCTCGATGGCAGCGGCGCGCTCGGTGTAGAGCTCCTCGAGGCGCGGCACCACCTTCGTCTTGTACAGCCAGTACAGGATGGCGAAGGAGATGAGCCCGATGATCATCTCACCGGGGTGCGGGAGCAGCGGGAACCCCGAGGGGTAGCCGACCCCGTCGGCGGTGGCCACGGATGCGATGAACATCTCGCGTCCTCTCTGTTCGAGCGCGGGTGTGGGAGGGGGAAGCCGGGTCTCAGCCCTGGAAGACGAAGGCGAAGACGAGACCGAGGATGGCGAGCGCCTCCGTGATGGCCATACCGGTGAAGGCGATGGTCTGGAGCATGCCGCGGGCCTCGGGCTGGCGGGCCACACCGTTGATGTAGGCGGCGAAGATCAGACCGACACCGATACCGGGACCGATCGCGGCGAGGCCGTAGCCGAGGTAGGCGATGCTGCCGGTGACCTCGGTGGCGACGATGCTGTTCATGCTGACTGTTCCTTTCGGTGGCGCCGGGCCGGTCCCGGCGTCGGTGGTACGTGTGGTCGTGCTACCGGACGGAGCCGGGGGTCAGTGGTGCTCGCTCACGGCGTCGCCGATGTACAGCGCGGCCAGGAGCGTGAAGATGAAGGCCTGCAGGAACTCGATGAGGAGCTCGAAGAACGTCATCAGGATCGAGAACGCGAAGGACAGCACGCCCGAGGCCTGGAGGAAGAGGTTGCTGCCCTCGAGGAGCAGGTACTCGCCGCCGACGACGAAGACCAGCAGCATCAGGTGGCCGGCCAGCATGTTGCCGAAGAGTCGCAGCGCGAGGGTGAGCGGCCGGATCACGAAGTACGTGAGGAACTCGAGGACGAACAGGATCGGCTTCAGCCAGCCCGGCAGGCCCGGGGGCACGAGGCTCTTGAAGTAGGGCAGGACGCCGTGCTTCCGGCGGATCGCGACCGTGTGGTAGGTGATGTAGACGATCAGGGTCAGCACGATCGGGATGCCGACGCGGCTCATCGTCGGGAACTGGATGAACGGCACGATGCCGAACACGTTGTTCACGAGGATGAGCGTGAAGAGCGTGAGCAGCAGCGGCACGAACTGCAGGAAGTCCTTGGACCCGATGATGTCGCGGCCGATGGTGTTGCGCACGAAGTTGTAGGAGCCCTCGACCAGGAACTGGTTCTTGGTGGGGACCACCGAGAGCTTGCGGGTGGCGCTGACGTAGAACCATCCGAGCACGGCCGCCGAGATCAGCAGGACCAGGGCGGGGCGGGTCAGCGCCCAGGCGCTGTCGCTCTGGAACGGGACCACCGGCCACCAGAAGTCAGCGACCCCGGGCGTCGGGAAGCCCCCCTCGCCACCAGCAGTGACGACGGCACCGGACAGCCAGCTAGCGGAGACCACGCTCGGGCTCACACCTTCTCCTCGGGGATGTCGCGGGCGCCGGCGGTGGGCGCCCATCGGGACGGGACGTACGCTACCCGACCTCGGCGACCGGTCGCGACGCCGTGACGGGCGGGCCGGGCCGCGCTCATCGGGCGCCGTCGCCGGTGTCGTCGGGCTCGTCGTAGATCGGCAGGCGGGCCGTGCGGAGGGCGCGGTAGGCGAAGGCCTGCCAGGCCAGGGTGACCACCAGCGCGGTGATGCCGAGGGCCGGGCCGTCGACCCAGGGCGCGCCGCGGAAGACGTAGATGAAGAGCAGCAGCAGGATGACCTGGGCCAGGTAGACGGTCATGGCCACGGCGAAGAACGCGTGCGGGCTGGTGCTGCGCACCAGGCGGCTGAGCAGGAACATCCCCGAGGCGTAGAAGACCAGGGAGACGACCAGGCCGAGGGCGCCCCCGGCCAGGGCGTCGCCGCCGCGCACGAGCACGAGGACCACGAGCGTCACGACCCCGGCGACCGCGGCGGGCACCAGCGCGCCGCGCAGCATGACCGCGAAGGGTGCGCCGGGCCCGGTGACGGGCGGCTGGGGGTGGTCGGTCATCGACGATCGGCCTCTTCGGTGGTCGTGGCGGAGGGGGTCCGGACGGCTTGTGAAAGTTATCACAAGCGACGGACGAGGGCCAACCGGCGGCTTCAGACCCGCCGCGCGAGGACGACCCAGATGGTCCGGGCGATGATCTCGAGGTCCAGGATGGGCGACCAGTTGACGAGGTACTGCAGGTCGTAGCCCAGCTTGTACTCGGCGTCGGTGTGGTACCGACCGTGGATCTGGGCCAGCCCGGTGAGGCCGGGCGGTACCTCGTGACGCCGGGTGTAGCCCGCGATCTCCTTCTCGAAGCCGGCCGTCAGCTCGGGCCGCTCCGGGCGCGGCCCGACGACCGACATCCGGCCGGTGAGGATGTGGAAGATCTGCGGCAGCTCGTCGGCCCGGGTCGCCCGCACCCAGCGGCACGCGGGGATGACCCGGGGGTCGCCCGACCCCGAGAGCTGCGGGCCACCCCCGGCCTCGGCGTCGACCCGCATGGTGCGGAACTTGACCATCGAGAAGGTCTCGCCGCCCACCCCGACCCGGGTCTGGCTGAAAAGGAGCGGTCGGCCGGCCACGACGAGCTGGTGCAGCGAGACCAGGCCCACCAGCAGCAGCCAGACCGGGGCGGTCACCACGACCAGGAACAGGTCGAGCATCCGCTTGAAGTGCCGCTGCGAGACCGCCATCGTCTGGGGCATCAGGAGCACGAACGGCAGGCCGGCGACCTCGCGCAGCCGGTCGAGCCCGAAGAGGGTCTCGCGGCCCCCCACCCGCAGCAGGACGGTGACGTCCTTGCGGTCGAGCCGGCCGATGGTGCGCGGGTACCACAGGTCGAGCCAGCCGGCGGTGAGCAGCAGGACGTCGGTGGCGTCGGTGCGCTCGACGACCTCGACCACCGCGTGGGGGTCGTCGACCTCCGCGACGACGACCAGGTCGGTGCTGTTGGCGGCCACGTGCTCGCGGGCGAGCTCGATGTCGGCCCACTCCCCCGCCAGCACGACCCGCGGCGGCCCCTCGCGCCGGGTGCGCAGGGTGTGCACGACCGCGCGGTTGACGGCCACCAGGATGCCGACCAGCACGATGACGGCCACGAGGTTCGGGATGGGGAAGGGCAGGGCGCGCACGATGAGCGACCCCCGCTGGCGCAGCAGCCCGCTCAGGGCCAGGTTCAGCAGCGCCACGAAGCTGCCGGCGGCCAGCGACAGCCGGGCCGCGCGCGGCAGCACCGCGGCACCCCCGAGCCGCGGCTCGCGTTCGTAGAGGCCGCCGAAGTAGAAGGCCGACAGGAAGACCAGCGTGGCCACGCCGAACGACAGCGCGTAGGCCGGGAGCGGGTAGGTCGGCCACGGCGGCGTGCCGTAGCGCCAGACCATCGTCAGGACCGAGAGCCCGAACACCGCGACGGCGTCCAGCAGCATGACGAGCCGGAAGCCGCGCCGGTTGAGGCGCGCCAGCAGCCGCGGCGCGGGTTCGGCCGGTGGGCTCGCGGACGTCACGGGGCGGCGGCGGCTCAGGCCGAGGCGGGCCGGGGGTACGCGGGGAACGCCTCGACGAGATCGGTGACCTGGGCCCGCACCTCCCGGGAGACCGGGTGCTCGGGGTCGGCGTCGCCGTCGACGACCGCCCGGGCGATCAGGCCGGCGATGGTGCGCATCTGCTCCTCGCCCATCCCCTGGGTGGTGACGCACGGGGTGCCCACCCGGATGCCGGACGCGATGTTGGGCTTCTGCGGGTCGAACGGGATGGCGTTCTTGTTCAGGGTGATGCCGGCGGCGTCGCAGCGGGCCTCGGCGTCGACCCCGGTGACCAGGACGCCCTGGAGGTCGTGCAGCGACAGGTGGGTGTCGGTGCCGCCGGTGGTGGGCCGGATGCCGTGCTCGCCCAGGCCCTGCGCCAGCACCTTGGCGTTGGCGACGACCTGGCGGGTGTACGCGGCGTACTCGGGGGTCGCGCACTCCTTGAAGTTGACCGCCTTGGCCGCGATGGTGTGCATCTGCGGGCCGCCCTGCATCATCGGGAAGACGGCCTTGTCGATGGCGGCGCGGTGCTGCTCGGTGCAGACGATGGCACCCGAGCGCGGGCCGCGCAGCACCTTGTGGGTCGTGAACGAGACGACGTCGGCGTACGGCACGGGGCTCGGGATGGCCCCGCCCGCGACCAGGCCGATGAAGTGCGCGGCGTCGACCCAGAAGATCGCGCCCACCTCGTCGGCGATGGCGCGGAAGCGGGCGAAGTCGATCAGCCGCGGGATGGCCGAGCCGCCGGCGAGCAGGACCTTGGGCCGGTGCTCCTTCGCGAGGCGCTCGACCTCGTCGTAGTCGATGTCCTCGGAGTCCTTGTCGACGCCGTAGTGCACGGCGTCGAACCACTTGCCGGAGAACGAGACCTTGGTGCCGTGGGTCAGGTGGCCGCCGTGCGGCAGGCTCATCGCGAGGATGGTCTCGCCGGGCTTGAGGAACGCACCGTAGACGGCCTGGTTGGCGCTGGCGCCGGAGTGCGGCTGGACGTTGGCGTGGTCGGCGCCGAAGAGGCTCTTGCAGCGCTCGATGGCGAGCGACTCGGCCTTGTCGACCTCGGAGCAGCCGCCGTAGTACCGCCGGCCGGGGTAGCCCTCGGCGTACTTGTTCGAGAGGGTCGAGCCCAGCGCGGTGAGCACCTCGGGGCTGGAGAAGTTCTCGCTGGCGATCAGCTGCAGGCCCCCGCGGAGCCGGTCGAGCTCGCCGGTGAGGACCGAGGAGATCTCGGGGTCGAAGGCCTCGAGTGCCTCGAAGTCGGATCCGTAGAACGTGTCACTCATGGGTGCTGGTCTCCCGCGGCTCGTCCTGGCTGGGCGCCGGTGTCTCGACGTCCGCGCCGGTGACGGCGCCCGCCAACTCTAGGGCGTCGGCCCTGGAGCGCTCGACGACCGCCATGACCTGCTCCTCCGACAGCGCGCCCACACGCAGCATCGTGGGCTCGTCGCGGGTGCAGTCGACGATGGTCGAGGCGAGGCCGCCGGTGCTGGGGCCTCCGTCGAGGTAGAACTCGACGCTGGGGCCGAGCTGGCTGGCGGCCTCGACCACGGTGCGGCTCGACGGGTGGCCGGTGCGGTTGGCGCTGCTGACCGCCATCGGGCCGACGACCTTCAGCAGCTCCAGGGCCACCTCGTCGTCGGGCATCCGCAGGGCCACGGTGCCGCCCGTGTCGCCGAGGTCCCAGGCCAGCGACGGCTGGGCCTGCACGACGATCGTCAGCGGGCCCGGCCAGAACTCCTCGATGAGCGCACGGGCGTAGGCGGGCACGCTCGCGGCCAGGCCGTCGATGGTGCGGGTCTCGGCGACCAGGACCGGCGGCGGCATGTCGACGCCGCGACCCTTGGCGGCGAGCAGCGCGCGCACGGCGTCCGGCGAGAAGGCGTCGGCGCCGATGCCGTACACGGTGTCGGTGGGGAGCACGACGAGGGCGCCGCGTCGGATGCCGTCGGCCACCTTGGGGATGGCGTCGGCACGCCCCTGCTCGGTGGTGCAGTCGAAGACCGGACTCATGGGGCCAGCGTAGGGCGCGACACCGGTCCGGCCGCGGGGCGACCCCCCGGCAGGCGGCGCGCGACGGTGGTCCGGGGGCGTCCGGCCAGGTCGGGGTGGTCGGCGACCTCGTCCCACTCCCCCGCGGCGCGCAGCGCGGCCGGGAGGCTCTCGCCCTGGGCGTCGGCGTGCTCCATCACGAGCACCCCGCCGGGGCGCAGGAGCGCCGCGGCGCGGGCGGCGACGGCGAGCGGGACGGCCAGGCCGTCGGCGGAGCGGCCGTACAGCGCGACCTCGGGGTCGTGGTCGCGGACCTCGGGGTCCAGCGGCACGGCGCCGTCGGGGATGTACGGCGGGTTGCTGACGACGACGTCGACGGTGCCCACGAGGTCGTCGAAGGCGGTCGTGGCGTCGCCGAGGCGGACGTCGACGTCGAGGCCGAGCCGGTCGCGGTTGGCGACGGCCCAGGCGTGGGCGTCGGGCGAGAGCTCGACGGCGTGGACCGTGGCGCCGGGCACCTCGTCCTTGACCGCGAGCGCGACGGCCCCCGAGCCGGTACAGAGGTCGGCGACGAGGGGGGCGCCCCCGGCGGCGCGCGCGGCCTCGATGGCGAGGCCGGCCGTCACCTCGGTCTCGGGGCGCGGGACGAAGACGCCGGGCCCGACCGCGAGGATCAGCCGGCGGAAGTACGCCCGCCCGGTGAGGTGCTGCAGCGGCACCCGGGCGGCGCGGTCGTCGACCAGGTCGCGGTAGCGGGTGGCGTCGCGCTTCACCACCGGGGCGCGCAGCACCATCCGCAGCCGCACCTCGCCGGGGTCGACGGCCAGGACGAACGCCAGCAGCTCGACGGCGTCGGCGTCCGGGGAGGCGATGCCGGCGGCCGTCAGCGTGCGGCGTGCGGCGGCGACGAGCGCGTCGACGGTGGCCGGGTTCATGCGTCGGCGATCGCGGCCAGCCGCGCGGCCTCGTCGGCCTCCACCGCGGAGCGCACGACCGGGTCGAGGTCGCCGTCGAGGACGGCGTCGAGGTTGTGGGCCTTGAAGCCGGTGCGGTGGTCGCTGATCCGGTTCTCGGGGAAGTTGTAGGTGCGGATGCGCTCGCTGCGGTCGACGGTGCGCACCTGGCTGTTGCGGGCGTCGGCGTCGGCGGCGTGCCGCTCGTCCATCGCCATCTGGTGCAGCCGGGCGCGCAGGACGCGCAGCGCCGCCTCGCGGTTCTGCAGCTGGCTCTTCTCGTTCTGGCACGAGACGACCAGCCCGGTGGGCAGGTGGGTGATGCGCACCGCCGAGTCGGTGGTGTTGACGCTCTGGCCGCCGGGCCCGCTGGAGCGGAAGACGTCGATGCGCAGGTCGTTGGGGTCGATGGTCACCTCGACCTCCTCGGCCTCGGGCATCACCCAGACCCCCGCGGCGCTGGTGTGGATGCGGCCCTGGCTCTCGGTGACGGGCACGCGCTGCACGCGGTGCACGCCGCCCTCGTACTTCAGCAGCGCCCACGGGGCCTCGCCGGGCCGGGCGGTGCCGCGTGACTTCACCGAGACCTGCACGTCCTTGTAGCCGCCGAGGTCGGAGGCGGTGGCGTCGAGGACCTCGGTGCGCCAGCCCCGGCGCTCGGCGTAGCGCAGGTACATCCGCAGCAGGTCACCGGCGAAGAGGGCCGACTCCTCGCCGCCCTCCCCCGCCTTGACCTCGAGGATGACGTCGCGGTCGTCCTCGGGGTCGCGCGGGATGAGGAGGCGGCGCAGCCGGTCCTCGGCGGCGACCAGGGTGGCCTCCAGGGCGGGGAGCTCCTCGGCGAACGCGGGGTCCTCGGCGGCCAGCTCGCGGGCGGCGCCCAGGTCGTCACGGGCGGCGACCCAGGCGGTGTGCGCGGCGACGGTGGGGCCGAGCGCGGCGTAGCGCTGGTTGGCCTCGCGCAGGCGGGCGGGGTCGGAGGCGACGGCCGGGTCGGACATGGCGCGCTCGAGCGCGGCGTGCTCGGCGACCAGCGCCTCGGCGGACTCCAGCATCCCGACCTCCTCCTCCGTCACCACCTCGGCTTTTCGGGGTCACCCCGAAAAGTGCACCGGACAAGACCTGCAAGCCCTTGTCCCGACGCCCCACCCTTGTCCCGCGCCGGCCGCCCCGGGACGCGAACGCGCCGGCCCGTCCCGGAGGACGGACCGGCGCGTCGACGGTGCTACTTGGCGGCCTTCTTGCCGTAGCGGGCCTCGAAGCGGGCCACGCGGCCACCGGTGTCGAGGATCTTCTGCTTGCCCGTGTAGAACGGGTGGCAGTTGCTGCAGACGTCGGCGTTGATCTTGCCGCTCGGTGCGGTGCTGTGGGTGGTGAACGTGTTGCCACAGGTACAGGTGACCGTGGTCTCGACGTACTCCGGGTGGATGTCCTTCTTCACGATGATCTCCTTGGAGGTGTCCGGGTCGGCGGGCTCAGCGCGGTGCTGCAAGCCCTCTCGCGCCCCGCCTGCGACCCTCGTGGTGAGGTCGCTCAGGAAACGCATCCGTGCCGTGAACCGGTCCAGCGGTCAAGTGTGCCAGATCCGGCACACGGTCACCTCAACGGCGCCCGCCCGCCACCCATTCCCCCGCCGGGACGCCGGGGCGGAAGGTCCCGCAGCGGATGTCGGCTGCCGTCGGTAGCGTGGCGGCGCATGAGGTACGGAGCCGTGATCCCCTACGCGTCCGAGCGCGAGTTCGCCGGGCTGGCCGCCGTCGCCGAGCAGGCGGGCTGGGACCACGTCTTCACGTGGGAGGCCGTGTGGGGCCAGGACGCCTGGGTGACCCTCGCCGCCGCCGCCATGGCGACCGAGCGCATCCGGCTCGGCACCCTGCTCACCCCGGCCGCCCGCCACCGCCCGTGGGACCTCGCCTCGAAGGTCGCCTCGGTCGACCGCCTGTCGAACGGGCGGGTCACCCTCGGCGTCGGCCTCGGCGCCCTCCACGGCAACTGGCTCGCCTTCGAGGCCGACGAGGGCCGGGCCGTCCGCGCCCGCAGGCTCGACGAGGGCCTGGCGGTCTACGCCGGGCTGATGGCGGGCCAGCCGTTCGAGTACACCGGCGAGCACTACAGCGCGCGGCCCGTCACCCAGCTCGTCCCGCCGCCGCCCGTGCAGACCCCGCACCCGCCGGTCTGGTGCGTCGGGCTGCTCGTCCCCGGGCGCGACCGCCAGCGCTCCCTCGAGCGCGCGGCGCGCTGGCAGGGGGTGCTGCCGGCGGTCGCCGGTGGCAGTCTCGACGATCCGGGCTCCCGGCTCACCCACGACGCCCTGCGCGACATCGTCGCTCGCATCACCGCCCTGCGGGCTGACGCCGGCGTGTCGATGCACGGCTACGACGTGGTCGTCGAGGGCGACAGCCACGGCGACTTCGGTACCACCCGGCCGCCGGTGGCCGCGTGGGCCGAGGCCGGGGCGACCTGGTGGGTCGAGTCCTGGTGGGACCTGCCCGACGACCCCGCCGGCCGCGCCGAGACCCGTCGCCGCCTCGAGCTCGGGCCGCCCCGATGAGCACCGCCCCGCCGAGCGGCCCGCCCGCACCCGTCGTCCGCCCCGCGACGCGGGCCGACGCCGACGACCTGCTGGCGCTGCGCGTGCTGATGTTCGAGGCGATGGGCACGGATGCCGCCGCACTCGCCGACCCCGCCTGGCGGGTGGCCGCGCGCGACTGGTTCGTCGACGCCGTCGACGCCGCGGGGGTACTGCTCGTCGTCGTCGAGGTGGGCGGCCGCGTCGTGGCGGGCGCGGTCGGCGAGGTCACCGCCCTCATCCCCGGCCCCGGGTGCCCCAACGGCTCGGTGGGTCTGGTCTCGAACGTCGCCACGCTGCCCGAGCACCGCGGGCAGGGCCTGGCCGCGGCGTGCACCGACGCCCTGCTCGCGTGGTTCACCGAGCGCACCGACGTCACGCGGGTCGACCTGTTCGCCACCGAGGCCGGCGCGCGCATCTACAGCACGCGCGGGTTCGTCACCGGCACCTTCCCCGCGATGCGGCGTCCCGTCCCGCGCTGACCCACGCCACGCGCGACCCGGGCCCGCACACCACGGACGCCGCCCCGCCCGAGGGCGGAACGGCGTCCGTGGTGCGAGCGACGCTCAGGCGTCGTCGTCGAGCCTGTTCGAGCTCGTCTGCTGCACCTGGGTGAGGAACTCGAAGTTGTTGCGCGTCTTCTTCAGCCGGTCGAGCAGCAGCTCGATGCCCTGCTGCGAGTCCAGCGCCGCGAGGACGCGGCGCAGCTTCCACATGATCTTCAGCTCGTCGGGCGCGAGCAGGATCTCCTCGCGCCGGGTCCCCGAGTTGTTGATGTCGACCGCCGGGAAGATGCGCCGGTTGGCCAGCTGGCGGTCGAGCTTGAGCTCCATGTTGCCGGTGCCCTTGAACTCCTCGAAGATCACCTCGTCCATCCGCGAGCCGGTCTCGACGAGCGCCGTGGCGAGGATGGTGAGCGAGCCGCCGTTCTCGATGTTGCGCGCGGCCCCGAAGAACTTCTTCGGCGGGTAGAGCGCGGCCGAGTCGACGCCACCGGAGAGGATGCGCCCGCTCGCGGGGGCCGACAGGTTGTAGGCGCGCCCGAGCTTGGTGATCGAGTCGAGGAGCACGACGACGTCGTGGCCCATCTCGACCAGGCGCTTGGCGCGCTCGATCGCGAGCTCGGCCACCGTGGTGTGGTCCTCGGCGGGCCGGTCGAAGGTCGAGGAGATGACCTCGCCCTTGACGGCGCGCTGCATGTCGGTGACCTCCTCGGGCCGCTCGTCGACCAGGACGACCATGAGGTGGCACTCGGGGTTGTTGGTCGTGATGGCGTTGGCGATCGACTGCATCACCATCGTCTTGCCGGCCTTGGCCGGGGCGACGATGAGCCCGCGCTGGCCCTTGCCGATGGGGGCGACGAGGTCGATGATGCGCGTGGTCAGCAGGTTCTGGTCGGTCTCCAGCCGCAGCCGGTCCTGCGGGTAGAGCGGCGTCAGCTTGCCGAACTCGGGCCGGCGACGGGCGTCGTCAGGCGACATCGCGTTCACGGTGTCGAGGCGCGCGAGCGGGGTGTACTTCTGCCGGTTGTTGCGCGAGCCCACGGTCTGCTGCTGCGGCTCCTCGCCCTCGCGAGCGGCCTTGATGGCGCCGGTGACGGCGTCGCCCTTGCGCAGGCCGTGGCGCTTGACCATCTGGATCGGCACGTAGATGTCGCTGCTGCCGGGCAGGTAGCCGGTCGTGCGGACGAAGGCGTAGGTGTCGAGGATGTCGAGGATGCCGGCCACGGGGACGAGCACGTCGTCCTCGTGGATCTGCGGCTCGCTCTCGACGGGTGCCTGGCTGACGCCCGGCAGGCCCTGCACGCCCTGCGCGTCCTGCGGCCGGCGCTTGTCGCGGTTGCGACCCCGGTTGCGACGGCGGCGACCGCGGCCGCTCTCGTCGTCGTCGGCGAAGCGGTTCTGGCCGTCCTGTCCCTGCGGGCCCTGGTTGGCCTGCTGGCCGTCCCGGTTCGACGGGCGGTCACGGTCGCGGCCCGGCTGCTCGTCGCGGCCCTGCTGGCGCTCGCGCGCCGGCTGCTCGTCGCGCCCGTGCTGGTCGTCGCGGCTCTGCTGGCGCTCGCGCGCCGGCTGCTCGTCGCGACCCTGGCGCGAGTACTCGGCCCGTGCCGGGCGGTCCTGCTCGGGACGGCCCTGCTCAGGACGGTCCTGCTCGGGACGGCCCTGCCCGGGACGCTCCTGCCCGGGACGCTCCTGCTCGGGACGCTCCTGCTCGCCGCGCGGGGGCGCGGTGCGGGTCTGCTCGGAGCGCGAGCGGCGGCTGCGACCGGCGCCGCGCGGAGCCTGCGCGCCCTGCTCCTCGTCGGCGGGGCGTGCCGCCGGGGCGGACTCGGCGGCCGGACGCTCGGTCCGCACCGCCGGCGCCTCAGCCGGAGCGGAGGAGGCCGGAACGCCGTCACCGTTCTGGCGGGCCCGGATGGCGGCGACGAGGTCGCCCTTGCGCATCTTGGCCGTGCCGCTGATGCCCATGCTCGAGGCGAGCCCCTGGAGCTCTGCGAGCCGCATGGCGGTGAGAGCCCCGGAGCGGCGCTGGCCGGTAGGTGCCGACGCCTCGATGGTGGTGTCTGTCACGAAGGATCCTTCCCCTCGCTCGTGGACCGGCTCAGGGCCGGTCTGCTGGAAGAGTCCACGTCGGGCGCGCAGCCGCGAGGGGCCGCATGTCTCTGCCATGAACGACGTGGGGAGCGTTCCGCGGCATCCAGCGGGTCCTGGGAACCCGGCGTCGGCAGCGGTCGCACGGTCAGGGTACCACCGAGGATCCGGCCCGGTGCGGTGGTGGCCGCGGTCGGGTCAGCCGCCCGCGAGCACCTCGACCTGCGCCCCGCCGGGCGGGATGCCGGGGGCCAGCGCGCGCCATCCGGCGGGCGCGTGGGACCGCACGACCTCGACGGTGGCCGCGGTCGCGAGCACGATGACGGAGGGGCCCGCGCCCGAGATCGCGGCCGCGTGGCCGCCGGTGCGCAGCCGGTCGACCAGCGCCATCGACGCGGGGTAGGACGGGCGCCTGGCCTCCTGGTGCAGCCAGTCGCGGGTGGCCTCGAGGAGGTACGCGGGCGCAGAGGTCACGGCGTGGGTCAGCAGGGCGGCCCGGGCCGAGTTGGCGGCGGCGTCGGCCAGGCGGACCTGCTGCGGGAGCACCGAGCGCGCGCGGGCCGTCGAGAGCTGGGTCTGCGGGGCGAGGACGACCGGCGCGATGCCGGGGTGCACGGGCAGCCGCACGGTGCTGGTGCGGCCGTCGCCCCCGGTCCACGAGAGGGTGACCCCGCCGAAGATGCTGGCCGAGGCGTTGTCGGGGTGCCCCTCGAGCCGCGCCGCGAGGTCGTTGGTGAACGCGAGGTCGACCTCGCCGTCGGTGCGGCCCGCGCCGATGTCGGCCAGGGCCTGGGCCGCGACGATGCCGGTGACGATCGCGGTGGCCGAGGAGCCCATCCCGCGCCCGTGCGGCACGGCGTTGCGACAGGCCAGGCGGAGCCCGGACGGTGTCGGTACACCCAGGTCGGCCCAGGCGGCCCGCATCGCCCGCACCACCAGGTGGCTGTCGTCGAGCGGGACCGCGCCGGCCCCCTCGCCCTCGACGGTGACGACGAGCCCGGGCTCGGCGACCACCGTCGCCGTGCACTCGTCCCAGAGCCCGAGGGCGCAGCCCACCGAGTCGAAGCCGGGGCCGAGGTTGGCGCTGCTCGCGGGGACGCGCACCCGCACGGAGGCGCCCACGGGCAGCACCGCGCTCACCCGTCGAGCCCCAGCGCGGACGCGACCGAGTAGGCGTCGACCGGCACCCGCACGGGCACGACCTCGGAGCCGTCGGCGGTGCGCAGGGCCCACTGCGGGTCCTTGAGGCCGTGGCCGGTGACGGTGCACACGATCGTGGCGTCGCGCGGGATGCGCCCGGCGCGGTGCATCTTGAGCAGCCCGGCGATGCTCGCGGCCGAGCCCGGCTCGACGAAGATCCCCTCGGTGGAGGAGAGCAGACGGTGCGCCTCGAGGATCTCGTCGTCGGTGACGCTGTCGATGAGACCGCCGGACTCGTCGCGGGCCGCCTCGGCCTGACGCCACGACGCGGGGTTGCCGATGCGGATGGCGGTGGCGATGGTCTCGGGGTCGTCGACCGGGTGGCCGAGCACGATGGGCGCGGCGCCGGCGGCCTGGAAGCCCCACATCGCCGGCCGGCGGGTGGCCACGGGATCGAGTACCGCTCCCCCGAGTCCGACTGTGGGAGAGGCGTACTCGCAGTAGCCGCGCCAGTACGCGGTGATGTTGCCGGCGTTGCCCACCGGCAGCACGTGGATGTCCGGGGCGTCGCCGAGCGCGTCGACGACCTCGAAGGCCGCCGTCTTCTGGCCCTCGATGCGCGCGGGGTTGACCGAGTTGACCAGCTCGACCGGGTACGACTCGGCCAGCTTGCGGGCGACCGTGAGGCAGTCGTCGAAGTTGCCCTCGACCTGGATCAGGGTGGCGCCGTGGGCGATCGCCTGGCTGAGCTTGCCCATCGCGATCTTGCCGTCGGGGACCAGGACGGCGCACGTCATCCCGGCCTTCACCGCGTAGGCGGCCGCACTGGCCGAGGTGTTGCCGGTGCTCGCGCAGATGACCGCCCGCGCCCCGTTGAGCTTGGCGGCCGAGATGGCGGCCGTCATCCCGCGGTCCTTGAACGACGCGGTGGGGTTCAGCCCCTCGTACTTGACGTGCACGCTCGCGCCGGTGAGCTCCGAGAGGCCCTCACAGGCGATGAGCGGGGTCCCGCCCTCGTGCAGGGTCACGACCGGTGCGCCGGCCAGGCTCGGGAGGCGGTCGGCGTACTCGCGGATGACTCCGCGCCACTGGTGTGCCACGGCTCAGGCCCCTTCCACGCGCATGACGGAGGCGACGTCGTCGACGGCGTCGAGCGAGCCCAGCGCCGAGACGGTGGCCGACAGGGCGGCGTCGCTGGCGCGGTGGGTGACGACGATGAGCTTGGCCCGCTCGCCCTCGCCCGCCACGGCCTGCTGGCGCACGGTCTCGATCGAGACGCCGTGGTCGGCGAAGGCCGCCGCGACCTGCGCGAGCACGCCCGGACGGTCGGCCACGTCGAGGCTGATGTGGTACCGCGTGACGGCCTGTCCCATGTCGACCACCGGCAGGTCGGCGTAGGCCGACTCCCCCGGGCCTCGGCCGCCCGCCACCCGGTGACGCGCCACGGCGACCACGTCGCCGAGCACCGCCGAGGCGGTGGGATCACCGCCGGCGCCGCGACCGTAGAACATCAGCTCTCCGGCCGCCGCCGACTCGACGAAGACCGCGTTGAAGGCTTCGCGCACACTCGCGAGCGGGTGGCTGCGCGGCACCATCGCGGGGTGCACCCGCACGCTCACGGCATCGGTGCCGTCGGCGGTCACCCGCTCGCAGATCGCGAGCAGCTTGACGACGCAGTCGTTCTCGCGCGCCGCCCGGATGTCGGCGGCGGTGACCTCGGTGATGCCCTCGCGGTGCACGTCGGCGGCCGAGACGCGGGTGTGGAAGGCGAGACTGGCCAGGATGGCCGCCTTGGCGGCGGCGTCGAAGCCTTCGATGTCGGCGGTGGGGTCGGCCTCGGCGTAGCCCAGCGCCTGGGCCTGCGCCACGGTCTCGGCGAAGCCCGCCCCGGAGACGTCCATCGCGTCGAGCACGAAGTTGGTGGTGCCGTTGACGATGCCCATGACCTTGCGGACGTGGTCGCCGGCCAGCGACTCCTGGATGGGGCGCAGGATCGGGATGGCGCCCGCGACGGCCGCCTCGTAGTAGAGGTCGACGCCGTACCGGGCCGCCGTGTCGTAGAGGGTCGGGCCGTCCTCGGCGAGCAGCGCCTTGTTGGCCGACACCACCGAGGCACCGTGCTCCATGGCCCGCAGGATGAGCGCCCGCGCGGGGTCGATGCCGCCGATCACCTCGATGACGACGTCGGCCCGGGTGACGAGCTCCTCGGCGTCGGCGGTGAAGAGGGCCGGGTCGACCGGGACGTCGGGCCGGGGACGCTGCGGGCGGCGCACGGCGATGCCGACGATCTCGAGGCGGGCGCCGGCGCGGGCGGCCAGGTCGTCGGCCTGCTCGACGAGCATCCGGGCGACCGCCGAGCCGACGACACCGCAGCCCAGCAGGGCCACGCGCAGGGGGGCACCGGGTTCGTGCGCCATGGGGGGTCGGGTCTCCTCGGGCTGGGGGCTCACGCGTCCGCCACGTCGAGGGCGAGCAGGTCGTCGATCGTCTCACGACGTACGACGACGCGGCTGCGGCCGCCACGGACGGCCACGACCGGCGGTCGCGGGGTGTGGTTGTACTGGCTCGACAGGCTGCGGCAGTAGGCGCCGGTACCGGGGACCGCCACCAGGTCGCCCGGGGCGATGTCGGCCGGGAGGTACTCGTCGAGGACGACGATGTCGCCGCTCTCGCAGTGCCGCCCCACCACCCGCGCCAGCACCGGCTCGGCGGTGGAGCGGCGGCTCGCCAGGGTGCAGGAGTAGTCGGCCTCGTAGAGGGCGGGGCGCGCGTTGTCGCTCATCCCGCCGTCGACCGCCACGTACGTGCGGGCGTGACCGCCGCCGAGCTCGACCCGCTTGACGGTGCCGACCTCGTACAGGGTGAAGGTGCTGGGGCCGACGATGGCGCGCCCGGGCTCGACCGAGACCCGCGGCACCCGGGTGTTGTCGCCGTCGCCCAGCACCTTGAACTCGCGCTCGACGATGTCGGCCATCGCCTCGGCCAGCACGGCCGGCGGCAGCGGGGTGTGCTGCGAGGTGTAGGCGATGCCGTAGCCGCCGCCGAGGTCCATCTCGGGCATCGACACCCCGTGCTCGGCCTCGACCTGCGCGTGCAGCCCGACCAGCCGGTGCACCGCCGCCTCGAAGCCGCCGGTGTCGAAGATCTGGCTCCCGATGTGGCTGTGCAGCCCGAGCAGCTCGACGGCCTCCGGGTGCGCGAGCAGGCGCCCGACCGCCTCCATCGCCTGCCCGCCCGCGAGGCTGAAGCCGAACTTCTGGTCCTCGTGGCCGGTCGCGATGAACTCGTGGGTGTGCGCCTCGACGCCGACGGTGACCCGCACCATCACGCGGGCCCGGACGCCGAGCTCGGCGGCCAGCGCGACCACCCGCTCGATCTCGTGGAAGGAGTCGACGACGATGCGGCCGACGCCGTACTCGAGCGCGGCGCGCAGCTCGGCGACGGTCTTGTTGTTGCCGTGGAACGCGATCCGCTCCCCCGGGAACCCGACCCGCTGGGCCACGGCCAGCTCGCCGCCGGTGCACACGTCCAGGAACAGCCCCTCCTCCTGCACCCACCGGGCGACGGCGGTGCACAGGAAGGCCTTGCCGGCGTAGTACACGTCGGCGCCGCCGAAGCGCTCGAAGGCGGACGCGAAGCCGTCACGGAAAGCGCCTGCCCGGGAACGGAAGTCGTCCTCGTCGAGGACGTACGCGGCGGTGCCGTGCTCCGCGGCCAGCGTCACGACGTCGATGCCCGCCACCGTGAGGCGGCCGGCGTCGTCCCGCGCGACCGAGGACGCCCACAGCTGCGGCAGCAGCTCCATGACGTCGGCCGGGTAGGGCAGGTAGAGCGGCGGGCCGCCGTACCCCTCGGCGTGGAGGGCGCCGGCCTCGTGGGAACGCATGGGTCAGCCCCTCACATCCGGTCGGGGGCGCTGACGCCGAGCAGGGCCAGCCCGTTGGCGAGGACCTGCCCGGTGGCGTCGTTGAGCCAGAGCCGCGTGCGGTGCAGGTCGGTGACCTCCTCGTCGGCGTTCTGCGGGCGGACGCGGCAGGTGTCGTACCACTTGTGGAACCGCGCGGCGAGCTCCTCGAGGTAGCGTGCCACCCGGTGCGGCTCGAGCAGGTGGGCCGCCTGCGCGACGACCCGCGGGAAGTCGCCGAGGACCGCGAGGAGGGCGGCCTCGGTGGGGTCGGTGAGCAGCGCGGCGTCGAACCCCTCGTCGCGGCGCACTCCGTCCTCACCCGCGAGCCGCGCGACGTTCGCGGTGCGCGCGTGGGCGTACTGCACGTAGAAGACCGGGTTGTCGTTGGTCTGCTTGCGCAGCTCCTCGCCGTCGAGCGAGAGCGGGCTGTCGGAGGGGTAGCGCGACAGCGAGTAGCGCACCGCATCGGAGCCGATCCACTCGATGAGCTCGTCCATGTAGATGGCGTTGCCGAGGCGCTTGCCCATCCGCTGCCCCGCGATGGCGACGAGCTGGCCGATCTTGACCTCGATGTTGTGCTCGGGGTCGTCGCCCGCGCAGGCCGCGATGGCCTTGAGCCGGTTGATGTAGCCGTGGTGGTCGGCGCCGAGCAGGTAGACCTTCTCGTCGAAGCCGCGGTCCTTCTTGCTCAGGTAGTAGGCGGCGTCGGCGGCGAAGTACGTGGGCTCGCCGTTGGCGCGGATGAGGACGCGGTCCTTGTCGTCGGTGAAGTCGGTGGTGCGCAGCCAGACCGCACCCTCCTGGTCGAAGACGTGCCCCTGGCCGCGCAGCCGCTCGACGGCCCGGCCGACGGCGCCGCCCTCGTGCAGGGTGCGCTCGGAGAACCACACGTCGAAGTGCACGCCGAACCGGTCGAGGGTGGCGCGGATGGCCTCGAGCTGGGCGACGTACCCCAGGTCGCGCGCCACGGCCAGGGCCTCCTCGCGCGGGAGGTCGAGCAGGTCGGGTCGCTGCGCCAGCACCTCCCGGGCCCGGTCGGCCACGTACTCGCCGGGGTAGCCGTCCTCCGGGGGCTCCTGGCCGGCCGCCCGGGCCAGCACCGAGGCGCCGAACTTGTCCATCTGGGCGCCGGCGTCGTTGATGTAGTACTCGGCCGTCACCTGCGCGCCGGTGGCCGCGAGGAGGCGGCGCATGGCGTCGCCGAGGGCGGCCCAGCGGGTGTGGCCGATGTGCAGCGGGCCGGTGGGGTTGGCCGAGATGAACTCGAGGTTGACGACCCGCCCGGACTCGCTGGTGCCGTGGCCGTAGGTCTCCCCCGCCTCGACGATGCTGCGCGCGAGCTCACCGGCCGACGCGGCGTCGAGGCTGATGTTGAGGAAGCCCGGGCCCGCGACGTCGACGGCCGCGACCCCGGGGACGGCGCCGAGCCGGGCGGCCAGCAGCTCGGCGACGGCGCGCGGCGGCATCCCGGCCGGCTTGGCCAGCTGGAGCGCGATGTTGGTGGCCCAGTCGCCGTGCTCGCGGCTGCGCGGACGCTCGACCCTGACCTCGGCCGGCACGGGCGCGGTGAGGTCACCGGCGTCGACGGCGGACTGGAGGGCACCGCGGATGGCGGTCGAGAGCTCTTCGGGGGTCACCCGCGCGAGTTTATCGGCGGCGCCGCCGTCGCCGACCGCCCGCCGCCAGCCGTGAGACGGTGTCGACGACCTCGTCGGGGTCGAACGGCTTGGACAGGAAGGCGTCGAAGCCCGCGGTCGTGGCGTCGCGCAGCGTCACCCCGGCGCTGGCGGCGGTGATCAGCACCACCGGCACGGTGTCGAGCCGCGGGTGCGAGCGGATGGCCGCGATGGCCCACCAGCCGTCGTAGGGCGACATCTGCTGGTCGAGCAGGATGACGCGCGGCACCGGCTCGTGCGGGTCGATGAGGCGGGCCATCGCCTGGTGGCCGTCACTGGCCTCCTCCACGGCGAAGCCGGCGAGCTCGAGGTTGATCCGCAGGAGCCGGCGGATGCCCTCGGTGTCGTCGCACACGAGGACCAGCGCTGCAGCGCCGGGGTCCTCCGGCCCGGATTGCATGAGGGCCAGCCTAGGCTGATAACCTCGCCCCGCGTCGCAGAATCGTTCGTGCGGCGACACCGGCTTGCCCGCCCCCGTAGCTCAGGGGATAGAGCACCGCCCTCCGGAGGCGGGAGCGTAGGTTCGAATCCTACCGGGGGCACAGTCCAGAGCGGCTTGGTCCTCACGCGCGGAGCGCGTCAGGACCAAGCCGCTTCTCTGTGCCACCAGGGGGATGACGGGAGCGGCGCGAGGGGGTGAGGGGCGAACCCGCTCGCGCCGCGGCTCCTACCGGGGCACCGGGGCTCAGGAGCGCTGTGAGGCGTCGGACACCTCGCCGACCAGCTCCTCGATGACGTCCTCGAGGAAGACCACCCCCACGACCACACCCTCGTCGTCGACCACGCGCGCCAGGTGCGAGCCGCTCTGCTGCATGGTCTGCAGCACCGACTCGACCTCGTCGCCCGGGCGGACGGTGGCCATCCGGCGTACCCGTTTGCCGGGGACCGGCTCGTGGCGCTCCTCGTCGTCGGCGTACAGCACGTCCTTGAGGTGCAGGTAGCCCGACAGCTCGCCGGAGTCGTCGAGCACGGGGTAGCGCGAGTAGCCGTGCTTGGCCACCAGGCGCTCGACATCGGCCGGGGTCGCCTCGGCCGTCACGGTGACCAGCGACGACACCCCCACGCCCACATCGGCGGCGTCCTTGTCGCTGAACTCCAGCGCCGCGCCGAGCCGCTCGTAGTCGCGGGCCCCGACCAGCCCCTCGTCGCGGGACTCGTCGAGGATGTGCGCGACCTCGGCCGCGGTGAACGTCGACGAGATCTCGTCCTTGGGCTCGACCCCGAAGAGCCGGATGGCGCCCTTGGCGGTCCAGTCCATCGCGTGGATGACCGGGGCCACGACCTTCGAGACCATCACCAGCGGCGGCACCAGCGCGATCGCGGCGCGCTCGGGCCGGGCGATGGAGATGTTCTTGGGGATCATCTCGCCGTAGACGACGTGCAGGAAGACCACGATCGCCAGGGCCAGCGCGAGCGCCACGACGTCGGCGACCACGGTCGACAGGCCGAGGCGCTCGACGACCGGCACGAAGGCGTGGTGCAGGGCGGCCTCGGAGACCGCACCGAGCAGCACCGAGCAGACGGTGATGCCCAGCTGGCAGGTGGCCAGCAGGATGCCCGTGCGCTGGAGCGCCTCGAGGGCGACCCTGGCCCCCTTGCTGCCGGCGTCGGCGAGCGGCTCGAGCTGGCTGCGCCGGGCCGACATCGCGGCGAACTCGGCGCCGACGAAGAACGCGTTCGCCGCGAGCAGGACGACGGTGACGAGCACGGTGGTCATGCGCCCTCCTCCGCCTCGTCGGTCGTGGCGCCGTCGGCGTCGGGCGGCCCGGCCGGCAGCAGGCGCAGCCGGTCGACCCGGTGCCCCTCCATGTCGACCACGCGCACGGTCCAGCCGTCGACAGGGACCTCGTCACCGACCACCGGCACCCGGCCGAGGGCGGCCATCAGCCATCCGCCGACCGTCTCGTAGGCGTGGCCCTCCGGGATGTCGGCACCGACCCGGGTGCGCACCTCGTCGGGGCGCCAGAGGCCGGGCACCGTCCAGGAGCCGTCGGGCAGGCGGCGGCCGGTGGTCTGGCCGCGGTCGTGCTCGTCGCTGACCTCCCCGACGATCTCCTCCACCAGGTCCTCGAGCGTCACCACGCCGGACGTGCCGCCGTACTCGTCGACGACGACCGCCAGCTGCATCCCGCCGCCCCGCAGGCGCACCAGCAGCGGGTCGAGGCGCAGGGTCTCGGGGACGAAGACGGCCGGCGCCATCAGGGCCGAGACCGGGACGTCGGCCCGGCGCTCGAACGGCACGGCGATGGCCTTCTTCACGTGCACGATGCCGTCGACGTCGTCCCAGTCGGCACCGACCACGGGGAAGCGCGAGTGCCCGGTACGCCGCGCGAGGGCGACCAGGTCGGCGGCCGTCTCGGTGCGCTCGATGGAGGTGGCGCGCGAGCGTGGGGTCATCACGTCGGCGGCGGACTGGTCGGCGAACCCCAGCGAGGCGGTGACCAGGCGCGCGGTGCCGAGGTCGAGCGTGCCCGCCTCGGCCGAGGTGCGCACCAGCGACGCGAGCTCGGCCGGGCTGCGGGCGGCCGAGAGCTCCTCCTGCGGCTCGATGCCGAGCGCGCGCAGGGTGCGGTTGGCGACGCCGTTGAGCACGAAGATCAGCGGGGTGGAGGCCACGCCGAACCAGTAGACCGGCGCCGCGGAGACCTTGGCGGTGGCCAGGGGCAGCGAGACCGCGAGCGTCTTGGGGATCATCTCGCCGACGATCATCGAGAACAGCGTGGCGAGGACGAACGCGAGACCGGAGGCCACGGACGTGGCCGCGCCCTCGGACAGCCCCAGCGCGCCGGCCGGCCCGGCGAGCAGGACCCCGACCGACGGGGCGGCGATGAAGCCGAGCACCAACGTGGTGAGGGTGATGCCGACCTGGCAGGCCGAGAGCTCGGTGGACAGCTGGCGGTGGGAGCGGAGCACCGAGCGGGCACCGGGCTCCCCGGCCGTGACCGCGCGTTGCACGGTCGGCCGGTCGAGGGCCACGAGCGAGAACTCCGCGGCCACGAAGAGGGCGGTGCCGACCGTGAGGACGACGCCGAGGGCGAGCAGGATCCAGGCGGTCATCGGTCCGTGCGACTCGGGGGATGCATGACACAGCAGCGTACGGGCCGGAGGGGAGGTTCCGGCCCGGCTCCGCCCCGGGACGGACGCGCCGGTCCACCTGCGGGTCGACCCTCACGCGACGTGGGGCTGCGAGCATCGGGACATGAGTCCAGGAGCACGCCCATGAGCACGACCACCCCGGGGGCCCGCATCGAGGTCCGCGGCCTGACCAAGCGCTTCGGCGGGTTCACCGCCGTCGACGACCTGAGCTTCGACGTCGAGCCCGGCCGGATCACCGGCTTCCTCGGGCCCAACGGTGCCGGCAAGACCACGACCCTGCGGATGGTGCTGGGCCTGGTCCGCGCCACCGCCGGTGACGCCACCATCGGGGGAGTCCGCTACGTCGACCTGCCCGACCCGCTGCGCACCGTGGGGGCGGCCCTCGAGGCGACCAACTTCCACCCCGGCCGCAGCGGCCGCGACCACCTGCGCGTCCTGGCGGACGCCGCCTCGGTCCCCACCCGCCGCGTCGACGAGCTCCTCGAGCTCACCGGCATCCCGGCGGCGGCGCGCAAGCGGGCCGGGCAGTACAGCATGGGGATGCGCCAGCGCCTCGGCCTGGCCGCCGCCCTGCTCGGTGACCCCCACGTGCTGGTCCTCGACGAGCCGACCAACGGGCTCGACCCCGAGGGGATCCGCTGGCTGCGCGGGTTCCTGCGCCGGCTGAGCGCCGAGGGCAAGACCATCCTGGTCTCGAGCCACCTGCTGCGCGAGGTCGAGCAGACCGTCGACGACGTCGTCATCATCGCCAACGGCCGCCTCGTCAAGGCCGGCACCATGGCCGACATCAAGGGCTCCCCCGGCGCCGTCGTGCGCACCTCCGACCGGGCCGCCCTCGCCGGCGCGCTGCGCGTCGCCGACGTCACCAGCATCCCCGGCGAGGACGACACCCTCATCGCGGACACGACCGACCTGCGCCTCGTCGGCGACGTGGCCCTGCGTGCCGGGCTGCCGGTCTACGGGCTCGAGCCGAAGCGCGCCGACCTCGAGGCGCTCTTCTTCCAGCTCACCGAGGGCACCAACCGCAACGAGACCGCCGCCACCGCGGCGCCGCCCGAGGGCGACGCCGTGACCGCTCAGGAAGGGGCGAACCCGTGATCCCCGCGATCCGCAGCGAGTTCCGCAAGTTCTTCACGACCCGCCTCTGGTGGGGCATGGCCATCGCGGTCTTCGTGTCGGGGGGCGCCTTCGCGGTCCTCTTCGGCTTCGTCGTCCAGAACCCCCAGTCCGCCGGGGGGCCCGGCGCCGACCCCGTGGTCGCCGACGACACCCAGGTGGCCACCACGATCTTCACGGCCGGCATCAGCGTCGGCTACCTGCTGCTGCTGACCATCGGCATCCTGTCGGTCGGCTCGGAGTTCCGTCACAAGACCATCACCGCGACCTTCCTCGCCACGCCGAAGCGCGTCCGGGCGATGCTCGCCAAGGCGGTCTCGCTGGCGGTCATCGGGGTCGGCTACGGCCTGCTGAGCCTGGCGGGCTCGGTGTCGGTCGGGAGCGTGGTCCTGAGCGTGATCGACCGCCCCGCGTTCCCGTCGAGCGAGGTGGTGCGCAGCCTGGCCCTCGCCCTGCTGGTGCTCGCCCTGTGGGCACTCATCGGCCTGGGCATCGGCATCCTCATCCCGAACCAGGTCGCCGCGCTGTTCATCGGGATCGCGGTCGCCTGGATCGTGGAGCCGCTCCTCGGGCTCCTGCTCGGGATCTGGGACACCACCCGTGAGAACGTCGTGCCGTACCTCCCCACCAGCGCGACCAACGCGACCCTGAACGCGGTCTCGCAGAACCCCGACGCCGTGCGCCTCGAGTGGTGGGGCGGCGGCCTGACGTTGATGGCCTACGCCGTCCTGCTGGCCGGGTTCGGCATCTGGCGGACCTCGCGCTCCGACGTGTCGTGAGAGCGTGCGGCGGCCGGTGGGGCCCCACCCGCCGGTCGCCGCACGTCGGGGACCACTCGGCGTGCGGCGCCACGGCCGCGTCGCGCGCGTAATAGGCTGGCCATATCCCCACGACCGCCCTGAGACCAGCCGACGAAAGAGGCGTATAGCCCGTGGCCGAGCAGTCCCCGTCCAGCGACCCCCTCACCACCTTCGGAGCCAACGAGTGGCTGGTGGACGAGCTGTACGAGCAGTACCAACGGGACAAGACCAGCGTCGACAAGGCCTGGTGGGGCTTCTTCGAGGACTACGTGCCCGGTGAGGGACAGGGCGCGCCGCGCAGCAACGGCGCGCCGGCCGACGCCAACGGCTCGGCTCCCGCCGCGGCGACCCAGCCCGAGACGAAGCCGGCCACGGCGACGCAGCCGGGGCCCAAGCAGCACGAGGCGAAGCCGGCCGAGGCGAAGCCGGCCGAGGCGAAGCGGCCGGCGGCGCCGGCGAAGCCCCCGGCGCAGCCGGCCGCCGCGCCCGCGAAGAGCCCCGAGGCCAAGCAGGCCCCCGAGGCCAGGCCCGAGCAGAAGCAGGCCACCGAGGAGGCCAAGGCCGCGCCCACCCCGCGCGAGCCCCAGGCCCCCCGGCAGACCGGCCCGCTCGAGCAGGCGCGCCAGCAGCCGATCCGCGGTGCCAGCGCCCGCGTCGTCACCAACATGGAGTCCTCGCTCGAGGTCCCCACCGCCACCTCCGTGCGCGCCGTGCCGGCCAAGCTGATGGTCGACAACCGCATCGTCATCAACAACCACCTCGCGCGCAGCCGCGGCGGCAAGGTCAGCTTCACCCACCTCATCGGCTTCGCCCTGGTCAAGGCGCTCGGCACGATGCCCGAGATGAACAACGGCTTCGCCCACGACGAGAAGGGCAAGCCGGTGCTCGTCACGCCGGCCCACGTCAACCTCGGCCTGGCCATCGACATCGCCAAGCCCGACGGCACCCGCCAGCTGCTGGTGCCCTCGATCAAGGCCGCCGAGACCATGGACTTCGCGCACTTCTGGACCGCCTACGAGGACGTCGTCAAGAAGGCCCGCGCCGGCAAGCTGACCGTCGAGGACTTCCAGGGCACCTCGATCTCGCTCACCAACCCCGGCACCATCGGCACCGTGCACTCGGTGCCGCGCCTGATGCAGGGTCAGGGCGCCATCATCGGCGTCGGCGCCATGGACTACCCGGCCGAGTGGCAGGGCGCCAGCTCGGAGACCCTCAACCGCAACGCCGTCAGCAAGATCCTCACGCTGACCAGCACCTACGACCACCGCATCATCCAGGGCGCGCAGTCGGGCGACTTCCTGCGCATCGTCCACGGCCTGCTCCTCGGCGAGGACGGCTTCTACGACGAGATCTTCGAGAGCCTGCGCATCCCCTACGAGCCCATCCGCTGGGTGCGCGACGTCTCGGCCACCCACGACGACGACATCAACAAGGTCGCCCGCGTCCAGGAGCTCATCCACGCCTACCGGGTGCGCGGGCACCTGATGGCCGACACCGACCCGCTCGAGTACAAGCAGCGGCGTCACCCCGACCTCGACATCACCAACCACGGCCTCACCCTGTGGGACCTCGACCGCGACTTCGCCACCGGCGGGTTCGGCGGTCAGCCGTTCCTGAAGCTCCGCAAGATCCTCGGCATCCTGCGCGACTCGTACTGCCGCACCGTCGGCGTCGAGTACATGCACATCCAGGACCCCGAGCAGCGCCGCTGGATCCAGGCCAAGGTCGAGGTCGGCTACGCCAAGACCACCCGCGACGAGCAGCTGCGCATCCTGCGCCGCCTCAACGCCGCCGAGGCCTTCGAGACCTTCCTGCAGACCAAGTTCGTCGGGCAGAAGCGCTTCTCGCTCGAGGGCGGCGAGTCCGTGATCGCACTGCTGGACCGGGTCCTGTCGCGCGCCGCCGAGGACGAGCTCGACGAGGTCTGCATCGGGATGCCGCACCGCGGCCGCCTCAACGTGCTGGCCAACATCGCCGGCAAGTCCTACGGGCAGATCTTCCGGGAGTTCGAGGGCAAGCAGGACCCGCGCTCGGTCCAGGGCTCCGGCGACGTCAAGTACCACCTGGGCACCGAGGGCGAGTTCGTCGCCGAGGACGGCAGCAAGACCAAGGTCTACCTCGCCGCCAACCCCTCGCACCTCGAGGCCGTCAACCCGGTGCTCGAGGGCATCGTGCGCGCCAAGCAGGACCGGCTCGACCTGGCCGGCGAGGACTTCACCGTCCTGCCCGTGCTGATGCACGGCGACGCCGCGTTCGCGGGCCAGGGCGTCGTGGCCGAGACCCTCAACCTCAGCCAGCTGCGCGGCTACCGCACCGGCGGCACCGTGCACGTGGTCGTCAACAACCAGGTGGGCTTCACGACCTCGCCCAGCAGCTCGCGCAGCTCGACGTACTCCACCGACGTCGCCCGGATGATCCAGGCGCCGATCTTCCACGTCAACGGCGACGACCCCGAGGCGTGCGTCCGGGTCGCCGAGCTCGCGTACGAGTTCCGCAAGGAGTTCCACAAGGACGTCGTCGTCGACATGGTCTGCTACCGCCGCCGCGGCCACAACGAGGGCGACGACCCGTCGATGACCCAGCCGCTGATGTACAACCTCATCGAGGCCAAGCGCAGCGTCCGCAAGCTCTACACCGAGGCCCTTATCGGCCGCGGCGACATCACCGTCGAGGACGCCGAGGCGGCCCTGCGCGACTACCAGAGCCAGCTCGAGCGGGTCTTCGTCGAGACCAAGGAGGCCCTCAAGGCCGCCGACTCCGACAACCGCGGGCTCGAGCCCCCGGCCGCGCAGTCCAGCGGGGCCGACGTCACCACCCACTCCGCCGACGACACCGCCATCAGCACCGAGATGCTGCACCACATCGGTGACGTCTTCGCCAGCCCGCCCGAGGGCTTCACGGTGCACCCCAAGCTGCGCCAGATGATCGACAAGCGCGCCGCCAGCACCCGCGAGGGCGGGATCGACTGGGGCACCGCCGAGCTCATCTCGCTCGGGTCGCTGCTCATGGAGGGGACGCCCGTGCGCCTCGCGGGGCAGGACAGCCGCCGGGGCACCTTCGTCCAGCGGCACGCGGTCCTCATCGACAAGTCCAACGCCTCGGAGTGGACCCCCCTGCTCTACCTGGGCAAGGGTCAGGCCAAGTTCTGGGTCTACGACAGCCTGCTGTCGGAGTTCGCGGCGATGGGCTTCGAGTACGGCTACTCCGTCGAGCGCCCCGACGCGCTGGTGCTGTGGGAGGCGCAGTTCGGCGACTTCTTCAACGGCGCCCAGACCATCGTCGACGAGTTCATCTCCAGCAGCGAGCAGAAGTGGGGCCAGCGCTCCTCGGTGGTCCTGCTCCTCCCCCACGGCTACGAGGGCCAGGGCCCCGACCACTCCTCGGCCCGCATCGAGCGCTTCCTGACGATGTGCGCCGAGAACAACATGACGGTCGCGTACCCCTCGACCCCGGCGTCGTACTTCCACCTGCTGCGCCGCCAGGCCTACGCCCGCCCACGCCGCCCGCTCATCGTCTTCACCCCCAAGTCGATGCTGCGCCTCAAGGCGGCGGCCAGCGCCGCCGAGGACTTCACCTCGGGCACCTTCCGGCCGGTCCTGCCCGACCGCCCCGACGCCACCTCGGGCGAGGTCACCCGCGTCCTGCTCGCCGCCGGCAAGGTCGTCTACGACCTCGAGGCCGAGCGGGCCAAGCGCGAGGACGCCTCCACGGCCATCCTCCGGCTCGAGCAGTACTACCCGATCGCCGGCCACGACCTGGCCCGCGAGCTGGCCAGGTACCCGCAGGCCGAGATCGTCGTGGTGCAGGACGAGCCCGAGAACATGGGCGCCTGGCCCTTCCTGGCGCTCAACCTGCCCGAGGCCCTGGCCGAGTTCCAGGAGACGCGCCCCATCCGGGTCGTGTCGCGGCCCCGCTCGGCGTCGCCGGCCGCGGGCTCCTCGAAGCAGCACCAGGCCGAGCAGGCCGACCTGGTCGCCCGCGCCTTCGACCGGTGAGGCACCCGCGCCGGTAGTCTCGCTGGCGTGTACTTCACCGACCGCGGGATCGAGGAGCTCCAGGCCCGGCGGGGGGACGAGGAGGTCACCCTCGACTGGCTGGCCGAGCAGCTGAGGACGTTCGTCGACCTCAACCCCGAGTTCGAGACCCCTGTGGAGCGGCTGGCCACCTGGCTGGCGCGCCTGGACGACGAGGACGAGTGAGCAAGGACATGCCCGACGAGCAGACCGGGGACGGCGCGGCCGCCCCGATCGAGTTCCGCCCCAGCCCCGAGGCGGTGGTGGTGCCCGACGGTCCGCGCGACGTCGCGCTCGTCTTCCTCGGCGCCTCCCTGGTGGCCGGTGTCGGCGACCCCAAGGGCCAGGGGTGGGTCACCCGAGTGGTCGGCCGTACCCAGCATCCCGACCTCGAGCTCACCGCCTACAACCTGGGCGTGCGCGGCGACACCACCGCCGACCTCCTCGAGCGCTGGACCTCGGAGGTGCCGCGGCGCTGGGCGGGGCGCACCGAGCGCCGCCTGGTCGTCTCGGTGGGGGGCGACGACATCAGCTCCGGGGTCTCGCTGGCCCGCCACCGCCTGAACCTCGCGAACCTGCTCGACGACGCCGCCAGCCAGGGGGTCGGCACCTTCGTGGTCAGCCCACCCCCCAGCGACGACGAGGAGCTCAACGGCCGGCTCGAGATCCTGGTCGAAGCGCAGGCCGACGTGTGCTCGCGCCGCGGCATCCCGTTCGTCGACTGCTACGGCCCGCTGCGCCAGCACGACCAGTGGCGCACCGACCTCGCGGCCTCGTCGGTGCCGCACCACCCGGGGCAGGCCGGCTACGGGCTCATCGCCTGGCTGGTCCTGCACAACGGATGGGCCGAGTGGCTCCGGATCGCCTGAGCCCCACCGCGATCGGCGACCTCCTGGCCGCGGGTCCCGTGGTCCTCGACGGCGGCCTCTCCACCGCTCTCGAGGAGCGCGGCCACGACCTGTCGACCTCGCTGTGGTCGGCCCGCCTCGTCCGCGACGCGCCCGACGAGGTGCGCGCCGCCCAGGCCGGCTTCGTCGAGGCCGGCGCGCGGGTGCTCATCACCGCCTCGTACCAGATGTCGTACTCCGGCTACGAGGCCGCCGGGCTTACCGCGGCCCAGTGCGACGCCGACCTGCTCGCCACCGTCCGCATCGCGCGGGAGGCAGCGGGCGACCGGGCGCTGGTCGCCGCCTCGGTCGGCCCCTACGGCGCGGCCCGGGCCGACGGCTCCGAGTACACCGGGTACCCCGAGGTCCCCCGGGGCGCCCTGCGCGACTTCCACGCCCGCCGGCTCGAGCACCTGGTCGCGGCCGGCCCCGACCTCCTGGCCGTCGAGACGCTGCCCGAGCTGCGCGAGGCCGAGGTCGTCGCGAGCCTCGTCGACGAGATCGCCCCCGGGATGCCGTACTGGCTCTCGTTCTCGGCCACCACCGGCGGCCGGCTCACCGGTGGCGCGCCGTTCGCGGAGGCCGCGGCCTCCGCCCGCGGCTCGTGCCTGGCGGTGGGGGTCAACTGCACCGCCCCCGCTCTCGTCGACGAGCTGCTGGAGGGGGCGAGCGCCCCGGTGCCGTTCGTGGTCTACCCCAACAGCGGAGCGCGGTACGACCCGGCCGGCAAGACCTGGGCCGACGCCGGCACCCCCGTGTTCACCGCGGACACGGTGCGGGGCTGGGTCGAGCGCGGCGCCGCCCTCGTGGGCGGCTGCTGCGGGACCTCGGCGGCCGGGGTGGCCGCCGTGGCGGCCGCGCTCAGACGGTGAAGACGACCTTGCCCGCGACCTGACCGTCGACCATCCGGGCGAAGCCGTCGCGGGCCTCGGCCAGCGGGCGCACGCTGTCGACGAGGGGCTCGATGCCGGAGCCCACGACGAAGCGGGCCAGGCTCTCGAGCTCGGTACGGCTGCCCATGGTCGAGCCGACCACGCGCAGCTGCTTGAAGAAGATCTTGGTCAGCTCGGCCTTGCTCGGGGCGTCGCCCGAGGTGGCCCCCGAGATGACCACGGTGCCGCCGGGGCGCAGGCTGTTGATGCTGTGCGACCAGGTCGCGGCGCCGACGGTCTCCATCACGGCGTCGACGCGGTCGGGCAGCCGCTCGCCGGACCCGAAGGCCCGGTCGGCTCCGAGCGCCACCGCCTGCTCGCCCTTGGCGGCGTCGCGGCTGGTGACCCACATCCGGAGGCCGGCCGCCGAGCCGAGCTGCACCAGCGCGGTGGCCACCCCACCCGCGGCCCCCTGCACGAGCACGGTGTCGCCGGGGCGCACGCCGGCGTTCGTGAAGAGCATCCGGTAGGCGGTCAGCCAGGCCGTGGGCAGGCAGGCGGCGTGCTCCCACGACAGGCCCTCGGGCTTGGGGACGAGGTTGCCGGTGGGCACGCTCACGAGCTCGGCCAGGGTGCCGTCGTGCAGCTCGGACAGCAGGGTGCGCCTCGGGTCGAGGGTCTCGTCGCCGGTCCAGCCCGGTGAGGCGACCACGGCGTGGACGAGCACCTCGGTGCCGTCCTCGGTGGTCCCCGCGGCGTCGCAGCCCAGGACCATCGGCAGGCGGTCGGCGGGCAGGCCCACCCCGCGCAGCGACCACACGTCGTGGTGGTTCAGGGCGGCGGCCCGCACCCGCACCGTGGTCCAGCCGTCACGGGCCTGGGGGTCGGGCCGCTCGGCGACCTCGAGGCCGCTCAGCGGGTCGTCGGCGGACTGGGACTTCGCGAAGGCGGCGAGCATGCTCCCGACCCTACCCAGCCGCCCCCGGGAAGAGGGCCGGTGCCGCACGGTGGAGTGCGTCACGCCAGTGCGGCAGCGGCTCGAGACCGTGCTCGGCCCACATGTCGTGGGCGAGGACGCTGTAGGCCGGCCGCGGGGCCGGCAGCGGGTAGTCCTCGGTCGTGAGGGGCCGGACGCGCGCGGGGTCGAGCCCCAGCTCCTCGACCACCGCCTGCGCGAGGCCGTACCAGGAGGTCTGGCCACCGCCGGTGGCGTGCCAGATGCCGTGCGGCGCACCGGCCTCGACGATGCGGCGGATGCCGTGGGCCAGGTCGACGGTCCACGTCGGCTGCCCGACCTGGTCGGCGACGAACCCGAACGTCTCGCGCTCGGCGGCCAGCCGCGCCACCGTGGCGGGGATGCTGCGCCCGTGCGCGCCGTAGAGCCAGGCGGTGCGCACGACCCAGGTCCGGGGGCACTCGGCCCGCACCGCCCACTCCCCCGCCGCCTTGGTGCGGCCGTAGGCGGAGGCCGGGGCCACGGGCGCGTCGGCCGGGTAGGGCTCGGTGCCGCCACCGGCCACGACGTAGTCGGTCGAGAGGTGCACCAGCGAGGCACCCGCCGCGTCGACGGCCCGGGCCAGGTGGGCGGCACCCACCGCGTTGACCGCGAACGCGGCGGCCTCGTCGGCCTCGGCGGCGTCGACCGCGGTGTAGGCCGCACAGTTGACCACGACGTCGTGCCCGGCCACCGCCGCGGCGCACGAGGCCGGGTCGAGGATGTCCAGGCCCGGGAGGTCGGCCCGGGTCACGGCGTGCCCGGCCTCCTCGAGGACCGTCGAGAGGTCGGTGCCGAGCATCCCGGCGGCCCCGGCCACCAGCCAGCGCGCCATCAGCGGGTGAGCACCTGCTGGGTCAGGGCGTACTTCGCCTCGGTGGCCTCCTTGACCGGCCGCCACCACGCCTCGTTCTCGCGGTACCAGTCGATGGTGGCCGCCAGGCCGTCGCGGAAGGTGCCGTAGCGGGGCGCCCAGCCGAGCTCCTGGCGGAGCCGGCCGGCCTCGATGGCGTAGCGGCGGTCGTGCCCGGCCCGGTCGGTGACGTGGTCGAAGGCCTCCGGGTCCTGCCCCATGAGCTCGAGCACCAGCCGGATGACGTCGACGTTGTTCATCTCGCCGTCGGCCCCGACGAGGTAGGTGTGCCCGATGCGGCCGTGCTCGAGGATGGTCCACAGCGCGTCGTTGTGGTCGTCGACGTGGATCCAGTCGCGGACGTTCAGCCCGTCGCCGTACAGCTTGGGCCGCTGCCCGTCGAGGACGTTGGTGACCTGGCGCGGGATGAACTTCTCGACGTGCTGGCGCGGACCGTAGTTGTTCGAGCAGTTCGACAGCGTCGCCCGGACCCCGAACGACCTCACCCAGGCGCGCACGAGGTGGTCCGAACCCGCCTTGGTCGCCGAGTACGGGGAGCTCGGGGCGTACGGGGTGTCCTCGGTGAACCGCTCGGGGTCGTCGAGCTCGAGGTCGCCGTAGACCTCGTCGGTGGAGATGTGGTGGTAGCGCACGTCGTGGCGGCGCACCGCCTCGAGCATCGTGAAGGTGCCCACCAGGTTGGTGCGCACGAAGGGCGTCGGGTCGGTCAGGGAGTTGTCGTTGTGCGACTCGGCCGCGAAGTGCACCACGACGTCGCTGCGGGCGACGAGCGGGTCGACGGCGGCGGCGTCGGCCACGTCGCCCTCGACGAACGCGACCCGGTCGAGCACGCCGTCGAGCGAGGTCGTGGACCCCGCGTAGGTGAGCGCGTCGAGCACGGTGACCTCGGCGTCGGGGCGGGTCGCGAGGGTGCGGTGCACGAAGTTGCTGCCGATGAAGCCCGCCCCGCCCGTGACCAGAACCCGCATGGGGCTCAGGCTACCCGGCGGTGCCGGGACCCACCGGCGGATAGGCTCGCGCCCCATGAAGGGCATCGTCCTCGCGGGAGGCTCCGGCACCAGGCTGCACCCGATCACGCTCGGGATCTCCAAGCAGCTGATGCCGGTGTACGACAAGCCGATGGTCTACTACCCCCTCGCGACCCTGATGATGGCGGGCATCCGCGAGATCCTCGTCATCACCACCCCCGAGGACGAGGCCCAGTTCCGGCGCCTGCTGGGTGACGGCTCACGCTGGGGCATCGAGCTGTCGTACGCCGTGCAGCCGCGCCCCGAGGGCCTCGCGCAGGCCTTCGTCATCGGCGCCGACTTCATCGGCGGCGACCCCGTGGCCCTGGTGCTGGGCGACAACATCTTCTACGGCACCGGGCTGGGCACGGCGCTGCGCCGGCTCACCGAGGTGCGCGGCGGCCACATCTTCGCCTACCACGTGGCCGACCCCACCGCCTACGGCGTCGTCGAGTTCGCCGAGGACGGCACCGTGCTGTCGATCGAGGAGAAGCCCGAGCACCCGCGCTCCGACTTCGCCGTGCCGGGCCTGTACTTCTACGACAACGACGTGGTCGCCATCGCCGCCGGGCTGACCCCCAGCCCTCGCGGCGAGCTCGAGATCACCGCCGTCAACGAGGCCTACCTGCGCCGGGGCGACCTGGCGGTCACCGTGCTCCCCCGCGGCACGGCCTGGCTCGACACCGGCACCTTCGAGGGGCTGATGGACGCCGGCCAGTTCGTCCACGTCGTCGAGGCACGCCAGGGCCACAAGATCGGGTGCGTCGAGGAGATCGCCTGGCGCGCCGGCTGGATCGACGACGACGCCCTGCGCCGGCTCGGCGACGAGCTCGCCAAGTCCGGCTACGGCGCCTACCTGCACGCCTGCGTCGACCGCGGCCGCGGCCGCTGATGGAGATCACCGAGCTCGCCGTCCCGGGCGCCTTCGTGGTCACGCCCCGCCGGCACGAGGACCCGCGCGGGATGTTCCTCGAGTCCTACCGCGGCGACCTGCTGGCCCAGCACCTCGGCCACCGCCCCGACATCGTCCAGACCAACGTGTCGGTCTCCTCGCGCGGCACCGTGCGCGGCGTGCACTTCGCCGACCTGCCCCCGGGGCAGGCCAAGTACGTCACCGCAGTGGCGGGGCGCCTGCTCGACGTCGTGGTCGACCTGCGGGTCGGCTCGCCCACCTTCGGCCGGTGGGAGGGTGTCGAGCTCGACACCACCACCCGCCGCGCCGTCTACCTGTCGGAGGGTCTCGGCCACGCCCTCTGCGCCCTCGAGGACGGCTCGACGGCGCTCTACCTGTGCTCGGCCACCTACCGGCCGGCCGCCGAGCACGGCGTGCACCCCCTCGACCCCGACCTCGGCATCGACTGGCCGGTCGCCCGGCCGGTGCTGTCGGCCAAGGACGCCGCCGCGCCGAGCCTGGCGGAGGCGACCGCGTCGGGGCTGCTCCCCACCTGGGACGCCTGCCGCGCGTGGGCCGAGCACCTGGCTCAGCGCGCGAACTGAGCCTCCCAGCGCACCACCGTGCGTACCGCCGCGTCGATCTGTGCGCCCATCCGGGCGAAGACCTCGGGCCCGCGCCCGACCGGGTCCAGCACCGGCGTCACCCGGCTCGGCAGGGCGCCGAGGGCCGCCAGCAGCTCGGGCAGCGCGCGCCAGCGACCGCGCACCTCCTTGGCCCCGGCGTCGGCCAGCAGGTCGGGCCAGGAGTAGCCGGCGGCCACCGTGTCGAGCGCGGTGGCGAGGTCGACCAGCCCCACGGTGCGGCGGTGCGCTGCCGGGGCCTCGTCGAGGACGAGGACGCGGTGCTGGTCGGACATCACGAGCACGAGCGCCTGCTGCTCGACCTCGCGGGCGACGAGGAGGCGCGCGGGGGTACTCGGCACCGGCACGTCCTTGGCCTCCAGCAGCCGCTGCGAGCCCGGGTCGACCGGCCGGCCCACCAGGGCGTGGGTGCCGGCGCTGGTGACGTCGAAGGCTCCCGGGCGCGCCCATGCGAGGCCGTCGGCCAGCAGGGCGGCGGCGTACGGGGACCGGCAGATGTTGCCCGTGCAGACGGTGAGGAGGCGGACAGGGACCGCGGCGGCATCACTCATGACACCCGTCAGCCTAGGTCAGCGCGCGGCCGACCCCCGCGCCCGGGCGGCTCGCGAGCCGCCGGACCGCCTCGGCGACGGCGTCCGCGACCCCGGCGTCGAACACCGACGGCACGATCCGCTCGGGGGTCGGGTCCGTCACGAGGTCGGCGATGGCGCGGGCCGCCGCCAGCTTCATGGCCTCGGTGACCTTCGGGGCGCCGGCGTCGAGCGCGCCGCGGAAGATGCCGGGGAACGCGAGCACGTTGTTGATCTGGTTCGGGAAGTCCGAGCGCCCGGTGGCGACGATCGCGGCGTGCCGGTGCGCGACGTCGGGGTGCACCTCGGGCTGCGGGTTCGCGAGCGCGAAGACGATGCCGCCCGGGGCCATCGTCGCCACCTGCTCCTCGGGCACCGTCCCGCCCGAGACGCCGATGTAGCAGTCGGCACCGGCCAGCGCCGCCGCCAGCGACCCGGTCACGCCGCGCGGGTTCGTCGAGACCGCCAGGCGCTGCTTGTGCTCGGCGAGGTCGGGCCGCGAGGGCGCGATGACGCCGCGGGAGTCGCACACCACGACGTCGCGGACCCCGGCCCGCTGGAGCAGCCGCGTCACCGCGACCCCGGCGGCCCCGGCGCCGGCCACGACGACGCGCAGGTCCTCGAGGCGACGGCCCAGGACCCGCACCGCGTTGTACAGGCCGGCCAGCACCACGATGGCGGTGCCGTGCTGGTCGTCGTGGAAGACGGGGATGTCGAGCCGGTCGCGCAGCTGCTCCTCGATGGCGAAGCAGCGCGGAGCCGAGATGTCCTCCAGGTTGATGCCGCCGTAGCTCGGGGCGATGCGGGCGATGGCCTCGACCAGCTCCTCGACGGTGCCGGTCTCCATCACCACGGGCACGGCGTCGATGCCGGCGAAGTGCTTGAAGAGCACCGCCTTGCCCTCCATCACCGGCATCGCGGCCAGCGGGCCGATGTCGCCCAGCCCGAGCACCGCCGTCCCGTCGCTGATGACGGCGACGGTGTTGGCGCGGGCGGTGTAGCGGGCCGAGAGGCTCGGGTCGGCGGCAATGGCCAGCGAGACCTCGGCGACCCCGGGCGTGTACAGCAGCGCCAGGTCGGCCCGGTCGCGCAGGGGCTGCGTGGCGTGTACGCCCAGCTTGCCGCCCTCGTGGGCGCGGAAGACCGGGCTCTCGGGGTCGAAGGACGGCAGGACGGGGGACGCGGACACGATGGCTCCTCCAGGGGCACGGGAGCGCGCGCCGTCAGGGCGCTGCGCGAGGGGGTGGTGCGGGCCCGAGGGAGGGTTCGTCTCGGTCGTCACGGGGCGGGGGTGGCCGCCGGCGCCTTCATCATGACCCGCGGGCCCGGGACGTGGCAATGCCGCAGGGTGTGACCCGCGTCGCGCCGGTCCGCCCCTCCGCCGCTGTCACACCGGCGGTGGCAGGATCGCGGCATGCGCCTGCCCCTGCCCGCCCTGGTCCGGGTGCGCGGGCGGTCCATGCTCCCGACCTACCGCGACGGTGACGTGCTCCTGGTGCTGCGGGGGCTGCGGCCCCGGCCCGGGCGGGTGCACGTCGTCCGTCTCCCGCCGACCGCCGACGGGGTGGCCCGGCCGGTGGCGGTCAAGCGGGTGACCGGGCCCGACCCGGGCGACCGCACCCGGTGGTGGCTCGACGCGGACAACCCCGCCGAGGGCGTCACGTCCTTCGACGTCGGGTCCGTGACCGGCGACGACGTCCTGGCGGTGGTCGCAGGGATGGTGTGGCGACCCCTGGGGTAGGTTGAGGAACGACCACCGAGTCCCGACCGCAAGGAGTGTGCGACACCATGCTGTCCCTGTTCCGCATCACCGAGGTCTCGGCCCACTGCGACCTTCCCTGCGGCGTCTACGACCCCGCCCAGGCACGCATCGAGGCCGAGTCGATCAAGGCGATCATCGCCAAGGTCGCCGACAACGACGACCCCGACTTCCGCACCCGCGCCATCCTCATCAAGGAGCAGCGCTCCGAGCTGGTCAAGCACCACCTCTGGGTGCTCTGGACCGACTACTTCAAGGCCCCCCACTTCGAGAAGTACCCGCAGCTGCACACCCTCTTCAACGAGGCGACGAAGCTCGCGGGCGCCTCCGGCACCAAGGGCGAGCTCGACGCGGCCAAGGCCGACGAGCTGCTGGCCAAGATCGACGAGATCGCGGCGATCTTCGCCGAGACCAAGAAGGCCTGACCCCCCAGGTCCGTGGCGGCGGGCGTCCCCTCGGCGGGGGTGCCCGCCGTCGTCGTGTCCGGCCTCAGCCGGCGCCGAGGCCCGGCACGGTCACGAGGTAGACCTCGCCGCGGCCGTCGAGCACGACCTCGCCCTCGCCGGCGGGCAGGAACACCGACCCGGTGTCGCCCAGGGCCAGCGACCCCGTGCCGCTCGTGAGCGTGACCTCGCCGCGCAGGCAGAAGACCAGGCGCGGGCCGGCGCCGGGGAGCACCCGCCCCGGTGTCACCCGGTGCAGCAGGAACCGGTCGGAGGCCGAGTCGAACACCTCGACGCCGTCGCCGGCCGCCCGCCCGCGCCCCGCGACGGCGGCGGCCCGGGGGTCGACGATGCGCAGCAGCTCGGGGACGTTGACCTCCTTGGTGGTGAGCCCGGCGCGCACCACGTTGTCGGAGTTGGCCAGCACCTCGATGCCCAGCCCGCGCACGTAGGAGTGCAGCACGCCGGCGGCGACGTCGACGTACTCCCCCGGCCTCAGGACCCGGTGGTGCATGAGCAGCAGCACCACCAGCCCGATGTCGTCGGGGTGCATCTCGGCCACCTCGACCACCGCGGCAGCGGCCGTGCCGATCTCGTCGGAGCTCTCGGACAGCCGGATGCACGCGGCCACGACGTCACGGGTCAGCGCCGGGACCTCGGCCGGCGGCGTGCCGAGCACCGCCGCCAGCACGGCGTGCGCGGGGTCGTCGGCCGTGGCGGCCCCCTCGACCAGGCGGGAGAACGCCGGGACCGCCAGTCGCCGCGCCACCTCGGCCACGGCGGCCGGCTCGCGCATCCCGACGAAGACCTCGAAGGGCGCGATGGCGAGCAGCAGCTCGGGCTTGGCGGAGTCGTCGACGTAGACGGCGTCCCCGGTGAGCGCCCGCACCGCCACGGCCTGCTCGGCGCTGGGGTGCACCTGGATGGAGATGGCGCGCCCCGGGGCGAGGACCTTCAGCAGGAAGGGCAGCCGCGGGCCGTGCCGCTCGACACAGGCCGCGCCCAGCTCGGCCTCCGGGTCGGCCGCGACGACGGCCGCCAGGTGCGGCCGGCCGGGGCGCTCGGTGCCGGAGGGTCCGCTCTCGTGCGCGCCCATCCAGAGCTCGGACTCCGGCTCGGGAGTGGGGATGTCGCGACCCTGGAGGCTGGCGATGGCGACGTGGGAGCCCCAGGCGTCGCGGAAGACGACGGGGGTGAGGCGGTCCACGGGGTCCTTCGTGCTCGCGGGCGGTGGCGGTACCGCACTCTAGCGCGAGACCAACCGGCGCTCCCCGACCCGGCCCGCCGTGGCGTCCTCGACGACCCGGGTGAGGGCGTCGACGACGTCGGGGTCGTACTCGTACCCCAGGCCGAGGTGGATGCGCTCGATCGCTGCCGCGACGTCGCCCGGCTGGTCGGAGCCCCCGGTGAGGTCGTCGAAGGCGTTGGCGCACTTGATGATGCGGCTGCCCATCGGCACCTCCTCACCGAGCTCGCGGACCTGCCGGTACGGCGTGGTCTGCAGCTCGACGTAGCGGGCCACGGTGTCGAGCGTCTCGGCCTTGCGGATGATGCGCGCGCCCTCGGCCGCGATGTCACGCTGGTCGCTGGGCGCCGCGAGCACGGTGGCGCCGTCGGGGATGGGGTCGGTGAGCGAGATCTGCCCGAGGTCGTGCAGCAGGGCGGCGTACTCGACGTCACGGAGCTCGCGCTCCCCGAGACCCAGCACCCGACCCATCCGCACCGACAGGTCGCTGACCCGCTCGGCGTGCCGCGACGGGGTGTAGCCGCCCTCCTCGGTGAGCCGCGACAGGGTGGCGATGAGCTGGCGGTTGGTGGCGCGGTTGCGCGCGTACTGGCCCACCGCGCTGTAGGCCATCACCAGCGGCACCAGGGCCACCGGCAGGGCGAGCAGACCGAGGATGGGCGACATCACCGCCACCATGGGGCCGGTGACCGCGACCGCGAAGGTCAGCGGCGCGGCCTCCCCCAGCTCGTCGCGCGTGGCGGTGGTCCACGGCGTGCGCTGGCGCTCGGCCCGCACGGCGGCCACGAGCAGCAGCTCGACGACCAGCCCCACGGCGGCCGCCAGCGCCATCCCGACGGCGACCACGCCCCGTGGGACGTCGCTGCGCATCTGGTCCGACCAGAGGGTCTGGCCGCCGACCCCCCACTGCCGCACGATGGACGCGGCGATCGCGACCCCGAGCAGTCGGGCGGCGAGCGGCGCCACGGTGACGGGGAGGCGGCGCAGGCGCCTCGCCCCCGCGGCCAGGGTCAGCCCCATCGCGACGACGAGGACGACCAGGCCCGGGCCGACCTGGAAGACCGGCTGGTCCTGGATGGGGCCGACCACCGCCACCGCCAGGGCCGACGCGGACGCGAGCGGCGCGGTGTCGCGGCCGCTGGGCATCCGCAGCCGGACCAGCTCGCCCACCACGATCGCCCCGAGGAACACGGCGAGAGTGACGGCGTGGGTACCGAGCAGGGTGGGGAGGTCGCCCCCGGACAGGACCAGCGACGCGACCACGAGCACCCCCGCGGCCAGGGTGAGGGCACAGGCCAACGGGCGGGCCACCCGCAGGATCGACGTCATCGCTCGGTCGACGACGACGGCCGCAGCAGCGCGGTCGAGAGGGCGCGGAGCAGGTCGTCGTCGACGCCGGGGAGCGCGCGCAGCCGCTCGCGCGCCTCGGCGCTGCCCAGCACCGCGCCGTCGAGGCCACCGACCTCGGTGAGCAGGTCGTACGCGTCGGCCAGCCCGACGATGCCGCCGGGCAGCGTGGCCGGTGCCAGCCGGGTGTCGAGCGCTACCCGGTGGTCGGCGATGGGCGCCAGCGCGCCGTCGAGGAAGCTGAGGCCACCGAGGATGCCGGCGCTGCGGCGCGGGTAGTCGTCGAGGGCGGCGGAGGTGGACGCGACGCTGCGGACCACGGCCGTGGGCAGGCTGGTCTGGCCCACGTCGTGCAGCATCCCGGCCAGGCGGGTGTCGCCGATGACCTGTGGTCGCAGGCCCAGGGCCTCGGCCATCGAGGCGCTGAGGTCGGCGACGCGGGCACTGTGACCGGTGAGATGCGGGGCCTTCGCCTCGAGGGCCGCCACCAGCACCTGGAGGGCCCGCTCCTGGCCGCGGAGCTCCTCGGCGTGCTGGCGGTACGCCCACTGGGCGACGAGCAGCGGGGCCACGACGAGCACCACCGCGGCGGCGCCCATCCCCGCCGGGATCCACAGCAGGGCGAGGAGGAACGCGATGACGCCGTACCCGAGGTTGAGCAGGCCGACGCTGGTGAGGAGCTGGTTGACCTCGGTGCGCAGTGAGACACCGGTGCTGACCCGGACGACACCGGCGAGCAGGAGGACGTTGACGACGACCTGGCACACGTCGGCGACCAGGATCGGCAGGGCGAGGTGGCGCAGCACGTCATGGACGTCGCGCAGCGCGCCGGGGTCGTGGCTGCCGCCCACCGCGAGGAAGGCGAGACCGCCCAGCGTCGCGTAGCAGGCGGCCTGGGCGGCGTTGAAGACGCGCGCCCGGACGGGGACCTTCCGGTGCTGGAGCACACCCAGGACGGCGCCCAGGATCCCAGCGCCGAAGGGCCCGACGAGCACCTGGCCCCCCAGGAGCAGCACGTTGGACAGGGACAGACGCGTCCGCCCCTCGACCACCACGTCCCCGATGAGGACCACGAAGACGGCCAGCACGAGGAAGACCGCCAGGTCGCCGCCGAGGCTGGGGCCGGCCGTGAGCACGCCGACCACCAACAGGGACACCGCAAGAAGGACGACCGCCGCGATGTAGATCGCCGTGGTCACGGCAGTCGGTTGCGACGGTCGCCCTTCCTGGGTGTCAGCCTGGTTCACGTCAGGCGTCAGCCGCCCCAGCCGAGACCGTTGTGCAGGGTGACCTTGGAGACCGAGGACGACGGGGCCGCGTGGGCGGCCGCCGGGACGGCGAGGCTGACGGCGGCGAGGGCGAGGACGGCGAGAGCGGCGCGGAGAGTACGCATGGACATTCCTTTCAGAGGTGGACACTCCTGACGACGCGCTCCGGGCGCTCAGGAGATGCCAGAAGTGTCGCACGCGCAGCGATGTGCGACAATCGCTCAGGCCACACCTGTTTCACGGGGGTGGCGCTCGACGACCCCATCCGAGGAGCACCCATGAGCAAGCGCGCCCGCAAGCGCCGCACGCGCAAGGGCAGCAAGGCCAACCACGGCCGACGCCCCAACGCCTGACCGGCCGACGACGAAGGGCCCGGTGTGCACACGCACACCGGGCCCTTCGTCGTGCCGGGGGCCTCAGCCGTCGAGGTCCATCCGGATGGTCGTGATGCGGTGCACCACCTGCATCCGCAGGGCGGCGGGAGCCGGCTGCTCGACGCAGGAGCGACGCACGACCTCCTTGACGGCCGCGTCGAGGTCGTGCTCGGCCAGGCACGGCCGGCACTCGGCCAGGTGACCGGCGACGCGCCTGACGTCGTCGGGGCTCATCTCGCCGTCGAGGTACTCGTAGATGTGGTGCAGGACCTCGGAGCAGTCGGTGTGACCTTCGTGCCGGTGCTCTGCCATCACTCCTCCTCCGCGCCGACGAGGCCGCGCTCGCGCGCGTAGCCGGTGAGCAGCGCCCGCAGCTGGCGCCGGCCCCGGTGGAGGCGCGACATGACGGTCCCGATGGGGGTGCCCATGATCTCGGCGATCTCCTTGTAGGCGAAGCCCTCGACGTCGGCCAGGTAGACCGCCATCCGGAAGTCCTCGGGGAGCTCCTGGAGCGCCCGGGTGACCTCGTTGTCGGGGAGGTGCTCGAGCGCCTGCGCCTCGGCGGACTTCAGCCCGGCGGAGGTGTGCGACTCGGCCCGGGCCAGCTGGTAGTCCTCGACGTCGGAGCTGTCGGACTGCTGCGGCTCGCGCTGCTTCTTGCGGTAGGTGTTGATGTAGGTGTTGGTGAGGATGCGGTACATCCACGCCTTGAGGTTGGTGCCGGGGCGGTACTGGTGGAACGCGGCGTAGGCCTTGGCGTAGGTCTCCTGGAGGAGGTCCTCGGCGTCGGCGGGGTTGCGCGTGGTCCGCATCGCGGCGGCGTACAGCTGGTCGAGGAGAGGGAGGGCCTCGCGCTCGAAGCGGGCCTGGCGCTCGGCCGGGGTCTCGGTGGCGACGTCGACCTCGGTCGGCGTCTCGTCGAGCGGGGTCTGGGGGGTGCTCATCGCCCCCCAGCCTAGCCGGGCGCGCCGCGGGGTCGTGGTGTCGAGGACGAACACGTGCTGACCTTCCTCAGGGGATGCTTTCCCCCGCTGAAACATCGCCCACGACGCGGACATTCCGCAGGAGGCGCACCACGGCGGCGGCGACCGCGGTGGCCGCCCGCTCGAGCGAGTGCGGGCCCTCGACGACGTCGAGCCCGGCACCCTCGGGCAGCACCGCCCGGACCTCGTCCGGCGTGCCGAAGGGGTCCCTGCGGCCCTGCACGACGTGCACTCGGAGGCCGGCGGCGAGGGGCCGCACCAGCTCCTCGGCGCGGGACCGCTCGGGCCGGCCCGGAGGGTGCAGCGGGAACGAGAGGGCGAGCACGGCGTCGGCCCCGACCGCCGCGGCGGTGCGGCAGGCGACCCGGGCGCCGGCGCTGCGGCCACCCACCACCAGCGGCCCGGTCCGGGGCACCGCGGCCAGCACGGCGAGCCACGCCGGGTCGAGCGCGCCCGGCCCGGGGCCGACGCGCCGGCCCTCGACCCGCCAGGGCTGGTCGACCAGGACGACGCGCCAGCCGGCCTCCAGAGCGGCCTCGCGCACGGCCAGCACGTCGTCGGTCCACCGCAGGCCGCCGGCCCCGTGGCCGAGCACGAGGGTGCCGACGGGCGCGCCCCCGGGCTCGTCGGTGGTGGTACGGGCACTCCCCTGTGGCGTGGCCACGAGGGCGACGCTCACCCGTCCGCCCCGACGATCTCGCCCGTCATCGGGTCGACCACGCCCACCAGCTCGGAGACGGGCACCGGCTCGAGCAGGGCGGGGCCGTTGGCCCGGTTACTGCTGACCGCCCGCGAGACCGGATGGGCGGTGAAGCGCCCCGGGGCGTGGGGGGCCAACAGGGCGAGCGCGTCGGCCGCGCCGGTGGCCGGGTCGAGCCACTCCCGCCAGTCGTCGCGGTCCAGGACCATCGGCTGCCGGTCGTGGATGCGGTCCAGGCCCGCCTCGGCGGGGCCGGTGACGACGGTGAAGGTGGTGAGCCAGGCCAGGGGGTCGTCGGGGTCCGGGACCGCCGGGTCGCGCCAGAACTCGTAGAGGCCGGCCATCGCCACCGACGCCCCGTCGGCCCGCTGCGTGAAGAACGGCTGCTTGCGCGGCGCGCCCTTGGCGTCGAGGGCCGTGGGCGAGACCTGCCACTCGTACCAGCCGGCGGCGGGGACCAGGCAGCGCCGTGCGGCCAGGGCGCGGGCGAAGGCCGGCTTCTCGGCCACCGTCTCGACCCGGGCGTTGATCATCCGGGCACCGGCGCGGGGGTCCTTCGACCAGCTCGGCACCAGGCCCCAGGTGAGGAGGCGCAGCTGACGGCTGGGCCCGGCGGCGCGGTCCTCCCGAGGTGCCCGGGCCAGGACCACGGGGGCCTGCTTGGTGGGCGCCATGTTGTGGTCGGGGCGCCCCGGCGGGGGCTCCTGGGGGTTGACCAGGACGCTGCGACCGGGCTCGCCCGTGCGGTCGTCCTCGACCTCGAACTCGAGGACGAGCTCGTCGGGGTTGGCCGTCGCGGCGTAGCGCCCACACATGGTGCTCAGGCTACGCACGGGCATCGCGAGCAACTACGGTAGGGAGGGAGCTCCTGACCAGCAGGAACCCGATCTGGAGGTAGCGGATGTCCTTGGTGCGCCGCGTCGCCCGTCCCTTGCTCGCGTCGATGTTCGTCGTCGGTGGCGTCGACCAGCTGAAGCACCCCTCGGCCAAGGCCGAGACCGCTCGGCCGATCGTCGAGAAGATGGCCCCGCTGCTGCGCCTGCCGCAGGACACCGAGCTGCTCGTGCGCGCCAACGGCGTGGCCATGGTCACCGCCGGCACCCTGCTGGCCATGGGCCGGATGCCGCGCCTCTCGGCCACCGTGCTGGCCGCCACCCTGGTGCCCACCACCGTCTCGGCGCACCAGTTCTGGAAGGAGGAGGACCCCGCGGTCCGGGCCCAGCAGCGCGTCCACCTGCTGAAGAACCTCGGGCTGCTCGGCGGTCTCCTGCTCGCCGCCGTCGACACCGACGGCAAGCCGGGGCTGGCCTATCGGGCCCACCTGGCCGGCGCGAGCGTGCAGCGCGCGGCCCGCACGACCCGGCGGGAGGCGCGGCACGTCGCGCACTCGGCCACCACGGAGGCCAGGCTCAAGGCCGCCCAGGCGCAGCATGCCTTCAGCTGACTGGGAGGCACCCACCGCCGACGGGCCGGTCGACGCTCGCGTCCTGCTCCCCGGCAGCAAGTCCCTGACCAACCGCTACCTCGTGCTGGCCGCTCTCGCCGGTGACGTCTCGCGTCTGCGCGCCCCCCTCCGCTCGCGCGACACCCGCCTCATGGCGGCCGCGCTGCGCGGCCTCGGCGTCGGCGTCGAGGACCTCGGCGACGGCGACTGGCTGGTCACGCCCGGCCCGCTGCGTGGCGGCGCCACCGTCGACTGCGGCCTGGCCGGCAACGTGATGCGGTTCGTCCCCCCGCTGGCCGGCCTGGCCGACGGTGTGGTGCGCTTCGACGGCGACCCGCACGCGCGGCGCCGCCCCATGGCCCCGGTGCTCGACGCACTGCGCACCCTGGGGGTGCGACTCGACGAGGGCGCCACCGGCCTGCCGTTCACCGTGGTCGGCGAGGGCCGGGTCCGCGGCGGCTCGGTGACGATCGACGCCTCGGCCTCGTCGCAGTTCGTGTCGGGGCTGCTGCTCTCGGGCGCGCGCTACGACCAGGGCGTCACCGTGCACCACCGGGGTGGGGCCGTGCCGAGCCTGCCGCACATCGAGATGACGGTCGAGACCCTGCGCGACGCCGGCGTGGTCGTCGACGACTCCGAGCCGCACACCTGGCGGGTCGAGCCCAGCGAGGTCAACGCCCTCGACGTGCAGGTCGAGCCCGACCTCTCGAACGCGGCGCAGTTCCTGGCCGCCGCCCTCGTCACCGGCGGGCGGGTGCACGTGCCCGGCTGGCCGCAGTACACCACCCAGGGTGGCGACTTCGTCCGCGAGGTCCTCGACATGATGGGCGCCGAGGTCGTCCTCGACCGCGCCGGCCTCACCGTCACCGGCACCGGCACGGTCCTCGGCGTCGACGTCGACCTGCACGGCTCCAGCGAGCTCACGCCCGTGGTCGCCGCCCTGGCCGCCCTCGCCGACGGGCCCAGCATCATCCGCGGGGTGGCCCACATCCGCGGCCACGAGACCGACCGCCTGGCCGCCCTGCGCACCGAGCTCGGGGCCCTCGGCGCGGCGGTCGACGAGACCGACGACGGCCTGCGCATCTCCCCCGCTCCCCTGCACGGCGGCGTCTTCCACACCTACGCCGACCACCGGATGGTGATGGCCGGGGCGGTGCTCGGGCTGGCGGTGCCCGGGGTGGTGGTCGAGGACGTCGGCACGGTCGCCAAGACCATGCCCGAGTTCACCGATCTCTGGGACCGCATGCTGCGCGAGCACGCCACCGCGGAGGCCTGATGGCGCGGTCGACGCGGGACTACGACGAGTCCGACGTCCGCATCCGCCCCAACCGCCGCGGCTCCCGGCCCCGCACCAAGGAGCGCCCGGCGCACGCCGACGCCGTGACCGGGCGGGTCCTGGTGGTCGACCGCGGCCGCTACACGGCCCTGGTGAGCCGGGGCGGCGAGCGGCGCGTGCTGGCCATGCGGGCGCGCGAGCTGGGGCGCAAGGGCATCGTCGTCGGTGACGAGGTGCACCTGGTCGGCGACGTCTCCGGCGACGACGGCAGCCTGGCCCGCATCGTGCGGGTCTCCCCTCGGATGACGGTGCTGCGCCGCACCGCCGACGACACCGACCCCGTCGAGCGCATCCTGGTGGCCAACGCCGACCAGCTCGTCGTCGTCACCGCGCTGGCCAACCCCGAGCCGCGCCCCCGGATGATCGACCGCTGCCTGGTGGCGGCCTACGACGCCGGGATGGAGCCGCTGCTCGTCCTCACCAAGTCCGACCTCGCCGACGCGGCCCCCTTCCTCGAGCAGTACGCCCCGCTCGACGTGCGCTACGTCGTCACCTCGCGCGCCGACGGGGCCCGCACCGGGGTCGAGGAGCTCCGGGCGCTCCTCGCCGGCCGGGTCAGCGTCCTCATCGGCCACTCCGGCGTCGGCAAGTCGACGCTGGTCAACGCCCTGGTGCCCGACGCGCTGCGCGCCGTGGGGGTCGTCAACGACGTCACCGGGCGCGGCCGGCACACCTCCTCCTCCGCGGTGGCCCTGCCCCTGCCGGACGACGACGGCTGGGTCATCGACACCCCCGGGGTGCGCTCGTTCGGCCTGGCGCACGTCGACCCGGCCCGGATCATCTCGCACTTCCCCGACCTCGAGCCGGGCACCACGCAGTGCCCACGCGGCTGCACCCACGACGAGGAGGAGTGCGCCCTCGGTGCCTGGGTCGACAGCGGCGCCGCAGGACCGGCCGGGGTGTCCCGGCTCGAGTCGCTGCGGCGCCTGCTGCGGTCGCGCTCCCCCGCCCAGGGGGAGTGACCCACGGCCCTACGGGGTGCGGTGGTCGTCCGGCTGCTCGTCGACCAGGCGCGTGATGTCCTGCGGGGCCCGGTCCGCGTCGTCGTGCAGCACGTCGGAGCGCTCCTCGACCACGCCGTCCGGGCCGTCGTCGACGCCGGGGATGTCGGCGACGTCGGTGGTGCTGAACCGGAGGTCCGGCTGGACGTCGCTGACGTCGACGGTCTCGACGACCGCCCGCGCCTCGGCGAAGTGGCACGCCGAGAGGTGCTCGCCGTGGCCGTCGGGCCGCAGCACCAGCTGGGGCTCCTCGGTCGTGCACCGGTCCTGCGCCTTCCAGCACCGGGTGTGGAACCGGCAGCCCGAGGGTGGGTTGGCCGGCGAGGGCACGTCGCCCACGAGCACGATCTGCTCGCGCTTGCCGCGCAGCGTGGGGTCGGGCACCGGCACGGCCGAGAGCAGCGCCTGGGTGTACGGGTGCGTGGGACGCGAGTACACCTCGTCCTCCTCGCCCAGCTCGGCCATCCGGCCGAGGTACATGACACCGACCCGGTCGGAGATGTGCCGCACCACGGAGAGGTCGTGCGCGATGAAGACGTACGCCAGGCCGAGCTCGTCCTGCAGCTTCTCCATGAGGTTGACGACCTGCGCCTGCACCGAGACGTCGAGCGCCGAGACCGGCTCGTCGCAGATCAGCACGCTCGGGTTGAGCGCGATGCCGCGGGCGATACCGATGCGCTGGCGCTGGCCGCCGGAGAACTGGTGCGGGTAGCGGTTGATGTGCTCGGGGTTGAGGCCGACCAGGTCGAGGAGCTCCTGGACCCGCTTGCGGCGCCCACCCTTCGGCACGACGTCGGGGTGGATCTCGAACGGCTCCCCGACGATGTCGCCGACCGTCATGCGCGGGTTCAGCGAGGTGTAGGGGTCCTGGAAGACGATCTGGATGTTGCGGCGCAGCCGGCGCATCTCGCGCCCGGAGGCCCCCGACCAGTCCTCGCCCTGGAAGGCCACCGACCCCGAGGTGGGGTCCTCGAGGCGCATGAGGAGGCGGCCGAGCGTGGACTTGCCGCAGCCGGACTCACCGACGATGCCGAGGGTCTCGCCCTTGTGCAGGTCGAAGGTGACCCCGTCGACGGCCTTGACCTGGCCCACCGTCCGCTTGAGCACACCCTTCCTGATGGGGTAGTGCTTGACCAGGTTCTGCGCACTGAGGACGACCTCAGGCATCGATGACCTCCTCGGCGAAATGGCAGGCCGCCAGGCGGCCCGGGGCGACCTCGCGCAGCGGCGGGAGGTCACGTCGGCAGATGTCCTGGGCCATCCGGCAGCGCGGGTTGAACGGGCAGCCCGCCGGGATCCGCATCAGGTTGGGCGGGAGCCCACCGATGGCCGACAGCTTCTGCCCCTTCTGGTCCAGGCGCGGGATCGACTCGAGCAGGCCGCGGGTGTAGGGATGGGCCGGCGCCGCGTACAGGTCGTTCACGTCGGCCTTCTCGACGAGCCGGCCCGCGTACATGACCGCGATGCGGTCGGCGACGTCGGCCACGACGCCGAGATCGTGGGTGATCAGGATGAGCCCCATCTGGCGCTCCTCCTGCAGCTCCTCGAGCAGGGCCATGATCTGCGCCTGCACCGTGACGTCGAGCGCGGTCGTGGGCTCGTCGGCGATGAGCACCGCCGGGTCGAGCGCGATCGCGACGGCGATCATGATGCGCTGGCGCATCCCGCCGGAGAACTGGTGCGGGTAGGCCTTGACGCGCTCGCGCGCGCCGGGGATCTGGACCCGCTCCATGAGCCGGACGGCCTGCTGGAGGGCGTCGCTCTTGTTCATCCCGCGGTGGGTGCGGAACATCTCGGCGATCTGCCAGCCCACGGGGAAGACCGGGTTCAGCGACGACAGCGCGTCCTGGAAGATCATCGAGATCTCCGGGCCGCGCGTCTTGCGACGCTGCTCGGGGTCCATCGTCAGCAGGTCCTGGCCGCAGTAGCGGATGTGGCCCTGCGGGATGACGGCCGGCGGCATGTCGAGGATGCCCATGATCGCCTGCGCGGTGACGGACTTGCCGGAGCCGGACTCGCCGAGGATGGCCAGGGACTCGCCCTGGTGCAGCTCGAAGGAGATGCCGTTGATGGCGGTGGCCACCCCGTCGGGGGTGTGGAACTCGACGAAGAGGTCGTCGACCTCGAGGAGGACGCCGTCCTGGGGGGTGTAGGTGACGTCGGAGCCCTTGCTCCGGGTCGGGGTGTCGGTGGTCATGAGGGGCGTCACCGGTTCTTCGGGTCGAGCGCGTCACGCACGGCGTCGCCGAGCATGATGAACGCGAGGACGGCCAGGGACAGGAACAGGCTCGGGAAGAAGAGCATGTGCGGGGTGGTGCGCAGTCCCACGATCGCCGAGCTGATGTCGATGCCCCACGAGATGGCCGGCTGCTGCAGGCCGATGCCGAGGAACGAGAGCGTGGCCTCGGCCGAGATGTAGGCGCCGAGGTTGATGGTGGCGACGACGATCATCGGCGCCACCGCGTTCGGCAGGATGTGCGAGCGCACGACGCGGAACGGGCTGGCGCCCAGGGCCCGGGCGGCCTGGACGTAGTCGTTGGGCTTGACCTGGATGACGCTGCTGCGCATCAGGCGGGCCATGCTCGGCCAGCCCAGGACGACCAGCGCCCCGACCACCTTGAGCACGATGAACAGGTAGTTGTTCGTCGGCGGCAGGGAGACGAGGAAGATGATGGCACCGAGCAGCAGCGGGATGGCGAAGAAGATGTCGCCGAGGCGCGACAGCAGGGTGTCGACGATGCCGCCCGCGTAGCCGGCGATGATGCCGATCGTCCCGCCCAGCAGGACGGTGCCGAGGGTGGTGAACAGGCCGACCAGGATGGAGGCCCGGGCGCCGTAGATGCACCGGGCGTAGATGTCGTAGCCCTGGATGTCGCGCCCGAACCAGGTGCCCTGACCGGGCAGGGCCCGGGACTCCTGGAGGATCGCCTCGGTCGGATCGGTGCTGGTGAACAGGCTCGGGAAGACGGCCATGAGCACGAAGACCAGGATCATGACCGAGCTGATCCAGAACAGCGGGTTGCGGCGCATGGCGCGCCAGGCGTCGCCCGCCAGGGAGCGGGCCGGGCCCGCGTCGCCCGCGTCGTCCGGAGGGGCGACGCCGGGAGCCTCGGTGATGGCTGCCTCAGTCATGGGTGATCCTCGGGTCGAGCAGGCCGTACAGGAGGTCGACGAGCAGGTTGACGAAGAGGTAGACGATGACCAGCACCGTCACCGCCCCGACGACCGAGACGCCGTCGCGCGAGCGGATGGAGCGGAAGATGTAGCCGCCGACCCCGGGGATGTTGAAGATGCTCTCGGTGACGATCGCGCCGCCGAGGAGGGCACCGAAGTCGAAGCCGATGAAGGTGACCACGGGGATCAGCGAGTTGCGCAGGGCGTGGATGCCGATGGCGCGGCGCTTGGTGAGGCCCTTGGCCACCGCGGTACGCACGTAGTCGGAGCGCAGGTTCTCGACCAGGTTGGTGCGGGTCAGGCGGGCCACGTAGGCCACCGACAGCGAGCCGAGCACGATGGCCGGCAGCAGCAGCTGGTACACGGTGGGGGTGCTGGACGTGACCGTCACCGGGAACAGCGCGAGCTTGACGCCCAGGAAGTACTGGGCGAGACCGCCGATGACGAAGATCGGGATCGAGATCAGCACCAGGGTCGAGACCAGGACGAGGTTGTCGAGGAACCCGCCCTTGCGGATGCCGGTGAGCACACCGGCCGCGATCCCGATGATGGTCTCGATGAGGATGGAGATCAGCGCGAGCTTGGCCGTGACCGGGTACCGGTTCTTGAGCTGCTCGGCGACGCTGATGTTGTTGTAGGTCTCGCCGAGGTCGCCCTGGGCGAGGTTGCCGACGTACTTGCCGTACTGCACCAGCAGCGGGTCGTTGAGGTTGTACTTCTCGCGGAACGCGGCCGCGTAGGCCGGCGAGCAGGGGCGCTCACCGCACTTGCCGGCGAGGGGATCGCCCGGTAGGGCGAAGACCATCGCGAAGATGAGGAACGTGGCTCCCAGGATCACCGGGATCATCTGGAGCAGTCGTCGCAGGACGTAGGTGCCCATGTCACCTCCCTGACTACTCGGGACGCGTGACCGGCGGTGACCGGCACGGCGTCGGACGGATTACCGGGACGAACCTAGACCATGCGTGTGGGAGGCGGTAGCGACGGGGTCCCGGCGGCCCCGCGCGTCCCCCGGACACGGCCGTCGGCCTGCCAGCAGGTGCTGACAGGCCGACGGCGCGTGGCGTGGAACCTGACGGTCCCTCAGGTCACTTCAGGGCGACCGACGAGAAGTCGATCGTGCCGAAGGCGGTGATCTTCACACCGGTGACCTTGTCGGACCAGCCCATGGTGGTCTTGCCGTACCACATCGGGATGGCCGGCATGTCCTGGGCGAGGAGCGCCTCGGCCTCCTGGTACTTCTGGTTCGCCGCGGCGGCGTCGGTCTCGGCAGCGGCCTCGGTGAGGAGCTTGTCGAAGGCCGGGTTGGAGTAGTCGCCGTCGTTGGAGGACGCGCCGGTCTTGAAGATCGGGGCGAGGAAGTTCTCGATCGACGGGTAGTCCATCTGCCAGCCGGTGCGGAACATGCCCTTCATCTTGCGGTCCGCGATCTGCGAGCGGAAGGTGGCGAAGTCGACGACGCCGGTGGCGACGCAGTCGACGCCGAGCGCCTGCTTGATGCTGTTGCAGGTGGCCTCGGTCCACTCCTTGTGAGCAGCGTCCGCGTTGTACGACAGGGTGATCTTGTCGCCCTTGAAGCCGCCGGCCTCGGTGAGGAGCGCCTTGGCCTTGGCCGCGTCGTAGGTGCAGTACTCGCCGCACTGGTCGGCCTTGTAGCCGTCGACGACCGGGGAGACCCAGCCGGTCGCGGGCTCACGGGTGCCGTTGAAGATCTGCTTGATGATGGTGTTGCGGTCGATCGCCATGGAGATCGCCTGACGGATCTTCGGGTCCGCGTAGTTCGGGTCGACCTTGGTGGGCGCGAAGGTGATCGTCTGGATGACGCCGGTCTCCTTCTGCGCGTTGCGGTCGGGCAGGTCCGACTTGTACTTGTCGTCGATCAGCGCGCTCGCCGGGATCTCGTCGGTGATGTCGAGGTTGTTGGCGAGGACGTCGTTGTAGGCGGAGTCGGAGTCCTGGTAGATCTTGAAGGTGATCTTGTCGACCTTGCCGCCGAAGGCACCCTTGTAGTCGGGGTTCTTCGAGAGAACGATCGACTGCTCCTTGTTCCAGGCGTCCAGCTTGTAGGGGCCGTTGCCGATCGGCTTGTCGCCGAAGGCCTTCGGGTCCTTGAAGAACGCCTCGGGCAGCGGCGCGAACGCCGAGTAGCCCAGACGCACCGGCAGGTTCGAGACCTTCTCGGAGGTCTTGATGGTGAAGGTGTAGTCGTCGACGACCTTCAGGCCGGTGAGGGTCTCGGCCTTGGCCTTGCCGGCGCCGGCGCACGGGTCGTCGCCCTCGCCGGTGCACTGGGTGTCGCCGAAGCCCTCGATGGGCTCCATGAAGTAGCCGGAGGACTGCGCGTTCGGGCCGTAGGCGGCGTAGTTCCACGCGTCGACGAAGCTCTTGGCGGTGACGTCGGTGCCGTCGGCGAACTTGTTGCCCTGCTTCACCTTGACGGTGAAGTTCTGGTTGTCGGTGGTCTCGATGGACTCCGCCAGGTCGTTCTCGGGCTTGGCCGTCTCCGCGTCGTAGTGGACGAGCTTGGAGAAGATCGCGTCGATGACGTTGCCGCCACAGGTCTCCGTGGTGTTGCTGGGGACGAGCGGGTTCTGCGGGTTACAGCCGCGGACGGTGATCTCGCCGCCCTTCTGGCCACCGGCGGCGGAGCTGCTGCTCCCCCCGGATTCGCCGCCGTTGCCGCAACCGGCGGCAAGCAGGGCGACGGCTGACATGGCCGCGACGGCGACCGTGCGAGTGGTTCCTCGCATGGATGTCCTCCTACGTGAAGTGGTTCGCCACCCGGTGTCCGGATGGTCTCCGTGAGCTGGACCCGATCGGGTCCGACTCGATGCAGCGCCGACCGGCGTGCCGGGGTCAACTAAAGACCACCGATGCCCGCTTTGGTAGTTCCATGACGCGCCGAGACCTGATTGTGACCGAAGTGCGACCGGTTCGCGTCCTGGGCCGGAAGATCTTCGGCGGCCGGTACCGTGAGGGCCGTGCCCGGCTTCGACGACGACCTCCGACTGGCCCATGTCCTCGCTGACGCCGTCGAGCGGGTGACCATGGCCCGGTTCCGCGCCGACGACCTCCACGTCGAGACCAAACCCGACCTCACCCTGGTCAGCGACGCCGACCGCGACGCCGAGGAGCTGGTGCGCTCCCAGCTCAAGCGCACGCGTCCTCGCGACATGGTCATCGGCGAGGAGATGCCCCCGACGGGCTCGGGCAACCGGCAGTGGGTCGTCGACCCCATCGACGGCACCCACAGCTTCGTGCGCGGCGTGCCGGTGTGGGCCACCCTCATCGGGCTCGTGGTCGACGGCGCACCGGTGCTCGGCCTCGTGGCCGCCCCCGCGCTCGGCCGGCGGTGGTGGGCCGCCACCGGTTCCGGTGCGTGGTCCGGGCGCAGCCTCACCAGCGCCAGGCAGATGCACGTCTCGGGGGTCTCGACCCTGGCCGACGCCTCGCTCTCGATCTCGAGCACCACCTCGTGGGACGCCGTGGGCCGTCTGGACGCCGTGCTCGACCTGGCGCGGGCGTGCTGGCGCGAGCGCGCGTACGGCGACTTCTGGTCCTACATGCTCGTGGCCGAGGGTGCGGTGGACATCGCGGCCGAGCCCGAGCTGTCACTGCACGACATGGTGGCGCTGGCGCCGGTCGTCACCGAGGCCGGGGGCCGCTTCACCTCCCTCGACGGCACCGACGGGCCGTTCGGCGGCAACGCCGTGGCCACCAACGGCCTGCTGCACGACGAGGTCCTGGCGCGCCTCGGGACCGCCCGCGAGGCGACCTCGGGCTAGAAGAGCACCGCCTGGTCGGCCTCGGTGGCCACCCCCTCGAGGCGGAGCAGCGCGGCCTTGCGGGGCAGGCCGCCGGCGTACCCGGTGAGGGTCCCGTCGCTCCCGACGACCCGGTGGCACGGCAGGACGATCGGCAGCGGGTTCGCCCCGTTGGCCGCGCCGACGGCCCGCGACGCACCCGGCGGCAGCCCGAGGGCGGCCGCCAGCGCGCCGTAGGTGGTGGTCCTCCCCCACGGCACCAGCGCCAGCTCGGCCCACACCCGCTGCCGGAAAGGGGTGCCCGTGGGCGCCAGCGGTAGGTCGAAGACCCGGCGGAGGCCGGCGAAGTACTCCTCGAGCTGGCGCCGTGCGTCCTCCAGGACGTCGTTGCGGCCGTCCGGGCCCGTAGCGGTCGCGGGGTCGGCCTCCGGCTCGGCGTCGAACCGGATGGCGACCAGGGCCCCGTCGCGGGCGAGCAGCTCGAGCGGCCCGACCGGCGAGCGCATCACGAGCGAGCGGGTCGGCGACCCGGGCGCCACGGGGCCCGGGGCCTCAGAGGGCAACGGTCGTGACCTCGCCGGTGACCCGCCCCTCGAGCTGGGGCACCACGCCGGCGGCGTCGCCGACCAGGACCACCGACCACTCCCCCGTCGCCGTGCGCCGGTAGGCGGCGTCGAGGTCGTCGAGCCCGAGGGCCCGGACGGCGTCGAGGGTTCGCGTCGTGAAGTCCAGCGGCAGCCCCTCGAGTGCCAGGGCGGCCGTCTCGTCGGCCACGGCGTCGGCGGTGGCGTAGCGGCCGGGGGCGGTCTTGGCGACGTAGTCGACCCCGGAGCGCAGCTCGGCGTCGGTGAACCCGTCGCGCGCCCCGTCGAGGATGCCGAGCACGATCTCGAGCGCCTCGCCGGTGACCTCGGTGCGTACCGAGCCGGCCGTGACGAAGGTCCCGCCGGCGGCCCGCGGCCGGAACCCGGAGCGGATCCCGTAGGTGTAGCCCTTCTCCTCCCGCAGGACGGCGTCGAGGCGCGCGCTCGGGGAGCCGCCCAGGACGAAGGCCAGCACCGGGTGCGGCGCCCAGCCCGCTGACGTGGAGCGGTCGGGGCCGGGGCGTCCCACGAGGAGCTCGGTCTGCACCGCTCCGGGGCGGTCGACGACGACGACCCGGGCCCGGTCGGTGGCGGGCACCGGGGGGCGCGCGGGAGGGGGCGGGACGTGGCCGGAGGCCTCCCAGGAACCGAGGGTCCCGGCCAGGACCTCGGCCACGGGGACCCCGGTCAGGTCGCCCGCCAGGACGAGGGTGGCACCCCGCGGACCGACCGCGCGGGCGTGCCGCGCGACGATGTCGTCGCGGGTGATCGCCGCGATGGTCCCGCTGGTGCCGGCGGCCGGGCGGGCGGCCCGGTCGCCGTCGTCCCAGAGGGTGCGGGCGAGCTCGCGGCTGCCGCGATGGGCGGCCGAGGCCCGCTCCTGCTCGATCTCGGCCTGTCGCGTGCGCAGGATGCGGCGCACCTCGTCGTCGGGGAAGACCGGGTCGGCCAGCGCGGCCGTGAGCAGCCGCGCCGCCGTGGCCAGGTGCGCCTGCGGCACGTCGACGTCGACCATCAGCCCACCGTCGGAGACCCCGGCCCCCAGCACCATCCCGTGGCGCTCCATGAGCTCGGCGAACTCCTCGGAGGTGTACTGGGCGGTGCCCTCGTCGAGGAGGCGGGCCGTCATGGCCGACACGCCCTCGATGGCGCGGGGCTCGTCGGCCAGCGACGCGGGGACGACGAGGCGCAGCGAGAGGACGTACTGCCCCGGCAGGTCGTGCACCAGCACCCGCAGGCCGTTGGGGAGGAGGTGCTCGGCGGCGGCCGGGAAGGCCCACGGGGCGGGCGCGAGGACGGGCGGGCGGGTGCTCACGCGACCGCCTCCGCCTGGTCGGCGTCGCCGAGGTACGAGACGACGGCCCGGCTCTGCGGCGCCAGCCAGCGGCGCGCGGCCTCGAGCACGCGCTCGGGGGTGACGGCGCGCATCCGGTCGAGGTGGGTGTTGACCATCCCCGGGTCGTCGTGCAGGAGCGTGAAGCGGCTGATCATGTCGGCCCGCTCCTCCTGGCTCGCGAGCGCCGAGAGCCAGCCGCGCTCGGACTGGGCGATGGAGGCGTCGAGCTCGGCCTCGGTCGGCCCGTGGGTGGCGAGGCGCTCGAGCTCCTCGACCAGGGCGTCCTCGAGGAGGTCGGGGTCGGCGCCGGGGGCGACGTCGAGCACGACGAAGCCCAGGGAGACGCCGTCGACGAAGCCCCAGGCGGTGGCATGGGCCCCGACGGCCACCTGCTCGCGCCGGACCAGCCGGCGCACCAGGCTGGAGGTGGACAGGCCGGCCAGGCAGTCGAGCGCGACCATCGCGGCCACGAGCTCGTCGGTGCCGTCGACCGGCAGGCGGAACGCGACGTGGACCCGGTCGTTGGGCACCTGCTCACGGCGCACCACCCGGACCGGCTCGGCCAGCGGCTCGAGCTGCGGCAGGGGCGGCCGGGGCGTCTCGGCCCGCGCGGTGAGGGGGCCGAAGTGCCGCTCGACGAGGGCGAACCCGTGCTCGGGCTCGACGTCGCCGCACAGGGTCAGCACGGTGTTGTCGGGCGCGTAGTAGCGACGGAAGAACGCGTGCACGTCATCCACACCGGCGGCGTCGAGGTCGGCCATCGAGCCGATCGTGGGGTGATGGTACGGATGGCCTTCGGGGAAGACGGCGGCGTAGACGTCGACCAGCGCGTTGCCGTAGGGCTGGTTGTCGTAGCGCTGGCGCTTCTCCTCCTTGACCACGTCGCGCTGGTTGTCGAGGTTGTCCTGGGTGAGCGCGTCGAGCAGGTGACCGTGCCGGTCGGCCTCGAGCCACAGGGCCAGCTCGAGCGCGCCCGACGGCACGGTCTCGAAGTAGTTGGTGCGGTCGAACCAGGTGGTCGCGTTGAGCCGGCCCCCTTCGGCCATCAGCGCCTCGAAGTGCTCACCGCTGCGCACCCCCCGCGAACCCTGGAACATCAGGTGCTCGAAGAGGTGGGCGAAGCCGGTGCGGCCGGGCTGCTCGTGACGCGAGCCGACCCCGACCCAGAGGTTGACCGTGACGTTGGGGACCGTGTGGTCAGGCGAGACGACGACACGCAGCCCGTTGGGCAGCGTGCGTCGGTGGATGGGGTAGTCCAGCGGCATGGCGTCACCCTACGGCCGGGGCCCGACGGGGACGGACGAGCGTTCTCAGCCGACCGGGCGCGGCGCCTCGGGCTCGAGCCCGGCCTCCGTCGGCTCGACGGTGGCCGCGGACCCCGGCAGGACCGGAGCATCGCGCCGGGGCAGGGCGTCGAGGGCGCGCCGCCCGAAGACCTGCTGCTCGGTGGCCACCCGCTCGGCGCGACCACGCCCCAGGAAGCTCACCGCCCAGTGCAGCAGCGTCGTCACCTGGCTCTTGAAGCCGATGATGTAGACGAGGTGGATCGCCAGCCAGAGGACCCAGGCGAAGAACCCGGCGAAGCGCAGCCGCCCGATGGAGGCCACCGCGCTGAAGCGCGAGATGGTCGCCATCGAGCCCTTGTCGCGGTACTCGAAGTGCGCCTCGGTGTCGGTGCCGTCCAGGCGACGGCCGATCTGGCGGGCCGCGAACCGGGCCCCCTGGATGGCGACCTGGGCCACCCCGGGCAGGCCGTCGAGCGAGATCATGTCGCCGACGACGAAGACCTCGGGGTGGCCGGGGAGGGTGAGGTCGGGGTTCACCTGCACGCGCCCGGCCCGGTCGAGCCCAGCCCCCGACTGCTCGGCGAGCTGGCGTCCGAGCGGGCTGGCCTGCACGCCGGCGGCCCAGACCTTGGTGAGGGCGTCGATGCGGTGCGAGGAGCCGTCGGGCTCGCGCACGACGATGCCGGTGGAGTCGACGTCGGTGACCATCGTGCCGAGCCGGACCTCGACCCCGAGGTCGCTCAGCGTGCGCTTGGCCGCGCCGCCGAGGCGCTCGCCGAAGGACGGGAGCACGGTGTCGACGGCGTCCACCAGGAGGATGCGGGCGTCACGCGGGTCGATCCGGCGGAAGTCGTTCTTGAGCGTGCGGTGGGCCAGCTCGGCGATCTGCCCGGCCATCTCCACCCCGGTGGGGCCGGCGCCGACGACGACGAAGGTCAGCGCGCGCTGCACCTCGGCGGGGGTCTGCGCGATCTCGGCCAGCTCGAACGCCCCGAAGATGCGGCCGCGCAGCTCGAGGGCGTCGTCGATCGACTTCATGCCGGGCGCGTGGCGCGCGAAGTGGTCGTTGCCGAACCACGACTGCCCGGCGCCCGCGGCCACCAGGAGGGTGTCGTACGGGAGGACGCTCTCGCGGCCCAGGAGCTCGGAGGTGACGGTGCGCGCCGCCAGGTCGACGTGCGTGACCTCGCCGAGCACGACCCGGGCGTTCTTCTGCCGCGCGAGCACCTCGCGGGTGCTCGGGGCGATCTCGCCCTCGGAGAGGATGCCGGTGGCCACCTGGTAGAGCAGCGGCTGGAAGAGGTGGTGGGCGGTCTTCGCCACGAGGGTGATCTCGACGTCGCCGCGCCGCTTGAGGGCCTGCGTGCCGAACAACCCACCGAAGCCCGAGCCGATGACGACGATGCGGTGCGGGGCGGCAGGGGTGACGTTCACATCCGGGTCAACACCGGCGACGCGGCCGCTATGCCGCCTCTCGCGCCCGAGCGCGGTCCGCGCCCGCCGGGGCGACGGCGGGGTCGCGACGAGCGTCGCCTACGCGCGGGCGATGAACCGGACCCTGAAGTCGACCGGTCCCCGCTCGAGATAGGTGACGCCGAAACGGCCGGGGGTGCGTCGCTGCACCTGGTCGAGCAGCGGGACCGGGTCGTGGTCGGCGACGATCTCCAGGCCGGAGCCGGGAGCCACCGCGTCGAGCGCGCCGAAGATCGTGGCGTGCCGGATGGCGTGCGGGATGACCCGGACGTCCAGCTCGGGGTGGCCGGGCGGGTCGACGGTGCCGCAGGCGCAGCCCGACCCACCGTGGCCCGGCGCCGGCTCGGACTGCTCGGAGTGTCCGTGCCCGTGCCCGTCGTGGCCGCCGAGCAGCTCGTGCATGCCGGCGAGCAGGTCGGCGAGCGAGTGCTCGGGGGAGGTCGCGAGCAGCGGCAGCAGCTGGTCGTTCTCCTTGGCCAGGTGGACGGCGAAGAGCGCCTGCAGTGCCCGGCCGGAGGCGGCCGCCCCCACGGGGGTGGTCGCCCTCTCGACCTCGTCGACCACGGCGACGATGGCGACGTGCTCGGCGAGCATCGCGTCGACGAGCAGCCGGCCCTCCGCCATCCCACTCGCCGCCGGGTAGAGGCTCCTCTCCTCGGCCAGCGCGTGCGGGACGAGGGACTCCCGGGCCCAGGCGACGAGGCGGTCCCGGGCCGTGGGCGCCTCACCCCCCGCCGTGTGGAGGAGGTCGGCCACCAGCAGGGCCAGCTCACCGGACATCAGGGCGTGGTGGTTCGCCACCGCCTCCACGGCCTCGGCGTCGGCCGGGCTCGAGGAGATCGTCAGAGCAGTCATGGGGTGTGTCCTTTCGAGGATCAGGTACGAATAACATACAATGATCACCGTGGAAAAAAACACCGGCCCCCGGCCCGGACCCGGCCGAGCCCCCACGGACGCCCAGGGCCGCGTCCTCGCCGCCCTGACCCGGCGGGGAGCGCCGACGACCCTCGCCCAGCTCGTGGAGGTCACCGGCCTGCACGAGAACACCGTGCGGGGTCATCTCGACGCCCTGCACCAGGCCTCCCACGTCACGCGTCTGCGAGCCCGCCCCGCGGGGCGCGGCCGCCCCGCCTGGGCCTACGTCGCCCGCGAGGCGCCGTACGCCGCGCTGGCGCAGTCCTTGGCCCGCGGCATCGAGGCCAGCCCCGGTGCCACCGCCCGCGAGACCGGCGAGTCCGGGGGGCGCGCCTGGGGTGAGCGGCTGCGCGCGGTGTTCGACGGGGACGAGCGGACCCCGCGCGAACGCCTCCTGCTGACCCTCGAGCACGTCGGCTTCGGCCCTGAGCCGTCCCCGGACCCGACGGTGGTCAGGCTCACCCGGTGCCCCTTCCTCGACGCCGCCCGGGCCCATCCGGCGGCGGTCTGCAGCGTGCACCTCGGGCTGATCGAAGGCGTCCTGGGCGAGTCGCTCGACCCGCACGCCCTGCAGCCGTTCGGCGAGCCCGACGCGTGCCTGGTGCGGATCCCGAGCCCCGGGACCGGGGGATGAGCGCACGGCGGCCGGCCGCGCGAACCCTGCTCGCGCTCCCCGCCGGCCTCGCCCTCCTGGTCGGCATGGACGCCGGGCTCGGCCTCCTGGACGCCTGGCCCCCGGTGGGCTCCGCTCGCCTCGGCGACGTCCACGGGATCCTCATGGTGTTCGGCTTCGTCGGCACCCTCGTCGCCCTGGAGCGAGCGGTCGCGCTCGGTCGCCCCGTCGGGTACGCAGCACCGGCGCTGCTGGGCCTCGGAGCCGTGCTGCTCGTCCCGGAGCCCACCCGGGCGGTCGGCGCCGCCCTGCTCACGGCCGGCTCGCTGGCCCTGTGCCTGGTCTACGTCCCGCTGTGGCACCGCAACCGTGACGACGCGGTGCTGGTCTCCGCGCTCGGCGCCGTGTGCGCCCTGGGCGGGGCGGTGCTGTGGCGCGCCGGTGCCGACACGTCCCAGACCATCCCGTGGCTGGCCGGGTTCGTGATCCTGACCATCGGCGGCGAGCGCCTCGAGCTCGCGCGCCTGGCCATGCCGCCGACGGCGGGGCGCGACCTCGTCCTCCTGAGCAGCGGGCTGGCGAGCGCCGTCGTGGCGGCCACCCTGTGGCCGGCCGTGGGGACCCCGCTCCTGGGCGTCGCCCTCCTCGCGCTGACGGCGTGGCTGGTGCGTCACGACGTGGCGCGCCGCACGGTGAGGAGCTCGGGTCTGCCCCGGTTCGCCGCGGGCTGCATGCTGGCCGGCCAGGCCTGGCTGGTCGTCGCGGGCGGCATCTGGCTGCTGGGCGGCACGACCGCGGGGGGCGCGAGGTACGACGCCGTCGTGCACGCCGTCTTCCTCGGTTTCACGATCTCGATGATCATGGCCCACGCCTCCTCGATCCTGCCCGCCGTGACGCGGGTGCCGCTGCCCTACCGCCCGGTGATGTACGGACCGTGGGGCCTCCTCCAGCTCTCGCTGGTGCTGCGGCTCTGGGGCGGCGACGCCCTGGGCAGCGAGATGGCTCGCCGTCTCGGGGGCGCCGGCAACGCGCTCGCGCTGCTGCTCTTCCTCGTCGTGGCGGTCGGCAGCGCGGTCCGGGGAGCGCCGGCCCGGCCCCGGCGGGTACCCGCGGCGGCTACCGCGGTGGCGTCCTCGTGAAGGTCACGGTCGCTTCACGAGCCCCGGCGGTCGAGAGCGGCTCGCGCGGCTTCTGGCCCCTGCGCGACCTGCCGGTGGTCCTCTGGCTGCTCGGCGTGGTCGTCGTGTCGCTCGCCCACACCTACATCCCGGCACCGCGCTGGTTGATGATCCACCTGCTCGTCCTGGGTGCCGCGGGGCACTCGATCCTGGTGTGGAGCAGGTACTTCGCCGACACCTTGGTGCGGCTGCCCCCCACCCCGCGACGCGTGCAGTCCCGACGCCTGCTCCTGTTCAACCTCGGCGTGCTGCTCGTGGCGACCGGTGTGCCGGGCTCCCAGTGGTGGCTGGTCGTGGTCGGCGCGGTCGGTATCGCGGTCGCGGTCGCCTGGCACGTGGTGGGCCTCCTGCGCGGCCTCCGCACCGGCTTCGCCTCCCGCTTCGCCGGCACGGTCTGGTTCTACGTCGCCGCCGGTGCCCTGCTCCTGGTCGGGGTCACGCTGGGCACCGTGCTCGCCGCCGACCCGGGCGAGCCCCTCCACACGCGGGTGCAGCTCGCCCACATCGCGGTCAACCTCCTCGGCTGGGTCGGCCTGACCGTGCTCGGCACCGTGGTCACCCTCGGCCCGACGATGCTGCGCACCCGCATCCTCGAGGGTGCGGAACAGCGTGGCCGCCAGGCCCTGCCCGTGCTGCTCGCCGGCATCGCGCTCGTCGTCGCTGCGGCCTGGGCCGACGTCGTGCTCCTGGTGCCCGCCGGGCTGCTGGTGTACGTCGTCGGCGCCGGGCTCGTGGTCTGGCCACTGGCCCGGACCGCCCGCGTCAAGCCCCCCACGTCCTTCCCGGCCTGGTCGCTGCTCGCGGGGATGGCGTGGCTGCTCGGCCTGCTGTCGGCACTGGTCCTGCACGTGTCGTGGGCGGTGTCGCACGCCGGCTCGTGGCTCGGGATCGGGAAGGCCACCGAACAGCTGACGCCCTACCTGGCCGCCGGCTTCGTGGCCCAGGTCCTGCTCGGCGCCACGTCCTACCTCATCCCCGTCGTCATGGGCGGCGGGCCGGCCGCCGTCCGCGCCACCAACCGCGACCTGGACGCCGGCGGGGCGCTGCGCGTGAGCCTGACCAACCTCGGCCTGCTCGTCTGCGTCCTGCCGGTCCCGAGCCCGGTGCGCGTCGTCGCGTCCGTGCTCGTGCTCGCCGCGCTCGCCTCGTTCGTCCCGATCCTGGTGCGCACGAGCCGACGCCGTCGTACGGCCCGCTCCGCTGACACGCCCGAGACCACCCTTCGTCCTGTCGGCCAGACCACCGGGATTGCCGTCGTCGGCCTCGCGCTGGTCATGACCGCGGTGGCCTTCGGCGGTTCGCTGGACCCGGCCCGCCTCGTCGGGGCGCCGCACTCCGCGGCCGACGGAGCCGTGCCGACCGGGCACACCACCGCGGTCACGGTCGAGGCCAAGGACATGCGCTTCACCCCGTCGCGCATCCGGGTGCCGGTCGGCGACCGGCTCGTCATCACGGTCGAGAACACCGACCGGACCGACGTCCACGACCTGGTGCTCGAGACCGGCCACGACTCCGGGCGGATCGCGCCCGGGGAGTCGGCCGTGCTCGACGCCGGGGTGGTCGGGCGCGACGTCGACGGCTGGTGCTCGGTCGTCGGGCACCGGCAGATGGGCATGGTGCTGGCCATCGAGGCCGTCGGCGCGCCGATGGCCGCCGTCGCCCCCTCCGCGCCTCCGGGGGGCGCCGCGTCGACCGCGGGCGCCCACGCCGGCCACGAGATGGCGCCGGGCGAGCCGGCACCCGGCACCGTCATCCCCGACCCCGCGCTGCCATCTCTGGAGCCGGGCCGGGTGCACCACCGCACCTTCACCATCACCGAGCAGGTGAAGGAGGTCGCGCCCGGCGTCACCCAGCAGCTGTGGACTTACAACGGCTCCTCCCCCGGGCCGACCCTGCACGGCCGGGTGGGTGACACCTTCGTCATCCGGCTCGTCAACCACGGGACGGTGGGCCACTCCATCGACTTCCACGCCGGCCAGCGCGCCCCCGACGCGGTCATGGTGACCATCCCGCCGGGGAAGTCCCTGACCTACCGGTTCACGGCACGCCGCGCCGGGATCTGGCTGTACCACTGCTCGTCCGCCCCGATGAGCGCCCACATCGCCAACGGCCTGTTCGGCGCGGTCGTGATCGACCCTCCCGACCTGCCGGCCGTCGACCGCTCCTTCGTCCTGGTGCAGTCCGAGCACTACTACGGCCCCCAGGGCGGCCCGGTCGACATGGACGCGCTCCAGGCCGAGAAGCCCGACGCCGTGGTCTTCAACGGCTACCGGAACGCCTACGACCACGCCCCGCTCACCGTGAAGGTCGGCGAGCGGGTGCGGATCTGGCTGCTGGACGCCGGTCCCGACCGGCCTCTGTCGTTCCACGTCGTCGGCGGCCAGTTCGACCGCACCTGGCTGGAGGGTGACTGGCTGCTCGGCTCGGCGCGGGGACCGTCGCGCACCGGCGGTTCGCAGGCCCTCGCGCTGGCGGCCGCCCAGGGCGGGTTCGTGGAGACCGTCTTCGACGAGCCCGGGCGGTACACCTTCGTCAACCACGTGATGGTCGACGCCGAGCGCGGCGCCCACGGCGCCATCGACGTGACGGGCTGAGACGCGGGCGGGCCCCCCGAACGGCGTCAGGCGCGGAACCCGAGGGTTCCGCGCCTGACCGTGGTAGCGGGGGCAGGATTTGAACCTGCGACCTCCGGGTTATGAGCCCGGCGAGCTACCGAGCTGCTCCACCCCGCGTCGAGTGAGTCACAGCCCGGAGGCCGTGCTCGGTATGACTCGACAGTACGCGAGAGGGGCGCCCGGACTCAAATCGGCTACCCGGCGCTGGCCGTCGTACTGGCCGACGGCGCCGCCGACGGGGTGGCCGACGGGGCCGGCGTCGCGGCCGGAGCCCCCAGCTGGGCCGCGATGGAGTCGGCCTTGGTGATGGCCTCGGCCAGGGCCTTCTGGGCATCGCCGTACGCGGCGAAGTCGCCCTTGGTGAGTGCCTGCTGCCCCGCCGAGTACGCCGCCTGGATCTCGCCGATGGCCACGGTGAGCTGCTGCTCGAGGCTCGTCGACGGCGTGCTCGGGGTGGTGGGCGTGGTGGGGCTGCCACCGCCCCCTCCCCCGCCGCTGCCCTGGCCGAACAGCCCGGTGATGGCCTGCTCGAGGGTGTCGCCCCAGGCCACGTTGGTGCCGTACAAGGCCACGGTGATCTTGTTCTGCGGGAACGACCCCGACCCGCTGGAGGCCTGGACGTAGATCGGCTGCACGTAGAACGTGCGCCCCGCCAGCGGGAAGGTCAGCAGGTTCCCGAACGTCAGCTGCTTGCCGGAGCCCGAGTTGTTGGTGATGTACTGCGCGAGGTTCAGCGGCTCGGCCGGGTTCTGCGAGCGCGACGTGGAGTTCTGGATCTGGTTGCGTACCTGCCCCGGGCCCGGCGGCTGGGCGGCCCCGAACTCCAGCAGCCGCAGGGCGCCGAAGGAGGCGGCCGGCTTGCCGGCCTGGGTGCCGGCGTCGGCGTTGACCGCCAGGAGCCCGCGCAGGATCTCGCGGCCCGCCTCGTTGTTGCTCGCCGGCACGAAGGAGGTGGTGATCGAGAACGTCGCGGCCTTCTCGCCCGGCAGGGCGATCGACTGGAAGAGCACCGGCTGGTCCTGGCTGGCCACCGACGGGTCGCGCGGGACGCGCCACTTGTCGGAGCCGCTGTAGAACGTGCCCGGGTCGGTGACGTGGTACTCGTTCAGCAGGTCGCGCTGGACCTTGATGAGGTCCTGCGGGTAGCGGATGTGCGACATCAGCGAGCCCGAGATGTCCGACAGCGGTCGGACCGAGCCGGGGAAGGCCTTGCTCCAGGCCTTGAGGATGGGGTCGCTCACGTCCCAGCCGTAGAGGCGCACCGACCCGTCCTCGGCGTCGACGGTGGCCTTGACGGCGTTGCGGATGTAGTTGATCTCGCCGGTGCGCACCTGCACGACGTTGGAGCGCCGCGCGACCGAGTCGGAGGTGGCCTCGGCGAGGTCGACGAGGCGGCTGTTGGGGTAGCTGGCCGACGTGGTGAAGCCGTCGACGATCCACTGCACGCGCCCGTCGACCACGGCGGGGTAGGCGTTGCCGTCGAGCTGCAGCCAGGGGGCGACCCGCTCGACACGCTCCTTGGGGGTGCGGTGGTCGAGGATGCGCGACTGGCCGTTGACGGCGTCCGAGAGCAGGAAGTTGGCCTCGCGGTACTTGATGGCGTACGCGACCCGGCGCATGAACGAGCCGATCGAGACGCCCCCGCCGCCGGTGTAGGTGTTCTGCACCGCCACGTCGCCGTCGGAGCCGCCCGGGTAGTCGAACTCGCGCGGCGAGGCGCCCCGCTCGGCCCCGACCACGGAGTACTCCGGCGAGAGCTCGCCGAAGTAGATGCGCGGCTCGTACGGGCCGAGCGTGCTGCGCCCACCGCCCTCGAAGAACACCGGGTCGCCCTCGGTGGTGCGCTGGTTGCCGTACGCCGCGTAGAAGCCGTAGCCGTGGGTGAAGACGGTGTGGTCGTTGATCCAGTTGCGCTGGTTGTCCGGCAGGCCGTCGAGGTTGATCTCGCGCACCGCCACGACGGCGTCGTCGACGCGCTGGTCGACGGTGTAGCGGTCGACGTCGAGGGTGTCGGGGAAGGCGTAGTAGTCGCGCTGGCCCTCGAGCTGGCGGAACGTGGGCGCCACGACGTTGGGGTCGATGATGCGTACGCCGGGGATGTCCTCGGCCCCGGCCCGCAGCGCTGCGGTGGCGGGGGCCTGTGCGGGCACGACGTTCTGGATGCGCTCGACCCGGTCGAGCCCGAAGGCCGCGCTGGTGGCGGCGATGTTGCGCCCGATGTACTTCGCCTCGAGCGACTTCTCGGAGGGGCCGACCTTCAGCGACTGGATCAGCGCCGGGTACACGGCGCCCACGACGACCGCGGTGACCACGAGCAGCGCCACGCCGGTGATGGGCAGGCGCCAGCTGCGGCTCCAGATGGCGGCCAGGAAGAACCCGGCGCACATCACGGCGGCGACGGCCAGGATGGCCTTGGTCGGCAGCACCGCGTTGGCGTCGGTGTAGGTGATGCCGGTGATGAGGCTGCCCTTCTGCGTCGAGAGCGAGTACCGGTCGAGCCAGTAGGACGCCGCGCGGGTGAGGGCGATGAGCGCACCGAGCACGCCGAGGTGCACGTAGGCGGCGCGGGTGGACGGCCCGCGACCCGGCAGCTGCAGGCCGCCGTAGACGTAGTGGGTGAAGGCCGCCGCGAGGAAGGCCAGCACCAGCACCACGGTGACGAAGCTGACGATGAAGTCCAACCAGGGCAGGGTGAAGACGAAGAAGCCGACATCGAGCCCGAACTGCGGGTCCTTCGTGCCGAAGTCGCCGCCGTTGGCCCACAGCAGGTAGGTGCGCCAGGCCCCCATCGACCCGGAGCCGGCGAGCAGGCCGAGCACCACCGGGATGACGACGAGCGCGATCCGCCGCAGCGGCTCGATGGCCTGGCGGTACTGCTCGAGCACCTGCTGGGCCGGGGTGACGGGCACGTAGATCGGGCGCGTGCGGTAGGCCACGACGAGGCTCGCACCGACCGCGCCCGCGGTGAGCAGCCCCGCGACGGCGAAGATGAGGGTCTTGGTCGTGAGCTCGGTGACGAACACGCCGCGGAAGCCGACCGAGTCGTACCACCACACGTCGGTGGAGAGGTCGGCCACCAGGCCGGCGAGCACCGCCAGCCCGGCCAGCACGACGAGTGTAGGCACCAGGGGGCCCCGGCGGCGGCGGACGCCGACCGTCCCCGTCCGCCCTCCGCCCGCGCCGGGCCCGCCGGGACGCGGGGCGCCCTCGTCGGGGCCGTTCGGACCGTCGAACCACTCCGAGCGACTCACAGCTCTCCTCGTCCCACTGGCGGGGGTCGTCGTGCGGGAAGGATGGTCAACCTACCTCGCACACCTGAACGCCCGAGCGCCCCCCATCGTTCGTTCGGGCACCATGGTCCCCGTGACTGACGCGCCCCGACCGGTGACCGACCCCCTGACCCTGGCCGCCCTCGACACCGAGCGGCACGTGGCGCGCTCGGGGTGGGACCAACCGGTGCGCCTCTTCGCGCTCGTGCCGACCGCCGAGCTGCTGACCCACGAGCCGCAGCTCGCCGACGGGCTCGCCACCCACGACGCCGTGGCCGGGGCGCTCTCGGCGGTCGAGCAGGACGAGCTGCCCGAGGCCGACGGCATCGAGGACCTGCTGGCGCGCATCGCGTGGCCCGACCAGGTCACCGGCTGCGCGCTGGCCCTCGAGCGCATCGTCGTGCCCCCGGCGGCCGAGCGTGACCTGCCCGAGGACGCCGAGGCCGCGTTGGCGGCCGTGGCCGCGCACCCGGAGCGGGCCGACGTGCGGCTCGTGGTGGCCGTCACCCGTGACGGCGCCTCGCGGTGCCTGCTCCGTCAGCGCGCGTACGACAGCGACGACCGGGTGGCCCTGGGCGACGACATCGCCCCGGGCCTGGTCCACGCCCTGCGCGCGACCTTCGACTGACGGGACGCCGGCGCGGCCGGAGCCGGCGCCGGGTCCGGGGCTCAGCCGCAGCGCGGGAGGCCCGCGGTGTCGCCCTTCGCGATGCCCTCGACCGCGGCCTTGGCGTCGGTGAAGGTCGTGACCTTGAGCAGCGTCATCCCGTCGGGGACGTGCCCCACGGCGTCGGCGCAGTCCTCGGCCGGCGACAGGAACCAGCGCGCGCCGACGGCATGGGCCCCGACCATCTTCTGCTGGATGCCGCTGATCGCCCCGACCGAGCCGTCGTCCTCGATGGTGCCGGTGCCCGCGATGCGCTTGCCCCCGGTGAGCGCGCCCGGGGTGAGCACGTCGTAGATGGCGAGGCTGAACATCAGGCCCGCCGACGGGCCGCCGACCTGGCCGGTGTTGAGCGTGACCTCGACGGGGAGGTCGTAGTCGGTGCGGAGCAGCACCCCGATGACGGCGCGCCCCTGGGAGTCGCCGGCCTTGACGGTGAGGGTCTTCTCGACCCCTCCCCGCCGGACCGTGACGCGGACGTCCTCGCCCGGCTGGTGGGCCGTGACGGCCGCCCGCACGGCGGCGGGGTCGGTGGCCGGGGTCCCGTCGACCGACACGATGACGTCGCCGGTCTCGATGACGCCCTGCGCCGGGCTGCCTTGCGGGACACCGGCGATGCCCACGGTGGTCTTCACGGTGCGACCGAGCGCCCGCAGCGCGGTGGCCGCGGCGACGACCTGCGACTCGTTCATCATCTCGGTGTTCTGGGCCGCGACGTCGTCCTCGGAGACGTCCGGCGGGAAGTAGAGCTTCTCGGGCTCGACCGCGATGTCGTCGCTGAGCCACGCCTCGGCGAGGTCGTAGATGGTGACGGTGCGCCCCGGCCCGCCGTCGAAACCGACGGTGGTGAAGTCGAGCGCCCCGTCGGTGGGGTAGGTCTGCGCGCCCGAGACCGAGAGCACCGGCTTGCCGCCGACGTCACCGAGGACGTTGGTGGCCGGGCCGGGCGACAGGACGACGTAGGGCAGGCCCACGAAGGTCATCCCCGCCGCCAGGATCACCAGCACGAAGACCGCCGTCAGCGCACCCGCGGCCAGCCGACCGGGCCGCCAGGGATCGTCGTGCGCGGTGTCGCCGGGGTGGGCGTGCTCGAGACGCAGGTCCTCGTCGGGGAGTCCGCTCACGGCATCCCCACCCACTCGGCGGACCCGTCGCCGAGCTGCTGGTGCTTCCAGATCGGGGTGCGCGCCTTGAGGGTGTCGATGATGGCGCGGCAGGCGTCGAACGCCTGACCGCGGTGGGGGGCGGCGGCGGCCACGACGACCGCGAGGTCGCCGATCGCGAGGGTGCCGGTGCGGTGCACGGCCGCGACGCGCAGGGCGTCGGAGGAGGCCAGCACCTCGTCGCAGACCTCGCGCATGGTCGCCTCGGCGCTCGGGTGGGCCGAGTAGTCGAGCCCGGTGACCGAGTCACCGTGGTCGTGGTCGCGCACGAGCCCGACGAAGAGGGCGACGCCACCGCAGGCGGGGTGGCGGACGGCGGCGAGCGCCTCGTCGACGGACAGCGGCTCGTCACGGACGGCGACGAGCGCGACCCGGGCGTCATCGGTGGGCACAGGGAGCTCCTCGGGGGACGGCCGGCCGGAACGATTCACCGGCCACCGTGGTTGGGTACAGACAGGACGACATCCTCTCACCCGATGCGCAGGAGACCCGCTGTGACCGACCACGCGGACGACGACACCCCCGACCTCCCCCCCGAGCTGGAGGAGATGCTGCGCGGCCTCACCGGCGGCGCGCCCCTCGACCCGCAGCTGGCCGACATGGTGCGCGGCATGGGCCTGGACAAGGTCGACCCACAGATGCTGCAGATGGTGATGGGCCAGGTGCAGGCGATGTTCGCGGCGCCCCCGTCGGCCACCGCCGTCGACGCCCCCATGGCCACCGACCTGGCGCGCAAGACCGTCTCCGCCGCCGGGGACACCCTCGCGACCGCCGCCGACGGACGCGACGCCGCCGAGGCCGTGCACGTGGCCGGTCTGTGGCTCGACGCGGTCACCGACCTGCCCGCGCCGCCGCTGCGCGGGGTCGCCTGGAGCCGGGCCGAGTGGGTCGAGGCCACCATGCCCGTGTGGGCCGACCTGGTCGAGCCCGTGGCCGAGGGCGTCACCGAGGCCGTCACCGCGGCGATGGCCGGCCAGCTCGGCGGCCTGCCCGAGGGCGCGCTGCCCGCCGGCATGGAGGGGATGCTCGAGCAGGCGGGCCCGATGCTGCGCCGGATGCACGGCTCCATGTTCTCGATGCAGCTGGGCCAGGCGGTGGGCACCCTCGCCGGGGAGGTCCTCACCGGCTGCGAGGTCTCGCTGCCGCTGGTCGCCTCCCCCGACGTCGTCCTGATGCCGCGGGCCGTGCGCGAGCTCGCCGAGGGCCTCGAGGTCGACGAGCCGCAGGCCCGGCTCTACCTCGCCGTGCGCGAGGTCGCCCGGGTGCGGCTCTTCGAGTCGGTGCCGTGGCTGGCGCCGGGGCTGCTGGCCGCCGTGCGCGACTACGCGGCCGACATCACGATCGACACCGACGCCATCGAGGAGGCGGTCCGCAGCATCGACCCCTCCGACCCGCAGGCGGTGCAGGCGGCGGTGCAGGGCCGGATGTTCGCACCGCTGCACTCCCCCGCGCAGCAGGCCGCGCTGGGCCGGCTCGAGACCCTGCTGGCGCTGGTCGAGGGCTGGGTCGACGTCGTCACCGAGGAGGCCGTGGCCGAGCACCTGCCGGCCTCGTCGGCCCTGGCCGAGGCCGTCCGCCGGCGCCGCGCCACCGGCGGCCCGGCCGAGAAGGTGTTCGGGGCCCTGGTCGGCCTCGAGCTGCGGCCCCGTCGGCTGCGCGACGCCGCGAACCTCTTCCGGGCCCTCGCCGACTCCGGCGGCGGCGCGGCCCGTGACGCCGCGTGGCGGCACCCGGACCTGGCCCCCTCGACGGCCGACCTCGACGACCCGCTGGGCTACGTGGAGCGCAGCGCCTCGCCGGCCACCGACGACCTCGACGCCGAGCTCGACGCGCTGCTGCGCGACGAGGGCGAGCGGTGACGGCCCCGGCCGACGTCGCCCGCACCTTCGCGCACCTGTACGCCGACGCCGGCGACCTCCTGGGCGGCTGGGCCGCTCCGGACGCCGCCCAGGAGGAGCTGCGCCGGCAGTACCTGGGGTTCCTCGCCGCGCACCCCGACGGCGTGGCCAAGGCCGGCCCGTCCGAGCACCTGACCGCCTCGTGCCTGGTCCTGGACCCGGCCGGCACCCGGGTGCTGCTGACCCATCACCGCAAGGCGCGCCAGTGGTTCCAGTTCGGCGGGCACCTCGAGGCCGGCGACGCCTCGGTGTGGGCCGCGGCCCGGCGGGAGGCGCGCGAGGAGAGCGGCCTGGCCTCGCTCGAGCCGCTGCCGGACCCGGTCCAGCTCGACCGGCACGTGCTCGACGGCGACTTCCGGCGCTGCCGCGAGCATCTCGACGTGCGCTACGTGGCGGTGGCCCCCGAGGGCGCCGAGCCGGCGGTCAGCGGGGAGTCGCTGGACGTGCGGTGGTGGCCGGTCGACGCGCTGCCCGAGGGCACCCGGGCCGAGCTCTCACCCCTGGTGCGGCTCGCCCGCCGGGTCGCGGGCCTCGGCTGACGCCGGATCGGCCGGTCCAGCCACCTCGTCCTCCGCGTCCAGAGCGTCGGCAGCCGGCTCGCCGGCCGCGTGGGCCAGCCCGTCGAGGAAGCCCCGGGCGCGCTCGAGGCGCGGGTAGGACCCCAGCAGCCGCCAGAAGCCGGCGCCGTGCCCCGCCACCAGGAGATGGGCCAGCTCGTGCAGCAGCACGTAGTCGAGGACGTACTCGGGTACGTCGCGCAGCCGGTCGCTGACGCGGATCGCCCCGGTGGCCGGGGTGCAGGAGGCCCACCGCTTGTCCATCGTGGTGACCCAGCGGACGCTGTCGGGGCGCGCGTGCCCGCCGAGGTACCGACGCGACAGTCGCTCGGCCCGGGTCGCGAGCGCCTGGTCGCTGAGCGGCTGTCGGTGCTCGCCACGTTCGAGGCGGGCCAGCATCCGGGCCACCCAGCGGGCCTCCTCGGCGGCGGAGAACGAGGCGGGGATGAGCACGACGGTGCGACCGCCGTCGCGGTAGGCACTGACCGTGCGACGGCGGCGTCCGCTGCGGCGGACCTCGATGTCCGGCGTCCCCACAGGCGGATCGTACGGGGTCCGGGGCGACCGGTGGGGCTCCTGGGGCACCCGGGGCGGACGCGTCGCGTTCGGGGCCGAACGCCGCCCGCGCGGACGGGGTGGGGACCCCGCGGATCGCTAGGGTGGCCGGGTCCAGGCCGCTGCGGCGGCATCCACGCGGCCGTGGGGTGACCCCGGCCGGCGACAAGGAGAACGTCGATGGCTGACGAGACGTACAAGGGCGAGTTCTACTGCGTGAAGTGCAAGGAGAAGCGCGAGGCCGAGGGGAAGGTCGTCGTGTCCGAGAACGGCCGCCGGATGGCCAAGGGCCAGTGCCCGGTCTGCGGCACCAACCTCAACCGCATCCTCGGCAAGGCCTGAGCCGCGCGTCACCCGCGGAAGGCCCCGGACCCGTCGTGGCCCGGGGCCTTCCGCCTGTGGACGACCGGCCCGGGCCGGGCGCGCCGCGGGGCAGGATGGCGGCGTCGTGGGAGCGACGCCGGGCAGGGTCGCGGTGGGACGGGGGTCGTGATGGGGCGCAGCGAGGTGGTGGTCGACGGCGCGGGGCCGCTGGCCGCCGAGACCGTCGCCCAGCTCCGCCGCTGCGGGGTCCGGGTGCGGGCCGGGGCCCTCGCGGCCGACGCCGCCGAGCTCGAGGTCGCCGGGGGTGCTCCTCCCCCGGCGCTCGTGGTGCTGGTCGCCGACGGGGAGGTCCCGCTCTGGCGGCGGGCGCCCTCGGCGGTCGCGCCGTGGCACCGGCTGGGGGTGCCCCAGCTCCCGGTCACCGCCGGGCCGGGGCCGCTGGTGGTCGGCCCGCTGGTCGTCCCGGGGCGGCCACCGTGCCTGGCCTGCGTCGGCGGCGGCCTCCCGGCGGCGCGGGCGGTCGCCGGCGGCCCGGCCCCCCGCCCGGACCACGCGGCCGTGCTGCTGGCGGCCGCCGTCACGAGCGTCACCGCCCTCGGCGTCCTGGGCGGCGACACGACTCTGGCCGCCATCTCGACCGAGATCGGGGCCCGGGCCGTGACAGTCGTGCACCGCGTCTGGGGCTCCCGTCCCGGGTGCCCGTGCGCGTCGGCGACAATGGCGGGGTGAGCGAGCGCGAGCGTGGCATCCCCGGGTCGTCCCTCGCGCGCGCCGCCCGCCTGGCGGGCCTGCCTCTCGGCCATGCCGGCCGAGCCGCGTTCGGGGTGGGCAAGCGCATCGGCGGCCGCCCGGCCGAGGCCGTGGCCGCCGAGCTGCAGGCCCGCACCGCCGAGCAGCTCTTCGCCGTGCTGGGCGAGCTCAAGGGCGGTGCGATGAAGTTCGGGCAGGCGCTGTCGGTCATGGAGGCCGCGATGCCCGAGGAGCTCGCCGGCCCCTACCGGGCCACCCTCACCCGGCTCCAGGAGTCCGGGCCGCCCATGGGCGTCGACCGGGTCCACGCCATCCTGGCCCAGGAGCTCGGACCCCGGTGGGCCAGCACCAAGCTCGTGGAGTTCGACGACACGCCCGCGGCGGCCGCGTCCATCGGCCAGGTCCACCGGGCGGTGTGGCGCGACGGCCGCGAGGTCGCCGTCAAGATCCAGTACCCCGGCGCCGGCAAGGCCCTGCTCTCGGACCTGAACCAGATCTCGCGGGTCGCCCGCGTCGCCGGGTCGTGGGTGCCCGGCATCGACGTCAAGCCGATCATGGACGAGCTGCGGGCACGGATGTCCGAGGAGCTCGACTACGCCCTCGAGGCCAAGCACCAGCGCCACTTCGCGAAGGCCTTCCGCGACGACGACGACGTGTTCGTGCCCGACGTGCTGGTCGAGTCCCCGCAGGTGCTGGTCACCGAGTGGGTCGAGGGCACGCCGCTGGCCGAGGTCATCCGCGAGGGCACCCAGGAACAGCGCGACGAGGCCGCCTCGCTCTACCTCGAGTTCCAGCTCCGCTCCCCCGGCCGAGCCCGGCTGCTGCACGCCGACCCGCATCCCGGCAACTTCCGGATCACCCCCGACGGCCGGCTCGGTGTCCTCGACTTCGGCGCCGTCAACCGCCTTCCCGGGGGCCTGCCGCCCGAGATGGGCGCGATCCTCACGGCCGCGCTGTCGGGCGACGGCGACGAGCTGGTGAAGGTGCTGCGCGCGGAGGGCTTCATCAAGCGCGGCATCGACATCGACCCCGCCGGTCTCGTCGAGTACATCGAGCCGCTGCTCGAGCCGATCCTGCACGAGCACTTCACCCCCACCCGGGCGTGGCTGCGCGGCGCCGCCGCCCAGCTGCAGGACCCCCGGCGCCCGCAGTTCCTCGTCGGGCTCAAGCTCAACCTGCCGCCGGAGTACCTGCTCATCCACCGGGTCTGGCTCGGCGGCATCGGCGTGCTCAGCCAGCTCGGCGGCACCGTGCCGCTGCGCGAGATGATCTGCGCCTACCTGCCCGGGGTCGACGAGTCGCGCTGGCCGCCGGCTCCCGACGCCGCCTGACCGCGCCTGACCGCGCCGGCCGCCCGGGTCACCACCAGGTCGGGTCGAGCTTCCCCTCGATGCTGCGCAGGTGCCGGCGGCTGCAGGCAGCACAGGTCCAGACCTCGCGCCCGTTCTCGATCCCGCGGCTCCAGGTGAGGCGCGCGGTGGCGGTCTCGCCGGCCGCCGGGCCGGCGCCGCACGTGGCGCACACCGGGGCCGGCTCGGCCGCCGGCATCGCCTCGTCGACGCCGCCGGACACGCTCAGGCCCGGGCCTTGGCCGCCGCCTTGGCCGCCTTCTTGAACTCACGGACCTTCTGGAGGGAGTCGGGGTCGACGACGTCGGCCACCGAGCGGAAGGACCCCTCCTCGGCGTAGGCGCCGCAGGCCTCGGCCCACCCCTCGGGGCGCACGCCGAGCTGCTTGCCGAGCAGGGCGGCGAAGATGCGGGCCTTCTGGTCACCGAAGCCCGGCAGCGCCTTGACCCGGTCGACGAGCTCGGCGCCGGTGGCGGCGGTGGTCCAGATGCGCGAGGCGTCGGCGTCGTACTCGTCGCGCACGACGGCGGCCAGCGCCTGCACCCGGCCGGCCATCGAGCGCCCGTAGCGGTGGATGGCCGGCGGGGTCGAGCACAGGTCGGCGAAGGCCTCCGGCTCGGCGGCGGCCAGGGCGGCCGGCTCGAGGGTGCCGAAGCGCTCGAGGATCTTGGCGGGCCCGGCGAAGGCGCGCTCCATCGGGAACTGCTGGTCGAGCAGCATCCCGGTCAGGAGGGCGAACGGGTCCTGCGAGAGGACCCGGTCGGCGGCGGGGTCCTGGGCGATCGTCAGCGCGGCCATGGGGTCAGCGTAGCCAGGACGTCGGCGACCACGGCGCGCCAGAAGTCGCGCTCGCGCACCGGGGGCACGGTGACCTCGGGGTGCGCGGGCACCGCCCCCGACGCGATGTCAGGGGCGGTGCGCGCGGCGGGCGTGACGCTCATCGGACGATGGCGTGCACGACCGCGACCAGCTGCTCGCGGTTCGCGGCCTCGCGCTGCCGGCGGCGCGTCTCGTGGACGCTGCGCTGGTGCACGAAGCGGCGGACGCGCTGCATCCGTCGGGTGTACATGTCGTTCTCCTGTCGGTGGTACGGCGGGGGCCGCCGCCTCAGGCGGCGACCTCGGACTTGCGGGGGCGGCCCCGGGGCCGCTTGCGCGCCACGGTGACTCCCTGGGCGAAGAGCTCGCCGCCCCAGACGCCCCACGGCTCACGCCGGTCGAGGGCGCCCGCGAGGCAGGTCTCCAGGACCGGGCAGGTCCGGCAGAGCGCCTTGGCGAACTCGACACCGTCGGGGGTGTCGGCGAACCACAGCTCGGCGTCGTTCTCGCGGCACGGGATCGTGTCACCGCGGGTCGAGGACGTCTCGTGCAGGTCCAGCAGGTCGGTCAGCTGCATCGGGGGGTCACCTCCTTGGTCGGCGCGCCGGGTGTGGCGCTGGTCGGTTCCGTCGCGCCGGGTGCGGCACGGGGTACTGGGTGGGCGGTCGCGGTGGTCCCGCTCGCTCCTGGTGCTCATGGCTTCTGGTCCTCGCGTGGCTGGTCTGGTCGGAAAGGTCGTGGGTGCCGGGACACGGGAAAGGCCGCGGATCCCTGGTGGGATCCGCGGCCTCGAGGTGGAAGGCGACCTGTGGTCTAGACAGGTGGCCCCTCGAGGCGGGGGTGTGCGGGTCCCTGGGTCGGGGCGTCCATCGCGACGACGCCGAGACCGACGGTCGGGGTGGCCGCGCGGTCACGCACGGCGATGCCGGCGGCGGACAGGGTGCGCCCCTGGAAACGACCGAGATCGCCTGCGTGGGCGGTGGTGGCGCCGATGCGGACGGCGGCGTACGACACGCAGGCAGCGGTCATCGCCGCGGCGTTCTTCGTCGTGGTCTCCATCAGGCCGACCTCCTCACAGGTCTCGGGTCCGTCCGGTGCCCGGGCGGGCACGCGAGGTGTACGACGGTCACTGTAGGACCGGCCTCGAACGGGCGGCAACGCATTAATCGCCGATCTCGCGGGCGAGCAGGGCGGATTCGGGCCCGGTATGGCTGCGGCTCAACCGTTCTCAGCAGCAGAAAAATCTTTGACAATCTCGAGGACGGCGTCGCCGTAGCGGTCGAGCTTGGCCGGCCCGACCCCCGCGATGCCGGCCAGGGCGGCCCGGTCGGCCGGCACGCGTTCGGCGATGGCGGTGAGGGTGGCGTCGGTGAAGACCACGAACGCGGGCACGTCGTTCTCCTTGGCCGTGGCCAGGCGCCACTCGCGCAGCGTCTCGAACAGGCGCTCGTCCATCGAGGGCGGGCAGTCGGCGCAGCGCCCGATGGTGCGTTCCTTGGCGGTGGCCAGCCCCGCGTCGCACACCCGGCAGGTGGTGCGGGCCGCCGCAGGCACGGCTTTGACCTTCTTGGCCGTCTTGGGGCGGCTGCGGGCGGCGGCGCCGAGGACGGCCTCGGTGCCGTCGAGGAAGCGGGAGGGCCGGCGGGTGGGCTTGGCCCCCGGCGTGCGGGCCCGCGCGTACGAGAGCACCAGTCGCTCGCGGGCCCGGGTGACGCCGACGTAGAGCAGCCGCCGCTCCTCCTCGATCTCGTCGGGGGTCTCGGCCATCGTGATCGGCAGCAGGCCGTCGGAGCATCCCGAGAGGAAGACGGTGTCCCACTCGAGGCCCTTGGCGGCGTGCAGGGACGCGAGGGTGACGCCCTGCACCGTGGGCGCGTGCTGGGCGGCCGCGCGCTCGGCGAGCTCGCCGACGAAGACGGGCAGGCGGGCGTCGGGCGTCGTGGCGGCGAGGTCGTCGGCGAGGGCGGCGAGCGCGGCGAGCGACTCCCAGCGCTCGCGGGCGGCGCCGCCGGAGGTGGGGGCCTCGCGGGTCCAGCCCGCGCCGAGCAGGACGTCGCGCACGAGGTCGGGCAGCGGCACCTCGCCGTCGTCGGTGCGGGCGGCGCCGCGCAGCAGGACCACGGCGTCGCGGACCTCCTTGCGCGAGAAGAACCGCTCGCCACCGCGCACGAGGTAGGGGATGCCGCGCTCGGCGAGGGCGGACTCGAGCCGCTCGCTCTGGCCGTTGGTGCGGAACAGGACGGCGATCTCGGAGGCGGGGTGGCCGGCCTCGACCAGGGCCGCGGCCCGGGTAGCGATCTGCTCCGCCTCGGCCGGGTCGTCGTCGGCGACCAGCAGCTCGGGGGCGGCGCCCTCGGGCCGCTGGGCGCGCAGCTCGACCGAGCCCGAGCGGCGGCCACCGCCGGGGCTGCGCAGCACCAGGTTGGCCAGCCCGACGACCTGCGGCGTGGAGCGGTAGTTGCGCACGAGCTCGACGACGCGGGCGTCGGGGTGGCGGGTGCGGAAGCCCAGCAGGTGCTCGGGCGAGGCGCCGGTGAAGGAGTAGATGGTCTGGGCCGGGTCGCCGACGACGCACACGTCGTCGCGGCCGCCGAGCCAGAGGTCGAGCAGGGTCTGCTGGAGGCGGTTGACGTCCTGGTACTCGTCGACCACGAAGTGCCGGTACTGCGCGCGCACCGCCCGGGCGACCTGCTCGTGCTCGCCGAGGATCCCGGCCGTGAGGAGCAGGACGTCCTCGAAGTCGATGACGCCGCGGTCGGTCTTGACGTCCTCGTAGGTGCTCATGAGCCGCGCCATCGCGGTGGCGTCGAGCCCGGCGGGGGGTTCGCGGCGCTGGGCCCGGGCGGCGGCGGCGTACCCGTCGGCGGTGAGCATCGAGACCTTGGCCCACTCGATCTCGGCGGCGGCGTCGCGGATGCCCGGCGAGTCGAGCCGCAGCCGCAGCCGGCCGCCGGCCTCGGCGACGGCCGAGGCCTTGTGCGGCATGACCTCGGGCGCGGCGCCGCCGATGGCCTGTGGCCAGAAGTAGTGCAGCTGGCGCAGGGCGGCGGCGTGGAAGGTGCGCGCCTGGACCCCGCCCACCCCGAGGTCGCGCAGGCGGGTGCGCATCTCGCCGGCCGCGCGCGCGGTGAAGGTGACGGCCAGCACGCGCTGGGGCTGGTAGGTACCCGAGAGCACCCCGTAGGCGATGCGGTGGGTGATGGCGCGGGTCTTGCCGGTGCCGGCGCCCGCCAGCACGCACATCGGCCCGCGGGGGTGCGCCGCGACCTCGCGCTGCTCGGGGTCGAGGGCGTCGAGGACGGCGTCGGCTCCGGGATGCACGGGCAGGGTCGTCATGGCGTCCCGATCCTAGGTGGGGCCCCCGACGGTGCGGTCGCCGGGAAGGGGGCCACTCGTCGTCCGGGGTCGGCGGGTGGTGGGAAGCATCCGCCCGTCGTGGGCGTTGCCAGCAGCATGAGCACCCCCGCACTGCCCGCCACCGGCACCGTGACGATGTTCTCGACGACCTGGTGCGGCTACTGCCGCCGGTTGAAGTCCCAGCTCGACCGCGAGGGCATCGCGTACGACGAGGTCGACATCGAGCGCCAGCCCGACGCCGCCGACTACGTGATGACCGTCAACGGCGGCAACCAGACCGTCCCGACCGTGCTGTTCCCGGACGGCTCGGCCCTGACCAACCCGTCGGTCGCGCAGGTGCGCGAGCGCCTGGGCTGAGCCCGGTCGCCGAGCCCGAGCCGTCGGGGCCCGGGCGGCGGCGCGCTCAGCGCATCGACACGACCTCGGGCGCGTCGAGCGGGCCGCCGAGCCAGTGCTCCAGCAGCCGCCGCGCGATGGAGACGCGCCCCGGCACCAGCACCGACCCGTCGGCCACCGCGGCGCGCAGCTCGTCGCGGGTGAACCACCGGGCGGCCGCGATCTCGTCGTCCTGGAGCGTCAGGGCGGTGCCCCGCGCCCGCGCGGTGAAGCCGACCATCAGCGAGGACGGGAAGGGCCACGGCTGGTCGCCGAGGTAGGTGACCTCGTCGACCTCGACCCCGACCTCCTCGGCCACCTCGCGCGCCACGGCCGAGGCCAGGGTCTCGCCGGGCTCCACGAACCCGGCCAGGACCGACATGGCGGTGCTGCGGAAGCCCTTGCCGCTCGCCAGCAGCAGCCGGTCGGCGTCGTCGACGACCGACATGATGACGGCCACGTCGGTGCGCGGGTAGTGCTCGCTGCCGTCGTCGGGGCACCGGCGGACCCAGCCCGACGTGGCGGCCGCGGTGGGGCTGCCGCACCGCGGGCAGAACGGGTGGGCGCGGTGCCAGTTGGCCAGCGCCAGCGTGGTCGTGAAGAGGGCGGCGCCGAGGTCGTCGAGGTGGGCACCGACCTGGCGCAGCGTGCGCAGCCGAGGGTCGGGTTCGCCCGGCGCGTCGTGCACGACCCCCACGTGCGCCGCCCCGTCGCGCTCGCCCAGGTAGATCGCGAGGCGGTCGGCATCGGCGTCCTCGGGCGGCCCGAGGGTCACCGTCACCGCGCCGTCGCCGAGCTCGTCGACCCCCACGGCGTCCCCGTACAGCCGGAGCACGCGCGTGCCGGGGTCGGCGAGCAGCCGGGGCAGCAGCGCGGGGTCGGAGCGCAGCTCGGCGCGGCGGTCGAGAGCCGCGGCGCCGAGGGCGACGGAGGGAAGAGTTCGCTCGGCACGGGGCACGGCTCCCAGCCTACGGCGCTCCGTCGGCATACCGTGGGGGCGTGGACCGCAGCCCCGCCTTCCTCGCAGCGCTCGCCAGCGCTGCCGTTCCCGGGCTGGACCCGGTGAGTGTCGAGGCCCTCCCGAGCCTGCCCGGGCAGTCCTTCGACATCGCGTTCGTCCAGGACACCGAGCACCGCCGCTGGGTGGTGCGGGCTCCCCGCACCGACGTCGCGGGCGCCGAGATGGACCGGGCGGTGACCCTGCTCGGGCTGCTGGCACGGCGGCTGCCGTTCGCGGTGCCGGCCCCCAAGGGGTTCGTGGCCCTCGAGGAGGGCGGCCGGGCCGCTGTCTACCCCTACCTGCCGGGGCATCCCCTCGAGCTCGCCGAGCTGCCGCCCGGCCCCGGGTTGGCTGCCGAGCTCGGGCGGGCCGTGGCCGCGCTGCACAACACCGACCCCGCGCTGTTCGAGGAGGCGGGGCTGCCGGCGTACGACGCCGACGCCTACCGCACCCGCCGGCTGGCCGAGCTCGACCGGGCGGCTGCCACCGGCCGCGTCCCCACGGCCCTGCTGACCCGCTGGGAGGGAGCGCTCGAGGACGTCGCGCTGTGGCGGTTCGCGGCCACTCCGGTGCACGGCGACCTCACCGGGGACCAGGTGCTGGCCGTCTTCCGCGACGAGCGCGATGCGGCCACCGGCAGCGTCAAGGCGATGACGGGCTGGGAGGACGCCAAGGTCGCCGACCCCGCCGACGACTTCGCGGCCCTGGTCACCGAGGCCTCCCCCGATGCCGTCGAGACCGTCCTCGAGGCCTACGCCCACGCCCGCGTCGAGCGCCCCGACCCCAACCTCGTGGTGCGGGCCCGGCTCGGCGCCGAGCTCGGGCTGCTGGCCCGCCTGATGGATGCGCTGGCCCGCAAGGACCCCGGCGCGGTGGAGGTCCTGGCCACCCAGCTGCGCCGGCTCGACGACGAGGTGCACACCGCGCTCGACGGTGGCGGCGACGACTACCGGCGGCTCTCACTGGCCCCCGTCGCCGTGCGTGACCGGCCGACCGCTCCCCCGCAGCTGGTGGTCGACGACGACGATGACGACGTGCTGCCCGAGGTGCCGGAGGTCGCTGAGGTCACCGAGGCCGAGCCGCAGCGAGGACTCGGCTGATCTCGGCCGCATCCGGCAGCTCGGGCCAGACCGTCTCGCCGGTCGCCGCGTGGAAGAACGCCCCCCGCACCCGGTCGGGCTCCACCCCGCGCAGCCGCGCCCACGCCAGCCGGTAGGCGGCCAGCTGGAGCGCTCGCGAGCGGGCCTTGGCCCCGGTGGCCGGCGGCCCGGTCTTCCAGTCGACCACGATCCACTGCGGCTCACCGCCGTCGGCCCGCTCCTCGAAGACGGCGTCGATCCGGCCGCGCACGGCGATGCCGTCGATGACGGTCTCGACGCTGGTCTCGACCTCGGCCGGCTGCCGGTCGGCCCACTCGGAGGCCAGGAACGCCTGCCGCAGCGGCTCGAGCCCGATGTCGGCGGCATCGTCGTCGGCCGAGCCCGGGAGCTCGTCGACCTCGACGATCGCGGCCCGCGCGTAGTGCTGCTCGACCCAGGCGTGGAAGGCCGTGCCCCGCCGCGCCGCGAGCGCCGGGGGCTGCGGCATCGGGCGGCGCAGCGCGGAGGTGAAGGCCTCGGCGTCGTCGGCCAGGGAGACCAGGGCCGAGGTCGACAGGTGCGGCGGCAGCTCGACCTCGAGGTCGCCGCCCCGCCGCCGGGCCGCACGCTCACCGAGCAGGAGCCGGGCCTCCTCCGCCCAGCGGCCCCGGGTGGCCATGGCGTCGGGGGCGCCGGCCCGCAGCGCGGCCACCGACTCCTTGACGGCCCGGGCCGGCCCGGCGAGGGCCGCCAGGCGCGCCGACCGCTCCGGCTCGGGCCAGGTGACCGAGACCGGCTCGGCGGTGCGCGGGTTCTGCGGCTTGGGGTCGTCGGTGGGGGGCATGGGCTCCCAGGGGGCGTCGAGGTCGGCGAGCCCGGCATCGCGGACCTCGGTCAGGAAGCGCGAGGTGATGCGGGGCGTCGACGCGGTGCCCCACACCGGCGCGGTGAGCAGCAGGTCACGGCGCGCCCGGGTGGTGGCGACGTAGGCGAGACGACGTTCCTCGGTGATGCCGTGCGCCGCCCCCTCGGCCAGGAAGCGGGCGTGGGCGGCGGCCAGGTCGTCCCAGTCGGCCACGCTGCGCCAGGGCAGGTGCGGGAGGCCGTCGGCGTCGCCGCGCAGGTCGTAGGGCAGGGCGTCCAGCCCCACGAGCCAGCCCTTGTCGTTCGGCTCGCCGTGGGTCCACCCCTCGTCGGCCAGCTTCGTCTGGGCGGAGTGCGCGGGGAAGGACCCCTCGACCATCCCTGGCACCGCCACGACGTCCCACTCGAGGCCCTTGGCGGCGTGCACGGTCATCACCTGGACGGCGTCGGGACGCGCCTCGACCCAGCCCAGGTCGAGCCCCCGCTCCTCGTCGACGGCGGCGTCGAGCCACGCCAGGAAGCCACCCAGGGAGGTGCGGTCGGCGCTCGTGGAGAAGGCGGCGGCGACCTCCGCGAAGGCGTCGAGGTGGGCCCGGGCCGCCCCGGGGCTCCAGCCCGGGCGGGCCAGCACCTCGACATCGAGACCGAGCGCGGTCTCGGCCTCGGCCGCGATCTCGGCCAGCCCCAGGCCGGTGAGGCCCCGCAGCCGGCGGACCGCGCGGCCGAGGCCGTCGAGGCGTTCGAGCGCGAGCGGCGAGAGGCGCTGACCCTCGTCACCCACCCAGGAGGCAGGGGGCAGGTCGTGGAGGGCCTCGACGATGCTGGCCCGCTCGCTGGCGTCGGGGGCGAGGTCGCGCCCACGGTCGTCCTCGCCGGTCGACCCGCGGGCCTGGCGCTGGCGCAGCCGTGCCCACTCGCCCAGCCCGTCGAGGTCGGCCACCCCGAGGCGGCAGGACGGCCCGGTGAGCAGCCGCATCAGGTGGTCGCCGCGGGTGGGGTCCTGGACGACCCACAGCATCGCGACGAGGTCGGCGACCTCGGGGGTGTGCAGCAGGCCGCCGAGGCCGACGACCTCGTACGGGACGCCGCGGGCCTCGAGCGCGTCGACGACCGGCCGGAACTGGGAACGCTTGCGGCACAGCACCGCTGCCGTCGCGGCGCGATGGCGTTCGCGGCGCTCCTGGAGCCAGGCCGCCACGTGCTCGGCCTCGTCCTCGATGGTGAGCAGCCGGGCGACCGCGACGTGGCCGGGCCCGGCGTCGGCCCGCGCGACGAGGGACTCGACCGGCACCCGGGCGGATGCCGACAGCGGCGCCGCCACCCGGTTGGCGACGGCGAGCACGGCGTGGTCGTTGCGCCAGCTCGTGGCGAGGTGCTGCACCCGGGCGGGCTCGGGGTCGGCGAAGTCGGAGCGGAAGCGGTCGAGGGTGGTCGAGCTCGCGCCCCGCCATCCGTAGATGGACTGGTGCGGGTCGCCGACGGCGGTGACCGGCACCGGCTCGCCGGGCGCGACGAAGAGGGCGCGGAGCAGCTGGAGCTGGGCCTCGGAGGTGTCCTGGAACTCGTCCAGCAGCACCGCTCGGTAGCGCGCCCGTTCACCGGCGCCGACCTCCGGCACCTCGCGCGCGATGCGGGCCGCCAGTGCCATCTGGTCGGCGAAGTCCATGGCGTCGCGCGAGCGCTTGAGCTCGGCGTAGCGCTGGACCAGGGGCAGGACCGCGCGGCGCTCGCGGAGCACGGCGAGGGCGTCGCGCACCGGCGCCGGGTAGGCCGTGCGCCTCGACGCGCCCCGGGGCACGGCCTCCAGGGTGGCCACGACCTCGTCGAGGTGGGCTGCGACGGCATCGACGTCGACCAGGTGCTCGGCCATCTCGCCCGCGATGTCGACCAGCGCGGTGGTGACGGTGGACTCGGCCTTCTCGACGCCCTCGACGTCGCCGTCCCACGACGCGACGGCCTCGTGGGCGAACTGCCAGGCCGCGGCCTCGCTCAGCAGCCGGCTCTCGGACTCGATGCCCAGCCGGACGCCGTGCTCGCGCACGAGCCCGGCCGCGTAGGAGTGGTAGGTCGAGACGGTGGGGCCGTCGTCGAGGACGGCCGCGACGTCGTCGGTGCGTGGTGCCCACAGCCCGGCCTCACGGAGGGCGGCGAGCCGGGCCATGAGGCGCTCGCCGAGCTCGCCGGCCGCCTTGCGGGTGAAGGTGAGGCCGAGGACCTGGTCGGGCTCGACGAGCCCGTTGGCGACCAGCCACACGACGCGGGCCGCCATCGTCTCGGTCTTGCCGGAGCCGGCCCCGGCCACGACGAGCAGGGGCGCGAGCGGGGCCTCGATGACGGCGGCCTGCTCGGCGGTGGGGGCATAGGACTGCCCCAGGGCCCGAGCGAGGTCGACCGCGCTCCAGCGCAGGCCGGTGTCGGTGGTGGTCACAGCCGCCGGCCCTCCTCGCGCGCCGGGCACGACGACTGGAGCTGGCACGACCCGCACCAGGTCCCGGGGGTGGCGATGAAGGTGGCCGCCCCCATCGCGTCGGCGGTGGTCTCGAGCAGCTCGGCGGCCCAGCCCGGCTCGGGGTCGTCGGCGAGCGGAGCCTGCACCTGGAGCGTGGTGATCTTGTTGGCCGCCCGGCCGAGCTGGAGCAGGGCCGCCCCGCCCGATGCACGCCCGTGGGCGGCCAGGGCCCCTGCCTCGACGGCCAGCTGGTAGGCGCCCAGCTGGCCGTGCCGGCGTACCTCGTCGGCGCTCGGCTTGCTGGCGCCGGTCTTGAGGTCGACCACGCGCACGCGGCCCTGGCCGTCGACCTCGATGCGGTCGACGCGCCCGCGCACCACGGCCCGGCCGAGGGCGACGCGCATCGCCTCCTCGGAGGCGGCGCGCCGCCAGCCGGCCGCCGACGACTCCGCGACGTAGGTGGCCAGGCGCCCGGCCATCTGCTGCGCGCGGGCCAGGTCGCGGCGCGAGAGCCAGCCCGGTGGCATCCCGAGGCGGCCCCACCGCCGCTCGATCTCGGCGGCGTAGGTGGCGGCGTCGGTGTCGCCGAGGTCGTGCGCGACGTCGTGGACGAGGGTCCCGATGTCGGCCGCACCGACCGACGGGCCCTCGCCGCCCGCGGAGCGCAGCGCCCACTGCAGCCCGCACCGGGCGAACCGGTCGATGGCCGACGGCGACACACCCACCGGCCGGTCGGGGGCGCGCCGCGGACGGTCGTCGGTGGTCTCGCGCAGGGCCCACCAGCGGCTCGGGTCGGCGCCGGGGACACCCTCGACGGCCAGCCGCGCCAGGGTGGCCACCGCCGCGCCACGGACCTGGGGGTCGTCGGCCACCAGCTCGCGGCGCAGCTCTGCGACCAGGCCGGGGAGGGTCGCAGGCCGGGGGACGTCGGTGAAGGGCCGCGGCTCGGTGCGGGGGTCGACGACGTCGAGGTACGGCGAGGGCTGCTCGTCCTCGCTGCGCACCGCCGTGACGACTACCCGCTCGCGCGCCCGGGTGAGGGCCACGTGGAAGAGCCGGGTCTCGTCGTGGCGCACCTGGGCCCGGGCGGCGCGGGCGTCGCCGGCCCGGCCGGTGACGACGTCGACGAGCTCGGTGGAGCGCAGCAGCGAGCCGCGCAGCCGGAGGTCGGGCCATACCCCCTCCTGGACGCCTGCGACGACGACGAGGTCCCACTCGCGCCCGGCCGAGGCCGCGGGCGTCAGCAGGGCGACGGACTCGCCGTCGGGGGCCCGGGCGACGAGGCTGTCGCCGGCGACGTCCTGGGCGAGCAGGTGGTCGAGGAACTGCGCGGGTGGGGCGGCGGGGAGTCGCTCGACGAACCGGCCGGCAGCGTCGAAGAGGCCGAGCACGGCGTCGAGGTCACGGTCGGCCCGGCGGCCCGCGGCGCCCCCGGCCAGGGCGCTCTCGCGCCAGGGGCCGGCCAGGCCGCTGGCACGCCACATGGCCCACAGCACGTCCTCGACCCCTGACCCCTCGGACAGGGCGGCGACCGCGGTGGCCAGCACCCGCGAGACCGCCCGGGCGGGTCGGGCCTCGGGGCCCAGTCGCTCGAGCACGAACGGGGCCAGCACGGCCTCGGCCAGCAGCACGTCGCTGGGCCGCCCCCCGCCGGACTCGAGCTCGAGGCGGCGCAGCGAGCGTCGCAGCCGGCGCAGCACGACGGCGTCGGCCCCGCCCACCGGGGAGGTCAGGACGTCGACCAGGGCCGCGGGGTCGAGGGTCTCGGCCCCGGCCGCGACGCCGAGCGCCATCCGCAGCAGGGCGAGGAAGGGGCGCACGGCCGGCTCGTCGCGGACCGGGAGGTCGGCGGTGGCGGTACCGACCGGCACTCCCGAGCCGGTGAGCACCCGCCGCAGGGTGGCCGTGCGCGAGCCGCCGCGCACCAGTACCGCCATCCGCGACCAGGGCACCGATGCCTCGAGGTGGGCCCGCCGCAGCAGGCCCGCGACCAGCGCGGCCTCCTGGGCGACGGTGCGCACCAGGTGGACCTCGACGGCGCCCCCGTCACGCTCCGGGGCGGGACGGCGATGGGCCGGTCCACCGACGACGCCGACGTGCCCGACCACCCGGGTCGCCGCGTCCTGCACGACGGCCGGGCAGCGGTGGCCGGTCGTCAGCACGACCGTGGTGGCGTCGGGCCAGGCACCGACGAACAGGCGCGGGTCGGCGCCGCGGAAGGTCTGGGTCGAGGCGTCGGGGTCGCCGAGCAGGACGAGGTCGACGGCCCCGCGCCCCACGACCGTGCGGAGCAGCCGCAGCCCCGCGGGGGTGAGGTCCTGGGCGTCGTCGACGACCACGAGCCGGACCCGCGCACGGAGCCGGTCGAGCGCGTCGGGGTCGTCCTCGAGGTGGTCGGCGGCCGCGCCCAGGACCCACGCCGGGTCGAACGCACCGGGCGCGGACAGCGCGGTGACCTCGTCGTACTCGCGCAGCACGTCGGCGGCGGCCACCCACTCGGGCCGCTCGTGCTCGCGCCCCAGGGCGGCGAGGTCGTGGGGCTCGAGGCCCAGCTCGACGGCGCGCATCAGCAGGTCGCGCAGCTCGCCGCGGAAGGTGCGTGTGGGGAGGGCCAGCTGCAGGGATGCCGGCCACGGGGGCGCCGGGGCCTCGCCCGCGGCGTGGCCGGCCAGCAGCTCGGCGAGGACGACGTCCTGCTCGGGGCCGCTGAGCAGCCGTGGCGCCGGGTCGCCGACCAGGGCCGCGGCCTCGCGCAGGATGCCGAAGCCGAAGGACTGGTGGGTGCGGGCCAGCGGGGTGGTGCTGGTGCCGCCGACGCGGGTCGTCAGGGCGTCACGCAGGCGGGCGGCCGCGAGGCGGGTGGGGGCCAGCAGCAGGCACGCGTCGGCGCGTAGCCCCTCGGCCACCCGCGCCGCCACCACCTCGACGGCCGTGGTGGAGCGGCCCGTGCCCGGCGCCCCGAGGACCCGCAGGACCGGCCCGCGGTGCTCGACCACGGCCTGCTGCGCGGCGTCGAGCCCCACGGGGCCGGAGGCGGCCGCGGGGTCGGGGCGGGTCAGGACGAGCACGCGAGCGATTCCATCACGCCGCTCCGACAGCGCGGCGTGGCGACCGACGACCGGCGCCGACGGTCAGAAGGGAGGCACGTCGGGTGGGGCGGAGGCAGCGACGCGGTGGGCCGGTTCGGTGACGCGGCGCGTGCCGGAGGGTGAGGTCCAGGTGAGGGTGCCGTCGGGGTCGAGCCGGGGTCGCCAGCGGCCCTGCTGCTTCAGCCGGTGATGCCGCCGGCAGAGGCACGCCAGGTCGGTCGGTGAGGTGGCGCCGTCGGGCCAGGGTCTGGTGTGGTCGAGGTCGGTGTACTCGGCCCGTCTCGTGCAGCCCCACATCCGGCAGGTCCCGTCCCGGGTGGTGACGAAGTCCCGCATGGCCTGGGGTGGGCGGTAGGCGCTGGTGGTGAGGGAGGCGAGGGTGCCGGTGTCGGCGTCCAGCACGGCCCGCGCCACGTCCAGGGGGAGAACCTTGAGGAGGTTGGCGACGGTGGCGGCGTCGACCCAGCCGAGGCCCGCGAGCTGGGTGCCGGACACGGCGAACCCGGGCGTGACCTGCGCCATGGGCACCGGGGTGGGGTCCGGGTCGACGGTCATCGTGGTGGTCTCGAACAGCCGCTGCGCCTCCGGGGGGAGGTCGGCGAAGCGGGTCTCCTCGCCGGTGTAGGCGTCGATGACCGTGTCGTCGTCGCCCCAGGGCACCTCGATGGTCTCGACGATCGCGGGTTCGGGCGCTGGTCGGTCGGTGACCACCGGCACTCCGAGCGTCACCTGGGCCGACACCGTCACGTTCCGCAGGAGCAGGTCCCCGAACGCGTCCGCGCGGGCCTCGGAGAGCGTCAAGCTGTCGTCCACCTGCCGGTACTCCCCGGCGAGCTGCTCGGTCGCGGCCCAGGCCGCGGCCACGGTCGCCGTTGGGAGCAGCGCGTAGACGTCGGTGAGCCCGTCCGGGCCGGGCCGCACCTCCACCGTCCGGGTGCGGCGGGTCTTCGACACCTGCGCGGCGACCTGGTCGGCCGCGACCCGGGTCGCGACCCGGCGGACGTGCGCGGTCACCTGCGCCGGGTCCAGGTCCGCCAGGCGGCCGGCGACCTCCGCGTCCACCCGCCCGCACGCCACGACATCCAACCCCGCACACGCGTCGACGACCTTGTGCGCCGTCGCCGCCGCCACATCCCCCGCGAGGACCCGGTCGCGGACCAGGGGGAACCGCTCACCGAGGGCCGCGCCGAGGTGCACCTTCCTTCCGGCCAGCCCCTCCGTCAGGCCAGCTTCGAGAGCGACCAGGCTCGCCGCCATCTGGTCCACGTACCCCACCGCATGCGTCCGCTCCACCGGCCCGTCCCCCGACAGCCGCACCTCGACCCGCGCCCCCAACGCCGCCGCGACACCCTGGGCGCCCTCGGCCGCGTTCACCACCCCCTGCAGCTCTCCGGCCAGCTCGTAGCACTCACCGGCATCCAGGCTTCGGCCGTGCTCGGCCAGCGCACACCCCAGCGCCGCGACCTCCGCACGCGCGGCCGCGATACGCCTGCTGAGCTGCCCCCTGTCCATGGAGAAATGATACCCGAACACGCGTACGAAGACAAGCGGCAAGCCACAGGAGATCGCCTACCGCAGAACATCTTTCGCGCACTTCGCTCCTTCGCACCGCCTCACAGCAGGGCGACGGTCCGCGGGTCCTCGGCGCCCTCGAAGAACCGGTCGAGCACGGCCCGGAACGGCGCCGCATCCTCCCCCTCGGCGGCGCGCGAGAACACGGTCATCGACGAGCGCAGCTTCATCGCGTCGACCGCGCCGAGCACCGCCTCGGCGTCACTCCCGCGCACCGCGAGCAGCGCCTCGACGCACGCCAGCAGCCGCGGCCCCAGCACCGGGTGGGCCAGGTACGCCCCCGCCTCGTCGAGCCCGCGCAGCCCGTACCGCTGCGACATCCCGCTCGACCCCAGGCCCTCCACCTGCGGCAGCACGAACCAGATCCAGTGCCCGCGCTTGCGCCCCGCACGCAGCTCGCCGAGCGCGGCCCCGTACGCGCCCCCGGCGTCCTGCGCCGCCACGAACCGCTCGACGCCTTCGACCATCCGCCCTCCTCAGTACGTGGGCACCGACGGGTCGACCTCGCGCGACCACGCCAGGATGCCGCCCTCGACGTCGACCGCGTCGACCCCGCGCGCCCGCAGCAGGTCGACCGCCTCGGCCGAGCGCCCGCCCGACTTGCAGTGCACGTAGACCCGCCCCGACGCGCCCGGCACCTCGGCGCCGTCGCGCACGAGTCCCATCGGGACGAGTTCGGACCCGGGGATGGCGGCCACGTCACGCTCCCCCGGCTCGCGGACGTCGAGCAGCACGAAACCGGCTCCCCCGGAGCTCCGTTCGTCGAGCAGCCGCGCCAGCTCGGCGACGTCGACACTCGGACGCGCGACCTCGGCCGCCGTCGGCCCCTCCCTGTCGGCCCCGGCCCCCTGGTGCACCGTGGCCCAGCCGAGCGCCCGGGTGGCGTCGGCCCCTGACCCGCACACGCGGCATCCCGGGTCGCGGCGCACCGGCACGGCGTCCCACGTCTGCCGCAGCGCGTCGTGCACCAGCAGCCGGCCGACCAGCGGGTCGCCGATGCCGGCCACGAGCTTGACCGCCTCGGTGGCCATCACCGACCCCACGGACGCGCACACCGCCCCCAGCACGCCGCCGACCGCGCACGAGGGGACGGCCCCCGCGGGCGGCTGGCTCGGGAAGACGCAGGCGTAGCAGGGCCCCTCGCCCGCCCACCACACGGACACCTGGCCGTCGAACCGGTACACCGAGCCCCACACGTGCGGGATGCCGAGCCGGGCGCAGGCGTCGCCCACCAGGTAGCGGGTCGGGAAGTTGTCGGCGCCGTCGAGCACCAGGTCGTAGTCGGCCAGCACGCCCAGCGCGGTCAGCGCGTCGAGGCGGTCGCGGTGTCGCACGACGACGGTCCCGGGCGAGATGGCCGCCACGGCGTCGGCCGCCGAGTCGACCTTGGCCCGCCCCACGTCGTCGACCCCGTGCACCACCTGGCGCTGGAGGTTGGTGACCTCGACGACGTCGTCGTCGACGACCCCGATGGTGCCCACACCGGCGGCCGCGAGGTACAGCAGCGCCGGCGAGCCCAGGCCACCGGCCCCCACGACCAGCACCCGGGCCGAGCGCAGCCGCCGCTGGCCGTCCAGGCCGAGGTCGGGCAGCAGGAGGTGGCGGGCGAAGCGCGTGCGCTCGGGCCCGGAGAGCTCCGGGCCGAGCGGCACCAGCGGAGGTCGCGCCATGGCGCGAACCTAACACCCGGGACCACGCCGGCCCGCGGGCGCTACCGCTCCGTAGGATGGCGCGCGCACATCCGCCGACGGAGGAACCATGACCAGCACCGCAGGCCCCCGCAGCGCCCGCATGCCCCGCAGCGAGCGACGGGCCCAGCTGCTCGAGGCGGCCCAGGCCGTGTTCGTGCAGTCGGGCTACCACGCCGCGGCGATGGACGAGATCGCCGAGCGCGCAGGGGTCTCCAAGCCCGTCCTCTACCAGCACTTCCCCGGCAAGCTCGACCTCTACCTGGCCCTGCTCGACACCCACTGCGACACCCTCGAGCAGCTCGTCCGGCGGGCCCTGGGCGCCACCGACGGCGACAACGAGGCCCGGGTGCGCGCCACCGTGGCCGCCTACTTCGCCTTCGTCACCCGCGAGGACGCCGCCTTCCGGATGGTGTTCGAGTCCGACCTCACCAGCGTGCCGCAGGTGCGGGCCCGGCTGGACTCGGTCGAGATGGCGTGCGCGGAGGCGATCGCCGAGGTCATCGCCGAGGACACCGGCGCCGACGACGAGCGCGCCCTGCTCCTCGGCTCGGCCCTGGCCGGGATGGCCCAGGTGTCGGCACGGCACTGGCTGGCGCAGGACGGCGGCATTCCCGAGGCCGAGGCCGCCGCCATCATCAGCGCCCTGGCCTGGCGCGGGCTGGGTTCGTTCCCCAAGGTCGGCGACTGACGGCCGCTCTCGGGCGCTGAGCCCAGAGCGAACACGGGTCGCCACCTGGAACAGGGTGTCCGGCCCGACGGTTAGCCTGGGCAGGAGTCCCCAACCCGCCGCGGGCCGGTCCCGCGCGTGAACGAAAGGTCGTGCCCCGTGGAGGTCACCATCGGTGTCCAGAACGTCTCCCGCGAGCTCACCGTCGAGACCGACGCCGACGCCGCCGAGGTCGCCCGGGCCGTCGACGCGGCCCTCGCCAGCCCCGACGGCGTGCTGCGGCTGACCGACACCAAGGGCCGCACCGTGCTGGTCCCCGGCCGCTCCATGGGCTGGGTGCAGGTCGGCGAGACCGAGAAGGGCAAGGTCGGGTTCGGCAACGTCTGACGGAGGGGCGGTTCCCCCTTTCGTCGGGGATAAACGTCTCTGACCAGCGCGGACACTGGAGACCGACCCGCCGTGTCGAATCTTTGACGAAACTTCGTCGAAGGTCTAGCGTCGTGGTCGTGCCGGGGTTCCCGGCCCCGGTGCCGAGGCTGACCGCCACGGTGCCGGAACGGACCACATCGGGGTCACATCCCCGCGAAGGAGGAACCGTGTCCATCATCGGTTCGATCATCGCCGGCATCATCGTGGGCATCCTGGCCCGCCTTGCTCTGCCCGGTCGTCAGAACATCAGCTGGGTCATCACCATCGTGCTCGGCATCCTGGGCGCGCTCATCGGCTGGTTCCTGGCCGGCCTGCTGGGTGTGCAGACCACCAACGGCGTCGACTGGCTCCGCTGGATCATCTCGATCATCGTCGCCGCCGTCCTCATCGTCGGCTACGAGCGGGTCACCTCCCGCAACCACGTCGCTCGCTGAGCGAGCGCACCCGACCTTCCCGGTCGAGCACACGAAGGCCCCCGCCATCTCGGCGGGGGCCTTCGTGCGTCATCGGCCGCCGGGCGATCGAGCCGGCGCGGGGGGCAGGGCGGCCTCAGGCCTCCAGACCCAACCTCGCCATCCGCGCCTGGTGGTTGTCGGTGAGGCGGGTGAACATCCGGCCCACCTCGGCCAGGTCGGCACCGCCGCCCACGAGCAGCGCGGCCATGGCATCGCGCTCGACCGCCACCGCCTGTGCCTGCGACAGCGCCTCCCCCAGCAGCCGCCGGCCCCACAGGGCGAGCCTCCCCGCTGCCCGGCGGTCGCTGCGGATGGTGTCGCGCACGATCTGCACGATGAAGTCGGCGTGGCCGTCGTCCTCGAGGGTCGCGCGCATCGCGGCGCGGGTGTCCTCGTCGACGAAGGCCGACATCTCGCGGTAGAAGTCCTTGGCGATGCCGTCTCCCACGTAGGCCTTGACCAGCCCCTCGAGCCAGCCCTTGGGCCGGGTGCGCTCGTGGAAGGCGGTGATGGGCGTGACGAACGGCGCCATGGCGGCGTCGGGGTCGATCCCCCGCGCGCGCATGTGCTCGACCAGCTGGGTGAACCGCGCGAAGTCCGTGCACGCCACCTGCCCCATCGACGCCTTGAGCGCCAGAGTGGGCGCCAGGTCGGCGTCGACCGCCATCCGGATGAACGCCGTCAGCTCACCGTGCGCGAGCACGCCGAGGAGGTCGACGACGGCGGCGCCCGGCGGGGTTGCGTCCATGGTCAGCGAGCCTAACCGGTAGCATGGCCCCGTCCACGGTGCCCGGTCGGCACGAACGTGAGTGACCTTGATGGGTGGGACCCCGGCGCCGCAGCACACGCCGTCCCGCCTCCGAAGACCCCCGATCGGCCCGCAGCTCCTGCGCAGGCGCTCTCCCGCGCCCGCCGACCGGAAGAGAACCCATGACCGACGTCACCGACAGCCCGACCGTGCCCGACGAGGCGGCTGCGCCCGCCCCCGCGGCCCCCGAGCCGACCTTCGCCGACTTCCCGATCCACCCCGACATCGTGGCCGCGCTGGCCGAGCACAACATCACCACCCCGTTCCCCATCCAGGCCATGACCCTGCCGGTCGCCCTCGGCGGCCACGACATCATCGGCCAGGCCAAGACCGGCACCGGCAAGACGCTCGGCTTCGGCATCCCCATCCTGAACCGCGTGGTCTCCCCCGACGACGCCGCCTTCGCCACCCTGCCGGCTGCCGGCAAGCCGCAGGCGCTGGCCGTGGCCCCGACCCGTGAGCTCGCCGTGCAGGTCTCGGGCGACCTCGAGAGGGCCGGCCGCAAGCGCGGCATCCGCGTCCTCACCGTCTACGGCGGCCGCGCCTACGAGCCGCAGGTCGAGGCGCTGCGCCGCGGCGTCGAGGTCGTCGTCGGCACCCCCGGCCGCCTCATCGACCTCGCCCAGCAGGGCCACCTCGACCTCGGCAACGCGCGCATCGTGGTCCTCGACGAGGCCGACGAGATGCTCGACCTCGGGTTCCTGCCCGACGTCGAGAAGATCCTCGCGATGACCCCCGCCGGCCGCCAGACGATGCTGTTCTCGGCCACCATGCCGGGCGCCGTCGTCACCCTGGCCCGCCGCTACATGAACCAGCCGACGCACATCCGCGCGATGGGCGACGACCAGGAGAACGCGCACACGGTCAAGGCCGTCGAGCAGTTCGTCTACCGCGCCCACGCGATGGACAAGGTCGAGATGCTGGCCCGGATGCTGCAGGCGAAGGACCGTGGCCTGACCATCATCTTCAGCCGCACCAAGCGCACCGCCGCCAAGGTCGCCGACGACCTCGCCGAGCGCGGCTTCGCGGCCGCCGCCATCCACGGCGACCTCGGCCAGGGCGCGCGCGAGCAGGCCCTGCGCGCCTTCCGCAACGGCAAGGTCGACATCCTCGTCGCCACCGACGTCGCGGCCCGCGGCATCGACGTCGACAACGTCACCCACGTCATCAACTACCAGTGCCCCGAGGACGAGAAGACCTACCTGCACCGCATCGGGCGCACCGCGCGCGCCGGCAACACCGGCATCGCGGTCACCTTCGTCGACTGGGACGACCTGCACCGCTGGGGCATGATCAACCGGGTCCTCGACCTCGGGATGCCCGAGCCGGTCGAGACCTACTCCTCCTCGCCGCACCTCTACTCCGACCTCTCGATCCCCGAGGGGTCCAAGGGCCGCCTGCCGCGTGCCCTGCGCACCCGTGAGGGCCTCGAGGCCGAGGTGCTCGAGGACCTGGGCGAGACGGGCAAGTCCGGCGGCCGGGGTGGTCGCGGCGGCCGTGACGGCGGCGGTCGCGACGGCCGCGGCGGCCGCGACGGCGGCTCCCGGGACGGGGGTTCCCGTGACGGCGGCCGGGGCCGCGGGGGCGAGCGCGCCGAGCGGCCCGAGGGCCGCACGGAGGACGGCGCCGATCGTCCGCGCCGGAGCCGCAACCGTCGCCGCACCCGGGGTGGCGAGCCGGCCGGCGAGGCCACCCAGGCCTGAGCGCACCTGAACACGAACGACCGCGCCGTGACCCCGAGGGGTCACGGCGCGGTCGTGTCAGGGGCCGGTTCCGCCGAACACCCGCGCGGTGTCACCGGCTCCTGTCACCCTGTGGGACGACGACGGCCGTCGGTACCACGAGGGATGCCGACGGCCGTTGCCGTGCCTGCGGTCAGGCCGCGGGGGTGATGGTGCTGGTGTCGATCACGTAGCGGTAGCGGACCTTGGAGCCGACGACCTTGTCGTAGGCGTCGCCGACCTCATCGGCCGAGATGACCTCGACGGTGGCCCCGATGCCGTGCTCGGCGCAGAAGTCCAGCATCTCCTGGGTGCCCTTGATGCCGCCGATGTTCGAGCCGGTCATGACCTTGTCGCCCATGATCAGCGAGCCGAAGTGCAGCGCCTGGGGGTTCTCGGGCAGGCCGACCATCACGAAGGTCCCGAAGGTCTTCAGCAGCCGCAGGTACTTGTCGACCGGCAGGTCGGCCGAGACGGTGCAGAGGATGAGGTCGAACTGGCCGCGCAGGTCCTTGAAGGTCTGCTCGTCGCTGGTGGCGCGGTAGTCGGTCGCACCGAACGCGCGGCCGTCCTCCTCCTTGGAGAGGGTCTGCGACAGGACGGTCACCTCGGCGCCGAGCGCGACGGCGATCTTGACGCCCATGTGGCCGAGGCCGCCCATCCCGACGACGGCGACCTTCTTGCCCGGGCCGGCACCCCAGCGGACGAGCGGGGTGTAGGTGGTGATGCCGGCGCAGAGCAGCGGAGCGGCCTGCGAGAGCTCGATGCCCTCGGGGATGCCGAGTACGAACCGCTCGCTGGCGACGACCTGCTGGGCGTAGCCGCCGGTGGTCCACTCGCCGTCGTAGCCCTGGTCGTTGTAGGTGCCGACCGAGCCCTTGGTGCAGAAGTTCTCGTGGTCGTCGCGGCACATCTCGCACTCGCCGCAGGAGTCGACGAGGCAGCCGACGCCGACGCGGTCGCCGACCTTGTACTTGGTGACGGCGTCGCCCACCGCGGCGACGGTGCCGGCGATCTCGTGGCCGGTGACCAGCGGGAAGTGGGCGGTGCCCCACTCCTCACGGACGGTGTGGATGTCGGAGTGGCAGATGCCGGCGTACGCGACGTCGATGCGGACGTCGTCGGGGCGCAGGTCGCGCTGCTCGATGGTGCCGTGGCGGAAGCCGGAGGACGCGGAGTCGGCGATCAGTGCGGGGGTGGTGGTCGTCATGCTCTCGACTCTAGGGAGCGGGCCCGCCCGGGGTCCAACCAGCACTGTCGAACCCGCGGTGAACGTTCTCACCGCGCTCAAGGGAATACGGTCAGAGGCTTTCGAGCAGGCTCGCGGCGACCTCGCGGTAGGCCGTGGCGCCCTTGGACGTGCGGGCCGTCGCGAGGATCGAGCGGCCCACCGCCGGGGCCTCGGCGAAGCGCACCGTCTTGGGGATCGGGGGCGAGAGGACGGGCAGGCCGTAGCGGTCGCCGACGTCCTCGAGCACCTCGCGGGCGTGGGTGCTGCGCCCGTCGAAGAGGGTCGGGAGGATGCCGATGACCTTGAGCTTCTTGTTGAGGATGCGCTTGACGTCCTTGACGGTGTCGAGCAGCTGGCCGACCCCGCGGTGGCTGAGCATCTCGCAGGGCATCGGGATGACCAGGCCCTGCGCGGCCGTCAGCGCGTTGAGGGTGAGGACCCCCAGGCTCGGGCTGCAGTCGAGCACGATGACGTCGTAGTCCTTGCGCACGGTGTCGAGGGCGTCGCGCAGCACGTACTCGCGGGCCGGGCGCCCCAGCAGCACGGCCTCGGCGCCCGCCAGCTCGATCGAGCTGGGCACGAGGTCGACGCCGTCGTCGCAGCGGTGCACGACGTCGGCGATGGTCGTGCCGCCGAGCAGCACGTCGTGGATCGAGGCCTCGACGGTGTCGGGGTCGATGCCGAGGCTGAAGGTCAGACAGGCCTGGGGGTCGAGGTCGACGAGCAGGACGCGGCGCCCGGCCTCGGCGAAGGCCGCTCCGAGCGAGGCCACCGAGGTGGTCTTGGCGACGCCGCCCTTCTGGTTGGCGAGGGCGATGATCGTGGCCTTGCGCTTGGACGCCATCGGGCGAGCCTTTCGGACGGGGGCCGCGGGGGACGGCCCGATCCTCTCATCCGGCCGGGTGCTCACCCGACGCCAGCACGAAGCGCCGGAAGGTGACGGCCGACGGCAGCAGCGGCCGACCCTCGACCCACGCCAGGCCCACCTCGCGGTGCGCCTCGGGGTCGGTGAGCGGCACCAGCCGGGTCCGCGCGAAGGTCGTCGGCGTGGGCAGCCCCTGGGCGGGCACCACCGCCACTCCGAACCCCGCGGCCACGAAGCCGTGGATGGTCGGCAGGTCGGCCGCCTCGACCGAGATGTCGGGCTCGAAGCCGGCGCCGCGGCAGAGGTCGCGCACCTGCTCGCGCATCCCGGACGGCGCCGCGCGCATGACGAACGGCTCGTCGGCGACCTCGGCCAGCGCGACGCGGTCGCGCCCGGCCAGGCGGTGCCCGAGGCCCACCGCCAGCACCAGCGGCTCGACGAGCACCCGTTGCCAGGCGATGCCCTGGCCCGCCACCCGGTGGGCCGTGAGCTCGAGGTCGGCCCGGCGGGTGCTCAGCTGCGTGGAGGCCCGCCCGTGCTCGCCCACCACCGTGCGCTCGAGCGCGATGTGGACCCGGGGATGCTCGCGGCGGAACGCCCCCACCAGGCTGGGCACCAGCCAGCTGCCGAGGCTCAGCGGGAACGCGAGGGTGACCACGCCGCTCTCGGGGTCGACGAGCTCGGAGACGGCGGCCAGCCCGTCGTCGAGGCTGTTGACCAGCGTGTCGACGTGCCGCTTGAAGGCGGTACCGGCGTGCGTCATCCGCAGGACTCGGCCCTGGCGGTGCAGCAGCGGGGTGCCGACCTCGGCCTCGAGGCGGGCCAGCGCCCGCGAGACCCCGGGCTGGCTGACCCCGAAGACGTCGCTGACCTCGGTGACGGTGTAGCCGTCGGCGACGAGCTGGAACCAGCGCAGTGCATCGGTGTCCATCCCATGACGATAGTGCATTCCATCTATGTCCCGAATTCATTGGACGCATGAGTTGCGACGGCGAACACTGGACTCATGACCAACAGCACCGCACTCTGGACCACCGTCAAGGACGACCTGCGCGAGCGCCGTGAGCGGCGTGCCCAGGCCCGTCGGCTGCGCGCCGACCTCTCGACCTACCGCACGCCGGCCGAGATCGAGGACCTCCTCGCCATGGTCGACGCCCAGGACGCCGCGGGCAACGGCGTGGCCGAGGCCCCGATGATCCGCAGCATCCTCAGCGACAACCTCCAGGCCTTCTACCAGGGCCAGACGCCGCTGCGCCGCGCCGCCGGCCTCTGAGCCGAGCCGGTCAGCCCCGCGGGGTGGTGTCGGTCGTCGGCACCACCCGTAGCCCGATCGGGCCGGGGTTCCAGGCGACCTCCCACCGCACCCCGTCGGGGTCGGCGAAGTAGCCCGTGTAGCCACCCCACTCGCGGTCGGTGGCACCCCCCACCAACGCCCCTGCGGCCGCGGCGAGCCTCAGCACCTCGTCGACGAGCGCGGGGGTCTCGACGTTGTGGGACAGGGTGAAGGGCAGCAGCCCCGGCCCGCTGACCGTGGTGCCGCCGAGCTCGGCCTCGAACGCCGCCCGGTCCCAGAGCGAGAGCACGAGCCGCTCCCCGGCCGTGAGCATCACCACCTCCCCCGGCACGTGGAGCTCGGGCTCCCATCCCAGCCCGTCGACGTAGAAGCGGCGCGAGGCCTCGAGGTCGGCGGTGGCGATGGTGACGAACGAGATGCGCTGCTCCATCCCCCGAGCCTGGCACGGCCCGGTGACAGCGCCGCGCTCAGTCATCGCCGAGCGCGGCCCAGTCCGACTTCTCGGGTGCCGCGGCCCGCCCCTCGGGGCAGTGCGCCCGCAGGTCGCACCAGGAGCACAGCGGCCCGGTGACCGGGGGGAAGAGCTCGGACGCGGCGCCGTGGCGGGCGTGGTCGGCGTCGGCCCGGCGTGCGTCGCGCATGATCGAGCGGGCCCGCTCGACGTGCCGCCCGAGCGACTCGGGGGTGTGCTCGTGGGCGGCCACCGTGCCACTGGGGACGTGGTGCAGCTCGACGCGGCGCACCGGGCGGCGGAACATCTTCCAGACGGCCGCCGCGTAGAGGGCCATCGGCATCGAGGTGCGGGCGTCGTCGTCGGTGGAGGGCACGCGCGAGGTCTTGTAGTCGACGACCACCAGCTCGCCGCCGCGGTCGTCGAGCCGGTCGATGCGGCCCTGGACGCGCAGGTCGCCGCTGACGAACGACGCGGTGCGCTCGATGCCGACGGGCCGGGCCTGTGGAGGGTGCGCCTCGAGGTAGGCCGTGACGGCGTCGCGCATCCGGGCCTTCCAGCGCCGGGACTGCTCGCCGTCGCGGAAGCCGACGTCGATCCACGCCTTCTCGACCAGGCGACCGCCCGCCACGGGGTCGGGGGCGGGGAGGTCCCAGTAGTCACGCAGCGCGTTGTGCACCGCGATGCCGAGCGAGGTGTGCGCCCGCGGGCGGCGCTTCTCGGGCGCCGGCCGGTCGAGGTAGGTCATCCGGTAGCGGCGCGGGCAGTCGAGGAACGCGAGGAGCTTGCTGGGACTGCCGCCCCACAGTGGCTCGGGCATGCCGGGCAGCGCCGCCTGCCGCGGTGCCGGGCGCGGCGCCGGCTGCTGCGCCCCCCGCGGACGCCCTTCGACCCCCTCACTGCCCATCCCCCGACCGTAGCGGCCGCCACCGACGTCGCCGCGGCCGTCCCCAGAACCGGGCCCGGGGTGACACACTGGCCCCGCCATGGCCATCTCCTCGTTCGACCTGTTCTCCGTGGGCATCGGGCCCTCGAGCTCCCACACCGTCGGCCCGATGCGGGCCGCGCACACGTTCGCCGCGGGGCTGCGCGACGACGGGCTGCTGCCCCGGGTGGGCCGGGTGCGCGGCGAGCTCTTCGGCTCGCTCGGCGCCACCGGCCACGGGCACGGCTCGGTCAAGGCCGTCCTGCTGGGCCTCGAGGGCGAGTCGCCGGAGTCCACCGACCCGCGCGCCGCCGAGGGCCGGGTCGACGAGGTCCGCACCTCCCGCGTGCTGCACCTGGGCGGAACCCACGACATCGTGTGCGACCCCGACACCGACGTGCTGCTGCACCGGCGGGCGACCCTGCCGTTCCACAGCAACGGGATGCGCTTCACGGCATGGGCCTCGGCCGAGCCCACCGAGGGCGAGGAGCCGCTGCGCACGCGCGAGTACTACTCCGTCGGGGGCGGGTTCGTGCTCGACCAGGACGAGGTGGGCCAGGGCGCGATCGTGCCCGACGCCACCCCCGTCCGCCACCCCTTCACCACCGGCGACCAGCTGCTGCAGCGCTGCGACGAGACCGGGCTGCCCGTCAGCGGCGTGATGCTCGCCAACGAGACCGCCTGGCGCACCGAGGCCGAGGTCCGCGCCGGTCTGCTGCACCTCTGGTCGGTGATGCAGGAGTGCGTCGAGAACGGCTGCCGCACCGAGGGTGTCCTGCCCGGTGGGCTCAAGGTGCAGCGCCGGGCGCCGCGCCTGGCCCGCCAGCTGCGCGGTGAGCACACCACCGACCCGCTGGCCGCGATGGACTGGGTCACGCTCTACGCCCTGGCCGTCAACGAGGAGAACGCCTCGGGCGGGCGCATCGTCACCGCACCGACCAACGGCGCGGCCGGCATCATCCCGGCCGTCCTGCACTACTACACCCGCTTCGTCCCGGGCGCCGACGACGAGGGCGTGGTGCGCTTCCTGCTGACCGCGGCCGCCATCGGGACGCTCTACAAGGAGAACGCGTCGATCTCGGGCGCCGAGGTCGGCTGCCAGGGCGAGGTCGGCTCGGCCTGCTCGATGGCGGCCGGCGCCCTCACCGAGGTGCTGGGCGGGACCCCGAAGCAGGTCGAGAACGCCGCCGAGATCGGTATCGAGCACAACCTGGGCCTGACCTGCGACCCGGTGGGCGGCCTCGTGCAGATCCCGTGCATCGAGCGCAACGCGGTGGCATCGGTCAAGGCCATCACCGCCGCTCGGCTCGCGCTGCGCGGCGACGGGCGCAACGTGGTCTCGCTCGACAAGGCCATCAAGACGATGCGCGACACCGGGCGCGACATGAAGGTCAAGTACAAGGAGACCGCTCGCGGCGGCCTCGCGGTCAACGTCATCGAGTGCTGAACGCCTCCCCCGGGAGGCGCCGCGGCACGCCGCGCGACGCGGCCCGGCGCCCGAGGGCGCATACTGAGGGGGTGACACAGCGACGAGCCTCCGAGCCCCAGTACTCCGCGAGGAGCCCGTTCAGCGCTCGTGTGGCGCCCGAGATCGAGAGCTTCGCCGTGGGTGACCGCGTCACGCACGACAAGTTCGGCCTCGGCCGCGTCATCACCCAGGAGTCGGCGGCGGTCGTCGTCGACTTCGGCGGAGCCCAGCGGGCCCGCATCGTCAGCCCCTACACGCGGCTCACGAAGATCTGACCCCTCCGGCCCCGGGTCGCCCCCCGCGGCGCCGCGTGACCGGCCGCCAGCGCCAGGCACACCGCGGCCGCGCTGAGCCACAGCACCGCCGGCCCCCGGGCCAGCAGGGCCGCCCCCAGCAGCGGTGCCGCCACCGTGGCCACTCCCCAGGACAGGCCCTGCACCGTCATCACCGCCGCCTCGGCCCCGGGGGCGACCAGGCGTGACGCCACGGCCTGCTGGGTCCCGACCACGAGGCTGCTCGCCGCGCCGTCGAGCACCGCGCCCAGCAGCAGCGCCGACAGCCCTCCGGCGGCCCACGCGGCCAGGCCCGTGCCCAGCAGGCCGTAGCCGACCGCCAGCACGACCGATGCCCTCACCCGTGCCTCCCAGCGGGCCAGCAGCCGCTGCCCGACCAGGGCGGCCGCGGCCGAGAGGGCCATCAGCAGGGCGGCGACCGACGGGGGGTGCCCCGCGCGGTCGAGGGCGACCGGCAGCATCAGGACCACGAGCATGACGACCGTGCACGACACGGAGCACAGCGCCGTCCAGGCCAGCAGGCGGGCGCCGAGCGCGGCGCGCCACGGTCGCGGGGCGGTCCGGCCGCGCGCGGGGGCGAGCCGCGGCAGCAGGACCGCCACCAGGGCGGCGGCCCCCAGACTGGTGGCGGCGTCGACGGCGAAGAGGGCGCCCACGCCCCACCGCGTGACGAGGGCGGCCACGACCCCGGCCACCACGCCTGCCACCGCGACGCACGCCCACAGCAGCGAGAAGCGGGACGCCCGGCGCTCCGGCTCGACCCCGAGAAGCACCGCCGTCGAGGTGGCCGGCTCGACCACCTCGTAGGCCAGGCCCAGCAGGACCACACCCAGCGCCACCACCGCCAGGGAGTCGCCGGCCGCGACCACCGCCTGCGCCCCGCCCGCCGCCGCGAGGCCGCCGACCAGCGCGGCCCGCGGGCCCCACCGGGTCGTGACCACGCCGCCGAGGACGCGCGAGGGGATGGTGCACAGGCCGAAGACGGCGAGCACGGTGCCCGCGGTGGGGAGCGACACCCCGAGGTCACGGGTCATCCGCACCCCGAGGAAGGCCATCCCGGCGCCCCCGAGCCGGTTGACGACCCGCGCGGCGACCAGGACCTGCATGACTGACATACGCTGATTGAACAGTGACACACCTCCGACCCTAGGTACCGTATGACATGCGTTTCAACAGTCACGTCGACCGTGCCGTCGACGCCACCGTCCGCCTCGTCAACGCTCTCTCCCCCGGCCTCGACGGCGGACGCCGGCACGAGGCCCCGTGGGGTGCGGACCTCCGCCGGGCCGTGGTCGAGGTGGTGCGCTACGACGGGTACGAGCCCCGCCCATCGGTCGCCGAGCTCGAAGCCCTGCGCGCCGAGGTGCTGGCGGCCCGGCAGGTCTTCGAGGCGCTCGACGCCGGCGACGACGACACCGCGGCCGGGCTGGTCAACGCCATGCTGCGCCGCACCCAGGCCCATCCCGAGCTGGACCGGGACGACGACGGCGGCTGGTCGATCCACTTCCACGGCCCCGACACCACCTTCGCCCGGGGCTGGTCGGCGGGCCTGGCGGCCGGCCTCGCGATGGCGATCGGCGGCGACCTGGGCTCGCGGCTGGGCGTCTGCGCGGCGCCCGAGTGCGACCGGGTGTGGGTCGACCGCTCGCGCAACACGCATCGCCGGTTCTGCTCCCTGCGGTGCCAGAACCGCGTCAAGGCGGCTGCCCACCGGCTCAGGACGCGAGGCCACCGAGCTCGGTGAGCGGCACCGGGAAGGCCCGCACCCCGGCCCCGGTGGCCAGGTAGGCCCCGACCAGCGGCACACCCCCGGCCCGGCAGGCGCGGACGGCGGCGTCGTGCCAGGCCCGGTCGGTGTCGGTGAGCAGGACCGAGCCCAGCCGCCCGCGGGCGAACACGACCGCGCCGCCACCGGAGGCGACCATCCGGGCGAGCTCCTCGAGGAAGGGGACGAGGTCGGCGGGGTCGGCCTCGGGCGGGATGTCGCCGACGACGCACGGCTGCACCAGCCGCCGGTGGTCGTCGAGCAGGAGGAGACCGACGCAGCCGGACTCGCGGTCGGCGTCGCCGACCACGAGGTCGACGACGTCGGCGGTCAGGGCGGGGTCGTCGAGCGGGTGCTGGTCCCAGCCGTCGGGGAGGTTCTCGAAGGTCATGGCCCCAGCCTGTCGAACCTCGGCCCGGTGGCCGTCGGGTTTTCCACAGGGGTGGCCGGCGGCCCTAGCGTGGGGGCATGGCCCACGACTCCGTCGACCCCGACCACACCCGCCCCGCCGGCACCGACGACGCCACCGTCGCCGCCCTCGGCAAGCTCTCGGAGGCCCTCGAGGTGGTCGAGGAGGCCCGCGGCCACCTCTACGCCTTCCACCGCAGGTGCGGTACGGCCGACCTGACCCTCGGCGAGGCCGTCGACCAGCTGCGGGCGGCCGGCCACGACGAGCTCGCCGACCGCGTCGAGACCGACCTCGTGGGGCGCAACGTCCTGGCGGGCCGCTGGTCGTTCCAGGTCGTCGAGGAGTACGACGACGGCTACTACGCGCGCTTCCGCGAGCACGAGCGCGCCGCGCGCGATGAGCTCATGGCCGGCCGCCGGCACGTCTTCGAGGCCGAGATGAAGCAGGACCGGCGTACCCACGGGCGGGAGGGCCACGCCGCGACGCCCGAGAGCTCCGCCCTCAGCTGAAGACGACGGTGCGCCGGCCGTTGAGCAGGATGCGCGACTCGCAGTGCCAGCGGACTGCGCGCGCGAGCACCCGCGACTCGACCTCCTCGCCGGCCCGCACGAGGTCCTCGGGCGTCATCCGGTGGTCGGCCCGCACCACGTCCTGCTCGATGATCGGGCCCTCGTCGAGCGCCGGCGTCACGTAGTGCGCGGTGGCTCCGATGATCTTCACGCCCCGTTCGAACGCCTGGTGGTAGGGCTTGGCGCCCTTGAACGAGGGCAGGAACGAGTGGTGGATGTTGATGACGCGCCCCGCGAGGTCGCTCGACAGACCGTCCGAGAGCACCTGCATGTAGCGGGCCAGGACGACGAGGTCGACGTCGTGCTCGGCCAGCACGGCCCGCAGGGCGGTTTCGGCCTCCGCCTTGGTGTCGGCCGTGACCGGCACGTGGTGGAACGGGATGCCGTACGAGGCCACCAGCGGCTCGAGGTCGCGGTGGTTCGACACCACGGCGGGGATGTCGAGGTTCAGCGCGCCCGAGCGCCAGCGGAAGAGCAGGTCGTTGAGGCAGTGCCCGAAGCGGCTCACCATCACCACGGCCCGGTAGGGGCGGGCGGCATCCCGGATGGTCCAGTCCATGCCGTACTGCTGCGCCACCGGGGCGAAGAGGGCGCGCCAGCCGTCGGCGCCGGGGTCCCCCTCCTGCACCGAGTAGCGGATCCGCATGAAGAACTGGTCGGTGCCGACGTCGTCGAACTGCTGGCTCTCCTCGATGTTCGCGCCACGCTCGAACAGCAGGGCGGTGACCGTCGCGACGATCCCGCGACGGTCGGGGCAGGACAGCAGCAGGACGTACTCGGGCACGCCCCCACCGTACGGAAGGCCACGGATCCCCTGCGGGGCTGTCCGCGTCAGTGGGCGGGAGTGCCCTGGCCGTTGACGAAGGCGATGACGGCGTTGGCGACCATCTGCACCGCGATGGCCGACAGCAGCAGGCCGGCGATGCGCGACAGCAGCACGATGCCGCTGTCCTTGAGGAAGCGCGCCAGCGGCGAGGCGAACCGGAAGACGAGGTAGACCACGAGCAGCGCGGCGGTGAGCGCAGCCCCGACGGCGACGAGCCCTCCGGCGCCGTCGGCCCGCTGCACCGCGAGCATGGTGGCGACGATGGCTCCGGGCCCGGCGAGCAGCGGCGTCCCCAGCGGCACCAGCGCGACGTTGACCCCGGCGTCGGCCAGCGACTCCGACTCCGACCCGGTGAGCAGCTGCAGCGCCACGACGAGCAGCAGCAGGCCGCCGGCCGCCTGCAGCGCGGGCAGCGTGATGCCGAGGTAGTCGAGGATGCGCTGGCCGAACACCGCGAACGAGGCGATGACCCCGAGCGCGACCAGGCTGGCGCGCCGGGCGGCCGAGATCTTCTGCTGCGGGGTCAGCGGCCCGGTGAGCGCGAGGAAGATCGGGATGGCGCCGGGCGGGTCGAGGATGACGGTGAGGGTGACGAAGGTCGTCGTGAAGACGGGGAGGTCGAACCAGCTCACGGGCGCACCACCTCGGTGCCGGTGGCCTGGGCTTCGATCGCGGCGAGCACCTCTGGCGCGGTGGTGTTCTCGCCCAGGCGGTTGCGCTTGCCGGCGCCGTGGTAGTCACTGGAGCCGGTGACGAGCAGGCCCAGCGCACCCGCCAGGTCGACGAGCTCGCGCACCGCGGCGTCGTCGTGGTCGCGGTGGTGGGCCTCGAGGCCGGCCAGCCCGGCCGCGGCCAGCTCCTCGACCAGCTCACGCCCCACGACACCGGTGCGGGTGCGCGAGAACGGATGAGCCACGACCGGCACCCCGCCCGCGGCCCGCACGACCTCGACGGCGCGCACCGGGTCGGGCGCGTAGTGCGTGACGTAGTAGGGGCTGTCGTCGCCGAGCCAGCGGGCGAAGGCCTCGTCGCGGTGCTCGACCACCCCCGCGCGCACCAGGGCGTCGGCGATGTGGGGGCGGCCGGGGGTGGCACCGTCCTCGACCTCGGCCCGCACCGACGCGACGGTGACGGGGATGCCGTCGGCCGCCATGCCCTCGACCATCCGGTCCAGGCGCGTCTCACGGCTCGCGCGGGCCTGCTCGAGCTCGGCCACCAGGGCCGGATGCGCGGAGTCGGGCAGGTACGCCAGCAGGTGCAGGCACTGCGCACCCCGCGCGCACGAGACCTCGATGCCCGGGACGAGCACCAGGCCCACCTCGCGGGCGGTGACCGAGGCCTCGTCCCATCCGAGCGTGGTGTCGTGGTCGGTGACGGCCATGGCGTCGAGGCCCGCGGCGACCCCGGCGCGTACGAGCTCGGCCGGGGTCTGCGTACCGTCGCTCGCGCTCGAGTGGGTGTGCAGGTCGATCACAGGCGAAGCGTAGTGGGGCAGCGGGAACCTGCCGCGGCGCGGCAACCTTTCCCGGCGCCCTGCCGTACTGCAGGTGTGACCGTCGTCCAGGAGGGACCATGACGGGGGGACGGGCCGCGTGTGACGCAGCGTCCACGGCGGGCTCCGTGCCGGGAGCCAGGCCGCTGGTCCCGGGCGCGACGCTCACGCACGCCCTGAGCGTCGTGCCGCTTCCGGGGACCGACCGCGCGGTCCTCTGGGCCACGTTCTCGAGCCCGGTCTCCGCCCGGGGCGCGCCCTACCGCAGCATCGGCTGGTCCGAGGGCGGCCGGACGGTGACCCAGACGCCGTGAGGCGTCACGCTCCGCTCGACGCCGGCCCCGGCCAGTTCTTGTCCGGGACCGGCGTCGGGCGTCCCGGCTGCTCGCCGCCGCGGGCGTCGAGGTAGCTCTGCTTGGGCACCATGACCTTGCGGCGGAAGACGCACACGACGGTGCCGTCCTGGTTGTAGCCCACGGTCTCGACGTGGACGACACCGCGGTCGTCCTTGCTGGTGCTCTCGCGCTTGTCGAGCACCGTGGTCTCGCCGTAGAGGGTGTCGCCGTGGAAGGTCGGCGCGACGTGGCGCAGGCTCTCGACCTCCAGGTTGGCGATGGCCTTGCCGCTGACGTCGGGCACCGACATCCCGAGCAGGATCGAGTAGACGTAGTTGCCGACGACGACGTTCTTGCCGAACTGCGTCGTCTCCTGCGCGTAGTGGGCGTCGAGGTGCAGGGGGTGGTGGTTCATGGTCAGCAGGCAGAACAGGTGGTCGTCGGCCTCGGTGACGGTCTTGCCGGGCCAGTGCTTGTAGGTCGCACCGACCTCGAACTCCTCGTAGCTGCGCCCGAACTGCACGTCATGTCTCCTTCGCTGGACCTCGCCCGACGTCCGCCATCCTCCCGCGCGGGCCCGCGCCCCGGCAGCCCGCCGCGGCGTGCCCTTCCCCACACCGCCCCCACCGCACTCGTGCCTCGGTTGTTGCAGGATGGCCACGCAGCTGCAGCGCCATCACGCAGCAACCGCGCCGGGCCGGTGCGCACACGACAGCAAGGCCATCACACCCCGGCCGCCGCGAACGCCCGCCGGACCAGCCGTGCGAACCGCGCCGGATCGTGCAGGTCGGCCCAGGTCACCCGGACCACCGTGTAGCCCAACGCCCGCAGGCGGTCCTCGCGACGCTTCTCGGCGACCAGCGCGGCTCGACCGTCGGCGCCCTCGTACTTCACGGCACCGTCGAACTCCACCACCACGCGCCCGTGGACGAGGAGGTCGACTCGGGCCACGAAACGCCCCTCCTCGTCGTGGACCACCACCTGCGAGCGGGCCGGGTACCCGAGGTCATGGAGCAGCAGACGGGTCAGGCTCTCGCCCGGCGACTCGGCCTGCGCATCCCCGAGCGTCACGAGCTCCTCGCCCCGTCGGACAGCGGCGGCGGTGACGGCCCGGTGGGCGAGGGCCGCGCGCAGGGCGTCGAGGTCGCAGGACCCTCGCGCCAGCGCGGCATCGAGCGCCACGACCCCCGGCCGCAGCCCACTCCGCAGGGCCACCTGGGCGATGGCGACCGGGAGCGGGACGACGCGGACACCGTCGACGACGACGTCGGGCTCCGGCCCTCGCGGATGGAGGTGGAGGCTGCCGCCCCGACGGGTCCTCAACACGTCGGCGACCACGTCGACCGTCGACCCCAGCGGCGACACCAACGGCAGCCCGTGCAGGGCCAGCGCGGCCTCGTGGCTCGCGGCCACCGGGTCCCGCCGGCTGAGCAGGACCGCGCGGGTCCTCAGGGCGAGGCGTTCCTCCGGGCCGGCCGCCGCCCACAGTGCCCCCACGACGTACGCATCGCGCCGGACCCGCACCAGCAGCCCCGAACGCCGGGCGGCCACCAGCCCGTGCTCGTCGACGCCGACCCGCGCGGCGAGCCCGGACGTGACGACCCCGCCGCGAGCGCGGGCAAGGGCGAGCAGCCGGTCCATCCGCCCAGCGTGCCCCGATGGCCGCGCCCCGGCGCCGCGTCATCCACAGGCGGCCGCGACGGCGGGGTTGTTGCGCGATGACGGTGCAGCTGCCCCGCCAGGTGGCAACAACCCCGGCGCCCGGCTCACGCCCCGTTCCGGTCCGTCGCCATAGGCTCGGGCCATGGCGGACTTCATCGGCGCGGTCGACCAGGGCACGACGAGCACCCGGTTCATGGTGTTCGACCATGCCGGCCAGGAGGTGGCCCGCCACCAGCTCGAACACGAGCAGGTCCTCCCCCGCGCCGGATGGGTCGAGCACAACCCTCTCGAGATCTGGGACCGCACGCAGAGCGTCATCGGCTCGGCCCTGACCTCGGCCGGCATCACGAGCGCGGACCTGGCCGCGATCGGCATCACCAACCAGCGCGAGACCGCCATCGTGTGGGACCGCCGCACCGGCCGCCCCTTCCACAACGCGATCGTCTGGCAGGACACCCGCACCGCCGCGATCGCCAAGGCGTTGGACGCCGACGGCCGCGGCGACGTCATCCGCGCGAAGTCCGGGCTGCCCCCGGCCACCTACTTCTCCGGCGGCAAGATCCAGTGGCTGCTCGAGAACGTCGACGGGCTGCGCGCGGCGGCCGAGCGCGGCGACGCCGTCTTCGGCACCCCCGACACCTGGGTGGTCTGGAACCTCACCGGCGGTCCCGACGGCGGCCTGCACGTCACCGACGTCACCAACGCCAGCCGCACGATGCTGATGGACCTCACGACCCTCGACTGGGACGACGAGCTGCTGGGGTTCTTCGGCATCCCGCGCGCGATGCTGCCGAGCATCCACCCGAGCAGCCACCCCGAGGCGTTCGGCGTGACCTCGGGCGACCGCCGCACGGCCAAGGTGCCGATCGCGGGCGTGCTCGGCGACCAGCAGGCCGCCACGGTGGGGCAGGTCTGCTTCGAGCCCGGGGAGGCCAAGAACACCTACGGCACCGGCAACTTCCTGCTGCTGAACACCGGCGAGGAGCTCGTCCGCAGCCGCAACGGCCTGCTCACGACGGTCGCCTACCAGCTCGGCGACGCCAAGCCGGTGTACGCCCTCGAGGGCTCGATCGCGGTCACGGGCAGCGCGGTGCAGTGGCTGCGCGACCAGCTGGGCATCATCAGCGGCGCCAGCGAGGTCGAGCGCCTGGCCGCCCAGGTCGAGGACACCGGCGGGGTCTACTTCGTGCCGGCCTTCAGCGGGCTGTTCGCGCCGTACTGGCGCAGCGACGCCCGCGGCGCCATCGTCGGGCTCTCGCGCTTCAACACCAACGCCCACCTGGCGCGGGCGACCCTGGAGGCCATCTGCTACCAGTCCCGCGACGTGGCCGAGGCGATGGAGGCCGACAGCGGCGTCGAGATGACCTGCCTGAAGGTCGACGGCGGGGTGACCGCCAACAGCCTCTGCATGCAGCTCCAGGCCGACATCCTGGGCGTGCCGGTCTCGCGGCCCGTCGTCGCCGAGACCACCGCCCTCGGGGCGGCGTACGCGGCCGGGCTGGCGACCGGGTTCTGGTCGGGCACCGACGAGCTGCGCGAGAACTGGGCCGAGGACCGCCGCTGGGAGCCGAGCTGGAGCGAGGACCAGCGCCGCGAGGGCTACCGCGGCTGGAAGAAGGCGGTCGAGCGCACGCTCGACTGGGAGGAGGACTGAGCCCGCGCCCCTGGCCCACCCGGAGGCGCCGCACACCCGCGCGGCCGCGGTGACCCGGCCCCGCCCACCGTGGCAGCATGGCGGGGTGAGCGAAGAGCAGAAGCAGGCCGACAACCGGGGCCGGGCGACCACCGACGAGCTGCGGGCCTTCATCCGCGAGGGCTGGGCCCCGCGCACCCCCACGACCACGGGTCCGGCGCCGGCCGCGGCCCACGCCGCCGCGCGTCGCGAGGTGCTGAGCGCCGCCTTCCCCAAGCAGCGGCTGGTCGTGCCCGCGGGCGGCCTCAAGGTCCGCAGCAACGACACCGACTACGTGTTCCGGCCGCACACCGCGTTCGCCTACCTCACCGGCCTCGGCGCCGACCGCGAGCCCGACGCCGTGCTGGTCCTCGAGCCCCTCGACGACGGCGGCCACGAGGCGGTGCTGTACTTCCGCCCGCTCGCCGAGCGTGACAGCGACGAGTTCTTCGCCGACGCCCGCTACGGCGAGTTCTGGGTCGGCGCGCGACCGTCCGTCGAGGACGTCGAGCGTGAGCTCGGCCTCACCGCGCGCCACGTCGACGGCCTCGTCGACGCCGTCGCGAAGGACGCGGGCGAGCTCACCGTGCGGGTCGTGCGCGACGCCGACCGCGAGCTCACCGAGCGCCTCGACGCCGCCCGGGTCGAGAACGGCGCCGCCCAGGAGTCCCTCCAGGAGGCGGACGACGCCCTCGCGCACGCGGTGTCCGTGGCCCGCCTGGTCAAGGACGAGTACGAGGTCGAGCAGATGCGCGAGGCGGTCGACGCCACCCACGCCGGCTTCGACGCGATGCTCGCGGCGCTCCCCGACGCCGTCGCGAACGGCCGCGGCGAGCGCTGGCTCGAGGGGACCTTCGGGCTCACCGCCCGCCACCGCGGCAACGGGGTCGGCTACGACGCGATCTGCGCGGCCGGCGACCACGCCAACACCCTGCACTGGATCAAGAACACCGGCGACGTCACGCCGGGCGAGCTCGTCCTCATCGACGCCGGGGTGGAGGTCGACAGCCTCTACACCGCCGACGTCACCCGCACCGTCCCGGTCGACGGCACCTTCACCGACGCCCAGCGCGAGGTCTACGACGCCGTCTACGCGGCGCAGGAGGCCGGCATCGCAGCCGTGAGGCCGGGCGCGAGGTTCTCCGACGTGCACGCCGCCGCCATCCGGGTCATCGCCGAGCACCTGCACGCCTGGGGGCTCCTACCCGAGGGCGTCTCGGTCGAGGACACCCTCGACAAGGAGCACGGCCAGTACCACCGCCGCTGGATGGTGCACGGCACGTCGCACCACCTCGGCCTCGACGTGCACGACTGCGCCCTCGCCACCCGCGAGGAGTACATGGACGCCGAGCTGAGGCCCGGGATGGTCCTGACGGTCGAGCCCGGCCTGTACTTCAAGGCCGACGACCTCTTGGCCCCCGAGCGTTTCCGCGGCATCGGCGTGCGCATCGAGGACGACGTGCTCGTCACCGCGGACGGCTGCGAGAACCTCTCGGGCGGGATGCCGCGTCGCAGCGACGAGGTCGAGGCCTGGGTGGCGCGGGCTCGCTCCTGACGAGGAGCCGCCCCGGACACCGCTCGACACAAGGGCTCCTGCACGAGACAGCGCCTCGCAACCCTTGCCCGGTGCACTTTTCGGGGTGACCCCGAAAAGCTGAGGGGGGGTCGCGGTCAGCCGCGGCGGATGACGTCGAGCAGCAGCGCGTGCTCGACCCCGGCCGCCTCGCCGCCCCCGCCGAGGATCATCTGCAGCAGCGCCCGCGGCGCCGGGAACTCGGCCGGCAGGGCGCGGTTGTAGGCCTCGTGCGCCTCGAGCGAGTGCACGGCCGCCTCGAACGGCTCCCCCGACACGTCGACGAAGTGGGTGGGCCGGTCGGAGGCGCCGACCGCGATGACCTTCACACCACCCCACGGCTCGAGCCCCTCGACCTCGAGCAGGTCGCGGTGCAGCCAGCGGTTGCCGGCGTCGGCGACGGCGTCGAGGGTCGCGAGCCCCACGGCGCGGTGGTCGGCCTGGTTGAGCATGCCCGCGGCGAAGCGCTCGCCCCAGTGCGAGGCCACGACGAGCTCGGGGCGGTGCCGCCGGATGGCGCGCGCGATGTCCCTGCGCAGGGCGAGCCCGTACTCGACCGCCCCGTCGGGCCAGCCGCCGAACTCGACGGTCTCCACCCCCACGCGGCGGGCGCTCTCGCGCTCCTCGTCCTCGCGGACGGCCTGGGCCCGCTCGGGATCCATGGTGTCGATGCCGGCCTCGCCACTGGTCAGCAGGAAGTAGGTCACCCGCGCGCCGGCGCCGACCCAGCGGTGCACCGCGGCCGCCGTGCCGTACTCGATGTCGTCGGGGTGCGCGACTACGCACAGGACCGAGGCCGGGGTCTCGTCGAAGCGTTCGAGCGTCGGGCGGTCGGGCTGCATGGCCCGACCCTAGCCCCGTGCGGCGCTCAGATCGAGGGGTCGGCGGGGTGGCGCGGCTCGCTGGGGTGCTGCTGGGCGGCGGCCCGCGCCTGCTCCTGCTCGCGGGCGATCCGCACCTGCTCCTGGGCCGCCTTCATGGGGTCCATCTGGCTCAGCAGCTCACGCCCGCGCTGGACGTGCTTGTGCTCGCACAGCACCTCGTACTTGGCGGCCACCACCTGGCTGACGCTGGTGAAGTCGCGCTGGCCCTTGGTGAGCCGGTACCCGACGGTGGCCCAGATGGCACCGAACACGGCACCGAAGAGCACGGTGGCGATGATGCTCGCGACGTTGAGGCCGGTGGGGTCGAAGACCGAGAAGATGATCCCGACGAACAGGCCGAGCCACATGCCCGAGAGGGCGCCGGCGCCGATGACGCGGCCCTGCGTGAGGCGGCCGGTGACGCGCTCGAGCTGCTTGAGGTCGGTACCGACGATGAGGACGTCCTGCACCGGGAACTCGTGGTCGGACAGGTAGTCGACGGCCTTCTGGGCCTCCTCGTAGCTGTCGTGGACCCCGAGCGACATCGGGTACTCCAGCGAGAGGGCGGCACGGAGGCCGGGACGCATCGGCTGGCTGCTCATGGCTCCATCCTCGCACCATCGGCTGGGAGGCGGCTGGACGCCCGCTGGACGACCCCGGGCGGACCTCGGCGTCAGCGGGCCTTGTAGTCCTCGAGCAGCCGGCGGCCGATGATCATCTTCTGGATCTCGGCCGTGCCCTCACCGATCAGCAGCATCGGGGCCTCGCGGTAGAGCCGCTCGATCTCGTACTCCTTGGAGTACCCGTAGCCGCCGTGGATGCGGAAGCTCTGCTCCACCACGTCGGCGCAGTTCTCGGACGCGAGGTACTTGGCCATCCCCGCCTCGAGGTCGTTGCGCTGGCCGGCGTCCTTCAGGCGCGCGGCCTTGACCATCATCTGGTGGCTGGCCTCGACCTTGGTCGCCATGTCGGCCAGGCGGAACAGGATGCCCTGGTGCTCGGCGATCTTCTTGCCGAAGGTCTCACGCTGCTGGCTGTAGGCGATGCCGAGCTCGAAGGCCCGCATCGACAGGCCGCACGCGCGCGCGGCGACGTTCACCCGGCCCACCTCGACGCCGTCCATCATCTGGTAGAAGCCCTGGCCGGGCACCCCACCGAGGACCTGGGCGTCGGTGGTGCGGTGGCCGTCGAAGACCAGCTCGGTGGTGTCGACGCCCTTGTAGCCCATCTTGTCGATCTTGCCGGGCACGGTGACGCCCTGGGCCGTCTCGCCGAAGCCCGACTCCTTGTCGATGAGGAAGGTCGTCATGTTCTTGTACGGGCTGTCGCTCTCGCCGAGGTCGCTGCGCACGAGGACCGCCACGAGGTTGGCCGAGCCGCCGTTGGTCAGCCACATCTTCTGGCCGGTGATGACCCACTCCTCGCCCTCGCGCACGGCCTTGGTGCGGATGGCGGCCACGTCGGAGCCGAGCCCGGGCTCGCTCATCGAGAACGCCCCGCGCACCTCCCCGGTGGCCATCCGCGGCAGGTAGCGCTGCTTCTGCTCGTCGGTGCCGTGCTGGAGGATCAGGTACGCGACGATGAAGTGGGTGTTGATGATGCCGCTGACGCTCATCCAGCCGCGCGCGATCTCCTCGACCACGAGCGCGTAGGTCAGCAGCGACTCCCCGAGCCCGCCGTACTCCTCGGGGATCATCAGCCCGAAGATCCCCATCTCCTTCATCCCCTCGACGATGTCGGTGGGGTACTCGTCCTTGTGCTCGAGCTCGGTGGCCACCGGCAGGATCTGCTCGTCGACGAACTCGCGCACCAGCTTGACGAGCTCGTGCTGCTCCTCGGTGAGGCCGTCGGTGGTCTGGAGTCGGGACATGCGCAGATCGCCGCCTTCGGGTGGGTCGGGGTGTCGATGCCAGTGTGCCGGGGCCGGGCGCGAGGGGGCCGTTCGTGTGAGGCCGCGCACCGTGTGACTCGCCCCACGCGCCGGCGGGTTCGGAAATCCGCTGGCGCAGCTGCGGTGGTGCGGGCACGCTAGGCCCGTCACGCGCGCGATGTCCCGCGCCACCGAGCGAAGGAGGAGGCCGACATGTCCACGACTGTCCCGGGCCGTTCCCCGGTCCCGATCCCCTTCCTCGCACAGGAGCACTCCCTTGGCACACCAGCCGTTCCACCTCCCGGCCCGACAGGCCGCCTTCTCCACCGACACCTCACCTGACGCCCCGCCCGAGGGCGAGCGCTGGTCCTCCTGGGACGGCGCCACCCACGGGCCGAGACCCCGCCCCGCCTGGGTCATCACCGAGCTCGGCGCGGTCGACGCCGACCTCGGCGTCCTCAAGACCGGCAAGGAGGCCGACGTCCACGTGCTGCGGCGCTGGCTGCCGGGCACCGACCGGGCCGTGACCCTGGCCGCGAAGCGGTACCGCAGCGGCGAGCACCGCCTCTTCCACCGCGACGCCGGCTACCTCGAGGGCCGCCGCGTCCGGCGCAGCCGCGAGATGCGGGCCATGGCCAAGCGCACCGACTTCGGCAAGCAGGTCATCGGCGGCCAGTGGGCGGCCGCCGAGTTCGGCGCCCTGGCGGCCCTCTGGGCGCTCGACCTACCGGTCCCCTACCCGGTGCAGCTCGACGAGACGGAGATGCTGATGGAGTTCGTCGGCGACACCGCCGGCGGAACTCCGGTGGCGGCCCCGCGCCTGGTGTCGGTGCGGCCCACGCCGGCCGAGCTGGCCGACCTCTACGACCAGCTGCGCACCAGCCTGCTCACGCTGGCCCGGCACGGCTGGACCCACGGCGACCTCAGCCCCTACAACGTGCTCGTGCACGACGGTCGGCTGGTCATCATCGACTGGCCGCAAGTGGTCGACGTCATCGGCAACCCGCAGGGCTTCGAGTTCCTGGAGCGCGACGCCACGACGATGGTCACGTGGTTCCGGAGACGGGGCCTGGAGGTCGACCCGGGCGAGCTGGTCGCGGATCTGGTCGCCGAGGCGACGAGCCGCTTCTGACCGTAGGGTCTCTCGCATGCCGACGACGCCGCAGCGCCTCGCCCCCTCGACGGTCCCCGACCCGATGGACGCCCCGCCGCTGCGCTGGGGCGTCCTCGGCCCGGGGGGCATCGCCCACACCTTCGCCGCCGCGGTCCGCGCCGGCACCCGCGGCGAGGTGGTGGCCGTGGGCTCACGCTCGGCCGACCGGGCCAGCGGGTTCGCGCGCCGCCACGGTGCCGCGCGCAGCCACGGCTCCTACGAGGCGCTGGTCGCCGACGACGGCGTGGACGCGGTCTACGTGGCCACCCCGCACAGCGAGCACCACGAGCATGCCCTGCTGGCGCTGGCCGCCGGCAAGCCGGTACTGGTCGAGAAGGCCTTCGCCCGCAGCCTGGCCGAGACCGACGAGGTCCTCGACGCCGCGCGGGCGGCCGGCCTGTTCGCGGGCGAGGCGATGTGGAGCCGCTACCTGCCGCAGTACGACGTCGTGCGCCGCACGGTCGAGGCCGGCACCGTCGGCGACCTGGTGCTGGTGCAGGCCGACCACGGCCAGCTCCTCTGGCCCGACGGGCCCCAGCGGCTCTCGGACCCGGCCCTGGCGGGCGGGTCGCTGCTCGACCTCGGGGTCTACCCCATCGCGTTCGCCGACCACCTGCTCGGCGAGCTGGGCGGGGTCGCCGCTCGCGGGACGCTCAGCGACGAGGGTGTCGACGTGAGCGTGGGCGTCACGGGGCTGGTCGGGCCGGCCCTGGCCCGGATGACGTCCACGATGGCCGCCGCCACGCCGTGCCAGGCGCTGGCCGCGGGTACCAGGGGCCGCCTCGAGCTCACCGGGCCCGGCTTCTTCTACGGGGCCGCCACCACGGTGCGCCTCGTGGCGCCCGACGGCACCGTGCTCGACACGATGCAGCCCCAGCACCCCGAGCACGGCTTCCGGTACGAGATCGCCGAGGCGGCGCGGGCCGTGGCCGAGGGGCGCACCGAGCCGGGCCCGGTGCCCTGGGAGGCCACCCGCCGGGTCATGGCCGTGATGGACGAGGTGCGCCGGCAGGTCGGGGTCGTCTACCCCGGCGAGTAGGGCCGCCGTCCGGCGGTCAGTGCACCAGGACGCGTGACCCGATGGGCATGAGGCCCTCGGCCCAGATCATGTCGATCGCGGCGTTGCTCAGCCGGGCGCAGCCGTGCGACGCCGGGTACGGCGGGATGCTCGGCGAGCCGTGCACCGCCCATCCCCGGTAGAAGTACTTGGGGCGCCAGAGCGAACCGAGGTCACTGTCGTCCTGGCCGTCGACCTGGCGGAAGACCGTGAACGTGCCCGTGGGCGTGTACGCGGTGGAGGTGTGGCCCTTCGACGTGTACTGCTCACCGCTGCCCGTCGAGGTGTTGAGGATGACCGTCGGTGCCCCCTGGCGCACGACCATGAGGACCTGCCGCTCCAGGTCGATCTCGATCCCGTTGCCGGAGAGCGTGGCCCGTGGGCGGGTGCCGGCGGTCAGGGCAGCGCGGGTCTTCGGTCCGACGATGCCGTCCCGCGACAGGCCGGCGGACTTCTGGAGGGCGAAGACGGCCTGCTGGGTCAGCGCGCCGAAGTTCCCGTCGGCCGGGCCCAGCCAGTAGCCGAGCGTGGTGAGGCGCTGCTGGACCGCGAGGACCTCGGGCCCGCTGTCCCCGTAGCGCAGCGCCTCCAGCGGGCGGGGGGTGGCGGCCGCGGTGCTCGAGGGCGTCGTGCTCGGAGCGGGGACCGCCGGCGTGGTGGGCGTCGGGCTCGCGCTCGGCGTGGGACTCACGCTCGGCGTCGGGCTCACGCTCGGCGTGGGACTCACGCTCGGCGTCGTGCGCGCGGGGCTCGGGGAGGGCGAGGCCGCCGCCGGTGCCGCTGGGCCGCCCACGGCCCCACCCCACACCCCGGCCTGGGCGCACCCGGACAACGCCGTCACCGCCGCGAGGGCGGCCAGTGCGGCAAGGGCGGACGGGTGGAGGCTGGAGGGTCGCATCCCTTCCAGGGGACGCCATAGGGCCCGGAGCGACCACATCGACACGCCTGCCGTGACCGCATCGTTGCCCGACGCACAGCCTGCGGTCAGGAACGGGACCGCACGGCCTCGTCGACCGCCAGGACCCGCTGCGCCACCTCGACGTGGAGGTTCTCGACCATCCGGCCGTCGTGGGTGACCACGCCACGGCCGCGAGCCGCTGCCCAGGCCGCGACGACGCCCCGCGCGTCCTCGACCTCGGCCTGGCTCGGCGCGAAGGCCCGGTTGCAGGGCTCGACCTGCCCCGGGTGGATCAGGGTCTTGCCGTCGAAGCCCAGGTCGACGCCCTGACGGCACTCGGCCTCGAACCCCTCGAGGTCCACGACGTCGTTGTAGACCCCGTCGAGGACGGCCACCCCCGCCTCGCGGGCGGCCAGGACCACGAGGGACAGCGAGGTCAGCAAGGGGGCACGGCCGGCGACGAAGCGGGCCCGCAGCTCCTTGACGAGGTCGTTGGTGCCGAGCACCAGGACGGCCAGCCGGTCGGACGCGGCGGCGATGGCGCGCGCGTCGAGGACGGCCCCGGGCGTCTCGACCATCGCCCACAGCCGGGTGCGGTCGGGGGCGCCGTGGCGCTCCATCGCAGCCACCAGCGAACGGACCTCGTCGGCCGAGCCCACCTTGGGCACCACGATGCCGTCGGGGCCCGCGGCGCAGGCTGCCTCGAGGTCGGCGTCGTGCCACGGAGTGCCGGCGGCGTTGACCCGGATGGTGACCTCGCGCTGGCCGTACGCGCTGGACGCCGCTGCCGCGCAGACGTTCTCGCGAGCGCCCGGCTTGGCGTCGGGGGCGACGGCGTCCTCGAGGTCGAGGATCAGCCCGTCGACCGGCAGGGTCTTCGCCTTCTCGAGGGCCCGCTCGTTGCTGCCCGGCATGTAGAGCACCGAGCGCCGGGGGCGGTAGGGCTCGCTCATGCCGGGCCGTCCCCCTCGGCCGGGGCGTAGAGAGCGGCCAGCTCGGGGTCGTTCGCGCTCAGCCGGTCAGCGAGCTCGAGGATGACGAGGCACTGCTTGAGGCTGGCGTCGTCCTCCATCTTCCCGTCCAGCATCACGGCGCCGGTGCCGTCGCCCATGGCCTCCTTCACCCGCCGGGCGTGGGCGACGTCGTGGGCGCTGGGGCTGAAGACCTTCTTGGCGATGGCGATCTGCACCGGGTGCAGGGTCCAGGTGCCGACACAGCCGAGGAGGAAGGCGTTGCGGAACTGGTCCTCGCACGCGACGACGTCCTGGATGTCCCCGAAGGGGCCGTAGTACGGGAGGATCCCGTGCATCGCGCAGGCGTCGACCATCCGGGCGATCGTGTAATGCCAGAGGTCCTGTTGGTAGGTGGCGCGCGGGCCCTGGACGTCGCCGTCGGTCGGGTCCTGGCGCACCAGGTAGCCGGGGTGGCCCCCGCCCACGCGCGTGGTCTTCATCCGGCGGTCGGCGGCGAGGTCGGCGGGGCCGAGGCTGATGCCCTGCATGCGGGGGCTCGCGCCGGCGATCTCCTCGACGTTGGCCATGCCGCGGGCGGTCTCGAGGATGGCGTGCACCAGGATCGGCCGGCGCAGGCCGGCCCTGGCCTCGAGCTGGGCCAGCAGGCGGTCGACGTAGTGGATGTCCTCGGGGCCCTGGACCTTGGGCACCATCACGACGTCGAGGCGGTCGCCGATCTCGGTGACCAGGGTGGTCAGGTCGTCGAGCACCCAGGGGCTGTCGAGCGCGTTCACCCGGGTCCAGAGCTGGGTGTGCTCGCCGACGTCGGTGACCTTCGCGATGTCGACCAGCCCTCGGCGCGCGGCCTCCTTGTTGTCGGCCTTGACGGCGTCCTCGAGATTGCCGAGCAGCACGTCGACGGTGCCGACCAGGTCGGGCACCTTGGCGGCCATCTTCGGGTTGCTCGGGTCGAAGAAGTGGATCATCCGGCTCGGGCGGGCCGGCACCTCGCGCACCGGGTCCGGGGCACCGACGGCGAGAGGGGCGAAGAAGTCCTTGGCGCTGCGCATCGAGCGGCCTTCCGAGGCGGGTGCGGGGTCGCGTCGGACGCTAGCAGCGGCGACGCGCGCGGGCGCATGAGCCAGGTCACGGTGTGACCCATCCCGCGCCCGGACAGCGTCGGCGGTCAGAAAGGAGGCACGTCGGGTGGGGCGGAGGCAGCGACGCGGTGGGCCGGCTCGGTGCCGCGGCGCGTGCCGGAGGGCGAGGTCCAGGTGAGGGTGCCGTCGGGGTCGAGGGTGGGGCGCCAGCGGCCTTGTTGCTTCAGCCGGTGGTGCCGTCGGCAGAGGCACGCCAGGTCGGTCGGTGAGGTGACGCCCCCGGGCCAGGGTCTGGTGTGGTCGAGGTCGGTGTACTCCGCCCGTCTCGAGCACCCCCACATCCGGCAGGTCCCGTCCCGGGTGGTGACGAAGTCCCGCATCGCCTTGTTCGGTCGGTAGGCGCTGGTGGTCAGGGAGGCCAGGGTGCCGGTCTCGGCGTCCAGCACGGCCCCCGCGACGTCCATCGGGAGGACCTTGAGGAGGTTGGCGACGGTGGCGGCGTCGACCCAGCCGAGGCCGGGCAACTGCGTGCCGGAGACGGCGAACCCGGGTGTGACCTGGGCCATGGGGATCGCGCGCAGGTCCGGGTCGACGGTCATCGTCGTGGTCTCGAACAGGCGCTGCGCCTCCGGCGGGAGGTCGCCGAAGCGGGTCTCCTCCCCGGTGTAGGCATCGATGACCGTGTCGTCGTCGCCCCAGGGCACCTCGACGGTCTCGACCATGGCCGGCTCGGGCGCTGGTCGGTCGGTGACGACGGGCACCCCGAGCGTGACCGAGGCACTGACCGTCACGTTGCGCAGGAACAGATCCCCGAACGCATCCGCCCGCGCCTCGGACAGGGTCAGCGTGTCGTCGATGCCGCGGTACTCCCCGGCGAGCTGCTCGGTCGCCGCCCAGGCCGCGGCCACGGTCGCCGTCGGCAGGAGGGCGTACACGTCGGTCAACCCGTCCGGCCCGGGGCGGACCTCCACCGTCCGGGTGCGGCGACTCTTCGCGACCTGCGCGGCGACCTGGTCGGCCGCCGCTCGCGTAGCCACCCGACGCACGTGCGCCGTCACCTGGGCCGGGTCCAGCTCACTCAACCGGCCCGACACCTCGGCATCGACCCGCCCGCGCGCCTCGACGTCCAGCCCGGCGCACGAGTCGACCACCTTGTGGGCCGTCGCCGCCGGGACGTCCCCCGCGAGGACCCGGTCACGGACCAGGGGGAACCGCTCACCGAGGGCCGCGCCGAGGTGGACCTTCCGCCCCGCCAGCCCCTCCGTCAGGCCCGCTTCGAGCGCGACCAGGCTCGCCGCCATCTGGTCCACGTACCCGAGGGCGTGGACCCGCTCGACGGGACCGTCCCCCGACAGTCGCACCTCGACCCGAGCCCCAACGCGGCACTCACGGACACGAGACCATCAGCGGCGTTCGCCAGCTTCTGCGCCTCACCGGCCAGCTCGTAACACTCGGCGGCATCCAGCCCGCGGCCGTGCTCGACCAGCGCACGCCCCAGCGCCGCGACCTCCGCACGCGCGGCCGCGATACGGCTGCTGAGCTGCCCCCTGTCCATGGAGCATGGATACCCGAACACACGTTCGGATGCAAGCAACTACCCACAGGTGTTCGTCTGCAGCGCAATCGTTTTCGATGTCGCGGCGAGTCTCAGCACACCGCGAACGGAGCCTCCGCCGAGCGCCCCTGGAAGGCCAGGATGGCGGGGTTGACCACCGCCCCGTCACGGATCTCGATGGCCCGGCGGAGCGTCTCGTCGGCGTCCCAGGACGCGCTGCCCTCGAGCACCGGGCGCAGGAACGGGATGAGCGCAGTGCTGTTCTCCCACGTAGCAGAGCTCCACAGGTACGACGGGCTGTGGTCGACCCCGTAGTAGAGGACGTTCGGGCCCACCACGAACGTCGGCTCGTCGAACGAGGTCGGGCGCGCCCACTCGAACCCCATCCCGAGGTCGCACGAGACGTCGACGACGACGCTGCCGGGCCGGAAGGCGTCGAGGTCGGACGTGCGCAGGTACACCAGCGGCGCCGAGGTGTCCTGCAGCGTGCAGTTGACGACGATGTCGTTCTCCGCCAGGTAGGCCGGCAGCGGCTCGCGCCCCCGCTCGGTCACCACATGGCTCAGCGCGGCCCCACCCGGCTCGTGGTCGAACTGGCGGATGCGCACCGAGTGGATCGGCGAGCCGACGGCGGCGACCTGGCGGTTGGTGAGTACCGCGACCTCGTGCACCCCGTGGGCGTTCAGCGCGGTCACCGCGCCCCGGGCCGTGGCCCCGAACCCGATGACGACGGCGCTCAGCCGGCGCCCGTAGTCGCCGGTCAGCCCGGCGAGCTGGAGCGCGTGCAGCACCGAGCAGTACCCGGCCAGCTCGTTGTTCTTGTGGAACACGTGCAGCCCGACGCTGCCGTCGCGGGTCCAGTGGTTCATGGCCTCGAAGGCGATGAGGGTGAGCCCCCGGTCGATGGCGAGCTGGGTCAGCGCGGCATCCTGGACGCAGTGCGGCCAGCCCCACAGCACCTGCCCCGGCCCGAGCGCCGCGACGTCCTCGTGCTGCGGCTTGGGCAGCAGCACCACGTCGGACCCGGCCAGGATCTCCTGGCGCGAGGCGAAGCCCGCCACGTGCGGCGCCAGCGAGGCGTCGGAGGCGCCGAAGCGGGCACCGTACCCGTGCTCGAGCGTGATGCGCGCGCGCAGGTCGGCGTCGAGCGCCGGCAGGTGCTCCGGGTGGAGCGGCAGCCGGTACTCGTTCTCCTTGGCCGAGGACCCGATGACACCGAGCCCCAGCAGGCTCACTTCTTCTTCGGCGGGTGGATCGCGTCGGAGAGCGTGGCCTCCGCGCCGTTGCGCTTCTCGGCGCGCTTCTCCTTGATGGACTTCCCGGACTTCTTGGACATGCTGTTCCGCGGCGACTTGTCGGCCATGGGGGAACTCTCTGAGAGGGAAGCCTGGACGGCTCCGTACCCCGACAGTACGCCCTCGCGCGCCGGGCCCACGGCGACCCGGACCTCGGGCCGTCGTACGTCATCCGGCCGGGCCGGGCGCGACGTTCGGGGCCCGGTTCGTCCGTTCGGTGGATGTTTCGCCGAAACCGCTGCGGGCGAACGGCGGCCGGAGAAGATGTGCGCGCAGGGACCTGACGACCATCGGTCCTACCGAAAGACTCCCATGAAGGCCATCACCTGGCTGGCCGCGACCCTGTCGTGCTGCCTCCTCCTCGCCCTGGGCGCCGCTCCGACGTCCGCCCGTCCCATCTCCGACAACGCGCGCAAGTACCTCTCGCGCACGGCGACGACCACCGCGAAGCCGGCTCCGACGACCACCACGACGCCGTCGACGACCACCCCGGTCCCGAACACCCTGCCGACGACGACCCGCACCGCGCGGCTCGCCTCGGGGGTGCAGTACACCGCGATGTGGCAGGGGGTGACGGACGCCGACCAGAAGTCGATGGCCGCGGCGATCGCCCAGTCGGGCTCCCGCTGGGCTCGACTCGACGTCGCCTGGGCCACCCTCCAGCCCACCGGGCCCGGCTCGTACGACCTCGGCTGGGGTGTCCCCATGGTCGACCGCGCCGTGGCCAACGCCACCGACGCCGGCCTCGACGTCCTGCTGACCCTCTACTGGGCCCCCGAGTGGGCCACGGTGGGCACCGGCAAGGCCGCCCACCCCGACCCGGCCGCCTACGCCCGGGCCGCCCAGTGGGTCGCCGCGCGCTACAAGGGCAAGGTCAAGGCCATCGAGGTCTGGAACGAGCAGAACGGGGCCCGGTTCTGGAACCCGGCCGACCCCGTCGCCTACACCCGACTGCTCCAGGCGGCCTACCCCGCGATCAAGGCCGGCAACCCCGACACCCTCGTGGTGATGGGTGGCCTCGAGTACTCCGACACCGCTTTCCTGCAGCAGATGTACGACGCGGGCGTCAAGGGCAGCTACGACGTCAACGCGTTCCACCCCTACCCCGCGATCGCCGACCAGTCGCCGCTCGCGCCCTGGGACGGCACCAAGTGGACCGTCGCAAACATGAAGACCTACATGGACGTCATGGCCCGCAACGGCGACACCACGCCGGTGTGGCTCACCGAGCTCGGCTGGTCGACTCACACCAACTGGACCGGTGTCGAGAACTGGAACCGCGGCGTGAGCGACGCCGTCCAGGCCGACTACCTGACCCAGATGTACACCCTGGTGAACAGCCAGTACCCGCAGGTCACCGCGCTGTTCTGGTACACCGTGCGGGACACCGCCCTCGGCAACGTGCAGCAGGACCACTACGGCCTGGTGCGCACCGACTGGTCGCGCAAGCCCGCCTTCGCCGCCCTCCAGGCGGCGAACCTGGCGCTGAGCCTGCCCTGACCCACCACGGACGCGGGTGGGCGAGCGTGGTCGCGTCGCCCACCCGCGTGACCGGGGGGATGGCCGGGGCTCGGGTCAGGAGGCCTCGACCTTCGGCATGATGTCGTTCTTCAGCCGCTTGAGGTCGTCGAGGGTCTTCGACACCGGGACGTCGGCGAAGGGCGGCCAGAGCAGCGGCATGGTCAGCCCGGCCTCCTGGTAGCTCTTGAGCCGGTCGGTGATCTGCTGCTCGGTGCCGACCAGGATGTTCGTGAGCTTGCGGTTGTCGGTCTGGTCGACCTCGGTGTCGGTGATGGTGAACCAGATCATGCTGCTCATCTCGAGGTCGTCGATCGACTTGCCGAGGGCCTCGAGCTCCTCGGCGATCGCGGCGCGCCACTCGGCGAGCTCGCGGGGGGTGTCCTGGATGCCGATCCAGCCGGCCAGGCCGTACTTGGCCACCCGGCGGGCCGAGCGCTTGGGGTCCTTCAGGCCGCTGAAGAAGATCGGCGGCCCGGGCTTCTGCAGGGGCTGGTGGCCGAAGCCGGACGGGCCGAAGTCGGCGAACTCACCGTGGTACTCGAAGATCTCGTTCTGCCAGATGCCCTGGCAGATCTCGATGGTCTCGCGCACGTGGGCGTGCCGGCGCGGGAAGAGGTGCGTGGCGCTGGCGGCGGCGAACTCCTCCGGCATCCAGCCCGCCCCGACCCCGACGTTGAGCCGCCCGTTCGAGAGGTGGTCGATGGTGGCGCACTCGGCCGCGAAGACACCCGGCGAGCGGTACGGGGTGTCGGTGATGCTCATGCCGATGCGCACCTTCTCGGTCCGGGCGGCGAGCCAGGGCAGCAGCGGCCAGCCCTGGAACCACTTGCCCTTGGAGGACACCGGCATCTGCAGGGGGAACTGCTCCATCATGCCGAAGGGGTACTGCAGCTCTCCGCGGTCGGAGGCCTCCGGCACGATGATCCGGTCGAGGGTCCACACCGAGTCGAACTCGAGCTCCTCGGCCAGGTCGGTCAGGTCGGCCAGCTCCTGGACCGTCACATGGTCACGGAAGGTGGGCAGGTAGAGGGCGAGCTTCATCGATCACACATCTCCTCACGAGGTCGTGGGCCCGGCCGGCCCGGTGGACCCCGGGGACGAGGTCCGCTCCGACCGTTGCGATCAGCCAACCCAAGGTGCGGGCCCGGTGACAAGGGGTCGCCGTCTCATGGTTTGCTCAACGGGGCCCGGGGGCGGGGCGGCCTCCCTCCCCCGGGCCCCGGGCACGGTCAGGAGTAGGTGGCCGTGGGGCCGGTCATCAGGTCGACGCCCGCGCCGGCGAAGTTCGGCAGGTCCGCCACGGCCGCCTGCCCCTCCGGGCCCGAGAGCGCGGCGCCGAGGGCGGCGTCGTCGTCGAAGGTGAGCACCGCGATGAAGTAGTACGCGGGCGCGGCGCCGTCGGGGCCCGCCGTCGGGTGCGTCCCGGTGAACGAGCGCAGCCCGGGGAGGGCGAGGGCGAGACCGCGGTGTACCTCGTCGTAGTGCCGGTCGAACGCGGCAGGGTCATCGGGCTCGCGGTAGCAGGCGAACAGGGTGCTGGACATCGTCGTCGAACTCCTTCGCGGGGTGCGCACCGGCCCGGTGCCGGCGCTCCGGCGCAGCGTAGGTCGGCCGTCTCAACGGACCATCAAGGCGACGCGACGCGACGCGACTCGACGCGGCGAGGGGCTCAGGCGTCGGGGGGCGCGCGGCGCAGCCGCACCTGGACCGACGTCCCCGCCGGCGACGACGAGGCCACCGTGAGCTCGCCCCCCATCGCCTCGACCAGCCCGTGGGCGAGCCCCAGCCCCAGCCCGATGCTGCTGTCACCGTCGGGGGCGCCACCCTCCGCCGCCTCGCGCTCGGGCGCCGACGCGGCAGCGAACGGGGTGAAGACACGGGGCAGGAGGTCGGGCGGGATGCCCGGGCCGTCGTCGTCGACCGCGACGACCACCCAGCCCTCGCCGGCCGGCCGGGTGCGCACCGCGATATCGCCGCCCACGGCACCGTGCCGGATGGAGTTGCCCACCAGGTTCAGCAGCACCTGGCGCAGCCGCCGCCGGTCGGCGAGCACCACGTCGTCGAGCAGCGCCATGGACAGGTCGACCTCGCGCCGGTCGGCCGCCGGAGACAGCAGGCCGAGGACCTCGACGACCACGTCGCGCACCAGCACCGGCTCGAGCGCCACGGGCAGGGCCCCGGCCTCGAGGCGGCTCAGGTCGAGGACGTCCGCGAGCAGGTCCATCACGTGGCCCGCCGCGGCGTCGATGCGCCCGAGCGCCTCGCGGCGCTGGGCCTCGTCGAGCTCGAGGGTGCCGAGCAGCTCGGCGAACCCCACGATGGCCTGGATGGGGGTCCGCGCCTCGTGGCCGACCGCGGCCAGCAGGGCCGAGCGCGCCCGCAGCAGCTGCTCGGCCGTACGGCGGGCGGTCTCGGCCTCCAGCCGGGCCCGGCGGTGCTGCTCGGCCGCCCGGCGCTCGGTGAGGTCGAAGACGTTCACCACGTACTGGCCGGGGCCGCCGTCGCGGGCGTGCACCAGCGAGACCGTCACCTCCACCTCGACGGCGCGCGCCGACCGGCGGTGCAGCACCGCCTCGAAGACCACGGGCGCGGCGTCGTCGCGGCCCAGGCCGTCGAGGCGCGCGTCCAAGGGGCCGTCGACCGGCGTGACGACCTCGGCCAGTCGCCGTCCCACCAGGTCGGCGCGCCGCTCGCCCAGGACGGCGGTGAGCGCGGTGTTGGTCGTGACCACCGCCCGGTCGAGGCCCACGATGGCCATGCCCAGCGAGTTGTCGTCGAACGAGCGGCGGAAGCGCTCCTCGCTCTCGACCAGCTCGCCCAGCACGTCGGCGTGCTCGATGGCCACCGAGGCCAGGTGGGTGAAGCGCTCGACGAGCAGCTGCTCGCGCCGGGTCGGGCGGTGCGGTTCCGGGTGGTAGACCGCGAACGTGCCGACCGGCAGCCCGTCCGGCCCCTCGATCGGCGTCGACCAGCAGCTGCGCAGCCCCGCCGCCTCGGCCGCGGGGCGGTAGGAGACCCAGCGGACGTCGCGGCGCACGTCGCGCGCCACGACGGCCCGGTTGAGCGCGGCCGCGGTGCCGCACGAACCGGCACCGTCGCCGATCGCCATCCCGTCGATGGCCGCCACGTACCCGCCGGGCAGGCTGGGGGCGGCCCCGTGGTGGAGGGTGCCGTGCTCGCGGTCGAGCAGCAGAACCGAGCAGCGGGCGCCGGGGATGAAGAGCTCGAGCGAGGTCAGGATGTGGGTCAGCACCTCACGCAGGGGGGTGGCGGCGGCGATGAGCTCCAGCACGGCGGTCTGCCGCTCGAGCATGTCGCGCACGTCGTCGGGGCGCAGCGCCCCGGCCCCCGCGGCCCGCCCGGTGGCCGTCATCCGGGGTCGCTCAGCTGGTAGCCGACGCCGCGGACCGTCAGCAGCAGCCGCGGCCGGGCCGGGTCCTGCTCGAGCTTGAGCCGCAGCCGGTGCACGTGCTCGGTGACGGTCGCCTCGCCGAGCCACTCCGACGAGGAGCTCCACACCCGGTCCAGGAGCTGGCTCCGGGTGAACACCTGCCGGGGATGGGTGACCAGGAACGCCACCAGGTCGAACTCCTTGGGGGTCAGCTCGACCTCCTCACCGTCGACCGTGACCCGCCGGGTGGCCGTCTCGACCTGCAGCGGCCCGACCCCCACGACCTCGCCCGACAGCTCCGGGCTGGCGCGCCGCAGCACCGAGCGCACCCGCGCGCCGAGCTCGCCGGGAGAGAAGGGCTTCACCAGGTAGTCGTCCGCCCCGAGGTCGAGGCCGACGATGCGGTCGTGCTCGCCGTTGCGGCCCGAGAGCACGATGACCGGGGTGTCGGAGCGCCCGCTCCCCCCGCGGCGCAGCTCGCGCAGCAGGTCGAGACCGCCGAGCCCCGGCAGCGACAGGTCCAGCACCACCAACGCCGGGCGGTCGTCGCGGATGCGGCGCAGGGCGGAGGGACCGTCGTCGGCCTCGACGGTGCGGAAGCCCTCGTGCTCGAGCTGCCAGCGCACGACGGTACGCACGGCCTCGTCGTCGTCGACCACGAGGACCACCGGACCGTCGGCGGCGGCGCCCCGCGGCGTCGCGGACTCCCTCATCCGTGATGGGTACCACACAACGACCCGCGCGGCCCAGTGGTCGCCCACCGCACCCGCCCGCCCCGCCGCCGGTGTGGGAGAGTGCCGGGCATGAGCGAGGAGAGCGCGCCGCCTCCCGGCGAGGGCCCGCCCCCCGCGGTGGGCGTCGACGTCACCCGGCTCATCGACGAGGCGGCGAAGAAGTCCGGGCTGCTCTGGCTGCGCGTCCCCGGCGGTGGCACCCACCCCGTGTGGCACGTGTGGCACGACGACGGCGACGAGCGGGGCAGCGGCCCGGCGGCCTACGTGGTCTCCGGCCCCGGCGAGCAGCCCCTCCCCCCGCTCCCCGACGAGGTCGAGATGGTGCTGCGCAGCAAGGACAGCGGCGGCCGGCTGCTGACCCTGCACGCCACCGCCCGACGGCTCGAGCCCGGCACCCCGCAGTGGGACGCCGCGGTCGAGGTCCTGCGCCCCGAGCGGCTCAACGCGACCGGGGACGTCGCGGCCCGCTGGCGCGAGGAGAACACCATCCACGTCGTCAGCCCGCACGGGCGCCCGGTCGAGGGCCCCGGCTCCTACGACGACGGCTCCGGGGCGGCCCCCGTGCGCCCCGCGGCGCCGGCCACGGTCACCCGCCGCCCCTGGCACTGGCGGGGCCGCGCCGGGGCGCGCCGCAACACGACCCGCTGAGGCGTCGGCGGCACCCCGCCCGGCGGCTAGCCTGTCGGACGTGAGCACGCCGACCCGCGCCTTCGTCGGCCGCCTGTCCGAGCTCGACGTCTTCGACCCTCTCGGTGACAAGGTCGGCCGGGTCCGCGACGTCGTCGTCACGTTCAGCGCCTCACGAGCGCGCCCTCGGGCCATCGGGCTCGTGGTCGAGGTGCCCGGGCGGCGCCGGGTGTTCGTGCCGATGACCCGGGTCACCTCCGTCGAGGGCGGCCAGGTCATCACCACCGGCCTGGTCAACATGCGCCGCTTCGAGCAGCGCCCCAACGAGACCCTGGTGGTGGCCGAGCTCTTCGAGCGCCCGGTGCAGGTCAGCACCGAGGGCGGCGAGGTCGTGGCCGCCACCGTGCAGGACATCGGGATCGAGCAGATGGGCACGCGCGGCTGGGGGGTGGCCCGGGTCGCGGTGCGGCTCGAGACCTCCCGCCCCACCCGTCTCGGGCTGCTGGGCCGGCGGCGCGGCGAGACCTTCGTCGCCACCGTCGAGGACGTCCGCGGCCTGCGCGACGCCAGCGAGGGCCAGGGCGCCGCCAAGCTGCTCGAGACCTACGAGGACCTCAAGCCCGCCGACCTCGCGGAGGTCATCCACGACCTCAGCCCCCAGCGCCGCGCCGAGGTGGCGGCCGCGCTGGGCGACGAGCGGCTCGCCGACGTCATCGAGGAGCTCCCCGAGGACGACCAGGTCGAGATCATCGCGGGGCTCGAGGTCTCCCGCGCGGCCGACGTCCTCGAGGCCATGGAGCCCGACGACGCCGCCGACCTGCTCTCCGAGCTGCCGGCCGAGCGCCGCGAGGAGCTGCTCCAGAAGATGGAGCCCGACGAGGCCGCCGACCTGCGCCGGCTGCTCACCTACGACGAGAACACCGCCGGCGGCCTGATGACGACCGAGCCGGTGATCCTCGGGCCCGAGGCCTCCATCGCCGAGGCCCTGGCCGTGGTGCGCCGCCAGGAGCTCTCGACCGCGCTGGCCACCACGGTCTTCGTCTGCCGGCCGCCGCTCGAGACACCCACGGGCAAGTTCCTCGGCATCGTCCACATCCAGCGCCTGCTGCGCGAGCCGCCGCACAACCCGGTGGGCGGCATCCTCGACAAGGACGTCGAGCCGCTGCTGCCCACCGCCAGCCTGGGCCAGGTCACCCGGATGCTCGCCACCTACGACCTCGTGGGGATGCCGGTGGTCGACGAGGAGGGCCACCTGCTCGGCGCGGTCACCGTCGACGACGTGCTCGACCACATCCTCCCCGAGGACTGGCGCGAGGAGCGGCACGACGTCGTGCCGCCCTCCGAGGTGACCCGTGGCTGAGCGCGAGCGCCGCCCCCGCATCGACCAGCCGCGCGAGACCACGCGGCGGCGCCTGCAGATGCCGGCCCTGTTCACCCAGGAGTCGTTCGGGGTCCTGTCCGAGAAGTTCGCGCGCTTCATGGGCACGCCGTACTTCCTCATCGGGATGACGGTCTTCGTCGTCCTCTGGCTGCTCTGGAACACCCTGGCTCCGCCCGCACTGCGCTTCGACCCGTACGCGTTCATCTTCCTGACCCTGATGCTCAGCCTGCAGGCGTCGTACGCGGCGCCCCTCATCCTGCTGGCGCAGAACCGCCAGGCCGACCGCGACCGCGTGGCGCTGGAGCAGGACCGCTCGCGCGACGAGCGCGGCCTGGCCGACACCGAGTTCCTCACCCGTGAGGTCGCAGCCCTGCGGATCGCGATGCGCGACACCGCCACGCGCGACTTCGTCCGTAGCGAGCTGCGCGACCTCCTCGACGAGATGGAGGAGCGCGGGCTGGTGGTGACCAAGCAGACGTCCCCCGACGACGGGGGCGAGGACGGGCCGGCCCCGGAGCCGACCTAGACTCGAGGGCATGCCGCAGGTCAGCCAGGACGCCCTCCACGCCGCTCTCGAGACGGTCATCGACCCCGAGATCCGGCGCCCCGTCACCGAGCTCGGGATGGTCGGTGCCCTCGACTGCGACGCCGACGGCCGGGTCGCCGTCACCATCCTCCTCACCGTCAGCGCCTGCCCCCTCAAGGACAAGCTCACCCAGGACACGACCGCGGCGCTCGCGGGCGTCGAGGGCGTCACCGGGGTCACCGTCACCCTGGGCGTGATGAACGACGAGCAGCGCGGCGAGCTGAAGACCAAGCTGCGCGGCGGCGTCGCCGAGCGCGAGATCCCGTTCGCCAAGCCGGGGTCGCTGACCCGGGTCTACGCCGTCGCCTCGGGCAAGGGCGGGGTGGGCAAGTCCTCGGTCACCGCCAACCTCGCGGCCGCGCTGGCCCAGGAGGGCCTCTCGGTCGGGGTCGTCGACGCCGACATCTACGGCTTCTCGATCCCCCGCATGCTCGGCGTCGAGCACAAGCCGACCCAGGTCGACGACATGATCATGCCGCCGGTCAGCCACGACGTGCGGGTCATCTCGATCGGGATGTTCGTGCCGGGCAACCAGCCGGTCGTGTGGCGCGGGCCGATGCTGCACCGCGCGCTGCAGCAGTTCCTGGCCGACGTCTTCTGGGGCGACCTCGACGTCCTGCTCCTCGACCTGCCGCCCGGCACCGGCGACATCGCGATCTCGGTCGCCCAGCTCGTGCCCGGCGCCGAGATCCTCGTCGTCACCACCCCGCAGCAGGCCGCCGCGGAGGTCGCCGAGCGGGCCGGGTCCATCGCGCTGCAGACCCACCAGCGTCTCGCCGGCGTCATCGAGAACATGAGCTGGCTCGAGATGCCCGACGGCTCGCGCCAGGAGATCTTCGGCTCCGGCGGCGGCCAGGACGTCGCCGACAGCCTCACCCGCTCCATCGGCTCCGACGTGCCGCTGCTCGGTCAGATCCCGCTCGACACCTGCCTGCGGGTCGGGGCCGACCAGGGGATGCCCGTCGTCCTCGGCGAGCCCGACTCACCGGCCGCCGTGGCGCTGCGGGGCATCGCCAAGGGTCTGGCCTCGCGCTCGCGCGGGCTGGCCGGGCGCTCACTGGGGCTCAGCCCCGTCGGCCGCTGACCCACATCGCCGGCTCGCGCTGCCGCGGGCCTCAGGTGGCCTCGGCGTCGTAGGGCACCGGGCGGCCCGGGTCGTACGCGCGCGGGGCACCCCAGGCCCGCGCCATCGCGTCGTGCGGGCCGATCTCGGGCTCGGCGGGCCGGTCGAGGTCGGCCGGGCCGTCACCCGGGACCGCGCCGGGGGCGCCACCGGCGACCGCCGCGGCCCCGAGGGCGCCGGCAGCACCGGCGCCGGCGTCGGCGCCGCCGCGCAGCCGGGCGGCCGAGCGGACCGAGCCGATCTCGTCGCGGATCGGCGCCACCGCGTCGTCGAGGGGCTCGAGCAGCGCCTCGCGCACGATGCGCCGCGGGTCGTACTGGCGCGGGTCGTACTGGCGCCAGTTGATGTCCTCGTACTCGGGGCCCAGCTGGTCACGCAGCTGGTCCTTGGCCCCCTCGGCCATCACCCGCAGCTTGCGGATGGCCCGGGCCAGCTTGGCCGCGTACTCGGGCATCCGGTCGGGGCCGAGGACGAAGACCGCGATGAGCGCGAGCAGGATGACCTCCCACCCGTTGACGCCGAACACCGCGTCACTCCCCTTCCGTGGCAGGCGACGGCCCGGTCACTCCGAGCCCTTCAGGACCATCGTGACATCCTGCTCGCCACCGTTGCGCCGCACGGTCAGCCGGACGGAGTCCCCGACCCTGCGGGCCCGGATCTTGACCACCAGCTCACCGTCGTTGCTGACCGGTGCGCCCTCGAAGGCGACGATGACGTCGCCGGGGCGCAGGCCGGCCTTGGCCGCCGGGCCCTCGGGGTCGACCGCCGGGGCGCCGTTCGGGCCCTCGTCGGCGATGCGGACGCCCTCGCCGTCGTAGGTGCTGTCGAGGAAGACCCCGATCACCGGGTGCACGGCCTTGCCGGTGGCGATCAGCTGCTGGACGGTGGTGGCGACCTGGTCGCTGGGGATGGCGAAGCCGACGCCGATGCTGCCGCTCTGGCCGCCGCCGATCGAGCTGCCCGGGATGGCCGCGATGGCCGAGTTGACCCCGATGACCTCGCCGGCCATGTCGAGCAGCGGCCCCCCCGAGTTGCCCGGGTTGATGGCGGCGTCGGTCTGGATGGCGTTGATGAAGGACTGGTCGCTCTCGCCCCCGGGGGTGACCGGGCGGTCGAGCGCGCTGACGATGCCCGCCGTGACCGTGGAGTCGAGGCCGAGCGGTGCGCCCACGGCGATGACCTGGTCGCCCACGACGACGTCGCGCGAGCGGCCGACGGTGAGCGGCGTGAGGTCGGCCCCGGAGACCTTGACGACGGCCAGGTCGTAGGAGGCGTCGGTCCCGACGACCGTGCCCGAGACCTGCTTGCCGTTCGACAGGACGACGGTGACCTTGCCCTTGGCGCCGACCGAGGCGACGACGTGGTTGTTGGTGACGACGTGGCCGGCGTCGTCGTAGACCCAGCCCGAGCCGGTGGCGCCCCCGTCGGCGCCCTGCACCCTGAGGGTGACGACGCTGGGCAGCGCCGTGGCCGCGATGTTGGCGATGGAGCCCTGCGGGCGGGTGGTGGCGCCGGGGCCGGGCGTGGGTGCGGCGGCCGTGGGGACGGAGCCACCCCCCGCCTCGCCGCCGCGGTCGGCCAGGTAGCCACCGACGATGCCGCCGCCGGTGCCCGCCATGAGCGCGGCCGCCACGGTGGCACCGACCAGGGCGCCCCAGCCGGGGCCTCGGCGTCGTGCGCCGACCGCGGCGCCGTCGGGCCCCGCCAGCGGGGCCGGAGGCGGCGCCGTGGGCAGGGCCGACCAGGAGCCGCTGATGGGGGTGTACGGCGCGGTGGCACCGGCGGCGGGGACGGGCTGGGTCGGCTCGGGGGTGCGGGCCCACGTGGGCTCCGGGGGCGCGTCGGTGGGAGTGACCTCGGTGGCGTCGGCCGGCCGGCCGCGGTCCCAGGGCTGCCAGTCGTCGGTCCCCGGGTCGCGTTCGCTCATGGGGTGGATTCTGCCCGTCGGTCGGTGACGACGGGTACGGAGGTCCGCATCGTCCACCGCACCGGCACGAAGGCCGTGGTGCCCGACGACCCCACGGGGCCTGCGGTGGCTCCGCCCGGCGACACGACGGGCAGGCTCTGGCCGGTCACCGCCGGGCGCGCGGGGACCAGGCCGACGGTGAGGCTCCAGGCGGCGGCCGCCGACACCCCGGCGGCCGCGGCGGCCACGACGGTGGCCCGCAGGGGGCTGCGGTGGCAGGGCGGGGCACCCGGCGCCAGGAGGGCCAGCGGCTCGGGGCCGGTCACCGGCAACGGCGTCGGCGACAGGTCGCGTGACATCGCCAGCAGGGACGCCCGCAGGTCGCCGGGCATGGAGGGACCCCCGGCGAGCGCCTCGCGCAGGCGGCGCTCCTCGGCGACCTCGCGGCGGCAGCACTCGCAGGCCACCAGGTGGCGGTCCCACTCGCGGGAGCGGTCGGCGTCGAGCCGGCCCGTCGCGTACTCGGCCAGGTCGTCGTCGTGGCAGCGGACGCCGTGGCGGCTCATACCGTCCCCGCGGCGGGGCGCCGGACCATGGGCCGGCGGCGGACGGGCGTGACGGGCTCCGGGCGCGGTGCCGGCGCGCGGTGGGCGAGGGCCTCGCGCAGCTGGGAGCGGCCGCGGTGGATGCGCGAGCGCACGGTGCCGAGCTTGATGCCCAGCGTGGCCGCGACCTCCTCGTACGAGAGCCCCTCGATGTCGCACAGCACGACGGCGGCACGGAAGTCGGGCGAGAGCGCGTCGAGCGCCCGCTGCACGTCGTCGTCGAGGTGGGTCTCCTCGTACGTCACCTCGGGGCTGCGGTCGCGGCTCGGCAGCCGGGCGGCCGACTCGTCCGAGAGGGCGTCGAAGCGGATGCGCTGCTTGCGGCGCATCTTGTCGAGGAAGACGTTGGTCGTGATGCGGTGCAGCCAGCCCTCGAAGGTGCCGGGCTGGTAGGTGTGCAGCGACCGGAAGACCCGGACGAAGACGTCCTGGGTCAGGTCCTCGGCGTCGTGGACGTTGCCGGTGAGGCGGTAGGCCAGCCGGTACACCCGGGCGGAGTGCTGCTCGACGACCTCCTCCCACGTGGGCGGGGTCCACCCCGGCGCGGACTGCGGGCCCGCGTCCTGCGTCGTGGTCGTCATCGGCTGGTCCCTCACCATGCTGCTCATGTCACCCATCGATACGTGTCGTGGCCGGGAATTGTTCCCGGCGAACCTGGACGCACGCTGGGAGCGTGGGGCGTCGGCCCGGTCCTGCCGCGCGCCGTAGGGTGGGGCGCATGAGCGGGATGAAGCCGGCCAGCTGGTCCTACGCCGAGGAGTTCGTGCCCGAGCCCGAGGTCGTGGAGGCCGCCCGCCGCCGTGGGGTCGAGTTCGGCTCCGCGAGCCCGGTGGGTACCGGGGCCGGGTCCCTCCTGCGTCTCCTGGCCGCTGCGGTCGCCGCGCGCCACGTCGTCGAGATCGGCACCGGCGCCGGCACCTCGGGCCTCTGGCTGCTGGCCGGGATGCCCGACGACGGTGTGCTCACCACCATCGACGTCTCGGCCGAGCACCAGCGAGCCGCCCGCGAGGCCTACGCCGCCGCGGGCCACGCCCCCCAGCGCACCCGGGTCATCACCGGGGCCGCCGCCGAGGTCCTGCCCCGCATGACCGACGGCGCCTACGACATGGTCGTCGTCGACGCCGACAAGGAGGGCTACCCCGGCTACGTCGAGCACGCGGTGCGCCTGCTGCGCCCGGGCGGGGTTCTGGCCGTCGACAACATGCTCTGGCACGACCAGGTGGCCGACCCCGCGGCGCGCGACGCCACCACCGTGTCGCTGCGCACCCTCGGCAAGACCCTGCGTGACCACGACGAGCTGGTCGCCTCGCTGCTGCCGGTCAGCGACGGGATGCTCGTCGCCGTCCGCCGCTGACGGCAGCGGGGCCCTGGGGCGTCAGCTGACCGACGGGCCGGCTCCGCGCCGGAAGCCCGCGGGGCCCTCGGCGATGGCCACGACCTCCCACTCCTCGACGAGCACCGGGCCCGAGCCGATGATCGCGCTGCCGGGCGCGGTGTCGGCGCCGGGCTCGAAGTCGGCCCGGAACACGCGGCGCTCCTCCTCGCTGTCGAAGACGTAGGTGCCCTCGAACCACTCGCCCTCGCGCATCCGCCAGACCTTGAAGGCCAGCCCGTCGAGGAACATGAAGCGCGCGATCGAGGTGCCGACCACGTACTCGCGCAGCTCGTCGGCCACCCCGTCGGGAGCCTGCTCGAGCGACCATCGGACGGTGAGCCCGTACCCGGCGTTCATCGTGTCTCCTCCAGCCGCTCGCGCGGCAGTCGTGACCCGGCGCGGCAGAGTGCCGGACCGGGGCCCCCGACGCTAGGCGGGGCCGCGAGCGCCCGCCAGCGTGTCTCACGGGCCGGGGACGCGACGGGGCCCCCGCCGCATGGCGGTGGGGGCCCCGATGGTCGGACGTGAGGGGTCAGAGGCCGTCGCAGCTGTCGATGGCCCGACCGAGGGCGCGCACCTCGTCCGGGGTCATCTCGACGACGAGCCGGCCGCCACCCTCGAGGGGCATGCGCAGCACGATGCCACGTCCCTCCTTGACGACCTCGAGATCGCCGTCACCCGTCCTGGGTTTCATTGCCGCCATGGGCTCATTTCCCTTCGTCACCGCGGCTGCGGATGTCGCGCCGCGTGCGTCGCCCCGCGCCGTACCGCCGGACAGACGCCCATTATCCCGTAGTCCTCCGACGTGGCGAAATCCACGCCCCGCGCGGTCACGGGGGGAAGGAGCCCCACGGGGTGTACGTGAGCAGGCTGGTGGTCCACCAGAGCATCCCGACGACCAGCAGGGCGACCACCACGGCGACCCGCCGGCGCCAGTGCGGCACCACCTGCTGGCCGTTGGCGGTGCGCATCGCGACCGACGCCACCAGCGCCGCCAGCGGCACGTCGAGGAGCAGGAAGCGCCACATCGAGGTGATCGGCCGCACCACCGCGAAGAGGAAGATCGGGTACGCGAGCGCCCAGGCGCGGACCTCGATGCTCAGCCAGCTCCCGTGCCGGCCCAGCACGAGGGCCACGTAGGTGGCGGCCAGCGCCAGCAGGACCAGCACCCCGAACAGGCCGCGCGCGTCCCAGGCCCACTGCACCCAGAGGACGAAGGGTCCGTCGGCCGGCTTCTGGCCCCAGACCTCCTGCACGTCGAAGAAGGCGGTGGGGACGCCCGTGGCCAGCCCGGCCACGACCGGCCAGGCGATGGCGCTCACGCCGAGCGCCCCCAGCATCACGACGACGCGGGTCCACTCCCCCGCGAGCGGGCGGCGACCCGCCGCGCGCTCCTCGCGCCAGCGCACCCCCAGGTGGATGAGGACGGCGATGCCGAGGGCCGGTGCGACCCCGCGGGTGAAGCCCAGCGGGATGGCCACGGCGGCCACCAGCAGGTAGTGCCGCCGCACCAGCAGGAGCAGCGCGGCGCAGACCAGGACGACGGCCAGGGCCTCGGTGTACGGCTTCAGCATCACGACGGTGCTGGGGTAGAAGCACCAGAGCGCGGCCGCGACCAGGGCCAGCCGCTCGCGCTGCGGCTGCGGGCCGGCGTGGTGGGTCGTGCGCAGCAGCGCGTGGATGAGGAGCACGGCCACCGCGCCCAGGACGAGGTTGAGCCCGACCCCGGCGACCTCGAACGACAGCCCGGTGGCCATCAGGCCCTTCACCAGGTAGGGGTACAGCGGGTAGAACGCCCAGGCGCTGTAGGTGACGTAGCCCGTGGTGGTGTCGACCGGCAGCGGCACCGGATAGCCGTCCTGCACGATGCGGCGGTACCAGACGCTGTCCCAGAGCCCGACCATGTCGCCGACCGAGGGGTCGGGGTGCCCGACGCCCGCGGGGTTCTGGAACCAGGTGGCCGCCACCCAGAGGGCCAGGAGCGAGACCAGGCGGGAGACGACGTAGACGGCCAGCAGGGTGCGGACGGGATGGGCCAGGGCGTGCCCGGCCAGCTCGTGGCGCCCCTGCGAGGTCAGCAGGCGGCGCAGCACCGGGCGGCGGGTCGGTGCGGCCTGGACGCCGGCGGCGGGTGCCACCTCAGCGCGCGCCATCGGTCACCTCCCGCACGTCCCAGACGTGGACCCCGCCGATGGTGGTGGGCCGGCCGTAGACCGACGAGACCGAGGCCAGGAGGGCGTCCGCGGCCGGCCGGTCGACCGGCAGGACGAGGGCGTCGACCCGGCCGGCGCGCAGGTCGTCGTCGAAGCGGGCCTTCTGCTCGGGGCCGGCGGGCTGCGCGACGCCGCTCTGCGCGACCTCGGCCAGCCAGCCGGCGAGGGCCGTGGGGGTGGCCCCGTACCGGCCCCCGCGCTCGGCGGTGCCGTCGGGACCGACGAAGTAGCCGGCCACGACGGGGAACCCCCAGCGCGCCTCGGCCTGCCACTCGAGGGCCCGGGTGTCGGCCACGTCGGGTGGGGGGACGGCCAGGATCGAGCCACCGTCGTCGACGTAGTCGCGCCAGGCGCCCTCGGAGAAGAACGTGGGCATCGGGCTGCGCGGGTCGACCACGAGCGGAGTGGGCACGACGGGCAGCAGCACCATGGCCCCGACGCCGATGCCCACGACCAGGGCCGGCACCCGCTCGCCGATGACGGCCAGCACGGCCCGGCGGGCGGCCTCGGCGCCCAGTGCCAGCAGGGCGGCGAACGCCGGCAGCGCGATGAGCGTGAAGCGGGTGGGCAGGACGTTCTCGACCACGGGGACGTGCTCGAGCAGGGCCCACGGACCCGGGATGCCCAGTGGCGTGCCGTGGAGGGTGAGCTCCTCGCCGAGGCTGAGCCAGCACGAGAGCACGACCACGACGGCCAGCACGCGCACCAGGACGCTGCGCCACAGGACGACGAGGGTGGCGGCGGCGGCCCCCCACAGCGGGATGCCGAAGAACGAGTTCTCCTCGGTGCGGTTCATCGACACCGCGGCCGCCGCCCAGGGGTCGGCGCCGACCGTGCGGCTCGCGCGGCCCCAGAGCTGCGCGAGGTCGTTGCCGGCCGGCGGGTGGTAGATCGAGGTGTAGCTCTGCGGCCCCAGGAACTGCCACCACAGCGGCAGCGCGGTGATGACGAGCGCGACGCCGACGCCGGTGCCGAGCCCGCGCAGGGCGGCCAGCGTGGGGCGCCATCCGGCGGCCAGGTACCCCAGGAGGAGGACGAGCACCCCCACGGACGTCAGCAGCAGCACCTCCTCGCCGATGAGGACCTGCCAGGCGACCAGGAGGCCGAGGACGACGCCGTCGCGGACCGGGCGGGCGCTGCCACGGGCCAGGCGCAGCAGCCGGTCGAGGATGACCGGCACCAGCACCTGCACCACGAAGTTCGGGTGGCCGTTGGCGTGCGAGACCATCCCGGGGCCGAAGCCCGCCAGCAGGCCGCCGAGGAAGGCCGCGAGGGGGTGCACCGGTAGCCGGCGGCGGAACAGCCAGTACCAGGCCGAGGCGGTGAGGGCCAGGCCGAGCAGCTCGACCAGGACGAAGGTGACCTGCGGGCCGGCCAGCAGGGTGAGCGGGGTGAGCGGCAGGCCCAGCCCCAGCACGGCGGCGTTGGCCATCAGGTTCACGCCGTCGGGGAAGTTCTGGAGGTCGCTGATGAGCGGGTTCGAGAAGGTCGCGACGTTGTGCGCGGTGGCCCCGAAGTACCACTCGAAGGCCTGCTGGTCCTGCACCCCCTGCGACAGGTAGCCGGTGCGCACCGCCGTGAGCAGGTGCATCGTCACGTAAGCGGCGACGAGCAGGTACGCCAGAGGGGCCAGCAGGTCGGGACGGCCCCAGGGGCGGGGCGTGCCGGCGACGGCCCAGGAGAGCCCCTGCCGGGCCGGGCGGAGCGGGCGGACCGGGCGGTCCGGGCGGTCCGGCGGTGCGTCCGGGAGCGCCCGCGTCGCCAGCGCGGTGGGGGCGCCGGCCGCAGGCCCGCCGGGGGTTTCGTCGCGGGCCTCCCCGCGCAGCACGGCGATCTCGCGCTCCCGGTCGGCGACCCGCGCCTCGAGCCGGTCGAGGACCTCGTCGACCTGGTCCATCCGGTAGCCGCGCAGCGCGGTGGCGAACCCTTCCGGCGCCGGGGTCCCGTCGGCGGGGGCGTCGGGGCGGGGGCGACCCAGCCACCAGGCGGCGCCCGCGAGGGTCGCGACCGCGGCGAGCGCGGCGAGGAACGACCAGGTCACCCGGCCTCCTCGGGGGCCGACGGGCGGCGCTCCTCGGCACCGGCGACGAGGGCTTCGACGACCCGCCCGAACAGCAGCGGGCCCAGTCGGTCGCCGACGGGCCGGGTCAGGCGCTGCAGCCCGGGGAGCCAGAGCTCCTCGGTCCACTCCACGCGCGAGCCCCCGGGGGTGTCGTGCACCTCGATGTCGGCCCAGCCGCGCAGGAACCAGCCGGTCTTGACCAGGCGCAGGCGCCGCCCCGGCTCGAGGGCGGTGACGAGCATGCGGTCGGCCCCGGCGAGGGGCCCCAGGCGGGTGACGGCCGAGACCTCCGAGCCGAGCGCGAGGCCGCCCGCGGGCACCGAGACCTCGGTGAGGGGGACGTGCCGGGTGTGCTCGGCCAGGTCGGTGACGGCGTCCCAGGCCGGCCCCCGTTCCAGCGTGCTGTCGCGGCGGATGGTGAAGGCCATCAGTCCTCCTGGGCCCGGAGGTCGGCCAGCTCGCGCTCGCGTTCGGCCAGGGTCGTGCGCAGCCGGTCGAGGCGCTCGTCGACCTCGTCCATCCGGTAGCCGCGCGGGGCGGTGTCGAACCGGACGGCGGCCACGTCGGCGGCGTCCGGCTCGGAGGGCAGCCCGTGGTCGGGCGTGCTGCGGGTGGCGTCGGCGAGCCCGTCGACCGCCCACCGGCCGCTCGCGACGGCCAGCGCCGCGACGATGAGTGCGACGGCGACGAGGGCGAGCAGGACCGGGACCACGGGGCGATCCTACGGGCGCGCCCCCTGCGGCTACTCCGGGTGCTTCGGCGCGACGGCGCGCGCCCGAGTGCCGGCGTGGTCGGCCTCGACGATGCGGCCCACGGCCTCGTGCGGGTCGTCGGTGACGGTGAGCAGCGACAGGTCGGCGGCGTTGAGGGTACCGGCGGCGGCGGCGGTGTCGTGCAGCCAGTCGAGCAGGCCGCCCCAGTACGCGGCGCCGACGAGCACGATCGGGAAGCTCGTGACCTTCTGGGTCTGCACGAGGGTGACGGCCTCGAACAGCTCGTCGAGGGTGCCGAAGCCGCCCGGCAGCACGATGAACCCGCAGGCGTACTTCACGAACATCGTCTTGCGTGCGAAGAAGTAGCGGAAGTTGACCCCGAGGTCGACGTGCGGGTTCAGCCCCGCTTCGAACGGCAGCTCGATGCCGAGGCCCACCGAGGTGCCCCCGGCCTCCAGGGCGCCGCGGTTCGCGGCCTCCATGGCGCCCGGGCCACCGCCGGTGATGACGGCGTACCCGGCCTCGACCAGGGCTCGCCCCACCTCCTGGCCCAGCGCGTACTCGGGGGCGTCGGGGCGGGTGCGGGCCGAACCGAACACACTGACGGCCGGCCCCAGCTCGGCCAGCGCCCCGAAGCCGGTGACGAACTCGGACTGGATGCGCATCACGCGCCACGGGTCGGTGTGCAGCCAGTCGGCCGAGTCGCTGCTGTCGAGCAGGCGCTGGTCGGTGGTCGAGCCCGGCACCTTCGAGCCGCGCATCAGCACCGGGCCCTGGTGGTACTCGCGGTCGCGACGGGGCGCGGCGCTGGGCTCGGGCGGCGTCGGGGTGTCCACGCCTGCACCCTAGTCCGGCCCACGGCGGTGGGGACCGCTCCCCATGGCCGCTCACGGCCCGCCGCCGTAGCGTCCGCGGTGGGCTCCGGGGGGAACCGGACCGCCCGCGGCGGCCTGCGGCCGTCGCCCTCGACGGGAAGGAACACCGATGTCACTCCGCACCACACTCGCCGCGACGGGCACCTCCGCCGCCCTCGTCGCCGCGGTGGCCACCGCCGCCCCGGCGTCGGCCGCCCTACCGGCGGTCGACATGGCCCGCGTGGTCGTCGCCGGCCAGGTCGAGCCCCGCTGCGGCCAGACCGCCGGGCTGTCCGACAACCCCTCGACGGTGCGCGTGCAGCAGGCGCTGACGGCCCGCGGCATCTCCACCACGGCCGACGGCTGGTACGGCAGCGGCACCACCGGCTCGTACGCCACCTGGCAGCGCCGCCTCGGGTACTCCGGCATCGACGCCAACGGCCTCCCCGGCACCGGTTCGCTGACGAAGCTGGGGGCCAACCGGTTCACCGTGGCCCACCCCGTGACCGTCGGCTCGCGTACCGACACCTACGGCGGCCGGCGGGTCAACACCCGCACCCGGCAGATGCTGGCGGCGGCCGACGCGAAGCTGCCCTTCGCCATCCGCCTCACGCAGGGCAGCTACAACCCGGGCGGGGTGGGCGCCTCGGCAGGCACCCATGACGGCGGCGGGGTGGTCGACGTGACCGTGACCGGCCTCACCACCACCCAGCGCTGGCAGCTGGTGCGGGCGCTGCGCACCGTCGGGTTCGCGGCCTGGCTGCGCACCCCCGCCCAGGGCTTCGCCTATCACGTGCACGCGGTGGCCATCGGCGACCCCGACCTCTGGCAGCAGGACGGTGGCCACGTGGCGCGCGACCAGGTCTGCGACTACTGGCGCGGGCGCAACGGCCTCGCGAGCCACGCCGCCGACAACACCCCGAGCGCCTACCGCGTCGCATTCACCTGGTGGGAGCGCTACCGGGGCATCTGAGCGCCACCGTGGGGTGGCCCGGCGGCGCGTGCTGTCGCCGGGTCCGCCCGGCTCAGCCGAGCCAGCGCAGCAGGGCCGCCTCGCACGCGCCGTACTGCTCGACCGGGCACTGCTCGTCGTCCATGTGGGCCAGGTTGGGGTCGCCGGGGCCGAAGTTGACCGCCGGCACGCCCATCGCCGAGAAGCGCGCGACGTCGGTCCAGCCCTGCTTGGCCTCGACCGGCACGCCGAGGGACTCCACGAACGCCCGCGCGGCCGGGAGGTGCAGGCCGGGACGGGCGCCCCCGGCGTTGTCGTGCACCTCGACGTCGAAGCCGTCGAACACCCCACGCACGTGGGCCTCGGCGTCGGACTCGCTCAGCGAGGGGGCGTAGCGGTAGTTCACGGTGACGACGCAACGGTCGGGGATGACGTTGCCCGCGATGCCGCCCTGGATCCCCACGGCGTTGAGGGCCTCGCGGAACTCCAGGCCGTCGACCTCGCGGGTGGCGGGCCGGTACGCCACGAGGCGCGCCAGTACGTCGGCGGCGTCGTGGATGGCGTTGTGGCCCTTCCAGGGGCGGGCCGAGTGCGACGCGATGCCCTTGGTCGTGACGGTCGCGCGCAGCGTCCCCTTGCACCCGCCCTCGATGCGGGCGTCGGTGGGCTCGAGCAGGACGGCGAAGTCGGCGTCCTCGACCAGCTCGGGCGCCTGCTCCTGGACGTGCAGCAGGCCGTTGTAGCGGCTGTCGATCTCCTCGGCCTCGTAGAAGACGTAGGTGACGTCGCGGTTGGGCTCGGCCAGCTGCTGCGCGACCCGCAGCGTCACGGCCACCCCGCCCTTCATGTCGACGGTGCCCCGTCCCCAGAGGACGTCACCGCCGGGGCCCGCGACGCGGCGGGTGGGGAGGTTCTCGGGGTCGCTGGTGAGCGGGACCGTGTCGATGTGGCCGGCCAGGACCACCCGTTCGGCCCGGCCCAGCTCCGTGCGGGCGACGACGGTGTTGCCGATGCGGGTGACCTCGAGGCGCCCCAGCGCGCGCAGCGCCGCCTCGACGGCGTCGGCCAGCGGGGCCTCCTCCAGGCTCACCGAGGGGATGTCGCACAGGCGCGCCGTGAGCGTCGTGACGTCGTCGGTCAGGTCCAGGGAGGGGGTGCTCGCAGCCATGCCGACACCCTAGTGAGGGCGCCCGGAGCCGCCGCGGTCGCGTCGGCCCGCCCCGTAGGCTGGATGCCATGTCGCGCACCGCCTGGGGCCACGGCCTCCTCACCGTCCACGAGTCAGGGACCGTCCTCGACGCCTGGTACCCCTCGCCGGCTCTGGGCGCGGTCGGCGGCGCCGGCGAGATCGAGGCTCCCCGCGGGCTGGCGCAGCTCGTCGGCACCGACGCCGTGCGCGGCGTGCGGCGCGAGCTCCGCCTCGTGAGCATCGACCTCGACGCCGCCCCGGCCGACACCGCCGACGCCTACCTGCGCCTGCACCTGCTCTCGCACCGGCTGGCCCTCCCCAACAGCATCTCCCTCGACGGCCTGTTCGGCGTCCTGCCCAACGTCGTCTGGACCACCCAGGGCCCGTGCGCCGTCGAGGGCTTCGAGCTCACGCGCGCCCGGATGCTGGCCCGGGGCCCGGTGCAGGTCCTCGGCGTCGACAAGTTCCCGCGGATGGTCGACTACGTGGTGCCGTCGGGGGTGCGCATCGGCGACGCCGACCGCGTCCGGCTCGGGGCACACCTGGCGAGCGGCACCACCGTCATGCACGAGGGCTTCGTCAACTTCAACGCCGGCACCCTCGGCTCCTCGATGGTCGAGGGGCGCATCAGCCAGGGTGTCGTCGTCGGTGACGGGTCCGACATCGGCGGGGGCGCCTCCACCATGGGCACGCTGTCGGGCGGCGGCACGGAACGGGTCAGCATCGGCAGGCGTTGTCTGCTCGGAGCCGAGGCCGGGCTCGGCATCGCCCTCGGTGACGACTGCGTCGTCGAGGCCGGGCTGTACCTGACCGCCGGCACCAAGGTCACCCTGCCCGACGGCACCGTCGCCGCGGCGCGTGAGCTGTCGGGGCAGAGCGGCCTGCTGTTCCTGCGGCACTCCGTCACCGGCACCGTGCAGGCCCGGCCCCGCGACGGCCACGGCGTCGTCCTGAACTCCGCCCTGCACGCCAACGACTGACCCCTCCGCACCACCCATCCGCCGAACGCCCCCGACCGAAGGACGACCACCGATGCCGCGCCGCTCCCCCGGCCGACGCCGTCTCGCCGCCCTGCTCGTGCTCGTCGTCGTCGCGGTCGTCGGGGTCGTGGGCTGGAGGGGGGTCCAGCGCCTCGTGCACGCCGTCTCGGGCGAGCAGTGCGAGGTGACGGCGGGGGGCTCCACCTACTCGTGGGCCCCCGACCAGGCCAGCAACGCGGCCGCCATCACGGCCATCGCGGTCAAGCGCGGCCTGCCGCCGCGGGCCGCGTCCATCGCCATCGCCACCGCCATGCAGGAGTCCAAGGTCCGCAATGTGCGCTTCGGCGACCGCGACTCCCTCGGGCTCTTCCAGCAGCGGCCCTCCCAGGGCTGGGGCACCGCGGAGCAGATCCTCGACCCCGAGTACTCGACCAACAAGTTCTACGACGCCCTCGTCAAGGTGCGCGGCTACACCGAGATGGACATCGCGGCCGCCGCTCAGGCCGTGCAGCGCTCGGCCGCCGGCGAGGCCTACGCCCAGCACGAGGGACAGGCCCGCGCCACCGCCTCGGTGGTCTCGGGCCAGACGCACGCCGGCCTGGGCTGCGCTCTGCGTGACCCGGAGGCCGCCGGCGACCCGCACGAGCTCGCGGCCCTGCTCTCCAAGGACTTCGGCCTGACCGGGCGGGTCTCGGGCAGCACCGTGACGGTCACGACCGGCTCGGCCGACGCCGCCTGGGCGGTGGCGTCCTGGGCGGTCGCCCGTGCCACCGACACCGGCGCGGTGCGGGTGGCGGTCGACGGCCGCCAGTGGGTGCGCTCGATGGAGGACTCGGCCCTCACCTGGCGCCGTACCGACACCACCGGCGCCCCCACCACCGTCGTCATCGCCACCGCCTGACCGGCCCGTCGCCGGACCCGCCCGGAACGACGACGAGGCCCGACCCCGCTGGGGGTCGGGCCTCGTCGTCGCGCGGAGCGCCGGGGTCAGCGCTGGTCGAGGGCGATGTAGTCGCGCTCGCCCTCACCGATGTACACCTGGCGGGGACGGCCGATCTTGGTGGCCGGGTCCTCGATCATCTCGCGCCACTGGGCGATCCAGCCGGGGAGGCGGCCCAGGGCGAACAGGACGGTGAACATCCGCGTCGGGAAGCCCATCGACTTGTAGATGAGGCCGGTGTAGAAGTCGACGTTCGGGTATAGCTTGCGCTCGACGAAGCAGTCGTCGGCGAGCGCGATCTCCTCGAGGCGCATCGCGACCTCGAGCAGCTCGTCACCGCCGGAGGTCTTGCTGAGGATCTCGTGGGCGGTGTCCTTGATGATGGCCGCGCGCGGGTCGTAGTTCTTGTAGACCCGGTGGCCGAAGCCCATGAGCCGGACGCCGTCCTCCTTGTTCTTGACCTTGGTCATGAACTCCTCGGCGGTGTACTCGGCGCCGTTGATGCGCTCGAGCATCTCGAGTACGGCCTGGTTGGCGCCGCCGTGCAGCGGGCCGAACAGGGCGTTGATGCCGGCCGAGACCGAGGCGAAGAGGTTGGCGTGCGAGGAGCCGACGAGCCGCACCGTGGAGGTGGAGCAGTTCTGCTCGTGGTCGGCGTGCAGCACCAGCAGGAGCTCGACGGCCTTGACGATGTCGGGGTCGATCTCGTAGCGGGTGGCGGGCACGCCGAAGGTCATCCGCAGGAAGTTCTCGACCAGCGACAGGTCGTTGTCGGGGTAGAGGAAGGGCTGCCCGATGGACTTCTTGTACGCGTACGCCGCGATGGTCGGCAGCTTCGCGAGGAGGCGGATGGTCGAGATCTCGACCTGCTCCTTGTCGAACGGGTCGAGGCTGTCCTGGTAGAAGGTCGACAGCGCCGAGACGGCCGAGGAGAGCACCGGCATCGGGTGCGCGTCGCGCGGGAAGCCCTGGAAGAAGCCCTTGAGGTCCTCGTGCAGCATCGTGTGCTCGCGGACCCGGTCCTCGAAGCCGGCGAGCTCGACCGCGGTGGGGAGCTCGCCGTAGATGAGGAGGTAGGAGGTCTCGAGGAAGGTCGAGCTCTTGGCCAGCTGCTCGATCGGGTACCCCCGGTAGCGCAGGATGCCCGCGTCGCCGTCGATGTAGGTGATGGCGCTGGTGGTGCTGGCCGTGTTGGTGAAGCCGGCATCGAGGGTGACGTTGCCGGTCTCCTTGAGCAGCGGCGAGATGTCGTAGCCGCTGTTGCCCTCGGTGGCGGGCACGAGGGGGAGGTCGAGCTGCTTGCCCGCAGCGTGGAGGGTTGCTCCGTCGGTCATGTCGCGATCCTTCGCGGGTCGTCGGGTTCGGGCTTCATTTCGACCCTACCCGCCCGTACGCGGCCTACGGAATCCGGGGACGGTCCGCGTGACCGGAGGGTCAGGTCAGACGACGGGCGGCGGCCGCCACCCGCTCGTCCGTGGCGGTGAGCGCGATGCGCACGTGCCGGCGGCCGGCGGCGCCGTAGAAGTCACCCGGCGCCACCAGGATGCCGCGCGCCGCCAGCCGGTCGAGGGTGGCGCGGGAGTCCTCGTCGGCGGTGGCCCAGAGGTACAGCCCCGCCTCGGAGTGCTCGACCCGCAGGCCGAAGCCCTCGACCGCCGGGCGGAGCAGCGCCCGGCGGGCGGCGTAGCGCGCCTTCTGCTCCTCCACGTGGCGGCTGTCGCCGAGCGCGGCCACCAGCGCCCGTTGCACCGGCCACGGCACGATCATCCCGGCGTGCTTGCGGACCTCGAGCAGCCGTGCGACCAGGGCGGGGTCGCCGGCCACGACGGCGGCGCGGTAGCCGGCCAGGTTCGACTGCTTCGAGAGGGAGTAGACCGCCAGCACCCCCTCGTGCGAGCCGCCGCAGACCCGGGGGTCGAGGACCGACGGGGTCGTCGGCGGCTCGGTGGAGCCGGGGTCGCGCTCGCGCCAGTCGAGCTCGGCGTAGCACTCGTCGGAGGCCACCACGACGCCGTGCTGGCGGGCCCAGGCCACGACCTTCGCGAGATGCTCGACGCCCAGCACCTGGCCGGTGGGGTTACCGGGGGTGTTGAGCCACAACAGCTTCGGGGTCGTTGCCGGGGTGAGGGGGCCGAGGGCGGTGAGACCGTCGACCGCCATCGGCACGGCCCCCGCCAGCCGGGCCCCCACGTCGTACGTGGGGTAGGCCACCCGCGGGAAGGCCACGACGTCGCCCGGGCCCAGCCCCATCAGGGTGGGCAGCCAGGCGACCAGCTCCTTGGAGCCGATGGTGGGCAGCACCCCCGCCGGGTCGAGGTCGGGCACGCCGCGCCGGCGGGCGAACCAGGCCGCCACCGCCTCGCGCAGGTCGGCCGTGCCGTACGTCTGCGGGTAGCCGGGGGCGTCGGCGGCCTCCGCGAGCGCCTGGCGGACCAGGGACGGGGTGGGGTCGACGGGGGTGCCGACCGACAGGTCGACCAGCCCGGTGCCGGCACCCTCCCCCAGCGAGGGGTCGGAGAACGCGCGGGCGCGCTCCTTGGCGGCGGCGAGGGAGTCCCAGGGGAAGTCGGGAAGGGTGAGCACCTACGTCACTCGGCGTGCTCCTGCGGGGGCAGGTCGGCGATGATCGGGTGGTCCTTGGGGATGACCCCGAGCTTCGCCGCCCCGCCGGGGCTGCCCAGGTCGTCGAAGAACTCGACGTTGGCCTTGTAGTACTCGGCCCACTGCTCGGGGACGTCGTCCTCGTAGTAGATGGCCTCGACCGGGCAGACCGGCTCGCAGGCGCCGCAGTCGACGCACTCGTCGGGGTGGATGTACAGGCTGCGCTCGCCCTCGTAGATGCAGTCCACGGGGCACTCCTCGATGCAGGCCTTGTCCTTGAGGTCCACACAGGGCTGCGCGATCACGTACGTCATGCCGCTCATACTATTCACGCCATGCAGACGCCGGAGCACGGGCTCGCGGGGGTTCCGCCCCTCGGGTCGAGGGTGGTGGTCCGCCACCGCCTCCCGGTGCCCGACCCCCGCACGGGGGCGACCCTCACCGACGTCGTCGGCGACCTGGTCCACGCCGACCCCCGCCACCTCGTGGTGCGCACCCGCCGGGGCGTGGTCGAGGTCGCCTCGGCCGACGTCACGGCCCTGAAGGAGGTGCCTCCGGCGCCGGCGCGCCGCGGCGCCCCGCACCTCGCCCTGTCGGTCGACGACCTCCAGCGCGTGATGGTGGGGGCCTGGCCCGCCACCGAGACCGAGCACCTCGGCGACTGGCTGCTGCGGGCGGCCGAGGGCTTCACCGGACGGGCCAACTCGGTGATGACGGCCGGCGACCCGGGGCTCCCCCTCGACGCCGCGCTCGACCGGGTCCGGGCCTGGTACACCGCGCGCGGGCTGCCGTCGGCCGTCACGGTGGCCGGCCCCGTCGGGCTCGACGTCACGCAGGACCCGCTCGGCGCCCTGCTGCTCGAACGCGGCCACCTCCCCCGGGTCCCGACGCGCACGCTCACCGCCGCGGTCACGGCGGTCTGCGCCTCCACGGCCGATGCGACGGCCGGCACCGAGGTGCAGTGCTCGACCGCCCTCGACGACGACTGGTTCGCGGCCTTCTCGGCCTACCGGGAGGCCCCGCGCCGCGCGGCCGAGGGCGTCCTCACCGGTTCGCCCGACCAGGTCTTCGCCCGCGTGCGCGACGCCTCGGGCGCGGTCGTCGCCATCGGGCGACTCGGGGTGGCGGCCGCCTGGGGCGGCATCGGGGCCATGTGGGTGGCGCCGTCGGCCCGCCGGCGGGGGCTGGCCTCGGCCGTGCTAGGCACGCTGGCGCGCGAGGCGGCCGGGCGGGGGGTGCGTTCGCTGCATCTGCAGACCGACACCGACAACGTGCCCGCCCTGGCCACCTACGGCGCGCACGGCTTCCGCCCGCACCACGACTACGTGACCCTGCGGCGCGCCTGACGGGCCCTCGGCCGGCCCGGCGTCAGGACACCGGTTTCGGGTTGGTGCAGGTGACGTCGTCCTCGGGCACGTACTTCGTCGTGAAGGTCTCGCGCTTCACGACCTTGCCGTTCTGCTTCATGATCCGGCCCACGTCGACGGTGAAACCGTCGACCGGGTTCTGCGGCAGGCAGTCCGGGCTGTCGTCGACGATCACCTCGGGCTTGGTGATGTCGTACCGGGCACTCTTGGTGGCCGTGACGTCGTAGGTCTTGCGGCCGTAGAACGTGACGGTGATGGACGTGCCCGTGGTGGTGGCCTTGACGAGCACGCCGCCCTGGGTCGTGTTCGTCCACTTGTGCTGCAGGTCCGGGTAGGAGATCGTCGCCTCCCGACCCTCGGGGTAGCGCGAGATCCAGTAGCTGTGCGGCGTCCACTCGTCGAGCCGCATGCCCGCGAAGAAGGCGGCGTTGAAGACCGTGGTCGACACCTGCGAGAGCCCACCGCCGTAGGACATGGCGGCCCGGCCGTAGCGGATGATGCCCGCCTGGACGTAGCCGCTCTCGGCGGTGGTGGTGTCGCCGAGCACCGCGTTGAGGCTGAACTGCTCGCCCGGCCGGACGTAGGTACCGTCGACCACCGACGCGCCGCGCTGGATGTTCTTGACCCGCGCCTGGCAGCAGGGGAACTTCGTCGTGAAGGTCGAGATGACCCCGGTGGGCAGGCTGGCTGTCGCGGCCGCGGTGGTGAACGCGGGCTGGACCTGGCGGGTGGGGATGGTGGCGGTGCGGTCGTCGGCGCTCGTGATCGCCTTCCAGACCTCGCGCGAGATGGCCGCGTCGTCGAGCGCGACCCCCACGACCTGCGGGGTCACGGTGGGGGTCAGGCCGCGGAAGGTGACGACGGCGTCCTGGGCCGGTGCCTCGAGCTTCGCGGCCAGCGCGCCCTTGTGCACCACGGCGCGGAGCTTGGCGTCGTCGGCGCGCGGGGTGATGGTGCCGTCGGCGTCGGGGGTGAGCACGATGGCGGTGGCGAGGTTGGCCGTGGAGATGCGGAAGGAGCGGTCACCGGCCTCCACCGTGACCGGTGCCGAGACCGCGACGCGGCCGAACTCGTCGCGGACCCGCTCGAGCTCGGAGGCCGAGACCTTGGCCGGCGTCGTGGCCGCCACGACCTCGACCCCGTCCTGCCCGGGCCACCAGCGGCGGACCGCGGCCATGGTGCCCTGCACGTCGGTGACGACCCCGGGGGTCGGTGCCACGTACGCGACGGTGCCGCCGGCCAGCGACAGCGAGCCCTCCTTCGGGGCCGCGTCGAGGCGCTCGCGGACGCCCTCGACGGCCTTCACGAACGCCGCCTCGTCGACCCGCACCACCGCCGGCTGCGCGGTCCCGCCCACGAGGTGGTGCCACAGGTCCGTCGGGGCGAGGCTGAAGCCGGTGAGGTCCCGGACGGTGGCCGGGACGTCGACCGACAGGCCCGCCGCGCTCGCGTCGAGCCGGGCGCTGCCGACCCGCGAGGTCAGCGTCAGCGGGGTGGTGTCGGCGCCCGCGAGGGCGCGGCCCAGCGTGGCTCCGGCCTCGCCGGCGTCCTGGCCGCCGACCGGCACGCCGGCCACGGTGGTACCCCGCGGGATGCGGTCACCCAGCCACCACGCGGCGGCGAGGTAGACCAGGCCCAGCGCGAGCAGCACCCCCAGGAGGACCCGGGGCCAGCGGCGCGGGCCCGGGGCACGCTCCTCCCAGCTGGGCTCCTCCCAGCGTGCGTGCTCGAGCAGGTCGGTCATTCGATGCTCCCGTAGCGGCCGCGGTAGTGGACGAGGGCGGGCCCGACGGTGTCGGGGAGGCCCAGCCCGAGGACCTCACCCACGACGATGACATGGTCACCGGCCTCCAGCGTGGAGGTGGTGCGGACCTCGAGGTGAGTCATGGCCCCGTCGAGCAGCGCGACGCCGGTGCGCGCACCCCGGTGGAAGGGCGTGCGGTCGAGCTGGCCGTGCAGGGGGCGGCCCCGGGTCGCGAACCACTCCGACAGGGCGCGCTGGTCGGCCGAGAGCACCGAGACCCCCCAGACCCCGCACTCCAGGACGGCGTCGTGCCAGCGGCTCTCGGTCTCGACGCAGGCCAGCACGAGGAGCGGCTCGAGCGAGACCGACGTGACGGTGTCGGCCGTCATCGCGTGGTCGTGGCCCTCGTACCGCGTGGTCAGGACGCTGACGCCCTGCACCAGGCGGCCCATCGCCTGACGGAAGAGGCTGGGGTCGAGCGCGGGGTCGGAGTCGGTCACGGTCGTCCTTCGGGCAGGGGCCGCCCCGTGTCGGGGTCGAGCAGGGCGTAGGCCTCGCGCCCGGCGAGCCGGAACACGTGGTGGTTCGAGAGGGCGTACCAGCCGGCGCCGAGCACGACCTGGGTGGCGTGGGCGCGCAGGGCGCCCTCCTGCACCGGGACCACCGACGGGTCGACCACGGCGCGGGTCGCGACCTCGTCGGGCACGACGTTGGCCGCGTAGGCGTGCTCGGCGGTGGGCAGCACCCAGCCCTCGCCCTCGGGCACGGAGCGGGCCAGCCACTCGCGGTCCTGCGTGGCCCACGACAGCGGCACCAGGACCCCGAGCACGGGCACGCCCCGGCTCGCGGCCGCGAGCCGGGTGGCCTCATGGGTGCGCACGTGGTCGGGATGCCCGTAGCCGCCGCCGGCGTCGTAGGTGACGACGACGTGGGGGTCGACCGCGTCGAGGACCGCGCCGACGGCCTCGGCCGCGACCGCCAGGGGGACCCCGGCGAAGGCGCGCGGGTCGGCCGCGGCGGCGGAACCGGCCATGCCGGAGTCGCGGAAGGCGGGGGCGTCGTGCGGGCCGGCTGCGCCCAGCAGGTGGTGGGTGACCCCGAGCGCGGCGACGGCCGCCGCCAGCTCACCGCGGCGATGGGCCGCCAGGGCGGGGCCGTCGCCCTCGAGGTGGGCCAGCGCGGGCGGGATGACCTCGCCCTCCTCGCCCAGGGTGCAGGTCAGGACGTGCACGTCGTCGCCGCGCGCCACGTGGTGCGCCAGGGCGACACCGGTGGTCAGGGTCTCGTCGTCGGGGTGGGCGTGCACGAAGAGGAGCCGCGCGGGGGTCCCGGCGCTGACGAGACCGTCGAGGAGACCCCTCACGGGGTGACCGCGATGTCCGCGAACTCGACGACGCCGCCGAGCACCGCGTTGGCCGACAGGTTGCGCACCCCGGACCCCGCGATGTACAGCGCCCGCCGCTCGGCCAGGCCGATGTAGGCGCCCTGGGCCAGCAGCTGCCGGTCGACCTCGCCCCAGGCCTTCTCGCGCTCCCCGCGGTCGACCATGGCACCGGCCTTGGCCATCAGGGTGTTGATGTCGGGGTCGGCGAAGTAGCCGTAGTCGCGACCCGGCCCGGCGGCGGTGATGTTGATGGAGCTGTCGAACAGCGGCGGGAGGATGGTCGAGGCGGAGGCCCAGGCGGGGGCCCAGTTCGACCAGAACAGGTCGATGCCGGCCGCGGCCGCCGGGTCGGAGATGGTCGAGAAGTAGTCGTCGGCGATGGGCTTGGTCGTGGGCGCGAAGCCCGCCTGGCGCCACCCCGCGACCAGGGCCGCGATCGCCTTGTCGGACGTGGGGTCGGAGCGGTACGCGACCGTGAAGGCCACCGGGGTCGTGACCCCCGCCTTGGCGAGCAGCGCCTTCGCCCGCGCTGCGTCGCCCCGGGTGCCGGCGCCGACCGGGTCGTCGCCGTGGTGCGCGGGCACCGCGGCCGGCAGCAGCGAGAGCGAGGGGTCGGCCGCCGTGGCGCCGCCGATGGCGGTCACGTAGGCGTCGCGGTTGGTGGCCGCCGCGAGGGCCTGGCGGACCAGGGGGTCCTTGAAGGCAGGGCTGCGGGTGTTGGGGACGAGGTAGTCGACGACCCCGGTGCGCGGGTTGAGCGAGCGCTCCTCGAGGCTCTGCACGGCGGTGATGTGCTGCTGGATGGCCGGGGGTGCGGAGCCGAGCGACACCGACACCCGCCCGCTGTCGTTGTCGGCCATGATCTGCTGCGCCACCGTCTGGGTCGTGAGGCCCTCCTGGTAGCGGATCTCGTCGGGGTAGGCCTTGCGGATCGGGTCGCTGCTCGCGGTCCAGTGCGGGTTGCGGACGAAGGTCCCTCCGCGCCCGGGCTCCCAGGTACCGCGCAGCATGTAGGGACCGGACGAGAAGACGTCGTAGGTCCCCTTGACGCCGCGGTCGACCGAGGCCTTCACCGGCCCGAAGGCGGGCTGGGTGAGCATCTCGTTGAAGTCGCCCACCGCCATGCTCAGCGAGAAGGTCAGCTTCCGGCCCGCGCAGGCGACGGCCTTGTCGAACGCCGCCTGGCCGGCCGCGGCCTTGGCGCCCTTGGCGTAGGGGCCGGCGTAGACGCTGGAGCCGTCGGCGTTGCGCGGCACGGCCAGCACGGCCAGGGCGTCGCTCGGGCCGCCCTTGACGGCGTCCACGGCGAAGGTCCGCGAGATGCCGTAGGCGACGTCCTCGCAGGTCACGGGGCTGCCGTCCTGCCACGTGACGTCGTCGCGGAGCGTGAAGGTCCAGGTGCGCAGGTCCTGCGACGGCGTGCCGACGTCGGTGGCGAGGTCGGAGACCAGCCGGGCCTGCCGCGCGGGGTCGGTGCTCGGTGCGTAGGCCGTCAGGGTGCGGGCGAAGACCCGGCCGGCGAAGGCCATGTCGGAGCGGGAGGCCATCCGCTGCGGGTCCCACGTGGCGACCGGCCCGAGCGACAGGGCGTGCACGGCGCCGCCACGGGTGTCGACCCGGTCACCGACCGCCGAGCTGGGCCGGGTCTCGGGCGAGGCCGTGGGACCGCGGTTGCCGGCCCAGAGGGCCCCGCCCACGGCCAGGGCCACGACGACCAGGGCGGCGAGCAGCATGGCAGGCCACGGGCGTGGCCGACGCCGGGTGCGCCGGCGCTCCGCGCGGCTGGGGGTCGGGGTGGGGTCGATGTGCTCCGCCGGCACGACGCGTCAGCTCCTCCTGGCCCGCGCCGCCGCCCGGGCGCGCAGGGTCTGGTCGAGCTCGACCTTCCGGATGCGCACCGCCTCAGGGGTGACCTCGACGCACTCGTCCTCGCGGCAGAACTCCAGCGACTGCTCGAGCGAGAGGGCCCGCGGGGGGGCGAGGCGCTCGAGGACGTCGGCACCGGCGGAGCGCACGTTGGTGAGCTTCTTCTCCTTGGTGATGTTGACGTCCATGTCGTCGACGCGCGAGTTCTCGCCGACGATCATCCCCTCGTAGACCTCGGTGGTCGGCGGGATGAAGAGCGTCCCGCGCTCCTGGAGGTTGGCCATGGCGTACGCGGTGGCCGCGCCCGAGCGGTCGGACACCAGGCTGCCGCTGATGCGGGTCGAGATGTCTCCGAGCCAGGGCTCGTAGCCCTCGAACACGTGGTTCGCGATGCCGGTGCCACGGGTGTCGGTGAGGAACTGGGTGCGGAAGCCGATGAGCCCACGCGACGGGACCAGGTACTCCATCCGGACCCAGCCGGTGCCGTGGTTGGTCATCTGCTCCATGCGGCCCTTGCGCGCCGCGAGCAGCTGGGTGATGGCGCCGAGGTACTCCTCGGGGGTGTCGATGGTGACGCGCTCGACCGGCTCGTGGATCTTGCCGTCGACCTCGCGGGTCACGACCACGGGCTTGCCGACCGTGAGCTCGTAGCCCTCGCGCCGCATCTGCTCGACCAGGATGGCGAGCGCGAGCTCACCGCGGCCCTGGACCTCCCAGGCGTCGGGACGCTCGGTGGGCAGCACGCGCATCGAGACGTTGCCGACGAGCTCGCGGTCGAGGCGGTCCTTGACCAGGCGCGCGGTGACCTTGGCGCCCTTGACCCGGCCGGCCATCGGGCTGGTGTTGATGCCGATGGTCATCGAGATGGCGGGCTCGTCGACCGTGATGAGCGGCAGGGGGCGCGGGTCGTCGGCGTCGGCCAGGGTCTCGCCGATGGTGATCTCGGGGATGCCCGCGACGGCGATGATGTCGCCGGGCCCGGCCTGCTCGGCGGGGCGGCGCTCGAGCGCCTCGGTCATCAGCAGCTCGGTGATCTTCACCGGGGAGATCGAGCCGTCGCGGCGGCACCAGGCGACGGTCTGACCCTTGCGGATGGTGCCGTTGTGCACGCGCAGCAGGGCCAGGCGGCCCAGGAAGTTCGAGGCGTCGAGGTTGGTGACGTGCGCCTGGAGGGGGGCCTCGGGGTCGTACGACGGCGCCGGGATGGTCTCGATGATGGTGCGGAACAGCGGCTCGAGGTCGTCACCGTCGGGCATGCCGCCGTCGGCGGGGCGGGTCATCGAGGCGCGGCCGGCCTTGGCGGAGGCGTAGACGATGGGGAACTCGAGCTGGTCCTGGTGGTGCTCGGCGTCGACCATGAGGTCCATGAAGAGCTCGTAGACCTCGTCGACGACCTCGGCGATGCGGGCGTCGGGGCGGTCGACCTTGTTGATGCACAGCACGACGGGCATCTTCAGGGCGAGCGCCTTGCGCAGCACGAAACGGGTCTGCGGCAGCGGGCCCTCGCTGGCGTCGACCAGCAGCACGACGCCGTCGACCATCGACAGGCCGCGCTCGACCTCGCCGCCGAAGTCGGCGTGACCGGGGGTGTCGATGATGTTGATCGTCATGCCGTCGGCCACGCCGGCGTCGATCGCGGCCTTGCCCGAGTAGTGCACGGCGGTGTTCTTCGCGAGGATGGTGATGCCCTTCTCGCGCTCGAGGTCACCGCTGTCCATGGCGCGGTCGGCGATGTGCTCGTGCTCGCCGAACGCCCCCGACTGCCAGAGCATCTTGTCGACCAGAGTGGTCTTTCCGTGGTCGACGTGCGCGACGATGGCGACGTTACGAAGGTCGTCGCGGCGTGAGAGAGACATGGACCCAGTCTCTCAGTGATGGCGCTCCCGACCGAATCGGGCCGCCCCGGCGGCCGGCGGCCCCCGCCCCCGCAAGGTCTGCGGCGGCGTTCGGTCTCACTTGGATAACCACTGGTGGCGGACGGGTGCAGCGCGCGGATTTGCCACTAGGGTCTGCGAAACCGCGGACGGGACGGCATGTTCCTTGCGCGGGTCTCGTCCGGCCGACCCGGCCGGGCCGAGCGATTCGCCCACCCAAGCGAGGTTCACTCTGATGACACTCAAGCGCACGGCGCCCCTCGTCCTGTTGACGGTGGCCGCCATGAGCATGACGGCGTGCGCCCAGTCGGAGCGCGACTCCGGCGGCACCGGCAGCGGCGGCACGAGCAGCACCAAGGACACCTTCACCTTCGGCGCGGCCGGGGCCCCCAAGCTGTTCGACCCGCTGTACGCCACGGACGGCGAGACCTTCCGCGTCACCCGCCAGATCCACTCGGGCCTGCTCGGCGTCAAGCCCGGCACCGCCGACATCCAGCCCGAGCTGGCCGAGAGCTGGACCCCCTCCGACGACGGCCTGTCCTGGACCTTCAAGCTCCGCCAGGGCGTGAAGTTCTCCGACGGCACCCCGTTCAACGCCGAGGCCGTCTGCTACAACATGCAGCGCATGTTCGAGCAGAAGGGCGCCGGCCAGCAGGCCGCCGAGTACTGGACCTACTTCTTCGGCTCGTTCAGCGACAAGCCGGCCGACTCGCTCTACAAGTCGTGCGAGGCCAAGGACGAGAACACCGCGGTCATCGACATCACCCGGTCGACCTCGAGCTTCCCGACGATCCTGTCGCTCGACTCGTTCTCGATGCAGTCCCCCACCGCGCTCAAGGCGGGCGACGCCAACAACGTCCAGGCCCAGGGTGAGGGCTTCACCTACCCGGCCTACTCGAAGGCCCCCGTCGGCATCGGGCCCTACAAGCTCGACAAGTACGACGAGGCCAACAAGACGGTGACGCTGGTCGCCAACGACGCCTACTACGGCGACAAGCCCAAGACCGCCAAGCTCGTCTTCAAGATCATCCCCGACGAGAGCACCCGCCGGCAGGAGCTGCAGGCCGGTTCGATCGACGGCTACGACCTGCCGAACCCGGTCGACTGGAAGGGTCTCGAGGACGCCGGCAACAAGGTCCTGGTCCGCCCCGCGTTCAACATCCTCTACATGGGGCTGAACCCGGAGAAGAACCCCAAGCTGAAGGACCTGCGCGTCCGCCAGGCCATCGCCTACGCCCTCAACCGCGACCAGATGGTCAAGACCCAGCTGCCCGAGGGCGCCACCGTGGCCTCGCAGTTCATGCCCGAGACCGTCTCGGGCTACAACAAGGACCTCAAGCCCTACCCGTACGACCCGGCCAAGGCGAAGTCGCTCCTGGCCGCGGCCGGGGCCACCGGGATGACGCTGCAGTTCGCGTTCCCCACCGAGGTCTCGCGTCCGTACATGCCGGACCCGCAGAAGATCCACGCGGCCTTCGTCAAGGACCTCGAGGCCGCCGGCTTCAAGGTCGACGTCGTCAGCAAGCCCTGGAACGGCGGGTACCTCGACGGCGTCTCCAACGGCCAGTTCGACGCCTGGCTGCTCGGCTGGACCGGTGACTACAACGCCGCCGACAACTTCCTCGGCACGTTCTTCAGCAACCTGGAGCAGAACGACTTCCACACCAAGGTGCTGCCGTTCGGCAAGACGCTCTCGGAGGACCTGAAGAAGGCCGACGCGATCGTCGACGAGGGCCAGCGCGACGCCGCGTACCAGAAGATCAACCAGCAGATCGCCGAGGAGTACCTCCCCGGTGTCCCGATCAGCCACTCCCCGCCGGCGCTGGTCATCAGCGGCAAGGTGACCGGCCTGGTCGCCAGCCCGCTGACCGCGGAGACCTTCGACGGGGTCTCGGTCGGCAAGTGAGCGGAGGGGGTCCGCCCCCACCCGTTCGCACACAGATGGTCGATGGCCGCCTCGAACGACTAGGTTCGGGGCGGCCATCGCCGTCCCCTCGGAACCCCCAGGAGCCCTCCGTTGGCGAGATTCATCATCAGACGCATCCTCCAGATGGTGGGGGTGGTCTTCATCCTGTCCCTGCTGGTCTTCCTGTGGCTGCGCTCCCTGCCGGGTGGCACCGTCTCGGCCATCCTCGGTGAGCGCGCCACCCCGGCCACCCGCGCCGCCCTGAGCCAGGCCTTCGGGCTCGACCAGCCGGTGTGGGTGCAGTACCTGAAGTTCCTGCAGCGGGCGGCCCAGGGCGAGTTCGGGGTCTCCACCGGCGTCCTGCCGGGCACCGACGCCTTCGACGTCTTCCTGAGCCGCCTGCCGGCCACCGTCGAGCTGAGCGTCGCCGCGCTCGTGATCGCCGTGGTCCTCGCCATCCCGCTCGGCTACGTCTCGGCCAAGCGCGCCAACAGCCCCCTCGACAGCGGGCTGGTCATCGTCTCGCTCATCGGGGTCGCCGTCCCCGTGTTCTTCCTGGCCTTCCTGCTGAAGTACCAGCTCTCGGTCGAGCACCACCTCTTCCCCGTGTCGGGCCGCCAGGACAACCTCGGCTGCACCCGGGTCACCAACTTCTTCGTCCTCGACGGGCTGCTGACCCGCGAGCTCGACTGCTCGGCCAGCGCGCTGAAACATCTGGTGCTGCCGTCGGTCGCGCTCGCCACCATCCCCTTCGCGGTCATCTACCGCATCACCCGCGCCTCGGTGCTCGAGGTGCTCGGCGAGGACTACGTGCGCACCGCCGAGTCCAAGGGCCTCACCGCCCGGGTCGTCCGCGGCCGCCACGTCATGCGCAACGCGCTGCTGCCGGTGGTCACGACCATCGGCCTCCAGACCGGCGGCCTGCTCGCGGGCGCCGTGCTCACCGAGCGGGTCTTCGGCTTCGGCGGGATCGGCGACGCGCTGGCCGTGGCCTTCGAACGCCGCGACTACGCCGTGCTCCAGGTGCTGATCCTCGCCGCGGCCGGCATCTACGTGATCATCAACCTGCTCGTCGACATCTCGTACGCCGTGATCGACCCGAGGGTGAGGACCCGATGAGCCCGGCCAACCCGATGAACCGCCGCAAGGAACGCATCGACGCGCTCGCGGCCGGCTCCGCCACCGTGCGGGAGGCCGGCAGCGTCGACGAGAAGCCCGGCGTCTCGCTCATCGCCAGCGCCTGGCAGCGCCTACGACGCAACCCGGTCTTCCTGGTGGGCGCGATCATCACCGTCGGCTTCGTGGTGCTGGCGCTGGTCTCCTCGTTCGTCGCCCCCCACGACCCCGCCGCGAACCTGCTCATCGAGAAGGTCCGACCGCAGTCCAACCCCGTCCCCGGGCCCGAGGCGGGCTTCCCGCTGGGCGCCGACGACGCCGGGCGCGACCTGCTCTCGCGGCTGCTGGTCGGCAGCCGCCAGACCCTGGTCGTCGGCGTCTTCGCCACCCTCTTCGGACTGGCCGGCGGCATGACGCTCGGCATCCTGGCCGGTGCCTTCGGCGGCTGGGTCGACGCGCTGGTCATGCGCTTCGTCGACGTGCTGCTGTCGATCCCCTCGCTGCTGCTGGCGTTCTCCATCGCGGCCCTGGCCAGCCGGCCCAGCCAGCTCACCGTCATCATCGCCGTCGCCGCCGTGCAGGTGCCCGTCTTCGCGCGACTGCTGCGCGGGTCGATGCTGGCGCAGCGTTCCAGCGACCACGTCCTGGCCGCGCGCGCCCTGGGCGTGAACCAGCGGGCCGTGGTGTTCCGGCACATGCTGCCGAACTCGCTCGGCCCGGTCATCGTGCAGTCGACCCTGGTCCTCGCGACCTCGATCATCGACGCCGCGGCCCTGTCCTTCCTCGGGCTCGGCAACCCCGACGACCGCCAGCCCGAGTGGGGCCAGATGCTCGGGCGCGCCCAGCCGTTCATCTACGACTACCCGCACCTGGCCGTGCTGCCCGCGGTGTGCATCATCATCGTGGCCCTCGGGTTCACGCTGATGGGCGAGTCGCTGCGCGAGGCCCTCGACCCCAAGACCAGGAGGTGACGCGCCGATGACCGCCACCGCGTCCACACCCCGCAGCACCACCCGCCGCGACGAGCCCCTGCTGTCGGTGCGCGACCTGCGCGTCACCTTCACCCGGCAGGGCGAGGAGCCTTTCACCGCCGTCGACGGCGTCAGCTTCGACGTCCGCCCCGGGCAGACGGTGGGCCTGGTCGGCGAGTCCGGCTGCGGCAAGTCCGTCACGTCGCTGGCGATCATGGGGCTGCTCCCCGCCCGCGGCAACACCGTCGAGGGCAGCGCGACGTTCGACGGCACCGACCTGCTGCGGCTGCCGACCGACCAGATGCGCGACCGCCGCGGCCGCGACATCGCGATGATCTTCCAGGACCCGCTGTCGTCGCTGAACCCGGTCGTCCCGGTCGGCCTGCAGGTCACCGAGGTGCTCGAGCGCCACCGCGGGATGTCGCGCAAGGCGGCCACCCCGGTCGCGCGCGACCTGCTGCAGCGGGTCGGCATCCCCGACCCCGACCGACGGCTCAAGGACTACCCGCACCAGATGAGCGGCGGGATGCGCCAGCGGGCCCTGATCGCGATGGCGCTGGCCTGCGCGCCGCGCCTGCTGATCGCCGACGAGCCGACCACCGCCCTCGACGTCACCATCCAGGCGCAGATCCTGGCCCTGCTCAAGGAGCTGGTGCGCGACACCGGCACCGCCCTCGTGATGATCACCCACGACCTCGGCGTCGTCGCCGGGCTCTGCGACGAGGTCAACGTCCTGTACGGCGGCCGCATCGTCGAGCGCGGCACCCGTCACGAGCTCTTCGGCCAGCCGCGCCACCCCTACACCAACGGGCTGCTGGCCTCCATCCCCCGCCTCGACGGCGCGCGCGGCACGCCGCTCACGCCCATCCCGGGGTCGGTGTCCGACAACCTGCCGTGGACCCACGCCTGCGCGTTCGCCCCGCGGTGCTCCCAGCCCGTCGACGTGTGCACCCAGCAGACCCCGGCGCTCGAGGAGTCCGCCGGCCGGGCCCTGCGCTGCCACAACCCCGTGAGGTGACGCCATGACCACCACCACCGAGACCGCCCCCACCGCCCCCGACGACGACGCACGCGACCTGCTGGTCGACGCCCGTGGGGTCAAGGTGCACTTCCCGATCAAGCGCGGCGTGATCTTCGACAAGGTCATCGGCCACGTGTACGCGGTCGACGGCGTCGACCTGCAGATCCGACGGGGTGAGACCTACGGCCTGGTCGGCGAGTCCGGCTGTGGCAAGTCGACCCTGGGCAAGGCGATCCTCAACCTCGAGGAGCCCACCGAGGGCAGCATCCTGGTCGACGGCACGGACGTCGCCGCGCTCCGGGGCGAGGCGCTGCGCAAGCGCCGCAAGGACTTCCAGATGGTCTTCCAGGACCCCATGAGCAGCCTCGACCCGCGCCAGTCGGTCGAGTCGCTGCTGGTCGAGGGGATGAAGGCACACGGCCTGGCCACGGACCCGCAGGCCACGGGGCGGCGCCTGCGCGAGCTGCTGGCCGCGGTGGGGCTCCCGGCCGCGGCGCTGAAGAAGTACCCGCACGAGTTCTCGGGCGGGCAGCGCCAGCGCATCGGCATCGCCCGGGCGCTGGCGGTCGAGCCGAAGCTGATCGTGGCCGACGAGCCGGTGAGCGCCCTCGACGTGTCGGTGCAGGCGCAGGTCATCAACCTGCTCGAGCAGCTCCAGGACGACTTCGACCTCACCTACCTCGTCGTCGCACACGACCTGGCCGTGGTGCGGCACATCAGCGACCGGATCGGCGTCATGTACCTCGGCGGACTGGTCGAGGAGGCCACCGCCGACGACCTCTACTCCACGCCGCTGCACCCGTACACCCGGGCGCTGCTGTCGGCCGTCCCGGTCCCCGACCCCGAGGTCGAGGACGCCCGCGAGCAGATCCTGCTGGTGGGCGACCTGCCCTCGCCGTCGCGGCCGCCGGCCGGCTGCCGCTTCCACACCCGCTGCCCGTGGCGCCAGGAGACCCGCTGCGACGAGGAGCGCCCGCAGCTGCGGGTCCTCGACCTGCCGGGGATGCCCGGGACGCACAAGGTGGCCTGTCACTTCGCCGAGCAGATCGCGAGCGGCGAGATCCAGCGGCACGCGGTGGCCCCCACGGCCACGGTGCAGGACTGGCGCGGTGACGACGACGGCGACGCCATCGGGCCGGCCTCGGTGGCCGAGGCGCAGGGCCTGGCCCGGCACACCGAGGAGTCCGGCGGCCTCTGACCCGGGACGCCGGCGTCGGTGAGGCTCACCTGACGTGCCACGACGGCTGTCCGTGGCTCATGATGGCGCCATGAGCCGACTCCTCACCGACGACGAGGTCTCCCGTCAGCTGGCCGACCTGCCCGGCTGGTCGCGCGAGGGGGACGCCCTCGTCGCGGGCATCGAGGCGCCGGACTTCCCGGCCGCCATCCGCCTGGTCACCGCCGCGGCCGACGAGGCCGAGCAGATGAACCACCACCCCGACATCGACATCCGCTGGCGCACCACCCGCTGGCGGCTGACGACCCACGACGCCGGCGGTCTGACCCAGCTCGACATCGAGCTCGCCCACCGCATCTCGACCGCCGCGCGCGCCGAGGGGGCGGTCCTCGATGGCTGAGCCCACCACGCCCCCCGAGGTCACCGGGCACGCCGAGCCACACGGGGAGTCCCACGCCGGGCGCCTCAACTGGCTGCGCGCCGGGGTGCTCGGCGCCAACGACGGCATCGTCTCGACCGCCGGGCTGGTGATCGGCGTCGCCGCCGCGACCACCGAGCGGGGCCCGGTGTTCACGGCCGGCCTCGCCGGGCTGGCCGCCGGTGCCCTCAGCATGGCCGTCGGCGAGTACGTGTCGGTCAGCACCCAGCGCGACTCCGAGCAGGCCCTCATCGCCAAGGAGATCCGCGAGCTGCGCGAGGAGCCCGAGGCCGAGCTCGCCGAGCTCGCCGAGATCTACGTGGGCAAGGGCCTCTCCCCCGACCTCGCCGCCCGGGTGGCCGAGCAGCTGACCGCGCACGACGCCCTCGGGGCGCACGCCGAGGCCGAGCTGGGCATCGACCCCGAGAACTACACCAACCCGTGGCACGCCGCCTGGGCCTCGATGATCGCGTTCACCGTCGGTGCGCTGCTGCCGGTGCTGGCCATCGTGCTGCCGCCCGTGGCGTGGCGGGTCCCCGTCACCGTCGTCGCCGTCGTGCTGGCCCTCGCGGCCACCGGCCTGCTGAGCGCCCGCCTGGGCGACTCCAGTGCCCGGCGCGCCACGGTACGCGTGGTGGCCGGCGGCATCGTCGCCATGGCCGTGACGTTCGGCATCGGGTCCCTCGTGGGCACCCAGGTCGGCTGATGGGCGCTCGCCTGCTCGTGGTCCAGCACGAGCCCGACGCCCCGGCCGGCTGGCTCGGCGAGTGGTGGGAGGCCGGCGGTGTCGAGCTCGACGTCGTGCGTGCCGACCTCGGGCAGCCGGTGCCGGCACGCCTCGCCGACGGCGACCACGACGGCCTGGTGGTCCTCGGCGGCGCCATGGGGGCCAACGACGACGCGCTCCACCCGTGGCTGACGCACACGAAGGAGCTCCTGCGCGACACCGTCCGGGGCGGCCTGCCGACCCTCGGGGTCTGCCTCGGCCACCAGCTGGCCTCGGTCGGGCTCGGTGGCGCGGCCGGCCCCAACCCGCACGGGCGCACCGTCGGGGTCGTCCCGGTGGCCCTCACCCCCGACGGGGCCGACGACCCGCTGCTCGCGGGGCTCGACGGTGCCGGCGCGGTGCACTTCAACGACGACGTGGTCGGGACCCCGCCCCCGGGCGCGACCGTCCTGGCGCGCCTGCCCGACGGGTCGCCGCAGGCCCTGCGGCTGGGTGAGCGGGCCTGGAGCGTGCAGTTCCACCCCGAGACCTCCCCCGAGATCTTCGGCGCCTGGCTGCGCTGGGAGCGCCCCGACGGGCTCGAGCCGGCCGACGAGGCCCTGCTGGCGAGTGTCACCGCCGCGCGTGACCGGCTGCGTGGCAGCTGGGAGACGTTCGCGGCCCGGTTCGCCGCCCAGCTGGGCTGACCCGGGACGGGCCGGGCGCTGGCGGGTGTGATGGCGCCGGAACCGGGGTGATCGCCCCCCTTCCGACACCACCGCCGCCGCCCTGAGCCGCGCCAGCCACCCTGTGCGCCGTCCACAGCCGGGCGCCGCGCACCCCGTCGTCCACAGCCGGGCCTCGAGCGTCGGTGCCGCGGCGCCCGCCCGGCCATCCTGTGGCCATGACCGACCTCCCCGAAGCCGCCCGCAGGGTGCTCGCCCGCCAGGACGGCGTCGCGAGCCGGGCGCAACTGCTCGCCGCCGGCGTGAGCCAGGATGCCTGGCGGTGGAACGCCGGCCGCTCGTGGCGGGTGCTGCTCCCGCGTGTGGTGCTCGTCGGCCGCCACGAGCCCCGCCCGCGGCAGCGGATGGTCGCCGCCCTGCTGTGGGCCGGTCCGCGGTCGGTCCTGGCCGGCCCCACGGCGGCCTCCCTGTACGGCGTGACGGCAGCCGAGGTGCGGGGCGAGGTGAGCCTCCTCGTGCCGCGCCCGGCCACCAGCCGGACGGCCGGCTTCGCGACGGCCACCCGCACGGTGCTGCACGACCCCGGCGTCGTCACCCGCGGGCCGCTCCGGCTGTCCTCCCCCGCCCGGTCGCTCGTCGACGCCGCGGTGGCGTGCGGGTCGGCCTCGACCGCCACGGCTATCCTCGTCGAAGGCGTCCAGCGCCGCGTCGCCTCGCTCGACGACGTCGCCGAGTGGGTCCACCGGGTGCGGCCGCCGGCACGGTCCGGGGTGGCCGCCGCCCTAGCCGCCGCGGCAAGCGGCGCCTGGTCCCGCCCCGAGGCGGAGCTGCTGGGGCTCGTGGGGGCGTCCCGGGTCCTGTCGTCCCCGTGGGCCAACCCGTGGCTGTCGTCGGCCGCCGGGGTGGCGCTGGTGAGCCCGGACGTCTGGTTCGACGACGTGGCCCTGGCCGTGATGGTGCACTCGCACCGCTTCCACGCCCGGGGCGCCCAGTGGGAGGCGACCATCGATGCCGACGCGGGGCTGATCGCGGCCGGCGTCGTGGTGGTCGGCGTCACCCCGTCGGGGATGCGGCGCGACCCCGCGGGGACCCTGCGCCGGGTCGAGGACGCCTTCGCGGTGGCCGCTCGGCGTCCACGACCGCCGGTGACGGCCCGGCCGCGCAACCCCTGGGCCCGTGACGGCGCAGGGAGCGTTGCCCGACGGCCCGGGGCGCCGCTGGAGCCCTTCGTGGCGTCGGAACCGGCGTGATGACCCCGGGTCCGAGCCATCGGGGGCACCATCGGGCTCCCCCGGACCCGCCCGCCGGTCAGCGGCCGCGCAGCGCCTCGAACACGGCCTCGGCCAACGGGGCCTCGCGCACGTCGTCGAGGTCGAGCACCACGCCGTCGGGGCCGGCCAGGGGCAGCCGCCAGTTGGGGTACTCGTCGTTGGTGCCCGGCTGGTTGATGGCACGCCGGTCACCGACGAGGTCGGGCAGCGCCACCGCGAGCATCCGGCTCGGGGTCAGCGCCAGCCAGCGGTGCAGGGCGACCACGGTCTCGTCGACGTCGGCACCCTCGGCCATCAGCCCGCGGTCGACGAGCGCGGCCCGCACCCGGTCGACGGCGGCCTCCTCGACGGCGCGCTCCTCCTCGACGGGCCGGGTGAGCAGCCCGAGCTGCTCGCGCACCGCCACGTGCTCCAGGGTCAGGTAGCCGGCCGTCGGCGGGAGGTCGTGCACCGTCACCGACGACAGGCAGAGCTCGCGGTAGCTCTCGGGCGGGCGCACGGTGTCACCGTCCCACTCGAACCAGAGGATGGAGGTGCCGAGCAGCCCGCGCTCGACCAGTACGTCCCGCACGTTGGGGGCGACCACCCCGAGGTCCTCGCCGATGACGACGGCGCCGGCGCGCTGGGCCTCCAGGACCAGGATGCCGACGAGCGCCTCGTGGTCGAGGTAGACGTAGGTGCCGTCGGCCGGCGTCGCGCCCTCGGGGATCCACCACAGCCGGAACAGCCCGAGGATGTGGTCGACCCGGATGCCGCCGGAGTCGCGCAGCACGGTGCGGATCATGTCGCGGTAGGGCGTGTAGCCCTGCTCGGCCAGGCGGTCGGGCCGCCACGGCGGCTGCGACCAGTTCTGCCCGAGCTGGTTGAACGGGTCGGGGGGTGCGCCGACGGTCACGCCCCGCGCCAGGGCGTCGCCGAGCCCCCAGGCGTCGGCGCCGACCGGGTGCACGCCCACGGCCAGGTCGTGCACGACGCCCAGCGGCATGCCGGCCATCGTCGCGTCGTGCTGGGCTGCGGCCAGCTGCTGCTCGAGGAGCCACTGCAGCCAGCGGTAGAAGTCGACGTCCTCGGGGTGGGCGGCCACGAAGGCGCTGACGGCTGCTCCCTCGGGGTCCTGCAGCGCGGCCGGCCACTGGGTGAAGGGCAGCCCGTGGGCGTCGGCCAGCGCGCACCAGGTGGCGAAGCGGGTCAGCCCCTCCCCCTCGCGCTCGCAGAACTCGGCCAGGGCCGCGGCCCGCCGTTCGCCCAGCCCGGCCTCGAACACCAGCCGCAGCGCCGGCTTCTTGACGGCCCACGCGGCGTCGCGGTCGATGCGGTCGCCGGCGTTGAGGGCTCGGCCCCGGGCGGCCAGGGCAGCCATCGCGCGCCGGGCGGTGGCGTCGAGGGCCGCGACCTCGGGGATGTCCTCGACCCGCAGGTACAGCGGGTTCACGAAGCGACGCGTCGTCGGGAGGTAGGGCGAGGGCTCCATCGGCGGCACCGGCTCGGCGGCGTGCAGCGGGTTGACGAGCAGGAAGTCGGCGTCGTGGGCGGCCGCCGCCCAGGTGGCGAGGTCGGCCAGGTCGCGCAGGTCGCCGACGCCCCAGGACGCCGACGAGCGCACCTGGTACAGCTGCGCCATCAGCCCGACCACCCGGCGCTCGGCGACCTGGCCCGGCAGCTCCAGCCGTTCGGGCGTGACGACCAGCGTGCTGCGGGTGGTGGCGGGGCGGGCCACGGGAGCGTCGACGTCGGCCACGAGGTGGTGCCAGCCCAGCGGCAGGTCGTCGGGGATCGCGAAGGTGGCCTCGCCGACCGCGGCGCCGTCGACCACGCGGTCGGGCACCCACCGGTCGAGCTGGGTCAGCTCGCGCCGGCCACCGTCCTCGAGCTCGACCCCCACCCGCACCCCGGAGCCCGCGGGCACGTGGACCGCGACCTCGAGACCGCGACCCGCCCGCGCGACGACGGTGGGCGGCAGCGTGGCCCGCCAGGGCGCGTCGGCATGGTCGGCCAGCGCCGCCTCGACCGCGTCCTCGTCACCGGCCTCGACGCCCAGCGCCAGCAGGACGGCGCGGATGGAGGCCTCGGAGACGGTGACGTGCCGGCCCAACCAGTCCCAGTACTCCGTCGCGACGCCATGCGCCTGGGCGAGCTCGGCGAGCCGGGCGGACGGCAGGGCGGACGGCATGGCCCCCATCCTGCCAACAGCGACGGCGGGCGCGGACCTCGGTCCACACCCGCCGTCGGCTGCCGGAGCGCCGGCCCGTCAGTACCGGGGCGTGGCCGGGTCCATCGGGTCGAGGTCACGCACCACGCGCGGGTCGTCCTCGTCGGCGAAGTAGTCGCCGCGGATGGTCTCGTCGACCCCCGCGGGGGCCTTCGCGGCCCGCAGGACCAGGGTGCCGACCACCGCCACCACGAGGTTCAGCACGAAGGCCGAGACCGCGATGTAGCCCAGCTGCCCGATGACCGGCATCTGCGCGAGCGAGCCGCCGAAGTGGCTGATCCCGGCGCGCGGGTTGGCCACCTGGTAGGCCTCGTAGGTGCCGTAGACCATCCCCACGGCCCAGCCGGCCACCAGCGCCCAGCGGTGCAAGTAGCGCGTGTAGAGCCCCAGCACCACGGCCGGGAAGGTCTGGAGGATCCAGATGCCGCCCAGGAGCTGGAAGTTGATCGCGTTCTGCTTGTCGAGTGCGAGCACGAACACCAGGGCGAAGGCCTTGACCACCAGCGACACCAGCTTCGAGACCTTGGCCTCCTGCTGGGGGGTGGCGTCGGGCTTGAGCCACTCCTTGTAGATGTTGCGGGTGAAGGTGTTGGCCGCCGCGATGGACATGATGGCCGCGGGCACGAGGGCGCCGATGGCGATGGCCGCGAACGCGATCCCCGTGAACCAGGACGGGAACATGTCCTCGAACAGCTGCGGGATGACCAGCTGGGCGTTGGGCTTGCCGTCGAGGCCGATCGGCTTGGTGCCGGCCGCGATGGCCACCCACCCCAGCAGCGCCAGCAGGCCGAGCACGAAGCTGTAGGCCGGCAGGATCGAGGCGTTGCGCCGGATGGTGTTGCGGCTCTTGGCCGACAGGCTGGCCGTGATCGAGTGCGGGTACATGAACAACGCCAGCGCCGACCCCAGACCGAGCGTCGCGTAGGCCCAGTGCGCCTGCACGCCGGGGATGAACGCGCCCACCGGCTTGCCGTCGACCTTGCTGGGCGCGGCCATCTTCGCCTCGGCCGCCGAGAACACCTCGCTCCAGCCGCCGACCTTCGTGGGCAGGTAGATGATGGCCACGATGATCACCAGGTAGATGAGGATGTCCTTGACGAAGGCGATCACCGCCGGCGCGCGCAGGCCGCTGGAGTAGGTGTAGGCCGCGAGCAGCACGAACGCGATGAAGAGCGGCGCGTCCTTGGCCAGGATGTTGCCACCGCCGCCCAGCCCCACGACCTCGAGCACGGCCTGGATGCCGACGAGCTGGAGCGCGATGTAGGGCATGGTCGCGAGGAAGCCGGTGACCGCGACGGCCAACGACAGCCCGCGCGAGCCGAAGCGCCCGCGCACGAAGTCGGCCGTCGTCACGTAGCCGTGGCGGTGGCTGACCGACCAGAGCCGGCCCATGAAGACGAAGATGATCGGGTACAGGATGATCGTGTACGGCACTGCGAAGAAGCCCGAGACCGCACCGGCCGCGAACATCGCCGCCGGGACGGCCACGAAGGTGTACGCCGTGTAGAGGTCACCGCCGAGCAGGAACCAGGTGATCCAGGTGCCGAACGAGCGGCCGCCCAGCCCCCACTCGTCGAGCGACTCCATGGAGGTCGGCCGGCGCCACCGGGTGGCCCAGAAGCCCATGCCGGTGACGAGCGCGAACAGGACGACGAGGACGGCCAGCGCGACGCCGTCGAGACCGCCGTTCATGCCCCCTCCCCCGTCCGCTCGTCACGGTCGAGCCGGTCGCGCTCGGCGCGCTCCGCCCGCGGGAGGTGCGCGTCGTCGCCGGTCATCGGTCGGTGCGGCCGTGCCACGAGGATGATCCGGTACGCGGTGTAGGTGAGCGCCGAGCAGAGGAAGACCCAGACGAACTGGTACCAGATGAAGAACGGGAAGGCGCCGAGGCGCGGCTCGACCCGGCTGTAGCTCGAGGTCCACAGCAGGGCGACGATCGGGATGGCCAGCAGGACGCCGGCGAGCACCAGCAGCCCCGTCCTGGCCGGTGGGACGGTGTCGTGGTCGACCTCGTCCCGGCGGTGTCCGCCGGGGTCGGTCCTCTCTGTCGTGCTCACGGAACCTCCTCGTTGCCACGGGCGTGGCCGTCCGTCCGGACAGGCCGACACACACCGTAGGGACTGGGGGCCCCGGATGGAAGGTGTGACGCGCACGGGTTGTCCGGTGTCGGAGGGGGTGGCCCGCGGCGGCTGTCACCGGTAGCGGGCAGGATGGTCGCGTGTCCACGATCGTCTTCCTCCACGCCCATCCCGACGACGAGGCCTCGCAGACCTCCGGCAGCATGGCCCGCCTCGTCGACGAGGGCCACCGGGTCGTCCTGGTGGTCGCCACCGGGGGCGAGCACGGCACCGTTCCCGAGGACCTGGCCGACGGCGAGACCCTGGTCGACCGCCGCCGCCGCGAGCTCGAGACGTCCGCGCGCGCCATCGGCCTGCACCGCGTCGTGTGGCTCGGCTACGCCGACTCCGGCATGACCGGCTGGGAGCAGAACGCCGCCGCCGGCGCCTTCACCGCCGCCGACCTCGACGAGGCCGCGGGCCGGGTGGCCGCGGTGCTCGACGACGAGGACGCCGACGTCGTTGTGGGCTACGACTGGCACGGCGGCTACGGGCATCCCGACCACGTCAAGGTCCACCACGTGCTGCACCGGGCAGCGGAGCTGGCGGCCCGCCGCCCCCGCGTGCTCGAGTCGACGATGAACCGCGACGCCATGCGCGAGCTGGCTCGGCTGGCGCGCGCGGCCGGCCAGCAGGACGACTGGGACCCCGACCGCCCCATGGATGACGGCAACCCCATGGGGACCCCCGAGGCCGAGATCCACTGGCAGGTCGACGTCACGGGGCTCATCGACCGCAAGCGGGCCGCTCTCACCGCCCACGCCAGCCAGACCAGCGACGTCGGGATGATGCTGGCGATGCCGCCGGAGGTCTTCACGGCCGTGTTCGGCTACGAGCACTTCGTCGAGCCCGGCCGCGAGGCCGAGATGGTGCGCGGCTGGCCGTTCACGGGCCGCTGAGCGCACTCCGTCCGTCGCTCTGCTCCCACTACACCACCGGGCGGGTGGCGAGCCTCGACAAAACCACCCCGATCGGTAAAAAGTTCCCTATGATTTCGTCAACTCAGGGGCATGGAGGGGTGATGAGCGCTCATGGGAGACATTCTCATCGTCGATGACGAGGTGAAGCTGCGCACATTGCTGGCGCGCACACTCGCGTCCGCCGGGCACCGGCCGGTGACGGTCCCCGACGGCGAGTCGGCCTGCGCGCACCTCGACGCCCACTCCACCGACCTCGTCCTGCTCGACCTCGTGATGCCCGGCATGGACGGCCTCTCGGTGCTGCGTCACGTCGCGCTGGGCGAGTCGCCGTCCCCCGTCATGGTGCTGTCGGGTGTGGGTGACGTCGGGACGCGGGTGCAGGCCATCAACGAGGGGGCCGTCGACTTCGTGACCAAGCCGTTCGTCGTCGCCGAGCTCGTCGCCCGGGTCAACCGCCACCTCGGCGGCCCGCGCAGCGTCGGGGCCGAGACCGGCCGCTTCCTCGAGACCGGCTCGCTGCGGCTGGACATCCGGCGCCGGCGCCTCGAGACCCCCGACGGGCCGCGGGCGCTGAGCGAGCGGGAGGCTGCGGTCTTCGCCTCCCTGCTGCGCCGGCGGGGCGACGTCTGCACGCGCGAGGAGCTGCTCCACGACATCTGGGGCTACGACTTCGACCCCGGGAGCAACGTCCTCGAGGTCTGCGTGGGCCGGCTCCGGGGGAAGATCGGCGACGCCAGTGTCATCGAGACCGTGCGCGGCGTGGGGTATGTCGTCGCCGCCGGCTGAACGGGCACTCGGCAACCGGCTCCTGATCGTCTGGCTCACGGTCCTCGTGCTGGCCTCGGTCGTGATGATCTGCCGGCCGCGCACCGAGACGGTCGCCATCGAGGTCGTCGTCATGACGTTCGCCGTCGTCTACGGCTTCGGCATGTGGCCGGTCCTGCCCACCATCGCCTCGGTCACGGCCTTCGTCGTCATCGCCGCGAGCACGATGATCCCTCGGTCCGCCGACGGCGACCTCCCCTCCAACGAGCTGGTCGAGCTCGCCGCGCCCTTCGCGCTGGGGTTCGCGGTGATCTACCACGCGCGCCGCCGGGAGCAGGCCGTCCGCAGGCTCACCCTGCTGGCGGCCCTCGACCGACGCCAGGCCGCTGCCCGTGAGCGCCTCAGCCGCATGACGTCGCACGAGCTCCGCACCCCCCTGACCATCGCCTCGGGCTACGTCGACCACCTCCTCACGGCCGAGACCGACGAGGAGCGCCGCGAGGAGCTCCTCACCGTCCGGGACGAGCTCGAGCAGATCTCCCGGCTCGGTGAACGCCTCGTGCGCGCGGTGGCGCTCGACCTCGGCGCCCCCGAGGAGCGGCCCGAGGCCCGGCCGCTCCTCGAGGAGGTCGCCCGGCGGTGGCGACTGGTCGTCGACCGCGAGATCGTGGTCGACTGCCGGGCCGAGAGCATCCCGGTCAACATCGGTCGCCTCAAGGCGGCTCTCGACACCCTCGTCGAGAACTCGGTGCGCTACACCGGCGACGGCGGCCGGATCCGCCTGTTCGCCCACGAGGACGAGCGCGGCGTCGTGGTCGGCGTCGCCGACTCCGGCCCGGGCCTGTCGCCCCAGCTCGTCGACCTCGTCAACGCCGGCGTCGACCGTGCCCTCGACGACGAGGAGGGCGCCGCGGCGGAGTCGCCGCAGGAGCGTCTGCGGGACGTGTACTCGCAGACCGGGTTCGGCCTACGCATCGTCGCCTCCGTGGCCCAGTCCGCCGGGGGGCGACTGCTCGCCGGCACCGCTCCCGAGGGCGGGGCTCAGCTGACCATCGACCTCCGGAGGGTGCGCGCTGCGGGGGGTCTGGACGACGACGCCCGCACCACGAGCGAGACCGTCACCGAGTGGGAGACCCCGCCCGAGACGCCGGTGACCACCACCCGGTAGGTCCCCTTGGCCGCCCTCGAGCCCACCGCCACCACGAGGGTCGCCGTGCCGGGGACCGCGACCGGGTTCCCCGTCCAGGAGAGACCCACCCTCGCGGGTGCCTTCGAGCTCGTCAGCGTCACCGCCGTGGGCGACCCGGACACCGTCCCCACCGCGACGGGGACACGGACCGTCTGCCCGCGCCACACGGTCACCGAGGCCGGCGCCGTCAGCGAGAAGTCGGCGGCGACGGGCGGCGGCGGTGGGGGCGGCGGCGCCGGCACGGCGGCATCCGCGGCCACGACGTCGACCATGCCCTGACCGAAGCGGTCGTCCGGGCCGGAGGTACCGAGGTCCACCGCCGTCGACGTCAGCGCCTGCTCGCTGCCGGAGTGGGCCACGCCCGGGTGGCCGCCGATGAGCAGCGCCAGGGCCCCCGCGACGTGCGGAGCGGCGATCGAGGTGCCCGAGACGTACTGCATCGAGTCGAACCGGTCGGCGGTGAGGATGGAGACCCCCGGTGCCACGAGGTCGGGGAAGACCCGGGCGCGGCCCCCGCACCCCGACGGGCCGGCGCTCGTGGCCGGCCAGATGGCCCGGTCGGCGCCGACGGCGCCGACCGACAGCGACTCGGGGTAGTTGGCCGGGCTGGCACTGGTGCTCGCGCCGGGCCCGAAGTTCCCGGCGGCGAACACCGGGACGATCCCGGCGGCGCGCAGCGCCTGGACGTCGGGCTGGAACGTGAGGTCGCAGGACGGCCCCGTGCCGAGGGCCCAGGACGCGTTGACCACGTCCGGGGCGTCGGCCGTGGCCGGGTCGTGGTCGGGGTCGAGGAGCCACTGGAACGCCTCGTGCATCGCGGTGACGGTGGTGGCGCCCCGGTCGTCGAAGACGCGGGCCGCGATGAGTCCGGCCCCGGGAGCGACCCCGTAGGACGAGGCCGCGTCACCGCCGACGATCACTCCGGCGGTCGCCGTGCCGTGGCCGTTCAGGTCCACCGGCTGGGTCGGGTGCTGGCCGTACGGGTCGTACCAGCTGTTGCTGCCCCCCCGCCAGCGTGCCGCGAGGTCGGGCTTGGAGAGGTCGACGCCGGTGTCGAGGGTCGCGACGACGGCCCCCGCGCCCGTCAGGCCCCGCGCCCACAGCTCGGGCGCTCGCACGGCGACGATGTTCGGCTCCGCGGGGGCCGACGACACGGCCGACAGGGTGACGGGGATCGCGTCGGGCTGGACCGCGGCCACGTCGGTGCGGGCCGCGATGTCCCGGATGGCCGCCGCGGTCCCGGTGACGGACACGGCGTGGGAGACCCACAGGGTCCTCGTCCTGGAGACCGCACCCCGAGCCTGCAACGTCCTGAGGCGGGCGCCGAGACCACGGGCCTGGGCGGCCTCGGTGCCGGCCCGGAGCCGGCGCACGACCTCGGCCGTCCGCTCGCGCTTGCGACCCCCCACTCCGCGGGTGTCCACCCGGCCCTGGAGGGTGACGACCACCGTCGTCTCCTCACCGGGGGCGAGCCCGTCGAGGACCCGCGCGAGGTCCGGGTCGATGGTGGAGGACACCGGGTCGGGGGCCGGCTGAGCCGCGACCATGGGGGCCTGGACCGTCCCCAGGGCCGCGACCCCCAGGACGGCCACGAGGGCGGTGGCACGGACGGGTCTCATCGGGACGCCTCCTGCAGGCTGGGGGTCTGGGCCGCGGCCGGGGCGGCGGGGGAAGGAGCGGACGGGGAAGGACGACCGCGGCCCCGTCGGAACAGCAGCACCCCGGCGAGCACCAGGAGGGCCAGGCCTCCGAGGGTTCCGAGCACCTCGGGCCGCCCGACGGCCGAGGGTGACGGCGTCTCGCCGTGCACCGTGACGACACCGTCGGGCAGCCCGGCGCGATGCACGACCACCGAGGCGGTCCATGGCCCGTCCGCGGGCCCGGCGACGGTGCCCTCGAAGCGGGTGCCCTCGGTGCCCTGCAGCCGGGCCGGCGCCGGGGCGGGCACCGGGCCGGTCCGGTCCCCGCGGGCCACGGCCACGTCGACACCGGTCACCGGGTGGACGACCGGGCGGACGACGGGCTCGGTACGGACGACCGCGTGCAGGGTGTCGCCGTTCGGGGCGATCTCGGCGACCACGAAGTACCCGTCGAGGGTCGCGCTGTGCGGCGTGACGACGGCGCGTGCCACGTCCGACTCGCGGGCGGTGGGGACGCTGGTCATCGCGGCCGCGACCGCGACGACCAGCAGCAGCAGCAGACCCTCGACCGTCACCGTGGTGGCGAGCTTCCGGGTCCGGGGGCGCCAGGCCGCCCCCTTGCCGAGCAGCACGCCGACCCGGCGCGTGACGGCCGGCTCGACCAGGGTGGCGTTGTAGCCGGCGATGGCCAGCACGACCCCGACCAGCAGAACCTTGGTGACCAGAGCGAGCCCGTAGGTGCTGTCGGTGACGGCGCCGAGGGACCCCACGTGGCGCCCGGCCTCGTAGAGACCGGTCGCGGCGAGGACGATGGTCGACACGACCGCCAGCGGGCCGAAGGCCCGCCACGTCGCGGGGGTCAGCTCCCGGCGGGTCGGGGCGCCGACGCGCATGAGCGGGACGACCACCAGGACCAGGACCACCAGGCCGCCGGCCCACACGGACGCCGCCAGGACGTGCAGGGCCGCGACCAGGGCGGCGGGCACCGTCCGGGCGGGCAGGGAGGCCGAATGGCCGGAGAAGCCGTCGAGGACGACCGCGGTGACGAGCGCCCCCAGAGCGACCTGGAGGCAGCGACGGCCCCGGCTACCGCCGGCGGCCCGGCGCTCGACGTGCACGGCCACCGAGAGTGCCGCGACGGCGACCACGATGCCGACGACACGGGCCAGCCACAACCGCCCCCAGCCGCTGGAGAGCACGAGTCCCTGCACGGCGGAGGCCCAGCGACCCGCGCCCGCGTCGGAGCCCACCTGGTTCGCGACGGTGAGCAGCGGCGTCGCCAGCACACCGAGGAGCGACACGAGGCCGCCCAGCGTGCCGACCACCAGGACCCGGCGACGCAGCCGCGTCCCGAGCCCGCCGAGGGCGCCGAGGACCCGGCCGACGACCACCAGGGCGCCGAGGGCCAGGAGGACACCGCCGAGGTCCAGCAACCGCACCCCGACGGCCGGGGCCGACGGTGCCACCGCGTCACTGATGGCGATGCCGTCCGGACGGAACCCGGACCCGAAGATCACCGTGCCGTGCGTCGAGTGCCCGTCCGCTCCGGTGACGGCCCAGGTCAGGAGGTACGTTCCCGTCTCGAGCGGCGGGGTCGTGAGCCGGACCGACACGCCGTCGGGAGCGAAGGCGGTGGTGGTCGCGACGGCGCCGGCGCCCCGGTCGCGCCGCTCGAGGGTGAAGCTCGACCCCGCGGGGACGATGGGCGCGTCGAAGCGGAGGGCCAGCTCGGTCCTGCCGGGAGCGACCATGCCGCCGTTGCTCGGGTCGGACCGTTCGACGTCACTGTGCGCGAGGGCCGGCGCGGCGGTCCCGACGAGCAGGAGGAGCACGACGACGAGCGCGCGCAGCGCCCGCCGCACGAGGTGCCGCCCGCTGCCCGGGGTCCGCACGCCGGCCGTCCTCACGCTCGGGCCGCGACGTGCTCGAGGCGGGCGTCACCGATGATCACGCTGACCTCGGTCCCGTCGTGGATGGCGGAGGCGGTGTTGGCCATGAGGAAGAAGTACGTGCCGCCGGCCCGGAGGTCCGCCTTGTGGCTGTGCGGTCTGGAGACCATGGCGAGGGTCTGGCCGGAGCCCTCGGCGACGAGGATCGGGCGCTTGCTCTCGTCGTGGAGGATCAGGCTGGCCTTGTCGGGGTCGAGCACCTGGTAGCGGAACTCGATCATGCCGCCCTGGGCGGTGACTCCGAGCAGGTCGACCCGGATGCCGGTCCGGGCCGCGAACTCGTCGGCGGAGACGGCGTCGGTCCCGGTACGGACGTCGGCGGCGTGCGCCGCGTAGGCCCGGTAGCCGAAGGTCGCGCCCACGGCCAGGGCCAGGACGACCAGGAGCCAGACGAGCCGGCGAGCGCGCCCGCGGCCCCGCCCCGCGGTGGCGTCGGGCCCGGGGAGCGGGCGGGTGAGGGTGGTGGTCATGGTGCTCTCTCCTGAAGGGGGATGGGGCGCCGGCCGGTGCCGGCCGGCGCCCCATGACTCACGGGATGTCGAACGCGTCGACGTCCTGGGCGGCGGTCAGGCCGGCGGCGGTGCCGTCGAAGTACACCGACCACGTGGTGCCGACCCGGTGCACGACGTCCTCGTCCGCGACCGCCATACCGGCGAGGGTGGTGTCCGGGGCGAAGGACATGTAGTAGTCCGTCGCCGAGCGCCACACGAAGCCGTCGACGTTAGCCCCGGCCGGGATGCCGACCGTCGAGGCGTCCACGACCCGCGTGTAGCTCGTGCCACCGTTCCAGCGGTAGATGTCCGACGTGTCGCCCGCTCCCCCGGCCGAGGGCGGCACGAGCGTGGAGTTGAGCGAGAAGTAGAGCCGCCCACCTCGGACGCTGACGGCGTCGATGTCGAAGCCGCTGTTGGTCAGCCCACGCGCGCTCCCGTCGAACCAGCGCGTCCAGGTGCCGTTGTTGTAGTACGCGACGTCCTCGTCCGCCATCTGCACGCGACCGACGGTCACGTTGCCGGTGAAGGAGACGTAGAAGTGCGTCGCGTCGAGCCGGCTGAACCCGTCGACGTTGGCCCCCGCCGGGATCCCGTAGGGCCTGGCGTTGAGGTCGGCCGCCCGGCCGAGACCGGAGTCGGGACGGAAGAAGATGTCCGTCACGTCGGCACTCCCCACCCCCGGGAGGGTGGAGGCGCCCAGCAGCGAGAACCACAGCTTCGGCCGGACCACGTTGACCGCCGACCGGTTACCGAGGCCGTCGATGGCCCGGACCCGGACGATCTGGTCGCCCTTGAGGTAGGTCGCCATGGGGATGGTGGCGCTGAACGCACCGTCGGTCCCGATGGTGGCGGCGCTCGCCTTGCCGGCCCCGGGGTCGGTGCCGACGAACCACTCGACCCGGGACACGGCCGTGACGTCCGTGACCGAGCCGGTGAGGGTGACCGTCGTCCCGCCGTCGGCCGCGACGGCCAGGCCGGCGAGAGCCGGCGCGGTCTTGTCGACCACGAGCGTGGTGCTGACCCGCGGGCTCCAGTTGCCGGCGGCATCCATCCCGCGCACGGCGAGGCTGTGGTTGCCGTCGGTCAGCTGGCGGACCGTGGCGAGCGGGACGTCGACGTAGACGTTCTCGAGCGACCCGGACCAGGCACCGTCGGCGGCCTCCATCGGGATGGCGGTCGCGACGTCGTCCAGGTAGGCCTCCGCCCGCACGACGGTCGAGGTCTGGTCGGTCACCGTCGCGGAGAGCCGGACCGCCGGCGACGAGGCGTTCACGGCCATCGTCCCGTTGTTCGGGTTGGGGGTCGCGTCGACGGCCGTGACGGCGGGCGCCGTCAGGTCGATGGTGAGCGTCGCGGTGGTCTCGGCGCCCTCGTTGCCGGCGCTGTCCTTGGCCTTCACCGCGATCGTGTGCGGGCCCTCAGCGAGACCGGCGACGGTCGCCGCGGGGATCGTCGCGGAGAGTGCCGTGACCGGGCCCGCGACGCCCAGCGTCATGTCGGCGGCAGCTCCGCCGTCCAGGGTCCACGTGGCGCCCGCGATGTCGCTGTTGCCCGAGGCGGAGTCGTCGGCCGTCGCACTGATGGTGACGTCGGCCGACCCGTTGCCGAGCTCCGGGGTGAGGGACATGCCGGACGTGGTGGGACCGGTGGCGTCGGCGCCGGTGACCAGGACCGAGCTCCACGGTCCCCAGTTGCCGGCGGCGTCCTGACCGCGCACGTACAGGACGTGCTGGCCGCTGGCCACGGGTACCGAGGCGGTGACGGCGGCCGTCGGGCCCCCGAAGGTCCCGGTCATGGGCGTCGCGGTGGCGGACACCGAGTCCAGGCGGTACTCGGCCGCGGCGACGTTCCCGCCGCCGGTGGCGGCGTCGCTCACCGTGGCGGTGAGCGTGCCGGCCGCCCAGTCGACGTGGGTCGTGGCGGGCCCGGCGAGGTCGCCGGTCGAGCCACTGCCCGTCACGTCGATGAAGGTGAGCATCCCGGCGGTGCCGGGGGCCGTGGAGCTGTGCAGCGACAGGCTGGCGTCGTAGACGGCTAGCTTCTGGTCGCTCTCGGTCGTCGGCGCGGTGACGATGGCGTCGACCGTCTGGCCCGGGCCGAAGGTGTCGGCCACGTAGTGCCGCGAGGTGTCGACCGCGCCGTTCTTCAGCCGGCTGCCGTCGATCCCGACGATGTGCTGCTCGGCTCCGAGGACGGCCATCGAGTGGTAGCCCACCCCGGCGTTGACGTAGCGGAGCAGGACCTTCTGCCCCGAGGTCGCCGGGACGTGGGCCGCTGCGGGGTGGACCCGGCCGTTGACGAGGGTCCAGCGGGCGCTGAAGGCGCGCATGTCGAACGCCGCGGGGTCGACAGCGTTGTTCAGGGCCGGGTCGACCTCGCTCAGCACCATCACCGCGTCGGTGTCGAAGCCGGTGTCCGCGTCGTAGGCCTGGCCGGCGGCCGGGGAGACGACGAAGGCCCCGTAGAGCCCCATGGCCACCTGGTGCTGGCTGTTCGGCGTGAGGCCCGCCCCGTAGAGGTAGGTGCCGGCCCGGGAGGCCGTGAAGGTGTACTCCTTCGAGCTCCCCCCGCCGATCCCCGTGAGGTCCGGGACCATCGCCTGGCCGTTCACGGACAGCGACATGGTCTCGGTGAGGGTGTTGTGCAGCGTGAGGTGCACGACGTCACCGACGGCGACACGGATCGTCGGGCCGCCGGGCGCGTCGACCGGACCGCACGGCGTGGCCGCGTCGGCCCGGCGGCAGTAGCCCCAGGTCGTGACGGACTGGGCGCCGCCCTTGATGGGCAAGGCCATGGTGCCCGCCGTCGCGTCGAGGTGGACCTCGACGGTGTCGGCGCTCGCGGCCCCGGCGGGGCCCACGAGCAGACCGAGGAGGGTCAGTGCGCCGCCGGCCGCGGCCGACAGGAGGGTGGTCCGTAGGGAGGTTCTCATGATGGTCACCGCCTCTCAGTTGCAGGTGTTGGGCTCGGGCGGTTCGATCCGCATGTACGTGATCGGGCCGGTCATGGTCACACCCCAGGAGGTGATCTGGTAGAGCGCGTGGTTGTGCGAGATGATGTAGTACTCACCGCACTGGTTGAGCGACTCCACTCCCGGCGGTAGGGCTTCCTTGTTCCCCAGGTAGGGGCTGCCGCTGTAGAACGTGCCGACCACCTGGTTCGCGAGGTCCGGCACCGTGGTGGGCACCGGGTTCTCCTTCGAGTAGTGCTCGGCGTCGAACCAGCGGAAGAGCACGTCCCAGGTCTGGCCGGGCCCGATGTTGATGGCGAACTTCTCCATCGAGAGGTCCTGACCGGCGTCGGTCTTCATCGGGCGCCCGTCCCGGCCCACGACGAGCCCGTTGTTCCCGTGCGGGTGGAACGGGTAGTCCTCGCTGCCGACGCTCAGGTAGCGCGCCATCCCGGACTCCGGGTGGTAGCCCGGCTTGGTCGGGTCCGGCTGGTACGGCTTCACCGTGGCCAGTGAGCCGTAGGGCTGGTTGGGCAGCCACGACGCACCGTTGTCGGCGATGCTGTCGGGGTAGCCCCGGCCGTTGATCAGCCAGTAGCGCGGCTTGTAGGTGGTGAGGTTGAACGGCTTGTTCCGCTCGACCGCCTGGTGCTGGTAGGGGTCGATCTCCGAGAGCAGGACCATGAACTCCTCGGACGGGTTGAACCTGCTGTCCGCCGAGTCGTAGGCGTAGTCGTCGCCGAGGGTCGGGCGCACGACCAGCGCCCCGAAGAGGCCCATCCGGACCTGCTTCTCCGGGTCGGTGCCCGACTCGTAGAGGAAGGTCCCCGCGTGGTGGGCGGTGAAGCTGTAGGTCACGGTGCCGCTCTGGGCCGCGGCCGGCTGCGCCAGGCTCGACATCATCCCGGTGCCGTCGGTCTGCGGCTGGGAGGGGACACCGTCGGCGAGCACGCCCTCCTGGCCGGGGAAGACGATCGAGGACGCCTCCGGCAGGGTGTTGTGCAGGATGACGGTCACCTGGTCGCCCTCGTGCACGCACAGGACGGGCCCGGGGTGCTGGAAGGCGTCGAAGCCGTTCGAGTACCCCCACATGAACATCGTGTTGCCGTCGGGCAGGTCGATGTACCCGGTCCGGGTCGTCAGGTCGAAGACCGGCTGGTGGTCGGCGGCCGAGGGGCCACCCGTGGTGCAGACGATCCCGTTGCGGGGCGTCGGCGCGGCCGTCGCCGCACTGGGCACGGTCGCCACCGCAGCGCCGGCCGCGACGAGGGCGGTGGTGGCGAGCGCGAGCCCGCGGCGCAGGGCGCGCCGCGCGGAGCTGGGCGAGGTCATGGTCAGATCCCCCCGTCGTTCGGGAACTGCTGGGCCCGGACGCCCCCGGGCGGGTGGACGCGGATCTCGGTGGCCTGGCCACCGAAGCCGCCGGCCGCACGGTTGTTGGACCGGGCGAAGGAGCGGTTGTAGAGCATGTAGGTGTTGAAGCCCTTCGGGTCCGTGACGTACGCCGGGGCGGTGAACACCACGTCGTAGCTCTCGCCCGGGCCGATGTTGAGGGTCTCGGTCTCGTAGGAGGTGTCGGTGCCGTCGCGTCCCCGCATCGGGGTGGCGTCCCGGCCGACCACGCGCATCCGCAGCCCCGTGGTGGTCATCGCCGACTCCTTGAACCCGAGGTTCGCGAAGCGCAGCGCCACCCGCTCCCCCTCGTTGCAGCTGACGAGCGAGGAGTGCGGCTGGTACTTCAGGTCCGGCCGGCCGGCCGGCGCGATGAGGTCACCGGAGTCGTCGAAGGCCGTGCCGGACACCTGGCCGAACGGGTTCACGCCGGGCCCGTTGGGGACGAGGGTGTCGGGGTAGACGCGCCCGTTCATCAGGGCGAAGTCGGCGCGGTAGTCGCTCCACTCCGGCAGCTGGATGTGCGCGTCGGCCCAGTGGGCCTCGGCCCAGACCTCGGAGAGGAAGAGCGAGAACTCCCGGTCGTAGCCCGTCGACCCGTCGCCGTCGTTGTAGAGGAACTGGGTGAAGGTGCGGCCGTCGTGGGTCTTGGCCTGCCCGTTCTGGAGCGGGCGGACGAACACCAGGCCGGTCATCCCCATGTGCACGTGCTCCACGTCCTCGACGTGGCAGTGGTACATGTACGTCCCGGGGTCCCGCGGGCGGTAGACGTAGGTGAACTCGCTGCCGGCCCGCACCGACACCGAGCCCGAGGGCTCGCCGTCGAAGAACGGGATGACGTTGCGGAAGCCGTGCCAGTGGAGGGTGTGCGCGTCGAAGAGGTCGGGCCGCAGCGCCAGCCCCAGGTTGGTCAGCTGGACCCGGAAGTCCTTCTTGGTGTTCTCGTCGTACTGGTCGACCCAGAACAGCGGGGCGTTGTGCTGCGCCTTGTTCTTCTGGTTGAGCCGCTGGGTCGTGCTCATCCCGGTGACGTTGCGGAAGCCGAAGATGTAGGTCGACAGCCCGGCCGGAGCCAGGACGTCGGGGTGGTAGGGCGCGATGGCCGGGGTCTTCGGGAGGGACATCCACCCGTCGGTGCCGGCCAGGTAGAGGTCGGCGGGGGCGCCGGCGGCCTCGGCGACCTGCTCCGGCCGCAGGACCGGGCCGGCCCAGGCGAAGGCGCCGGTCACGAGGGCTGCGCTCCCGGCGAGGCCGAGGGCCCGCCGTCGGCTGAGGTGGGACCCGGTGGGCGGGGTGCCCACGGGGCCCGGGACGACCTGCTCGTCCCTTCGCTGCGTGCTGCTCATCTGCTCTCCCCTGTCTGGAGCTGAAGATGTGGGTGGTGGTGTGGGCCGCGGTCCGGCCCGGGCGTCACGGCTTGACCGATCCGTTCGGGAGCGAGAAGTCGTCGATCTGGAGCTCGCTGGACGTCAGCCCGTGGGAGGTCCCGTTGAACCAGGTGCTCCAGGTGTCGGTCGTCCCGTCGTAGAGGACGATGTCCTCGTCCTCCACCGGGCCGATGCCCGGGAGGGTGGTGTTCGCGGCGAACGAGAAGTAGATGTGCTGGGCATCCACCACCTGCGCACCGTCGACGACCGCGCGTCGCGGCACACCCTTGGCCCGCGCGTCGAACACCCGCGTGAAGCGGCCGTCCCGGAACAGGTAGACGTCGGCCGAGCTGGGCACCCCGCGCACACCCGGGGGGTTCCAGGCCCCGGTGGTCGAGAAGTAGAGCCGCTCGCCACCGAGGAACGTGATGGCCCGCACGTCGAGCGCCGGGCTGGTCATCCGGTAGCGCGAGCCGTCGAAGATCATGTTCCAGCGGGTGCCGTTCCAGTAGACGACGTCCTCGTCGCTGACCTTCATGGCCGGGCGTCCGGGCGTCTTCAGCACGGTGTCGCTGCTGAAGGAGGCGTAGAAGCGGTCCGGCGCGGCCTGCGAGAAGCCGTCCATGTTGACCCGCGCCGGCACGCCGTACTTGGCGGAGGTGATGTCCACGGTGCGCGCGTAGCCGGTGCCGTTCCAGGCGTAGACGTCGGCGTCGTCGCCGGTGCCCGTGACCCCGGGGGGGTTGGCGTTCCCCGCGGTCGAGAACACGAACGGCGGCGTGGTCACCGGCGGGGGCGGGGGCTGCACCGGCTGCACGACCTCGTCGGCGCCCGCGTCGTACGCAGCACCCGACGGACGGGCGTCACCGTCGATGTCGACCGGCTGGGCGACGATGTCGCCACGGCTGGCGGCTCCGAGGTCGCAGGCCGGTGAGGCCGGGCAGCCCTGGAGGTGGTAGTCGCCCATGAGGTCCGGCGGCGCCTCCACCGCGACCAGGGTCGCGTCGACGAACGCCGGGTTCTGGCGCCAGGTCGCGAAGGCGACCGAGACGGTCCAGGGCTCGACGACCTGCGGGTCCGTGGTGCTGTTGGACGCGTCCACCGCGTAGTCGTGGCGGGCCGCATCCTGCTGGATCACCGAGTTCACCGGCGTCAGCACCCCGGTGCCGTCGGCCACGCCGACGTCCCAGTAGTCGATGGCGCTGGTGTCTCCCGCGAGGCCGATGCCCGTCACCGTGGTCCCGGCCCGCGTCCCGGCCCGGTTGTTCCACAGCACGTTGTTGAAGAGCGTCGGGGTGCTGAAGGTGGGGGCCGAGGCCGGCAGCGTCGACTGCAGCTGGACGCTGTTCTCGGAGGTCGAGACCCCGGCCGGCGCCGGCAGCCCGTTCGAGGTCACGGCCGTGGCCGTCGTGAGGTTGTCCATGATCGTGTTGTCGTAGATCCGGACGTCGGGAGCGTCGTTGATGGCGATGCCCGCACCCTCGTGGGTCGAGATGTTGCTGGCGATGACGTTGTCGTGCACGTTCATCGGGAAGTCGCCGGCCATGAGGAACCGGATGCCGCCACCGTCGTCGTTGGAGAGGTTGCCCTGGATCCGGTTGGCGTAGATGTCGACCGGCCCGGTTCCCGGCGAGAAGTCACCGGGGACACCCGGCAGCTCGCCGGCCATCATGATCCCGGCACCCTCGTCGTTGGAGTTGTTCAGCGTGATCCGGTTGTCGTGGATCGTGCCGTCGGGGCTGAGTCCGTAGACACTCAGACCGGCTCCGTACTCGAGCGAGAAGTTGCCGCAGATGTCGTTCCCGGCGACCTCGTAGCCGTCGGCCCCGGCGAAGATCCCGATGGCTCCCGCCAGGTTGGTGCCGGCGTTCTGCACGATCCGGTTGGAGGCGATCCGCACCCCCTCGTTGTGCTGGCTGGTGTCCGGCGCGGGGATGTCGGGCGTCCCGATCCGGATGGTGCCGTAGGCGCCGCCGTTGTTCTCGACGACGTTGTTGGTGATCTGCAGCCGGCGGGCGTAGGCGTTGGCGAAGACCGCGCCGCCCTGGGTGGAGATGTTCGGCGGGAGGCCGGTGGGCAGCCCGGTGATGCTGTCGATGTTGCCCGGGAAGCCCTGCTGGTCACCGCCTCGCAGGTCGAAGCCGTCGATCGCCGGCAGGTACGTGGCAGCCGGGTCGAAGCGCCGGGCCCGGCCGGCCGCGGTGCTGCGGCTGTCGGAGGCGAAGACCGAGACGACCGCCCCGTCGTTGACCGTCTGGTTGCCGTCCCAGGTCAGGGCGGCGACCTTGGTGATCCAGTCGCTGGCCTGGGCGGAGTCGCCGCTGAAGCCGATGCCGTCCAGGACCGTGCCCTGCACGTAGGGGCTGTTGGTGTCGGGCCCCTGGAAGCCTCCGGCCCCGACCCCCTGCAGCTTGACGGGCGTCGACATCACGAGGTTCTCGTAGTACGCGCCACGGGGGTTGGTCGTGGTGGCGGCGTTCGGGTAGACGACGACCAGCTGGGTGTTCCCGTCGGCCCCGGCCGGCTGGCCCGCCGCGCGCTCGTTGGCGTCGGCGTCGTCCAGGGCGTTCTGGATGGCGTGGCTGACCCCGCCCGTCCCGGTGCGGCTCGCGGCGTCGGTCGGGTCGTAGGCGGCGACGCTGACACCGGGGCCCACCTCGTAGACGGTGGGCGAGTAGCCGGTGCCGAGGACGTGGTAGGTGATCCCGTTGACCGTCGAGAGCCCGTTGGCCGCCGTCACGGACAGCTGGTAGGCGCCGGCCTTGACCTGGTCCGCCAGGTCACCGGCGGCCGGGACGGTCGCGACGATCTGGGTGTCGGTCCACGACGTCGTGGCGAGGCTGGTGGTGCCCAGGAGGACCTTGCCGGTGCCCTGGGTGGCCCCGAAGCCGAGGCCCGTGATCGTGACGGTCCGCGCGGTGTCGGTAGCGGCCACGAAGGGCTTGGAGACCCGGAACAGCTGGGGCGCAGCCTGGTTGACCATGCACTTGACCGTGATGGGGCTGGTGCCGGGTCGGCCGATGCTGACGCCGACCTGGGTCGGTGCGAGGTCGGTGGGGATGGTGACGCCGGGCATCGCCTCGAACTCGGTGGCGATGGTGCGGAACCGGGGGTCGTAGTTGGCGTTGAGCCGGTTCGGCGCGCCGGGGTCGTTGCCGACGAACCGGTAGAGGTTCGTGCACACACCGGAGGGTGTCGGGCAGCTGATGTGGTCGGTCGACGGCATCAGCACGTCGTAGTAGCCGTTGAAGTCGGACTCGACGGTGTCGACGAGACGGTTGGTGAAGTCGTAGATCCCGACCGGGGCGTAGGGCACCCCGGCCTTGTCGCCGAACAGCACGGTCTGGTTGTTCGTCGAGAAGTTGAGGTCGTCGACGATCAGGCCACGCAGGCGGGACGGGATCGGCACGTCGGTGAAGATGTTGAACATCGGCACGATGGACTTGCCGTTGTTCAGCGTGACGAGCTTGTTGTCGCACTTCGGCTTGGCCATGCCCTCGTAGGGCGAGCCGTCGATGCTCTGGAACGTGGGGTTGTCGACGGACACCGACGCCGGGACGGTCACACCGGTGGGCACGGACGTGCCGTCCCCGGTGACGGCGCCGTAGCCGTCGGTGCCGATGCCCAGGACGTCGACGGTGTGCAGCGCACCGACGCAGGCCGGCGGCGGGACCTGCGGGACGACCGTGTCACCGCGGGCGATGTTGATGTCCTCCTCGGCGGTCACCGAGTACATCGGCTTGCCGCCGGCGTCCTTCGGGATGTCGACCTGGACGATGTAGTCGGCAGCGGGCAGGGCCGTGAAGGTCCCCCCGGTGCAGACGGGGGCCGCCGGGTCGGTGGCGTCGAGGGTGCCGTCGAAGCAGCCGTCCCCGAAGCCGTAGTTGCCGTCGACGGCCGCGCCGAAGTTGGCGTCCGGGGTGCCCTGGTCGGTGGCGTAGGTCCCGATCTGCACCCCGTTCACGAGGGCCGAGAGGCACTCGCCGGTCGTGGCCTGGTCCGGCGCGAGGACGTCCTCGCCCTGGCCCGGGCCGTGGGTGATCGGCGTGCCGTCGGCGTCGCGGGCGGTGCATCCGGTGGGCCGGTTCCAGGACTCCGAGACGTAGGTGTTGAGGAGGGCGCCGTGCTTGTAGGAGCCGTCGGTGTTGACGACGTAGCTCCCGGACAGGTCGCACGGGGCGCTGCCGTCGGCCGGGCAGTCGACCGGCGCGTAGAGCTTCACGGGGATGTTGGGCACCCCGGGCTGCCAGTCCTCGGACGCGGCGTACTGGGGGTCGAGCTCGTTACGGGTGGTGTCGTACGAGACGGACCCGACGATGCCGCCGTTGCGGGGACCGCCCTTGGTACCGGTGGCGTCGTACTTCTGCACACCCCAGTCGACGGTGCCCCCGAGGCCGATGACGTTCAGCGTGCCGACGTCGACCCCGGCGCCGAGCACGGTGGTCGGGGTCGGCTGGTTGTCGGCCTGGTAGGTGACGCCGGTGGTGTAGAAGTTGTCGGAGTAGGCCTCCATGATCATCCACTCGGCCAGCGGGTAGGCGCTGTCGAACGCGTAGGCACCGGTGATGTCGGTGGTGACCGCGTTCATCCCGCGGTCCATGAGCGAGTTGTCCTTCTTGCGCAGTGTGAGCGGGAAGCCGGAGACCCCGCTCTCCCCGGTGTCGCGCTTGCCGTTCTTGTTGGTGTCGAGGAAGACGTGGCCCGTCAGCTCGGTCCACCAGCCGTTGATCGGCAGCTGCTTGAGGTCGACCGCCTCACCGTTCGCGACGGTCACGTTCACCAGCTGCAGGATGTAGTTCTGCGGCTCGTCCCACCAGGTCAGCTGGTAGTTGCCGTCCGGCACGTGCGGGATCGTGAAGGTGCCGTCCGCGGCCCCGCGCCCGACCCAGGCGGCCTGGTCGCCGTTGTTGAGGTCGACCAGGGAGAGGACCGGGTTCACGATGGGCTTGTCGAGCTTGCTGCCCGTCATCCCGTTGTAGCCGTTGAAGCTGCCGCCCACCGGCGGGTAGTACTGCTTGGCGGCCACCACGACGCCGGTGATCGAGCCGGCGGCGGTGGAGGTGGCGAAGTCGTTGCGCGGCTCGACGAAGCCGAACTGCGGTGTGGGGACGGGCTCGCCGCCCACGGTGGCCTCGGTGTCGTAGCCCGTGGCGCCTTCCATCAGCCAGGTGTCCCAGTCGTGGTTGCCCTCGAGGGTGGTGGTCTGGATGAAGTCGGTGTTGTCGGGGGCGGTGACGGTCGTGGTGTAGCGGTTGGTGCCCAGGTGCGGCATCACCAGCATCCCGTCGGCGTCGCTGAAGCACTTGCCGCCGATGGTCGCGACGATCGGGAGGCCCTCGGCGTCGCGCGAGTCGACACCCCCCACGGGCTCCCAGGGGATCTCGTAGGTGGTGGGGTCCTCGTTGACGTAGCGCGTGCAGAGCGGGTTGCCGTAGACGTCGGTCGTGACCTCACCGAGGGTGTCGTTGATGTGGCCCTGGAAGCCCGCCAGCCCCTGCTCGCCGTTGTCGATGGCGCCGTTGGTCGACGCCTCGTCGCGGTAGACCTGGGCCCGCAGGGTCGAGTCCGGGAGGGGGTCCGGCTGGACGCCGACCGTGACCAGTCCCATGCCCCCCACGGCGGAGCTGGCCTCCATCGGCACCGAGAAGTGCTCGCCGTCGATCTTGTAGTCGTCGGCGAGCACGGTGATGAGGTACTTGCCCTCCGGCAGGGTCAGACCCTTGGCGCCGTCGGCGAAGTCGGCCTCGGTCCCCTGGCGCACGATCGGGGCGGCACCGGGGTGCTCCTGGATCGAGGCCCACGGGCACTCGGTGAGGTAGTTGACGTCGTCGGCGTTGCAGCCCGATCCCGGCTGGGGCCCGCCGGCGGGGCTGGAGCCGCCGCTGTTGTCCACGTTGATCATGTAGCGGTACGTGGTGACCGCATCCCCCTTGCTCACCGCCCCACCGGGGTGGTGGGCCTCCGTGCGGGCCGACTCCACCTTCACGGTGATCTTGCTCGTCGTGGCCGCCTGCGCCGGAGCTGCGGCGACCACCGGGATCGCGACCGCACCTCCGATGCTGAGCGCCGCCGCGAGGGCACCGCCGACGGCCCGGCGCGCTCGTGCGCCCCACCATCGGGGTCGCCCGACCGCGCTTCGCACGCTGCGCGTGGAGCCCGTCGAAGGAGTTCCGGATACAACCGAGCCGTGTCCCTGCATGGCGACTCATCACCTTTGTGGTCTGGGCGCCCCCCTGCGGGCGCTCGCCGCTGACCATTAGGACCCTCCACGCGCGTCGGGGCGACAGGTTGGGCCCGAATGTCACCAAGGTGTTCGGCCCCTGTCAGGCGGCCGTCAGGTCGCTGTCATGGAGCTGTCATGTCCGGCCCCGTCCGCCTGCCCGGAAACTTGACGAACGGCAATAATTGCACTAGGACAATAGTGCGAGATCCCGACCCCCTGGAAGGACCAGCCGTGCCGCCCGTCGTCGCCGCCACCCCGCGGGATCCAGCCGCACGGACACCGATGCGCCCCGCTCGGGGCCGGAGGGGTCGAGCGGGCCGCGTCGGCACGGCCCTGGCGGCCCTCGTGGCGCTCCTGCTCTCGGGGTGCTCGATGTGGGCCCCCGTCCAGACCAGCCGGCCGTACGTCCCCGCCGACGGGCTCGCCCTCTCCACCCCCTCCGTCGAGTTCGAGAACCTCGTGGTGGTCGTCGACGACGTGCACCAGGTGGGGGTGCTCGTGGGGCAGGCCGTCAGCTCGGTGACCCACCCGGTCGACGTGACCGTGTCGGTGGACGGCGGGGAGGTCTCCGAGCCGGTCACCATCCCGCCCGACACCGGCGACGGCATCACGAGCCGGCGTATCCCGCTGAGGCTGGGCCCGGTTCCCGCACCACCGGGGGCCCTCGTCCACCTCGAGGTCGTCATCGAGCCTGGGGGGCGCCACGTCGTCGACGTTCCGGTGCTCCCACCCGGGAGCGGTCTCGGGTACTACGGCGGGATCACCTCCTGACCGGCAGGACCACCCCCACGACCACCCCCGGCACCCCGCCTGGTGCGAGACGAGAGAAGGACCGACCATGACCGCCGATCGCATCGCCGACGTGTGGGGCACCCGCACACCCATGGGGCCTGGCGCCCCGTGGCCCCAGCGCGTCGACCAGCACCTGGTCGACGGGCTGACCGACCAGGACGTCGACCGGTGGGTGCAGTCCGCCTGCGTGCTGTGCAGCAACGGCTGCGGGCTCGACATCGCCGTCCGCGACGACCGGATGGTGGGGGTGCGGGGCCGCGCCGACGACCGCGTCAGCCACGGCCGCCTCGGGCCCAAGGGCCTGTTCGGCTGGCAGGGCCAGAGCCGCGACCGGCTGCTCCGGCCGATGGTGCGACGCCACGGGAAGCTCGAGGAGACCACGTGGGAGGACGCGATGGGCGTGGTCGTGTCCCGCTCGCGCGAGCTGCTCGAGAGCAGAGGCCCGCTCTCGCACGCCTTCTACACCAGTGGGCAGCTGATGATCGAGGAGTACTACACCCTCGCCGTCATCGGGAAGGCCGGGCTCGGGACCCCGCACATGGACGGGAACACGCGGCTCTGCACCGCGACCGCGGCGGCCGCCCTCAAGGAGACCTTCGGGACCGACGGCCAGCCCGGCAGCTACACCGACCTCGACCACGCCGACGCGGTCTTCCACTACGGCCACAACGTCGCCGAGACCCAGACGGTCCTCTGGGCCCGGATGCTCGACCGCCTCGAGGGCAGCGACCCGCCCCGGCACGTCTGCGTCGACCCCCGGCGCACCGCGGTGGCGCAGCGCTCCGACGTCCACCTCGCGGTGCGTCCCGGCACCAACCTGGCCCTCATGAACGGCCTGCTGCGCGAGGTCATCCACCGCGGGTGGGTCGACGAGGAGTACGTCGCCGCCCACACCCGGGGCTTCGACGAGCTCGTCGCGACCGTCGAGCCGTACACGCCGTCCCACGTGGCCGACATCTGCCGGGTGTCGGCGCGCGACCTCGAGGCCGCGGCCGAGATCTTCGGCACCTCCGAGCGGATCGTCTCCACCGTGCTGCAGGGCTTCTACCAGTCCCACCAGGCCACGGCCGCGTCGTGCCAGGTCAACAACCTGCACCTGCTGCGCGGCATGCTGGGCCGCCCCGGGGCGGGCATCCTGCAGATGAACGGGCAGCCGACCGCGCAGAACAACCGCGAGACCGGGGTCGACGGCGACCTGTCGGGTTTCCGCAACTGGGAGAACGAGTCCCATGTGCGTGAGCTCGCGGAGCTCTGGGACGTCGACCCGATGAAGATCCCGCACTGGGCCCCGCCGACGCATGCGATGCAGATCATGCGGTACGTGGAGCAGGGCTCGATCGGGCTGCTGTGGGTCGCGGGCACCAACCCGGCGGTCTCGCTGCCCGACCTGGAGCGGGTGCGCCGCATCCTGTCCTCGGACTCGGTCCTGGTCGTCGTCAACGAGTCCTTCCCGAACGAGACCACCGAGCTGGCCGACGTCGTCCTGCCGGCGGCGCTGTGGGGCGAGAAGACCGGCACCTTCACCAACGTCGACCGCACCGTGCACCTCTCCGAGCAGGCGGTCCGGCCGCCCGGGGAGGCGCGCAGCGACCTCGACATCTGGGTCGACTACGCCCGGCGGATGGACCTGCGCGACCGCAGCGGGCGCCCCATCCCTCGCTGGGAGACCCCCGAGGACGCGTTCGACGGCTGGCGGGACTGCTCGCGCGGGCGCCCGTGCGACTACTCCGGGATGTCGTACGAGCTGCTCCGGGGGAGCCCCGGCATCCAGTGGCCGTGCACCGAGGACGCGCCGACGGGGACGGAGCGCATCTACACCGACCACGTGTTCAACACCCAGGACGACTACTGCGAGACGTACGGACACGACCTCCTGACCGGCGCCAGCACGACCCCCGAGCAGCACCGGGCCGCCCGCTTCGACGGCCGCGCGCGGCTCAAGGCCGCCGAGTGGACCCCCGCCCCGGACGCTCCCGACGAGGACTACCCCCTCCGTCTCGGCACCGGGCGCACGGTCTACCACTTCCACACCCGGACCAAGACCGGCCGTGCGCCGGAGCTGGACGCCGCGGCGCCCGAGGCCTGGGTCGAGATCTCGCCGGAGGACGCCGAGCCCCTGGGCGTCGCCGAGGGTGACATCGTGCGGGTGGAGTCGCGTCGCGGGGCCATCGAGGTCCCCGCCCGGATCGCCGGCGTCCGCCCGGGAGCCGTCTTCGTCCCGTTCCACTACGGCGACGTCGACAAGGGCGACCGGCCGAGCCGCGCCGCCAACGAGCTGACCATGTCGGTGTGGGACCCCGTCTCGAAGCAGCCTGCCTTCAAGGGCGGCGCGGTGCGGGTCACCCGTGTCCGCGCCGGCGACGGTCCTGCTCCCGCCCCGCCCACCACGCCCTCCCCGGAAGGGGCCTGACGATGCATCTCACCACCTACCTCGGCCTCGCCGACACCGGCGAGCAGACCCTCGCCGACTCCTTCCGCCAGGTCTCGAGCGGTCACGGGGACGAGCCCGACGTCCGCGAGCTGACCGAGCGCTTCGCCGACCAGTGCGACGAGCACCGGCGGCTCCTCGCGCCGCTCACCGAGCGCTACGGGGAGCACGCCGAGGAGGAGCCGGAGCGGCTGCACGCCGAGGGCCTGCCCGGCACCCGCAGCGGCGGCGTCGGCCTGCTCCGCGACCTGCACGACCTCTACCTGCTCGCCAGCTACCTCGACATCGCCTGGACCATGGTCGGGCAGGCCGCGCGGGCCGTGCGCGACCAGGAGCTCGTCGACGTCGTCTCCACCTGTGAGCAGGACGTCCAGGGCCAGCTGGCGTGGCTGAGGACCCGGATGAAGGCGGCGGCGCCCCAGGCCCTCGTCGTGGGGTGAGCCCGCCCGGTCCCGGGGCCCGGAACGGCCCGAGGCGGCCAGGACGCGCCGGCGGCTGAGAACGACATCCGCGCCTCGGGGCCGAAGGTGCGCCCGCGCGCGCCGGATGCGGACAGGATGGGCCCATGGCCCCGGACGATCCCTCTTCCCCGGCGGTCGGCTCCGACGCCGAGCGGACCGTCCTCGCCGTGCTCAACGGCATCCCGGGGCTGGTCGGGCACTGGGACACGAACCTGCGCAACCTGCACGCCAACGCCGCGTACGTCGAGTACTTCGGGTCGACGCCGGCCGAGATCCGCGGGATCCACCTGCGTGACCTCCTCGGAGAGGCGGTGTACGAGGCCAACCTCCCGTACGCCCGGGAAGCCCTCGCCGGCCGCGAGGTGATGTTCGACCGCGAGCTCGTCGACGTCCACGGCCAGGTCCGCCACACCCAGGCCTCCTACATCCCCGACATCCGCGACGGCGAGGTCACCGGCTTCTTCGTGCTGGTCACCGACGTCACCGCGCGCGTCGCGGCCGAGCGTGCCCTCCGCGAGACCATCGACACCTGGCGGGCCCTCGCCCGCAGTGTGCCGGGCGGGTTCGTGCTGGTCTTCGACCGCGACCTGCGCTACACCGTGGCCGACGGGCCCGCGCTCGCGCGGTTCGGCCTCGACCGCGAGTCGATGGAGGGCCGGACCGTGTTCGAGGTGCTGAGCCCCGAGCGCGCCGCCGAGCTCGCCCCGCGCTACCGGGCCGCGCTGGCCGGGCGGACGACCACCTGGGAGCGCGTGCTGGGCGCGCGCACCCTCGAGCTCACGGCCGGCCCGGTGGTCTCCGACGGCGAGGTGACCGCCGGCATCGTGGTCTCGCACGACGTCACCGACGCGCGGATCGACGAGCGCACCTGGTCGGCGCTGCACCGGGTCGCCACCGACGTCGCCCAACAGCGCACCCCGGAGGAGGTGGCGTGGACGATCGCGTCCGCGCTGGTCGAGGTGTTCGGGGTGAACACCGCGGCCGTGGTCCGTTACGTCGACGGCGCCAGTGCCGACGTCCTCGCCATGGCGCCCGAGCACCTGCCCACCGTGCCCGAGCGCGTCGTGTTCGCCGTGGGCGACCGGTCGACGACGGCCCAGATCTACGAGACCGGGAGGCCGGTGGTCGCACCGTACGACACGGGCGGGGGGAGCATCGCCGGGCAGGCCCGGGCCGGCGGGCTGCGTTCCAGCGCTGGGGCGCCCATCCGCCACCGCGGCGAGCTGTGGGGCGCCGTCGTGCTGGCCTCGTCCGACGAGGGCGGGCTCGACCCCGAGGTGCTCGAGCCCCTGACGCGGTTCGCCGAGCTGGTGGAGCTCGCGATCAGCAGCACGGAGGCCTGGGAGACCCTGGCTCGCCAGGCCCGCGTCGACGAGCTGACCGGCCTGCCGAACCGCCGGGTGCTCCGGGCCCAGCTCGCCACGGAGGTCGAGCGGTCGCACCGGCACGGGCGCCCCCTGTGCCTGGCGGCCCTCGACCTCGACCACTTCAAGAGCGTGAACGACCGCTTCGGGCACGCTGCCGGCGACCAGGTGCTGCGCGAGCTGGGTCGGCGGCTGGGCGCCGCGTCCCGCGAGGGTGAGGTGCTCGCCCGGGTCGGCGGCGAGGAGTTCGCGTGGCTGATGCCCGAGACCGGGCCGGACGAGGCCCGCGAGGCGGCCGAGCGGCTGCGGCGCGAGGTGTCGGACCGGCCGTTCGCGGGCGTCGGGCGGCTCACCCTGTCGATCGGCGTGGCCGCGCTGCGGGCCGACACCGACCCCGCCACCCTCACCCGGGAGGCCGACCGGGCGCTGTACGAGGCCAAGCACGCCGGCCGCGACCGCGTCGTCCTGGCCTGACGCGAGCACCCGGCGGAACCGGGGTCAGGGCACCGGTTCCTCCCGGTGCCGGCCCGGCCGGCGGAAGACCGGAGCGACGAGGGGTGCCTCCGTGGCCTCCCCGCTACGCTGCTGGAGCGCAGACGTCACTGTTCGAGGTGCCGCGCACCCGGCCGAGAGGATGCGGAGACCGCCGTGACCGTTGGGCCCCCTCCCGTGCATCGGCAGCAGTACCGAGGCTCGCACATCGCGACCCGGCTGGTCGGGCCGACGACCATCGCGGCCCTCGCCGTGGCCTTCGCGGTGGTGTGGGTGGTGGCCCGTCCGACGGATCCGCCGGCGGGATCGTTCGTCGGGCAGCTCCTGGGCGCCGAGGGCGTCCTGCTGCTCTCGGTCGGGCTGGTCCTGATCAGCACGCTCGGTGCGGTCGAGCAGTTCTTCGACGGCGTCGACAAGGCGGCCGTGTGGCACCGCCGCGTGGCCATCGTGGGCACGGTGCTGATCGGCATCCACATTGCGACGACCGGCAACCCCAACCCCTCCCAGCTGGGCCCGACGCTGGGGACGGTCGGCATGATCGGCCTGGCGACGCTGGTGGTCTGGGCGATCGCGCCGCGGTGGCGCTCGATCGTGCCGCGCCGACTGCGCGAGCCGGTCACGATGCTGATGGAGACCCGGGCGGCCGCGCAGGTCCACGGGTGGGTGGGCAGCTACGGGCTGTGGCGCGGTTTCCACCGCCTCACCGGGCTGTTCCTCGCCCTCGGCTTCGCCCACGCCCTGCTCGACGCCTCCCTGTTCGGCTCGCAGGTCCTGCGCTGGACCTTCATGGTCACCGGCGGGGTGGGCCTGGCGTTCTACGTCTACCGCGAGCTGTTCGCGCGCCGTTTCGCGCGCACCCACGACTACCAGGTGGCGTCCGTCGCCCCCATCACCGCGTCATCGGTGGAGATCTGGCTCCGCCCGCTCGGCCGGCGCTTCGAGTTCACGCCGGGGCAGTTCGCCCTGGTCAACCTCGAGGCCCGGGACGGCTGGCACAAGCACCCCTTCACGATTGCCAGCGGCCCGGCCGAGGACAACGTCCGGATCACGGTCGGCGCCCTGGGTGACTTCACCACGAACATCGCCGACCTGGTGGAGCCCGGCATGCCGGCCGTCATCAGCAGCCCGAAGGGCCATTTCGACTACGGCCGCGGCACCGAGCACCAGGTCTGGGTCGCCGGAGGCATCGGCGTCTCCCCCATGCTGAGCTGGCTCCGGTCCGCTCGGCCCGGCCGGCTGCCGCACCGGGTCGACTTCTTCTACACCTCCCGCGGGAACCCGCCGCTGGCCGAGGAGGTCACCCACCTCGCGGGCCACCACGAGGAGCTGCACCTGCACCTGGTCGACACCGAGGTCTCACCCCGCCTGACGGTCGACCAGATCATGGCGACCGTCGACGGCCGCCCGTCCGAGCTGTCGGCGTTCCTCTGCGGTCCTGAGTCGATGGTCGACGCGCTGCAGAAGGACCTGGGCAGGCAGGGCGTGAAGGCCGCCAACATCCACCGGGAGTACTACAACCTGCGCTGACCGGACGGGACCTGCGCAGACGTGCCGACTCACACGTTGAAGCGGAACGATCACGCGGGGTGCCGGTGGTCGTTGGTCATGGTTAGTCGATGCCGGTGAATGCGGTCTGACCTGCGGAAACGCGTTCGTGGGAGGGTTGGACGTCGTCGGCGATCGTCGGTCTCGGCCGAACTTCTTGCGGACTGTTTGCGGACCGCTGGCCGGTAGGAGACCCCGAGGTCATTCGTCGCGGACTCACCGACATGACGTCAGGCTAGTGCGAGCCCCGACCTAGACCTTCGATCTTCGCGGATCTTGCGGACAAGTCGCGGATGCTCTGCCAGACAGCTGCGCGGGGCACGTCGATTTTGAGTGCTCGGATGTATTCGTCGAGACGTTGCGGGCGATCTTGGAGGTAGGTGACTGCTTTGTTGAGGCTCTCGCCAACCGTCTTGCCGTATGCATCGACCGCCTTGCGCGCGCCGGCCTTCAGGGCGACCGTGTCGGGCTTCATCATGGCCAGGTCGATGAGGTCGCGGCAAAACGTCGAGGTGTCTGCCCAGCGGTCGTCATTGGCAAGCAGCTTGGTTGCGACCTGGTCTGTTCGCGTCAGGACCCGCAAGCCACAGATCTCATCGCCCAGGGAGGGAGGGTCGAGGTCGATACGGCCTTCATGGATGATCTCGAACTTGATCGCAATCCCCGCAACGAGCACCGACGTCCGGATCCCGTAACCGTCGACAACAGGTGTTCGACCTAGCTCAAGTTGGCGTGTAGCCAGCGCCTCGAGCCCATGATCCCTGACGATCTGGCGCAGCTGTCGGTACGACTGCTGGTCGGAGACCAGGAAGTCGATGTCGACCGATTCGCGGAACTCACCGTTGGCGAGGACGATCGCGGTGCCGCCTCCGAACCAGCAGTTGTGCTCGGCCAGGAGAGGTGCGTCGAGCATCGACAGCACCTCGGCCACCCGTTGGTGGTGTAGCCGCCTAAACAAGGAGCTCCCCGTTGCTGTAGGTGTCCGCGAGGTGCTGGATGAACGCCTTCTCGCGATCGGTGAGCGCTTCCTGGTTGAGGTGTCGCCAACCGCGTTCGTAGAGGTTGAGTGCCTCTGTCTCGGTGATGGTGACGCCGGCATCGGTCTGCCATGCCAGCGTGCGAAGGCCGGGGTAGTCGCCGACCGTGATCGTCGTCGGTTCAGTTGTTGGAGCGTCGAGGATCGGGACGACGAGGTGAAGTCCGAGCGCGGCTGCAACGTTGATGTAGGCGCCGATCGTGACGGAGGGGTTGCCTGCCTCGATCCTGTGCATGGTGACACGCGAAACGCCAGCAGCTTCGGCACAGGCGACTACCGTGACACCGAGGGCCTTTCGGCGTTCACGCAGGCGGGCGCCTAGGCGTTGGAGCTCTGCCTGTTGCTGGGGGCTCGTGTACGGGCTGGGGGCTGGCATGTTTCTCATTTTAGTCATTCGACCCGTTGAGTCAATAATGAGAAACACTTGAATGCCACCCCGAGGGGCCATCGACGTCACGGCTACGTCTCCGCACTCCCCCGGAGCTGCTTGGCCCTGACCTGCGCAGATGCGCAGAATCAGACGTTGAAGCGGAACTCCACCACGTCGCCGTCCTGCATGACGTACTCCTTGCCCTCGATGCGGGCCTTGCCGGCAGCCTTGGCCGCGGCCATCGAGCCGAGCTCGTCGAGGTCGGAGAAGGAGACGATCTCGGCCTTGATGAAGCCGCGCTGGAAGTCGGTGTGGATGACCCCGGCCGCCTGCGGGGCGGTCCAGCCCTGGTGGATGGTCCAGGCGCGCGACTCCTTGGGCCCGGCCGTCAGGTAGGTCTGCAGCCCGAGGGTGCGGAAGCCGATGCGGGCGAGCTGGTCGAGCCCGGACTCCTCGGCGCCGAAGGACTGGAGCATCTCGAGGGCGTCCTCGGGCGACATCTCCATCAGGTCCATCTCGAGCTTGGCGTTGAGGAACACCGCCTCGGCCGGGGCCACGAGCTCGCCGAGGCGCGCGTGGAGCTCGGCGTCGGCCAGCTGGTCCTCGTCGAGGTTGAACACGAAGATGAAGGGCTTGGTCGTGAGCAGCCCGAGCCCCGACGCGAGCCCGAGGTCGACGCCGGCAGCCGCCCCCGCGGCGTACAGGGTGCGCCCGTCCTCGAGGACCTTCTGGGCGGCGAGCGCATTCTCGAGGAGGGGCTTGCTCTCCTTCTTGATGCGCGCCTCCTTCTCGAGCCGCGCGACGGCCTTCTCGAGGGTCTGGAGGTCGGCCAGGATCAGCTCGGTGTGGATGGTCTCGATGTCGGAGCCGGGCGACACCTTGCCGTCGACGTGCACCACGTCGCCGTCCTCGAAGGCCCGCACGACCTGGCAGATGGCGTCGGCCTCACGGATGTTCGCGAGGAACTTGTTGCCCAGCCCCTCCCCCTCGGACGCACCGCGCACGATGCCGGCGATGTCGACGAAGGAGACGGTGGCGGGGAGGATCTTCTCGGACGAGAAGATCTCGGCCAGGCGCCCCAGCCGCTCGTCCGGCAGCGGGACGACGCCCACGTTGGGGTCGATCGTCGCGAACGGGTAGTTCGCGGCCAGGACGTTGTTCTTCGTCAGCGCGTTGAACATCGTCGACTTGCCGACGTTCGGGAGACCGACGATTCCGATGGTGAGTGCCACGAGGTCAGGAGTCTACCGGCGCGAGGATGCGCGGCCGAACCGGCTCAGCCGCCCGGGAGCTCGCTGTTCTCGAGGTAGAGGGTGCCGCCCGCCGGGGCCCGGGCGACGACCTCGAGCATCCGCGCGGTGTAGGGGGCGACGTGCTCGGCCGCCGCCTCGGGGCGCACCCAGTGCGCGCCGGCGATCTCCCGGGGCAGGAACAGCGAGGGGTCGAGCTCGCCCGCGAACACCCCGAGGTCGAACAGGAACAGGTGCGCGTCGTCCCAGCCGCGCCACGGCGGCAGCCAGTTGACGGCCACCAGCGGGCCGACCGGCAGCCGCAGGCCGAGCTCCTCCTCGATCTCGCGCGTGACCGTGAGGGCGGGCGGCTCGCCGGGGTCGACCACACCGCCGGGCAGGTCCCACTCGGCCTTGTACGACAGCTCGCACAGCAGCACCTCACCCGCGGGGTTGCGCAGGAGGCCCTGGGCGATGTTGCGCTTCTTGGGCAGCCGGGCGTTGAGGATGCCGATCCGCCGCCGGCGCTCCTGCTCGGTCTCCTCGCGTCGCGCCATGCCAGCGAGGCTACCCGGCGGCACCGACCACGATGCCGCCCCGGCGTGCGTGGGGACGCCCGGCCGCGAAGGTCGCACCGGGCGAGCCCGCCGACCGGTGCCCGCCGGCCCGGTCAGGCCGCGAGCGCCTTCTCGACGGCGCCGGCCAGCTTCTCGGGCTTGGTGCTCGAGCCGAAGCGCTTGATGACCCGGCCGTCGCGGCCGACGAGGAACTTGGTGAAGTTCCACTTGATCTTCTCGCTGCCCAGGGCGCCCTTGGCCTCCTTGCGGAGCCACCGGAAGAGCGGGTCGGCGCCGTCGCCGTTGACCTCGACCTTGTCGAACATCGGGAAGGTGACGCCGTGGTTGACGCGGCAGAACTCACCGATCTCCTCGGCGGTGCCCGGCTCCTGGCCGCCGAACTGGTTGCAGGGGAAGCCCAGGACGACCAGCCCCTGGTCCTGGTACTCCTGCCAGAGCTTCTCGAGGCCGTCGTACTGCGGGGTGAAGCCGCACTGCGAGGCCGTGTTGACGACGAGCACGACCTGCCCGGCGTAGGCGTCGAGGTTCTGCGGGGCCCCCGACAGGGTCGTGGCGGAGAAGTCCTGGAGCACGGGCACGATGGCGTCCTTCCGGTGGGCGTCGCGCAGGGGCGGCGACGCGGTCACCCGTGGTTCGGACCGGGCGTGTCCCCCGGATTGCCGGGGGTTGTCGGTGGAGGCTGTCACCCTCGGCGCATGGACGGATGGATGTGGGGCGTGGCCGGGCTCGTCGTCGGGGCGCTGGCGGCCTGGGTCGTGGCGCGGCTCGTGGCCACCGCGCGGCTGGCGGGCCTGGCCACCGAGCGCGACCTGCTGCGCGAGCGGGTGCTCGACCTCGAGACCTCGCTGGCCGAGGACATGGAGACCGCCGCGCTGCTGGCGCCGCTCAAGGACGCCCTGGTGCGCGTCGAGCAGCACGTGGGGGTGCTCGAGCGCGACCGCGTCGAGCAGTTCGGCTCGCTGCGTTCGCTGCTGGGGCGGGTCGAGGCCGAGACCCAGGGCCTGGGGCGCGCCACCGCCTCGCTCGCCGGCTCCCTGCGCTCGTCCTCGGTGCGCGGCGCCTGGGGCGAGGTGCAGCTGCGCCGGGTCCTCGAGGCGTCCGGGATGCTCGCGCGCTGCGATTTCGACGAGCAGGTGGGCGCGGTCAGCACCCACGAACGGGCCGTCCGGCCCGACGTCGTGGTGCGGCTGCCCGGCGCCAAGGTGCTGGTGGTCGACGCCAAGGCCCCCATGACGCACTTCCTCGACGCCCAGGCCGACGGGCTCGGCGACGACGAGCGCGCCGCCCTGCTGCGGCGGCACGCCGACGCCCTGGAGGGCCACGTCACGGCGCTGGCGGCCAAGGAGTACTGGTCGGCCTTCCGCGACGGCCCCGAGATGGTGGTGTGCTTCGTCCCCAGCGACGCGATGCTGGGGGCGGCGCTGGCCGCGCGGCCGTCGCTGCACGAGAAGGCGCTGGCCCGCCGCGTCGTCCTGGTCGGCCCCGGCGCGCTGCTGGCGCTGCTGCGCACCGTCGCGTTCACCTGGCAGCAGGAGGCGCTCTCGAGCAGCGCCCGCGAGCTGCTCGACCTCGGTCGCGAGCTGCACGCCCGCCTCGGCACCCTGGGGGCGCACACCGCGAAGGTCGGGCGCAGCCTGCAGAGCAGCGTCGAGGCCTACAACGCGATGGTCGGTGCGCTCGAGTCCCGCGTCCTGGTCACCGCCCGCCGGATGCGCGACCTCGACGTCGTCACCGACGACCTCGCCGAGCTCGCGCCGGTCCGGGTCGGGCCGCGGCCCCTCACGGCCCAGGAGCTCATCGACGCGGCCACCGCCCCCGACTCACGTCCGGAGCTCCTCCTGGACGTGAGCGGCCCGGAGGCCGGCCCGTCGGCCGGCGCCCGGGACGCCGGCTGACCAGGACCGGGCCTACCCCAAGCGGCGCAGGCCGAGCACGGCGACGTCGTCGTCGGAACGCTCGTCCCGCAACGACCTGACGAGGCCGCCCACGCCGGCGTCCAGCGAAAGGCCCGCCATCGCGTCGACGGCGTGCCGCAGGCGCTCCAGCCCCGCGTCGATGCCTTCGTCCCGGCGCTCGACCAGGCCGTCGGTGAAGGTCACGAGGGTGTCACCCGGGTGCAGCGGGACGGCCGTCTGCTCGCGGACGCCGACAGCCACCCCCAGCGGCGGGCCGTCGGCGAAGGCCAGCTGCTCGGCGGGACGCCCGCGCCGCAGCACCATCGGCGGGGGGTGGCCGGCGTTCGCCACCCATACCGTGTCCTCTCCCGGCTCCGCCAGCGCGTAGAGCAGCGTCACCAGCTGCTCGGGGCCGTGGCGGGACAGCATGACGTCGAGCTTGCTCATGACCACGCTCGGGGTGGGGTCCACCGACGCGAACGCCCGCACGGTCGCCCGCATCATCGCCATGGCCGCCGCCGCCGAGACCCCGCGACCCATGACGTCACCGATGAAGACCGCGAGCCGGCCGTCCTCGAGCGGCAACGCGTCGTAGAAGTCCCCGCCCACGGCCGTACGGCCCGAGGGGTGGTAGTCGTGGGCGACCTCGAACGCGGCGGTCCCGGTGACGCGCTCGGGCAGGACCGCCCGTTGCAGCCGTACGGCCGCCTCGAGCGTCTGGCTGTGCAGCTCGGAGTTGTCGATCGCCGTGGCGGCGCGCCGCGCCAGGTGTTCGGCGAACTGCACGTCGTCCTCGTCGTACCGGCGTTCCTCGTCGGTCGACACCCAGGTGAGGCCGCCGATCACCCGGTCACGGACCACGAGGGGGACGACCAGCGCGCTGCGCAGCTGCAGCTCACGGGCCACCTGCAGGTGTTCCTCGTCCTGGGCCGCCGCCGCGAGCATGTCGTCGGTGACCTCCCGGACCAGCTCGGACTGGCCGGTGCGGACCACTCTCCACACGCCGGCGTCGGAGGACGGCGCTGGGGGCCACCGCTCGTGCAGCCGCACCGCGAGCTCGACCTTCGCCGGGTCGACGTGCGCGACCGCGAGCCGGTGTATCCGCCCGTCGCGGACGACGTCGATGGCGCACCAGTCGGCGAACGACGGCACCGCGAGCTGAGCCACCCTCGCGGTGGTCACGGCGAGATCGAGACTGCTGGCCAGCTCGATCGAGGCCTCCGCGAGGAACGCCAGACGCGCCGTCTGGCGCGCCGCGACCGCCGACGCCTCGATCCGCTGGATGGCCTGGGCGCACGAGCCGGCCAGGATCTCGAGCACGTCCAGCTCGGCGGGGTCCAGCGGGTGGGACTCCTCGAAGGACAGCACGAGGGCACCGATGGACCGGCTCGTGACGCGCAGCGGGATCGTGACGAGGGTGCGGTCGATGTCATCGGAGCCGGTCAGCTCGGGATACCGGGCCGCGAAGTCCGCCGCACCGGTCACGACGATGCGCGCCCCGCTGCGGATGCAGTCGTTCACGGGCGTAGGGGCGGCGAAAGGGAAGGTCTGCCAACGCGCGGCGTCCTTCGCGCTCAGCCCGCAGGCTGCGACGACCCGGACCTCGTCCTGTTCCCGCAGCGCCAGCGCGGCGACGGTCGCGCCCACCGCCTCCGCGACGTGGCTCGTCACGATCTCGGCCACGGCTGCCACGGTGTCGGCCGTGCCCACCTCGGCGGTGACGCGGGCCAGTCGCGTCAGGGCCTCGATGCGCGCGAGAGCATCGAGGGCGGCCGACGGTTGGTCCATGCGCGCCATCGTCGCAGGTGAGACGCCGTCGCATGGCTCACTGGGCGGATGTCGGGGTCTACGCCTCCGAACCGCCGTACCGGTGCGCGAAAGGCACCGACTCCGGAGGCGGTGGCCCGAGGTGGACGGTGACGCGGCATCCGGGGTCGCCGAGCGCGATCCGTTCCTCCAGCACCACGGAGGCGCCGGCCGGGCTGTTGCGCGCCGCGATCCCCCCGAAGACGCTGGAGGTCATGCGGCACAGTGCCGGCGCTCGCAGCACCGCCTCGCCGAAGGGGCAGGCGCGGTTCTCCAGGACGATGCGGTCCGGCCCGGCCTCGACCACGCTGAACCGGCCGTCGATCGCGTGCTTGAGGCGGACGTAGCAGGTCCCCATCTGCTCGGGCGTCATCCTCCCGACCGTGTCGGTGGCCGCCCGGAACTCCGCCTCCATCTGCCCACCCACGTCCATACCCACCTGGGCCACCGCGGCCTCGGCCGCCTGCGGCCCCTGCTGGCCCTCCACGGCCTGCGCGAGCTGGACGACGATCGCCCGCAGGAACGCCTCCTTGCCGAAACCGCCTCCCGGCTCGGCCTCGTCGGGCGACGGCAGCACGCCCGTGCGCCGGCGCGGCGGGTCGTGGCTCACGGTGGGCTGCCGTCGCACCGGGAGCGGCGTCTGGAACAGCATTCCGCCCCCGGCCCGGACCGATGCCCGGGCCTCCGGTGAGAGCGTCCGCATGATGAGCAGACCGCGGCCCGACTCGCGGAACTCGTCCTCGTCGTCGAGCCCCGCGTGGCCCGGGTCGGGCTCGGACGCCGCGACGAGGAGGTCGGGGTCGAAACCCTCGCCCAGGTCGTACACCGAGAGCACGGGATGCTCCCCGCCCCAGGAGAGCGAGACCCAGGTCGGCCCGGCGGTGTGCCGCAGCGCGTTGCCCATCGCCTCCGAGCTGATGAGCTCCGCATCGGCGATGCCCGCGTCCGAGCCCGACACGGCGTGGCGGGTCAGGTAGGCGACCAGCTCGTGGCGCACCGCTGCGATCTCTTCGGGTCGGTCGAGGTACCAGTCCACGAAGGCAGTCTGCCCCGTCGCCCTGGCCGAGGGCGGGCTGCGTCCCGAGCAGTTCGGTCCGTCCAGGGAGCGGGATTCCGGACGCCCTACGCGCACGCCGGGAGCGGCCGCCACCCCGGCCCTCTGCGCAGGCTCAGTGCAGGGAGCCGGACTCGACGAAGCCCCCGTCGTGGCGCATGGTGTCCGACATCCCTGCGGCCTTGAGGTCGCGCCGGATCTCGTTGGGGAGGGCGAAGACGAGCGACTCCTGGGCGGCGGTCACCGCGCTCACGTCGTCGAACCCGCGGGCGGCCAGGTAGTCAAGCACGCCGCGCACCAGGATCTCGGGCACCGAGGCGCCCGAGGTGACTCCCACCGTCGAGACGCCCTCGAGCCACGCCGCGTCGATCTCGTCGGCGTAGTCGACCAGGTGCCCGGCGCGCGAGCCGTGCTCGAGCGCGACCTCGACCAGGCGGACCGAGTTCGACGAGTTGCGCGAGCCCACGACGATCATCAGGTCACAGTCGGCCGCCATCTGTCTGACCGCCAGCTGCCGGTTCTGGGTGGCGTAGCAGATGTCGTCGCTGGGCGGGTCCTGCAGCGAGGGGAAGCGCTCGCGCAGCCGGCGCACGGTCTCCATGGTCTCGTCGACCGAGAGCGTCGTCTGCGACAGCCAGACGACCTTCTCGGGGTCGCGCACGCTCACGTTGGCGACGTCGTCGGGGCCGTCGACGAGCTGGATGTGCTCGGGCGCCTCGCCCGCCGTGCCGACGACCTCCTCGTGGCCCTCGTGGCCGATGAGGAGGATGTCGTAGTCGCTGGAGGCGAAGCGCACGGCTTCGCGGTGCACCTTGGTGACCAGCGGGCAGGTGGCGTCGATGGTGCGCAGCGACAGGGCCCGTGCCTCGTCGTGCACGACCGGTGCCACGCCGTGCGCCGAGAACACCACGGTCGCGCCCTCGGGCACCTCGTCGGTCTCGTCGACGAAGACCGCACCGTGCTTCTGCAGGGTGGTGACCACGTGCTTGTTGTGCACGATCTCCTTGCGCACGTACACCGGCGGGCCGTAGAGCTCGAGGGCCCGCTCGACGGTGACCACGGCCCGGTCCACCCCGGCGCAGTAGCCGCGGGGGGCCGCGAGGAGCACGCGCTTACGGGTGTCAGCCATGCCTTCCATGGTAGGTCGGGCGCGGCGGCATCCCGAATCGCGCCGGTCAGCTCGCGTACATGAACGCCTGCGAGTAGGGATAGAGCTGCACGACGAACGGCAGCCCCGACACGCGCCGCACGACCACGTAGCTCGACCACGACCCGCATCCGCCCGCGGGGAGCGGGGCCACCACGTCGAGCGAGCCGCCCTGGTGGTGCAGCAGGTAGTCGAAGGTGCGGGTGACCCGGGTCGTCGACGCCACCGGGCAGGCCGGGCTCGACGGCACGAGGAAGGCCTGGTGCGTGTACGTGCTCTTCCCGGAGGGCGGGAACGAGCCGCGCGGGCACCCCGCCCCGCCCGAGCCGTAGCAGTTGGTGAAGAACACGTCGTTGCGCACCTGCAGGCGGGTGGCCCCGGCGGGCGGGAGGTACCGGGAGATCGGCAGGACCCGGTGCGCCGTGGTGTCGGTGCCCGAGAAGAAGACCACGGCGCCGCGCAGCGGGGTGGCCGGGATGACCTTCTCGGCCGCGACCGGCCCGGCCACGTCACCCACGAACGCGCTGTACAGGGTGGCCCGCGCGGGCTGGGCGTAGTGGGAGTTCACGTAGATGCGCTCGCGGCAGTAGTAGGTGCCGGCCGCCGGGGCGACGAACAGCAGCCGCTGCGCGAGCGGCTGGAGGCCGTTGACCGCCAGGAGGTTGGTGCCGGTCCATGACTCCGAGACGATGGTGCCGTCGGGCTTCTCGCAGGTGATCTTCTGGGCGAGGGCGTTGCGGTCGGGGGTGCCGCGGTAGGTGACCGACTGGGCCCGCAGCAGCCGGACGTCGCCGGCCGCGAGGTTCTCGAGCACCAGCGTGGCGCGGACGGAGCCGATGCTGCCGGGTGGGCTCTCCGTCATCGTGGTGCCTCGCCGCGCGTACGCGACCTCGGTGTAGGCCCACGCGGGGGCCGCCAGGGCGACCACGGCCACGAGCGCCGTCAGAGCGGCCGCGGCACGGCGTCGGGCTCTGCGTCCCCCGGGTGTGGTCCGAGCCATGTGCGCCCTCCGTCAGTACCCGGACGTCGGCGAGCTCCGGCGTCCCTCCGACGGTAGCGACTCGGGGGCCGGGTGTCCCTCCCTAGAGTGGCGCCATGAGCACGCCGGCCCGCCCCACACTCCCCGAGCGCGCCGCCGACACCAGTGCCGAGCATCCCTGGCCGGTGCGCCTGCTGTCGATGAAGATCGGCGAGTACGTCGAGAAGATGTCGGTGCTGTGGGTCGAGGGACAGGTCGTCCAGCTCACCCGCCGGCCCGGGGCCCGCACCGCCTTTCTGACCCTGCGAGACCCCGACGTCGACATGAGCCTGTCGTGCTCGGTGCACGTCAACGCCCTGGACGCGATGCCGGGGCCCCTCGCCGAGGGCGCCCGGGTCGTCGTCCAGGCCAAGCCGTCGTTCTGGACCCAGCGCGGGTCGCTCGTGATGGACGCGCGCCAGATCCGGCCGGTCGGCGTGGGCGAGCTGCTGGCACGCCTCGAGTACCTCAAGCGACACCTGGCGCAGGAGGGCCTCTTCGACCGCGACCGCAAGCAGCCGCTGCCGTTCCTGCCGCGCCGCATCGGGCTGGTGTGCGGGCGCGCCAGTGCAGCCGAGAAGGACGTCGTCGAGAACACCCTCCGCCGCTGGCCGGCGGCCCGCTTCGAGATCCGCCAGGTCGCGGTGCAGGGCAACGGCGCCGTGGCCGAGGTGACCGCCGCCCTCCAGGAGCTCGACGCGCATCCCGAGGTCGACGTCGTGGTCATCGCCCGCGGCGGCGGCGGGGTCGAGGACCTCCTGCCGTTCTCCAACGAGACGATGCTGCGGGCGGTCGCCGCGGCCCGCACGCCCGTGGTCAGCGCCATCGGGCACGACGTCGACACGCCCCTCCTCGACCTCGTGGCCGACCACCGCGCGTCCACCCCCACCGACGCCGCGAAGGCCATCGTGCCCGACGCCGAGGCCGAGCGCCGGGGGGTCGACACGGCGCGCGAGCGGGGACGGCGGGCGCTGGCGGGCCGCGTGCACCACGAGCGGCGCCGGCTGACCGAGCTCACCTCGCGCCCGGTCCTCGCCGACAAGGGCGCCTTCCTCCGGGTGCAGCGGGAGGTCGTCTCCGCCCTGCGGGGACGCGCGCACCAGCGGGTCGAGGCGGTGGTCCACCGCCAGCGCGACCAGGTCGCGCACCTGCGGGCCCAGGCCCGCACCCTCTCCCCCCAGTCGACCCTCGACCGCGGCTACGCGGTGGTCTCGCGGGTCTCCGGGGAGGTCGTCACCGATCCCGCGGACCTCTCCCCCGCTGAGCCGCTACGGGTCCGGGTGTCGCGGGGCGACTTCGGGGTCACGGTGGCCGGGGCGGTCGGGTAGCCGAGAACGACGACCTGCGGGTCCCCGGCGTCGTCGGCCCGCCCGCGTAGGCTCCCGGCATGGCGAAGGACACCCCGGCCCCGGCCCCCACCGCGAACGCGGACGTCGCCGAGCTCGGCTACGAGCAGGCGCGCGACGAGCTCGTCGACATCGTGGCGCGGCTCGAGAGCGGCCAGGTGGGGCTCGAGGAGAGCATGACGCTCTGGGAGCGGGGCGAGGCGCTGGCCGCCCGCTGCGGACAGTGGCTCGACCAGGCCGAGGAGCGCATCACGACCTCCGGCGAGTGACCCGGGCGCGTCGTCCCGGCCGGCGAGCCCGTAGCGCGAACCGTCGTGCGGACTCATCGCAATCCCGTTCTGCTGAAGGCGAACACCTGTGGATAGAACCTTGTTCTCGTACGCGTGTTCGGGTATCATCTCTCCATGGACAGGGGGCAGCTCAGCAGCCGCGTCGCGGCCGTGCGGGCGGAGGTCGCGGCGCTGGGGCGTGAGCTGGCCGAGCACAGCCGGGGCCTGGATGCCGTGGAGTGTTACGAGCTCGCCGGTGAGCTCCAAGGGGTGGTGAACGCCGCCGAGGGGGCCCAGGGTGTGGCGGCCGCGTTGGGGGCTCGGGTCGAGGTGCGGCTCTCGGGTGACGGGCCCGTCGAGCGGGTCCACCCGGTGGGGTACGTCGACCAGATGGCGCCCAGCCTCGTCGCTCTCGAAGCGGGCCTGACGGAGGGGCTGGCCGGGCGGAAGGTCCACCTCGGCGCAGCCCTCGGTGAGCGGTTCCCCCGGGTCCGTGACCGGGTCCTGGCCGGTGACGTGGCGGCCGCGACGGCCCACAAGGTGGTCGACGCGTGCGCGGGGCTGGACGTCGTGGCGTGCGGTCGGGTCGATGCCGAGGTGTCGGGTCGGTTGGCCGACCTGGACCCGGCGCAGGTGACCGCGCACGTCCGCCGCGTCGCGACGCGGGTGGCGGCCGACCAGGTCGCCGCGCAGGTCGCGAAGACCCGCCGCACCCGGACGGTGGAGGTGCGTCCGGGCCCGGACGGCCTGACCGACGTGTACGCGCTCCTCCCCACCGCGACCGTGGCCGCGGCCTGGGCGGCGACCGAGCAGCTCGCGTCCGAGTACCGGCAGGTCGACGACACCCTCACCCTGTCCGAGGCGCGGGCCGACGCGTTCGGGGACCTGCTCCTGCGCAACGTGACGGTCAGTGCCTCGGTCACCCTCGGGGTGCCGGTGGTCACCGACCGCCCCGCGCCCGAACCCGCAACCGTCGAGACCATCGAGGTCCCCTGGGCCGACGACGACACCGTCATCGACGCCTACACCGGGGAAGAGACCCGCTTCGGCGACCTCCCGCCGGAGGCGCAGCGGCTGTTCGAGACCACCACGATGACCGTCGACCCAGACCCGGGACCGGTGCTCATGGCCCAAGTCACGCCCGGGTTCGCCGTGTCCGGCACGCAGCTGCCCGGGCTGGGCTGGGTCGACGCCGCCACCGTCGCCAACCTCCTCAAGACCCTCCCGATGGACGTCGCCCGGGCCGTGCTGGACGCCGACACCGGCACCCTCGCCTCCCTCACCACCAGCGCCTACCGACCGAACAAGGCCATGCGCGACTTCGTGGCCACCCGCGACGGGACCTGCCGGATGTGGGGGTGCTTGAGACGCGCCGAGTACACCGACCTCGACCACACCAGACCCTGGCCCCACGGCGCCACCTCACCGACCGACCTGGCGTGCCTGTGCCGGCGGCACCACCGGCTGAAGCAGCAGGGCCGCTGGCGCCCCACCCTCGACCCCGACGGCACCCTCACCTGGACCTCACCATCGGGCAAGCGCCGCGTCACCGAACCGGTCCACCGCATCCTGCCGGCGCCGGATCGGTCCCCGCTCGCCGCCGAGGCGGCCCCTCCCCCCTTCTGACCGGCGGCACCCAGGCCGGTTTGGCGAGGTTGGTGCCCTGTGTGAAGCCCGCTGCGACGATGGCGGGTCGGCCCGCAGTCAGGCGTCGCCGCGCTGCAGCTCCCAAGCCTCCCGGAGCGAGGACCTCACGGCGTCGAGATCACCCTCGACCACGTCGGCCAGCACCTTCGCGTGGGCCTCCAGCTCCGGCCGGACCGAGAAGGTGGTGGGCCACCGGCTGAGCAGCGCCTCGCGGCGCTCCGGGGTCGCGCGGACCAGCAGCGTCGCCTCGTCGATCTGCCGGGCCACGAGGCGGCCGCGCACGCACCAGCGGCGCCCACGCGGGTCCTGGTGCAGCCGCACCCCTTCCAACGACGCGAGGAGGTCCTCGACGTCGCGCCATCGCTGTTCCCCCGTCATGGGGTCGATCCTGCTACGCGCCCCGACCGGCGCCCACCCGGAGCAACGGCCCCCCGCGCAGCCGTGGCCCTCAGCGCACCGGCCGCAGGGCCTGCACGTAGGTGGTCATCTCGTCGAAGCTCGCGTTCCCCGTGACCAGCGTGGCCAGCTCGCCCGAGCCCGTGGGCGGCACCGACAGCAGGCTGTTCTGCACCTTGTTGTCGCGCACGTACTCGTCCCAGGTGCGCCCGGCGATCTCGACCGTGCCCTCCTTCGGCGCGCGGTTGGTCTGGGCCGCGACCCAGGCGCGGCTCGGGTCCTTGGTCTGCTCGACGGCCACGAAGCTGCCGGACGGCGTGCGGTACCCCACGTGCCAGGTCATGAAGCCGTCGGTGACCCGCACGTAGCGCACCGAGGTCGGCGTCCAGCCCGCCGGCAGCCCCTCGGGCACGACGATCGGCCAGCCGGTCCGCTCGCGCACGTCCTGGGCCTGCGCGGCGATGTCCACGGGAGGCCCGCCCACGGTGTTGACCCGCGGCACGATCAGGACGAGGACGGCGACCATCCCCAGGACCGCCAGCAGCGAGTACACGAGGTTCTTCACCGAGCCCATCGAGTAGCGGCTCTTCGGGGCCACGGGCGTGCTCACCCCTCCATCGTCGCCGACGAGCCCCCCCGACACCCAATCGGCCTCGACGCTAGGCTCGACCGGTCCGCTCCAGAGAGGTTGGGATGCCGTGAGCCCTGTGCCGCCCGTCGTCGTCGTGGGGGAGCTGCTCGTCGACATCGTCAGCCACCCCGACGGCTCCAGCGCCGAGCACGTGGGCGGCTCGCCCGCCAACGTGGCCGTGGGGCTGGCCCGGCTCGGCCACGACACCCACATCGCCTGCCTGGTCGGCACCGACACCCGCGGCGACCGGTGCATCCAGCACGTCGAGGGGGGCGGCGTGCACCTGCTCCCCGGCAGCGTCACCACCGCCCACCCCACCTCCACGGCGCTCGCCACCATCGACGAACGGGGCGCCGCGTCCTACGTCTTCGACCTGCACTGGGACCTGCCCCCCGTGCAGCTGCCCCCCGGCACCGCGCACCTGCACACCGGCTCGATCGCCACGACCCTCTCCCCCGGCGAGCGTGAGGTCACCGCGGCCGTGCACCGGGCCCGGGAGGTCGGCACCGTCAGCTACGACCCCAACGTGCGCCCGACGATCATGGGCGAGGTCGACACCGTCCGGCCGCGCGTCGAGGAGCTCGTCGCCCTGGCCGACGTCGTCAAGTGCTCCGAGGACGACATCGAGTGGCTCTACCCCGGCCGGAGCGCCTCGGAGGTGATGGCGCGCTGGACCGACCTCGGGGCCGCCTTCACCGTCGTCACCCTGGGCGGCGCCGGCGTCACCTGGCGGGTCGCGTCGGGCGAGGAGGCCACCGAGACCGCGCGGGTCAAGGACGTCGTCGACACCGTCGGCGCCGGCGACTCGTTCATGGCCGGGCTGGTGTCCGGCCTCCTCGACGCCGGCCTGCTCGGCGGCCCCGACGCCCGCGCCCGGCTGCGCTCCGCCGGCCTCGCCGACGTCGCGCCCGCCATCGACCGTGCCCTCGCCACGAGCGGGGTCACGGTGCGCCGTTCCGGCGCCTACGCCCCGACCCGGGAGGAGATCCGATGACCGAGTTCGCCTACGAGGACATGCTGCCGGTGGAGGCCGACGAGACCCCATACCGCCTCCTCACCACCGAGGGCGTCGAGGTCGTCGACGGCCCCGGCGGCCGCCGCTTCCTCCAGGTGGCGCCCGAGGCGCTGCGGCTGCTCACCGAGACCGCGATGCACGACATCGCCCACTACCTGCGCCCCGCCCACCTGCAGCAGCTCGCGAACATCCTCGACGACCCCGAGGCCAGCAACAACGACAAGTTCGTCGCCCTGGACCTGCTGAAGAACGCCAACATCGCAGCGGGCGGCGTCCTCCCGATGTGCCAGGACACCGGCACCGCCATCGTGATGGGCAAGCGCGGCCAGCACGTGCTCACCGAAGGCACCGACGAGGAGGCCCTCAGCCGGGGGGTCTACGACGCCTACACCCGCCTGAACCTGCGGTACTCGCAGATGGCCCCGGTCACGATGTGGGAGGAGCGCAACACCGGCTCCAACCTCCCGGCCCAGGTCGAGCTCTACGCCGACACCGCGCCCGGGCACGAGACCACCTACAAGTTCCTCTTCATGGCCAAGGGCGGCGGCAGCGCCAACAAGTCGTTCCTGTTCCAGGAGACCAAGGCCATCCTCAACCCCGAGGCGATGATGCGCTTCCTCGACGAGAAGCTGCGCAGCCTCGGCACCGCCGCCTGTCCGCCCTACCACCTGGCCATCGTCATCGGCGGCACCAGCGCTGAGTTCGCGCTCAAGACAGCCAAGTACGCCAGCGCCAAGTACCTCGACCAGCTCCCCAAGCAGGGCGACCCGGTCACCGCGCACGGCTTCCGCGACACCGAGCTCGAGGAGCAGGTCCTGGAGCTCACCCGCCAGCTCGGCATCGGCGCGCAGTTCGGCGGCAAGTACTTCTGCCACGACGTGCGCGTCGTGCGCCTCCCCCGCCACGGCGCATCGCTGCCGGTCGCCATCGCCGTCTCGTGCAGCGCCGACCGCCAGGTGCTCGGCCGGATCACCCCCGAGGGCGTGTTCATCGAGCAGCTCGAGACCGACCCCGCGCGCTTCCTGCCCGAGCAGACCCCGGCGGCCCTCGACGACGCCCAGGGCGTCGGCGGCACCGGGGCCGGAGCCGTGGTGGCCATCGACCTCAACCGTCCCATGGACGAGATCCTCGCCGAGCTCACGCAACATCCCGTCAAGACCCGGCTCTCGCTCACCGGCCCGCTGGTGGTCGCCCGCGACATCGCGCACGCGAAGATCAAGGAACGGCTCGACGCCGGTGAGGAGATGCCGCAGTACCTCAAGGACCACCCCGTCTACTACGCCGGCCCCGCCAAGACCCCCGAGGGGATGCCCTCGGGCTCGTTCGGCCCGACGACCGCCGGGCGGATGGACTCCTACGTCGACCAGTTCCAGGCGGCCGGCGGCTCGCTGGTCATGCTCGCCAAGGGCAACCGCAGCCGGCAGGTCACCGACGCCTGCCAGGCGCACGGCGGCTTCTACCTCGGGTCCATCGGCGGCCCCGCGGCCCGCCTGGCCCAGGACTGCATCCGCAGCGTCGAGGTGCTCGAGTACCCCGAGCTCGGCATGGAGGCCGTGTGGAAGATCGAGGTCGAGGACTTCCCGGCGTTCATCGTCGTCGACGACAAGGGCGAGGACTTCTTCGCGGGCGTGACCAAGCCCGTGGCGTTCACCATCGAGAAGAGGACGGGACTGGTATGAGCACCGAGCAGACCCCCGGCTTCGAGGACCTCCTCGACGCCAACCAGCGGTTCGCGCAGACCTTCGACCTCGCCGGGTTCGACGGCGTGGCCCGGGCGGGCGTCGCCATCGTCACCTGCATGGACAGCCGCATCGACCCGCTGCGGATGCTCGGCCTGCGCGCCGGGGACGCCAAGATCTTCCGCAACCCCGGCGGCCGTGTCACCCCCCAGGCCCTCGAGGCGCTGGTGCTCGGCGTGCACCTGCTCGGGGTGGAGCGCGTCCTGGTCATCCCGCACACCCGGTGCGCGATGTCCTCGGCCTCCGAGGAGGACCTGCGCCGCCGGGTCGGCGAGTCCGCGGGGCTCGATGCCTCGTGGCAGCGCTTCAGCGTCGTCACCGACCAGGTCGACGCCCTGCGCCAGGACGTGGCCGCCGTGCGCACCCACCCGCTGGTCGGCGAGCGCGCCCTCGTCGGCGGTTTCGTCTACGACGTCGACACCGGCCTGCTGACCCAGCACGTATGACGGTGCGTCTCGAGGCCGTCGGCCTGCACCCCGTCAAGAGCACCGCGGTGCGGCCGGTGCTGCAGGCGCGGGTCGAGCGCTGGGGGCTGCGCGGCGACCGGCGCTGGATGCTCGCGCTGCCCGACGGCGAGTGCCTCACCGCCCGCGAGGACCACGGGATGCTCATGCTGACCGCTGACACCCCGGACACCGACGCCGGGCTGGGGTGCGCCCTGCGGCTGCGCGCCCCGGGCCACGACGCCCTCGAGCTCGACGAGCCGGACGGCGACGCGGTGCCCGTCACCGTCCACGGCCGCGCGCTCACGGCCACCCCGGCCCCGGAGCACGCCCACGCCTGGGTCCGTGCGGCGCTGCGCCGGGACGACCTCCGGCTGGTGCACGTCGCCTCGCCGCGCCCGCTCAACCCGCAGTACTCCGCCCCCGGTGACGCCACAGCCTTCGCCGACGGCTACCCGCTCACGCTGGCGTCCACGGCGTCCCTGGCCCGGCTGCGCGACTGGGTCGCCGAGACCGCGCTCGAGCGCGGCGAGGAGCCCCCGGTCCTCGAGATGGCGCGGTTCCGCCCGAACCTCGTGGTCGACGGCGACCTCACCCCCTTCGAGGAGGACGACTGGCGCGGCGTCACCGTCGGCGCCGTCACCTTCAGCGTCGCCAAGCCGGTCGACCGCTGCGTCATGACCACCCTCGACCCGGCCACCGGCCGCGGCGGCCGCGAGCCCATCCGCACCCTGGCCCACCACCGCCGCTGGGACGGCGCCACCTGGTTCGCCGTGCAGCTGGTCCCCCGCTCCGTCGGCGACGTCCGGGTCGGTGACGAGGTCGTACCCTCCCGGTAGGTTGCCGTCATGACGACGTCCGCGCCGACCTTCCCCCCCGGCTTCCTGTTCGGGGCCGCCACCGCGAGCTACCAGATCGAGGGCGCCGTGGCCGAGGACGGCCGCTCCCCCTCCATCTGGGACACGTTCTCGCACACCCCGGGCCGGACCTTCGGGGGCGACACCGGCGACGTCGCCTGCGACCACTACCACCGGATGCCGGCCGACGTCGCCCTGATGCAGGAGCTCGGCCTGGAGGCCTACCGCTTCTCGGTGGCCTGGCCGCGCATCGTCCCCGGCGGCACCGGCGCGGTCAACGCGGCCGGTGTCGCGTTCTACGACCGGCTCGTCGACACCCTCCTCGCCGCGGGCATCCGGCCCGTCGTCACGCTCTACCACTGGGACCTCCCGCAGGCGCTCGAGGACCGCGGCGGCTGGCGCACCCGCGAGGTCGCCGACTGGTTCGCCGAGTACGCCGCCGCCGTGGCCGGCCCCCTCGGCGACCGGGTGAAGCACTGGACCACCCTGAACGAGCCGTGGTGCTCCTCGATGCTCAGCCACGCCATCGGCGCCCACGCCCCCGGCCGCCAGGACCCGCTCGAGGGGCTGGTCACGGCCCACCACCTGATGCTCGCCCACGGCCGCGCCGTCCCCGTCATCCGCCAGCACTGCCCCGACGCGCAGGTCTCCATCACGCTCAACCCCACCCAGGTCCACGGGCCCGAGGACCCCACCGAGGCCGACCTCGACGCCGTGCGGCGCGCCGACAACGCCCTCAACGGGGTGTTCTTCGGGCCGCTGTTCCACGGCACCTACCCCGAGGGGATGCTGGAGGACGTCGCGCACCTCACCGACGGCTCGTTCGTGCACGACGGCGACCTGGCCGAGATCGCCGCCCCGCTCGACAACCTCGGGGTCAACAACTACTTCCCCACCCGCGTCGCGGCCACGCCCCAGGGCGCCGAGCCCCAGGGTGGCCTTCACCTGCTCCCCGGCTGCGAGCGGGTCGACGAGGTCGCGCCCCGCCCGCCGCTCACCGCGATGGGCTGGGAGCAGTCGCCCGCGAGCCACCGCCTCATCGTCGAGCGCTCGGCCCGCGAGAGCGGGCTGCCGGTGTACGTCACCGAGAACGGCTCGGCGTGGGACGACACGGTCGACGCCGACGGTCAGGTGCACGACCCCGAGCGCGTCGCCTACCTGATGGCGCACCTGGGCGCGCTGGCCGACGCCGTGGCGGCCGGCACCGACGTGCGCGGCTACTTCGCGTGGTCGCTGCTCGACAACTTCGAGTGGGCGCTCGGCTACGACAAGCGCTTCGGCATCGTGCACGTCGACTACGACACCCAGGTGCGCACCGTCAAGGACTCCGGGCACGAGTACGCCCGGGTCATCGCCGCGCACCGCGATCGCTGACGCGCCGGCCGGGGAGGCACCGCCCGTGAGCCGTCGCATCGTCGTCGTGGGCGGGGGTGTCGTCGGCCTCGCGGTCGCCGAGCGGGTCACCCGCGACGAGCCGGCCGCGGTCGTCACCGTCATCGAGAAGGAGGACGGCTGGGCGCGCCACCAGACCGGGCGCAACAGCGGCGTCGTGCACTCGGGTATCTACTACCCGCCGGGCAGCGCCAAGGCCCGATGGTGCCGGGCCGGCGCGACCGCCCTGCTGCGCCTGGCCGCCGACGAGGGCGTGCCGCACGCCGTCACCGGCAAGCTCGTCGTCGCGACCCGGGAGGCCGAGCTGGCCCGCCTGGCGGCGCTGCACGAGCGGGGCCTCGCGAACGGGCTGGCCGTGCGGCGGCTCGGGCCCGACGAGGCACGCGAGTACGAGCCCCACGTGGCCGCCCTCGCGGCGCTGCACGTGCCCGAGACCGCCGTCGTCGACTACCCGGCGCTCTGCCGGGCGCTGGTGCGCCGGCTCGAGGCACGAGGTGCCCGCCTGATGACGGGGGCCACCGTGCTGGCGGCCCATCACGGCCCGGCGCACACCGTGGTCGAGACCACCGCCGGCTCGGTGACGGCCGACGTCGTGGTCAACTGCGCCGGGCTGCACGCCGACCGGGTGGCGCGCCGGCTCGGCCACGAGTCGTCGGTGCGGATCGTGCCGTTCCGGGGCGAGTACCGCGAGCTCACGCCGGAGGCGGCCCACCTCGTGCGTGGCCTCGTCTACCCGGTGCCCGACCCCGAGCTGCCGTTCCTGGGGGTGCACCTGACCCGGGGCGTCGACGGCCACGTGCACGCCGGCCCGAACGCCGTCCTGGCCCTGGCCCGCGAGGGCTACCGCCGGCGGGACGTCGACCGCGACCTGCTCGCCACCCTGGGCGACCCGGGGTTCTGGCGGCTGGCGCGCCGGCACTGGCGCAGCGGCGCCACCGAGCTGCGGCGCTCGGCCTCTCCCCGGCGCTTCGGCGACAGCCTGCGCGCGCTGGTCCCGGCGCTGCGCGACGCCGACCTGCTCCCCTCCCCGGCCGGGGTGCGGGCCCAGGCCGTGCGGCGCGACGGCGCCCTCGTCGACGACTTCCTGGTCGAACGCTCGGGTCGGTGCGTGCACGTCCTCAACGCGCCCTCCCCCGCCGCCACCGCCTCGCTCGAGATCGCCCGGCACGTCGCCGGCCTCCTCCCGTGAACGGGAGGAGGCCGACGGATGCTGCGAGGAGCGGGCCTCAGGCGGGCTTGCCGACGACGGTGACGTCGATGTTGCCGCGGGTGGCCTTGCTGTAGGGGCAGAACTCGTGGGCCTTGTCGGCCAGGCTCTGCGCCGTCTCGGCGTCGACGCCGGGGATGGTGGTCGTGAGCTCGACGCCCAGGCCGAAGCCGGACTCGGTCTCGCCGAAGTGGACGTTCGCGGTGGTCTCGGCGCCCGAGGCGTCGATGCCCTCGCGCTGCGCGATCAGGGTCAGCGCGCCGTTGTAGCAGGCGGCGTAGCCGGCGGCGAAGAGGGTCTCGGGGTTGGCGACCGGGTTGGACGGGTTGGGCTTGCCGAGCGGCAGGTCGACGACGCCGTCCTCGCTGCGGGTGCGGCCGGCGCGACCACCGGTGGCGGTGGCGGCGATGCTGTACAGCTCCTTGGTCACGGACTCGTGCGGCACGGAAGAACTCCTTCGATCGGCGGTGTGGTCACCAGGGCCAACCCCGGCCGGCCGTCGACCATTCCGTCCGCCCCGCATCCGGCTCGGCTCAGAGCGCCAGTCGCTCGAGCACCACGCCCGCCAGACGGTCGGCCGTGGCCCGCGCCTGGTCCTCGCTCGTGGCCTCGACCATCACCCGCACGACCGGCTCGGTGCCCGACTTGCGCAGCAGCACCCGGCCGGAGCCCTGCAGCTCGTCCTGCGCGCGGCGCACGGCCTCCTGGACCCCTTCGTCGGACTCGACGCGGCCCTTGTCGACGCCCTTGACGTTGACCAGCACCTGCGGGAGGCGGTGCATCACCCGGGCCAGCTCGGCGATGGGGCGCCCGGTCTGGGCCACCCGCGCGGCCAGCATCAGGCCCGTCAGGACGCCGTCGCCGGTGGTGCCGTGGTCGAGCAGGATGACGTGGCCCGACTGCTCGCCGCCGAGGGAGTAGCCGTGGCGGCGCATCTCCTCGAGGACGTAGCGGTCGCCCACCCCGGTCTGTTCGACCCGGATGCCCTCGCGCTCCATGGCCTGCAGCAGCCCCAGGTTGCTCATCACGGTGGCGACGAGGGTGTTCTCGCGCAGCAGCCCGCGCTCCTTCAGGGAGACGGCGAGGATGGCCATGATCTGGTCGCCGTCGACCTCGACGCCGTCGGCGCCCACGGCGAGGCAGCGGTCGGCGTCGCCGTCGTGGGCGATGCCGAGGTCGGCCCCGCGCTCGAGCACCGCGGCGATGAGCCGGTCGAGGTGCGTGGAGCCGTAGCCGTCGTTGATGTTGAGCCCGTCGGGGTCGGTGCCGATCTCGACGACCTCGGCCCCGGCCAGCCGGAAGACCTCGGGCGAGACCGCGCTGGCGGCGCCATGGGCACCGTCGATGACCACCGTCAGGCCGTCGAGGCGGTGCGGCAGCGCCTGCAGCAGGTGCGCGACGTAGCGGGCCTGGCCGGCGCGGTTCTCGTGGATGCGGCCCACCTCGGCCCCCTGGGGGCGCTCCCAGTGCTGGCCCATCCGCGCGGCGATCTCGTCCTCGACGGCGTCGGGCAGCTTGTGCCCGCCCTCGGCGAAGAACTTGATGCCGTTGTCGGGCATCGGGTTGTGCGACGCCGAGAGCATCACCCCGAAGGTCGCACCCATGTCGGCGGTCAGGTAGGCCACCGCGGGGGTCGGCAGGACGCCGACGTTGTGCACGTCGACGCCGGCCGAGGCCAGCCCGGCGCAGACCGCCGCCGAGAGGAACTCGCCACTGGCGCGCGGGTCGCGACCGACGACGGCGCGCGGGCGGCGGCCGGACGCGCGGTCGGGGCCGCCGAGGACGTGCGCGGCCGCGATGCTCAGCTCGAGCGCGAGCTCGACCGTGATGTCGGCGTTGGCGAGCCCCCGCACGCCGTCGGTACCGAAGAGTCGGGACATGAAGTGGTTCCTTTCTGGAGACCAGCGCCTGAACCTACCGCGAGACGCCGGGGAACGCCGCGACGGCGGCACCCCGGGTGGGATGCCGCCGTCGTGGCGGGCCGATGGGTGAGATCAGCGCTTGCTGTACTGGGGAGCCTTGCGGGCCTTCTTGAGACCGGCCTTCTTGCGCTCGGGGACGCGGGCGTCGCGGGTGAGCAGACCGGCCTTCTTCAGCGCCGGGCGGTTCAGCTCCTCGTCGACCCCGTTGAGCGAGCGGGCCACACCGAGGCGGACGGCACCGGCCTGGCCGGAGGGGCCACCACCGTGGACGCGCACCAGCACGTCGTAGGCACCGTCGAGCTCGAGGACCGCCAGCGGCTCGTTGACGATCTGCTGGTGCACCTTGTTCGGGAAGTAGTTCTCGAGGGTACGGCCGTTGATGGTCCACTCGCCGGTGCCGGGCACGATGCGCACGCGGGCGACGGCCTGCTTGCGGCGGCCGGTGGCGGCGCCGGGCGCCGAGGCGCTCGGGCGGCGCGGGGCCTCGCCGGCGACGGAGCCGGCCTCGGACTCGGAGGTGTACTCGCTGACCGGGGCGTCGTTGACGTCGGTGCCGGCGGTCTCGTCGATCTGGGCGTTCTCGGACATCACTGGGCCACCTGGGTGATCTCGAAGGGCTTGGGCTGCTGGGCCGAGTGCGGGTGCTCGGAGCCGGAGTAGACCTTGAGCTTGGTCAGCTGCTGACGGCCCAGGGTGGTGCGCGGGAGCATGCCGCGGACGGCCTTCTCGACGGCCTTCTCGGGGGCCTTGGCGAGCAGTTCGGTGTAGGTCGTGGAACGCAGACCGCCCGGGAAGCCCGAGTGACGGTAGGCCTTCTTCTTCTCGGCCTTGGAGCCGGTCAGGGCCACCTTGTCGGCGTTGATGATGATGACGAAGTCGCCGGTGTCGACGTGGGGGGCGAAGGTCGGCTTGTGCTTGCCGCGCAGCAGGACGGCCGTCTGGCTGGCGAGCCGGCCGAGGACGACGTCGGTGGCGTCGATGACGTGCCAGGCACGGGTCACCTCGGCCGCCTTGGGGGTGTAGGTACGCATGGGAACATCCTCATGGTCTCTGGGACGGGGGGCGTATGCCGCGTGCTCTCGGGAGGGCTCGCGTCCCTCGCGGGGGCGCACGGCACAACATCACCCAGTTTAGGGGCTCGCCGACGCGCTACGAAATCACTGTTCACGGCCCCGGTCACCCCTTCCCACCTGCACATACGCCACTGCATGACCATTGTGCACACCTCTTGTGCACAGGAAGTGTGCAGAGGTATTGTGCACGCATGGCCACTTCTCCGCCCTCGTCGCCCGACCCCGACTACACCGGCATCCGGCTCGACGGCGCCGCCCTGAAGGTGCTGGCGCATCCCCTGCGCTCGCGTCTGCTGTCCACGCTCCGGCTCGCCGGCCCGGCCACGGCCACCGACCTCGCCGGCACGCTCGGCACCAACTCCGGCGCCACCAGCTACCACCTGCGCCGGCTGGAGACGATCGGGCTGGTCGAGGACACCGGTGAGGGCGAGGGCAAGCGGAGGCTGTGGCGTGCCGCCACCCACTCGCACTCGTACTGGGCCTCCGACATGGCCGGCGACGAGGACGCGGAGACCGCGCTGAACTGGCTCTCGCGCGACTACATCCGCCACCTCACCGACCGCTACGAGCGCTGGCTCGACGTCGAGCAGGCCTGGCCGCTCGACTGGCGCGACGCGCTCGGCCTCAGCGACTCCTACGTCCTGGCCACCGCGGAGCAGGCCGAGGCGATGCGCCGCGAGCTGGCCGACGTCGTCAGCCGGTACCGCCGGGTCGGGCAGGGCAACCCGGAGGCGCGCCGGGTGGCCACGTACACCGTGCTCTACCCCATCGACCTCGACCGGGCCCCGCGCGGGGGCGAGCGCGGATGACCGCGCCGCTCACGGCCCGGGAGGCCCAGCGCCGGCTCTACCTCCTCACCGGGACCCGCTGGTTCCCGGTCGGCCTCGTCGTCGGCATCCTGCTGCTGGTGCAGACCGGGCGCGGCCTCACCATCACCGAGGCCGCCACCATCGCGTCGGTCACCGGCGTCACGACCTTCCTGCTCGAGCTGCCGACCAGTGGCTTCGCCGATGCGGTGGGCCGCCGCCCGGTCTACCTCGCCGCCGCCGCGGTGAACGTGGCCGCCGGGATCGCCTACGCCCTGGCCGACTCCTTCGTCACGTTCGCCGTCGCCGCCGTGCTCACGGGCACCTTCCGGGCTCTCGACTCCGGGCCCCTCGAAGCGTGGTTCGTCGACACCGTCCACGCCGAGAGCCCGGGGGCCGACGTGGACCGCCAGCTCTCGCGCACCGGCACCATCCTCGGCGGCGCCATCGCCGTCGGCGCGCTCGTCTCCGGCGGCCTCATCTGGTGGGACCCCGCCGCGCGGCTGGGCCACCCCGGGCACGCCCTCGACACCGCCGTCTGGGTCTTCGCCACCCTCAACGTCGTGCACCTGGTGGCGGCGGCCCTCCTCGTGCACGAGCCGCGGCCGGCCGCCGGCGACCGGCGCGCCCGCCTGCGCGAGGCCCTGGTCGAGGGGCGCCGCTCCCCCCGCGTGGTCGCCGACGGGGTACGCCTGCTCGGCACCAACCGGGTGCTGCTGGCGCTCGTCGGGGTCGAGCTCTTCTGGTCGGTCGGGATGATCGTGTTCGAGTCGCTGATGCCCCTGCGGCTCGAGGAGCTGCTGGGGTCGGCCCGCGCCGCCGGCGCCGTCGTCGGGCCGGTCGCGGCCGCGGGCTGGGGCATCTTCGCGGCCGGCTCCTGGCTGGCCGGCGTCGCCTCCGGGCGCCTCGGGGTGGCCCGCGCCGCGATGCTCGGCCGGGTGCTCAACGCGCTCGGGGCGGTCGTGATGGGGCTCGCCGTGGGCCCGGTGGGGCTCGTCGCCGCATACCTCTTCACCTACTCGATGCACGGGATGAACGGCGCCCCGCACGCCGCGCTGCTCCACCGCGAGGCCGACGCGGGCAACCGCTCCACGGTGCTGTCGATGAACTCGATGGTGGCCTTCCTCGCGTTCGCCGTGGCGGCGCCCGCGGTCGGCGCGCTCGCCGACCACGCGGGCCTCGGGGTCGCGATGGTCACCGCCGGCACCTTCAGCCTGCTCGGGGTGGTCCTCTACCTGCCCGCCCTTCACCGTGAGCGGCGACGGAGCACGGCGGTGCCCGCCCCCGCGTGACAGGCTGGCGCGATGAAGCAGTTCCTCCTCGGAGTCGTCACGACCCTCGTCGTCCTGGTGGTCGCCGCCGCCGTCCTGCTGGTCTCCGTCGGCTCCGGGACCGCCCCGGCCGCGCCGCGCCCGTCGGCCACCCCGTCCGGCACGGCGGCTCCCCCGACCGACCTGGCCGCCGACGAGACCTGGCTCGGCTCGGTCGACCTCACCAGCCGCGACCTGGTCTCGGCCGAGGGTGACCTCGCCGGCGTCCGCGCCCGGGGGACCGGGGTGCGTTTCGGCGCCGACGGGATGCACGCCGACACCCTCGCGGTCGACGCCACGGTGCCCTTCGCCACGGTGGCCGAACAGATCGGCTCGGGGACGACCGTCTACGCCGCCCCCGACGGGCGGGCCGGCGTCCAGCGCCGCGCGACGCTGTTCGGGCGCACCGTCACCATCCGGGCCACCGGCACCGTGCGAGCCGACCGTGGGCAGCTGCTGATCGAGCCCGAGACCGTCGACCTCGGCGGCCCGGCCTTCCTCGACGCCATCGCCGGCGCGGCCGCCCGCGCCCTGGTCACGATCCGCCAGCCCGTACCCGGAGTCCCCGCCGGCCTCGTGCTGCGGAAGGTGACGACGACCCCGTCCGGCTTCGCGGTGGCGCTGGACGGGGCCGACGTCACCGTCGGTCGCTGAGCCGGGCGCCCTCGGCGAGGCGGGCGTCCGGGTGTCACCGCGAGCGCGCCACCCGGCCCTCGTCCCACACCGGCTCGTCGGTGGCGGCCACGGTGCCGTCCTGGCGGAACACCAGGAAGCGGTCGAGGCCGCGGGCGAACCAGCGGTCGTGGGTGACTGCCACCACGGTCCCCTCGAAGGCGGCGAGGGCGTCCTCGAGGGCCTCGGCCGAGTGCAGGTCGAGGTTGTCGGTGGGCTCGTCGAGCAGGAGAAGGGTGGCCCCCGACAGCTCGAGCAGCAGGATCTGCAGCCGGGCCTGCTGGCCGCCCGAGAGCGAGTCGAAGGCCTGCTCGGCGGCCGCGGCCAGGCCGTAGCGGTCGAGCGCGCGGGCGGCGAGCTCGCGCGGCATCCCGGCGCGGTGCTCGTCGCCGCGGTGCAGGATCTCCAGGAGGGTCCGCCCGTGCAGGGCCGCGTGGTCGTGGGTCTGCGCGAACCAGCCGGGCCGCACCCGCGACCCCAGCACCACCCGCCCCGCGTGCTCGACCGCAGGGGGGCGGATGTCGCCCACCGGCTCGTGCTCGCGGTCGGGGTCGCTGCCGCCCGCGGCCAGCAGGCGCAGGAAGTGCGACTTGCCCGAGCCGTTGCTGCCGAGGATGCCGACCCGCTCGCCGAACCAGAGCTCGGCGTCGAAGGGCTGCACCAGCCGCTGCCCGTCGACCTTCAGCTCGAGCCCGGTCACCACGACGGCCCGCTTGGCGGTGCGCCCGCCACTGAGCCGCATCGTCACCTTCTGGCGCAGCGGCACCGCCTCGGGCGGCCCGGCCTCGACGAACTTGCGCAGCCGGGTCTCGGCCGCCCGCAGGCGGGAGGCGAGCCCGTCGTTGAAGGTCGCCTTCTGCCGGTACATGACGACGAGCTCCTTGAGCTTGACGTGCTCCTCGTCCCAGCGGCGGCGCAGCTCGTCGAGGCGGTCGTTGCGGTCGGACCGGGCCTGCTCGTAGGTCGAGAAGCGGCCGGGATGCACCCACACCGAGTTGCCGCCGTGGGCCGGCTCGAGGGTCGCGATGCGGGTGGCGACGCGGTCGAGCAGCTCGCGGTCGTGGCTGACGAACAGCACCGTCTTGGGCGACTCCAGGAGCCGCTCCTCGAGCCAGCGCTTGGCCGGCACGTCGAGGTAGTTGTCGGGCTCGTCGAGCAGGAGGACCTCCTCGGGCCCCCGCAGGAGCGCCTCGAGCACGAGGCGCTTCTGCTCACCACCCGAGAGGGTCGTGACCTGGCGCCACTGCGCCTGCTCGAACGGCACCCCCAGGGCAGCGACGGTGCAGACGTCCCAGAGGGTCTCCCACTCGTAGCCCCCCACGTCGCCCCAGTCCGAGAGGGCCTGGGCGTAGTCGAGCTGGTCCTGCTCGGACTCGCGCTCCATCATCGCGAGCTCGGTGCGCTCGACCTCGGCGGCCGCCCGGCGCACCGGCTCGGGAGCCACCGACACCAGCAGGTCCCGCACGCTGGAGCCGTCGCGGACCTGGCCGATGAACTGCCGCATCACCCCGAGGCCGCCGCTGCGGGTGACCGCGCCGTCGGATGCCGTGAGGTCGCCGGCGAGGATCCGCAGCAGCGTCGTCTTCCCGGTGCCGTTGGGTCCGATGAGAGCGACCTTGGCCCCCTCGCCCACCCGGAAGCTCACGTCCCGCAGCAGCGGCCGGCCGTCGGGCAGCGAGAAGCTCACGGAGCCGATGTCGAGGTGTCCCACGAGGGACCATCCTCCCCGATGGGGGGCCGCCCGCTCCACGCACTTTCCGGCTACGCCCCTCGGCCCGGCAGGGTGCGGACGGCGCGGGCCTCCCGCGCGCGGGCGGCGAGCTCGTCGTCGGCCGGGTAGGTGACCTCCTCGAGCGAGAGCCCGTGGGCCGGCATGACCTTCACGGCCGGGTCGCGCACGCCGGCGGTCAGCACCTGCGCCGGCCACTCCCGAGGACGGCGCCCCTCCCCCACCGGCACCACGGCGCCGACGAGCGCACGCACCATCGAGTGGCAGAAGGCATCGGCCACGACGGTCGCCTCGAGCACGCCGTCGTCACCGCGCTGCCAGGAGTACTCGAGCAGGGTACGCACGGTGCCGGCGCCCTCACGGCGCTTGCAGAAGGCGGCGAAGTCGCGCAGCCCGGTCAGCTGCCGCGCCGCGGCGTCCATGGCCGGGGCGTCGAGCCGGTCGCGGACCACCACGGTGTCGTGGCGGCGCAGCGGGTCCAGGGCCGCCGGGTCGTCGAGCACCCGGTAGCGGTAGCGGCGCCGCAGGGCCGAGAAGCGGGCGTCGAAGCCGGGCGCGGCGGGAGCCACGGCGTGCACCACGACGTCGCCCGGCAGCACCCCGTTGAGGCGCGTGACGGCGGCGGCCCCCGGCGCCCGGTCCGAGCGCCCGGGCAGCGCCGCGTAGGCCGCCGCGTCGACGTCGGCGTGCGCCACCTGGCCGCGGGCGTGAACCCCCGCATCGGTGCGACCGGCCACGGTGAGGCGCACCGGGTCGGGGGCGCGCAGCACCGTCGTCAGGGCCTGCGACAGCACCCCCTCGACCGTGCGCATCCCGGGCTGGGCGGCCCAGCCCGAGAACGCCGTGCCGTCGTACGCGAGGTCGAGCCGGAGCCGCACGGTCATCGCCCCAGCGTAGGGCGCACGCGCGACGGCCCCTCTCCCACGCGGGGAGAGGGGCCGTTCACGGGACGGACGAGGGGAGGCTCAGGCCTCGTCCTCGACCTGCTGCTTGGCGGCGCCACCGGCCGGCTCGAACCCGGCGGCCTCGGCGGCCTCCGCGTCCTTGAACCAGAACTCGGCGACCGTCTGGTCGTACCACTGCGAGCCTTCGACGTGGTACTTGCCGGAGTCGGCGTTGCCCTTGACGGTGTAGCCGTCGGGGGCGCTGCCGTCCTCGGCCGCGGCGACCGCGCCCGCGGGGAGCTCGGTGGCGGCGGTGTCGCCGGCCTCCGCGTCCTCCGCGGCCTTGGTCTCGGCCGCGGCCTCCTTGGACTCGGCCTGGGCGGCCGCGCGCTTGGCCGCGTCGTCCTTGGCCGCACGCTTGGTCGCGCCCTCGGCCTCCTTGACGGTGGCCTTCTTGGCGACGGGCTCGCGGACGAGCTCGATGACCGCCATGGGGGCGTTGTCGCCCTTGCGCGGGCCGATCTTGGTGATGCGGGTGTAGCCGCCGGGGCGCTCGGCCATGTCGGGGCCGATCTCGACGAACAGGCGGTGCACGACGCCCTTGTCACGGATGACGGTCATGACCCGGCGACGGGCCGAGAGGTCGCCGCGCTTGGCGAAGGTCACGAGCCGCTCGGCCAGCGGGCGCAGGCGCTTGGCCTTGGCCTCGGTGGTCGTGATGCGGTCGTGCTCGAAGAGCGAGGTCGCGAGGTTCGCGAGGATGAGCCGCTCGTGAGCGGGACCGCCTCCGAGACGGGGACCCTTGGTGGGGGTGGGCATTGCGTATCTCCTTGGTTTTTCTGCCTGGAGGCGTGGGTCAGAGCTGCTCGTCCTCGGCGAACGCCGAGTCGTCCTCGCCCTCACCGAAGGTGAAGTCGTCGTAGCGGTCGGCGATCAGGCTCGGGTCGAACCCGGGGGGGCTGTCCTTGAGGGCCAGACCCATGCCGACCAGCTTGGCCTTGACCTCGTCGATCGACTTCGCGCCGAAGTTGCGGATGTCGAGCAGGTCGGCCTCGCTGCGACCCACGAGCTCACCCACGGTGTGGATGCCCTCGCGCTTGAGGCAGTTGTAGGACCGGACGGTGAGGTCGAGATCCTCGATGGGCAGCGCCAGGTCGGCGGCGAGCGCGGCGTCGGTGGGCGACGGGCCCATGTCGATGCCCTCGGCCTCGACGTTGAGCTCACGGGCCAGGCCGAACAGCTCGACGAGGGTCTTGCCGGCCGAGGCCAGCGCGTCGCGCGGGGCCATCGAGCTCTTGGTCTCGACGTCGATGACGAGGCGGTCGAAGTCGGTGCGCTGCTCGACGCGGGTGGCCTCGATCTTGTAGGTCACGTTCAGGACCGGGCTGTAGATCGAGTCGACCGGGATGCGGCCGATCTCCTGGTCGCCGGCCTTGTTCTGGACGGCGGAGACGTAGCCGCGGCCACGCTCGACGGTGAGCTCCATCTCGACGGTGCCCTTGTCGTTGAGCGTCGCGATGTGCAGGTCGGGGTTGTGGACCTCGACCCCGGCCGGCGGGGCGATGTCGGCGGCGGTGACGGGGCCGGCGCCCTGCTTGCGCAGGTACATCACGACCGGCTCGTCGTGCTCGGAGGAGACGACGAGGGTCTTGATGTTCAGGATGATCTCGGTGACGTCCTCCTTGACCCCGGGGATCGTGGAGAACTCGTGGAGCACCCCGTCGATGCGGATGCTGGTGACGGCCGCGCCCGGGATGCTCGAGAGCAGGGTGCGACGGAGGGTGTTGCCGAGCGTGTAGCCGAAGCCGGGCTCGAGGGGCTCGATGACGAAGCGGCTCCGGTTGTCGGAGACGACGCTCTCACTGAGGACGGGACGCTGTGCGATGAGCACGGTGGTTCTTCCTTCCCACGGGCGACCGCTATTTGACGCCGCGTGTACGCCGGGCGCGACCCCGGCTCCTGCCCCCACTCGGTCCGTGGGTCAGGCTGCGTCCGCGGCGCCGGCCACCCCGAGAGGAGGCCGGTGCCGCGGACGATGGGTCAGTTCTTGGAGTAGAACTCGACGATGAGCTGCTCGGTGAGCACGGTGTCGATCTGCGCCCGGGTGGGCAGCTGGTGCACGAGGATCTGCAGCGTGCCGGGCACGACCTGGAGCCATGCCGGGATCGGGCGCTCGCCGAAGGTCTCGCGGGCCAGCTGGATCGGGAAGGCCTCGACCGACTGCTTGCGCACCGTGATGATGTCGTACTGCTCGACGCGGTAGCTGGGCACGTCGACGCGCTTGCCGTTGACCTCGAAGTGGCCGTGGGTCACGAGCTGACGCGACTGGCGACGGGTGCGCGCCAGGCCGGCGCGGTACACGACGTTGTCGAGGCGCGACTCGAGGATGGTGAGGATGTTCTCGCCGGTCTTGCCGGGGCGGTTGGCCGCCTCCTTGTAGTACCGACGGAACTGCTTCTCCATGACGCCGTAGGTGAAGCGGGCCTTCTGCTTCTCCTGCAGCTGGGTGAGGTACTCCTTCTCCTGCATCCGGCGGCGGCCGTGCTGGCCGGGCGGGAACGGGCGGAGCTCGAAGTTCTTGTCACCACCGACGAGGTCGGTCTTGAGGCGACGCGACTTCTTCGTGATGGGTCCGGTGTAACGGGCCATGTGTCTCTATACCTTTCGCGAAGTCTGTCGGTCGCTCAGACGCGGCGGCGCTTGGGCGGGCGGACGCCGTTGTGCGGCTGGGGGGTGACGTCCGAGATCGAACCGACCTCGAGGCCGGCGGCGGTCAGGGACCGGATGGCGGTCTCGCGACCGGAACCGGGGCCCTTGACGAAGACGTCGACCTTGCGCATGCCGTGCTCCATGGCACGACGGGCAGCGGCCTCGGCGGCGGTCTGCGCGGCGAACGGGGTGGACTTGCGCGAGCCCTTGAAGCCGACCTGGCCCGCGGAGGCCCAGGCGATGACGGCCCCGGTGGGGTCGGTGATCGAGATGATCGTGTTGTTGAACGTGCTCTTGATGTGGGCCTGGCCCACCGCGACGTTCTTCTTCTCCTTGCGGCGCACCTTCTTGGCGCCGGTCGTGCGGCCCTTGGGAGGCATATGTGTTCTCCTACGAAGTCTTCGGGTGGAGTGGTGTGACGCGGCTCAGCCGCAGGTCACTTACCGGCCTTCTTCTTGCCGGCCACGGTGCGCTTGGGACCCTTGCGGGTGCGCGCGTTGGTCTTGGTGCGCTGGCCCCGCACGGGCAGGCCCCGGCGGTGACGGAGGCCCTCGTAGGACCCGATCTCGACCTTGCGGCGGATGTCCGCGGCGACCTCGCGCCGCAGGTCACCCTCGACCTTGAGGTTGTCCTCGATCCAGTCGCGCAGCTTGACCAGGTCGTCGTCACCGAGCTCCTTGACCCGGACGTTCGGGTCGACACCGGTGGCCGCGAGGGCCTTCTGCGCACTGGTCCGACCGACTCCGAAGATGTAGGTCAGTGCGACCTCGGCGCGCTTCTCGCGCGGGAGGTCGACTCCCATCAGACGTGCCATCTGGGATGGTTTCCTTTTCTGGTTGTCCGGAGGTCTGGCACAGCACCGGTCCGGCCCATCCTGGTCCGGTCCCCGGCCTCCGGGCCGGGGGTGACGTCCCGCGCCCACCTGCGATCAGGTGGCCCGTCGGGGGTCGGGTGCTGCGTGCTTCTGTGTACTGCGTCTGCTCGGATCGTGGACCCGTGCGGCCCCGTGAGGGGCGGTCACTGCGTCTGACTCGCGTCAGCCCTGGCGCTGCTTGTGGCGCAGGTTCTCGCAGATGACCATGACCCGACCGTTGCGGCGGATCACCTTGCACTTGTCACAGATCTTCTTGACGCTCGGCTGAACCTTCATGTCGCCTTCGCTGTCTCGTCGGTTCGGATCTCAGCGGTACCGGAAGACGATGCGGCCGCGTGTCAGGTCGTACGGGCTCAGCTCCACCACCACACGGTCCTCGGGGAGGATCCGGATGTAGTGCTGCCGCATCTTGCCGGAGATGTGCGCGAGCACCTTGTGACCGTTGCTCAGCTCTACCCGGAACATCGCATTCGGGAGTGCCTCGACGATCGTGCCCTCGATCTCGATGACGCCGTCCTTCTTGGCCATACCCTCTCAATCCGCCGTTGGGCGGCCCATCGCTCACGGCGGACCACCCATGGAAATCGGCCCCGTTCTGCTCCCTGCAGGGACACACCCATGCTGGGACGCACACGTGACCGACGTTCGATAGTACGCCAGGCGAGGGCTCGGGAGGAAATCCGCGGGCCCGGCGGCGTCCGCGGTCCCGCCTCAGCCCCGAACGGAGGTGAGCGCGGAGGTCATCACGGCGTCGGCGCCCTGGCAGAACGTCTGCTGCTGCGCCGTCGTGGTCAGGCCCCAGAGGTACAGGTAGTTGGCGCGGTAGCCGTGCGCCACCGGCCCGGCGCAGTCGAGGTAGGCCTCCTTGGCGTCGGTGCTCGTGAAGGCGCGGGTGGTCCCCGTCGTGGCGCTCCAGCGGGCCGGCGCCCACGAGGCGGCGAACCCGTCGAGGTCGTAGTAGTCGGTCCAGGCCTGGGTGGTGCCGACCGCGGCGACGATCTCGTTCCACGCGTCGACGTGGCCACCGACCTCGTGCGCGACGACCAGGGCCCAGTCGGCCTGGCTGGCGGCGTAGTAGCTGTTGTAGGTGACGGTGGCGGTGGCCGGGCTGGCCTGCGCGGCCCACCCGGTGTTGCCGGCGTCGACGATGTTCACCGTCAGGCTCGAGCAGTCGGTGGCCTCGACCACCAGCGGGCAGGTGGCGTCGTGGGCGGCGCGGATGGCCGCGGCGCCGGTCAGGACGGTCGTGGTGGTCCTGCCGGGCTTGCCTGACGTGCCGCCGCCACCCTTGGCCGCCAGGGCCGGAGCGGCCATCCCGGCGACGAGCACGAGGGACGAGGCGAGGACGCACAGCAGACGTGCGGATGCAGGGGTACGCACAGGGAGCTCCTTCGAGGGTGCAGGGAAGGGCTCGGGGACCCGGGGTCGAGACCGGGGCGACCGCACGTCCGGTGATGAGGAGGGGGCAGGGGATGGCAGAGCGACGGGTGTGACGGTCGGGTCGAGCCGTGCCAGCGATGATGCTGGGGCGCCGGCCCGCCCCGAGGTCACCCGCCGCGAGGTCCGGCCCTTCGGTGGAACGCGGCTCCCCCGTCCGGCGCGCGGCATCGGCCGTTGGGTGGTGCCGCGGCCCGAACGGCTGCGCCGGGCCGGCGTCAGCCCCGGTCCGGCTCCGCCGGCGGGCCCTGCGCGCGCAGGTCCTGGGCGTAGAGCCCGAGCACCCGCGCGGTGCCCTCCACCGCGCTCAGGTCCCCGTCGCGCACCGCGGCCTCGAGCCGGTCACGCTCCGCGAGCACCGACGGGCTGCGGCGCACCCCGTCGGTGAGCGAGGCGTCGACCATCGCCCACATCCAGTCCTGCTGCTGGCGGGCCCTTCGCGCCTCGAGCGACCCGTGCTCGCCCAGGTACGCGCGGTGGTCGAGCACGGCCTGCCACACCTCGTCGAGCCCGGCCCCGGTGAGCGCCGAGCAGGTGAGCACCGGCGGGCGGCGGGTGTCGGCGCCGGGCATCATGAGCCGCATGGCGCCCGCCAGCTCGCGCGCCGCCCCCTTGGCGGGGTTCTCGCCGTCGCCGTCGGCCTTGTTGACGGCGATGACGTCGGCCAGCTCGAGGATGCCGCGCTTGATGCCCTGGAGCTGGTCGCCGGCCCGGGCGAGGGTGAGCAGCAGGAAGGTGTCGACCATCTCGGAGACGGCGATCTCGTTCTGTCCCACCCCCACGGTCTCGACGACCACGACGTCGTAACCGGCGGCCTCGAGGACCAGCATCGACTCGCGGGTGGCGCGGGCCACGCCCCCGAGGTGGCGGCCCGAGGGGCTGGGCCGCACGAAGGCGTCGGGTGAGGCGGCCAACGCGGCCATCCGGGTGCGGTCGCCGAGGATGGAGCCGCCGGTGCGCCGTGAGCTGGGGTCGACCGCCACCACCGCCACCCGGTGCCCCCGCTCGACGAGGCGGACGCCCAGGGCGTCGACGAAGGTCGACTTGCCGGCGCCGGGGACCCCGGTCACCCCGACCCGCACCGCTCCCCCGGTGGCGTCGGCGAGCGCGGCCAGCAGTTCACGCGCCTGCTCGCGGTGGTCGGCGCGGCTCGACTCCAGCAGGGTGATGGCGCGGGCCACCGCCTGGCGCGAACCCTCGCGCACGCCGGCCACGAGGGTCTCGACCGGGACCGGCGGCCTCACCCCAGCCGCTCGCGCAGCTCGGCGACGAGGGACACCGCGGCCCGGCTGATGACCGTGCCCGGCGGGTAGATGGCGTCGGCCCCGGCGGCCCGCAGCGCCTCGTGGTCCTGCTCGGGGATGACGCCGCCGACCACGATCATCAGGTCCTCGCGGTCGAGGGCGTCGAGCGCGGCGCGCAGCGCGGGCACCAGGGTCATGTGCCCGGCCGCCAGCGAGCTGACCCCGACGACGTGCACGTCGGCCTCGACGGCCTGGCGGGCGACCTCCTCGGGGGTCTGGAACAGCGGCCCCACGTCGACGTCGAAGCCGAGGTCGGCGAACGCGGTGGCGATGACCTTCTGCCCGCGGTCGTGGCCGTCCTGGCCCATCTTCGCCACGAGGATCCGCGGGCGGCGGCCCTGCGCCTCCTCGAACGCCTCGACGGCGCCCTGGGCCTCGTGGACGGCGCTGTCGTCCCCCGCCTCGGCGCTGTACACGCCCCCGATGGTACGGATCTGGGCGGTGTAGCGGCCGAAGGCCTCCTCCATCGCCGCCGACATCTCGCCGACGGTGGCACGGGCGCGGGCGGCGTCGACGGCCAGCGCCAGCAGGTTGGTGGCGAGGGTGCCGTCGGAGCCGGCCTTCGCGGCCGCGGTCATCCGGGCCAGGGCGGCCGAGCAGGCCTCCTCGTCGCGCTCGGCCCGCAGCCGCTCGAGGCGGGCCACCTGCCTCGCACGCACGGCGCCGTTGTCGACCCGGAGCACCTCGATGGGCTCGTCCTCGTCGACCGGGTAGCGGTTGACGCCGATGACCGGCTGCTGCCCGGAGTCGATGCGCGCCTGGGTGCGCGCGGCGGCCTCCTCGATGCGGAGCTTGGGGATGCCGGCCTCGATGGCCTTGGCCATCCCGCCGGCGGCCTCGACCTCCTCGATGTGGGCCCAGGCCCGCCGGGCGAGGTCGTGGGTGAGCCGCTCGACGTAGGCCGAGCCGCCCCACGGGTCGATGACGCGGGTCGTGCCCGACTCCTGCGCCAGCACCAGCTGGGTGTTGCGCGCGATCCGGGCCGAGAAGTCCGTGGGGAGCGCGATGGCCTCGTCGAGGGCGTTGGTGTGCAGGCTCTGCGTGTGGCCCTGGGTGGCCGCCATCGCCTCGACGCAGGTCCGCACCACGTTGTTGAACACGTCCTGCGCCGTCAGCGACCAGCCGGAGGTCTGGCAGTGGGTGCGCAGCGAGAGCGACCTGGGGTTCGTGGCCCCCTGCGCGCGCACGAGGCGGGCCCAGAGCAGCCGGGCCGCGCGCAGCTTGGCGACCTCCATGTAGAAGTTCATCCCGATGGCCCAGAAGAACGACAGGCGGGGGGCGAACCGGTCGACGTCGAGCCCCACGGCCTGCCCGGCCCGGATGTACTCGACCCCGTCGGCCAGGGTGTAGGCCAGCTCGAGGTCCTGCGTGGCCCCGGCCTCCTGCATGTGGTACCCGGAGATCGAGATGGAGTTGAAGCGCGGCATCTCCTGGCTGGTGAAGGCGAAGATGTCGCTGATGATCCGCATCGACGGCTCGGGCGGGTAGATGTAGGTGTTGCGGACCATGAACTCCTTGAGGATGTCGTTCTGGATGGTCCCCGTCAGGCGGTCCGGGCTCACCCCCTGCTCCTCGGCCGCGACCACATAGAGCGCCAGGACGGGGATGACGGCTCCGTTCATCGTCATCGACACCGACATCTCGTCGAGCGGGATGCCGTCGAAGAGGATGCGCATGTCGAGGATGGAGTCGATCGCGACCCCGGCCATCCCCACGTCGCCCGCCACCCGCGGGTGGTCGGAGTCGTAGCCGCGGTGGGTCGCGAGGTCGAACGCCACCGACAGGCCCTTCTGCCCGGCCGCGAGGTTGCGCCGGTAGAAGGCGTTGGACTCCTCGGCCGTCGAGAAGCCCGCGTACTGGCGGATGGTCCACGGCTGGGTCGTGTACATCGTCGGGTAGGGCCCGCGCAGGTAGGGCGGGGCGCCGGGCACGGTGTCGAGGAAGTCCAGGCCTTCGAGGTCGCGCTCGGTGTACAGCGGGGGCACCTCGATGCCCTCCGGGGTCCTCCACGAGGCTGCTGTGGGCACGGGGGCCGGCGAAGGCTCCCCCGCACCGAGCCCGAGGCCGGTGAAGTCCGGGATGCCGCTCATCGCGCCTCCCCCGCCTGCGCCGGGGCACCGAGCCGGTCGAGCAGGTCCGAGAGCACGGCCACCACGTCCATCCCGTCGTAGAGCTCGCCGTCGACCGCGCCGGCGGCGTCACCGAGCTCGCCCGCCCGGCCGGCCACCAGCACGTGGCTGGCACCGGCGGCCCGCAGCTCGGCGACCGCCGCGGCACCGTGCGCGGCGTACCCCGCGCGGTTCGACGCGATGACGGCGACCGGGGCCGGGTCGTCGGTGGTCGTCAGGCCACCGGCGGCGAGGAGGTTGACGGCGAAGAGCCGGCGGGCGCCGGAGTCGCGGGGGCTGCCCAGCGCCCGGAGCGTCACGGCGGGGCTGTCGAGGGTGCGGGCCCGGTCGCGCAGGGCTTCGAAGGGCTCGGCGTCGCGGTGCGGCACGAGGGCGCCGTCGCGCAGCGTCAGGCCGGCCCGGGCCCGGCGCTCGAGCGCGGTCGCCGTGGCGTCGGGGAACGTCGAGACGCCGGTGAGCGGCCGCTCGCGCGTGGCCACCCCGGGCTCGCGCTCGGCCCGGGCCTGCTCGACCCACCGGGCGAAGAGGCCGTCGTCGATCGCGGCCGGCACCCCGCCGGCGCGTTCGACCTCCTGGAAGCGCGACCAGACGGCCGTGGCCACGTCGTCGGTGAGGGACTCGAGGTACCAGGAGCCCCCGCCGGGGTCGGCGACCCGCCCGATGTTGGCCTCGTCGGCCAGCACCACCTGGGTGTTGCGGGCCAGGCGGCGCGAGAAGCGCTCGGGCAGGCCGGACACGGTGTCGTGGGGCAGCACGGTCACGGCGTCCGCCCCGCCCATCGACGCGCCGAACACCGCCAGGGTGCTGCGCAACACGTTGACGAAGGGGTCGTCGCGGGTCGCCATCCGCAGGCTCGTCACCGCGTGGGTGCGCAGCCCGCGGTCGGCCTCGGGCACCCCCATGGCCTCGCCGACCCGGGCCCAGACGCGTCGCACGGCCCGCAGGGTGGCGGCGGTGAGGAACTGGTCGGCGGTGGCGGGCAGCCGCAGCTCGACGTGCCCGAACGCCTCGACCGGTGCGACCCCCTCGGCCTCGAGGTGGCGCAGCAGGGCGACCCCCGAGGCGACCGCCGCCGCGAGCGCGTCGACCTCGGTGGCGCCGGCGTCGTGCAGCACGCGGGCGTCGAGGGTGACGGCCCGCCAGCCCGGCCGAGAGGCGAGCTCGCGCACCAGCGGGGCGAGGTCGGTGAGGTCGGGGGCGGTGCCGGTGCGCAGGGCCGCGGCGAACGGGTCGAGGCCGAGGTTGCCGCCGACGCTCGGGCGCTCCCCCACGGCCGCCAGGAGGGCGCGCGCGGCACCGGCCGGGTCGCTCCACGACGACACCACCACCGGCGCGAGGTCGAGGCGGACATCGGCCAGCACCTCGGCCAGGTCGGCGGGGGCCACGCCGTCCTCGCCGACGTGCACCCACACCGAGGTGACGCCGTGCTCGAGGTCGTCGAGGACGGCGGCCCGGCTGCGGGCGGCGTCGGGGTCGTCGTGCAGCTGGCGGACGTCCCACGGCACGCTGGCGTCGCGCAGGGCCCGCCCGCGCGTGAACGGCATCGCGGCCGGCACGCCCAGCACGCGGTCGGTGCGCAGGTAGAGGCCGCGGGTCTCGACGCCGCCGTCGAGCGCGGTGACCAGCGCCGCCTCGGCGTCGTCGGGGGCCGTGTGGCCGCCGTCGGTGCGGCGCTTGTCGAGCACGGTGGCGACCAGGCGCTGCCAGTCCTCACTGCTGCGCGGCTCGAAGCCGTCGGCGAGCGACAGGCTCCCCGCGTCGGTCGACGGCGTCATCGGCCCTCCTCGTGGCGTCGGTGCACGTCGTTCACCCTAGCCACGCCCCACCCCTCGCTCAGCGAGAGATCGGTCACCCGTCGGGGTCAGCCGGCCGCGATGTCGGCGAAGCGCTCGCCGAGCCGCGCCCGTCCGCCGTCGACGGCGGTCAGGACGCACAGGCCGGCCTCGGTGACGGCGACCGAGTGCTCCCAGTGGGCGGCCCGTGAGCCGTCCTTGGAGACCACGGTCCACTCGTCCTCGAGGACGGTGTTGTCCTGGTCGCCGAGCGTGACCATGGGCTCGATGCAGATGGTGAGCCCGTCGACGACCCGCGGGCTGCGGCCGGACACGCGGTAGTTGGGCACCTGAGGGTCCATGTGCATCGAGGTGCCGATGCCGTGACCCACGTAGTCCTCGACGATGCCGTACTCGCGCCCGCGCCGGGTGCCGGACTCGGTGAGCGAGTCCTCGACCGCGGCGCCCACGTCGTAGAGCCCCCCGCCGACCCGCAGGGCCCCGATGCCGGCCCACAGAGAAGCCTCGGCGTCGTCGACCAGCTCGAGATCCTCGCGGCGCCCGGCCTCCCGGCCGCCGACGACCAGGCTCACCGCCGCGTCGCCGTTCCATCCGCGTACCTCGGCACCGCAGTCGACCGAGAGCAGGTCACCCTCGACCAGGACGCGCTCGCCCGGGATGCCGTGCACGATCTCGTCGTTGACCGAGGTGCACAGGGTGTGCCGATAGCCCGGCACGAGCTGGAAGTTCGGGATGCCGCCGTGGTCGCGGATGTGCGTCTCGGCCAGGGTGTCGAGCTCGAGGGTCGTCATCCCGGGCCGTACCTCGCGCACCAGCAGCTCGAGGGTGCGCCCCACCAGCAGCCCGGCGGTGCGCATCATGGCCAGCTGCTCGGGCGTCTTGCCCTCGCAGCGGTCGCGGCTGAACAGTCCCACGGGCCAGACCCTACCGGCGCAGGCCCCGCTCCCCCGCATCGGCGCCCGCCGCCCGCGCGGCCGCTGACGCAGCACTTCGGATGCCACGCTGCAGTTGCTGCGTGGCATCCGAAGTCCTGCGTGCCCGTTGTCCACAGGCGTCCGACCGGCGCTGGCGCAGCGCCAGCCGACCCGGCAGCGTCGACCCATGGACGACCGACTCACGACGCTGCTCACCGCCCAGGCCGGGGTGGTGTCGTCCACGGATGCGGCCCGGGTCGGGGTCAGCGCGGTCCAGCTCGACGGTTGGGTGCGCAGTGGTCAGCTCGTGCGGGTGCGGCGGGGGGCGTACGTCCTGCGGTCGGCCTACGACGCCGCCGATCCCGACGAGCGCTACCGCCAGCGCACGCGGGCGATCCTGCGAACCCGCCCGGGCCTCGACGCCGCCAGCCACCATGCGGCCGTGCTCCTGCACCGGGTCGATACCTACGGCGTCGACCTGACAACCGTCGACGTCGTCGGGCAGGTGAAGGCGCCTCGGGTGCGCTCCGGCCTTCGGACCCACCCGGGCCGCGGGATCGTGGCCGACCGAGCATCGGGGGTCAACGTCGTGCTGCTGCCCACGGCGCTGGTGCAGGTCGCCGGCGGTTCGGGTGTGGTCCCGGCGGTCTGCTCGTTGGACGACGCCCTCCACGACCGCCGCTGCACGGTGGAGGAGCTGCGTTCGGCGGTGCCGCTGCTTGCGGAGCACCACCGGGATGCGGCGGCCCGCGCCATCGCCCTGACCGATCCCGCCAGTGAGTCCGTGGGCGAGACGCGGACGCGGATCCTGCTCGGGGACCTGGGCTTCGACGTCACGTCACAGGTGCCGCTGCGCGCCCCGGGCCCTGGTGTGCCGGGTCGACTTCCTCGTCGACGGCCTGGTCGTCGTGGAGTTCGACGGCCTCGTCAAGTACGAGGGCGCCGACGGGCGTGCGGCACTGGCCGCCGAGAAGCTCCGGGAGTCGGCCATCGTCGACCTCGGGTACGAGGTGGTCCGCCTGGTGTGGGCCGACCTCGCCGACCCGGCCGAGGTGGCGCGCCGCATCCGGGCTGCGCGCACCCGGGCGACCCTCCGCCGGCGGGCGCTCGCGGGTCAATGACCGGGTGTCACGCAGGGTGGCTCAGCCCAGCGCGGTCAGGATGCGCGTGGTGACCTCGTCGACCGCACCGTCGCCGTCGACGTCGACCAGCAGGCCGCGCTCGCGGTAGGTCTGCGACAGCGGGCGGGTCTCGCGGTGGTAGATGCCCATCCGCTCGCGGATGACGTCCTCGGTGTCGTCGTCGCGGCCCTCGACCTCGGCCCGCTTCAGCAGCCGGCCGACGACGACCTCGTCGTCGACGGTGAGCTCGAGCACGCGGTCGAGCGAGTGGCCGTGGGCGGCCAGCATCGCGTCCAGGGCGTCGACCTGGGCCAGGGTGCGGGGGTAGCCGTCGAGCAGGAAGCCGGGCGCGCAGTCGTCCTGGGCCAGCCGGTCCTCGACGATGGCGTTGGTGATCTCGTCGGAGACGTAGCCACCGGAGGCGAGGATCTCCTTGACCTGGGTGCCGAGCTCGGTCTCGTTCTTGATGTTGGCCCGGAAGATGTCGCCGGTGGAGATGGCGGGGATGCCGTGGTGCTCGGCGATCCGCGCGGCCTGGGTGCCCTTACCGGCACCGGGGGGGCCGAGGATGATCAGACGCATCAGCGGAGGAACCCTTCGTAGTGGCGCTGCTGCAGCTGGGCTTCGATCTGCTTGACCGTCTCCAGGCCGACACCCACGATGATGAGGATCGAGGTGCCGCCGAAGGGGAAGTTCTGGTTCGCGTTCACCAGGACCAGCGCGATGAGCGGGAGGAGCGAGATCAGCGCGAGGTAGATCGCGCCCGGCACGGTGATCCGGGTGAGGACGTAGTTGAGGTACTCGGCCGTGGGTCGCCCGGCCCGGATACCCGGGATGAAGCCGCCGTACTTCTTCATGTTGTCGGCGACCTCGGTCGGGTTGAACGTGATCGACACGTAGAAGAACGTGAAGAACAGGATCAGGCCCGTGTAGAGGGCCATGTAGTACGGGTGGTCGCCACGCACCAGGTGCGCCTGGATCCAGTCGACCCAGCCCGGGTTGACCCCGTTGGGGCCCTGGTTGAACTGCGCGACCAACGTCGGCAGGGTCAGCAGCGAGCTCGCGAAGATGACCGGGATGACACCGGCCATGTTGACCTTGAGCGGGATGTAGGTGGACGTTCCGCCGTAGACCCGGCGCCCGACCATCCGCTTGGCGTACTGCACCGGGATGCGGCGCTGGCTCTGCTCGACGAAGACGACCAGGGCGATGACCACGAAGCCGAGGGCGATGACGCCGAGAAAGACGCCCACGCCGGAGCGCTGCTGGATGCCCCAGAGCGAGGCCGGGAACTGCGCGGCGATCGACGTGAAGATCAGCAGGGACATGCCGTTGCCGACCCCCTTGTCGGTGACGAGCTCGCCGAGCCACATGACCATGCCGGTACCGGCGGTCATCGTCAGGACCATGATCAGGATGGTCACGATCGACCGGTCCGCGAGGATGTTGGTGCAGGCCGGGTTGTTGAACAACGTCGCCGGGTTCTGGGCGAAGGTGATCAGGGTCGAGCTCTGCAGGATCGCGAGGCCGATGGTGAGGTAGCGCGTGTACTGCGTCATCTTCGTCTGGCCCGCCTGGCCCTCCTTCTTGAGGGCCTCGAACCGCGGGATCACCACGGTGAGCAGCTGGACGATGATGCTGGCCGTGATGTACGGCATGATCCCCAGCGCGAAGATCGACAGCTGGAGGAGCGCGCCGCCGCTGAAGAGGTTGATCAGCCCCAGCAGCTGGTTGCTGCTGTCGGCCCCCGCGATGCACTTCTGCACCAGCGTGTAGCTGACGCCGGGCACTGGGACGTGCGAGCCGAGCCGGAAGATCACGATGATGGCCAGCGTGAACAGCAGCTTCCTGCGCAGGTCGGGCGTCTTGAACGCGCGGCCGAATGCGGTCAGCACAGGGTCCTCCAGAAGTGCGGTCCGGGTAGGCCCGCGTCGTCAACGATCCGTCACAACATACCTGCCGGTTCGGGGGTCCCAGGTACCGGCGGCGGGTCCGACGCGGCGCAGGGCCGGCCCGGAGGGACTCCTCCGGGGCCGGCCCTGCGTCACGCGGTCATGGGGTGGGCGTCAGGCGGTGGTCGCCGAGCCGCCCGCCGCCTCGATCTTCTCCTTGGCGCTGGCCGAGAACGCGTGCGCGGTCACGGCCACCTTGACGCTGATGTCGCCGGTGCCGAGCACCTTGACGGGGAACCCGTCACGGACGGCGCCCTTGGCGACGAGGTCCTCGACGGAGACGTCGCCGCCGTCGGGGTAGAGCGCCGAGAGGCGGTCGAGGTTCACGACCTGGTACTCGGTGCGGAACGGGTTCTTGAACCCGCGCAGCTTCGGGAAGCGCATGTGCAGCGGCGTGGTACCACCCTGGAAGCCCGCAGGCACCTGGTAGCGCGCCTTGGTGCCCTTGGTACCGCGACCGGCGGTCTTGCCCCGCTTGCCACCCTCACCGCGACCGACGCGGATCTTGGCGGACTTGGCACCCGGCGCCGGGCGCAGGTGGTGCACCTTCAGCGCGGACGCCTCGCGGCCCGCGGCCTTCGTGGCCTTGGTGTCGGCCATGATCACTCCACCTCCTCGACGGCCACGAGGTGCGTGACCGTGTTGACCATCCCGCGGATCTCGGGACGGTCCTCCTTGACGACGACGTCGCCGATGCGCTTCAGACCCAGGGACCGCAGGGTGTCGCGCTGGTTCTGCTTGCCCCCGATACCCGAACGGGTCTGGGTGACCTTCAGACGGCTCATCATGCACCCGCCTTGGCCTCGGCCAGGCCGGCGGCCTGGGCACGCAGCATCGCCGCAGGGGCGACGCGGTCGACGGGCAGGCCACGACGGGCCGCGACCGCCTCGGGGCGCTCGAGGCCCTTGAGGGCCGCGACGACCGCGTGGACGATGTTGATCGCGTTGTCCGAGCCGAGGCTCTTGGACAGCACGTCGTGGATGCCGGCGCACTCGAGCACCGCGCGCACCGGGCCACCGGCGATGACACCGGTACCGGGGCTGGCGGGGCGGAGCATGACGACGCCGGCGGCGGCCTCACCCTGGACCGGGTGGGGGATGGTGCCCTGGATGCGCGGGACGCGGAAGAAGTTCTTCTTCGCCTCCTCGACACCCTTGGCGATCGCCGCGGGCACCTCCTTGGCCTTGCCGTAGCCGACACCGACGGTGCCGTCGCCGTCACCGACGACGACGAGCGCGGTGAAGCTGAACCGGCGCCCACCCTTGACGACCTTCGCCACACGGTTGATCGTGACGACGCGCTCCAGGTACTGGCTCTTCTCGGCCTCGCGGGAGTCGCGGCCTCCGCGGCCGCCGTCACGACCGCCGCGGCGGTCGCCACGCTCGGCGGTGCCGCCGGTGGCCGGCCCGGTGCCTCGACGCTGGGGTCCTGGCATCAGATGTTCCTCTTCTCGACGTTCGTGGTGGTACGGGCGGGGTGGCTCACAGCGACAGTCCGCCTTCCCGTGCACCGTCCGCGATCGCGGCGACGCGACCGTGGTACTTGTTGCCGCCGCGGTCGAACACGACCGCCTCGACACCGGCGGCCTTGGCGCGCTCGGCCACGAGCTCGCCGACCTTCTTGGCCTTCTCGCGCTTGTCACCCTCGAGGGTGCGCACGTCGGCCTCCATGGTCGACGCCGACGCGAGGGTACGGCTGGTGGTGTCGTCGACGACCTGGACGAAGACGTGGCGCGAGCTGCGCGAGACGACCAGGCGCGGACGACCCGCGGTACCGGTGACGACCTTGCGGACGCGGAAGTGGCGGCGGCCGCGCGCGGCGACCTTGCCCTTGGCGCGCTTGACGATCATGGCCATGGCTTACTTACCAGCCTTTCCGACCTTGCGGCGGATCTGCTCGCCCGCGTAGCGGACACCCTTGCCCTTGTACGGGTCGGGCTTGCGGAGCTTGCGGATGTTCGCGGCGACCTCGCCGACGAGCTGCTTGTCGATGCCCTGGACCGAGAACCGGGTCTGGTTCTCGACCGCGAAGGTGATCCCGGCCGGCGGCTCGACGGTGATCGAGTGCGAGTACCCGAGAGCGAACTCGAGGTTGGAGCCCTTGGCGAGCACGCGGTAACCGGTGCCGTGGATCTCGAGCTTCTTCTCGTAGCCGTCGGTGACACCGAGGACCATGTTGTTGATGAGCGAGCGGGTCAGGCCGTGCAGCGAGCGCGCGGTGCGCTCGTCGTTGGGGCGCTTGACCTCGAGCGTGCCGTCGTTCTGCTCGACGGTGATCGGCTCGGCCACGGTGTGGCTGAGCTCGCCCTTGGGGCCCTTGACGGTGACGGTCTGACCGTTGACGGTCACGTCGACACCGGAGGGCACGGAGACGGGGAGACGTCCGATTCGCGACATGTCTGCTACCCCTTACCAGACGTAGGCGAGGACTTCCCCACCCACACCCTTGTTGGCGGCCTGACGGTCGGTCAGCAGGCCGGAGGACGTCGAGATGATCGCGACACCGAGGCCACCGAGAACCTTGGGCAGGTTGGTGGACTTGGCGTAGACGCGCAGGCCGGGCTTGCTCACGCGGCGCAGGCCGGCGATGGAGCGCTCACGGTTCGGGCCGTACTTCAGCTGGACGGTCAGGGTCTTGCCGACCTCTGCGTCCTCCACGGTCCAACCCGCGATGTAACCCTCGGCCTCGAGGATCTCCGCGATGTGGCTCTTGAGCTTCGAGAACGGCATGGAGACATCGTCCTTGTGCGCCGAGTTGGCGTTCCGGACGCGGGTCAACATGTCCGCGATCGGGTCTGTCATGGTCATTGGGCTTCTCCGCCCTCTCTCACCGCGGTTTCCTCCGGGGGTGATGCTCCCGGCGGACCTGCGCTGTAGATGGTCTTGTGGTCAGGGTGCCGCGGATGCGGCGGGGGGACTGCTTACCAGCTGGACTTGGTGACACCGGGCAGCTCGCCCGCGTGGGCCATCTCCCGGAGGCAGATCCGGCAGAGGCCGAACTTGCGGTAGACCGAGTGCGGACGGCCGCAGCGCTGGCAGCGGGTGTAGCCGCGGACAGCGAACTTCGGCTTCTTGTTCGCCTTGTTGACGAGGGCGGTCTTGGCCATGGCTCAGTTCTCCTTGAACGGGAAGCCGAGCGCCTTGAGCAGCGCGCGCCCCTCGTCGTTGTTCGTCGCGGTCGTGACGACCGTGATGTCCATGCCGCGGACCCGGTCGATCTTGTCCTGGTCGATCTCGTGGAACATCGACTGCTCGGTCAGACCGAAGGTGTAGTTCCCGTTGCCGTCGAACTGCCGCGGCGAGAGGCCGCGGAAGTCACGGATTCGCGGGAGGGCGACCGTCACGAGACGGTCGAGGAACTCCCACATCCGGTCGCCGCGCAGCGTCGTGTGCGCACCGATGGGCATGCCCTCGCGGAGCTTGAACTGGGCGATGGACTTGCGCGCCTTGGTGACCACCGGCTTCTGGCCGGTGATCGCGGTGAGGTCGCGGACGGCGCCGTCGATCAGCTTGCTGTCCTTGGCGGCGTCACCCACACCCATGTTGACGACGACCTTGACGACACCGGGGATCTGCATGACGTTCGCGTAGCCGAACTGGTCCTGCAGGGCGCCCTTGATCTCGTCCTGGTAGCGCGACTTCAGCCGCGGCGTGGTTGCAGTGTCAGCCATCTCTCTCACAGGTCCTTGCCCGAGCGCGCGCCGACGCGGATGCGGGTCGCCTTCTGGCGCCCGTCCCGCTCGACGGTCTCGACGCGGGTCTTGATCCGGGTGGGCTTCTTGTCGGAGGGGTCGACGATCGCGACGTTGCTCACGTGGATCGGGGACTCCTGGACGACGAGACCACCGGTGCGGCTGCCGCGGCCCGACTCGCCGGCCTTGGTGTGCCGCGTGACGCGGTTGACGCCCTCGACGGTGACGCGCTGGGTCTCACGGTTGACCGCGATGACCTTGCCCGTGCTGCCCTTGTCCTTGCCGGCGAGCACCTGCACGGTGTCGCCCTTCTTGATCTTGTTCGCCATGGCTCAGAGCACCTCCGGGGCAAGGCTGATGATCTTCATGAAGCGCTTCTCGCGCAGCTCGCGGCCCACCGGGCCGAAGATGCGCGTTCCACGCGGGTCGCCGTCGGCGCGGAGGATGACGGCGGCGTTCTCGTCGAACTTGATGTAGGAACCGTCGGCGCGACGGCGCTCCTTCTTGGTCCGGACGATGACGGCCTTGACGACGTCACCCTTCTTGACGTTGCCACCGGGGATCGCGTCCTTGACGGTGGCGACGATGGTGTCGCCGATCCCGGCGTACCGGCGGCCGGAGCCACCGAGCACACGGATGCAGAGGATCTCCTTCGCACCGGTGTTGTCGGCGACTCGAAGTCGCGACTCCTGCTGGATCACTGTTATCTCCTAGATGTCGTGCTGGTTCTCCACGCGCAGGCGTGGAGCCTGGCCGAACGTCGGGCTTACTTGGCCTTCTCGAGGATCTCGACGACGCGCCAGCGCTTCGTCGCGGACAGCGGCCGGGTCTCCATGATGAGGACGCGGTCGCCGACACCGGCGGCGTTGCCCTCGTCGTGGGCCTTGACCTTGCTCGAGCGGCGGATGACCTTGCCGTAGAGCGCGTGCTTGACGCGGTCCTCGACCTCGACCACGACGGTCTTGTCCATCTTGTCGCTGACCACGTAGCCCTGGCGGGTCTTGCGGTCCTGGCGGTCGATCGTGGTGGTCACGGTCTCGTCCTTCTTCTCACTCACTTGGCCGCACCCTTCACGCCGATGCCGAGCTCGCGCTCGCGCATCTCGGTGTAGATGCGGGCGATGTCCTTGCGGACGGCACGCAGCCGGCCGTGGCTGTCCAGCTGGCCGGTGGCCGACTGGAAACGGAGGTTGAACAGCTCCTCCTTGGCCTTGCGCAGCTCGTCGACCAGACGGTCGTCCTCGAAACCGCGCAGCTCCGTGGGGGTCAGGTCCTGGGAACCGACTGCCATCAGAAGTCACCACCCTCACGCCGGACGAAGCGGCACTTCATCGGCAGCTTGTGCATCGCGAGACGCAGGGCCTCGCGTGCGACGTCCTCCGGGACACCGGAGAGCTCGAACATGACACGACCCGGCTTGACGTTGGCGATCCACCACTCCGGCGAACCCTTACCGGAACCCATGCGGGTCTCGGCGGGCTTCTTGGTGAGGGGACGGTCCGGGTAGATGTTGATCCAGACCTTTCCGCCACGCTTGATGTAGCGGGTCATCGCGATACGCGCGGACTCGATCTGACGGTTGGTGACGTAGGCGGGCTCGAGAGCCTGGATGCCGTAGTCACCGAACGCGATGGTCGTACCGCCCTTGGCCATACCCGAGCGACCCGGGTGGTGCTGCTTGCGGTGCTTGACTCGACGGGGAATCAACATGGTCAGGACTCCTCGGTGCTCGCGGCCGGAGCCTGCTCGGCCGGGGCCTGCGCGCTGGCAGGGGCCTCGGTGCGGCGGGCACGGGCGGGACGGTCGGCGCCGTCACGACGGGGGCCACGACCCTGGCGCGGAGCGGTGGCCTGCTGGGCCGCGAGCTCGCGAGCGGTCATGTCGCCCTTGTAGATCCAGACCTTGACGCCGATGCGGCCGAAGGTCGTCTTGGCCTCGTACAGGCCGTAGTCGATCTGCGCCCGCAGGGTGTGCAGCGGCACGCGCCCTTCGCGGTAGAACTCGGTGCGGCTCATCTCCGCGCCGCCGAGGCGACCGGAGACCTGCACGCGGATGCCCTTGGCGCCGGCACGGGTGGCCGACTGCATCCCCTTGCGCATGGCGCGACGGAACGAGACACGGGCCGAGAGCTGCTCGGCGATGCCCTGCGCGACGAGCTGGGCCTCGACCTCGGGGTTCTTGACCTCGAGGATGTTGAGCTGGACCTGCTTGCCGGTGAGCTTCTCGAGCTCGCCGCGGATGCGGTCGGCCTCGGCGCCGCGGCGACCGATGACGATGCCCGGACGCGCGGTGTGGATGTCGACGCGGACCCGGTCACGGGTGCGCTCGATGTCGACGCGGGCGATGCCGGCGCGGTCCATGCCCGTGGACATGAGCTTGCGGATCGCCACGTCCTCCTTGACGTAGTCGCGGTAGCGCTGACCCTCCTTGGTGGAGTCGGCGAACCAGCGGCTCTTGTGCTCCGTGGTGATCCCGAGACGGAAGCCGTGCGGGTTGACCTTCTGGCCCATCAGCGAGTGCCTCCGTTCTTGGCCTTGGCGGGCTGGGGAGCGACGACCACCGTGATGTGGCTCGTGCGCTTGTTGATGCGGCTGGCGCGGCCCTGGGCCCGGGGGCGGAACCGCTTCATGGTGGCGCCCTCGTCGACGAAGGCCGCGGCGACGACGAGCTCGCGCTCGTCGAAGCGCTCGGCGGTCTTGTCGGCCTGGACGCGGGCGTTGGCGATCGCGGACTCGAGGACCTTCAGGACCGGCTCGCTCGCCGCCTGCGGCGCGAAGCGCAGCACCGAGATGGCCTCGGTGGCGTTCTTGCCGCGGATGAGGTCGACGACCCGGCGGGCCTTCATCGGGGTGACCCGCACGGACCGGGCGATGGCCCGGGCCTGCGAAGGGCTGTACTCGGTGGCCATCAGCGACGACGCCCCTTCTTGTCGTCCTTCACGTGACCCTTGAAGGTCCGCGTCGGTGCGAACTCGCCGAGCTTGTGGCCGACCATCGCCTCGGTGACGAACACCGGGACGTGCTTGCGGCCGTCGTGGACGGCGAGGGTGTGGCCGAGCATGTCGGGCGCGATGACCGAACGGCGCGACCAGGTCTTGATGACGTTCTTGGTGCCCGCTTCGTTCTGGACATCCACCTTCTTCTGCAGGTGGTCGTCGATGAAGGGGCCCTTCTTCAGGCTACGAGGCATTCCAGGCTCCTATCAGCGCTTCTTGCCAGTGCGGCGGCGGCGGACGATCATCTTGTCGCTGGGCTTGCCGGGGCGGCGGGTGCGGCCCTCGGGCTTGCCCCACGGCGACACGGGGTGACGACCACCGGAGGTACGACCCTCACCACCACCGTGCGGGTGGTCGACCGGGTTCATGACGACACCGCGGACGGTCGGGCGCTTGCCCTTCCAGCGCATCCGGCCGGCCTTGCCCCAGTTGATGTTGGACTGCTCGGCGTTGCCGACCTCGCCGACGGTGGCGCGGCAGCGCGCGTCGACGTTGCGGATCTCACCGGACGGCATGCGCAGCTGCGCGTAGGGGCCGTCCTTGGCGACGAGCTGGACGCGCACCCCGGCGGACCGGGCGATCTTGGCGCCGCCACCGGGGCGGAGCTCGACCGCGTGCACGACCGTACCCGTGGGGATGTGCCGCAGCGGGAGGCTGTTGCCGGGCTTGATGTCGGCACCGGGGCCGTTCTCGATGCGGGCACCCTGCTCCAGGCCGCGCGGCGCGAGGATGTAGCGCTTCTCGCCGTCGGCGTAGTGCAGGAGCGCGATGCGCGCCGTGCGGTTGGGGTCGTACTCGATGTGCGCGACGGTGGCGGGCACGCCGTCCTTGTCGTGACGACGGAAGTCGATCACGCGGTAGGCGCGCTTGTGGCCACCACCGATGTGGCGCGTGGTGATGCGGCCGTTGTTGTTACGACCGCCGCTCTTGGTCAGCGGACGGACGAGGGACTTCTCGGGGGTGGAGCGGGTGACCTCGACGAAGTCGGCCACGCTCGACCCGCGACGCCCAGGCGTCGTCGGCTTGTACTTGCGGATACCCATGTCTGTTCAGTCCTCAGCTTCCTCAGGCGCCGGCGCTGCCGAAGATGTCGATCGAGCCCTCGCGGAGGGTGACGATCGCGCGCTTGGTGTCCTTGCGCTTGCCGATGCCGAACCGCGTGCGACGGGCCTTGCCCTTGCGGTTCATGGTGTGGACCGAGTCGACCTTGACGCCGAAGACCTGCTCGACGGCGATCTTGATCTCGGTCTTGTTCGAGCGCGGGTCGACGATGAAGGTGTACTTGCCCTCGTCCAGGAGCCCGTAGGACTTCTCGGACACGACCGGCGCGATCAGGATGTCGCGGGGGTTCTTGTCCTGGCTCACTTCTCGTCCTCCGTGGTGGTGCCGGCCTTGGTGAAGCCGGCCTTCTCGGCAGCCTTGGCGGTCTTGAACCAGAACTCGGCGACCGTCTGCCCGTACCACTGGCCGTCGGGCTCGTGGTACTTGCCGGAGTCGGCGTTGCCCTTGACCGTGTAGCCCTCGGGGGCCGAGCCGTCCTCGAGGGGCGCGACCGCGCCCTTCGGCAGGTCGGGCCCGGCCTTCTCGGTCGCCGTGGTGGCGGCCTTGGGGGCCTTCTTTGCGGCGGCCTTCTCGGCCGGCTTCTCGGCCTCGGGGGCCGCGGCGGCCTCGGCCGCGCTGTCCTCGACGACGACCGGGGTCGACGCGACGACGGCGCCCTGTCGACCGGCGACGAAGGTGTCGTAGGCGGCCTTGGTGAAGACCACGTCGTCGGCGCACAGCACGTCGTAGGTGTTGAGCTGGTCGACGGCGAGGACGTGCACCTCGGCGAGGTTGCGGACCGACTTCATCGAGACGACGTCGGCGCGGTCGAGGACGACCAGCACGTTCGGGCGCTCGGTGAGACCGGCGAACAGGGTGCGCGCGTCCTTGGTCGAGGGGGCGTCGCCGGAGGCGATCGACTCGACGACGTGGATGCGGCCGTGGCGGGCCCGGTCGGAGAGGGCACCGCGCAGGGCGGCGGCCTTCATCTTCTTGGGGGTCCGCTGGGCGTAGTCACGCGGCTGCGGGCCGTGGACGGTGCCACCGCCGGCGAACTGCGGCGCGCGGGTCGAGCCCTGACGGGCGCGGCCGGTGCCCTTCTGCTTGTAGGGCTTGCGGCCACCGCCGCGGACCTCGCCGCGGGTCTTGGTGGCGTGCGTGCCCTGGCGGGCGGCCGCGAGCTGGGCCACGACGACCTGGTGGATCAGCGGGACGTTGGTCTGGACGTCGAAGATCTCCGAGGGGAGGTCGACGTCGAGGGTCTTGGTTGCCATGTGGGTCAGGCCCCCTTCGCGGCCGAGCGCACGAGGACGACCGCGCCACGGGGGCCGGGGACGGCACCCTTGACGAGCAGCAGGCCCTTGTCGGCGTCCACGGCGTGGATCGTGAGGTTCTGGGTGGTGTGGCGCACGCCGCCCATGCGGCCGGCCATGCGCATCCCCTTGAAGACGCGGCCCGGGGTGGCGCAGCCACCGATCGAGCCCGGCTTGCGGTGGTTCTTGTGCGAGCCGTGCGAGGAGCTGACGCCGTGGAAGCCGTGACGCTTCATGACACCGGCGAAGCCCTTGCCCTTGGTCGTCGCGGAGACGTCGACCGGCTGGCCCGGCTCGAAGGTGTCGGCCCCCAGCTCCTGGCCGAGCGAGTACTCGCCCGCGTCGGCCGTGCGGATCTCGATGAGGAAGCGGCGCGGGGTCACGCCGGCCTTCTCGAAGTGGCCGGCCATCGGCTTGTTGACCTTGCGCGGGTCGATGGCGCCGAAGCCGAGCTGGACCGCGGCGTAGCCGTCGGTGCCGGCGGCGCGGACCTGGGTCACGACGTTCGGGCCGGCCTGGATCACGGTGACGGGCACGAGTCGGTTGTTCTCGTCCCACACCTGGGTCATGCCGAGCTTGGTACCCAGCAGACCCTTCTGGGTCTTCGTGGCAGTGGTGGTCATCGCGAGCCTCAGAGCTTGATCTCGATGTTGACGTCAGCCGGGAGGTCGAGACGCATCAGCGAGTCGACGGCCTTGGGCGTCGGGTCGATGATGTCGATGAGGCGCTTGTGCGTGCGCATCTCGAAGTGCTCGCGGCTGTCCTTGTACTTGTGGGGCGACCGGATGACGCAGAACACGTTCTTCTCCGTCGGCAGCGGCACGGGGCCGACCACGGTCGCACCCGCGCGGGTCACGGTGTCGACGATCTTGCGCGCCGAGCTGTCGATGACCTCGTGGTCATACGACTTCAACCGGATGCGGATCTTCTGTCCCGCCATCTGTTGTTCCGTCTCTCTCTCGCCGTCCAACTGTCTGTGTGCCGATCCCTGGGCTTCCGACCCCCGAGGTCGGGCGTGTCGCCCTTGCTCCGCAGTACGAGTGACGCGCGGAAGCCCGCACCACACCCGTGGGATCGTCTGCCCGGTGGAACCGGGGCCCGGCTCTTCGCCGACGAGCCGCCCCGCCGATCGGCGGTTCGTCCTCTCGTCGCGGTGGGCGTGAGCCACCCTCTCGGGTCACTCACGCATGCCAGGCAACCCCGTTAGTCTGCCAGAGCCCCGGCGCCTCGTCCAAATCGGCCGATACACCGCCGCGCGGCAGGCCTCCGGCACCACGCCCATCATGGCGCGTCGTGGCGCCTCGAACGGTGGTCACCGGATCTGCGCAGGTGCCGGGTCGTCACGGTCCCGGACGCTCCCTGCGCGCCACGGCTCCGTACCTGCCGGGTCGTCGCCGCCCGGGCCTGGGCGTCGCGGTCGCCCGAGCCGCGGCCCCAGGACGACGAGGGCCACCCCCAGCACCAGCAGCGCCCCCCCGCCGAGGGCCGTGGTGCTCAGCCGCTCCCCGCGCACCAGCCAGGCGCTCAGCAGCCCGACCGGGGGCACCAGCAGCGTGAAGGGCGCGACCTCCGAGGCCGGGTGCCGCTCGAGCAGCCGGTTCCAGATGCCGTAGCCGACCAGCGAGGCCAGGCCCGCGGTGTACAGCGTCGACAGCAGGGCGGCGAGGGACAGGTGGCGGACCGCGTCTCCGATCGCGCCCGGCCCCTCGACGACCAGCGAGAGCGCCAGCAGCGGGATGGGCACCACCAGCGCCGACCAGACCGTCAGGCCCAGCCCCCCGGGGACCCGGAGCCGGCGGACCAGGACGTTGCCGAGCGCCCAAGAGCAGGCCGCCCCCACGGTGAGCAGCAGGGCCACGAGCGGCACCTGGCCGCCGCGGCCCAGGGCCACGACGCCCAACCCCAGGAGGCCGACGGCCACGCCCGCCCACTGCACCCCCCGCGGCCGCTCCCCCAGCAGCGCCACGGCCACCACCACGGTGACGACCGCCTGCAGCTGCAGCACCAGGGAAGCCAGGCCCGGCGGCATCCCCACGGCCAGCGCCGTGTAGAGCAGGCCGAACTGACCGAGGCTCATGCAGGCGCCGATCGCCAGGACCCGGCCCAGCGGCGCCGCCGGGCGCGGCACGAACGGCAGGGCCAGCAGCACGACGAGGAAGCGCAGCGCCACGAACACCAGCGGCGGCACCCCGGCCAGCCCCCAGTCGATGACGACGAAGTTCAGGCCCCAGAGGACCATCACGAGGCAGGCGGCGAGCACGTCACGCAGGGGCACGGTGATGATCCTGCCCCGCCCGTCCGTGAAGCACCAGCGACGGTTCGTGGCGTGAACCATGTAGCGTCGCTGCATGATCTCGCTGGAGCACCTCACCACGCTGTCGGCCGTGCGGCGGACCGGCTCGATCGGGGGCGCGGCCGCCGAGCTCGGGTTCACGCCCTCGGCCGTCTCGCAGCAGGTCAAGCGGCTCGAGCACGGGGTCGGGGCAGCGGTGCTCGAGCGCGTGGGCCGCGGCGTGGTCCTCACCGAGCTGGGGCGGCACCTGGTCGACGAGGGTGCCGAGATCCTGGCCCGGCTCGAGGCCCTGGAGTCGGGGCTGGGCCGGGTGGCCGGCGGGCCGGTCACCGGGGCCGTGCGGCTGGTCGCCTTCTCCACCGCCGTGCGCGGCCTGGTGGCGCCGACCCTGCGCCGGCTGCGGGCGGAGGCGCCCGGGCTGGACGTCACCGTCGTCGAGGCGGACCCGCACGAGGCCATCGCGCTGGTCGCCACGGGTGGGGCCGACGCCGCGCTGGTGCACAACTGGGGCGACCTGCCGCTGCCCTTCCCGGACCACGTCGAGGTCGTGACCCTGGGGCAGGACACCGCCGACGTCCTCGTCCCCGCCGACCACCGCCTGGCCGGAGCCACCGGGGTCACCGCCCTCGACCTCGTCGAGGAGACCTGGGTCTGCGCGCCCGAGGGGTCGGTCTGCCACGGCTGGCTCACCCACATGTTCGACCGGCACGGCCGCCGCCCCCGCATCCGCCACTGGTCGATGGAGTTCTCCTCGCACGTCGGGCTGGTCGCCGAAGGGGTCTGCGTCTCGCTGGTGCCCCGCCTGGGTCGCGAGCTGCTGCCGCCGAATGTGGTGGCCCTGCCCCTCATCGACCCGGTACCCACCCGCCGAGTGCTGATGACCTGGCGCCGCTCGATGGCCCCCTCCCCCGCCATCGCCCGCGTCCGCGAGGCCCTGGCCGACGAGGCCGTCGGGCGCCTCCAGGCCCCGCGGTGAGCCCGCGCCGCGCCCCGCGTGGCCGCCCGGTGCTCACCACCGGGCGGCTGGTGCTGCGGCCCCTGTCGTGGGACGACCTGCCCGAGCTCGAGGCCCTCGACGCCGACCCCGAGGTGATGCGCTTCCTCGACCGTCCGCGCACCCCCGCCGAGGTCCGCGAGCGGATGCTGTCGCGGCTCGACCCCACCGCCGACGCCATGGGCCTGGGCTACTGGGCCGGCCTGGAGCGTGGCCGGTTCGTCGGCTGGTGGCTGCTCAGCCCCCAGGGGCCGGGGCTGGCCGAGATCGGCTGGCGGCTGCACCCGCGGGCGTGGGGTCGCGGGCTGGCGAGCGAGGGCGCGGCCGCCCTGCTGGAGCACGGCTTCACCGCGGTCGGTCTGGACCGGGTGGTGGCCGAGACCATGGTCGTCAACCAGGCCAGCCGCGGCGTGATGCGCCGGATCGGCATGCGCCCGGCCGGCGTGGTGCACCGCGCGCCGGCCTCGCCGCTGCCCGGCGCCGACGAGGGCGAGTGGCTGGCCGAGCTGACCGCGCACGACTGGCGCGAGGCCACGAACGGCTGAGGACGGCGAAGGGCCCGCACCCCCCGGGGGAGGTGCGGGCCCTTCGACCAGCCGCCGGGCGGGCCCGGCGTCAGGTCACTTGTTGATCTTGGTGACCCGGCCGGCGCCGACGGTACGGCCGCCCTCGCGGATGGCGAAGCGCAGGCCCTCCTCCATGGCGATGGGCTGGATGAGCTCGACGGCCATCTCGGTGTTGTCACCGGGCATGACCATCTCGGTGCCCTCGGGCAGCTTCACGACACCGGTCACGTCGGTGGTGCGGAAGTAGAACTGCGGGCGGTAGTTATCGTAGAACGGCGTGTGACGGCCACCCTCGTCCTTGGACAGGATGTAGACGTTCGCGTCGAACTCGGTGTGCGGGGTGATGGACCCCGGCTTGACGACGACCTGGCCGCGCTCGACGTCCTCGCGCTTGATGCCACGCAGGAGGAGGCCGACGTTCTCGCCCGCACGACCCTCGTCGAGGAGCTTGCGGAACATCTCGATGCCGGTGGCGACGGTCTTGGCCGGGGGGCCGGTGTGGATACCCACGATCTCGACCTCCTCGTTGACCTTGAGGATGCCGCGCTCGATACGACCGGTGACGACGGTGCCACGACCGGTGATCGTGAAGACGTCCTCGACGGGCATGAGGAACGGCTTGTCCGTCTCGCGCTCGGGCTCGGGGATGTAGTTGTCGACCGCGTCCATGAGCTCGAGGACGGTGTTGCCCCACTCGGCGTCGCCCTCGAGGGCCTTGAGCGCCGAGACCTTGACGACCGGCAGGTCGTCACCCGGGAACTCGTAGTCCGAGAGGAGCTCACGGACCTCCATCTCGACGAGCTCGAGGATCTCCTCGTCGTCGACCATGTCGGCCTTGTTCAGCGCGACGACGATGTAGGGGACGCCGACCTGGCGGGCCAGGAGGACGTGCTCCTTCGTCTGCGGCATCGGGCCGTCGGTGGCGGCGACCACGAGGATCGCGCCGTCCATCTGGGCCGCACCGGTGATCATGTTCTTCACGTAGTCCGCGTGACCCGGGCAGTCGACGTGGGCGTAGTGACGACCCTCGGTCTGGTACTCGATGTGCGCGATGGAGATGGTGATACCGCGCTGCTTCTCCTCGGGCGCCTTGTCGATGTCCTCGAACGCGAACTGCGGGTTCAGGTCCGGGTACTTGTCGTGCAGGACCTTCGAGATCGCAGCCGTCAGCGTCGTCTTACCGTGGTCGATGTGACCGATGGTGCCGATGTTGACGTGCGGCTTGGTCCGCTCGAACTTTGCCTTCGCCACTTGATGTCCTCCTCAGGACTCTTCTCTGGGTAACGCCGTTACGACCGGGCAGGACGTGGCGTCGTCTATGGGATGGGTGGGGATGCTTACTGCTGGAGACCAGCGACCACTCTAGCGGTCACTCGCCCCGGGTCTTCTTGATGATCTCCTCGGCCACGGACTTCGGGACCTCGGCGTAGGAGTCGAACTCCATCGAGTAGTTCGCACGACCCTGGGTCTTGGACCGCAGGTCGCCGACGTAGCCGAACATCTCCGACAGCGGGACCAGACCGCGCACGATCTTGGCGCCGCTGATGTCCTCCATGGCCTGGATCTGGCCACGGCGGGAGTTGATGTCGCCGATGACGTCGCCCATGTAGTCCTCGGGCGTGCGCACCTCGACGGCCATCATGGGCTCGAGGATGACCGGCTCGCACTTGCGGACGGCCTCCTTGAGCGCCATCGAGCCGGCGATCTTGAACGCCATCTCCGAGGAGTCGACGTCGTGGGCGGCACCGTCGAGCAGGATCGCCTTGATCCCGACGAGGGGGTACCCGGCGAGGATGCCGTACTGCATGGCGTCCTGGATGCCGGCGTCGACCGACGGGATGTACTCGCGCGGGATGCGGCCACCGGTGACCTTGTTCTCGAACTCGTAGAGCTCGCCCTCGGCGGTGTCCAGCGGCTCCAGGGCGATCTGCACCTTGGCGAACTGGCCCGAGCCACCCGTCTGCTTCTTGTGGGTGTAGTCGAGGCGCTCGATGCCGCGCTTGATGGTCTCGCGGTAGGCGACCTGCGGCTTGCCGACGTTGGCCTCGACCTTGAACTCGCGCTTCATGCGGTCGACCAGGATGTCGAGGTGGAGCTCACCCATGCCGGCGATGATGGTCTGGCCGGTCTCGTCGTCGTGGTGGACCTGGAACGTCGGGTCCTCCTCGGCGAGCTTCTGGATGGCGGTGCCGAGCTTCTCCTGGTCGCCCTTGGTCTTGGGCTCGATGGCCACCTGGATGACCGGCTCGGGGAAGGACATCGACTCGAGCACCACGGGCGCGTCGAGGTCGGAGAGGGTGTCACCGGTGGTGGTGGCCTTCAGGCCGATGGCGGCGTAGATGTGGCCCGCCATCGCGTCGTCGACCGGGTTCTCCTTGTTGGCGTGCATCTGGAAGAGCTTCCCGATGCGCTCCTTCTTCATCTTGGTGCTGTTCATCACCTGGGTGCCGGCGCTGATGTGGCCGGAGTAGACCCGGATGAAGGTCAGGGTGCCGAAGAAGGGGTGCGTGGCGACCTTGAAGGCCAGCGCCGAGAACGGCTCGTCCTTGCTGGGGGCGCGCAGCACCTTCTGGTTCTCGTCGCCGGGGGCGTGGCCCTCCATGGGGGGCACGTCGAGCGGCGAGGGGAGGTAGTCGACGACGGCGTCGAGCATCGGCTGGACGCCACGGTTCTTGAACGCGGAGCCGCACAGGACCGGGTAGAGCTCGGAGGAGATGGTCAGGGCACGGATGCCGGCCTTGATCTCCTCGGGGGTGAGCTCGCCACCGTCGAGGTACTTCTCCATCAGCGCGTCGTCGGCCTCGGCGACCCGCTCCACGAGGTGGTGGCGGTACTCCTTGGCCTTCTCGAGCAGGTCGGCCGGGATCTCCTGGATCTCGTACTTGGCGCCCAGGGTCACGTCACCCTTGGCGTCGCCGGGCCACACGAGAGCGCGCATGTAGACGAGGTCGACGACCCCGATGAAGTCGTTCTCGGCACCGATCGGCAGCTGGAGGACGAGGGCCTCCGCGCCGAGGCGGTCCTTGATGGTGTCGACGGTGAAGTAGAAGTCGGCGCCCAGCTTGTCCATCTTGTTGACGAAGCAGATGCGCGGCACGTTGTACTTGTCGGCCTGGCGCCAGACGGTCTCGGACTGGGGCTCGACGCCCTCCTTGCCGTCGAAGACGGCGACCGCGCCGTCGAGGACGCGCAGCGAGCGCTCGACCTCGACCGTGAAGTCGACGTGGCCGGGGGTGTCGATGATGTTGATCTGCGACCCCTCCCAGAAGGAGGTGACGGCGGCGGAGGTGATGGTGATCCCCCGCTCCTTCTCCTGCTCCATCCAGTCGGTGGTCGAGGCGCCGTCGTGCGTCTCGCCCATCTTCCGGTTGACGCCGGTGTAGAAGAGGATGCGCTCGGTCGCCGTCGTCTTGCCGGCGTCGATGTGCGCCATGATGCCGATGTTGCGGACCTTCTTGAGGTCGGTCAGGACGTCCTGTGCCACGTGTGTGCTCTCGTCTCGTCGCTCTAGGTGGTGCGGTGCGGTGCGCCGTCGTGGTGCTCACCGGTGCCCGGGCGCCGGCCGCAGGGATGTGCGGCCGGCTCCCGGGAGGTGGTCACCAGCGGTAGTGGGCGAAGGCCCGGTTGGACTCGGCCATCTTGTGCATGTCCTCGCGACGCTTGACCGCGGCACCCAGGCCGTTGGAGGCGTCGAGGATCTCGTTCATGAGGCGCTCGGTCATCGTCTTCTCGCGCCGCTGGCGCGAGTAGCCGACGAGCCAGCGCAGCGACAGCGTCGTCGCGCGGTTCGGCTTGACCTCGATCGGCACCTGGTAGGTCGCACCACCGACGCGGCGGGACTTGACCTCCAGGGTCGGCTTGATGTTGTCGAGCGCGCGCTTGAGCGTCTGCACCGGGTCGGTGCCGGTCTTCTCGCGGCAGCCCTCGAGCGCGCCGTACACGATGCGCTCGGCGGTGGACTTCTTGCCGTCGAGGAGGACCTTGTTGACCAGGGAGGTCACCAGCGGGGACTGGTGGACCGGGTCGATGACGAGCGGCCGCTTCGGAGCGGGTCCCTTACGAGGCATCAGCCCTTCACCTTCTTCGCGCCGTAGCGGCTACGGGCCTGCTGGCGGTTCTTGACGCCCTGGGTGTCGAGGGCGCCGCGGATGATCTTGTAGCGCACGCCGGGGAGGTCCTTCACACGACCGCCGCGGACGAGCACCATCGAGTGCTCCTGGAGGTTGTGGCCCACACCGGGGATGTAGGCGGTGACCTCGATGCCGCTCGTGAGGCGCACGCGGGCGACCTTGCGGAGGGCGGAGTTCGGCTTCTTGGGGGTGGTGGTGTACACGCGAGTGCACACCCCGCGGCGCTGCGGCGAGCCCTTGAGGGCAGGGGTCTTGGCCTTGACGGCCTTGTCCTGCCGGCCCTTGCGCACCAGCTGGTTGATGGTAGGCAACCTGGTTCCTTCGTGTCGTCTGGTCAAGCCGCGGCGTCGTCGCCGTGGCTCCTAGTGGTGACCGGGCTCGACCCCCGTGGTCGGGTGTGTCGCACCGGCTGCTCCTCCCTGCACTCCCCATGCGCCAGCCTGGTCAGGATGGTGGTGGGGCGCCCGGCAGAAGGTGGGCGAGGCCGGTGCCACCGCCTCGCGGCGGCTGCTCCGACTCCAGGGTCTGGGCCTAGCCAGACACAAGCGTCAAGGATACCGGGCCGCGCGGTAGCACCCAAATCGGTTCGGGCCGCCCCGCCCCTGGACGAGCAGGGTGGCGAGGAGCACGCTGTTCCCGTGCGAACCCGCCCGCTCCTCCTCCTCGGCCTGGCGCTCAGCGTGCTGGCCGCCCTGGTGTGCCTCGTGGCGCCGCTCTACGCCGCCGGCGACGGGTCGGGGGGCGCCACCCTGGCGGCCGTGAACGGCCCCGGGGCCCTGGTGGCACCGGCCCTCTTCGTGGTGTTCGCCCTGGGCGCGGCAACGTCGCCGTGGCGGGGCCTGCGGCTGGCGGGGGTGGCGGCCCACGCGGCGCTGACCCTGCTGGCACTGCTCACCATCGGCGCCTTCTTCCTGCCGGCGACGACGGCGCTGGTGCTCGGCGCCCTCCACGCGCTCCGCGCCTCCCCCGCTCCGGCGGGCGCTCCTCAGGGCTCGAGGTCGAACGCGGCCGCGTAGCGGAAGGGGCCCGCCAGCCCCGGGCGCCAGGCCTGGAGCCGCTTGAGCTGGAAGTGGCCGTCGGGCCACGGGCGGGGCGAGGCCACCGCGTGCGCCGCCGCGGGCTCGAACCCGAAGTGCGCGTACCAGCCGGGGTCGCCGAGCAGCACCACCGAGGGCTCGTGCTGCTGGTCCGCGGTCACCAGGACCGCCGCGACCAGCGCCGAGCCGATGCCTTCGCCCTGCCGGTCGGGACGCACCGCCACCGGGCCGAGCCCGACCGACGGCCCCTCCCCCATCCTCGCCCGGCTGCAGACGACGTGGCCCACGACCTCGCCGCGCAGCGCCGCCACGAAGGTCAGGTCGGGCAGCACGTCGCCGTCGGCCCGCAGGGCGTCGAGGATGCGGGTCTGCAGCGAGTGCTCCCCGCCCGCGGGCACCCCGAACGCCGCGTCGTGCAGCTCGCGGGTCACCCCGAGGTCGTCGGGCTGCTCGCGACGGATGACGAGGGCGGGGTCCATCCCGCCATCCTCCCAGCCGCAACGCCGAGGGCGGGCACCCGGTGGTCTCCCACCGTGGTGCCCGCCCTCGTCGTCAGCGGGTCAGACCCTCAGAGCCGGTCGAGACCGAGCTCGGAGTCGTCGAGGCGCACGGCCTCGCCCGAACCCGGGCCGAACGAGAACGCGTAGTCCTCGTAGTTCGGCATCGAGTACATGGCCGCCTTGGCCTCCTCGGTGGGCTCGACCGCGATGTTGCGGTAGCGCGGCAGGCCGGTGCCCGCCGGGATGAGCTTGCCGAGGATGACGTTCTCCTTCAGGCCCAGCAGCGGGTCGGACTTGCCCTCCATGGCCGCCTCGGTGAGGACGCGGGTGGTCTCCTGGAAGGAGGCCGCCGACAGCCACGACTCGGTCGCCAGCGACGCCTTGGTGATGCCCATGAGCTCGGGACGACCCGAGGCCGGCTTGCCACCCTCGGCGACGACCCGACGGTTCTCGGCCTCGAAGCGGCCGCGCTCGGCGAGCATGCCCGGGAGCAGGTCGGCGTCGCCCGACTCGATGATCGTGATCCGGCGCAGCATCTGCCGGACGATCACCTCGATGTGCTTGTCGTGGATCGACACGCCCTGCTGGCGGTACACGTTCTGGACCTCGTCGACCAGGTGCATCTGGGTCTGGCGCGGGCCGAGGATGCGCAGCACGTTCTTCGGGTCGATGTTGCCGACCGTCAGACGCGTGCCCACCTCGACGTGCTGGCCGTCCTGCACCAGCAGGCGGGCCCGCTTGGTGACGGGGTAGGCGTGCTCCTCGGAGCCGTCGTCGGGCGTGAGCAGGATGCGCCGCGCCTTGTCGGTCTCCTCGATGGTGATCCGGCCGGACGCCTCGGCGATCGGGGCGACACCCTTGGGGGTGCGCGCCTCGAACAGCTCGACGACACGGGGCAGACCCTGGGTGATGTCGTCACCGGCCACACCACCGGTGTGGAAGGTACGCATCGTCAGCTGGGTCCCGGGCTCACCGATCGACTGGGCCGCGATGATGCCGACCGCCTCGCCGATGTCGACGAGCTTGCCGGTGGCCAGCGAGCGGCCGTAGCACTTGGCGCAGGTCCCGACCTTGGAGTCGCACGTGAGCACCGAGCGCACCTTGACCTGGTCGACACCAGCCGCGAAGAGCGCACCGATGACCACGTCACCGAGGTCGATGCCGGCCTCCGCCAGCACCTCGCCGTCCTTGACGACGTCCTCGGCCAGCGAGCGGGCGTAGACGGCGGTCTCGACGTCGTCGTGGACCGTACGGGTACCCGTGCGCTCGTCGGTGGCCGCGATCGGCATGGCCAGGCCACGCTCGGTCCCGCAGTCGTCCTCACGGACGATGACGTCCTGGGAGACGTCGACGAGGCGACGGGTGAGGTAGCCCGAGTCCGCCGTGCGCAGGGCGGTGTCGGCCAGACCCTTGCGCGAGCCGTGCGTGGAGATGAAGAACTCCAGCACCGAGAGACCCTCGCGGAAGTTCGCGCGGATCGGTCGCGGGATGATGTCGCCCTTGGGGTTGGACACCAGCCCACGCATACCGGCGATCTGCCGCAGCTGCATGAGGTTGCCTCGCGCCCCCGACATCACCATGCGGTAGATGGTGTTCGACGGCGGGATGTTCGCCTCCATCTCCTTGGCGACCTCGTTGGTGGCCTGCGTCCAGATCTCGATGAGCTCCTGGCGACGCTCGTCGTCGGTGATCAGACCGCGCTCGTACTGGGTCTGGACCTTCGTGGCCTTGGTCTCGTAGCCCTCGAGGATCTCGAGCTTGCGCGGCGGGGTGACGACGTCGGAGATGGCCACCGTGATGCCCGAGCGGGTCGCCCAGTGGAAGCCGTACTCCTTGAGCGCGTCGAGGCTCGCCGCGACCTGCACCTTGCTGTAGCGCTCGGCGAGGTCGTTGACGATGGTCGAGAGGCGCTTCTTGTCGACCTGGTCGTTGACGTACGGGTAGTCCTCGGGAAGCGTCTCGTTGAAGAGCGCGCGACCCAGGGTCGTCTCGATGGTCAGGGCCTGGACGTAGCCGTCGGCGTCGACCTCGGTGCCCTCGGGGAGCTCCGAGAGCGGGGTCGGCACCACGTGCTCGAGCCGGATCTTCACGAGCGAGCCGAGCTCGATCTCGTGCGCGTCGAACGCCATCCGGGCCTCGAAGACGCCGTTGAACAGACGCCCGGAGCCCTTGCCACCCTCGACCTCGGAGGTCAGGTGGTAGAGGCCGATGATCATGTCCTGGGTGGGCATGGTCACGGGGCGGCCGTCGGCCGGCTTGAGGATGTTGTTCGAGGACAGCATCAGGATGCGGGCCTCGGCCTGGGCCTCGGCCGACAGCGGCACGTGCACGGCCATCTGGTCACCGTCGAAGTCCGCGTTGAAGGCGGTGCAGACGAGCGGGTGGATCTGGATGGCCTTGCCCTCGACCAGCTGGGGCTCGAAGGCCTGGATGCCGAGACGGTGCAGCGTGGGCGCGCGGTTCAGCAGCACGGGGTGCTCGGTGATGACCTCTTCGAGGACGTCCCACACCACCGGGCGCTGACGCTCGACCATGCGCTTGGCCGACTTGATGTTCTGGGCGTGGTCGAGGTCGACGAGCCGCTTCATGACGAAGGGCTTGAAGAGCTCGAGCGCCATCTGCTTCGGCAGGCCGCACTGGTGGAGCTTGAGCTGCGGGCCGACGACGATGACCGAACGGCCGGAGTAGTCGACGCGCTTGCCGAGCAGGTTCTGGCGGAACCGGCCCTGCTTGCCCTTGAGCATGTCGGACAGCGACTTCAGCGGACGGTTGCCGGGGCCCGTGACCGGGCGGCCGCGACGGCCGTTGTCGAAGAGGCTGTCGACGGCCTCCTGGAGCATCCGCTTCTCGTTGTTGACGATGATCTCGGGCGCGCCGAGGTCGAGCAGTCGCTTCAGACGGTTGTTGCGGTTGATGACGCGGCGGTACAGGTCGTTCAGGTCCGAGGTCGCGAAGCGGCCACCGTCGAGCTGCACCATGGGGCGCAGGTCCGGCGGGATGACCGGGATCGCGTCGAGGACCATGCCCGAGGGCTGGTTCGTCGTCGTCTGGAAGGCGCTGACGACCTTGAGGCGCTTCAGCGCCCGGGTCTTGCGCTGGCCCTTGCCGGAGGCGATGGTCTCGCGCAGGCTCTCGGCCTCGGCCTCGAGGTCGAAGGTCTCGAGGCGCTTCTGGATCGCCGCAGCGCCCATCCCACCCTCGAAGTAGAGCCCGAAGCGGTCACGCATCTCGCGGTAGAGGACCTCGTCGCCCTCGAGGTCCTGGACCTTGAGGTTCTTGAAGCGGTCCCAGACCTGGGTGAGGCGCTCGACCTGCTGGTCGGCCCGCCGGCGGATGGCGTTCATCTCGCGCTCGGCGGAGTCGCGCACCTTGCGCTTGGCGTCGGACTTGGCGCCCTCGGCCTCGAGCGCGGCGATGTCGGACTCGAGCTTCTTGGCCCGGTTCTCGACGTCGGCGTCGCGGCGGTTCTCGATCTCCTTCTTCTCGACCTGGATCTGGGCCTCCAGCGAGGGCAGGTCGGCGTGCCGCTGCTCGTCGTCGACGGAGGTGATCATGTAGGCCGCGAAGTAGATGACCTTCTCGAGGTCCTTCGGGGCCAGGTCGAGCAGGTAGCCGAGCCGGCTCGGGACACCCTTGAAGTACCAGATGTGGGTGACGGGGGCGGCGAGCTCGATGTGGCCCATCCGCTCACGTCGCACGGCGGCACGGGTGACCTCGACGCCGCAGCGCTCGCAGATGATGCCCTTGAAGCGGACCCGCTTGTACTTGCCGCAGGCGCACTCCCAGTCCCGGGTCGGGCCGAAGATCTTCTCGCAGAAGAGGCCGTCCTTCTCGGGCTTGAGGGTGCGGTAGTTGATCGTCTCGGGCTTCTTGACCTCGCCGTGGCTCCAGGCGCGGATGGATTCGGCCGTCGCGAGGCCGATCCGGAGCTCGTCGAAGAAGTTGACGTCGAGCACGTGGTTCCTTCTCTCGTTTGCTAACGCAGTTCTGTGGTCTGACAGGGGTCAGTCGGGCGGGCTCCCCGGCCCGGGCGCTGGTGGGCGCCCGGGCCGGGTCACCTGTCAGACCTCTTCGACGCTGCTCGGCTCGCGCCGGGACAGGTCGATGCCGAGCTCCTCCGCGGCGCGGAAGACGTCGTCCTCCGCCTCGCGCATCTCGATGGTGGACCCGTCGCTGGACAGGACCTCCACGTTGAGGCAGAGGCTCTGCATCTCCTTGATGAGCACCTTGAAGGACTCGGGGATGCCGGGCTCGGGGATGTTCTCGCCCTTGACGATGGCCTCGTAGACCTTCACGCGGCCGTTGACGTCGTCGGACTTGATGGTGAGCAGCTCCTGGAGCGCGTAGGCGGCGCCGTACGCCTCGAGGGCCCAGACCTCCATCTCACCGAAGCGCTGGCCACCGAACTGGGCCTTACCGCCGAGCGGCTGCTGGGTGATCATCGAGTACGGCCCGGTGCTGCGCGCGTGGATCTTGTCGTCCACGAGGTGGTGCAGCTTGAGGATGTACATGTAGCCCACCGAGACCGGCTCGGGGAACGGCTCGCCGGAGCGGCCGTCGAAGAGCAGCGCCTTGCCGGTGCCGTCGATGAGCCGCACGCCGTCACGGGTCTTGCGGGTGCTGTCGAGCAGGCCCACGATCTCGTTCTCGCGGCAGCCGTCGAAGACCGGCGAGGCCACGCGGGTCCCGGCCGGCGCCTCGCGGGCGTCGTCCTGGATCAGCTCGGCCCACTCGGGGGTGCCCTCGATCTCCCAGCCGCGGCTGGCGGCCCAGCCGAGGTGCAGCTCGAGGATCTGGCCGACGTTCATACGGCCGGGGACACCGAGCGGGTTGAGGACGACGTCGACCGGGGTGCCGTCCTCGAGGAACGGCATGTCCTCGACGGGCAGGATCTTGGAGATGACGCCCTTGTTGCCGTGCCGGCCGGCGAGCTTGTCGCCGTCGGTGATCTTGCGCTTGTTCGCGACGTAGACGCGCACCAGCGAGTTGACACCCGGAGGCAGCTCGTCGCCCTCGTCCTTGTCGAAGACCTTGACGCCGATGACGGTGCCGGTCTCGCCGTGGGGGACCTTCAGGGAGGTGTCGCGCACCTCGCGCGCCTTCTCACCGAAGATCGCGCGGAGCAGGCGCTCCTCGGGGGTCAGCTCGGTCTCGCCCTTGGGCGTGACCTTGCCGACGAGCAGGTCGCCGTCGCGGACCTCGGCACCGATGCGGATGATGCCGCGCTCGTCGAGGTCGGCCAGGACCTCCTCGGAGACGTTCGGGATGTCCCGGGTGATCTCCTCGGGGCCGAGCTTGGTGTCGCGGGCGTCGACCTCGTGCTCCTCGATGTGGATCGAGGAGAGGACGTCGTCCTGCACCAGACGCTGGCTGAGGATGATCGCGTCCTCGTAGTTGTGGCCCTCCCACGGCATGAACGCCACGAGCAGGTTGCGGCCCAGGGCCATCTCGCCGCCCTCGGTCGCGGGACCGTCGGCGATGAGCTGGCCGGCCTCGAGCCGCTGGCCCTCGTCGACCCGCACGACCTGGTTGTAGCTGTTGCCCTGGTTGGAGCGGTCGAACTTCGCGATCCGGTAGGTGCGGCTGGTGCCGTCGTCACCGGCGACGGTGACGAGGTCGGCCGAGACCTCGGTGACGACGCCGGCCTTCTCGGCCACGACCACGTCACCGGAGTCGACCGCCGCGCGGTACTCCATGCCGGTGCCCACGAGCGGGGCCTCGGCCCGCACCAGCGGGACGGCCTGACGCTGCATGTTCGAGCCCATGAGGGCACGGTTGGCGTCGTCGTGCTCGAGGAACGGGATCAGCGCGGTGGCCGCGGAGACCATCTGGCGCGGCGAGACGTCGATGTAGTCGACGTCGTCGGCCGGGATGTACTCGACCTCGCCGCCCTTGATGCGGACCAGGACGCGCTCGGTGGCGAAGTGCGTGCCGTCGTCGGTGAGCGCGGCGTTCGCCTGGGCGATGACGTGCTCGTCCTCCTCGTCGGCCGACAGGTAGTGGATCTCGTCGGTGATGCGGCCCTTGGTGACCTTGCGGTACGGGGTCTCGATGAAGCCGAAGGAGTTGATCCGCCCGTAGGACGCGAGCGAGCCGATGAGGCCGATGTTCGGGCCCTCAGGGGTCTCGATCGGGCACATGCGGCCGTAGTGCGACGGGTGGACGTCGCGGACCTCCATGCCGGCGCGGTCACGGGAGAGACCACCCGGGCCGAGGGCCGACAGACGCCGCTTGTGCGTCAGGCCCGCGAGCGGGTTGTTCTGGTCCATGAACTGCGAGAGCTGGCTGGTGCCGAAGAACTCCTTGATCGACGCCACGACCGGGCGGATGTTGATCAGGGTCTGCGGCGTGATGGCCTCGACGTCCTGGGTCGTCATCCGCTCGCGGACCACGCGCTCCATCCGGGACAGGCCGGTACGGACCTGGTTCTGGATGAGCTCGCCGACGTTGCGCAGGCGGCGGTTGCCGAAGTGGTCGATGTCGTCGGTCTCGACGCGCACGTCGACGGGCTCGCCGCGACGCTGGCCCGGCAGGGTCTCCTGGCCGGCGTGCAGGGCGACGATGTACTTGATCGTGGCGACGATGTCCTCGAGGCCGAGCGTCGAGGTCGACAGCTCGCTGTCGACGCCGAGCTTCTTGTTGATCTTGTACCGGCCGACCTTGGCCAGGTCGTAGCGCTTGCCGTTGAAGTAGAGGTTGTCGAGCAGGGTCTGCGCGGCCTCCTTGGTCGGCGGCTCGCCCGGACGCAGCTTGCGGTAGATGTCGAGCAGCGCGTCGTCCTGGTCGGTGGTGTTGTCCTTCTCCAGGGTGAGGCGCATCGACTCGAAGTCGCCGAACTCCTCGAGGATGTCGGCCTCGGACATGCCGAGGGCCTTGAGGAGGACGGTGACCGACTGCTTGCGCTTGCGGTCGACGCGGACGCCGACGAGGTCGCGCTTGTCGATCTCGAACTCGAGCCAGGCGCCGCGGCTGGGGATGACCTTGGCCGAGTAGATGTCCTTGTCGGACGTCTTGTCGGGGGTGCGCTCGAAGTAGACGCCCGGGCTGCGGACCAGCTGGGAGACGACGACGCGCTCGGTGCCGTTGATGATGAAGGTGCCGCGCTCGGTCATGAGCGGGAAGTCGCCCATGAAGACCGTCTGGCTCTTGATCTCGCCGGTGGTGTTGTTCATGAACTCGGCCGTGACGAACAGCGGCGCCGAGTAGGTCTGGTCGCGCTCCTTGCAGTCCTCGATGGAGTACTTGACCTCCTCGAAGCGGTGGTCACGGAAGCTGAGCGACATCGAGCCGCTGAAGTCCTCGATCGGAGAGATCTCCTCGAAGATCTCCTCGAGGCCCGAGCGCTCGGGCACGTCGTCGCGGCCGGCCTCGAGGGCGGCTGCGACGCGCTGCTGCCAGCGCTCGTTCCCGAGGAGCCAGTCGAAGCTCTCGGTCTGGAGAGCGAGGAGGTCGGGGACCTCCAGCGGCTCACGGATCTTGGCGAACGACAGACGGCCCGAGGCCGTCCGAGCAGATTTCACGGTGTTCTTCGAGGTGCGCGAGGCAGCCAAGGAGGGTTCCTTCCACGGGCCTGGTGGGCGTGCGGTCGCGCTGTTCCTCACCCACCGGATGTCGTGGTCCGGGCCCGACGCAGGTCTCCCGGGACAGCCGGGGGCATGGCGACGGGAGGGCTCGACGTCGAGCGGAGGCAGGTAGGGGGCAGCGCAAAGAGATAGCATACCCGAAGAAGGCAGCACCGTCCAACCGGGTCAAACCCTTCGGCTCCCGGTGCGGCCGCCCCGCAGAGCCGGGCGACGCGAACAGGATGACGCTCCGCCCGGCCCCCGTCAAGCGAAACGCGCTGACGCCTGGGGACGAGAGCCGGGCGGAGGTCGGTCAGAAGGCCGACAGGCCCGAGATCAACCAGCGGTCGCCGACCCGCTGCATGGTCGCGATGACCCGGTTCTGGTCGATCGACGGCTGGGCCTGACCCGTGGAGGCCTTGGCCTGGTTGAGGAAGACCTCGACGGTGACGGTGTCGGGAGTCTGGCCCATCACGCCCGCCTCGTACGACCGGGCGCGCACGACGGCCTTCTCCTTCTCGGCCACCGGCGCGATGGTCTTCTGCATCGTCTGCCCGTACTCGGTGCGGAACTGCCCGGTGAGCAGGGCGGTGTTCTGCTGTGCCTGGGCCGCGATGGTCTGGTAGTCGTAGGAGAGCAGGGCCTCGAGCGAGGTCCGGGCCGCCGCCGTCGCCGCGCGGGCGTCGCGCTCGCGGGCGCCGTGGTCGCGGAAGGCGACCGACGCGACGGCCGCGAAGAGGAGCACCACGACCAGCAGGGCCACCAGCGGGGCACGCAGGTCGCGCACGGTGACGGAGGGGCCGGCGGTCTCCCCGGGCGGCTCGGCGTCGACGCGCTCGGCGGTCCCGGTGTCGGTGCGGGGAGCGGGAGCTGCCGGCTCAGGCTCGGGGGCAGGCCGGGCCGGCGCCTCGTCGAGGGGCGGCCGCGGCACCGGCGGCGCAACCTCGGCGGCCTCGTCCACGGGGCGGCCGTGGCGGCGCCGCTGGCCGGCGACGCGGGGGCGGCGGCGGTCATCCGACGAACTCAAGGCGCTCCACCTTCCAGGTCCCGCCGACCTCGCGCAGGGCGAGCTTGAGCCGGTACGTCTTGGTCTCGCCCTGGGGGATGTTGGTGTTGGAGGTCGGGGCGACCACCCCCACGATCACCTGCGCCGAGTCGCGGTCGCCGGAGACGAGGCCGGCTTCGGCGCGCTCGACCCGGGACGTCGACTTGTTGGCGACAACGACCTTGCGCAGGTCGGCCAGGCTGCTGGTGTAGCTCTCGAGGAACTCCCCCGTGGCCGCCGCCTTCACCCGCGCGGTGTCCTCGTCGACGGTCGCGTAGTCGAGCGTCGCGAAGTTGACGGCGATCTGGCGGCCGGCCGCGAGCGCCTCGCTCTGGGCCTGCTGCACCTGCCGGGCGGTGTACCACTCGCGGCCCTTCGTGGCGGCGACCACCACGGTGGAGGCGAGCACGGCGAGGACCAGGGCCCACAGCACCGGCCGCCAGAAGGAGCGGACCGGACGGTTCATCGGGCTGCCTCCTCCATGATCCAGGACCAGGAGCCGGCGCCGCTCCCGGCGGGTGCCTGCGGGACCGACACCTGCGCCGGCTGCCCGTACGCGGTCGTCCCGAGCGGCACCGGGTCCGAACCATAGGCCATGGCCAGGCTGGCGCTGCCGACGGGTCGGGCGCCGGGTGCGTTCTGGGCGCCGCGGACGGTCGACGCCGAGCCCCGCGGGAGGCTGCAGCGCGCCGCGGTGTTGAGCGGCGGCAGGTTCGTCGTCTGGTTGGGGTTCGTCGTCCTGGTCCCTCCGTAGCCCTGCGTGCAGGGGGCCGGCGACTGGGCCAGGGCCAGCCCGAAGTGGGCGGTGCCGTCGCCGGGCACCACGGTGTAGCCGCCCGAGACGACGTCGGGGTAGGTGATCAGCAGCTGGTCGATGCCGTCGACCCGGGCGCTCGTGACCTGGCCGACGGTGACGAGGTTGGCGAGGAGGGTGCCGAGACCGTCACGGTTCTCGCGGACGACGGCCTGCAGCTCGCTGGAGGCCACCACGCCGCGGTCGAGGATGACGCGCAGGTCGGGGTCGGAGGCCTTGAGGGTCTCGGAGATCCGCGCCAGGTTGCCCGAGAACGTGATGATCTGCGAGGACTGCAGGCGCTGGGTGTCGAGCACCGTCTTGGAGGACTTCAGCAGGGCGATGGTGTCGGGCAGGGCCGAGATGGCGCTCCGGGTGAGCAGGTCTCCGTCGTCGATGAGGCGCGCGAGGTCGGGGCCGGTGCCCTCGAACCCGGTGCCCAGCTCGTCGACGACCGTGACCAGGTCGTCCTTCGGCACCGAGCGCACGGTGCGGTCGACGTCGAGGAGCAGGGTGTCGACGCGCAGCGGGGTCTCGGTGTCGGCGCGCGGGATGACGTCGCCGTCGGCCAGGTAGGGCCCGCGGTTGCTGCGCGGCTGGAGGTCGAGGTACTGCTCGCCCACCGCCGAGCGGTTCTCGACGACGGCCCGGGTGTCCTTCGGCACCTCGACCCCCCGGTCGAGGCGCGCGTGCACCCGCACCCCGTCGTGGCTCAGGGTGAGGTCGGAGACTCGGCCCACGCGCACCCCGCGGTAGGTGACCTCGGAGCCGACGAAGATGCCGCCCGACTGGCCGAGGTCGGCCACCACGGTGGGCCCGCCCCCCAGGATGCGGTCGGTGAGCCCGACGTAGGTGGCCGACAGGTAGGACGTGGCGACGATGGTGATGATCAGGAACAGCGCGAGCTGGACCTTGGTGAGCCGGCGGATCACGACATCCCCCCGGTGTAGAGGGTGGTCCACGACCGGTCGGCGCCGTCGGCCGAGGCCTGCGCGACGCAGATCGGCGGGCACAGCGGGCCGCCGGACGTCGTGGGCAGCGGCACGCCCGAGGTCGGCAGCGGCAGCGACGGCAGCGGCACCGTGACCGTCGGCAGCGGCAGGCTCGGCACGGGCAGGGTCGGGAGCGTGGGGACCGGGACGGGCAGGGTCGGCGCCCCCGTGGGCGTCGGGAGGGTGAGCGTGCTGAGGTCGAGGTCGGCGGTCACGTGCAGGTTGGTGTAGTCGCCCTTGATGGCCGCCAGCGAGGAGTCCGGGAACGGGTAGGTGAGGAACAGCTCGAGCGACTGCGGCAGGTCGTCGCCGGCGGCGTTGAGCTGGGCCAGGATCGGCTTCAGGGCCGCCAGGTCGGCGAGGGTGTCGGCGCGCGAGGCGCGGATGACCTTGGTTCCGACCGCGCCGAGGCGGCTGAGCGCGGTGAGCATGGCCGTCAGCTGCCGGCGCTGGTCGGCCAGCACCTTCAGGCCCTGCGGGGTCTCCTTCAGCACGGCCGCGAGCTGGTCGTCGCGGGCCGCGAGGCGGGCGCTCAGGGTGTCGATGCCGTCGATGGCGCGGATGATCTCGGCCTTCTGGGCGTCGAGCCCGCCGACGAAGGTGTCGAGCTGGGTGACCAGGCTCGTGATGTCGTCGTGGTTGCCGCGCAGGGCGTTGTTGAGCTCGGTCTCGATGATCTTGAGCTGGCCGACGCCTCCCCCGTTGAGCAGCAGCGACAGGGCGGAGAGCACCTCCTCGACCTCGGGGTTGCGCCCGGTGCGCGCGAGCGGGATGAGGTCGCCGTCGTCGAGCCGGCCGGTGCCGCCGCCGGTGGGCCGCTCGAGCGCGATGTACTTCTCGCCGAGCAGCGAGGTCTGCTTGAGCTCGGCCCGCGTGTCGTCGGGCAGGCCTGCGGACTTCGGGATGCGCATGGTGACCCGCGCCGTCCAGCCGTCGAGGGTGATGTCGGTGACCTCGCCGACGGTGACGTCGTCGACCTTCACGGACGAGCGGGGCACGAGGTCGAGCACGTCAGTGAACTCCGCCTGCACCGTGATCTGCGGGCCCTCGGCCTTGGGACCACCGGGCAGCGGCAGGTCGTAGATGCCCTTGCACCCGGAGAGGAGCAGCGCGAGCACCGCCGCGAGGGCGGCGAGGAGACGGACGCGGCGGGTCATCCGAGCAGCCCTCCGAGCGTGGGGTCGGCGCCCTTGAGGAGGGAGCCGGCCGAGGAGCCCGTCGGGACCTTGAGGTCGAGCAACCCGAGGGAGTCGCAGAGCGTGGTGTTGCCGGTGTTGGTGGGGCCGGTGACCAGCGAGCACAGCAGCAGCCCGGGGTCGTCGGCCCCCTGCACGGTGGCGCGGGTGTCGAGGGTGCCGTTGGCCGCGTCGTAGGCCAGCTGGAGGTTGGAGATGGCCGCGGGGGCGTTGTCGAGGGTCTCGCCCAGGGCCTTCCGCTTCGCGGCGACGGCGCCCGTGACGTCGGCCAGCCGGCCGACGTCGTCCTTGAGGACCGCGCGGTTGTCCTTGACGAAGCCCGAGATCTCGTCGAGCGCCACGGCCAGGTTGGCGAGGGCCGCCGAAAGGTCGCCGCGCTCGTCGTCAAGAGCGGTCGACACCGACGCCAGGTTGGTGTTGAGGCGGCGCACCTTGGTGTCGTTCGTGGCCAGGGTCTCGGTGAAGGTGTTGAGGTTCTTCACGGTGCCGAAGAGGTCGCCGCGGCCCTGCGAGAAGGTCTGCACGGCCAGCGACAGGTTCTGGGTGGTGTCGTGCAGCGCCTGCCCGTTGCCGTCGAGGTTCGCGGCCCCGGTCCGCAGGACCCGGGTGAGGGCGCCCTCGGAGTTGGCGCCCTTCGGGCCGAGCGCGACCATCAGGTCGTCCAGGCTCTGGCTGACCCGGTCGAGCTCGACGGGGACGGCGGTGCGGTCGAGCGGGATGTGCGCGCCGCTGCGCATCCGCGGCCCGGCCGTGTAGGCCGGCAGCAGCTGCACGTAGCGGTCGCTGACCAGCGAGGGCGCCACCACGGCGGCCCGCGCGTCGGCGGGCACGGGATGCTCGGGGGTGAACTCGAAGGCCACCCGTACCTTGTCGCCCTCGGGCTCGACGCTGGTGACGGTGCCGACCCGGACCCCGAGGATGCGCACGTCGGAGCCCGGGAAGAGGCCCACCGCGCGGACGAAGTCGGCGGTGACGCGCACCGGCTCGGGGCGGGGCCAGAACACGACCGCCGCGGCGACCAGCGCCACCACCAGGATGCCGGCGACGAGCCCGAGTCGCGGTGGGACCGAACGCAGCCGGGCACCGAGCGGAGCCAGCCAGGCCGGTCGCGCGGGGCGGCGCGGCCGGCGCAGGGACGGGCGGGAGATCATCGGCCCACCGACCCGACCGGGACGGTGAGGTTCTGGATGTAGGTGTCGAACCAGCGCCCGGTACCCAGGGTGTTGGCGAAGACCCGGGTGAACGGCGCCATCGCCTCGATGGTGGCCTGCAGGTCGGCCTCGTGCTTCTGCAGGGTGGCCAGCACACCCTTCAGCTGAGCCAGGGCCGGGCCCAGCTCGGCGCGGTTGTCGCGCACCAGGCCGGTGATCTGCTGGGCCAGCGCGCTGGTGTTCGTGAAGAGGGTGTGGATGGCCTCACGCCGCTTCTCGAGCTCGACCAGCAGCAGGTCGGCATCCTGCATCAGCCGGTCGATCGCGGCGTTCTGTTCGGCGACGGTGCCGGTGACGGTGTTGGCCGAGCGCAGCAGCTCGCGCAGCTTCTCGTCGCGGCTCGCCACGGTGCGCGAGAGGCGGCTGAGGCCGTCGAGGGCGGTGCGGACGTTGGCCGGGGTGTCCTTGAACTCGGTGGCCAGGACGTCGAGCGAGCGGGCCAGCTGGTCGGTGTCGATGCGCTCGGTGGTCTTCGTGAGGTCGGAGAAGGCGCTGATCACGTCGTAGGACGAGACGGTGCGCTCGAGCGGGATCTGGCTCCCCTCCTTCAGCTGCCCGGTGCCGCGCGGCTCGAGGGCCACGTACTTCGCGCCGAGCAGGGTCTTGATGCGCACGGAGGCGGCGGTCTGGGGGCCGAAGCTCACGTCGCCGGTGATGCGGAAGTCGACGCGCACGTGCGAGCCCTCGAGGTCGACGCCGGTGACATCGCCGACCTTGACCCCGGCGATGCGCACGTCGTCACCGTCGCGCAGGCCGCCGGCCTCGGTGAAGGCCGCGCTGTAGGCGGGGCCACCCCCGAGGAAGGGCAGCCGGGAGGCGTTGAACGCCAGCACCATGAGCACGGCGATGACCGCCAGCCCGGCGATGCCGAAGCGCAGGGTGTTGCGGTCCTTGGGCGGACGCACGATGCGGGCCATCAGCGACACCTCGCGGCGGCGACGTCGTAGCCGAGGTTGCCGGGGGTCGGACCCGTGGGGAGGACCAGGTTCTTCACGTCGAAGCGGCAGAGGTAGAAGTTGAACCACGCGCCGTACGTGGCGGTGCGGGTGATGGTGGTGATCTTGCCCGGGGCGGTCCGCGCGAACTTCTCGAAGGCCGCGGTGTTCTGGGGCTCGTTGAGGGTGCTCGCCAGGTCGCCGAGGTTCGCGATGTCGGCCTTCAGGTCGGGGCGCCCGGCCTGCAGCAGGCTCGCGGTGTCGGCGGTCAGGGCGTTGATGTTGGTCAGCGACTGCCCGATGGCGGCGCGGTCCTGCGAGAGCCCCGAGACGAACCGCTGCAGCTGGGTCAGCAGGTCGCGGAAGGCGGTGTCGTTGGCCTCCACGGTGCCGAGGACGGTCGAGAGGTTGTCGATGGTGCGGCCGATGACGGCGTCGCGGTCGGCGAGGGCCCGGCTCAGCGAGGCGGTCTGCCCGAGAAGCGAGTTGATGTCGCCCCCCTCGCCCTGGAGCACCGAGATGATCTGCCCCGACAGCTCGTTGACGTCGGCCGGTGAGAGCGCCGCGAACAGCGGCTTGAAGCCGTTGAAGAGGACGGTCAGGTCGAGCGCCGGGTGGGTGCGCTCCAGCGGGATGGTGCCGTTCTCGGGGAGCGGCCCGGTGTCGCCGGGCTCCTGGGTGAGGGCGATGTACCGCTCCCCCACCAGGTTGCGGTACTTGATGGTGGCGGCGGTGCCGCGGGTCAGCGCCGTGCTGCGCAGGACGTCGAAGGTGACCTCGGCGTGGACCCGGTCCTTGGCGACGGTGATGTCCTTGACCGTGCCCACGCGGACGCCGGCGACTCGCACGTCCTGGCCCGAGGCGAGCCCGGTGACGTCGGTGAACACCGCCTTGTAGGTGGCCTTGTCGCCCGGCAGCAGGTTCGAGATGGTCGCGGCCAGGATGCCGGTGGCCAGCACCGTGACCACGACGAACACGATGAGCTTGACCAGGCTGGGGGTGGTCCTCACTGGTTGACCACCCTCCCGCGCAGCATCGGGCCGGCCAGCAGCGTGGTGAGGGCCGACGGCTCGCCGCCCCCCTCGGGCGCGAGCGCGATGGCGACGACCTGCTGCTCCTCGGCGGTGCCGGCCAGGCCGGAGTCGACGCTTGGCACCGCCAGCCCGGTGGGGGCGAGCAGGGCCGACGGCAGGGCCGAGCGCGAGCCGCCGCCGGTGCCGTCGGCGAAGGTCACCGCACCGCGCGGGTGGGCCTGGCTGCTCCGCGGGCTCGGCAGGTCGTAGCAGGTGGGCCCGCGGTCGTCGTTCCAGGCCGGCTCCTGGCCGGGGCGGTAGCCCTGACGCTGGGGCGGGGTCTCGAGCGTGATGTGGAACTGGGCGCCCGAGAACGCGCCGCGGATGCGCGGCAGCCAGTTGACCAGGCCGGACGCCAGGCAGGGGTAGATCGGCGCGTGCTTGGCCAGCACCGCCAGCGTCGGGCGCTGCACGCGCCCGACCTGGATGATGCGGTCGTCGTTCTGCTCGAGGAACTCGGCGGTGGTGTTGGCGAAGCCGGCCGTCCCGGCCAGGAAGCCCGCCAGCTGGTCCTTCTTCTCGACGATGGTGGCATTGGTGGTGCGCAACGCGTCGAGGGCGCGCAACAGGTTGGGGGCGGCCACGGCGTAGGTGCTGGCGAGGTCGGCGAGGCCGCTGATGTCGGCCTGGATCAGCGGCATCTGGGGGTTCAGCGCGGTGAAGTACCGGTTGACCAGGACGAGGTTCTGGCCCAGCGTGTAGCCCCGGCCGTCGAGGGCCGTCGCCAGCGCGTTGAGGGTGGCGGCGAGCTTCTCGGGCCGGACGGTGCGCAGCAGCGGCAGCAGCTGGTCGAAGACCCGCTCGAGCTCGATGGCCACGCTGCTGCGGTCCTGCGGGATCACGTCGCCCTCGCGGATGGGCCGCCCCGGGTCGCCCGGAGGCGTCACGAGGTCGACGTAGCGCTCGCCGAACAGGGTCTTGGGCAGCAGCCGGGCGCTGACCGCGGCCGGGATGAGCGACGTGCGGGCCGGGTCCAGCGCGAGGGTCAGGGTGGCGCCCTGGGGACCGGCCTCGATGGCGCGGACCTCGCCGACGATGAGGCCGCGGATCTTGACGTCGGAGGACTCCTGGAGCTGGCTGCCGATGCGGTCGGTCTTCAGGGTGACGGTGACGACGTCGGTGAAGACCTTGTTGAAGGCCGCGATCGAGAGCGTCAGCAGCACGGCGACGACGAGCAGGAACGCGATCCCGTAGGAGCGCGAGCGCAGACCGCCCAGGAAGCCCCCCGTCATCCCGCGATCCTCACCGTGGTGGTGGCGCCCCAGATGGCCAGGCTGACGAAGAAGTCGACGACGTTGATGGCCACGATCGAGGTACGCACGGCGCGGCCCACGGCCACCCCGACCCCGGCGGGCCCACCGCTGGCGGTGTAGCCGTAGTAGCAGTGGATGCCGATGATCACGACCGCGAAGATCAGCACCTTCGCGAACGACCAGAGGATGTCCTGCGGGGGCAGGAACAGGTGGAAGTAGTGGTCGTAGGTGCCGGTCGACTGCCCGAAGTAGCCGGTGACGATGAACCGGGTGGCCGCGTAGGACGAGAGCAGCCCCAGGACGTACAGCGGGATGACCGCCACGAAGCCGGCGATCATCCGGGTCGTCACGAGGAACGGCAGGCTCGGGATGCCCATGACCTCGAGGGCGTCGACCTCCTCGCTGATCCGCATCGCCCCGAGCTGGGCCGTGAAGCCGCAGCCCACGGTGGCCGCCAGGGCCAGCCCGGCCACCAGGGGGGCGATCTCGCGGGTGTTGAGGTAGGCCGACACGAAGCCCGCGAAGGCGCCGGTGCCGAGCTGGTCGAGCGAGCTGAAGCCCTGCAGGCCCACCTGCGAGCCGGT